>CBDDTI010000422.1:0-32495 GCA_965233585.1 bacterium
TGTTGTAATGTCGACCCAGGTAGCCCACAGCTTGGCCGATGTTGGCCCTATCTTGGCCTATGTAGTCCCTATCTTGGCCTTAGGTCGGCCCATGTAGCCCACCCACATCTTGGCCGATGTTGGCCTTCGGCGGCGTCGTCGTCGTTGTTGTTGTTCTTGTTGTTGTCGTTGTCGTCGTTGTTCTTGTTGGTGTTGTTGTTGTTGGTGGTGGTGGTGTTGTTGTTGTTGACCGGTGTTGGCCCTATGTGGGCGCAGGTTTGCCCCTGTCTTGGCCCGAGGTTGTTGTTGTTGTGGTTGTTGTTGTTGTTGTCGTTGTCGTCCTTGTTTTTTGTTGTCGTTGTTGTTGTTGTATTTGGGCGCAGGTTTGCCCCTGTCTTGGCCCTAGGTTGTGGTGGTTGTTGTTGTTGTGGTTGTTGTTGGTGTTGTTGTTGTTGATGTTGTTGTTGTCGTTGTCGTTGTCGTTGTTTTTGTTGTTGTCGTGGTTGTCGTTGTCGTCCTTGTGTTTTGTTGTTGTTGTGGTTGTTGTTGTGGTTGTCGTTGTTGTGCTTGTTGTTTTTGTTGTTGTTGTTGTGCTTGTTGTTGGTCCTAGCATGGCCCATCCTGCCCCTATCTTGGCCTTATGTGGGCCCATGTGGCCCGATGTTGGCCCTATCTTGGCCTTATGTGGGCCCACCTTGGCCGATGTTGGCCCTTGGATGGCGCAGGTTTGCCCCTATCATGGCCCATGTTGGCCCCAGCCTGCCCTTATGTGGGCCCATGTGGCCCCATGTTGGCCCTATCTTGGCCCGATGCGGGCCCATCTGGCCCACATCTTGGCCGAGGTCGGCCCTATGTCGGCGCAGGCTTGCCCCTATCTTAGCCTTACGTGGACCCATGTAGCCCACATCTAGGCCGATGTTGGCCCTATGTTGACACCAAAGCCGTCAAGATGGCCAGACCCCTTCCTAAGACCCAAAACCATGAAAAACCTATGGTTTTTTAACGTCGCCAAGATGAACTCCGGCGAAGGCCACGAAACCCTGTAAAAAACGATATTTTTTGAACACCACACGCAAAATACACTGTAAATTACAACGATAATCGTGGACCGGGGGTAAGTACGAGGTGGTCGGCGGCAGGGGCGGCCAGTGTATATAATCTTCGGTTACCACCGAAGGCCTCCGGCGAGGACACGGGCGCGGGGCCGGCGCCCGGATTTAAGGGCTGCCGCCCCTGTCGCCGACCCCGGGCGCCCAAAATTGTGTGGAAGAAGGAGGTCCGTGAAAAAGGGCCGGTCGACGAAAGGTGAGAGATTGAGAGGCTTTGCAGATTGTGTGGCAGCGAGCCGGCCAAGTACCAGCTGCATGGCCGCAGGACATTCGTAACGGCAAAACACCATCGAATGGCGAAGGGCTTACCGGCACCTCTGAAACCCGAGTAAAATGATTACTCGTCTCTGTTTAAAACGGAGCAAAAGGCACTGAGGCTTCCGTTTTTTGTCCGCATGTTTGCCAGAGCTTGTGGCCAGTGAGCCGGCCAAGCACAAGCTGCATGGCTTTGTGACGTATCGGCAACGGCGAAACATCACTAATGTCGTGCCGAAAATGATGCGAAGGTATTCGCAATAGCAAGCTTCCCGGAGTCCGGAGCGGCCCGTTTGAAATCCTACTGTTCTGCTATGCTGCTATGCTGCTGCTGTCCTGCTATGCTGCTATGCTGCTGCCGTGCTGCCGCTGCTGCCGCGGCAGCAGCAGCCGCTGCTGGCTGCCCGGCCTAACGTTGCTTTCTCAAGGAAAGTGCCCAGCAGGTGGCCAAAGGACATGTTGCTGGGCCGCCAAGGGCGCCGGGAAGGGCTTTAAGGGCAGCCTAGGGCGCCGGGAAGGGTTTAAGGCCAGCCTAGTGCCTAACGTTGCTTTCTGAAACCAGGAGAAAATCTCAAGGAAAGCGCCCGGTAGGTGGCCAAAGGACATGCTACTGGACCGCCAAGAGCGCCGGGAAGGGCTTTAAGGGCAGCCTAGGGCGCCGGGAAGGGTTTAAGGCCAGCCTAGTGCCTAAGGTTGCTTTCTGAAACCAGGAGAACATCTCAAGGAAAGCGCCCGGCAGGTGGAAGGACATGCTGCTGGGCCGCCCAGGGCGCCGGGAAGGGGTTTAAGGGCAGCCTAGGGCGCCGGGAAGGGTTTAAGGCCAGCCTAGTGCCTAACGTAGCTTTCTGAAACCTGGAGAAAATTTCAAGGAAAGCGCCCGGCAGGTGGCCAAAGGACATGCTGCTGGGCCGCCAAGGGCGCCGGGAAGGGCTTTAAGGGCGGCCTAGGGCGCCGGGAAGGGTTTAAGGCCAGCCTAGTACCTAACGTTGCTTTCTGAAACCAGGAGAAAATCTCAAGGAAAGCGCCCGGCAGGTGGCCAAAGGACATGCTGCTGGGCCGCCAAGAGCGCCGGGAAGGGGTTTAAGGGCAGCCTAGGGCGCCGGAAGGGGTTTAAGACCAGCCTAGTGCCTAACGTTGCTTTCCGAAACCAGGAGAAAATCTCAAGGAAAGCGCCCGGCAGGTGGCCAAAGGACATGCTGCTGGGCCGCCAAGAGCGCCTGGAAGGGCTTTAAGGGCAGCCTACGGCGCCGGGAAGGGTTTAAGGCCAGCCTAGTGCCTAACGTTGCTTTCTGAAACCAGGAGAACATCTCAAGGAAAGCGCCCGGCAGGTGGCCAAAGGACATGCTGCTGGGCCGCCAAGGGCGCCGGGAAGGGGTTGCAGCCTAGGGCGCCGGGAAGGGTTTAAGGCCAGCCTAGTGCCTAACGTTGCTTGAACATCTCAAGGAAAGCGCCCCGCAAGAGCGCCGGGAAGTGGTTTAAGGGCAGCCTAGGGCGCCGGGAAGGGTTTAAGGCCAGCCTAGTGCCTAACGTTGCTTTCTGAAACCAAGAGAAAGCGCCCGGCAGGTGGCCAAAGGACATGCTGCTGGGCCGCCAAGGGCGCCGGGAAGGGGTTTAAGGGCAGCCTAGGGCGCCGGGAAGGGTTTAAGGCCAGCCTAGTACCTAACGTTGCTTTCTGAAACCAGGAGAAAATCTCAAGGAAAGCGCCCGGCAGGTCCAAAGGACATGCTGCTGGGCCGCCAAGGGCACCGGGAATGGCTTTAAGGGCAGCCTAGGGCGCCGGGAAGGGTTTAAGGCCAGCCTAGTGCCTAACGGTGCTTTCTGAAACCAGGAGAAAATCTCAAGGAAAGCGCCCGGCAGGTGGAAGGACATGCTACTGGGCCGCCAAGAGCGCCGGGAAGGGCTTTTAAGGGCAGCCGATGGCGCCGGGAGGGGTTTAAGGCCAGCCTAGTGCCTAACGTTGCTTTCTGAAACCAGGAGAACATCTCAAGGAAAGCGCTCGGCAGGTGGCCAAAGGACATGCTGCTGGGCCGCCAAGGGCGCCGGGAAGGGCTTTAAGGGCAGCTTAGGGCGCCGGGAAGGGTTTAAGGCCAGCCTAGTGCCTAACGTGGCTTTCTGAAACCAGGAGAACATCTCAAGGAAAGCGCCCGGCAGGTGGCCAAAGGACATGCTGCTGGGCCGCCAAGGGCGCCGGGAAGGGTTTAAGGGCAGCCTAGGGCGCCGGGAAGGGTTTAAGGCCAGCCTAGTGCCTAACGTTGCTTTCTGAAACCAGGAGAAAATCTCAAGGAAAGCGCCCGGCAGGTGGCCAAAGGACATGCTGCTGGGCCGCCAAGAGCGCCGGGAAGGGCTTTAAGGGCAGCCTAGGGCGCCGGGAAGGGTTTAAGGCCAGCCTAGTGCCTAATGTTGCTTTCTGAAAGCAGGAGAACATCTCAAGGAAAGCGCCCGGCAGGTTGCCAAAGGACATGCTGCTGGGCCGCCAAGAGCGCCGGGAAGGGGTTTAAGGGCAGCCTAGGGCGCCGGGAAGGGTTTAAGGCCAGCCTAGTGCCTAACGTTGCTTTCTGAAAGCAGGAGAACATCTCAAGGAAAGCGCCCGGCAGGTGGCCAAAGGACATGCTGCTGGGCCGCCAAGGGCGCGGGAAGGGATTTAAGGGCAGCCTAGGGCGCCGGAAGGGGTTTAAGGCCAGCCTAGTGCCTAACGTTGCTTTCTGAAACCAGCAGAACATCTCAAGGAAAGCGCCCGGCAGGTGGCCAAAGGACATGCTGCTGGGCCGCCACAGGCGCCGGGAAAGGGGTTTAAGGGCAGCCTAGGGCGCCGGGACAGGTTTAAGGCCAGCCTAGCCCCCAGCAGGTGGCCAGAAGAAAATGTCAAGGAAAGCGCCCGGCAGGTGGCCAAAGAACATGCTGCTGAAAGGCCAAAGAATATGCTGCTGAAAGGCCAAGGGAAAGCATCCGGCAGATGGCTATAGGACATGCTGCTGGGCCGCCAAAGGCGCCGCAAAGCCACTTTTCCTCGGGCGCGCTCCCCCTGCAGATGGCTGGGGTCGGCGGATTTTCAGAAACAGGAAAATAAGGGAAAAAACGAAAAAAAAAGATACCCATGAAATTCGAAACCCTAAAATCAAAATAAGAAAAAATGAAATTATTTTATTGTTATTTTATTTCCCTATTATTAAAATATCTCTAAATAAAAATTATTATAAATTATTTAATGTCGGAAATATTTAAATTATTAAGTTATTTTATTTAATATATAATTTAGCAATAAATATTGTTAATAATTATTCGGATAATTATTATTAAAATACGATTTTTAAATTTAAAAATTTTAATTTAATTTAATTATTAATAATAATATTATAAATATTATATTTTAATTAAATTCTATATTTAAAAAAAAAATAATTATAATATATTTAATTTAATTATAAATATATAATTTAGATTATATTAATTATTAATATATAATAATATAAAAATATTTTATATATAAATTATAAAAATTAAAATATTTTTTTTATTTGAAAAATATATTAGGATAATATTAATAAATACATAATTTTTTTGGAATAAATTAATATATTAAATAATTTTAATGAATAAAATACATATTTAATATTTTGGATAAAATAATTATTTTATTATATTATAATTTAGATGTTTTAATTGGATTTAAAATTCTATTTTATATTTCTTATTTTATATTTTACATTTTACATTTTATATTTTATACATTATATTACACTATTCGCATTCTATACATCCTATTATACTTCGGACTGCTTTCTTTATACCCTACACTTCTTACTGTATTCTTCCCACTCCATACTTTATCTTATTTGAATTCTTCTTACCTTATCCTAGCTATCTTTTTACTTTATTTTTTATTATAATAATTTTTTTAAATTATTTCTTAATATTGTTACTAAGGAATTTAAATGCGCCGTGCGTTAGCCAGGCTAGTGCGTGTTATTGCAATATTATTATCCAAAAAAATAACCCGTATATGATCCCGTTCAATGCAATATTAATTATTTTTTTTCTATTTCATATTGTATTCTCCTTATCCCACGTTCCATATTTTATATTTGCATTTCATTTTATCTGAGTTCTTCTTATCTTATTTCATATCTTCCCATATGTTAGCTAAGTTCTTCTTGACTATTTTCATGCCATTTGAGTGCAGCTTAATCTTTCTTATCTCTTCGAAATTAGTCTTAATTTATCTCGATTTTTTTATACATTAGAAAATTTGAGATATAGAAATATTTATATAAAAAATGTTTTATAAAATATTTTGTACTACGAAGTTTGTACAAAGCAGGTCCCAATATTATTTTGTATTATAAAGCTTGTACAAAGTACGTTCTAATATTACTTCGTATTACAAAATATGTATAAAACACCTCCCAATACTACTTTATATTATAAAGTTTGCACAAAATACTTCACAATTGTATTTTGTAGTACAATGCTTGCATAAAGCAATCCCAATATTATTTTATATTACAAGACATCCCAGTATTACTTTGTTCTACAAAACTTGCACAAATTAGCTAGTACCTATAAAATATAAAGCTTGTATAAATCACTTCCCAATATTACTTTATACTACAAAGCTTGTACAAAACACTTCCCAATATTATATTATATTACAAAATTTACAAAAAAATATTTCCCAATACTTCTGAATTTAACAAAACTTGTACAAAATACTTCACAATACTATTTTCTATTACATTATTTAAACAAAGCATTGAACATACTACTTGGTACCCCAAGATATCCCAATATTATTTTATATTATAAAGCTAGTACAAAGTACATTCCAATATTATTTTGTAGTTAACATTTACGCAAAATCCTTTCCAATATTATTTTATATTACAAAATTTGTACAAAGCACTTTCCAATACTACTTTATATTACAAAGCTTGCACAAATACTTCCCAATACTACTATATATTATAAAATTTACAAAAAAAATCCCAATATTTATGTATTTTACAAAATTTCTACAAAATATTTCACAATATTATTTTATATTATATTATTTATACAAATAATTCCCAATATTATTTTGTACCCCAAGATATCCCAATGCTATTTTATATTACAAAATTTACACAAAATATATTCCAATATTATTTTGTATTTCAATATGTACACAAAATCCTTCCCAATATTACTTTGTACTACAAGATATCCCAATACTATTTTGTATTACAAAATTTACACAAAACACTACAATATACACAACAAAATTTTACCCACAATAAATATTTATATACAGATCACTTTTACACAATACTTTTACACATGACAATCATTTACACACACAGAAATTTTTATACAGAAACATTTTTGCACACAGAGAAGATTTTACTCATAGCAAATGTTTATACATATTTTTTTTATATGTAATAATTTCTTAAAACATATTTTTTAAACACAAAGATTTTTTTTGTACATAATTATAACAGGAATTGTAGTTCCAAAACCGGATCTCGGTACCAAAGAGAAAAAAATAAAATATTTTTTAGAAAAAAAATTGAAATGAAAATTATTAGTGCCAAAATTGCGACAATCTGGTGATAAATCACTGTCGCAGCCTGGATGCAGCCACTCCAATACGATTTAAGAGATCCAGCTGTACAAAATTATAGTATTACGCATGCAACCGCGGCACCAAGTAACCTTGACACAGCCATTACAATGCGATCTGCACAGGCTGAATTGCAAAATGCAAAAGAATTACGCGCAACGGCTTCGGAAATTGTAACTCCACAGACGGATCTCGACACCACAACAAGGAAAAAAATAATTTTGAAATATTTTTTTAATATTTTTATAAGGAAAATTACTAACGCCAACGCCAAAATTGAGAAAATCTGCTGACAAATCAATATCGCAACCTTGATGCAACCATTCCAATAACATTTACGATGTCCAATTGCAAAAAAGAAAAATATTATGCATGTAACCGCGGTGCCAACCAATCTTGACGTAACCATTGCAATATATTTTGCAAATCATGTCGTAAATCTGCACATATTTACATATGTGACAACAGCAGATCACGACAATTATATAGTCATTCCAATGCAATCTGCAATTACAGCTTCCAAAATATCCTTTAACTACGCACGCAGAAATACACCCAAAGCAACTTGAAGCCACCATTATAATGCGACAAAGAAAAAAGGTAAACCGACCGCAGCCGCAACCGCCACATACAGGAGATACCTTTCTTCGTCGGCTGCAGCCACTTTACACGGAAAAATACAAGGTTTCGTATTCCGATTTCCTTCCCAACGCAAGCCCCATGCAAGATTCATGTAATCATTACAATGTATTTCGCAGTATTACGTTGCAAACCTGCTCATATCTATGTATATGACAAGACCAGATGACAAGAATTATATAATTATTCCAATACGATCTGTAATCACAAATTCCAAAATATCCTATAACTACGCACGGATAATCACACCTAAAACAACTTAAAACTACCATTATAATAAGATAAAGAAAAAAGGTAAACCGACCGCAACCGCAAATACCGCTCACAGGCAATGCCTTTCTTCGCCGGCCACAGCCACTTTACACAAAAAAATACAAAATATATCTAAGAAAAAAATCTAAAATTAATTATAAAATAATATATATAAAATAATATATATAAAATATAAAAATATATAATATAATTTTATTTATATATATAATTATAATTATTTTGAAATAACTATAATTAAAATAGCATTTTATTAATTAATAGATTATATATATAAACAAATATTTTTTGTTTCCAATAATTAAATTTCAATTTAAATATAATTAAACATATATAAATTAAATTTATAAATATTTCAATTATTATTTATATATATTTAATATTTTTCCTATCTCTTACGTAAGGGTTATTAGATTTTCTCAGAATTATCTCCTTTTCCTTTTCCTTCTCCTCCTCCTGTTTCTCCTTCTCCTCCTCATCCTTTTCCTCCACCACCTCTGCCTCCACTTCCATGTCCACTTCCGTCTTGCCAATTCTTCGCCAAGCTCTTCGCCAAGCTCTTCGCCAACTTCTGCACGCAGTGGCCACTGCTGGACCTCAATTGCAAGGATTTGACCGCATTGGACACCGCCGGACCTCAACCTGGGACCTTCCGAGCTCAGTGAGCACCGCTGGACTTCAACCTGGGACCTTCCGAGCTCAGTGAGCACCGCTGGACCTCAACCTGGGACCATCCGAACTCAATGAGTACCGCTGGACCTCAACCTGGGAGCCGCCAAACTCAGTGAGCACCACCTGGGACCTTCCGAGCTCAATGAGCACCGCTGGTCCTCAACGGCCAGATAAAATATCAGAAAATATATTAGATAAAATACCAGATAATATGTCAGATAAAATACCAGAAAATATGTCAGTCAGATAAAATATTAAAAAATATGTCAAATAACATATTTAAAAATATACCAAATAGAATATCAGATAATATGCTAGATAAAGTGCCAAAATAATTGCCAAATAGAACATCAAAAAATTTACCAAATAAAATTTCAAATAAAATATCAAAATATATACAAAATAGAATGCCAAAAGGTATGCCAGATAAAATGTCAGATAGAATGTCAGAAATTTACCAAATAAAATATCAAAAGAATTACCAAATAAAATATCAAAACAATTACCAAATAGAAAATCAGAAAATATACCAAATAAAATACCACATAAAATATCAAAAGATATACCAAAAAATATACAAAAAAATATGCCAAAAAATACGTCAAATAGGAAACCAAATTAAATATCAAAAAATATAACAAATAAAATATCAAAAAAAAATCCAATAATAAATCAATAAATATTATAATAGGAATAATATAAAATGAAATAATTTAAATATTCCTATAATATATAAAAATACAACAATATATTAATATATATATTAATTATAATAAAAATACATATTCCAAATATTTTTAAAATTATTCGAATTAATTTATATTAATATAAAAATTATAATATGTCATAAATTTTAAATTTTAAAAATATAAAATATACTAATTATAAATTATATTTAGGTTTATCAAATTTAAAAATTAACAAACATAGCGCAGAAATATAATTTATTTACTCAGAATATAAAATGTATTTAATTGTATTCATATTATTTCATTCCTGTCCGCAAAAAATCGTTTTTTTCCTATCAACAAGACCGTTAAATATTACCCATTTTAAATATCTTACACGCTCTTGTGCTATAATTTGTCCTTTTCCCTCCGTAAATACTAAATCATTAATCCCTCGCTATTATTATTGCTAGTAACATTCTTCATTTCCAGCGGGATTTCAACCAACCATTTCTTGGCCTTAATACCTTGCCCTATTTTTTTTTAAAACTCAAAACACAAAAATTATAAACATAAATCACCCTAAAAATTTCTCGTCATCGATCAGAATCACAGATTCACACATTCATGGTGGCACTACTTCCATTTTGATTTTCAATAAAAAAATTATTCTATGCCAACCCATACCGAAAAAACACCAAAAATATCAAAAATATTAATTTTTGTAAAAATTCCTTATATTATATAATTTTTTAATGAAAATTTAATTTAAATCAAAATTACAAAATATATAATTAATATTTAAATATGATAAGTCTGATGAGGCTAATAAGGTTAATGAGGCTAATAAGGCTAGTAAAGCTGATGAGGGGGATGAGGTTGATGGGGCTGATGAGGCTAATGAGGCGAATGACACTGATGACGCTGATGATAATAACGCTGATGATGATAATGCTGATAATGATAACGTTGATGATGATAACGCTGATGACGCTGATGAGGCTGGTGAGGCTGATGAGCCTGCTGATGCTGATGATGATGGTGGTGGTGGTGGTGATGATGAGAAGGAGGAGCAGGAGGAGCAGGAGGAGCAGGAAAAATATTTGAAGGTATGCCGCATGTTCGAAACAAACCCATCTGAAAATCTTGGGGATTCTTCAACATATAAGTTTACACACGCATACCACACTTCGGCCCTGGGTTTCGCTACTACTCACAGCCACGAGTGAGTATAACCAAAGCCTGGTATTCGGGGATTGGCAATAAGTAAGTTTTCGTTGGTTCGGGCACCTGCCTCTATCTGTGTTATGGCACGCGTCCAATGTTGTCCTCGATGTTGTAAGTGATGTTGTGAATTTCTCGTTTTTTTTTCTCACATAAATTTTCATGTTGTAAATTTGGCGTTTTTTTTCTCACGTAAATTTTGATGTTTTAAATTTGGCGTTTTTTTTCTCACGTAAATTTTGATGTTTTAAATTTGGCGTTTTTTTCTCACGTAAATTTTGATGTTGTAAATTTGTCGTTTTTTTTCTCACGTAAATTTTGATGTTGTAAATTTGGCGTTTTTTTCTCACGTAAATTTTGATGTTATAAATTTGGCCTTTTTTTCTCACATAAATTTTGATGTTGTAAATTTGGCCTTTTTTTCCTCACGTAAATTTTGATGTTTTAAATTTGGTGTTTTTTCCCTCACGCAAATTTTGATGTTGTAAATTTGGCGTTTTTTTCTCATGTAAATATTGATATTGTAAATTTTGCATATTTTTTCTCACGATTTCTCACGTAAATTTTAATGTTGTAAATTTGGCGTTTTTTTTCCTCACGTAAATTTCGTTGTAAATTTGGTGTTTTTTTCCCGACGTAAATTTTGATGTTGTAAATTTGGCATTTTTGATTCATTCTGATTATGAAGTTTTGATTCATTATTCTGATAAGTGATAAATTAAGTTAAAGTATCTGTTTTTGTCAGCCCACCAGTTAAAAGGTTATTAAGTTATCAATAAATTATCCATATCAATGATGATAAATTTACATATTTAAACATTAAAATCAAGTTAAGTTCAAAAAATATAGAAAAATACTTTTAAAAACATTGTAAAATTTCCGGTACATCCAAACGGTTCAGAACGGTTCAGGCGTATCAGTTTCTAATACATCCGAACGATTCAGAACGGTTCAGGCGTCTCCGAACTATTCCGAACCATTCCGAACTAATCCGAACTCAGGCCTCCGATACATCCGAACGGTTCAGAACGGTTCAAGCGTATCAGGTTTTTGCCTTAGATTCTAAGCTTAAAAGTGGGTAATTTTTACAACATATTATCATTTAAGTTAACAAGTTGAAGATACATGATTTGTAAGCAAGTAAAGGTTTTAAGCTATGAGGTTTTAAGTTAGTTACAAATTATAAGAGGAAGAAAAATTGTAAGACAAGTGATGTCAGTTGCAAGTTGTGAGTTGTAAATTGCCATAAGCCAAGGTACTTTAAGTAAAAATTTCGGTGAAGAAAAACATGTCTGAAAGTAACTTAGGCTGTGATACAAGTCGTGGCAGAATGTTTTCCCAAAGAACGGGGCTGGAAAAAACTTAGGCTAAATTTCACAATCTTCTGACAAGTATATGTCACACCCAAACCCGTCTAAGGCAGGCAATCTTGTCACGTAAGCGGTCAGTGGCCCTCTGAGATCCATCCTAGGGGCAAGGATGGGGAAAACGGTGTGACATCTGAACCGTTCTGAACCGTTCGGATGCATTTCATATAGTTCGGAATAGTTCGGGATAGTTCGGGACTGTGTTTATATTAAGCTCTTGTCTCTATAATTTGCCTGTGTGTTATCACACATTTGCCCATAAGTTTACAGCACTAGTTACACAGTACTTCAGTGAGATCGAATTTTGCCTGGTTTCGGGGCACGTAGATTCGCGTTGCGTGAGGGCGTACATGCGTGGACGTGCGTGCGTGCGTGTATCCTGATCGGACCTGCCTTTCTCGCAGGTGAGTCTTGTCTTGTTACCTGCCGTTACGTACCAATTTTACTTGCCACAGCCTACCAGGATCTAGCAGGTTTAAGGAAACGAATTAGTTTATCATTTATTCAGCATTATGCATTATGCAACACTTACAAGCAGGAAGTGACGATGTGACAACGCAACCATGTACCAATATGTGACAGTGACCCACAAGCACGGTTATCACCAAGAACGGAGCAACGAGAACAAGAACAGGAAAGCGAAAAAAAAGAAGAAGAGTAACAATAACAACAACAACCACGACGACGACAACGGCATAACCAACAAATGAAGGGCCAATGGAGGGACAAAAAGACAAGTTAAACACACCCACCAGCTTCAATGCCAACTGAATTTCAAGAAACAAACAAAAACCAAAAACTGTAAGCAGGAATCAGGAGTGTGACAATACAAAAAGAATTGACCCATCTCAACATCAAAAACATCATTGCAATAACGACGTGAACAAAAATGGGCGCGCATAGTAAATCATGAATCATGACTCATGACGCATAAATCACAGGAAACAAAAAAATATAACTCACAATGTCAGTCATGACTTGAAGCAAGAAAAGTTCGCGGTTGATAACGTCAATTATGACATGAACAAGACTAAAAGTGGCGTTTACAAAATCCAAATTTATGTAAGGAAAAAAATTGGCATTTATACAGCGTCAAAATATACATTAGGAAAAAAATGCGTTTACAACGTCAAAATTTGTATAAAATAAAAAAAATCGGCGTTTACAACGTCAAAATTTACGTAAGAGAAAAAAAATCAGCGTTTGCAACATCGAAATTTACGTAAGACCAAAACAAATCGGGGTTTACAACGTCAAAATTTACGTAAAACAAAAAAATCGGCGTTTACAACGTCAAAATTTACGTAAGAAAAAAACCGGCGTTTACAACGTCAAAATTTACGTAAGAGAAAAAAATCGGCGTTTACAACGTCAAAATTTACGTAAGAAAAAAAATCGGCGTTTACAACATCAAAATTTACGTAAGAAAAAAAATGGGGGTTTACAACGTCACCGATAACGTCAACCAGAATGATACACGTCAGCCGCGACACAAAGGGGCAATTACAGAGGCAGGTACCCGAACCAAAGTCTCCGTTACAAAAAACATTGAAAATTCAAGTAATTCGAATAGATACAAATAAAAATTTCTCCATGTAAAATAGTAGATCTTAGTGTACCAACCAATGTTTTGTACATCCCTACATTTTATATGGAGGAATATTTCCCCCGATTTTTGATTTTTTTTTTTTTCTGAGTATGAATTTTTCTTGGACCCCGACCCCCCAAAAAGGTATCTGTGTGAACCTGTTGCTTTGCCACTTCCCTGCATTTTTCTCACTCAGCCTTCAATTGTTTTTAAGGAGCAAGCTATCCTTTTTGTAAGGAAATGGGCTCACTGATATTTACGGCCTGTCTTTTTACAATGTTGACAAAAAGTAAAGCGGTCATATCCCCTTTCTTTTGCCCAAGAGTTGGGTTAGAAAGCCAGGCTGACTCGGAAAAGTAGCACGGCGTTGCATTTTGAGATCTTAGTAGTTACAACTACCAAATAGCAGAGTTGCAAGCACTAAGATCTCAAAATCAACCGCCATGCCACTAGTCTGAATAAGCAAAGTACAACATGCTCAAAAGAGACAACTGCTAAAATCTATGCAGAATTAGGCGCGCAGCTCGTTTTCCAAGAATCACACCAATTTCCTACAAAATAAATGGCCCCAACCCCGCCAAATTTTCAAACTGCATTTTGAGATTGCTATATCAGGGTAATTTTATGCATAAATCATCTATGTTTTTGCTCTTACAATATGGCAAGGTATAGGTAGGCTCCCTATAAAATGGGCCTTGAGGCCCTTCAAATTAGTTCATACCTAGAAACTCCGAAACCGAGAAAAATCAAGGGTTCAGTCATAAAACCAGGGTTTGCATTGCAAAACCAGGGTTTGCAATTTATGCATGTTTCCACGCCTCTTACTGATGCCTTTTTTCCTGACGGAGCCCAGTGAGACGTTGATTGTCAAAGAGTGCCTGGCCTAAAATGGATGTGCGGGGCTTGGAAAACTACCCAAAAAGGTTTGAACACTTTGTAACATCCACCCTTTGAAGTTTGTCATGTCAAAAATTGACATGGCTCAAAGTTGCTGAGTTTAGGGAATTTTAAGCTGCCCTTTCATCCGTCAAAGGCCTTGCTAGTCGGCCGAATTATGTATCCAGCTTTGGCAAAATGTTCGTATGATGCCTGCAAATGGCGCTGGAGCACCCTCGGAGCCACTTGGAGAAGTTTAAGGGTTACTCGCCTCGCAAGGCGAGAAGGTCTTCTCACGAAGTTCTCTGATTGCTGTGTTGCCCAGCATATTGGGTTCACAAGTGGGCCTATGAACGATCCTTCGAAGAGATATAAGGTGAGATGGTGTAGTGCGCGATGCTTCGGTTGAAGAATCCACAAGCACTGCTGGCGTTCAACTGAAAGGCGCGCTAAAAGAGCATACCGCTTCAGAAACGCTAGGCCCAAGTCAGCTGCATTTCTGCTTTCTCGACATGTCAAAAAGGCTTCGCCCTTGTAGAATACCCGAAGGAAAGAGTTGGCCATGACTGCGGCCTCACCAGCAAGCTGTGCCATTTCTGGCCATGCCCTGCCTTCCGCTTTGAATCGCCACTCCATCCATTTCATGAGCACTGTGGTCAAGGCTCCTTTGTGCCAACCGCCGGTTGGAAAAGTGGTAGTGGTGCCCCATCCTATCAGCTCCTTGGAGATCTTTGAGACATGCGGCTGCTTCTTGTGTGCCAAGCAAAAATCTAAAAACAGTTGGGACAACCTCTCAAAGCGGTCATCAACCGAAGACTCTGGTTGAAGCTCTGACAAGATTGCTATAAAACTGCTGAGGAAATATTTGCCCACCCCTAAATGCCAGCAATGAAAGACATCAAAGGACCAAAGCAGCCCCAATCTGCCAGGAGGATGTGGCACCTGCTCAAGAGGCGATGGTCCCCAATCCTCACTATGCAAATCTTGGGCGTGCATAGTGGGCCTCCACTTTGGCTGCGCTGTGTTGATTTGCTCGAAGTCAAAGCCAACTTGACCTGCTCTGCAAAGATGGCAAATACCAACCGGAGGTTTTCGCCGCACATTTGTGCGGTGCTTCGGCACGTTTCTGAAGCTGCGCTCCATGTATGCAGAGTCAGAGAGAAATGGCCAATCGCCAGAGACTTGCAGGAGTGCAAATGTAAATTTGCCGCGGCTAGCCAAGCGATCCATCACACCATTGTGCAACAAGTCTTTGGACTCTTCGGCAACCAAGGCAAGGAGGCTGTGAAAAACATATTCTCGTTTGCCAGTGTACATCAACTTGGGCATGGCTGCAAAGAGAAACCTCGAAGTGAGCGAATGCCCTTCGTAGTTGGGCAGCAACTTGACATATTGGTCTTTACCTTTTAATGTTGCCAGGCCTCTCCCGAGCATGCTATGATAATTCATCACAAGAAAGGCGCTCCTCTTCCGTCCACGCCCCTCGTCACCATGCAAAATTGTCGGTATGCATGTCGAGAGGTTCAGACGGTTGGAGTCTGCTAGTGCAAAGACGGGATGATCGGGCACCTGAAGCCGGTACTGTTTCCAAAAATGATCAAGGATTGCAGCTTCTCTCGCATGATCAGGCTTCATCAATCCACAAAAAATGTGGGTGTGATTGTTCATCACCAGGTACTCACACCAATCACGGAACCGAAGTACTGGAACGAACTAGTCCCTACCGTCATCCCCCGTATCCAGCCGAGATTGAGGAATCGGCAACGCTAGCTGATGCTTTCCCACAAGAAGCCTTCTACAGTCCCGTTCGGTATTCTGTTCTGAACGCTTGGACAAATCAACAAGACCGGGTGATCGGTTAGCAGCTGCTACCCCCACATCAGCTACAACTGCTTTGGCTGCCCGGACGACCGCAGCACATGCGGCCTTGGGACACCGGGCAAAAGCGTCAGAGGGAGGAAAAAAAGGCAAACCAAAGGGTGGATGTTACAAAAGTGTCACGCTGGGGTAGGGTATTGCACAGTTTGGCACAGCGTCGTGGTTGTGAATTCAAACAATTTAGAGAAAAGTTTCGTTCAAGCAAAAATTTGTTGCAAACAAAACTAAGACCAGACACCTGACAAATTGTTGCAAGCCATTTTTTCCCTTCTTGTTGCGGGCCACTTGTAGGCCTTTTGAGTAGCGCAAAACCATTTGTGGAAACATATCACACACATTTTTTTACAGGTGGTAGGTGCCGAAAAAATCTATATACAACGTATGTCATGTAGATTTGGTCTTCCCAGGTTTCACCAACGTCATGGATAGTGTCACCGCCAAATCTGGTATTTTTGCACCCGGCAGTGCCTTGGATGATTGGACAGGTTGCGTTAGGGTGGTCAAGGGTCTATCTACTTGTAAGGGGTTCTGACTTCTAACTATTAACATTTCTTTAGGTGAACATAACCCCCGACTATATATCTATAGATTTAAATCTCATATTATGAAAAAATTGGTTTACAATTTTTGGATTTGGAAATAGTGGAACAAGGTGCTGCGGTACTTGTCGATCATGGCTGCTTCCAGCATGCCAGCGCTGTAAGGTTCAGGTGAAATGTACATAATCAGCATATGACTGAATCGTTCCTTTCCAAAGGCATAGCCGTAAAGTTTGTTGCCCCACCTCCATAAAGGAGAGTGTGTAAACCCAACCTTCCATGTCAAGGGAGCTTGAGATTGGAAAAGGTTTTCCAATACGGTAGAGGTATGACGAACTACGGCGCCCGAAACAGCATCCAAATTTAGAAGTTAAAATTGAACCACACCAGGATACTGCTGTTCCAGTGTGCCCTGAAGATCCCTTAGCTTTGGAAACCGGTCAATGTAGAGAGCTAACCGTTTGGACCACAAATTCCTGCTCGCTGACGTTGATTCGATTTTCGGAATGGTTTCAAAGTCAATTTTCCTCCTTTTCAGATCTGTTTCCTCCATGGTAGCAGTCTGCAAAGGCGCTGCTTCGCAACATGGTTTCTGGACATGACTTAGCCATGAAATAGACGACTTGGAAACCTGAGGCAAGAGGGCCCCAAACATCAAACTGAATTAATAGGTAAAAGATCACGTCATTTTTTTTGAAATAAAATGATTTTCAACCGGTTTTGTTCTGTTCTTTCAGTCAAGGAACTGACCGGTGACATGTTAACAGTTTCACCAACCAAGCGTCATCTTCATCAAGCTCAGATACATCATCGGACGGGCATTGCATGAAAAATAAATTATCGATCTAAATACATAGGGCATTATGCCTGGAAATGGGCCACATGCAGCTGCGCCGGATAGGCAGAAGAGGTTGAATCAAAAATCACATGCTTGCCCTTTGTTGGCCCTTGAGGTGCTGACGCCATTGCCAATTTCATGGCTGAAGTTGCGAACTGCGCGGCCCACAGGCCGACCTGGCAGAGAAGGAGTCATGCGAAGAGAGTCAAGAGTAATGGGGATACATTGGGTAATGTGGGGTATTTCGGGGTAAGCCGTTTGAACTAATCCCAAAAAAACAAAGCGTCCCACACATTTATAAGACAATTAAAAGTTTGTGGGTAGGTTCAACTTCAAATCAAATAGGTCAAGAATGCAAAGGCATCTCACAGAGCGCAATCTTCCAGCTGTCCCGCAGACACGGCTCCGGTTTGCCAAATGCAGGCCACAAATTGATTGAAGAGAGGACTGCTTGTGGGGATATCCCACAGCTCTGGTGCAGGCGACCCCCAACTCCCCAAACAAATCTTAGAGGACCTAAATTAAAAGTTGGAACCATCATGGGAATCAGCAACGTATTTAAGTATATACATAATGGTTCGGATGGTCACCCGCAGGAAAGCTTAGAGGGTTTTCAACTGCACACCCAAATCTACTTGGCTACTTATCACAGGCTCCCACATCATCACACGCCAGAATGAAACAACAAATTGTATTAAGTTGTTCGAACATAAATATATATATCAAGACGGACTGGTTTCAAGCGTGTTTTGATGTTCAATGGAAAAGTGAAATCTGAAATCTTAACTTTTGCGTTCAGGCATGTGTAAATGCACAACGAACTGCTAAGTGATCATTGCCAAGAGAGTCACATAGGTTCAGCCCATGCGACAACCCCAAAACCAAAAACATGATCCACCTACTTGGCCTTTTTGGCCTTCTTTTTGATGGAACTTTTGGCAGCGGCAGCCTTTGCACGGGCACTGCTATTCGCAACCGGCTTTTCAACTTCAGTAGAGGGGGTCCTCTTGTCCCTGGTGTAGAACTTCTTTGCATTCCTGCAGCAGTTTTGGGAGAGGAAGAAATGATAAGCTGACTTGATAAAACTAAGCTTTTCCAAAAAGAAGTCAGGGAAGTCAAGGAATTTATGATATGTGAGATGTCGTTATTTGTTTATATAAGTTCAAGTTGGTGAGCTATGGTCAGAATCAACATGGCTTCTGGCCCCCCCAACAGTCCTCACTTTGTTCTCAGTCGCCAAAGTCTTAGAGCACCTTAGCAAGGGCTGCCAGGTGGAGGAAGATTTGACGGGCTTCACCCAAAACAAAATTCTCTGGGGCACAGCGTCAAGGAAATTGAGGTATGAATGTAAAGGTTGCTTTCTTCATTCGTTCCTCTGCCATTTTCACAAACCTCACAACAATTTTGGGGAACATCCCAAGGGTTGGTACATTGGAAGATTCAAGGTGATTCAAGTATATGGTTTTTTCTTGAATGATGCAATGTAGTTGCAACCATTCACCCGTTCAGATCAATAACTGAAATCTGAAAGTGTAGTGCTAATAGAGTTGAGAAAATTGAGTACGTAGCTCTGGAGATCCAAATTTGTCAGCTTCGCCCCGGGCCCAAGCTTCATTGCAGGAGTCATAGGCCATGTCAACCTCCTTGATCGCCACTTCCAAAGCTGGAATGCACCTTGGTGCAGCTGGGTGGGAACAAGGTTCTGCCAGGACTGATTGAATTGGGGTAATTAGCCAATGGACCAATTGCTATACTATACTTGTACATGAACAACAGACCAATATATGCTTGCGTGAGATGCCATGTTTTAGCCAGAACTGCATAAGATAAGGGGCTGTGTGGCAGCACTGTCACTTGAATACTTTGAACGTAACTCCCGGATCAAAGATCTCAGCTTCCCCGATTTGCTCATCATGGATTCCAAGAAGCGACCAAGGTCATCCTTAACCTGCGATGTGGGAAAGGTAGCAGGATTGCTATAATCAAACTTATAAATAAATATTGTATACTCTATAGTTACTGGTAGGGATGGCGAGCCATTCACGCAGTAGACTTGCATGGTGTCCACTTCAGAAGGACCGCTTACTTACCAAAGTAGGTTTTGATTTTTGTTGAACATGTTCGCATGGATCCATGCACATGTATGGGGTCGATGGCAGCACAAGAATGAGTCTATGATAGTCACGAAGCTGCATCCCTGTCCTGGGCATAGCGATTGTGTGAGGGATCTTCAATCGCCTTGGTACGTTCCTTCTGCTCTCGATCTTCCATATCCTTCAGGGCACCAAACTTGTCCCCAGCCATGGTGTACGCCGGGTCAGTGTTGGCCTCTCGCCAGGCAAAAGGGTCATGGATCCTCTGTTAAGAAAAAGCAGTTTGGCAAGCAAAATGTTGGGGGCCTTGGATGTGTTCCGGTGCTGTTCTTCGTAGGAATACTCTGTGGTTTTGTGCCCAGTTTCACGGACAGTGACCCAATATTCCTGGGCTCCATCATAAGCATTTCGCCTGGCCAAGGCTATGGTCCATCAGGTTGGGGTTACATGTAAAGTAAAATAAACAACAATAAATGGTCCATATGTGTTTGGCATTGTTGATTCAAATTCCCACATCCAAATCATGAGAGTGGATGGCCTACAATGGGATTCGCCAATTGCCACACATCGGGAAATCGCACCTTGGATGCGAGTCCTTGGTAGGTCATGGCTCATTCATATATATATATATATAATATATGTTGATTGGCCGCTATGGCAAATCAGTATGAAGCACTACTGGGGTATGTACATGTGTAAATAACATCTTTTATAAAAAATATTAAGGTTCCTACTGAGACCACTTGAGGTCATCGGCCATCTCAGACTGGCTGTACCAGCCTTCTTCTTTCTTGATCTGCACCGTCTGCTTCTTTGAAACAATTGTATGCAAAGTGGATAAGAACTCTTCCTGCAGGAAAATAAAACATGATTGGTGGAAGAACAACAGCTGGTGGTAAAATAATTGTAACCATTTATGACCCAAATTGTGTTTCCAAAAATGCCGGAATCATTGAATAACTTTTGAGGGCAGCCTTACAACCTTACTTTTTTGAACTGCGATCCTTCTGGAAATTTTCTTGGCGTAGGACATCACCGATCTCATCTTTCGTCATGGACCCACCACCTTTCCATTCACGCTTCAACCACTCAGGGCAATTTAAATGGGGCCTTGAAGGGTGGTCCTTGCACATGCGGTCGACCCTGGCTTTGGCTGCACGACGGAGCTTCATCTCCAGGGGGTGAAGGATGCGAAATTGTGATACCCCACGCCCCACGATAGGAAAATATTGTAGCAACCATATATCAATTGTGTCATCTTTGAACATATTTATCAAGCAAGTTTCCAAAAATGATTAGAGCTGGATAGTTAACAGTATATTGAATGAATGCACGGATACATCATCTAATATCACACACATATGATTCAAAACTTTCAGTATTGGTATATCCAAGCCTGACGATCGGTCATGCCACCAATTCGAAAGATAGATCGTGTCGCTTGAGATCCGTCAGGTTTCTTTGTCTTATCATCCGTGGATTCCATGGATTGGTCTGGTACCTGGTCACCTGGAGCCTGCTTGGAAGGTTCACCAACCACTCGGTTGTTCTCACCGGGGTTTTCTTTCTGCTTCTTAGAAGGGGAATTCTCCAAGCATTCAACAGACTGAGGAGGTCCAGGCCGTTTGCGAAGAGGTGTTGCCACTGGCATAGCGGATTGCAAAGTAGAATCCTCGATCAAGCGGTTTAGAAAAGTCAGAGTTGGTTACATGCAGCAACAAAAATATATAATATATGTAAGATATCAGGCGTTTGTTTGCACCACCTTGGCTATGAAGACTGTCAATTCGAATTCGCAGCTGGAGCACAACACCATTCCCAGGGGTCTCAAGAGCACCTGCTTGTGCTGCTTCTAGTTCTTCTTCCGTAGCCTGGGGCGCGGTGAAAAAATCCCCAAGTTGACTTGATTGTTGCGTTTGGCTTTGAGGTTGGAACAGGAAGAGTTTCCGCTTCACAGGGCAAGGGCTCCCCAGTCAAAGCCTTCAGCAGTGGATGCATGGTATTTAGGAGAAAAGACTTATACTTTAACTCAACTGAATTTTGAGGTCCCAGCGGTGCTATCACTTTCTTGTGGGTCAACAAGGGGCTGCCCAAGTTTCGTATTGATCTCCTGCATGCAAAATGCACCTGAATGGTATTTCCGGTGCCAACTGTAATATATCAAACATGGTTTTGAGTTCGTATGTTATGATCAGCTAGAAATTTCAATCCATTAATTGAATACATGTCCACTTGGGCATGATTGCACATGACATCAGTCATAATGGCCTCCAATTCTTTGAGCAAACGGGCTTCTTCATCAAAAGCGTAGTCAAGGACATGTGCCATCCCACACTCCAGCGTCTCACAACTCCACAAGTTTGAAACGGGGATCTCTTGCTGAGACATCCTGGTCCAGCTAAAATGGCATCGGATTCATTAGAGCAGGATAGACCAAACAGTTTTGGACATGTCTTTCAGTAAGGGACCATTAGACAGTTTAATTCATATTTATCATTTTTTCATCATAGAAGACTAGACTTGTTGAACAATCTCTGTTTCCGTCAAACCCGTCAAAACCCGCTTTATGTGTGTTGCTTTCTTGCAAGCCATGCATGATTGATGCCAGAGGTTGAATACTAGTGGAAGGTAGGTGCACATAATTGAACAACAAAGACAATGACAAAAACCTGCTCTATGATGAATAGCTATTTTCGTGTTGATTTTGCCAATCTCGATCGGGGAATTTGCAAGCCCCACTTCTGCAAATTAAGGTTCTCGAAGCTTCTCGAATTTCTCGAATTAGCCAACCCCAAATGATCGAAATTTGTCATCAAAACCAGGTGAAAAATGGACTGGTTTTGGAGGTCTCAACCCGTGAAAAAAATCACGGGTTGTCACGGGTAAATCATGGGTTGGTCATGGGTTCGTCACGGGTTTGTGCAAAACCAGGTTTTTCACTAAACCCAGGTTTTGGGGTCCCAAACCCAGGGTTTTGGTTCCGAAACCCAGGGTTTGCATCTGTAAATCACGGGTTGGTCACGGGTTTAGGATCAAACCCGACATTTGCATGTGGAAAAATTTCAAAGTGTTGAAAGTAGCGAATAATCAACCATGATTTTTCATCGATCCCTCGAACCCTGGGATTGGTTCCCCCACCGAAAATATCTAAATTTTGTCGGGAATGAATGGTCGGAATTCAGGCGGGATTTTCAGTCGCTTCGACCCACGTAAATATTTGTACAACTCGTCAAATCCAACAAAACTCCACAAATCAGAATCCGCATGCCACTCCATGCCCAAAGTTTCCAAGACTGAAGGTGTGACTGCCGGAAGCTGAGGTTGGCCGGCACAAGACTCCTTCATGTCTTCGATCAAATCAACCACTGCTCTGGCAAAGGCCATGGGATAAACCCTGAGGATGGGCAAAGAATATGGAATGGGATGGGATATGCACATGGTGTAAATCAACCATTAAAAAGGGTGGCCAGCCAAATAATTCTAACATGCATATGTTAATCCAAAGCATGCTATATCAGGAATTTATGTTTTTACATGGGGGAAATATAAAAGTAAAAAAAATCCATTACCGTCAACTATGATCATAACCCTGAATCTTAGGATGTCTTTGGCACATAGATAAACGGTTGGTTTCGGGGATAACCATAAGGCGTGATATCCTTACAAAATGGATAGCTAAAGGCAATGGATTTTCTTTGATCTTGGATTTCTTTCAAGTAACTCTGTGGACCGGAGATCTTTGGTGCCCTTGTAACGGACTTTCCCAGTAGCATCTTTGTACTTCACACAGGTCTTTATGGTCTGCCTTTGGGATGTAGGGTTATGAAGGCGCCCCCTATCCAAGCGACGGATTTTCTGGCTATTGCAAAATGCATAATGCCTTTTTGCTGTGGGACTGCCGTAGTGCCTCATCCACCATTTCACCGTGGAGACCTGAGGTACATAGCCCCAAACCAGTAAAACCACAAAGTTCCAAAATAACTGTTTGTTCACCTGACCAAGCAATGATACAATTTTCTTGTGTATTCAGAGAAGATTTTGAATCCACAGTAATGCATGGAAAGTCTCAACAGGTGCATATCTAGCGCATATCTCACGCATATCTAGCACATAATGCCGACATCGATCGGTGTAAGGGCATAACTGCAAAAGGTCCGCCAGATTCACAAATAGATAGCAGGATAAATCTCCATGTTGGATAAAATTCCAAGAGCGACCCAGATGGCTGTTCCAGGGACCAACATCCTCCAAGAGCAGTGCATAGGAGAACGAGGCAGCATGTCCTGCGGTGCCAGTCTGGTTAGCTTGCGCGTGTTAAAGTGGGAATTGGCACTCCCCATGGGGCTACATATGATTTCACCCAGTATCCTATCACTAAACCAAATAATGTTTCTTATTCCAACAGGTTCCACATTCAGAACAAAAAAGCATTTCCAAATACCAGGTTCCTTTCCAACAGTTTGTTAGATGTACGAACAGACGCATGTAGAAGACATCCTATGGAAGTGCATGCGCTTCTCATTGACGTTCCAATGTTCACCTTACATAGAGAGCTGCATTTGATGCCGAAGTGGCATGCGAAGGCATTCATCGCCCCTTTCATCATCACCAGTGCTGCCAACCTTATGGATGTGAGAAGGCCGGCTGATAGCGGGATGGAATCACCACTTGATACAAACACATTGTCTCAACCTGAGAACCTCGAAGCCTAGATAGACCCCCTGTTGAACACCTTCCATTGGGAAACAAAACATGTCAAATACTGCCACAGAAACGCAAAACCAGAAGGACTGTTGAGATCCATGTAGTTTGACCTCTTCGAATTCTTTGGAACTGAATGGTCTTTGATATCAAACCTGACATTTGTGTACTTGGCCGCTTTCATCTGTCGGCAGATGTTGCCAACACCTGCGAAGAACTCCATATAGTCCACCTCCTGTTTGGAAAGAGATCTGCGTGTATGACATCCATATGTATGCAGAGATGAATTGGCATTCGTAAGTCAAAACATGAAAACATGGATCCATGACCGATACCGCATGTGATACACATGGATCTAGCTATATATGTATACATGGATTGCGTATGCCTGGAAATCTACCCTGGTAAATTGAAATCTCTGTTTCCCAAGCCGACCTGTGTCATGTCAAAGCCGCTCCATGTGATGAGCAGCAGGCAAAGAACGAACTCCTGGCCAGAGGCAAGTTGAAGGATGGCGAGAATAGGTTGTGGTGAAAGCATATATGTACAATGAGTATTGATGAATATCGAATATATAATATCGATTATATATATAATATTGAATATATAATATCTGAAATGGGGATGGGGATTGACTCTTCATGAACCTTACAGGCATTTGTAATTACGACTTGCATGGCTGTGCGCATGCTTGTTGATAGGTCAATTAAACCCTCACGACCCTAACACTCTCCTTTGGGCACTTCAGCAGCCGAAGACGAAACACCAGGTCGTCAATCCAAGCCATTGCTATGGACAGCCCCGGAAGGGAAGCCAATCTGTTGAGGATAACGATGGAACCAAGAATGATATATACATATACTCTATGAACACCTCATTGTGCAAGTATCTCAAGACTTAGCGCACTTTAGCTTTGCTGGAAATCTGTACCAGTATTTACTACATCCAGAGTAGAAGATTCCATGTCCATGGGAAAAAGCTGCGGGAAAAGTGGTTGAACACGATCAGCATCAATCCACCTTGCCATAATGAAGAAAATAACCCCTTTGATTATTGAATCATACAGAGATGTCTCCTTTGAGTACTCTTAACCGATCATCATTCCATCATTGAACCTTGATGATGTGTTGATGTTTCAATTTGTTGACCCAACTCCAAAAAAACATGCCAGAGGGCACAAGATCTTTTCAGAGTTTCCAGCCGGACACTCCACAGGTTGTTGCGTCGCTGCAACTTGCGAAGCCTCTCCACCGTCATGTTTTGACCTTGGCCGGGTATCAACACAGGATCCATGCAAACAAATGGACAGGGAAAACATGGGGAAACATAATCATAGGCACGCTATCTCCAATTGATGACTATATATGCATTCGTGCATCGTGCAGGTGACGATTGTTCTTATTTTTTTGAATGCAACAGTAGCCAGAACTTGTTTTTGATAGGCACTTGAGGGACACAAAATTCTTCAAGGATGGTGGGATTCCATGATAGTGGAAACAACAGTGTGAGTCAGAGAGACACCCTGTCCCCTGAAGAAGGCTCCAGGTTTGTCAAAGTTCTTTTAACATAGGATGGCGGCAACGTTCCTTTTTCTTTTCTCTCTGATGGGATGAGCATTCCATCTGCAGGTCTAGTGCGCAAAGCAGCCCTGGGATATCTTCGTGGATTCAGGACAGACTTGGCCATCACCCTAAAGGTGGTATATTGGGACTTTGAGGGGTAGTTATTGTTTCCCATCCCCCCTTAAGTCCAGACAAACTGCTTTATCATATGGTATGTTAGTAACGTAATTATGTATATAATGATATGGGTCCCGAAAATAACTAATGGTTTAACCAAATATCAAAGTGAAATACAGATCCAACACTTATTTGTCACAATTTCCAATTATGGATGGCCATTTGTTTCCAATAATGGAGCTCGAGATGCTGTCCAAAAATCCTTTGTGGGCTTTATCTCAAAACGCTCGTATGTTCTCCCCGAAGTTCAACACTTGAAGATCAGTTTTCAAACCTTTCTGTGGGAACAATTTGCCACCACTAAGTTTTGATCAAACCAGTGGGAGTGACATCAGTGTCCAACTTGCCCGCAACTCCTAAGCTGACATGTATATGTGTGAACCCAAGCAGCTTGTTTCAAAGCTACAACCCTGAAAGACACGCAAACAGCCAGCATGTTGCGAGCGGTTGGCACATCATGAGAGCATCTCAAAAGGGAGTTGGTCAAATCAATTGGGCTTTGTAAGAACCAGTGTGCCAGTCGCTTTCAATGAGTCTCCGAGTCGCTCTACCTCCGAACTATCCCCAACATCATCTTGGGCAATCTCACCATCGTTCACCATTCTGTCGAGATACATCACCTCGGCCGGGTAGTTGGATAAAATCAATGGGGGGTACATGGGATTCAAACAAACCCAGCGAACGAGTGACACTATCTAGACATCAAACTTATGATGAAACAAACCCTTTTGATATCCTTTGCCGCCAGTTGGAAAAACGAGTCACCCTGTCAGCAACCTACTTTTTGAAGAAAATAATTTGTCCTGACCTCGCTTGACTGCATACAAAGCATACATGTCATACGTTCATGCATGCATATATGATACATAATGATACATATATATATATATGTGCATGTTCATGCATGGTGCACTCGGGTCAAGTTACAAACAGCTTCGCACATTTCAGGGCCACCGCAAGTCGGGACATGAAATTGGGGCCATCAATGTCATTGAAGCTGAAGGAGCATAAGTCTCTCTTGGCAGATCGGGAGGTGCACCCAACACGGCCGGTCTTCCAGTAGATGTTGAGTCTGCACTGCTGCAGATTTGAAACCTTGAGCCGGGTCTTCATCTCAACTTCATCTCTTCTGTCACAGAAGTTGCGGGATTGTCAGCGTACAACTCAAGGTATTTCCTGATTTTCGGAACGTCTTTGTCCCTTGGTAAGGCATCTGGTTCCTGCGAAGTTGGTCTTTCTGCCTTGCGAGCTTTCTTCTGAGGCTCCGTTTTCTGAATTTCTGTGGTGCTTTTTCTCTGCTTTGTTTCGTTGCCAGTTGACTGGCCAGTTGGCTCCGCCACTGGCTTTGCAAACTTTTTTGCTTTCTTCTTTGTCTGCTGTTCCTCTACATCTTTGAGCTTACCCAAAGATTCATTTCCATCATTCCATGCGTAGGCGTCCCAGTGGTACCCCGACGTTCCCCAACTTTCATGCGCCCATTCCTCATCTGGAGGACCGTACTCATTGTACCATTCCTCCTCCCACCACCCCTCATCCTTCTCATCCTTCTCTGGAGCTTCCTTGTGTGAGCCCTTCCCAGACCCTTTCTGCTTTGTGGTAATTCTCCCTCTACCCCGTCCCCGTCCTCGTCCCCGCCCTCTAGGTTTCTCTGGTTTCAAACCTAATTGGTCATCTCGTGTCACGTAGGGCTCGGATGACATTGCCTAGCCATCACAAGTCAATGCACCACATAGGGCAAAATGATACAATCAGATTCTTTATTTTGGCATCCCTGCAGTGAATGATCTATGTTTGTAATTCCCAACCCCCTCACATATCCCTTCCCAAGCCTCATCAAGCTTGGATCTTTTCATGGGCTTCACATCGTGTTTGGGTGAAGCATCTGGTTTTTCCTGGGCGTCATCAACATGAGCGGGCTGGTGTCCTGCTTCTTCTGGTGTTGTCTTTTTTCTACAACGGTGAAAGGTATTTCGTTTCTGGGCTGCAGAGACTTCAGGCGAAGGTTTCGGTGTGACTTCTGTAGGAAGCGGCAAGGTGTTGACATCAACGGGAAAAGTCTCTTGTTCGTCCGTAGCCGCTGAAGTGATGTTCACTCCTAAAAAACAGCAAAGTAAAATTCAACCCACCTATCAACCCACAACAAGAAATCCATACAGTATTCACCTTCACATGTTCACTACGGAGTGCATGTGCTGGAGTATTTTTTTTGTGGTCGGCGCCCGTTGCCTTTCGGCGGGTCGCACTTGAAACTCCCGAGTGGACCAGCAGGGATTCGAACCACCACCGGCAGTCTGTCAGCGCTGGCAAGACCAGCGCCATACCAACTGAGCCATCGGGTCGCCTAGTGCATGTGCTGGAGTATGAGGAAAAAATGTGCAGCTACAACTGCTCCTGGTCCCCCGGAAACTACTAGCGACATCAATGCCAAACGTTCCTCTTCCTGCTTTTTCTTTCGCAACCTCAAACAAGTCAGGAATTGTTTTTCCCAATCGCGCAGTTTGACAGACCACCAACAAAACAATGTCAACAGCTTTAACACGCTTTGAGACAACATTTTACTGATCAGCTTTGATGCCTACCTTCATGAAAAGAAATGCGTGCATTGTTACTAAGTGGATGCTAATCAGTTGTTTGAACAAACACCTTGATTTGATAGGTCAAGCCTTGAAATGCAGCCAGAAACATTGCCAGCCGTGCGATAATCTCGGCCCTTTGTTTCTCCAGGTCCCTTTGTTTACCTGGAGTGAGGTACTTGGTAGGTGGCAACTACCCCAGTCACATCACAACAAATATGTTTTTGTTGTGCATCTCGATACAACTTGAAGAAATGCAAAAACATAAATTTAAACAAGTTGCTTGCATTTTCTGCATCACTTGCGGCAGGGGGTGCTTCATCACTGGGAAGTCTGGTGGGTTCCGTGGGGGAAGGAGTCGAAGTTGCCTGTAACTTGCAGTCTGTCTTTTCATCACCTTTGCACACACCTGTCACCTGACCCGTTGGTTCCTTTTTCTCTGCATGTACCTCTTTTTGCTGCTCTGTCTCTACCGCAGCTTCCTGTTGAACTACCTTCGCAGCCTTGCCGCTGCTGCTAGAGCTTTTTTGTTTTTCAAAGGGTTCAATCAGGGGGTCGCTCTCTTTTACATCCTCCTCTTCCCCTTCCTCTGCGTCCTCATTCCAAGCATCATCCTCCCCATCAGACTTGTCGGCCAGCCCCTGCACCAACGAATACGGTACGTACCCCATCTAATTAATCACACTTAACAGAACACATTCACAAAGTATGCACGTTCATGCACACGAGAAACCTGCAATGCAACTTAGCAAAAACACCTTGACATCCTCAGTGGTAAGCCCAAAGATACTCTTGACAGAGCCCGTGCCTTCGCCTTACTTTTGGCATTCACACTGTCCACCGTAGCCTGTCGAAGAAAAGGGTGGCGAGAGACATGTTTTTTTTTTAACGTTTTCATTTATATATATTTTATATATTATAAGAAGAAGAGACTATGTTCAACTCTTCAGTTGGGGTGACGACAGAAAGACTTTAGAAAACATATGCACGCATGATTGCCTTGAGAAGCATTGAAGAATAATATTCAGCCTGAAGCATGAAATCCAAGAGTAGGACAACATTCTGGAATTCGATCACCTGGGTCAGGACTGGCAGTGTTGACAAATAGTAACCCATTCGTTTAGCATTGATTCTCCAGACACATCTGTAATCCAAGAATGATCAGCGTCGATGACCACATGTCACAGGAAAAAATGACATTACGGTCATCTAGATTTGTTTGAAACAAATCACAAAGAAAATGACTTGGACATGAAGATGCAGCATCATTTGAAAGTTTCTTAAACCGAGTTGCGGTCGACACTTCTTGACGTCTAGCTTTCAACTTGACAAACCCGCAGAGCTTCTTGATGGTTTGGCCCGTTTCTTCAACTAGGGTCACTAAGTCTTCCCCATGACGTTTCCCCAGGGTCAAGAGAGTTCCAACTTCGTCACGGAGGTCATCAATACTGGGCAAAGGTTGTTTTTCAGTAATGCACATTCTCTGCAAGATTGGTTCCAGCAAAGCGTCATTCCGAACACAATTGGGTATGCTCTCATGCTTGACCACGGTTCCCTCGGCCATCACTGGGCCACCATCCAACACTCTGTTTCTGATTTCTTCTATGCCAAACCATTCGTGTGCCAACCCTTTGATAACACATGCTTTTCCAGATCGTCCAGACCCATCACCCTTAAGCTCCGTAGACTCGCAGAGCTCCTTTGACTTAGTCTTGGAAGCTGTGACGCTGGCTTTGGTTTTGGCCATCGTGGCCAGTTTGATCTGAAAATGGCTGAAAAATAATAGCGGAAAATAAATATCCAATTTGCTGGTTTCATTTCCGAACGTTGCACCAGGAGCTTGGTTTTCTCCAACTTGGCAGTGTGAGATCCCGGTCATTCTAGCTCCGGGGCCCCGGACTGTTAATCTCGAGCAGCCAAAAAATCAGCCGCCATTGCTTCAAGCGGATACCCAATGCATCTAATTTTGCATATCTAAGGGTGTTGCCCATTCTCCCCAATTGTGACTCCACATTATTATTTTTTTGTGTGGGCCTTAAAAATTATATCAAATCACGATTCATTTCAGGGCGTGGTGCAAGCCACAAGTGATGAACTGGGATTGAAATAAAAATATGCTTTCAGATAATTGGAATGATGGTGCATGAGTTCATGCCTATTATATGTTTACATATAGCCTGAATAGTCTGCATTAAACGATCAGTATGATATACCACCATCCTGTTGGAGCGATTAATACATTGTATGAGGAATTGTATGATTCACATTGTATATATTGCGTTTTGAAAAAATAAACCTTATATCACCGCTTAAGGTCATTGAGGGTAAAATCGTTCCATCAACATAAGATAAATCTGCAATGCCACCAATCCGCGGCCCAAGCAACCACCCTGCAATGGGCCAAGAATCGTACCTGACCCGAGATTTGCTGCAAAACCAGGGTTTGCAGCGTAAACCCAGGGTTTGGGATCATCATGGGGTGAAACCCAAGGTTTGTGGTCAAACCCGAGAAAAAAGAAGGGTCAGGATGCGCAAGGTACTACAAAATGGCTGGACAAGGGAAAATAATTTCCTACAAAATGACCCTAGAAATCGGGCTTATATTGGCCTTGAGGCCAACCATTTCATAGGGGAAATTTCAACGGGTATACCTTCCAAATATCCCAAAAAATGGTGTTTTATCTAATAGTTTTTGTATATTAATAATTTTTCGAATTATTTGGAGGGCCGCACGGTACTTACATTTAATTAACATAGATATGTGTCGTTCTTGTCAGTTGTATTACGGAGCATACGAAGCGCAGGTTGAGTGAAAGGCTGCTGTACTTGTGATTTATAAACTCCTGAACACAAAGGAATTATGCCACTTTCATCCACTTTCTAGTTGTCAAATAAAACTCTTAACCAATGTCTCAGATATTTTGAAGACCAAAGCATTGTAACAGCTGTATTTTTTTGAGATCAAATTGGCCGAGACCTTTTGGGGGCAAGCTCACATTTCGCAGTGATTTCCGGTATGATGCATTTTATCTCTCAAAGATTCTCGAGGAATTGAAGCCGCTGCGGGCATTGCAGGCATTGCCCGTCCTTTGATTCCTTCTCTTCAATATCATTTAGGCTGTTGTCCCCATGTGGCTCGGCGCTGAGCTCCAGACTCGTCCAAAACCACACGCTGCAGCTTCCTTCGTGGATATTTCACTGGGACGCACCCGAACGGCTCAAGTTCTCCTGAAAAAACAAACAATTTTGAATATGTTTATATGTTTTCCTAGGTCTTCGTTCGTAGTATTTTTTTCTGGGAGACTAGGTTGTTGACTTTTTTTTGAGATATCGGTCAGAAAAAGTAGTTCTTCACCAAAACGCCTACTTTATGATTTCCCTGGTTTCATTTCATGCTGCATTACCATATTACGCACTCAACCTCATTCAATCCTATGTCAGTTGAATTCCCTAATGTGAGCCATTGATAAAACTAAGTGAAGCAATGACAAAAGGCCCGCAAATCGACAGGGTCAATCACCACCTACCCTCTATCCACCATAAGCGAATAAAATCAAAACGCTGTTAGCTGGTCAATCGGCTTTGAAGTGCCACTAACAGACTCTTTGGCTCACCATTTCTTAGATTATGTCCATTTTTGTGTGCGATGTGCACGTTTTATGCGAAAGTTCGCGCCTACAAAAACCTTCGAAACTCCCTCAAAAAGCTTCAAAACGACTACAAAAACCATCAAACGCCTACAAATCCCAAAAAACTAGGTCACTTTGCTTTTTAATATTTTCGGCAATATCAAAAAAATGGAAATGTTAAGCCTTCTGCTTCTTTTTTGCAGAATTCTCACGGAATTATATTTTTGGAAGAAACATGGTCATAATTGCAAGTTTGAAC
>CBDDTI010000423.1:0-5620 GCA_965233585.1 bacterium
GTGTTTTTAATTACAAAACAATATAAAGTATGGACAATCTACTAAATGCGAGAGTTCTTGCCGAGGCCCTTTTCGTTTTGGGTGATGAACTACGTAAAAATCTGCCGAATGAAACACAATTAGTTTTGTTGGTTATTCGATTGCCGTTTTAGTACGCCGGCGTACGTAGCTTGTTTACTGCAGAGTAAAGTTGATTGCCCGTCGGCCGTAAAAACACTGATTCAAACTTCTTTCATATGCAGCAAAGCTCTGGTTTGAATGAATTCACTTTTCGAAAAATAATCCACTCTTTTCCTTCCATATATTTCATCGGAAATAAGGGAAGAAAATAAAGTTCATTCGAAGCCTTTCGCGTCGCTTTCTCATCGACTTGGTCGATGTCGCTAAATTAAAGATTGCAAGATCAAGACTGAAAGATCGATGATGTCGCTCGTAAACACCGGCTCTTGCGAATTTTCCTTTGGGAAAGCGACGGAGGGTTCTTCTTAGTTCGCCGAATTTTGAAATAAAGAAGCCTTTTAAGATAGCTCTTGAACTACAAAATCTTAAGTTTCTTATTTCAAATTGAACGCAGTGCTGTTGTTTGTTCAAGCACTGCCACGATATATTTTCCCACTCGTGCTGCTTTTTGTCGAAGACTGGCTCAAAAACAGAGAAAATATCTTTCGTAAACACACTTAGTTGTTGGTTTCTTTGCCTGTTATCTTTTCCTTTGGGTACACTTTGAACATTGAATCAGCCGCTTTCAAATTATCTGGATAATCTTTTAGTAAAGTTGTTTATTTTCGCATTGAACGCGGCAGTCTTGTTTCACGGCCACGACATTCACGCTCGCATTGCTTTTCGTCGACGAGTAAAAAACGTTGAAAATATCGTCCGTAAACACACTCAGTTCATAAAAGGATAGCTTTACGTTAAGCTTGTCACGTCAACACTTCGGCTGAATCACATTTATTACAGAGCAAGCTCTATAAGATGTAGTTTTGGGGTGTGAAGTTTTTTTCGTAATGGCGGCCGGTCGAGTGAAATATTTGGTGTCGACAGAAGATCGGCATCATAACTGCATTTGTTGTAAGATACGATTAATAATAGTGGATTCTACGATTACTAATCGTAAAATGCATCACCCTACGATTAATAATCGTGGATTCTACGATTATTAATCGTAACATCCACGATTATTAATCGTAGGTGACGCATTTTACGATTAATTATCGTAAAGTATCACCTTTTACGATTAATAAGTCAAATGTGTGCATCTTACGATTAACAATAGTGAAAACTTCACTCCAGAAATTAAAAAACACTCCAGGAATAAATAAACAACTGTTAATTTTATATCTACATTTTTTCCTCTCCCTCCTCTTTTCTCTATTTTTCCTACAAAAACAGGCAGGCCAAGCAAAACAAATCCCCCCCCCCCCCCCCCCCCTTAGCTCAAGTCTGGATCTGCCACTGTCATATACTGCACTTACCTATGGTACTTATATATGACTGATTGTATGACAAAGGACATTTGATTCCTTTTTATTTGTATCCCTTTGTGTTTTTGTATGTGCTAGGTTTTTGCATTGAAGTTGACTTACCCACAACCTGTTACTCACTGGAATGTCAAGGAACTAAGACAGGCTGTGATCAATGGACCTCTTCAACATCCTGGGTGAGAACAGTACCCACGTTAATGTTTTATGTCCTTAAAATTTTGTTATTACAACAGTGTTTCACATAATGATTGTTCAGCATCTGAAATGATGGTCTGTTACCTTGACTTATGCAATCCTGGTCAGAGGAGAATTTGGAGTATGACATCAAACGCAAAAGAACTCTGTGTTTGACCCCATATCCAAACACCTAGAAGAGAGCTGAAAATATAATGTGTAACAGAGTATTTTGTATGAGCTTCAAGGTTTGTTGAGTAATTACAGTATTGTGGCCAAATGCTGTTTTAAATGTTTAATACATATCTTCTCAGTTAAAACTAAAATTATTCCAAAAATGGAGCAATATAATACAGTCAATCCTCTCGTAAGCGACCACCCTAAACTAAGTGTTTCTGCCAGACCGTGCCATTGCGGGAATCTTATGTTGCAATCTAGGAAGGCCCTCAGAAAAATGGAAAAAAGGCCCATTTAACCCTTAACTTTTACATGGCTGCCTGCAGGCTTAACCCAGGCATAGTATTTTAATAGCTATCCTAGGGCTCAAAATTGCGACGGATACTGTTGCCAATGCAGCTAACAATTTACAATAGCTGACTGTGATTGAAATTGCCCTATAATGCATTGCAAACCCTTGATCATTGACTACATTATGTATGTCTTTGTATTGTTCTCTTGACGTTAGACTGCAAAAACAGCCGTCCTTCTTCACTCCCGGCCCGAGTGGGGTTTCGCGCGAAGGACGTCTGCGATTCACCTCCGAAAATTTCATACTGATGACGTAAGCGAGAACTTTATAAATGTGAATAAATTATCATTTGCAGTCATGAAAGGTTTGTGCCAAGCCACAAATGTCTTACATTCTCACAAATGTACGAGTTACAGTAGCAACTTCAGACGTACAGAGTATTTCAGAAATACCGGTAGCTGATGAGATCCACATGGAGGGTCGAAACCATGGTCTTGACTAGGCCAAACAAAGACACATCACGTGTCAACAGTTGCATTTGAATCCCGTCATTACATCAAGCTTGAAAAATATGCCTGAAAGAAAAATTAAAATTTCACTAGACAAGCTGGTGTATAGCTTTCTCGAACTAAAGCTACAGCGTCTCTGAAGAAAAGGGTACGAGGGCAAATATGATATCATTTCTGTATTTCAGCGTTCCTTTGCCGATAAATTTTCCATTTCATACTCTTTTTTTCGGCATGAGCAGCATGTTAGCTTAATGTACTCTGTACTTCTAATCACTGTTTACAGAGGTGTCAAAATCCACGAAACAACATGCAGATAACAGCGGAAATCATGTAGACTTATGACCTCAAAAAATTTGCCATGGCACGGTCTAACGGCTCAACTCTTCTTAAAATTCGTCCTTGTAACACAGCATGAAGTGCCCTTCATAAGCACAAGTGAAGTGACAAAAAGGTCGAGTAACCGAACAGAGAACGGCAAATGTACAGATGTCACAAACCATCGAAGTTGTGCGGGCTTGTCAACCCCAATTTACACAAACCACCGCTACAATTACAAGACGCCAGATTTGTTTTGGTGAGTATTTTCACTGTCCCACATATTTACGGACTTAATTATGCATAATTACCGATCGAACCAATCAGCGCCCATGACCAGATGCGGGACAGATTTTCCTCATCAGTATGGAATTTTTGACGGTAAATCGCAGACGTCCTTCACGCGAAACGCCATTCGGGCCGGGAGCGAAGAAGGATGGCCGTTTTTGCAGGCTATCTTGACATATGCATGGGTCTTTCATACCGGACCTTCAAACTAGTATCTTATCTGGCAACCAGGAGTTTGAATAAATTTGGCGAGTCTCTATACTAATTATTTATTGGCCCTTTTTCTAAAAAATTGGCCCCTAGAACAAGTCTTCCAAGGCCATTTTGGCCCTCAAGTAAAATTCTCGGGCTGAAACACTTTAAACTGTCAAGCCCAGGTGGTCGCTAAAGGGAGTTGGTCGCTTATGGATGCGTAGACCACACCAGCATATATATCTTCATTATTTCAATGTAGAAATGACAGTAATGGCCTTAGAGGCATAAATAAACTGCAAGTACCTCATGTTAACAGTACAACTTATGATGTAAAGTATATATGAAGTAATTCATACATGTATTAGCACTGTGGTTGTACATGAAAGTGAAGAGTGAATCATCACAGTGAATTTTCCAATTTAAGCAATTGGAAAGAAGAAGCCTGAAAAAATCATTGCTTCAATGGGAATCGAACCTGTGACCTCCGCGATACCGGTGCAATGATTTACCAACTGAGCTATGAAGCCACACATTGGGAGCAAGGTCATTTTATTGAGTTCATATCTCCTGTGAGGAGTGAAATGATGTAAAGTATAAATGAAATAATTCATATTAGCACTGTGTTTGTACATGAAAGTGAAGAGTGATCGTTGCAGTGAATTTTCCAATTTAAGCAATTGAAAAGAAGAGGTAAGAAAAAATCAGGGCTTCAATGGGATTCGAACCTGTGACCTCCGCCATACCTGTGCGATGCTCCACCAACTGAGCTATGAAGCCACACATTTGGAGTGAGGTCAATTGAAGAGGCTAGTGATAAAAGGGGATAAGTGACTATTTTGGTTGTTTTTGTTTCTTGCTCCAAATTAGCTGAATTTTTGCATGTGGCCTTCATTTCAGTTGAAAACCATCACCCTGTATTTTTTTTGCTGGTTTGCTCTTCGTTTTCGAGATATTACGTATGCAAAAACTTGTATTTGTTGTCGCGCCAGCACGTGACTGCAAAGACGGCAATTTCACTTACAATCCCGCGAAATATTGATCTTTTGCAGCGTGCAACCTTGAAAAAATGCTGATTTGAGGTAAAAACCGTTAGAATTTTGATTTCACGTTAGCATGCAACAGCAAAGACGTTAATTTCACTCAAATTACAGGCAAATGTTAATTTTACGCAATGCGCTAGCTTTAGACATTGTTGATTTCGGGTCATTTGGCAGACAGTTGAAATTTTGACTTCACATGATCATGCCGCCCAAGGACTTTGATTTCACTGAGAGAACCGTGAAAAGTTCATTTCACGCAACTTGTAAGCTCAGTTCAAAGGCCAGGTGCAAGAATGTCCGCTAGATTTTTCTCGGAAATCGAACATGGCCAAAACAGCTCCAAACATCGCATGCCAATTTGTTTATACCTGTAGAAAACTGCCTTGCACTTATTTCCCCTCATTTCTATTGCGTATTCCAGAAATGAAGTATGCTAAAACACTTGCATGTAACAGTCTGCGTCTTTTGGAACTGCTTTCAGTTGTTACACAATACTATTAGCGTTGTTTCTCTTTTAAGTTTTTTCAAATGCTGACTTTAACTCTGAGGGTTAAGAGTTCCCAGTTTTATTAGAGTTAGGGTTAGGGTTACCACTCAAAACTGGGGTTAACGTTGAAGGTTTGGGTTATGGAACAAGGTTAGGCTTAGGATTCTTGTTAGGGTTAGGGCTAGCTCTCAAGGTTAAAGTTATTGCTTAGGGTTAGCGCTAGCGCTTAGTGTTCGGGTTCAGGGTTACCGTGTCAAGGTTAGCTTAGGGTTAGAGCTTGCGCTTAGGGTTAGCGCTAGCGCTTAGTGTTAGGGTTAGGGCAAGCGCCCAAGTTTAAAGTTATTGCTTAGGGTTAGCGCTTCGGATTAGGTTAGAGTTAAGGTCTGGATACATTAGGGTTAACGCAGTGTTAGGCCAAGGAAAACAGTCTCGACTTAGGAAATCTAGTGCACAAATCGATGCCTAAATCAAGTCAATGAATAGTGCCTAGAGATGGAGGCTGAACGTTTTGCAAATCGGCTACGTCAGTGATTTAAATGTTTCTAAGTGAAATTATTTTTTTGGTAAAAAAAGCTGCACGTTCCATGAAATGACTATTTCTGACAACACAGAAAGAGGAAGCATTAAGCTAACCTGCTGCTCATGCCGAAAAAAAGAGT
>CBDDTI010000424.1:0-19689 GCA_965233585.1 bacterium
GATTTTTGATAAGGGGCATAAAGCAGGAGGACAGAGAGGATTTAAAGACAATCAGGGAGACTGGCACAATCTACTTGCTATGGAGCAACCTATACAGATGAACTTGAAGAATGTAAGAGATGAGGATAAACTGAATGAAACACTGGTGGATAAGTATGTGGTCAGAGATAAGTTTGATTTATGGATGGAAAGACTGAAAGATAGGTTAAGACTGAAGAAGGGCAACCCTAACAAAATTACAAGAAAACAATTTGATGAACTGAACACCAGAGAGGCTTGGATAAAGGAGACAGGGATAGATGCTACACTGCCCAGAAGAAGAAACACCAAAGGTAGATACAAAGAGTTTGAAGTGATACACGATACAGTTTTGTTTGATAAGTTATTCAAGAGATTAGTTGAAAAACACCCAGACCTGAAGAATAATACAAACCTTGAAGACTACACAAGTGCCATCAAGATTTTAGATATAAGTGATGTAGCAAACACAGGAGGTAGTGATGATGAAGCAAAAAAGAAACTGAAGGATGGCAATGAGATAGGAATGTATCACTACACCATTAATACCGAAATGGATGTTGATAGTGATAATTTAGTTGATGCCATCAAAAACAAGAAACACACTGAAGGGGAATGCTGGATTAACACACTGATAGACCACTATGAAGAGACACTAATGAATACTAAAAAGTGGGAGAGCAAAAGAATGACAAGAGATAAGGTTTTGAAACTAATGAATTTGAATGAAGAAGAGTTCAGAGAGAATGGGGCATCAGTTGAAGATATGAAACCTGTTTTTGAAGAGTTTAAACTGACAGTCAGATTATACAACTGTATCGGCCAAAAGATTTATACCTATGACCCTGATAAGAAGAACAAAAACATAACCGTTTTGTTTGGATTGATTAAGGGCAACCACATTTACACAATGAATGACAACATCAACAGCATAGCACAAAGGGATTTTGAAAAAGATATGAAGATAAGTGCTTCTACTGACTTTCGTTTAAATAGCAAGGAGAAACCAGTTAAGTATGATTTTTTCAATGGCATTGATGACATAATGGGTATAGTTAAAGAGAATGAAGATGAAGAAGGAGAAGTAAATTTAGTGAGTGGCAAGAGTTTGAATACACTTTTTTGTGAGTTCAAGAGGGCAAAGTATGAGCCTAAAATCATAATGGGAGCAGGTGGCAATGTATCATCACTCAAGGTAAAATTTAATGGGTTGATTTTGAATATCAGAAGTCAAACTCTGATAGACTGCGCTGTGGATACTTGTATTGATAGTAGGAATGCTGATATGTTTAATAAAGTCAATGAGGCATTTTTCAATTTCAATAAGGGTATGTTCAATCCTAATCATAAGTCGTATTATCATAATGATGACTTGAACATATTTTCAGTGGCACATAGCATTGCTCCCAGTGGATATTTTGAAAGCATCATTGAAGGAAAGAATACACACATTGAATATTCATTGAATTAGATAGGAGGAAAGCCTACACTAAATCCACCATTGATATTTTTGAAGTGCCTTGTTTTTCTGAATTTGATATTTGGCAAAAATATGATTATTCAAAGAATGATTTTAACAAGATGAATGATTTGATCTTGTATTTTGTTAAAAGCAGAGTTAGAAACTTATTTTTCAACAGGGCTTATAATTTGATTTACGGCAAGTTTTTGAGCAAATATGCTGATGATGTTGAAGTCATTTATTACAAAATTCCATCTAATACATACAAAGTTAATTGCAAAAAAATAGTTGATGAACTTTGGAAATTGAAACTGGATGAGGATGAGGAGAAAGATAAGTTGAAGAAAAAAATGATTGCTTGTATCAACATTGGTCTATTAGAAAAGCAAACTAACAAGGCTAAAAAGTCCATAGTGTTTTCAAAAATGGTTGATGCCTTTTACTATCAAGAAAAATACGGTGGTGATATAAGTATTATCACTGAAACTACATACGACCGCTATTTCAATGATGGTTATGATGATGATGATGATATGCTGATTGAAAGAGATGAAATGGGGAATGACATTGAGAATATTGAGGATGATAATGGTAATGATATTCCTGAAAAGATAGATGAGTGTAAGCATTATGTGCTGAACATATCTGACAAAAAACTTTGATGAATGGATATAGGTTTATCAAAGAACTTATTTTACAACATCATAACTTTGATATGAATGAGGCTTGTAAAAAATTAAAAGACAATGATGTTGAAGTCTATTCTGTAAAGACTGACGCCTTTGTGATTGATAAATCTAATCTGGGCAAAGCAAGGGAGGTCTTGAAGTTTGGTAGTGAGATTGGAGAATGGAGATGGTCTGATAAATTCAATTTTTCCAGCAAGGCATTTTGTAAGAAACCCAGTAATTTGTGTGATATTACTGAATATCAAAATATGACTGGTGAAGTGAAGGATGAATGGAATACTGATGAAATCATAGATGAGCATATTTTGAATAATAAGAGGTTGATGATTAGAGGGGAAGTAGCAGGAACAGGTAAGAGTTATATATGTCAGCATTTACAAAATAGAGGTTATAAGGTATTATTTGTAGTGCCTACCAATAATTTAAAACAAGAGTGTGGAGCAGAAGCAATGACCATCAATAAGTTTTTTGGTATATCTTATGGTGATGAGAGACTTGAAGTTTGATTATTCTGATGTTGATGTCATAGTGTTTGATGAAATCATTTTTCATAATGTGGGCAAGTGGGCTTTGATATGGGACTTCTGTAAGAACAACCCTGATAAAATTGTAGTGGCAACTGGAGACACTAACCAGTTGAAAAACCCAGAGAGGGTAAGCAATGTAATGTCATTTGAGAAATATGCTGACCATTGTATTAATTTGATTTTTGAAAATAATATTACATTGTATGAGTGTAAGAGGCTGAAGACTGAAGAAGACAGAAAGAAACTTTATGATATAAAAGGTATGATTATGAACAATGAGCCTATCCTTAATGTCATTGAAAAATACTTTGGATGGAGTGATGGCAATGAACATCGCTTATACTAATAAAACTTGTAGAGAGGTGAGTAGCAGAATGAGAAAGATGAAAGGTATAGAAGATGAATATGTGATAGGTGAGGAGGTAATATGTAGAAAGTATGTTAAGAATAAAGGGATGAAATTTAATGTTAATTTTAAATTCAGGGTTTCAAATATTGTTGGCAATATTGTTGTTTTACAAAATGTGGCAACTAATGAGAAGCAAAATATAGAACTGAAAGTATTGAGAAAGCATTTTATATATGCTTACTGCTACACGACACATTCAAAACAAGGTTGTAGTGTAGATGATGACATTGTGATATATGACTGGAGCAAATGGTATTGTAGCAAGAACTGGTATTGGACTTCGGTCGGCAGGGCAAGAGATTTGAATAGAGTTACAGTAAGTTTTATAAATATGATGTGGATGAAAATGATATGAGCAGATTAAGAGTAGAAACATATTTCAAAAATAAAGTAATGAACTATATTGAGCAAGATAAGAAAAGCAACAGACCCATAGATGATGATGAGTATGTTGATGTGGATTTCCTGATGGATATGATGAATACCCAGTGTGAAAATTGTAATGAACCATTGGTTATTGATTTTGAAGATGGCAAGGTTTCATCAAATATTAGTTGCCAAAGATTAAATAATGAACTGGCACATTATAAAAGCAACTGTATTCCACTGTGTGTTCAATGTAATTGCGCTTTTTCAAATAAAATATCAATGTAAAATGGTTTTAAAGAGATGGTATGTTTAGGATATATGGAGAACAATAAGTATGAAAAAGGAAAAATATATTTAATTACAGATGTTGCTTACACAAAGTGCTACTACGGAAGCACTTGTGAAGAATTGAGCAAAAGATTTTGGAGACATAAAGGTGTCTATAAAACCTTTTTAGACAGCAAGTGTTCATATAAACATTCAATTTGTCAGTTATTTGATGAATTCGGAGTAGAAAACTGTAAAATAGAACTGGTAGAACTGTTCCCGACCCAATCCAAGATTGAACTATTACAAAGAGAAGGCTATTACATCAAAAACAATGCTTGTGTCAATAAAGAAGTGGCAGGAAGAACACCGCAAGAATATTACAAAGACAACAAAGAAAAGTGCGCCAAGTGGAACAAAGAATGGCATATCAAAAATAAAGACAATGCCAATGAAAGAGGAAGAAACAACTATCATAAAAACAGAGACAAGTTGATGTCAATAGTTGATTGTTATTGTGGTAGTTCTTTTCAACTTCAAAATAGGTCGCACCACTTCAAGACAAAAAAGCACCAAGACTGGCTGAAGCAACAAGAGCAAGAATAAATGATATAATATATACTTATTATATCATCTATTCTATAATGAGTGATAAACAGAAGATTATTAGTGATATTTATTTTGATAAAGCGGGCTATGGTTCAAGAAAGACCACATTAGAAGATGCTAAAAAGAAAGAACCTACAATCAAGAAAGAGGATGTTGAACAATTCTTTAGAAAGAATGTAGAAGTCAAAGCAAAGCCCAGAGGGATGAATTCCTTTGTAGCACCAAAAAATAATCATACTTATCAAATAGATTTGTTCTTTATGGGATATTATGATTTTGAGAAAGAACAAAAAATCAGAGGAGGGTTAGTGTGTATTGATGTTTTGAGCAAGTATGCCGTTGTTGTTCCAATCAAAACTAAAAATGGGGAGGATGTCCTTGAAGCAACTAAAGAGGCATTAGGGAAAATGGGTAAGAAGCCTAAAATGATTTATACAGATGATGAGAGAGCAATAGCAGGTGAAGACTTTAAGGATTATGTGGAAGGTGAAGGTATAACCTTACATAGGACAAGAGGTCATCCCGCGTTTGCTGAGCGTTTTATACGCACCTACAAGGATATGCTTTTTAAAAGAGTAGAGGCTGATGAAAAAAAGGGTAAGGCAAACATACAATGGGTTGATTACAATTTAGAAATAATGCTTACATACAATGATAAAATGAAGCATTCCGCTACAGGTATGACACCAAAAGAGGCAAGGAAAGATAACAATGAATTCAGAGCAATGCTGAATGTAGCATCAAAGGCAAAGAGAGAAAGAATATACCCAACATTAGAGGTGGGAGACAAAGTAAAGATAATGAGAAAGAAAGCAATTACAGAGAAAGAAAGAACTTCCCACTGGCTGAATGGTTATTATGTTTTGCAAGAGGTTGCAGAAAAGTTGAACCAAAAATATTACAAATTAACTGATTACCCAAGATTGTTGATGAGGCATGAACTTTTAAAGATTTAGTGTTTTAGAAAGCCTTGTAGGCATATTTTCCCATACTTATGCCTACTTGATGCAACCATGAGATGGTTGATTTGATGTGCTATTTTGATTTCAGGGTTTTGTGTTTTGCCCTTCATTTGTTTTCCCCATGAATTTGTGTTTGGCACGTTTGGGTCATTGGCTGGGATTACTCTATGTTCCTTTGTCCTTCTGCCCCGCCTTGGCTTTGTCATCAATCTCTTCTTCATCCTGCTGTCGGGGCGCTCAGCTGTTGGGAATATGTCAGTTGGAGGTTTGAAGCCACATATTCTTGGAGAGCTTGACCTTGGAATTTGTTTCAATTTGAGCATCTTTGACATTCTCAGTTGGAAAGCTACAGAAATTAGCTCTTTCAGTTTGCGCTTGGAATTTTGTGTCATTCTTCAGCATCTTTATGTTCTTCCGCAGCGTTTTTGCGAGTTTTTCCTCAAGCCACTCAGGGACGCTTTTTAGCTCAGAGGTGTCGGCATTGCCATGGCGCTCAAATCTGGTGTATTCGCTTGCCTCATCCTTGCATTGTGCGTGAGCTGCAACAACGTCATGGCAGAGGAGAACTCCGGCAAGGAGACTGAGAAGGGCGGCATCATCATCGGCCGCGGCCTCCCGATTGAGACTGAGAAGAGTGGAGCGCCCTTCCTCCCTCGGTCGGAGAACCTCGAGGAGACTGACAAGAGCGGCATCATCATCGGCCGCGGCCTCCCGATTGAGACTGAGAAGAGTGGAGCGCCCTTCCTCCCTCGGTCGGAGAACCTCGAGGAGACTGAGAAGAGCGGCATCATCATCGGCCGCGGCCTCCCAAGTGAGACTGAGAAGAGTGGAGCGCCCTTCCTCCCTCGGTCGGAGAACCTCGAGGAGACTGAGAAGAGCGGCATCATCATCGGCCGCGGCCTCCCGATTGAGACTGAGAAGAGTGGAGCGCCCTTCCTCCCTCGGTCGGAGAACCTCGAGGAGACTGAGAAGAGCGGCATCATCATCGGCCGCGGCCTCCCGATTGAGACTGAGAAGAGTGGAGCGCCCTTCCTCCCTCGGTCGGAGAACCTCGAGGAGACTGAGAAGAGCGGCATCATCATCGGCCGCGGCCTCCCAATTGAGACTGAGAAGAGTGGAGCGCCCTTCCTCCCTCGGTCGGAGAACCTCGAGGAGACTGAGAAGAGCGGCATCATCATCGGCCGCGGCCTCCCAATTGAGACTGAGAAGAGTGGAGCGCCCTTCCTCCCTCGGTCGGAGAACCTCGAGGAGACTGAGAAGCGGGTCATCCTATGATTGGCATGATGATGGCTCACGTCTTGAGAAGGCTTGCTTCGCCAACAGGGCGACTTGCAAAACAGTGCTTGCTTCGCCACCAGGGCTACTTGCAAAACAGGGCTCTTGGCTGATGCTTTTATGATTGACAAGGTCTGTAGGTAGCAAGGTTTCAGGGTGTCAAGTAGGAATAGGACATTGCTTCAATAGAGCATTGATGCCAGTGAGCCTTCAAAAGCTTGACATTCTGGCACCAACAAGGCACAAAACACAAATCTTTTTTCACTCCATTTCGCCCCAAAAGTTTGGATTGCTGTGCCATCTACATCGCGCTGAGGTTAAGAAGACATGGTTATCAACAAGTTCATGAAGGGCGGTTTGGGCATGGTAATTGCGGTAAATAAAGAGATTTGAGATTGAGAAAGATGTGATGCTGTTGTGATATGCTAGTTTGTATGTATGCTGGTATGTATGCTGGGGGGTGGGATAGTATGTTGGCTGGGGGCTGAGGCTTCCCCTATAGGGAGAGACTGTGGTAATTAATCCCATAATCTTCATGATAAATGATGATGAAAATTATGTTGGTTATCCCCATAAATTTGAAGTGATGATTATGAAATTCAAACTCAAAATTACAAGAGGCACACAAACACTTTGAAGCATGAGGAGAATTTGAAGAAGAATGATAGTTAAATTTCATTTTATAAAAGTGAAATTGCCTTTTGTTTTGGTTTGTTGTTATGGTTTTTGGTATAGTCTATTTTATAATCTATTGTATTGTTTAGGTTGTTTGAGTTTTTTTGTTTTGTTGTTTGTTGTTAGGTTTTATGTTGAATATCTTTGTATGAAAGCCTACACTAAATCCACCATTGATATTTTTGAAGTGCCTTGTTTTTCTGAATTTGATATTTGGCAAAAAGATGATTATTCAAAGAATGATTTTAACAAGATGAATGATTTGACCTTGTATCTTGTTAAAAGCAGAGTTAGAAACTTATTTTTCAACAGGGCTTATAATTTGATTTACGGCAAGTTTTTGAGCAAATAATCTGATGATGTTGAAGTCATTTATTACAAAATTCCATCTAATACATACAAAGTTAATTACAAAAAATTAGTTGATGAACTTTGGAAATTGAAACTGGATGAGGATGAGGAGAAAGATAAGTTGAAGAAAAAAATGATTGCTTGTATCAACATTGGTCTATTAGAAAAGCAAACTAACAAGGCTAAAAAGTCCATAGTGTTTTCAAAAATGGTTGATGCCTTTTACTATCAAGAAAAATACGGTGGTGATATAAGTATTATCACTGAAACTACATACGACCGCTATTTCAATGATGGTTATGATGATGATGATGATATGCTGATTGAAAGAGATGAAATGGGGAATGACATTGAGAATATTGAGGATGATAATGGTAATGATATTCCTGAAAAGATAGATGAGTGTAAGCATTATGTGCTGAACATATCTGACAAAAAAACTTTGATGAATGGATATAGGTTTATCAAAGAACTTATTTTACAACATCATAACTTTGATATGAATGAGGCTTGTAAAAAATTAAAAGACAATGATGTTGAAGTCTATTCTGCAAAGACTGACGCCTTTGTGATTGATAAATCTAATCTGGGCAAAGCAAGGGAGGTCTTGAAGTTTGGTAGTGAGATTGGAGAATGGAGATGGTCTGATAAATTCAATTTTCCCAGCAAGGCATTTTGTAAGAAACCCAGTAATTTGTGTGATATTACTGAATATCAAAATATGACTGGTGAAGTGAAGGATGAATGGAATAGTGATGAAATCATAGATGAGCATATTTTGAATAATAAGAGGTTGATGATTAGAGGGGAAGTAGCAGGAACAGGTAAGAGTTATATATGTCAGCATTTACAAAATAGAGGTTATAAGGTATTATTTGTAGTGCCTACCAATAATTTAAAACAAGAGTGTGGAGCAGAAGCAATGACCATCAATAAGTTTTTTGGTATATCTTATGGTGATGAGAGACTTGAGAAGTTTGATTATTCTGATGTTGATGTCATAGTGTTTGATGAAATCATTTTTCATAATGTGGGCAAGTGGGCTTTGATATGGGACTTCTGTAAGAACAACCCTGATAAAATTGTAGTGGCAACTGGAGACACTAACCAGTTGAAAAACCCAGAGAGGGTAAGCAATGTAATGTCATTTGAGAAATATGCTGACCATTGTATTAATTTGATTTTTGAAAATAATATTACATTGTATGAGTGTAAGAGGCTGAAGACTGAAGAAGACAGAAAGAAACTTTATGATATAAAAGGTATGATTATGAACAATGAGCCTATCCTTAATGTCATTGAAAAATACTTTGGATGGAGTGATGGCAATGAGATATGTGAAAACAACATCGCTTATACTAATAAAACTTGTAGAGAGGTGAGTAGCAGAATGAGAAAGATGAAAGGTATAGAAGATGAATATGTGATAGGTGAGGAGGTAATATGTAGAAAGTATGTTAAGAATAAAGGGATGAAATTTAATGTTAATTTTAAATTCAGGGTTTCAAATATTGTTGGCAATATTGTTGTTTTACAAAATGTGGCAACTAATGAGAAGCAAAATATAGAACTGAAAGTATTGAGAAAGCATTTTATATATGCTTACTGCTACACGACACATTCAAAACAAGGCTGTAGTGTAGATGATGACATTGTGATATATGACTAGAGCAAATGGTATTGTAGCAAGAACTGGTATTGGACTTCGGTCAGCAGGGCAAGAGATTTGAATAGAGTTAAGTTTTATAAATATGATGTGGATGAAAATGATATGAGCAGATTAAGAGTAGAAACATATTTCAAAAATAAAGTAATGAACTATATTGAGCAAGATAAGAAAAGCAACAGACTCATAGATGATGATGAGTATGTTGATGTGGATTTCCTGATGGATATGATGAATACCCAGTGTGAAAATTGTAATGAACCATTGGTTATTGATTTTGAAGATGGCAAGGTTTCATCAAATATTAGTTGCCAAAGATTAAATAATGAACTGGCACATTATAAAAGCAACTGTATTCCACTGTGTGTTCAATGTAACTGCGCTTTTTCAAATAAAATATCAATGTAAAATGGTTTTAAAGAGATGGTATGTTTAGGATATATGGAGAACAATAAGTATGAAAAAGGAAAAATATATTTAATTACAGATGTTGCTTACACAAAGTGCTACTACGGAAGCACTTGTGAAGAATTGAGCAAAAGATTTTGGAGACATAAAGGTGTCTATAAAACCTTTTTAGACGGCAAGTGTTCATATAAACATTCAATTTGTCAGTTATTTGATGAATTCGGAGTAGAAAACTGTAAAATAGAACTGGTAGAACTGTTCCCGACCCAATCCAAGATTGAACTATTACAAAGAGAATGCTATTACATCAAAAACAATGCTTGTGTCAATAAAGAAGTGGCAGGAAGAACACCGCAAGAATATTACAAAGAGAAGGCTATTAAATCAAAGAATTATAATGAGAAAGAAAGCAATTACAGAGAAAGAAAGAACTTCCCACTGGCTGAATGGTTATTATGTTTTGCAAGAGGTTGCAGAAAAGTTGAACCAAAAATATTACAAATTAACTGATTACCCAAGATTGTTGATGAGGCATGAACTTTTAAAGATTTAGTGTTTTAGAAAGCCTTGTAGGCATATTTTCCCATACTTATGCCTACTTGATGCAACCATGAGATGGTTGATTTGATGTGCTATTTTGATTTCAGGGTTTTGTGTTTTGCCCTTCATTTGTTTTCCCCATGAATTTGTGTTTGGCACGTTTGGGTCATTGGCTGGGATTACTCTATGTTCCTTTGTCCTTCTGCCCCGCCTTGGCTTTGTCATCAATCTCTTCTTCATCCTGCTGTCGGGGCGCTCAGCTGTTGGGAATATGTCAGTTGGAGGTTTGAAGCCACATATTCTTGGAGAGCTTGACCTTGAAATTTGTTTCAATTTGAGCATCTTTGACATTCTCAGTTGGAAAGCTACAGAAATTAGCTCTTTCAGTTTGCGCTTGGAATTTTGTGTCATTCTTCAGCATCTTTATGTTCTTCCGTAGCGTTTTTGCGAGTTTTTCCTCAAGCCACTCAGGGACGCTTTTTAGCTCAGAGGTGTCGGCATTGCCATGGCGCTCAAATCTGGTGTATTCGCTTGCCTCATCCTTGCATTGTGCGTGAGCTGCAACAACGTCATGGCAGAGGAGAACTCCGGCAAGGAGACTGAGAAGAGCGGCATCATCATCGGCCGCGGCCTCCCAAGTGAGACTGAGAAGAGTGGAGCGCCCTTCCTCCCTCGGTCGGAGAACCTCGAGGAGACTGAGAAGAGCGGCATCATCATCGGCCGCGGCCTCCCAATTGAGACTGAGAAGAGTGGAGCGCCCTTCCTCCCTCGGTCGGAGAACCTCGAGGAGACTGAGAAGAGCGGCATCATCATCGGCCGCGGCCTCCCGATTGAGACTGAGAAGAGTGGAGCGCCCTTCCTCCCTCGGTCGGAGAACCTCGAGGAGACTGAGAAGAGCGGCATCATCATCGGCCGCGGCCTCCCGATTGAGACTGAGAAGAGTGGAGCGCCCTTCCTCCCTCGGTCGGAGAACCTCGAGGAGACTGAGAAGAGCGGCATCATCATCGGCCGCGGCCTCCCAAGTGAGACTGAGAAGAGTGGAGCGCCCTTCCTCCCTCGGTCGGAGAACCTCGAGGAGACTGAGAAGAGCGGCATCATCATCGGCAGGGGCCTCCCGATTGAGACTGAGAAGAGTGGAGCGCCCTTCCTCCCTCGGTCGGAGAACCTCGAGGAGACTGAGAAGAGCGGCATCATCATCGGCCGCGGCCTCCCGATTGAGACTGAGAAGAGTGGAGCGCCCTTCCTCCCTCGGTCGGAGAACCTCGAGGAGACTGAGAAGAGCGGCATCATCATCGGCCGCGGCCTCCCAAGTGAGACTGAGAAGAGTGGAGCGCCCTTCCTCCCTCGGTCGGAGAACCTCGAGGAGACTGAGAAGAGCGGCATCATCATCGGCCGCGGCCTCCCAATTGAGACTGAGAAGAGTGGAGCGCCCTTCCTCCCTCGGTCGGAGAACCTCGAGGAGACTGAGAAGCGGGTCATCCTATGATTGGCATGATGATGGCTCACGTCTTGAGAAGGCTTGCTTCGCCAACAGGGCGACTTGCAAAACAGTGCTTGCTTCGCCACCAGGGCGACTTGCAAAACAGGGCTCTTGGCTGATGCTTTTATGATTGACAAGGTCTGTAGGTAGCAAGGTTTCAGGGTGTCAAGTAGGAATAGGACATTGCTTCAATAGAGCATTGATGCCAGTGAGCCTTCAAAAGCTTGACATTCTGGCACCAACAAGGCACAAAACGCAAATCTTTTTCACTCCATTTCGCCCCAAAAGTTTGGATTGCTGTGCCATCTACATCGCGCTGAGGTTAAGAAGACATGGTTATCAACAAGTTCATGAAGGGCGGTTTGGGCATGGTAATTGCGGTAAATAAAGAGATTTGAGATTGAGAAAGATGTGATGCTGTTGTGATATGCTAGTTTGTATGTATGCTGGTATGTATGCTGGGGGGTGGGATAGTATGTTGGCTGGGGGCTGAGGCTTCCCCTATAGGGAGAGACTGTGGTAATTAATCCCATAATCTTCATGATAAATGATGATGAAAATTATGTTGGTTATCCCCATAAATTTGAAGTGATGATTATGAAATTCAAACTCAAAATTACAAGAGGCACACAAACACTTTGAAGCATGAGGAGAATTTGAAGAAGAATGATAGTTAAATTTCATTTTATAAAAGTGAAATTGCCTTTTGTTTTGGTTTGTTGTTATGGTTTTTGGTATAGTCTATTTTATAATCTATTGTATTGTTTAGGTTGTTTGAGTTTTTTTTTGTTTTGTTGTTTGTTGTTAGGTTTTATGTTGAATATCTTTGTATGAAAGCCTACACTAAATCCACCATTGATATTTTTGAAGTGCCTTGTTTTTCTGAATTTGATATTTGGCAAAAAGATGATTATTCAAAGAATGATTTTAACAAGATGAATGATTTGACCTTGTATCTTGTTAAAAGCAGAGTTAGAAACTTATTTTTCAACAGGGCTTATAATTTGATTTACGTCAAGTTTTTGAGCAAATATGCTGATGATGTTGAAGTCAGTTATTACAAAATTCCATCTAATACATACAAAGTTAATTACAAAAAATTAGTTGATGAACTTTGGAAATTGAAACTGGATGAGGATGAGGAGAAAGATAAGTTGAAGAAAAAAATGATTGCTTGTATCAACATTGGTCTATTAGAAAAGCAAACTAACAAGGCTAAAAAGTCCATAGTGTTTTCAAAAATGGTTGATGCCTTTTACTATCAAGAAAAATACGGTGGTGATATAAGTATTATCACTGAAACTACATACGACCGCTATTTCAATGATGGTTATGATGATGATGATGATATGCTGATTGAAAGAGATGAAATGGGGAATGACATTGAGAATATTGAGGATGATAATGGTAATGATATTCCTGAAAAGATAGATGAGTGTAAGCATTATGTGCTGAACATATCTGACAAAAAAACTTTGATGAATGGATATAGGTTTATCAAAGAACTTATTTTACAACATCATAACTTTGATATGAATGAGGCTTGTAAAAAATTAAAAGACAATGATGTTGAAGTCTATTCTGTAAAGACTGACGCCTTTGTGATTGATAAATCTAATCTGGGCAAAGCAAGGGAGGTCTTGAAGTTTGGTAGTGAGATTGGAGAATGGAGATGGTCTGATAAATTCAATTTTCCCAGCAAGGCATTTTGTAAGAAACCCAGTAATTTGTGTGATATTACTGAATATCAAAATATGACTGGTGAAGTGAAGGATGAATGGAATAGTGATGAAATCATAGATGAGCATATTTTGAATAATTTTTGAATAATAAGAGGTTGATGATTAGAGGGGAAGTAGCAGGAACAGGTAAGAGTTATATATGTCAGCATTTACAAAATAGAGGTTATAAGGTATTATTTGTAGTGCCTACCAATAATTTAAAACAAGAGTGTGGAGCAGAAGCAATGACCATCAATAAGTTTTTTGGTATATCTTATGGTGATGAGAGACTTGAGAAGTTTGATTATTCTGATGTTGATGTCATAGTGTTTGATGAAATCATTTTTCATAATGTGGGCAAGTGGGCTTTGATATGGGACTTCTGTAAGAACAACCCTGATAAAATTGTAGTGGCAACTGGAGACACTAACCAGTTGAAAAACCCAGAGAGGGTAAGCAATGTAATGTCATTTGAGAAATATGCTGACCATTGTATTAATTTGATTTTTGAAAATAATATTACATTGTATGAGTGTAAGAGGCTGAAGACTGAAGAAGACAGAAAGAAACTTTATGATATAAAAGGTATGATTATGAACAATGAGCCTATCCTTAATGTCATAGAAAAATACTTTGGATGGAGTGATGGCAATGAGATATGTGAAAACAACATCGCTTATACTAATAAAACTTGTAGAGAGGTGAGTAGCAGAATGAGAAAGATGAAAGGTATAGAAGATGAATATGTGATAGGTGAGGAGGTAATATGTAGAAAGTATGTTAAGAATAAAGGGATGAAATTTAATGTTAATTTTAAATTCAGGGTTTCAAATATTGTTGGCAATATTGTTGTTTTACAAAATGTGGCAACTAATGAGAAGCAAAATATAGAACTGAAAGTATTGAGAAAGCATTTTATATATGCTTACTGCTACACGACACATTCAAAACAAGGCTGTAGTGTAGATGATGACATTGTGATATATGACTGGAGCAAATGGTATTGTAGCAAGAACTGGTATTGGACTTCGGTCAGCAGGGCAAGAGATTTGAATAGAGTTAAGTTTTATAAATATGATGTGGATGAAAATGATATGAGCAGATTAAGAGTAGAAACATATTTCAAAAATAAAGTAATGAACTATATTGAGCAAGATAAGAAAAGCAACAGACTCATAGATGATGATGAGTATGTTGATGTGGATTTCCTGATGGATATGATGAATACCCAGTGTGAAAATTGTAATGAACCATTGGTTATTGATTTTGAAGATGGCAAGGTTTCATCAAATATTAGTTGCCAAAGATTAAATAATGAACTGGCACATTATAAAAGCAACTGTATTCCACTGTGTGTTCAATGTAACTGCGCTTTTTCAAATAAAATATCAATGTAAAATGGTTTTAAAGAGATGGTATGTTTAGGATATATGGAGAACAATAAGTATGAAAAAGGAAAAATATATTTAATTACAGATGTTGCTTACACAAAGTGCTACTACGGAAGCACTTGTGAAGAATTGAGCAAAAGATTTTGGAGACATAAAGATTTTGGAGACATAAATAGTATAAAATATATCATATTAAATATATAGAAGTTATGGACAATGTAGTTGCGGAAAGTGAGGATATTATGATTAACCAGTTGAACTTCGGGCTTCCACAAACAAGTCAATATATCACTGATAGAAGGCAAGTTAATTATTTTCCTTCAGGGTCTAATGTATATGCTCCAAATGCTGGTAATAAGAACATAAGATTTTACATCAGCGGAGAAGCAAACCAATATTTAGATTTAAATAGTGTCCGTCTATTTGCTTACTTACAAAACACTGATGGAACAAGAGCAAAGTTTTTACGACCCTTAGGTGGTCTTCATTCATTCTTTCAAAGATACAGATGCACTGTAGGAGGACAAATGGTTCAGGATATCGTTGAATATAACCGCCACTGTGAGTTATTTAAATCATTTAAATCAAAGGATGTTAATGAGATGGATGACATTGAAAGTAGTGCTAATCCTTCTTATGATGATGATTACCATAAATACAGCAATGGATTAGACAACTTCTTACACATCAATGCTACAGGTGATGGAACAAACTATTATCCAAACGGCGATCACAACGAGTATGGTAGAGTAGATTTTAGACATACAAGACATTCATTATCAGGCATACCCGGCGCCAATTCAAAAGTCCGCCTTTCACATAAACCCTGTTGTGGTTTAATGGAAAGTTCATATTACCTCCCACTTCGTTTTGCTCCCTTAGAATTAGAATTTACCATTGTAAGTGATGGTAATGAACCTATTGTAGTCCCTCAAGGTAATGGAACAACACAAACTGACAAAAACGGCTACTACTTTCAAGATGGCAACACTTCTACAAGTTGGGAGATTAATAATGTTATTATCTGTGCTGATGTAATCACATTGGATAATACAGTTGATAATAACATCACAAAACATTTATTGGAAGGTCAATCATTGAAATTAATTGTCCCGCAATATCATACTATCACTCAAACATTTAACACTGGAGGCGGTGAAATAAATATGAATATTGTTAAGTCAGCATCAAAATTAACAAATGCTTTTATTACTTTATACCGACAACCAAGAGGTGGGGAAGTATATGCTAATTATTTGGTGGATAATTATGTCTATAAGAGGTGGAACTACTTTTATAATCCTATGATATGGGGGCAAATCAATGATGGTGGAGACCCTGAAAACATACCAGCACAAGCAGGAAAAGGATTTGCTGACAGTAGCAGGGCACTTACTTACCAACTTCAAATCGCTTCGAAGAAATACCCAGAATTCGAAGTGAGTAGTTTATCTGAAGCATTCTACTTTTTGAGGCGCACACTTCATTTTCTGAATGCTGACCAAAACTCATTAAACATCAGTTATAAACAATACAGAGAGAGCAAATTTGTGATGGCATTTTCACTGGAGAAGATGCCTGATGTAAATTTTACTGGCACAAATACCCGCTCTGGATCGTTAATCACTTTTAAAATCAAAGGAACAGAAGGAAGTTTAGCAACAGAAGAGCAAATACAGGAAATAATGGTTCATTTAGTTAGTGAGAGCATAGTTGAGCTCACCGAGGCTGGGACGCTCGTGTATGATTGAACTGACAGAATAAGGTTTAAAGACAAAATTGTTAATATTGATATATAATATGAACAATTTTCAGGATGGAAAAATCTACAAGGTTGTAAATAAGTTAAATTCTGAAATATATGTGGGTTCTACTACAATGGATTTAGACAAGAGAATGATAAAGCATAAATGTGATGCCAAACAACGACCTCATCTATCAAAATTTTACACTTTTATGAATGAAACTGGCATAGACAATTGTGAAATAGAACTTATAGAAGATTACCCTTGTGAAACCAAAGAAGAGTTGAGAAAAAGAGAGGGAAACATTATAAAAGCAATGGCAACATTAAATCAAAGAGTAGCAGGTAGAACACCTGCGGAATACAATAAAGAATACAGACCCAAGAATAAAGACAAGATAAACAAAAGAAGAAATGAGAGAAGAAAAGAAAACCCAGAAAAAACAAAAGCAGACAGAAAAAAAGATGGAGCATTATACAGGCAAAGACACCCAGAGAAAATCAAGGAAAAGGCATCAGAAAGAGTTGAATGTGAATGTGGATGTAGTTATAGAAGAAGTGATAAATCCCAACACATACAAAGCAAGAAACATTTAAAAGCGTTAGGACTTTTCAATGAAGAAGAATATAAGCAAAGTAAAAGATGCAACAAATTACAAAACCAATATGAAAAACAAAAAGACAAAATTGATAAAAAAGAAATGAAATAATACAAACAAAACTACTATCAATACAAAAAAGATGAAATAAGACAAGAAGCAAAACAAAGAATTCTATGTGATTGTGGTAAAGAAGTATGTAAAGGTGCTTACACAAGACATTTAAAATCAACATTTCATCAAGATTATCTAAATAATATTAATATAGAAAATGTTTCAAGCACACAGGAAGAAACAAACAACACTGAACTACAGAAAACAAATGAGCAAACCAGCAGGGAAACCATCGGGACAGGGGATGTTTAAACACTATGACACTAACTATCTTGCTTGGTTAAAGAAGCAGTTAGACCAAAGAGAAAGTATGGACAAATTATTATCTTATAGAAATGATATAATTGAAGCAAATAAAAGAGTTAATTATAGAAACCAAATAGACAGAATTAATAATGAAATACAAAGAGATAATCTTAATCACAACTCATTAGAACATTTACAGCATCAAATAAATCAATTTAGAAATTTAAGTTTTACTTAGATAACATATTATTATTTCTAAATAATAATATATTATGGCAAAAGTGGATAAATATAGTATCTATGGATTGAAGCGTCGTCCCACCTATGAAGAAATAATAGGGATTATTGATGATAATAATGAAAAAATAACTGGGAAACTGCCAAATAGAGATGCTACATTTTTCAGAAATAGTCAAGAAGGTTCTTACTTTGATGGTTCAGATAGTATGGAGCAACTGAAGGAAGAACAGGCAAGATTACTATTGAGGCAAATGAATGACATTCAATTAAGGCAAAATGTAAGAACAGCAGGAAGAACCTTTCATACCGAAAGAAACCAAAGACTACCAACAACATCACCAGTCATATCTCAACCAACTCAACCAATGAATGTAGATGAAGAACTAACACAGCAAACGACACCAACTATGCCATCATCTTCAACTCAACAAGCATCTCAATTGAATGCTGAAATCACACAAAGAGGAGACAGAGCAACAAAAAGAAAAGAAGAAACGGCAATGACCCACAGAGGAGAAGTGTTTAAACAGAACAAGCCAACGATAGCTGAACAGATACATCACATCAATCCCCCAAGAAGCTTTACACCAATAAAGCCTGAAAGTTTCAACATAGCGACTGATGAAGAGATGCCACAAGCCAAGGCAAAACCCAAAGCCAAGCCCAAAGCAGTGGCATCAGCATCAAGCAGTTCTCAAGCGTTGCCCGTTATAGAAGTTATGGATACAAGTAGTTCAAGCAAAAGAGCATCACCTGAAACACAAATTGAACCAAGAGGCAAAGCGGGAAGACCCGCGACCAGCGGCGCGAGAGCTTCGCGACCTAAACATTTCAAAGAAGGAACTGAAAGAAAGAACCCAGATAAAAGAGATGGAAGCAGTCCTGAAGACGAACCTAAAATGAGAAAGAAGAGGAACAAGAAAAAGACAGATTTAGAAATAGGAGGAGCGGAAGCAGATGATGAAATTGATGAACCTAAAGAAAATAGAAGAAAGACAATACAAAAACCGGTGGGAGCATCCACAATAGGGGTTCAGAGGTTAAGAGAAGAGTTTGTAAATGCTAAAAACAAGGAGATGATTACAAAAGAACAGTATGACCAATTTGACAGCGCTTATAAAACTTGGTTTGCTTCAAAAGGTAATGACGGTAAGAAAAAGCAAATGCTGAAACAAATGAGGGAGGTTTATAAACTACACCTGTGGCAAAAATTGAAGGATATGTATAAAAGTCAATAATTTGTCTTAATGTACTTAAAGAGATATTCTTATATAAATCATAGTAATGAGTGTCAAAAACAGAGAAATTGATGAAAACGGCTATGTAATCATTGAGCCATTAATACAGCTGAATATTGATAAAAAAAGCGGACTTGAAAAAATACAACAGGTATTACCACAGGGAATACTATAAGAAATTCTTGAGTGTCAAAGTTGAATGTCCTTTATGCGGGTGTAGCATCACAAAAGAAAAGTTCAAGAGACACCAGCAATCAAGCAAGTGTATCAGGATGAGAGCAAGTTATAATAATAAAGACACTGAAGATAAACCAGAGTAAATAAGGTAATACAATTAAATGTCTTAAACTACTTAAAGAGATGCTATTATAATATAATATAAATATATTATAATGCCATCAAAAAATATACAAAGAAATGTAGAAGTATTAAAGGGTCTAACCAGAGGTGCTAAAGAAGATGTTAAATACAGAGTGGATAAGGTGGTAGAGTTTTATGAAGACAGGAAAATTTCACAGAGAGAAACTGCACAGAAACTGATTAAAAGCCTGATGAGCGACAACAAAAGAACAGCAACTTTTGCTAAAAAAAGATTTGACAAAAAGTTTGAACAGATTGAAAGCAGAGCGCCACTGAATGAAAGAATGGAAATAAACAGAAACAAGAAAGACTATGTTGTAAGATTTTTG
>CBDDTI010000425.1:0-5001 GCA_965233585.1 bacterium
AACGATCCACTCAGTCCGAGTTTTTAGACGTTTTCTATTGTGGTCACGTGACATACCAAATATGGGCATGGTTCGAAACATTTAAAGGAAACGTGAATCGAACAAACACGGTAAACTTTCAGTGCCCACTGGACTTCAGGAGCCAAAAAAAGGAGGTTTTGAGACTTCCTTAGCAACAGATTTGTGCAGCTGTTGTAGTTAAGTTTCTCCCCCCTTAAGAGTAAATGGAGAAGTAAAATCGTCAAAATCTCTGCCAATTAAGACCGGGTATCCAAATCTCCTTCACGCTTGTGATTTTCTTTGTTTTAACGTGATGAATTATTAATGAGTTTGAGAAGTTATTCGCAGAATCGGCTTCAGACTCAGTTGTTGCTTTGCACGTAACGGCAATCTTCATGGGCTTCTTGTTTAACTTCACAGGGAGTACCTGGTGGACGTGGCGTGAACGGGAGAGATGGAAACACTGGAGTCACGGTAATAACAGTTACTTTCCTTCAGTTAAGCTCTTTGTTTGTGTCTGTTCTCTGCTTACATCTTTGTGCATGTGTATTTCACACACGTGATCAATCAGAAACACCACTTAAAAAAAATTATCCTTCCTTTCAATTAAATTGGCGTGTATATTTCTAACTTTCTTGAATTAACTGACTGAGTTGCCGTTGTGGATAACAATCCATACAACGAAGCTTGTGCCATTCTGTCACGCAATGCCTTTTTCCCTGACGTTGATATTATGGTGAAAAACATATCTCATTTGGTTAAGCGTTGTCTGAACTCTTATCGACAACGATACGCTTTATAGTGGCCAAAATGCCGACAACGATACGCTTCACAGTGGCCAAAATGCTGTGGACTCCCAAGCCGCAGCTGTTGCTGAGTCACTCGGCTACGCCTCGTGAGTCCACCACATTTTGATAACTGTGATGACGCGTATCGTTGTCGATAAGAGAACAGACAACGCTAAACCACATTTGATTTGTTAATTAGAGACATTGTATCTTTTCCCATCATTTTCACCACAGCTTTGAACGTATCTTTTATATCTTTATTTAGGGGAACGGAATGTGTTTAACATGTTTCTGTTGTCCATTCCACATCTAGAATAATCTTGTCTGTGTGTAAAACAAAAAAAATCGAATTTTTCAAAATCGTTTATACCAATATTCGGCTCAAGACAGTGGTATAATTTAACAATATTTACCCTTTATAAACATCTTTGTGACAATTTTCTGTTGAATTAAGAAGAGGTCGTGTAACTAGCCTGCGTAGCAGGCGTATAAAAGGGTGGGGTGGGGGGAGGAGGAAGAGAATTCGGGCTCCATTGCTGTTTTTTGTCCGAATTCTCTTCCTCCTCCCCCCACCCCACCCTTTTATACGCCTGCTACGCAGGCTATCATGTAATAGGCCATTTCCGTGGCTTCTTGGGCCGCAAGAGCCCATCACTGGCTGTGTGAACTCCCACACTGAGCCTATGTCACGGTGTTTTTACAGACCGACCCAGTTTTAGGCTTCTTTTCCCTCGAAATACTTCAGTTCCGGTCTACATGAGCGCAGATCGACAGAGAAAAAACAGGCGGGCTCAGGCGGACATGTCGACCTAATATTTTTGTGCCATTATGACGTCAGTTAAAAATTAAGTCCGTGCTTCTAATTGGTCACTGAGGCTCCTGCAGGGGTCTGAATTCGTGGTAAATTCAAACTAAAAATAGATCTGTCTTTGAAAACGCTGTGACAGGAATATGAGGTAGTTGTTTTTAGTGATGGCCTCTGTTTCAAAACGAGTCTTCGTACAAAACCTTTCTTAGTTTGATTTGCATGAAAATGAACATATGAATGGTTTGGCACGTAGCCTCGTTTTGACACAGAGGCAAAAAGAATAATGTCTCTCTGACTTTCTAGGGTCCAACAGGTTACCGTGGCGCAAGAGGAGCACGCGGTCCCAAGGGAGCCCAGGTACGTCACGTGCTCTAAGGATGGGACATGTCGTATATTTCGGCCGCTTTCCTTTCGACCAGAATTCTGGTTTGCATTTCCGGAAATTTCCGTTACAAATGATTATCCTCCCTCCCGGAATTTTTTGGTTGATTTCCAATTTCGGAAATAAAGAAATTTTCCGGATTTTCTGGAAATTTTCCCTGGACATTTCGCTTACTTACAATAAACGATTCCTCGAGTCAACATTCCAAGCATCAAGTTAGAAGTATGTCCCAAATACGTTGTGGTAAATCCTTAGATTTGTGAGGAATCGATTCATCATTTTCCCCTTAAAGAATGTCATGCGTTTTGTGCTAGCTGATTACGGTTGAGGCAAAGTCTGCATACGAGCCAAGTGGCCCATCAGGCCGGAGCTTATCCTGGTTTCTGCAGCACAAAGTGACTTGGAGTATTTTTACTCCCCCCTGGATGGGATCCTAGTCCATCGCAGTATTGCCACCGGCATCAAAATAGCCGGTGACCATTTGTACACCTAGGTGGAGAGAGACACTGTCCTCCGACCAGAGCTCGAACCTAGACCGCTCGATCCGAAGTCGAGCTCACCAACCATGAGGCCATCACGCGTCCACTGGTTACGAATGTTGTTTAAAACTAACCTTGCGTTATTTCTTTAGTATCAGTTTTGCCTCTGTTCTCTTCCCTCCCCCCCCCCCCCCCCCACCATCCCTGTTGAATAGAAGTTTTAATAATTTTATAGGGTGAGGCAGGCAGTGCTGGACCTTCAGGATCATCTGGACCCACGGTAAGTATTTTTATATTTTCAACGAAGTTGTTTTCTCTCTCAGCGCTTTCACTAACAGCCATAGCAGCATGTTCAAACTGAAAGCGTAATTCATGAAACAAGGCGCTGCAGCAACGGTGAAGCGCAATGTTTTAAGATTTCTGTTATCGAAGGGCTACTGGTGAGTTGGTTCTGGTAACACGTAACTCTGTAACAGTTTTAGACATGATTTGGGATTCTGGAAAACATCACGGAGAATACATTTTCTTAAAATAATTAATTTTTTTCAGGGTCCTCGCGGGCGAGCTGGATCGTTTGGTAGAGGAGGGACTCCCGGTACACCAGTGAGTAAATTTTACCTCATGAGGAGCTTGGCTTGATGAGGTTGATTGGCTTAATCTGGGGTATTATTTTCCTGTAAAGCCTACGGGCCGATAACTGGCTTGCAGAGACAAAGACCGTTTGATCTATGAGGGAAAGCCTTGATCCTCGTCCTTGCCGTATTGACCTCACTATCGCTCGGTCGCTCGGTCAATACGGCAAGGTCTCGGTTACGTTTGAGGTTTTCCCGTAAATACCTCACTATCAGTTAATAATAAGGTAGTATCCAGCTCTGGCAAAACACTCCAGCGATTACGAAGTCTGACATGGGTCCATGCCCAAGCAATGTTCTGGTATAATAAATGACTTTGAAACACAATGTAGCGATGGACAGCAACGTCAGGTATTGTTTCGCGAAATTTACGTCTTAGTCCTAAATTATACAATCACTGACATTTTCAGATGTCATTAATATGCAAATATATTTCTTGAGCTAGCTACGATGTTCGCTTGAGTATAAATTACACGTTCAATTGTGTTGCCATTTTTAATTCCTGTCAGGGAGAGCTGGGCGAGGATGGTTCGCCTGGAAAAGAAGGGAATCCCGTAAGTCAACGTTTCTATTCATTATCACCCATTTTATATAATAACCAAATCAATGTGCGCGCTCTGATTGGTCAATCAGCTATGGTGTCTTGTGGCGTTAAACTCATGGAAAAATCGCGCGTCTTCTGAATTATTGTATAACAGCAATAGACAACAAGTTTCTATGGGTTATAGGCTGCTAAACCTCGCGCGATTGACTTAAAAGGGTTCTGTCCTGGTGAACCGGTTTACAAGGGAATAGCCATTGTTCTTTCTTTGTCTAGGAGTCATTGGTTAGCTGTTGTGTATTGTTCGGTCTTTTGTGTCGGCTCTTGTGAACTGGTACACGAGGATAGAACCGTTAAAGTGTCACTTGATTGAACATACCCTAGCGAAGTCTGTGGAATATCCGCAAAAGATCGCGTGTGTTGCGAAAACTATTTGGAGGATAACAAACACTTTAGCCTTTCTTTGGCTTTACAATATGTACGAGTAATGTTACGAATGTGAGCTCAATTAAGGATTTATACTACGATTGATAATTGAAATTCTCTCTAAATTGCACGAGCCTTTCTGTGAGTGCAATTTCAAAGAATGTTCAAATATCACCCGAGTGTAAATGCTCAATTGCTAGAGCTTTCATATGATTAATCATATATTATATGACTAAGAAAGTTACGAAAGTGTGCAAATTAAAAATTAACGATGAATTGGCCTGTTCTCAGTCAATCAAAATGAAGTAGTTTTCTCCTTCTTTTGGACATTATATGTGCATCGTATAGTGAAAATATTACACCTGATTTGAGTTTATTGATAAAATTTTACGGATATTAATTTCTTAATGCACTTTTAGGGCTTTGTTGGAGAGCCTGGACTTATGGGATTCACAGGAAAAAAGGGACAGAGGGTAAGTGAGAGAAGTCTTACTACAGATCAGCTGTTCTCTGAATCTGTGTTAAGGCTAGTGCAGGGTGTTTCACAAATGTCTGGTGCCTTTTGTTGTCTCAGATCTCAGTCATTTTAAATCCAACAACTGTACAAACAATTTTATGCCTCACAAACTTGATTTTTGATTGTCTAAACCATTGTAAAAACCAAAACTGGTCGGGGATAAATTTATCAAAACTATACAGGGGTCTTTACAGAGTGAAAATGTTACAGTTAACTTGAGATTCCTTCCAATACACAAAGAAAGGCTCCTTGGTTTTTAAAATAAATTCCCCTAACAGCAAGAACCAATCTGAAACCATTAAGTAAGAATTTGCTTGTTTGCCTTGAGCCAAAGAACTGATGTGTAAAGTGCTAGTCACGTTAACTGCCAACAGGAATAAATGTATTTAGCCTCCACCACTCATCTCGACACATATGATTAAATTGGG
>CBDDTI010000426.1:0-33793 GCA_965233585.1 bacterium
GGATAAGAGTGCCGGATGAAATAAGATTATTGCTAGGAATAAGTCAAGATGATGACATTGTTTTGGCGGATGAAAGTAATCAATTTATAAGTGACGAACGTCTAGATCCGCACTATGTATATCCGGGAGTGATGATCTGCTATGCCAATGTCGTCAATCACTCGGTAATTGGAGACGAGTTTTACCCTGTATTAAAAGTTATACCAATTAATAGAGCCGAGGAACAAGACAATTATGTGACGACGCATTTTGAAAATTTGGAATACATAAAGTGTAATACAAGTCGACTGGATTTGTTGCATTTTCAGTTAAAAAGACTTGACAGAGAATTGATTAATTTTGAAACAAATGAAAAAATCATGATGAATTTAGCCATACAAAACCCTAAATAAAAACATGATCTGTATTTGAGCACATAAAAATAAAATTTTGATGTGTATTTTTAGTTAAAACGCGATTGAACATTATCATTTTCTGATTTGTCTGATTCCGACCAAGCGGCGTAGAATGCTCCTACGGTTGAAAAGAGCAAGAAAAATACCAATGCCACTATAATAAATGGGGTTGAGGTTCTTGTATTATCTGACGACGATAGGAGTTTATCCAAGGTGTTAATTACAATCTTGTTAATAGCGTTCGTTGTGATGTTGGGGGTGGCGGTAACATTTGACACGTCTGCTACTTGATAATTGTCTTCGCGCGAGGGACTCATTCTTGTATTTCAAATTAAAGAGAACCGGCCGTGGAGTATTTGGAGCGGTCGTAATTTTGTGGGTTAACATACACCCCATCTTCTAACATACCCATAATTTCCCTCTTTAATTTTCTCACTTGTCTAGTCATTTGTCGAAATTTTTCAATCGATCTCTCCAATAACTTTTCTTCTTTGTGAGCATCTTCACGAGTCATATCAATAGGAAAACTCAACTTTAGTTTTTCGAGCTCGAAAATGAGGTAAGAGACGTTTGCCATCAAATTCTCTAAGATGCTTTTAACATGGTAGGACCTTTGGTGCGTCAACGGTGACCAATTAAAACAGTTTGGCACGGTGTAAGACAATGGATTTGAAGTTTCTATTTTTGGTTGATTTTCATCAGCAATCCAGGCATCAGTCCGCTGAGTTTCAGGAAATGGTGGGATGATTGTTTTATAACCACTCGTGTCACTAATTTCCGTTTCATCGTTTGTAATGGGAGTCGACGAAGAATTTGCTATTGTCATCTGATTATCGTTTTTCATCCAGGTATCAGTCATCTGCGTTTCTGGGAATGGAGGAATGATTGATTTATAACCAGTCATGTCTCTAATTCCTGTTTCGTCAGTCATGATGATGATGATTTTTCAAGCGATGGATTTGAACTGCAATAAAATGTGATGTTTAGGCTGCTTATATACCTTATTACAAAGGAAATTTCTAGAAAACCCCAGAAAAAATTGCGGACAGTTTGAAAAATTTATTTTGAAAAAAATTAAAAATTATTTTACAAAATACCGCCAATCCTAATTGTTTCTAAATGATAGGAATTTTCTAGAAATGGGAAGAATTTATAAAAGAACAAAAGAAAGATACATCTGCTTTGCGCAAAAATATTATCTAGAAAACACCAGAAAAAATTGCGGTCAGTTCAAAATTTATTTTTGGAAAAAATTAAAATTGCATGGTAAAAAAATACCAAGGAACCATACAACTTTTTCGAGAAATCAAATGTATTATAAAACCTTTTTGTGCTAAAACAAAAACACAATTGATTAAATTATTGATAAAAATCGCATTAAATTATTGATAAAAATCGCTCGTTCACTGGTAACATTACAGCAAGAAAATTTACACAGAATGAAGAAGAACATTTCTTCCACTTTCTTTTACACTCATTCAACAACGACAGTCACTCATTAAAATGACAAATTATTTTTTTCTCCAATTTTTCTATTTTTAGTTGACATTGCAACACCAGTTATGGCAAAAAGAGAAAAAAGCTCTGCTTCTTTTCTCCAATTTACTCAACTATGGACCGCTGACATTCTGGTGCCTGGATCTAAAATTTCATGCCAGCATCAAAATTGAGATCCCGGCACCAGAAAAAGTAATACAGACATGAAAAATTTTGATGCAGGCGTGAAATTTTTAGTGCGTGCACCAACTTTTTCATGCCTGCATTAGACAGAGCAATGCAGGCACCAAACTTTTCATGCACGCACCAAACTTCTCATGCCAGCATTAGACAAAGCAATGCAGGCACCAAATTTTTCGTGCACGCGCCAAACTTTTCATGCCAGCATTAGACGGAGCAATGCAGGCACCAAACTTTTCGTGCACGCACCAAATTTCTCATGCCAGCATTAGACACAGCAATGCAGGCACCAAACATTTGGTGCACGCACCAGAAATCAGTTTGCATTCAGATGCTTTTAGATTGAATCAGTTGACGTTTTGCTTGCAACGAGAACGCATTTAGATGAATTTAGAACGCATTTAGATTTTTTTAGATGAATTCGGGCCGAAAACATCTAATTTTTCTCTCCTGTCATCCGTTTTTACTACAACATTCCATTTATGTAGTGACATCAAAATATAAGACGACAATTTGAGCGGGTCAAATTTCCATTAATGTAGTGACATCGAGATATAAGGTGCAAATTATGGCGGGTCATTTTTCCATTTATGTAGTGACATCGAAATATAAGGCGCCAATTTGGGTGGGTCATTTTTCCATTTATGTGGTGACATGGAAATATAAGGCGCCAATTTGGGCGGGTCATTTTTCCATTTATGTAGTGACATCAAAATATAAGGTGCCAATTTTGGCAGGTCATTTTTCCATTTATGTAGTGACATCTAAATTAAGGTGCCAATTTGGGCGGGTCATTTTTCCATTTATATAGTGACATCGAAATATAAGGCGCCAATATCGGCAGGCCATTTTTCTATTTATGTAGTGACATCAAAATATAAGGCGCCAATTAGGGCAGGTCATTTTTCCATTCATGTAGTGACATCGAAATATAAGGTGCCAATTTGGGCGGGTCATTTTTCCATTCATGTAGTGACATCGAAATATGAGACGCCAATTTGGGTGGGTCATTTTTCCATTCATGTAGTGACATCGAAATATAGGGCGCCAATATGGGCGGGTCATTTTTCTATTGATGTAGTGACATCGAAATATGAGGCGCTAATTTGGGCAGGTCATTTTTCCATTCATGTAATGACATGAAATATAAGGCGCCAATTTGGGCGGGTCATTTTTCCATTCATGTAGTGACATCAAAATATAAGGCACCAATTTGGGCGGGTCATTTTTCCATTTATGTAGTGACATCGAAATATAAGGCGCCAATTTGGGCGGGTCATTTTTCCATTGATGTACTGACATCGAAGTATAAGGCGCCAATTTGTTCGGGTAATTTTTCCATTGATATAGTGACATCGAAATATAAGGTGCCAATTTGAGCGGGTCATTTTTCAATTTATATAGCGACATCGAAATATAAGGCTCCAATTTCGGCAGGTCATTTTTCCATTTATGTAGTGGCATCGAAATATCAGGCGCCAATTTGGGCGGGTCATTTATCCATTTATATAGTGACATTAAATATAAGGCGCCAATTTGGGCGGGTCATTTTTTTATTGATGTAGTGACATCGAAATATAAGGCGCCAATTTGGGCGGGTCATTTTTCCATTTATTTAGTGACATTGAAATATAAGACGCCAATATGGGCGGGTTATTTTTCCATTCATGTAGTGACATCTAATTTAAGGCGCCAATTTGGGCAGGTCATTTTTCCATTCATGTAATGACATCCAATTATGAGGCGCCAATTTGGGGCGGTCATTTTTCCTTTCATGTAGTGACATTGAAATATGAGGCGCAAATTTTGGCGGGTCATTTTTCCATTGATGTACTGACATCAAAATTTACGGCTCCAATTTTGGCGGGTATTTTTTCTATTTATGTAGTGACATCGAAATAAAAGGCGCCAATTTGGGCCGGTCATTTTTCCATTGATGTAGTGACATCGATATATAAGGCGCCAATTTTGGCAGGTCATTTTTCCATTAATGTAATGACATCGAAATATAAGGCCCCAATTTGGGCGGGTCATTTTTCCATTTATATAGAGACATCGAAATATAAGGCTCCAATTTCGGCAGGTCAGTTTTCCATTTATGTAGTGACATCGAAATATAAGGCTCCAAGTTGGGCGGGTCATTTTTCCATTTATGTAGTGACAACGAAATATAAGGCGCCAATTTGGGCGGGTCATTTTTCCATTTATGTAGTGACATCAAAATATAAGGCGCCAATTTGGGCGGGTCATTTTTCTATTGATGTAGTGACATCGAAATATAAGGCGCCAATTTGGGAGGGTCATTTTTCCATTTATTTAGTGACATCAAAATATAAGGCGCCAATATGGGCGGGTCATTTTTCCATTCATGTAGTGACATCTAAATATAAGGCGCCAATTTGGGCAGGTCATTTTTCCATTCATGTAGTGACATCCAATTATGAGGCGCCTATTTGGGCCGGTCATTTCTCCATTTATGTTGTGACAACGAAATATAAGGTGCCAATTTGTGCGGATCATTTTTCCAATAATGTAGTGACATCGATATATGAGGTACCAATTTGGGTGTGTCATTTTTCCATTCATGTAGTGACATTGAAATATAAGGCGCCAATTTGTGCGGGTCATTTTTTCATTCATGTAGTGACATTATAATAGAAGGCACCAATTTGGGCGGGTCATTTTTCCATTAATTTAGTGACATCGAAATATAAGGCACCAATTGGAGCGGGTCATTTTTCCATTTATGTAGTGACATAAAATATAAGGTGCAAATTTGGGCGGATCATTTTTCCATGAATGTACTGACATCGAAATATATGGCACCAATTTGGGCGGGTCATTTTTCCATTTATATAGTGACATTGAAATGTAAGGCGGCATTCCAATCATTTTTCCGTTGATGAAGTGACCTCAAAATATAAGGCGCCAATTTCGCGGGTCATTTTTCCATTCATGTAGGGACATAGAAGTATAAGGCGCCAATTTGGGTGGGTTATTTTTCCATTCATGTAGTGACATGGAAATATAAGGCGCCAATTTGGGCAGGTCATTTTTCCATTGATGTAGTGACATCAAAATATAAGACGCCAGTTTGGGCGGGTCATATTTCCATTAATGTAGTGACATCGAGATATAAGGTGCCAATTTGGGCAGGTCATTTTTCCTTTTTTGTAGTGACATCGAATTATAAGGCGCCAATTTGGGTGGGTCATTTTTCCATTTATATAGTGACATCGAAATATAAGGCTCCAATTTTGGCAGGTTATTTTTCCATTTATGTAGTGACATCGAAATATAAGCCTCCAAGTTGGGCGGGTTATTTTTCCATTCATGTAGTGACATCGAAATATAAGGCGCCAATATGGGCGGGTCATTTTTCCATTCATGTAGTGACATCTAAATATAAGGCGCCAATTTGGGCAGGTCATTTTTCCATTCATGTAGTGACATCCAATTATGAGGCGCCTATTTGGGCCGGTCATTTCTCCATTTATGTTGTGACAACGAAATATAAGGTGCCAATATGGGCGGGTCATTTTTCCATTCATGTAGTGACATCTAAATATAAGGCGCCAATTTGGGCAGGTCATTTTTCCATTCATGTAGTGACATCCAATTATGAGGCGCCTATTTGGGCCGGTCATTTCTCCATTTATGTTGTGACAACGAAATATAAGGTGCCAATTTGTGCGGGTCATTTTTCCATTGATGTAGTGACATTGAAATATATGGCGCTAATTTGGGCAGGTCATTTTTCCATTTATATAGTGACATCGAAATATAAGGCTCCAATTTTGGCAGGTTATTTTTCCATTTATGTAGTGACATCAAAATATAAGGCGCCAATTTGGGCGGGTCATTTTTCTATTGAAGTAGTGACATCGAAATATAAGGCGCCAATTTGGGAGGGTCATTTTTCCATTTATTTAGTGACATCAAAATATAAGGCGCCAATATGGGCGGGTCATTTTTCCATTCATGTAGTGACATCTAAATATAAGGCGCCAATTTGGGCAGGTCATTTTTCCATTCATGTAGTGACATCCAATTATGAGGCGCCTATTTGGGCCGGTCATTTCTCCATTGATGTTGTGACAACGAAATATAAGGTGCCAATTTGTGCGGGTCATTTTTCCATTGATGTAGTGACATTGAAATATATGCCGCTAATTTGGGCAGGTCATTTTTCCAATAATGTAGTGACATCGATATATGAGGTACCAATTTGGGTGTGTCATTTTTCCATTCATGTAGTGACATTGAAATATAAGGCGCCAATTTGTGCGGGTCATTTTTTCATTCATGTAGTGACATTATAATAGAAGGCACCAATTTGGGCGGGTCATTTTTCCATTAATTTAGTGACATCGAAATATAAGGCACCAATTGGAGCGGGTCATTTTTCCATTTATGTAGTGACATAAAATATAAGGTGCAAATTTGGGCGGATCATTTTTCCATGAATGTACTGACATCGAAATATATGGCACCAATTTGGGCGGGTCATTTTTCCATTTATATAGTGACATTGAAATGTAAGGCGGCATTCCAATCATTTTTCCGTTGATGAAGTGACCTCAAAATATAAGGCGCCAATTTCGCGGGTCATTTTTCCATTCATGTAGGGACATAGAAGTATAAGGCGCCAATTTGGGTGGGTTATTTTTCCATTCATGTAGTGACATGGAAATATAAGGCGCCAATTTGGGCAAGTCATTTTTCCATTCGTGTAGTGACATCAAAATATAAGGCGCGAATTTGGGAGGGTCATTTATCCATTCATGTAGTGATATCGAAATATAAGGTGCCAATTTGGGCGGGTCATTTTTCCATTTATGTAGTGACATCGAAATATATGACGCCAATTTGGGCGGGTCATATTTCTATTAATGTATTGACATCGAGATATAAGGTGCCAATTAGGGCGGGTCATTTTTCCATTTATGTAGTGACATCGAAATATAAGGCGCCAATTTGGGTGGGTCATTTTTCCATTAATGGAGTGACATCGAAATATAAGGCGCCAATTTGGGCGGGTCATTTTTCCATTCATGTAGTGACATCGAATTATAAGGTGCCAATTTTGGCGGGTCATTTTTCCATTTATGTAGTGACATCTAAGTATAAGGTGCCAATTTGGGCAGGTCATTTTTCCATTTACATAGTAACATCGAAATATAAGGCGCCAATTTCGGCGGGTCATTTTTCTATTTATGTAGTGACATCAAAATATAAGGCGCAAATTTGGGCGGATCATTTTTCCATGAATGTACTGACATTGAAATATATGGCGCCAATTTGGGCGGGTCATTTTTCCATTCATGTAGTGACATCGAAATATAAGGGGCCAATTTAGGCGGGTCATTTTTCCATTCATATAGTGACATGGAAATATAAGGCGCCAATTTGGGCGGGTCATTTTTCCATTCGTGTAGTGACATCGAAATATAAGGCGCGAATTTGGGAGGGTCATTTTTCCATTCATGTAGTGATATCGAAATATAAGGTGCCAATTTGGGCGGGTCATTTTTCTATGGATGTAGTGACATTTAAATACAAGGCGCAAATTTGGGTGGGTCATTTATCCATTTATGTAGTGACATCGAAATATAAGGCACCAATTGGAGCGGGTAATTTTTCCATTTATGTAGTGACATCAAAATTTAAGGCGCAAATTTTGGCGGATCATTTTTCCATGAATGTACTGACATTAAAATATAAGGCGCTAATTTGGGCGGGTCATTTTTCCAATTATATAGTGACATCGAAATATAAGGCGCCAATTTCGGCGGGTCATTTTTCTATTTATGTAGTGACATCAAAATATTAGGCACCAATTAGGGCGGGTCATTTTTCCATTCATGTAGGGACATCGAAGTATAAGGCGCCAATTTGGGCGGGTTATTTTTCCATTCATGTAGTGACATGGAAATATAAGGCGCCAATTTGGGCGGGTCATTTTTCCATTCCTGTAGTGACATCGAAATATAAGGCGCGAATTTGGGAGGGTCATTTTTCCATTCATGTAGTGATATCGAAATATAAGGTGCCAATTTGGGCAGGTCATTTTTCCATTCATGTAATGACATCAAAATATAAGGCGCCAATTTGGGCGGGTCATTTTTCCATTCATGTAGTGACATCAAAATATAAGGCACCAATTTGGGCGGGTCATTTTTCCATTTATGTAGTGACATCGAAATATAAGGCGCCAATTTGGGCGGGTCATTTTTCCATTGATGTACTGACATCGAAGTATAAGGCGCCAATTTGTTCGGGTAATTTTTCCATTGATATAGTGACATCGAAATATAAGGTGCCAATTTGAGCGGGTCATTTTTCAATTTATATAGCGACATCGAAATATAAGGCTCCAATTTTGGCAGGTCATTTTTCCATTTATGTAGTGGCATCGAAATATCAGGCGCCAATTTGGGCGGGTCATTTATCCATTTATATAGTGACATTAAATATAAGGCGCCAATTTGGGCGGGTCATTTTTTTATTGATGTAGTGACATCGAAATATAAGGCGCCAATTTGGGCGGGTCATTTTTCCATTTATTTAGTGACATTGAAATATAAGACGCCAATATGGGCGGGTTATTTTTCCATTCATGTAGTGACATCTAAATTTAAGGCGCCAATTTGGGCAGGTCATTTTTCCATTCATGTAATGACATCCAATTATGAGGCGCCAATTTGGGGCGGTCATTTTTCCTTTCATGTAGTGACATTGAAATATGAGGCGCAAATTTTGGCGGGTCATTTTTCCATTGATGTACTGACATCAAAATTTACGGCTCCAATTTTTGCGGGTATTTTTTCCATTGATGTAGTGACATCGATATATAAGGCGCCAATTTTGGCAGGTCATTTTTCCATTAATGTAATGACATCGAAATATAAGGCCCCAATTTGGGCGGGTCATTTTTCCATTTATATAGTGACATCGAAATATAAGGCTCCAATTTCGGCAGGTCAGTTTTCCATTTATGTAGTGACATCGAAATATAAGGCTCCAAGTTGGGCGGGTCATTTTTCCATTTATGTAGTGACAACGAAATATAAGGCGCCAATTTGGGCGGGTCATTTTTCCATTTATGTAGTGACATCAAAATATAAGGCGCCAATTTTGGCGGGTCATTTTTCTATTGATGTAGTGACATCGAAATATAAGGCGCCAATTTGGGAGGGTCATTTTTCCATTTATTTAGTGACATCAAAATATAAGGCGCCAATATGGGCGGGTCATTTTTCCATTCATGTAGTGACATCTAAATTTAAGGCGCCAATTTGGGCAGGTCATTTTTCCATTCATGTAGTGACATCCAATTATGAGGCGCCTATTTGGGCCGGTCATTTCTCCATTTATGTTGTGACAACGAAATATAAGGTGCCAATTTGTGCGGGTCATTTTTCCATTGATGTAGTGACATTGAAATATATGGCGCTAATTTGGGCAGGTCATTTTTCCAATAATGTAGTGACATCGATATATGAGGTACCAATTTGGGTGTGTCATTTTTCCATTCATGTAGTGACATTGAAATATAAGGCGCCAATTTGTGCGGGTCATTTTTTCATTCATGTAGTGACATTATAATAGAAGGCACCAATTTGGGCGGGTCATTTTTCCATTAATTTAGTGACATCGAAATATAAGGCACCAATTGGAGCGGGTCATTTTTCCATTTATGTAGTGACATAAAATATAAGGTGCAAATTTGGGCGGATCATTTTTCCATGAATGTACTGACGTCGAAATATATGGCACCAATTTGGGCGGGTGATTTTTCCATTTATATAGTGACATTGAAATGTAAGGCGCCAATTTGGGCGGGTCATTTTTCCATTTATGTAGTGACATAAAATATAAGGTGCAAATTTGGGCGGATCATTTTTCCATGAATGTACTGACATCGAAATATATGGCGCCAATTTGGGTGGGTCATTTTTCCATTAATGGAGTGACATCGAAATATAAGGCGCCAATTTGGGCGGGTCATTTTTCCATTTATGTAGTGACATCGAAATATAAGGTGCCAATTTTGGCGGGTCATTTTTCCATTTATGTAGTGACATCTAAGTATAAGGTGCCAATTTGGGCAGGTCATTTTTCCATTTACATAGTAACATCGAAATATAAGGCGCCAATTTCGGCGGGTCATTTTTCTATTTATGTAGTGACATCAAAATATAAGGCGCAAATTTGGGCGGATCATTTTTCCATGAATGTACTGACATTGAAATATATGGTGCCAATTTGGGCGGGTCATTTTTCCATTCATGTAGTGACATCGAAATATAAGGCGCCAATTTAGGCGGGTCATTTTTCCATTCATATAGTGACATGGAAATATAAGGCGCCAATTTGGGCGGGTCATTTTTCCATTCCTGTAGTGACATCGAAATATAAGGCGCGAATTTGGGAGGGTCATTTTTCCATTCATGTAGTGATATCGAAATATAAGGTGCCAATTTGGGCGGGTCATTTTTCTATGGATGTAGTGACATTTAAATACAAGGCGCAAATTTGGGTGGGTCATTTATCCATTTATGTAGTGACATCGAAATATAAGGCACCAATTGGAGCGGGTAATTTTTCCATTTATGTAGTGACATCAAAATTTAAGGCGCAAATTTTGGCGGATCATTTTTCCATGAATGTACTGACATTAAAATATAAGGTGCTAATTTGGGCGGGTCATTTTTCCAATTATATAGTGACATCGAAATATAAGGCGCCAATTTCGGCGGGTCATTTTTCTATTTATGTAGTGACATCAAAATATTAGGCACCAATTAGGGCGGGTCATTTTTCCATTCATGTAGGGACATCGAAGTATAAGGCGCCAATTTGGGCGGGTTATTTTTCCATTCATGTAGTGACATGGAAATATAAGGCGCCAATTTGGGCGGGTCATTTTTCCATTCCTGTAGTGACATCGAAATATAAGGCGCGAATTTGGGAGGGTCATTTTTCCATTCATGTAGTGATATCGAAATATAAGGTGCCAATTTGGGCAGGTCATTTTTCCATTTATGTGTGACATCGAAATGTAAGGCGCCAATTTGGGCGGGTCATTTTTCCATTCATGTAGTGACATCATAATGTAAGGCGCCAATTTGGGCGGGTCATTTATCCATTTATGTAGTGACATGGAAATATAAGGCGCCAATTTGGGCAGGTCATTTTTCCATTGATGTAGTGACATCAAAATATAAGACGCCAATTTGGGCGGGTCATATTTCCATTAATGTAGTGACATCGAGATATAAGGTGCCAATTTGGGCGGGTCATTTTTCCTTTTTTGTAGTGACATCGAATTATAAGGCGCCAATTTGGGTGGGTCATTTTTCCATTTATATAGTGACATCGAAATATAAGGCTCCAATTTTGGCAGGTTATTTTTCCATTTATGTAGTGACATCGAAATATAAGCCTCCAAGTTGGGCGGGTTATTTTTCCATTCATGTAGTGACATCGAAATATTAGGCGCCAATTTGGGCGGGTCATTTTCCTATTTATGTAATGACATCAAAATATAAGGCACCAATTTCGGCGGGTCATTTTTCCATTTATGTACTGACATCGAAATATAAGGTGCCAATTTGGGCGGGTTATTTTCCCATTTTTGTAGTGAAATCGAAATATGAGGCGCCAATTTGGGCGGGTCATTTTTCCATTGACGTAGTGACATCAAAATATAAGGCGCCAATTTGGGCGGGTCATTTTTCTATTGATGTAGTGACATCGAAATATAAGGCGCCAATTTGGGCAGGTCATTTTTCCATTTATTTAGTGACATCGAAATATAAGGCGCCAATATGGGCTGGTCATTTTTCCATTCATGTAGTGACATCTAAATATAAGGCGCCAATTTGTGCAGGTCATTTTTCCATTCATGTAGTGACATCCAATTTGTAGTAAAAACGGATGACAGGAGAGAAAAATTAGATGTTTTCGGCCCGAATTCATCTAAAAAAATCTAAATGCGTTCTAAATTCATCTAAAATGATCTAAATGCGTTCTCGTTGCAAGCAAAACGTCAACTGATTCAATCTAAAAGCATCTGAATGCACACTGATTTCTGGTGCGTGCACCAAAAGTTTGGTGCCTGCATTGCTGTGTCTAATGCTGGCATGAGAAATTTGGTGCGTGCACGAAAAGTTTGGTGCCTGCATTGCTCCGTCTAATGCTGGCATGAAAAGTTTGGCGCGTGCACGAAAAATTTGGTGCCTGCATTGCTTTGTCTAATGCTGGCATGAGAAGTTTGGTGCGTGCATGAAAAGTTTGGTGCCTGCATTGCTCTGTCTAATGCAGGCATGAAAAAGTTGGTGCACGCACTAAAAATTTCACGCCTGCATCAAAATTTTTCATGTCTGCATTACTTTTTCTGGTGCCGGGATCTCAATTTTGACGCTGGCGTGAAATTTTAGATCCAGGCACCAGAATGTCAGCGGTCCATAGTTGAGTAAATTGGAGAAAAGAAGCAGAGCTTTTTTCTCTTTTTGCCATAACTGGTGTTGCAATGTCGCCTAAAAATAGAAAAATTGGAGAAAAAAATAATTTGTCATTTTAATGAGTGACTGTCGTTGTTGAATGAGTGTAAAAGAAAGTGGAAGAAATGTTCTTCTTCATTCTGTGTAAATTTTCTTGCTGTAATGTTACCAGTGAACGAGCGATTTTTATCAATAATTTAATGCGATTTTTATCAATAATTTAATCAATTGTGTTTTTGTTTTTAGCACAAAAAGGTTTTATATACATTTGATTTCTCGAAAAAGTTGTATGGTTCCTTGGTATTTTTTTACCATGCAATTTTAATTTTTTCCAAAAATAAATTTTGAACTGACCGCAATTTTTTCTGGTGTTTTCTAGATAATATTTTTGCGCAAAGCAGATGTTTCTTTCTTTTGTTCTTTTATAAATTCTTCCCATTTCTAGAAAATTCCTATCATTTAGAAACAATTAGGATTGGCGGTATTTTGTAAAATAATTTTTAATTTTTTTCAAAATAAATTTTTCAAACTGTCCGCAATTTTTTCTGGGGTTTTCTAGAAATTTCCTTTGTAATAAGGTATATAAGCAGCCTAAACATCACATTTTATTGCATTTCAAATCCATCGCTTGAAAAATCAACATCATCATGACTGACGAAACAGGAATTAGAGACATGACTGGTTATAAATCAATCATTCCTCCATTCCCAGAAACGCAGATGACTGATACCTGGATGAAAAACGATAATCAGATGACAATAGCAAATTCTTCGTCGACGCCCATTACAAACGATGAAACGGAAATTAGTGACACGAGTGGTTATAAAACAATCATCCCACCATTTCCTGAAACTCAGCCGACTGATGCCTGGATTGCCGATGAAAATCAACCAAAAATAGAAACTTCAAATCCATTGTCTTACACCGTGCCAAACTGTTTTAATTGGTCACCGTTGACGCACCAAAGGTCCTACCATGTTAAAAGCATCTTAGAGAATTTGATGGCAAACGTCTCTTACCTCGTTTTCGAGCTCGAAAAACTAAAGTTGAGTTTTCCTATTGATATGACTCGTGAAGATGCTCACAAAGAAGAAAAGTTATTGGAGAGATCGATTGAAAAATTTCGACAAATGACTAGACAAGTGAGAAAATTAAAGAGGGAAATTATGGGTATGTTAGAAGATGGGGTGTATGTTAACCCACAAAATTACAACCGCTCCAAATACTCCACGGCCGCTTCTCTTGAATTTGAAATACAAGAATGAGTCCCCCGCGCGAAGACAATTATCAAGTGGCAGACGTGTCAAACGTTACCGCCACCCCCAACATCACAACGAACGCTATTAACAAGATTGTAATTAACACCTTGGATAAACTCCTATCGTCGTCAGATAATACAAGAACCTCAACCCCATTTATTATAGTGGCATTGGTATTTTTCTTGCTCTTTTCAACCGTAGGAGCATTCTACGCCGCTTGGTCGGAATCAGACAAATCAGAAAATGATAATGTTCAATCGCGTTTAAACTAGAAATACACATCAAAATTTTATTTTTATGTGCTCAAATACAGATCATGTTTTTATTTAGGGTTTTGTATGGCTAAATTCATCATGATTTTTTCATTTGTTTCAAAATTAATCAATTCTCCGTCAAGTCTTTTTAACTGAAAATGCAACAAATCCAGTCGACTTGTATTACACTTTATGTATTCCAAATTTTCAAAATGCGTCGTCACATAATTGTCTTGTTCCTCGGCTCTATTAATTGGTATAACTTTTAATACAGGGTAAAACTCGTCTCCAATTACCGAGTGATTGACGAAATTGGCATAGCAGATCATCACTCCCGGATATAGATAGTGCGGATCTAGACGTTCGTCACTTATAAATTGATTACTTTCATCCGCCAAAACAATGTCATCATCTTGACTTATTCCTAGCAATAATCTTATTTCATGCGGCACTCTTATCCTTACTACCAAGGAGCGATTGAATTGATTGCCGACCCGTTTTACTTTAAAATGGTTTTTATGTGCGGAAATTTGAATGAGTCTTTGTAAATCTTTGCTCATACCATTATACATGGCCTCGATTAATTCATCCGTTGTTTTGATAGACCTCTTCTCAATGCAAAAGCAAAATCGCATTGTTTCAATCATTACCTCGATTTTCACAGGTGGAAATGTTTCTGTTGGGTCAGGATTTTGCATTGGCTGTTGCGATATAAATTCTTTTCTCTCCGGTCCCATAACAATATATTCTTCTTTGATTCCCAAAATGTTTTTTAATTCGGGCGGTATCAGCACTTTTACCTCAGGTGATTTAAATTCGGCATCGTACGTCGTCGGTCCGGTGTAAATTACTCGAAAAAACATATCTGCCGATTCTTTTGTTTTCTCCGTTTGCCCAAATTCAACAAAATTACGTACTACGCTGTCTCTTCCGTCGTTTAAGCGATGTAATAAGTAAGCAATTGTTTTCCGCTGATCAAGTTTGACCTCGATTTCTTGCTTGAACGGGTCTGTACTTACTTTAATTTTCTTATCAAAAACGCTTAACGGAACGCTATTAACCCGATTTGGAAAGGAGATGTCGGCTAAGGCTATTTTAGCTCCTTCGTTTAAATAAATGGGATGGCTCAAATGTACCTCGAAATTGTTGTTTTTCTGCGCGGGTTTTATGTTGTCGTCCATTTTTGAGTCGACGCGAATGTGCTTTGTCAAATATGACATCGCTCGTTTTGTTTTTCGCAAATGAAGTAAAACTAGACTCGGCTGACCCGATTTTAGTTTCAGAAGTTTGTCGGATGCGTCTAAAAACTCAATGCCCACTGATTTTATTGAAGTGTTTTGAATAGGATAATATCGTATGTTGTTTAAAGTATGGTAGAAATATTTCCGTTTTTTGCTTGAAGGCAAGTCGGCCACGCATAAGATGTGAGAATTCTCGTTTGAGCTTGTAGACACAATGTTGGATTTAACCTGGACCACGTCAAAAACAAAATCTTGTTTCACATTTAAATGCAGACCAAAAGCTACAACCCCGACTTCCCAATCTCTTCTTTTGTTTAATTCTAAATTTTTCGGTAAAAAATTGTTAAAACGCGTTAGCGTGTTCACGTAACAATCAGTGCTTGCGTTTGAAATGCAATATATAAGATGTCCTCCTTTCATACTTGTTACGCTCGATTAATAACGCTATCTTCTGCAATCCAGCTAAGGTTTTTATAGCCTTTCCACTTCACCAACACCAACTTCTGCCCGGTTCTTTTATCTTTCTTCCTTCTCACAATTTTTTCAATGTGAAATAATTCCGGCGGCTTGGCCAGAGTCAGCTCATTAGCATAAAAATTTCCCTCTACCGTCTCGTCACCGTCCAGAGTTTCTAGCTCGTATGTAGGTATGGGTAATCGCGTAAACACCCGTCTGATCTTGTAAATTTCTTCAGTAAATTGCTTATTGTAACCTCTGTCAAATTGAGCTCTGTAGTTACTTATTCTGACCGTCTGGCCTTTCTTAAATTTAGGCGGTCGCCTCTTTATTTTCGCATAAGCCTCTTCTTGTTTCATTCGGACTTTGGGTGCGTTTTTTGCTTTTTCCGCTTCAGCTGGACTCATACCGATCATTCTATGAACGCGCGAGTTATACGTCTTTACTAAAGATTGAAGCACGTGGATAAATCGATCCGTACCCCTAGATGTCATATATTTAAACATTAGACTTTTAAGAGATCTGTTAAATCTTTCCACAAACGGCGCGTGCACAAAGTTGTCGCTGTGTAAAAGAGTAATGCCTTTACGTCGACAGTAGTCTTTAAAAAATTTATTCTTGATCTCTAACCCTCTATCAGCTAGAATTTTTCGAGGCGGCTGTCTGGCTTTTTTTACAATGGTTTTGAATCCTTTTAAAAAAACCAAAGCTGTCTTGTTTTTTATGGGTTCAACAAAGGCATATCTCGAAAAAATGTCGATCGCTGTCAGCAAGTAACGATAATTGTCATTCGCGTTTGCCATTTTCCCAATTTCAACCAAGTCTATTTGGAATTGATATCTTTTGTAATAAACATAGGTTGGGTTCCTAGGTTTTGGAGCCTTAGGTTGTCGGTGCAGAGTATAGGTGTCCGACGCCTGCAGCCATTTCTTTATTTTATTTATGGGTATGGACCCGTTAAAATGATTAAAAACGCGGTTCGGCGATGAAAAGGCAAAAGGCGAGCCGGGCGAAGTGTAAGCTTTTAAAAATTCGCGTTTAGTAATCATCCTCGTCGTCGTTGTCGTCCTCAACATAAAACAGCGGTTTTTGTTTTGTTTTTCTTCTCTTACCGCTTCCTACCGCATGCGTGCTATTTTTTCTCTTGACCGGTCTCTTGGACGCCTGTGCAGGCCTACTCGCCTTACCAGCCAGTAAGATGTTTCTAGTCGCGGATTTTAATCTCTTTTTCGCAGCGGCTCCAACTGCCCTGCCGTCCAAGGCTTCCAGTGCGGTGTCAATGGCTGCTCGTCCCGCCTCTTTTTTCAAATATCGTCCCGCTGATCTGACACCCTCGCTTCTCGCAATTTTACCGATTGTCTTTGCGGCGCCCTTCGCCACCGGAACCAACGACCGGAAAAGACTGCTAAAAATTGAACCTAATCCCGCCCCAGCTTGCACAGACGGTCCACGGTGGTATCGCATACTTTATCAATTTTCAATTTTTTTGACGCACCTGCTTAAGGCCATCGGACTAACGCCTAATTGCTCGGCTAAACGCGATAAGCTTTTCGGCTTTTCCTGATCAACCCTACTCCGTTGTTCTCTTAAAAAGACGTGCGCGCATGCCGCGATTAGTGTTTTTGGCGAAAAAACAAACTTTTTTTCGTGTTGCTTTACTTTCTCTCTAATTTCCTTCAACTCCTTGTAGCTTAGATTTAAAGAGTGAAGAAAATATTCGCACATTAAATTTGGGCTGTAGAAAGAGTCGTCGTTTTTGAGATATTGCCACACTTTGTCCTGCTTGACGCCGGTTATGCCACATAAATCTTTCATCGGTCGCGGCACCCCCGACTCTATAAGCGCGGTGTAGATGCACATTACCGCTAAACTTTCTAAACAAACACCTCTTTTCCCTCTTTTCCCGCTAGCGTCCCATTTTTTGGCGATGACGCGTTTTAAATCCGCGCATTCGATATTGCACTTATAGCATACCCTTTGCATTGTCTCATCAGTAAAATTGTTTTTGTCGCAAGTCACATCCTCGCTCATTTTCTCCGCTTTAATCGATTCGAGCCGATAGTCGTACGGGGCATATATCCGATCATGCATCACGAGCCCGCAATCTGTACATACTTCACACCCGTTTGAAAAATCATCCACAATATTGTAATGAGAACAAGTCCTGTTGAAATTATGAAAACGAGGCATGTTTATTTCTCCGCACGCGCTGCAAAACTGAAACGCGAATCAACTATCGATCGCTCTTATATTGTTTTAAAAAATCTATAATAAAGTCCAAACTATGTTTGACCGCATCTTCGGACTTGGCCCCGATAATTACCATCTTGCCTGTGGAAAATATTAAAACCGTGTTGGCTTCAAAAGTCACAAACATGCCTGGGAAACGTTCGGGATTGAAGCGTACTTTTTTCACGTAGCTCTCCTTCCGAAGTTTATCAAAAACGTCCGGCAGCGGTATCTCAAAGCCTGCACGAAAGGAACAAGTTAAATTGTTTATTTCCCATGTTTGCACAGAGAAACGATTGCTGATAATGTCCGTCAGCAGACTTAACGATATTTTTATATCCGCTCGCGATGGCACTTTGGTAATATTGACATGATATGATTTGTTGTTTCCACGAGTCTTGAAAATGGTGTAGACGTATTGTTTCCTTACTACCGTAAAATTACTAAAAACTTTTTGTGACACATCTTTATTTAAGGATAACGGCCCCTCATCCGCAAGAATAATTGTGCAGCTAAGCTTTATATTTGTCACAGTGACGTGCTCCGTGTTGTCTAGAAATGTCATCGTTGATTAATGGCGGTGTCGGTGGTTTAAATGTGGATTTCAATGAATTGCAGGGTGATAGTTTGAATGCGCATGCGACCCCCCTTGAAGACGCGGATTTAATATCGGGTCGTACTGTGCTATATAGTAGCGTGACTCCCGTCGAAGATTTAGAAGATGTTACGTTTTCAATTCCTTCCGACCCCGAATGCGCTTTTGTTTTAAATCAGACGAGGCTAGAGGGTCACTTTGTGGTAAAGACTGACAGCGGCGAGGGTGTAGCAGAGACTGACACGACAACAATTACTAACCATTATTGCGCCGCATTATTCTCGCAAATTGAAGTCCACCTTAACAAAACTCAAATATGTGATTTGAGTGCCCCTCTTTCTTATTCGTACAAACATCACATTGATTTTCTTCTGTCTTATAATAATAATGTATTAACAAATGTGGGACGGTCCGAAGGCTTTTGCCGGACGCACCACGACAAATGCTTTGACAATATTGCCACGACCGGTAAAATGTGCCAATGCATCGCGGAGAATCGTCCGAAAATAATGAACGACAAAAAAGTTTATTTTAGCTCAACTTTGCCCGTCGATATTTTTTACACCGACAAATATTTACCTCCGAATGTGGAAATCACTGTTGTATTACGCAGGTTCAACCCATGTTTCGGGCTGCTTCAAGATAATCCGAACAAAGTCTATCGCATTCGTTTAAAGGAATTAAAACTTCGCATGAGAAAAGTGTTACCGTGCGAGCGTGTGCGAAACAGGCTAAACGCCGAACTGCTAAAAGGTCGACCTTTTTTTCTGCCTTTTAAAGACACGCAGATGAAGCATTATCTGATCCCGTCTGGTTCCCTTAGTTTCTCCGCAAATCACATCAACAATAGCGAGATGTTGCCGCAACAAATTATTTTCTGCATGCTTCGAAGCGACCTTTTTGCTAAGGGACCGAGCTATCATTTCCCCTTTAAATTTAAACACGCCGATTTAGCATCCGTAATTTTGAAAAACAATGGAAGACCCCTCTTGCCTAGGCCTATAGAATGCAAGATAGATACAGGCGATTATATGGAATTGTACGACCATTTTCAAAGCAACGTCGGCGGCAGAAATTGTATTTCGCCCCAAGCTTTTACAGAGGGTCAGATGTTTCTCGCGTTCGACCTGACTCCGGATAAATGCCTATCCTTTCACAATCACGTCGGAGTGCCTGGAAATTTAGAAGTAGACTTGACTTTTAACACCGCCACCAGATCCCCCTTAACCCTGATTTCTTACGCTATTTATAATGCTGCCATTTCCATCGACAGCAACCTTCAGGTTACCAAAATAAAATATTAAAATTGCACACCGCCGACTCCCTCTTTTTAAGAAGAACAGAAAACTACAGACTAGCATGCATTTTCGACAATGACTGAAAAGGGTGGCATCGGAGGTCTAGGGTTCGAGCAGGACGATTTGACAGAACAAGCTCTTGATCTGCACGCGCCGCTCGGGGTCGATATAAGCCTTGAAAAAGGCAATGATGTGGTCTACAACAGCGTTTCCAGCGTTTCAAACACCGGACCGATCGAATTCATCATCCCGCGAGACGAAGAGTGTTCCATCATTCTGGATCAGACTAGATTAATAGGGCATTTCGTTGTCAAGACAGCAAAGGATGAAAATGTCGGACCCGACGATCGAGTCTTTCTGGTCAATAATTTCGCGAGCAATCTATTTAGCGCGGTTGAAATCTACATTAACGGTACTCAAGTCTGCGACTTGAGCACGGCAAATTCCTACCCTTTCAAAAACTTTATCCAGACCGAGTTGTCGTTTGATAGAGAGACCAAACAGAGTCAGCTAAGAGCCGAAGGTTATTTTGAAGAAAAAGAAAACGATATTGGAGCTTGCGAGCCCGGTATAAATCAGCGTTTAATACACCGTCGAAATCTTATACTTCACGGCAAAAAAGTTTATTTCTGCTCTCGATTGGGGGCGGATATTATGTATACGGATAAGTATATGCCACCGAATGTCGACATCAAGATTAAGCTTATTAGAAACAGTCCGACATTCGGTATTCTTCACGCCGAAGATGACAAATCTTTTAAAATCGTTTTAAAGGATTTAAAGTTGAAAATGAGAAAAGTTTTGCCGGTCGAGCAGCAGAGAAAGCATTTTAGGATGAAAATGTCTCAACAGCCCTGCTATATACCCTTTAAGCTGAGTCAGTTGAAGGTTTTTGTGATTCCAGCCGGGGTCACATCGTACACCGTTACCAATATTGCCTCACAAATACTGCCCAAACAAGTTATTTTCACCCTAATTCACAACCAAGCCTTGACGCACGATAGCAAATTCAACCCGTTCGACTTTCAACACTTTGATCTTAATTATTTCAATCTTATTAAAAACGGACAATGCGTCTTCCCAAAAGCTTTTCAGCCGGATTTTGATGATGATAACTACATGGACCTGTACAGACACATGTACGACAGCACGGGTTTCGGCATTTCAAATAGTTCTTGCGACATTTCGCCCGCGGTTTTTAAGAGAGGAAGATGTTTTCTAACTGCCGATTTGACCCCCGATCGCTGCAACAGTTTTCACATTCACCCCGACGAAAAAGGCAAGTTGGACTTGGAATTAGGCTTTAAAACAGCCAAGCCTCACCCCATCTACCTGCTAGCCTACAGCATTTTTAATTCCGGAATTAAAATAGAGGAGAACGGCCAAGTTATTAGGGCCGAAGAGCGATAATGGCCGGTTTGAGCAACGTATTTCTAGATCGGTTTTTATCCCCACTTTGCAAGAATTTCATCGGCACCTTTGCAGTCGACACGTTACCCTCAAACTTGTGGAACACTAGCTGTTGCGCCATCGTCAATCTTTCGGTTTCAAGCCATCCCGGCAGTCATTTCATCGCCTTTTTTATTAATAAGCAAAACTATTTGTATTATTTCGACAGCTATGCACTACCCGTGCCCACCTATAATCACCACCTCATCCATTTTTTGAAAAAATGGGAAAATTGCGGCAGAATAAGACATGTCCTGGACCGATCGATTCAAGCTTTCGATTCTTTGTTTTGCGGGTGGTATGCTGCCGCATTCTGCATGTTTGTCAATGCATACGCAAACGTGAAGCCGCGGCACTTTTGCACTTTTTTTAATCCCAATAATTTACGCGAAAATGAAAAACGCGTCAAACATTTAGTTAATTGTTTGCAAGTCAAGCTTTATTAGAAAATACAGAATTGCCTATAATGTTTTAGTTAATAAAAAGCCGCAAATCTGATTTCTGTTCTGCAGCAAAGCTGCAGTCGCCGCCGTTGCCGCGGCTGTTGCCGCGGTTGCACACACGCATCTTCACTTGCTGCCGAGTTTGGCATTGACGGGGAAATCCAGACCTTGACACAGCTCCACCATACCCTCGGTAAATTCATCCAACTTGTGCAGAGGAAAATTCATCCTAATTATCTTGGTGCTGTGGCTTTTGTTGTTGTCGTTATACTGTGGGAAAAAAGATTTTTTACGCATTTTTCCGCTCAATTTTTTTCTATTTACATTTTTATTTCGCCTTACCTGCTCTTTAGAGACGTAAAATACCGGCCACACGCTAAGGCCCGCAGCACGCTGGATATGCCTAACGCCGCTAACTCCAATTACCATCCTAGGGTTGGATGCAATCACTTTGCTCATCGGGGCAAAAGGCAAGCTCACCGATCGCGATGACACCTCCTTGTTTTTAAAAGCCTCAATAAACTTTTTCATGGTGGCTGGATTAGGGTAGATGTACTGTTGGGCAAAACAGTGCAAAAAGTTTTTTAAACAAAAATACGCTGAGCTGATTTTGAACTGTTTTACTCACCCCGTCGTCTCCAATAAAATATTGTTCGCGATGGCTGTGGCTTTCTAGCCACTTGGAAAAGTTTACCTCCGCGGTTTTTACGCGCTCGTTAACATCCCATTTGCAAGGTCGAAACAACTCCTCTTGCTTTTTCCTTGACAAATTAATCCCATCCACCTTGGACGAAACCGGCTCCGGCTCGACATAATTTTTCCTTTTTGAATCTGGTAATTTCTTTTTGCCTGAATCGGACCTGGGTCTTTTTTTCACGCAAAACGGCTTTCCTCGATCCTCCATCTCCGGTTCTTCAATATCAGTCGGAGCATCGTCATCATCATCGTCATCATCGTCATCCTCATTATCATCTTGGGCGGCATCAGACTCAACATCGTTATCATCGTTATCAGAGCCGTCTCGCATGTTCTCTGAGCCGGATTCTTCAGACTCGTCATCGCTTGAATTCTCGTTGTCTCTCATGTCCTCATCCTTCTCCATGTCTGAGTCGGAATCTTCTAATTGCTTATGTCCTTTGTTCGCAGACGACGAACGGGATTTGGCAAGTTTACTACTTTTTTGCTCTTTGGTGTAAACTTTTGACGTTTTTTCAACGAGGCTTTTGTCGAACGGTGTCTTTTTCGTGACCTTTTTATGCGCAGACTTCCCCTTTTTTTTGTACAAGATCGTCTTGCTGCCTTTGCCATTGCTTTCAGATGATGTAGCCAGTTTACCCATGACGCGACCGATGTTTTTTCTTAGGTGTGGATGTGAAGCCAGTCAAAATATTATTGGTGTTTCACCAAAAGCGCAAATTGGCTTTTATACTATTTTGGCTTATATAATGGCAAATGCTAGAATATTCTCGATGAAATTGTGGTCAACTTTTAACCCATTTTAAGGTAAAAAAAAGTTCTAGAAGAAACTAGAAAAATCGAAAAGCAATTATTTTTATAAAGGTTTGAAAAAATTTAAAAATGCTCATTTCTATTTTTTGTCGGTAAAATGACCTAAAATTAGGGCATCTTTTGTAAAATGATTAATTTTTTCCCCTTTTTAGATCCTGCTCCTTGGCACGTGCTTTTTTTCTCACTTGAGCTAATGGTTTTCTGCTTAATGGTTTTCAACGCTAATTTTTCCTTCCAGAAAATTGTCATTCTTTATTTCTTTGACCGCAAAAAAGGGTGCAAAGACCCGATTGTTAACCTTTTAATAATTAATCTTTTTCCTTTTTGCTGATTTATTTTAATGGGTGTGCTGCTAAAAAATTGGCTGTTGTTTAAAAAGAAAAAACAATTTTTAGCAAACACTCTGTCTCATATCTTGTCATTAATTTGCTCCAATTTCGGCGCTTTTTTGCTTTAAGCCTTAATGCATGTGCGGAAAAATGAACAAAAATAAAGGAAAATTGCACGGAAAACACAATCTGACGTCAGGTTGCGGGGATAAAAGGATTTACAAGAAGGGTTAAAATTTTCTCCAAAATTAATTATCTTTTTCAAAAAACCAGGTTTAATTTTTGCGCCTTTTTTCTACTATTAAAAAGTTTACATGAATGACCCTTTTTGGATAAGGAGTCATTCCAAAATCTAAACTGAAACCGAAAAGATCCTGGTTTTATCTTTTAGACACTTTGAAAAAAATCGTAAGTAGACAAAAAGTCTTTACAATTTTAAAACATTGAATTTTTTGAAAAAATATTTTTAAACATAAAGTTGGTTAAAGTCTAAAAAAATTTTTTACACAAAAAAATTGAGCTTACGCAAAAAAATTTTAACAATTGCTTAAAGTCTTAAAATTTTTTACACAAAAAATTGAGCTTACGCAAAAAAAAAATTCTTAAACCACATTTCAATCACCCTGCTTTCTAGACAATGCCGAAAAATAGGGAATCAAGATTAATTGGTTTTAAGAGGTGTGGGCCTTTCCAAATAAAGCTGGGAAGAAGGACACCTGTGGATCAAGTCTCGGTCGAGCTCACGTCCGCATCTTCCACCGTCGCGCTGCCTTCAACCTCACCGCCCGCTTCCCTTTCAACCTCTTTTATTCAAATTAGAACCGAGCCCCTTTTATCCTCGACGCCTAACACCTCGTTTAGACCGGTGTGTTACAGCCCCCCGGCTCTCCCTTCGCCCGTACCATCACCGGTCTATTCAATGCCCGCTCCCTTTCGTCCGCTTCAACCTGACATGTTCTTACCGGGCCCCCCAACTCCGGCTCCACCGAGACTACCAACCATGTCTCCAACGGCTGTGTCCCTCCCGCAATCCCCGATGTTGTGTGACATGAGGTCTTTGCGGGCTCAGCTAAGGCCGATCCGTCCGGCGCCCATAACAACTCCGCTTTTGGCAGCACCACCGCGACTCGTAATCCCCGAACCGCGAGGAGCAAGGGTGGTAAGATTACCGGGCGTGTCGGTAAATGGAGGGGCCATAAGTGAGGGGCTCGACTTGAGGGTAAACCGCCCCTGCCCGGATCCGCAGGTTTTTTCGGATAAATTAAAGAAAATTTTAAGTAAGGTGTCACCCTTGCTCGTATTTTACGAGTCGCAAGGGGAAAATTTATTTTTAAACCCGTCAATTCGGGAATTGTATAAAAAAAATTTAAACGATGTGCAAGAAATTGTAGAGAGTGCTAATAATTTATTGTAAATATAACAATTGTGTGTGTATATATATATATAAAGATTAAAAGATACAACATTTTTTCTTTTTCCAGAAAAAGTTTAAAAGCGAGAGAAAAAAAGAATGACGCACAAGTGTGAAACGTGTCACATATCGTTTTCCAGAAAGAGTCGTCTTGCCAATCATTTAAAATTAAAACACGGAAATCAAGCAAATCATAATGGTCGCGACAAGTTGAGAAAGTGCCCGTTTTGTGAACTTAAATACAGTGATAAGAACGAGTTATCGCTTCACGTAGATTCGAATCACGCGGAATCAAGGGTATTTTCTAAAAGGCAAGGAGCCATTGGCGACAAAGTTTGCATTTTCCAACAAGAACTGACTCACCTAAAAAGCTCTTTGCAAGATTTTTGCAACTCTAAGCAAACGATCGAGAATGTGTTTAATCTCGTTAAAAGTCAATTTACACATCGGGTGGTTTGTCGAATAAGTATAACAATCACGGCAGATTACGAGATACAGGGTTTAGACGAAGAAAGTCAGGGAAAAAGCATCGACATCGATTCTTTCACGTTACGGTCAAAAGGCGTCGCGGTCAACAAATATCAAAGCGATAAGCAGATTCGAGATAGGATAAAGTCACTTTTGGCTGGATCGGTGGAGAGGGAAGACGATTTGTTAACTAGAGGTTCAGGTTGGCGATTTGCTCAACTTCAAAGTTGCAGCGTTTTAATCTATGACTGTAGCAGTATTTTTTAATAATGAACAGCGACTCTGTAAACGTGCCCGAGTATTTATTAAAGTGTCGAAGTGTTTTATGGAACAGAAAATACGATGAAAAGAATTTTCTATATTGTGTCATAGGACATCTTTGGCCGGAAACGGCAAACATCAGACAATGTGAAAAAATTCCAAAGGAGTATGAAAGTAAATTTAACTTGCAGGGTTTAACCTTTCCCCTGCAGTTTAGCCAGATTAGCAAGTTTGTTCGAATTAACAAGCACCTACCGTTACGTATAAGAGTTCTTTTTGAAGGTGAACATCAACTGAGTGTTTTAGACGTTTTCTCCAATAGATCCGGCGAGAAAAATAAGAACAAAAATACGCTAAATTTGCTAATGATTAAAAGTGATCGTCAAATTTCATCGGCCAATAAAGACAGCATTGACGTAAATGGCATTTCCAACGTGAAAGACCTTGAGCATCAGCACCATTTTTTCACCATTGCTAATTTAAATGGCTTTCTGAACAACCGAAAATCTGCTATGACCAAAGGAAGACGGCATAGAAGTCAGTTTTATTTTTGTGACAGCTGTTTAAGAGATTTTCGTTCGCGCAAGAAACAAAAATTACACGAAAAAATCTGTCAAATGGATAAACAAGCGGTGATTTATCCAGAAAAGGGCAGTGTCTTGAATTTCGATAAGCAAAGAAATGCTTTTAAAGCACCTGTAGTGGGATTTGCTGATTTTGAGTGTTTTATGGAAAAGTCAGAGCAAGAAGCAAAAACATGTAAAACATGCGGAAAAGCGTGGGTGACATGCGAATGTCAAGTGTCGGGATGTGCTGAGCTAAGTAAACATCGAGCTTGCGGCTATTCAATTTGTTTTGTCGATTCGGAAAACGAAGTATTTTATCAAGAAACGTACAGTGGAAAAGACGCTGTGGAAAATTTTTTATCAAAGCTGGATTATTTCGAAGAATTAGTGGAAGCGCGAAAGCAACGGTTCAAGAACACATCTCAAATTATAGCGAGCAAACATGATTGGGAAGAGTACCACGCCGCCACGCTATGTCATATTTGCAAAAAAGATTTTGATTCAGGCTCGCGATTATATAAAAAAGTGGTTGATCATGATCACGTCACCGGAAACATTGTTCAAGCGGCGCATTCTATTTGCAATCTGCAACGACAGGGTCCATTTAGAACACCTATATACTTTCACAACGCCAAGGGGTAAGTACAGACTTTTTTAATCAAATGCAAATATTTATAATCCTTGACTTGAGGGAAGGTCAAGATAAAATTTTTTTTTTATTTTAAGATATGACATAAATCTACTAGTAGAAAAATTGGACAAAGAGGCTAATCTGATGGCGAGTAACCAAGAAAAGTTTAGGACAATCACTATTGGAAAATTTCAAATTAGGGATTCTCTAGAGCACGTGCCATCCAGTCTTGATGCGCTCATGACGGATTTATGCAAGGATGAGACGTTTACCTTCCCGATTCTCAAACAATTCGAGCCTTACAAGAGGCTGTGGACGCGACAAAAGGTGAAAGGTTTAAAATTATTGAAAAGAAAAGGAGTATATCCGTATGAATACTTTTCATCATATGAGTCGATTAAAAACAGTCAATTTCCACCAAAAGACGCTTTCTACTCGAGATTGAGCGAAGCCCACATCTCAACCGAAGATCATAAGCACGGCTATGAAGTGTTCAAGTTTTTTAATTGTAAAAATATGGACGACTACATGAAGTTATATTGTGGACTGGACGTGATTTTGCTGGCTGAGATTTTTGTAAAGTATCGAGAAATGGTGATGAAGCACTTTGAGTTGGATCCCATCTACTATTTAGGTATACCTGGCTTGTCATTTGACATCATGCTTAAAATGTTTCAAAATGAAGAAAGAAAAGACGAAGAAGAGATTAGTCCTGATTTAATGTCGAAACCACCGGGCTCATTGGACTTGTTTCACGATCCGGCAATGGAACAGTTTTTTACACGCGGCATTAGAGGAGGGCAGAGTTTTATAGCTACCAGACAAGCAACGGGTCAGGCCGATCCTAAAGCGAGCGGCGAGCATTTACTATATGTAGATGGTAATATTTTTTATTAAACGTCAAAGAAAAAAAGTTTGATTAAAATTACGATACATTTTCAGCTAACAATCTTTACGGCAGCATGGAAACACGCATGCTGCCGGTGGGTAATTTTAAGTGGGTGCCAAAAAAGGAGATAAAAACATGGACGGACAAGGACATTTTGAATTTGCCTTCGCAAAGCAGGATTGGCTATGCTTTTGAAGTGGATTTGCACTATCCAAAAAAATATCATGAGGTAAATAATTGTTTCTGCTAAACACCAACTGCTAGAAAAAATTTTTTTATTTATTTTGCAGAGAGATGATCAATTTCCTTTGGCTCCTTACACTGACACAATAAACTATGATGATCTGTCACCGTTTAACAAACAACTTTTGAAGAAGCACTGTCCGACAGATTACAAAAACAAACGTTACAGTTCGCGAAAGCTTCTTGCCACATTCTACCCGCGACGTAAATATGTCGTCTTGTTAGATAATCTAAAGTATTATTTGAGGCGAGGGCTGAAGCTTACAAAAATCAGACGAGCGGTCAAGTTTGAGCAAAAAGACTTTTTAAAAAACTTTATCACAAAAATTACAAAATTAAGGTCGGAGGCAAAAACTGATTTTGAATTACGTCTCTTCAAGTTGTTTGCCAATTCCACATTTGGCAAATTTATAGGTAAAATAAAGTAATGGCTCCATTTTTTTCACAATAAAATGTTTAATTTTTTTCAGAGAACGCGCGAAACTACATCGAAATCGTATTGTGCCACAATGAAAAGAAGCTGAGAAAGACTTGCGTGGGTCAGCATGTTTCGAATTTGAAAGTCATAAACGAAAACCTTGTGGCTGTCATGAAAAAACCGGCCGTTATTGAAATGAAGAAACCGTTGGCGGTAGGGTTTGCGATTTTGGAACTATCCAAACTCTACATGTATCGATCGTACGACAAATTTAGACGTTACTTTGGAACGGAGAATCTAAGGCTGTGCTTTTCGGACACAGACTCGTTTCTGTTTCAAGTAAAATGTCAAAATTTAGTTAAAAAGTTAAAAAGAATGGAACACATGTTCGACTTCTCAAAATACGATAAAGATCACGAGTTGTTTGACGATAGCAGAGCCAATCATTTGTTTTACTTCAAAGACGAGCTAAAAGGAAAGGCTGCAATTACTGAATTTATCGGCTTAAGGCCAAAATGTTACAGCATGACGGTCAAGGATTTGAAAACCCGAGGAGCCAGCGTAAAGAAAATTTGTAAGGGCCTCAAAAAAACTAGTATTAAGAATCACTTGACCTTTGAGGATTATAAAAAATGTTTAAACGAATCAACATTGGTATATAAGCCTCTTGTTAATATTAAATCAAAGAATCACAGAATGTCAACAACCTACCAACGGAAAATTGCTCTATCTGCCATGGACACCAAACGTTATGTGCTTTCTTGCGGAAAGTGCACTTTGGCCTTAGGAAGTTGTCATGTAAAAAAATGTTATAAACATGAATGTAAGAAAATCAAATAAACGTATTGATAAAAATTGATGGTAATATTTTGTCTCTTTTTTGTGACAAGAAAATTAAAAACATGGACGGATTTGATTTGCGCTTTAAGCTTCCATCTAACTTACTCGCGGTAGGTCCCACTTCTTGCGGAAAAACGTCATGGCTAAAAAAACTGGTTGAAGATAGGGCCATAATGTGCTCGCCCGTTCCGGAATGTATGATTCTATTTTACAAAGAATTTCAACCGACCTATGCTGATATGGAGCGGGGGATGAACGATGACGCGCGTGAAAAGAGGTTTTGCAAATTTTCATCCATGCCAGAATCGGTTGAAGAGATGAAAGATATACTGGAAACGTTCCCTAGAGCTCTTCCGAAAATTGTGGTATTTGACGATTTTCTTGATGAAGTAGGATCGGTGCTAAAGCACTTTTTCACGGTTTTAACGCATCATTATAATTGTTTGACAGTTTTTTTGTGTCAGAACATGTTTAGCGCCAAAAGCGAACTCAGAATGCTCAGCATCAACTCGCAGTACATGATTTTATTCAACAATCCGAGAGACCGTAGCGCCGTCTCGCACCTGGCTAAACAGGTGTATCCGGGTAACGTGCATCGGCTAAACGATGCATATGCGGCAGCAACCGGTGAAAGACCTTATGGCTATTTACTGTTGGATTTTCATCAGCAGCAAAATAATTCGGTTCGATTAAGAAGTCATATTTTTCCGGACGAACAGCCTACAAGGGCGTACAACGTACGCACGTAAGAATGGCGAAATCGTTAAGTATAATGGTAAATGACGAAATCACTAGAAAAAGCAGTTTCTCTTTTAAACGCGGTAAAACATTTAAAAGACCGTGACTGTTCCAATTTCATCGGATGTTTAAACGAGGAAGGCATCTATACTCTGTGTCGAATAATACACTACGTTTTGAACGGAGAGCTTACTTTTAGTAAGCGCGTTCGAGCAAAGTTAAGATCGAAAGTCGGGTGTCATCTGCCTGACTTTAAAAAACTGTCAAATTACCCGCGCAATAGTCGAGATATTTGCAAAAAGAAACGAATACTGCAAAGAGGAGGCATAATCGGGGTTTTGACGGCTATTGCTAGCGCTGTAATACCTCTAATCACTCAACTTATTACAAAATGAAGAAGAAACAGGAAGAGGACGTATCCACCATGTTTTTGGTGCCGAAACGAATTTACCTTGCCGTGAGGGAGGTCATTAGCGAAGATGACAAGCTTAATCAATTAGATCAATTGAATAAAGGTACAAATTATATAGAAAACGCTATTCAATTTAAGCAGCAGAAATCCTACAAGTCACAACCGGAAGATTTGAAGAAAACGGTTTCAACTTCGGTAAATACGTTCAATAACATTGAGCAGCCGGCACAGATTGAAAGGAAATCCTTGCCTGCTCGAAACAGCGAAGAACTCTCGCAAGATGGTTTTACTTCTGTCCCTCCATCAAGCGGGAGCCAGCTCGATGGTCCTAATTTCATCTTTCCACCTGTAAATCCAACGGAAGCGGAAAACGTAAAACATCAAAAGGAAATAACGCTTTCGCATCAGGAAATTGCGTCGGAAAATTTACTCAATAACAAGCCTCAGCCTCAACATTGCGAACCATCAAACATCGACTCGAAAAAGAAGAACAACGTTCCGCCAAAACTTAGATGCCCGTTTTGTAACTATGCAACCTACTCAAGGGTATATTTTCTTATGGAACATTTGCGTAATAAACACAACTACCGCGCTAGTTTGGAAGAAGAAAGATCAGCAAGAGAAACATTGGAAAAGGCCAAAATTGAGCGCAATTCAAACAAAACCAAGGAACCTTTGCCATCTTTTCGCGGCAAAAGAAAAAACATTAATGTCGAGGATGAAAGCGACATTCCATTAAAGCGACGAAAACGTAATTGTTTAACTAAAAATTACGATGAAAATGAACCACTTTCGAAATTAAGACGCAATGTAAAAAATAAAAAATTAAATGCAAAACCGACAAAGAAAAAGGTAAAAAAGTCAACTTTTGATGAAAACGAGCCACTTTCTAAATTAATACGTCGAGATGTAAAAACGAAGAAAGAAAAGAAAGAATTAAGAAAATTAACTGTTGATGAAATACCTAAACAGGATGGGAAGCTTTTTAAATTACGAAAAAACCCGTTTTACATGAAGCCTTATAAAAATTACAATACGAAGAAAGAAAAGAAAGAATTAAAAAAGTTGACTGTTGATGAAATACTTAAACAGGATGGGAAGCTTTTTAAATTACGAAAAAACCCGTTTTACAAGAAGCCTTGTGAAAATTACGATGAAAATGAACCACTTTCGAAATTAAGACGCAATGTAAAAAATAAAAAAATAAATGCAAAACCGACAAAGAGAAAGTTAAAAGAGTCGACTTTTGATGAAAACGAGCCACTTTCTAAATTAAGACGTCAAGATGTAAAAACGAAGAAAGAAAAGAAAGAATTAAGAAAGTTGACTGATGATGAAATACAGCTTTTTAAATTACGAAAAAACCCATTTTACAAGAAGCCTTATAAAAATTACGATGAAAATGAACCACTTTCAAAATTAAGACGCAATAGAAAAAAAAAACCCGTTTTACAAGAAGCCTTCAATAGCGGAGCGACAAGAGGAAGTATTACCAGCGCAAGTACAATTGCGAAAACTAGATAAAAATGACAAATCTTTGTATAAAAAATTTCCTAAATTGATTGTTAGAAAATTTTAAAAAACAAGATAAAAGATAAAAATAAAATTTTCATATTTTTGCAATTTCCTTAACTATTTAGTAACAGCATTCCGTTGAAGTTTATAGCAAAAAAGAAAAGAAAACCCGAGTTATTGAGCGCGTTTCTTCGTCTATGGACCGCTGACATTCTGGTGCCTGGATCTAAAATTTCACGCCAGCGTCAAAATTGAGATCCCGGCACCAGAAAAAGTAATGCAGTCATGAAAAAATTTGATGCTGGCGTGAAATTTTTAGTGCGTGCACCAACTTTTTCATGCCTGCATTAGACAGAGCAATGCAGGCACCAAACTTTTCACGCACTGCATCAAACATTTCATGCTGGCATTAGACAAAGCAATGCAGGCACCAAATTTTTCGTGCACGCGCCAAACTTTTCATGCCAGCATTAGACAGAGCAATGCAGGCACCAAACTTTTCATGCACGCACCAAATTTCTCATGCTGGCATTAGACGGAGCAATGCAGGCACCAAACTTTTCGTGCACGCACCAAATTTCTCATGCCAGCATTAGACACAGCAATGCAGGCACCAAACTTTTGGTGCACGCACCAGAAATCAGTGTGCATTCAGATGCTTTTAGATTGAATCAGTTGACGTTTTGCTTGCAACGAGAACGCATTTAGATGAATTTAGATGAATTTAGAACGCATTTAGATTTTTTTAGATGAATTCGGGCCGAAAACATCTAATTTTTCTCTCACAACACACAAGGCTCTCCTGTTCCTCTATGTATATAATATTACTCTGTGATGGTCATATTCATAGACATGTTCATGCAGAAGTTTCAATTGAGCTTTTTATACGTTACAGAATATTCGCAGAAGCATGCACAGAAGATTCAGCTAACTAAACAGCAAAAAGTGACCGTGGAACAACTGCCCCCCCCCCCCCAAATTTTTTTATCCTTCTTTAAGGCAAGGGCAACAACTCCTTGGCCACCTTTTTGTCTCAAGATACCAATTTAGTAATCCCTCACTCAGAAAAAATGCTCCGATATTTCTATGCTCTGGGGTATCTTAAAAATGGTCGAGAGATGGATATCACAAATTCTTGGATCTTTCTTGCATTAAACATATCAAACCTATTCAGCATAGATATGCTTGATAAAAGAAGGATATTTATTTACTTTATTCAAGAATTTGTGATATCCATGCACCAGGCCACTAAATACTATTATAAACATAGAGGAACAGGAGAGCCTCGTGCATGTTGGGGCAGCCAACAGCTGCTAGAGAGAGATATGAGCTAGCCTGGTGCATGAATATTACAAATTCTTGGATAAAGTAAATATCTATCCCTCTTTTTATCAAGCATATCTACCAGGCATTTGGAACTGAACGAAGGAACTGAACGAAAAAGTAACGATTCCTTTTTTTTTGGAGCCGTTACTTTTTTTTAAAAGGAACTGAACTGAACGGGGAACGAGGCGAAATTTAGGCCTTCACGTTCAGTTCCTTTTTATGTATAGTCCTCCACAGAGAAATGTGGAAGGCAAGAGAGTGGCAGGTAAAGTACACCCCACCCCCACACTACCACTGTTTAATCTCATAGACAGTCTGACACACAGTCTATTCTGTGATTAACCATTTTACTAGAGTATTGAATTATTTGGTATTTTATTATTATAATATTTACTTAATTTTATAAAAAAACATTTCTCATAATAAATATTAG
>CBDDTI010000427.1:0-2500 GCA_965233585.1 bacterium
AATCAATTTGCATTTTAAAAATCTGTAAGTCAACTTTCTACAGATATGAAAATAGAGGAGACAAATAAAAATTCACATGCAGACCAGACTTAAGTTACTGGCCCGGAATATTCCTACTAGTAATGATACTGATAATGATTTTTTTTTTTGTTCATTTATTTTATAGTTCGATTATCTTATCAGAATGGGATATGAAACAGGAAGGTTTACATGTACAGTCGATGAAGAACTGATCTGTACAATTTGTGGTGGGGTGCTAGAAGACCCTCTCCAGGCCCCAGCTTGTGAACATGCATTTTGTGCAGCTTGCATTCATGAGTGGTTGAATCACCAGCAGACATGTCCAGTAGATCGACGCAGTCTAACTCCACATCAGCTTAAACAAGTACCAAGAATTCTGAAGAATCTTTTATCAAAGTTGACAATCAAATGTGAAAATGATGCATTTGGTTGTGAAGGTGTAGTTAGACTAGATCAGTTACAGTCTCATCTGTCCCAGTGTGAACACAACCCCAGAAGGCCAGTGAACTGTGAGAGAGGCTGTGGGCTATTTGTTCCATTTGATGAGCTGCCTCAACATAACTGTGTCCGTGAGTTAAATAATCTAATCCAAAACCAGAACTTCAAACAAGCACAGCTACAAGCTCAGATTGATGACCAGCGTCAGCAGCTTAATGAACAGAAACGTGAGATCCAAGCTCTTAAGGATATGATCCGAGCAATGAGAGTGATCAACTTGCCACAGGCATTGCCTCTTTTGCCAAACAACCTGCCACAAACAGATCACTATGACAACGAAGTTCATCAATGGTTAGCGGGATTACAATCGGCCAGAGTGACACGATGGGGTGGAATGATATCAACTCCTGATGCTGTTCTTCAAGCAGTGATTCGCAGAGCACTGGCAGACAGTGGATGCCCACCAGCAATTTTAAATGAACTTATGGAGAATGCTCATGAGAGAAAATGGCCTCCAGGGCTAAGTACTCTTGAAACACGACAGTTAAATCGCCGGCGTTATGAACAGTATGTATGCAAAAGAATTCCTGGAAAACAGGCAGTGGTGATTATGGCATGTGAAAATGAACATATGGGTGAATCTATGACTTTAGAACCTGGTTTGGTAATGATTTTTGCACATGGAATTGAATGACGTTTTATTTTCCATAGTAGAGAACCATATGTACATGTAGTGAGTCAAGGAACATGATTCATCAATTACTAAGTCAATAGCTCAAGTTTGACATCAAGGCTCTAGAAAATACTATTTTTATTAGAAATTGCAAGGCTTCCTTTAACGGATATATTAGGATTATTTGTAGGCATCAACTTCACCTTTGAAAAATAGCCAACCCCCTCTCCAGGGGGGGGAAATGCCTGTACAGGGAGGTTCTGTCTGAAAGGGGTACCTTTCCCAGGCTTGAGGTATATGACTGTCAGGTGTATAAAGGGTAGGGAAATCAAAGTATCTTGGCTCCTGCTACAACATGAACTCTAAAAATAATTAGCAATAATTATTGGGCAAGGGCTGAGCAAAATATTGTGATTTGCCAGTGGACAGTAGATCAATTATTTTCCAAAGCTGAAGGCTGAGGTAAATAATTTATTATTGATCTGCGAGACACTGAAAAATAACTACATTTTGCGATAACTGAGTGACAGCAAATTTGATATTGAAGGGTAACTCTACAATGAACTAGTATCCCATCCAGCGGGCAGAAGACACAGGAATAAGCTCTGGCAGTATGCAACACTTGACCTGATGCAGCAGGGGTGTAGTCAGGATTTTTCAAAGGGGGGGGGGGGGGTGTCACACTTTGTCAAAGTGAGGTATCTCACGAGATTGTCATGCCGTTTTCACCACCTGCGGTAGATTGTTGGCTTAAAAAGGGCTTACAAAAGGGGGGTTATGGGCACGGCAGGCCCCCCCTAGCTATACCCCTGTGCAGACTTTACTTTTAACCTATAAGATAATGGAGAGCAAATTACAAGGAAATGAAACAGAAAACAACTAACTTGTTATGACTGCGATGGTTGTGAAAGATGTTCACTAGGATATTTTTATGTACCATACCTGAACATTGAAGTTTTCTGTCAATTTTGGTAATATTACTTAGCCTGCGTAGCAGCCGTTTCCTTTCCTTTTTCAAACGCTCGCGAACGGGAGGAAAACTGCGAAAGAGAGGCAAAATAAGCAGTAGGGGGAGGGGGTGAGGCGACAGACGGAAACCTTTCCTCCCCACCCCCTCTCCCTTCTTACTGACCCCCTCCCTACTTCTCCTCAATTTTTTGGCTCACCCCAGGCGTGCTCCTTCGCTCACCCGCTTTTCCTCCGCTTATTCGGTCTCCGCGCCGCCTGAAAAAGGAAAGGAATCGGCTGCTACGCAGGCTAATATTACTTTTCTCTGAGTTCTCTTATAGATTTTTTACCCCAAAAGATAAAACAGCTTAAAATAAGTATGGCTTAATTCACACTGTTTTTGCCACCTGTTGGAGATTG
>CBDDTI010000428.1:5000-6200 GCA_965233585.1 bacterium
CTCACTACCTATATATGTTATGTGAAGGACTTCATACTCAAGTTGCTACAGTTACGTTTAGCAAAACTATTGTCCTTGGCAGGAATCTTATGCGACAGTCAATCACGCTGTGCCTGTCAATATTCAGGCCCCTTGGATAACGTTATCCACTGGATAAATCGCTATCCAGCGGATAAGTGCTAACAAAACAAACCACGTTATCTGCTGGATAGTGATTTATCCGGTGGATAGTGTTATCCAGCCTTTGAACAACCGGGGCCAGAACTATTTTTTTGGCAGCTCGATCAGAAACTGTTGCCTATACTAATGACCAAAATATTGTAAACAAAGCAGTGAAGGATCCAATCCAAACCTTGAGCTCAGTGGGAGGAGGGGGGGCGGGGGGGAATTGGTGGTCGGTTTTGCTTGGCTTGCCCCACCTGGTTTTCTTCCTTCTTCTTTTTCTCCCAAAAGAAGGGGAGGAGGGGGGGGGGGTGGGTGGGTGGGTTGGGAGGGCCCTCCCCTAAATCTGCCACTGCAAAGATTCGCTTATGGCCAAGCCGTCTCAGACGAAGTCAATGATTTACGTCATCCTATCTTCTTAAACGATGCACAGCTAATAGCAAAATTTAGTCGTTTTGTCAAACGGATAAGACCTCTACTTACTATTTTTGTCTTGCCTTCTTCAGTGTATTCGACAAAAGACGCCCCATCAGTGCTGTTACTTGTTGATACATAATATCGTTCAACCCATAAGTTGGTTGTTCCGTCTTGAACGCCTTCGGTCTCAATCTCGGTTATGTTTGTTAAGTATTCTAAAAGTATACCACATTTAACACTTTTAGAGGGTCTCAGTCACGGTATGTTGAGTTATTTTGACCATCAACAGAATTTCAGTTAAATTCAAGGAAACCTGAAAATAACACTTTACAAAGATAGAAAAACATGAAAGAGATGATAATAAACCATAAAGGAACAAGGATGGCTAAGGATGGAGAAGATTGACACGGATTACAAACAATGAACTTGAAAAATTTAGGCTAAACTTTTTAAACCGTTTAACCGTTACCTAGCTCCTTTAAATGATAAAAACAGCAGGTTATAATGACTTCTGACTATACTATAATTAACAAATAAAGAAGCCTAAGCTGTATATTACACTGTGATTAAACACGATGGCCGTTTGAGAACACGAGGGAAATGTAGAAAACACGAGCCGCA
>CBDDTI010000430.1:0-4497 GCA_965233585.1 bacterium
CGTCTTAACCACTGATCTTTTGTGGCACGAGGGGTGGTGAGAGAGAAAATCAAGGTAACGATCTGTATGGGTTGGTTTCCTGTAAACCTCCACTTGAATTGCCGTACCGCGTCTGGACGTGACAGTGTCAAGGAAAGGTAAGCCATACCCATTGGCGTCTTCAAGTTCCAAAGTGAACTGAATGTTAGCATTGATTCCTCGACCCAAGCAGCAGGATGAAACCGACTGTCCTTTATCTGGAATAGTGTACAGAATCAATTGCAGTCAATGCGATTTTGTATACTATGGCCAGACCGAAAGAGCACTGAAGACGCGGATTTCTGAGCACAAAAAGGCTGTTCTGATGTTCGACCATAACTCCAAACTTGCGTGCCATGTGCACGAGCATCATCATCATATGGATTTTGAAAACGTTGAAGTCGTCGGACATGAGGCACATTACCATCAGCGGCTTTTTCTGGAGGCTTGGATGTCTGTAAAAGACCCGAACGCTGGGAATGATCACATGGTCTTCCCAGAAGTCTACAAATGCCTTGCACGCATTTAAATTCTCTCGAGTCACGCGCATACAGCACGCGCAACGTTTCAATTTAAAAGTTTTTAAATCGCGCGTAACATCAAGCGGTTTTTTTTTTTTCAACTGATGAAGGCTTAAGAGTTAGCCGAAACGTCTTGCCAAAATATACAAGTCAGTGACAAAAAAACAACACTTTATCAACTATGTCTTCTCCTGACTACAATTACTCCATTTTTAAACATATTCTTAAGACAGCTTGTCTATTGTTTTAGAGATTTCCCACCTGACTGGTTGGAAGTACTGTTCAACATTGTAGAGTTCTCACTTGACGTAATCCTAAACCAGAAACGCAAGAAAAATGAAGAATCACAGAATGGTTATCATGTCAATGGAGATGGAGAGTTGGATACTGGAATAGTGGAAGGGTTGCTGTCATGCGAGGAACAAAGGAAATGCTTCTCAAAGGTACAGAAAGATATTTTAAGGAGAACTTGAACCAAAGCAGCAATGTAAGACCAAAGTACAGAAGAAATTAGGGGCATCAATATTATTGGTAAATTCAAGACTTTGTGAGACTATGACATATTGCAACTTTAAATAAAGCATCCTAGCCTATCTTATGAGACCAATCTATTTGTCTCTGAGTCCAAGATTTTTTCAATGTTGCCAAAAAATGAGGACTCTGAGATAGGGTCACAAAAAATGTTAGACTGTGAAACTTGGAAATTTGACTAAAATTCTGTGAGACATTTTTTGATCGAGTATTAATGGTCTCTAGATATTGAACTTTTTACTGATATGTTCTTTTCTCATACATGTAAACAGCAACAACTTCAGCACATCTTGTCTGATTGGATTAAAGAAGGTCATTCCCTCACTCAAGCTATCTGTCAAGCACTTCTCACAGCACAGCAACTGACAGAACAGGTAACTGTCAAACAAATTATCATCAATCAATGAGATCATAGTCTAACTTCCTATTCAAATTGCCCTGATTGGGACTCATTTAAGCTTTTAGGACTGCATCTGTGTGCTGAAGATTAAAAAAAAATGTTTGCCTTGTAAGAACTGTACATTACATATGGTAATCTCACTTCTGGTATCTTTCCTGCTTACAGACAGAGTAGAACGTTTTCATATCTTTCTAGCAATGTGCAGTTCCAGAAAATATCTGTACTCCCTCCAACTTCATCCCCAGAGGTCCCGTTTGTCATGCGCTGGAAATTGGGACCCCTGGCCAGGTCCAACGACATTCTGGTTTTGAATGGCTTTGTAAACACAACAGATTGGGACCAGAACCAATCAGATTTGTCAGACTTGACTCTGGTCATGCACAGAGTGACAGGAAGTCCGTGAACCACAGACTTCTGGTGTTGGACCTGGCCAGAGGTCAGGCTCCCCGTCGCTGACCAAAAGGATCGCGGCCTCTAGGAACGAGATTGTACTCCCTCCACTGAAGGGATTGAAATTACCTGGGGGTGGGGGTGGGGGTTATCTTAGACCAAAAAATTTAAAGAAGTGCTTGAAGCGTAAAGTGCACCTAGCCCCAAAATATTTTTTCCACTCAAATAAGTCTTTGCCCCAGTTTGAAACGCATTGCGCTTTTTTGCCCCCTTTTAACTCAAATGTTGACTTTTTACAGGCTGTAAAAGTTACGAAATCTGGCCATCATCTGTCACACGACCGAGCAAGTAAGGGGTATGGGTCTATTCCTGGGTTGATGTCATAGACTTCTTTGAATGCATGTTTACAAAGAGTTAATTCGATGCAAATCAGTCTGCGACATCAAACCAGGAATAGACCCATGCCCTTTACTAGCTCGGTCGTGCGATAGATGATGGCTAGATTTGGTAACTCTTACAACTTAAACAAAGTCAAGACCTAGTTTAAAAAGGCACAGTGCGTTTCGAACAGGTGCAAAGATTTATTTAAGCGAAAAAAATATTTTGGGGCTTGGTGCACTTTAAGAATTTCCAGAGGAGTGGGGGGTCTTAGAAAAAAAATTTCTTCCATGGGGGAGGTATTGTTAGTTTCTGGAACTAGACAATGTCAAACATTTTGCTTCACAGCATAATCACAGTGCATTCAGTCCAGTTGACAATCAACCATTGCAGTGAGGCAATGAACTGCCAAGGCCATAAAATGCTCAACCCGACCCTGTTAAATTGTAAATCATTGATACAGGGGCCGCAGTCTAAAATGATGTAAATGTAAGTCCTGATGACTAAATAAGCTTTTGAGCAGCAAGCAATCTGCAATTAGAAGGAGCGAGGAAATATATTGAAGGATAAGCATTTTGTACTTTCCATTAATAGATCATTAATTTTTCATTGATGTTTAAGGCTTCTTCCCAGCATCATTCTCATGTGTTTCATTGGCTAAAGCTGAGTTTAGACCTCATCCAGCACTGCGCCAATCCAACTGAACTATCCGCCAGGAAACTCCATGGCAACCAGAAAGTACTCAAAGCCTCTTTAGAATTCATTGCAAGCTTTGCTGAAATGCAAAGGTCAAAAGGTAAAGAAGTTATCATGTGAGAAGAGGTTTAAAAGGAACTCTGTGGTAACAAAAGCCTGGAGCGAGTTGCAGACAGTTGATACATCGAACTGGCAAATTTTGCTTTAGACTGGTTATAACAAAAGAATAGTAAGCTTAAGCTTATAAAGGCAGCCATTTTTGCATAGGGTCTGTCTCCAAAGGAAATTAAGTGTTGTTTGCATTGAACGGAGAATCAAGTGGAATTGTTAGGGGAGATGCCATAGTTGCAAGCTGTAGAGCATATTTAAGAACTGCAGAAGATGGACCAAAAACAGACTAATTTCCTATTAAAATCTTCACCGTGTTTGTGTTTTAGATATTTTTCAAGACAAAGAATTCTGTTCCGTGGACCAGCTGTTTGATGAGATAGTCAGGGGATTACTTCAACTTATCGAGAGTTCCGAAACTGCTTCAACTGTAAGTATTCTTTCGGAAAACTTTATTGCGTTTTAGGAGAACAAATGTCATTCTGTGTCATTCCTTTACGATGGTTATCAGTAGTCGCCCGGAAGCATCAAAAGTGGTTACGTTAGTCTTTCCGAAGTCGATAAAACTAAAGTTAGTCCAGTTTTGGAACCCTCTCTGTCACGCATCCAAGGGTTAATTCTTAAAACGTCAGTTTTACAAACTTACTACAGCGCTTTGTTAGACCTTTACCAAGTTGAATTGGTTAAGTCATCTATGCCAACTCTCCGGGATTATGCGGGAGTCTCCCGTATACAGATGGACCGAATCTCCCGTTCTCCCGTACGAGTTACCAAATCTCCCGGATAGAACAAATGAAAGCGCATAAAATACATCTGACATATTTTTCCAAATATATATTAGGAATTTGGGAAAAAAATTTTCATATTCGATGACTTTTTAAGATTTAGCAGGCAGATTTCTACTTTGAACAACGCTTTTTAGGGTCAAAAAGTAAAAGTGGTGATCTCCCGAATTAATTTTGATTCGTTTAGGTTCAGTTGGCATCTCTATGAAGTGTTGACTTGTCCGTCGACTCCGGAGGCACAACAGTTACTCTAGCAAATAACAACTTTGGTCTTTTCGAAAATCCTGGCTTCAGGTATTTTCCGACCTCTCGCAGATTGTAAGTTCACAGTCTTTGTCGTGTATATTTTTTGTCAGGTGATATCTACTGCTCTGAAGACGTTAGGAAAAGTACTTAACGCCGCCAGGCCAGGATTTTTGACCGAACTGTTTAGCAGCGGGAACGGAGCAACAGGGGAGACCGCTAATAAACGAGCGAGACGTGAGAGCAGTCCAGTATGTGGAGATGGCGAACAGAGCCCTGATATGAAGCGTGCAAACCGCGAGAAATTAGCCTTTATGCTTTACCGGAGATTGCGAGACTCCAGATGGGAAGTGAGAGATTCAACTTTGGAGTTTGTTGGTTCTCTCGTGCAGTTATGTAATCAAGGTAAGTCTTGGTTGATAACTTA
>CBDDTI010000431.1:0-7027 GCA_965233585.1 bacterium
GAGCAAGTGTGGGCAAAATGCAAACGAAGGGGGTAACCATGGCAACCGCCCACGGGTCACCTCCCCTGGCACCAGTCACATTGAGATTCTCAGTGGAGAATAAGTATACCTATTGATAATCTCAATTTTAATTTTATTTCTTTCCAAAATTGAAGTTGCCAAACTAGGGGTGCGGCTTATCTGCAAGTATGGCTTAAACACCGGAGTTTACCTCACTGCAAATTTCTTACTCACGCAAGTACAGTACCGCTCAGAACCAAGCGAACATCGAACGCGCGTTCGTAACGCGAAGGGTTAAACGCGCGCACGCGTTTTGCTGCGTTAGACTGCGTTTGAACTTCGCGTTATAACGCGTTGAACTGAACGCATTAGTATGTATGAGCTTGATTATTGTTCGCTTCTTTTGTTGCTGTGTGAAAAGAAGTTAACTACCTTTTCCAAACATAACATGCGGTATGAATACGATGTGTTTTCAAGGAGCAGACACGTTCTAATTCTTTCGTACCGGCTGAATATTTTGGCGATTACATGCAGACCCGGGCATGCAGACCTTTTGTTTTGACTGTTTGAATTCAATTAACTTGCGAATAAAATGATTTATTTTTCGAAAAAGCGGCAAATATAAGAAACGGCGCTGTTAAAAAGCCAGCTCCGGGAATTTTATTTCTTTTTGTGTCTAGACAAGCAGACGGGAAGTGTTTTCAAAAACTGAAATACCCAGCAGTCGAAAGTTACATGTATTCACACAATGTCGCTTTACATGTAAGTCATTCATTCGAAAATATGTTCTACGGTTTCGAATAAAACAATAGTATAAGAAGTAGCTTGAATAGCGCTTTCAAACGATGCAGTTGGATGGGTGTTCGTTGGATGAAACTTTTTTTGCCACCGCTAGAAGACCGCCAAATGTTTACGTCCTCGATAGTCGCAAAAGCTAGAACCGCGACATAAACGCTTTGTTTTCATTCATTCCATCAATAATAAGACATTTCATCCTTTCGAACAAAACAGACCCTTCAAATTTGAGTTGTCCAAGCGGTGTCATCAACAAGTTTTCGCGATCGCGACCCTTGAAGAAGCCAAATTAGGCCACCAAATGTTGCGTAAACAATACATTTAAAGATGAAAATAAAAACTTGGCGCATAATTGAAAGCAACCCAACAGTATCAAAAGTAATATTTTAACCCTAATCTTGTGTATTTATTTTGTCGCTTTCGTCGCTCGTCATGAGTAAAATTTCAACACTTCACGCTTGGTTTGCGAGATCTCTTCTCAAATTGTGCGTGTCCCAAAGTCCCATGAGAAGAACTATAAATGGAACAAAATTATTTTGTTTGACTCCTTGTGCTTTACGGCGAAAAAAAAGGAAATATCAAGGCATCAAACATCTCCTTTAAATTATCGGCCTTCCCATCTTTGAGAGACGCATACAATGAATGTCATATTTTTCTTCCATGGCTATGTTTAATCCCGCAAAGAAATTTGATCGGGGAAGATTTTGATCACGTGCTAGGTAACCATTTCTGAACTGTGAGTCGCGCGTCACACAATCAACAAAACAACGCTTTACAAATTGTAACTTTCGTCAAACTGAAACTGCTTTAATTGCTTGAACTGAATGGTACCGATCACCATTTAATAAGCTTTAACTTTGATTCTTAGGAGGCAAAATTTCTCCAGTTTGGTCGCTTATCAGGCGCCGGGTTAATTGAAATCGTCTAGCTTTCAATCAGTTGTTTATTTTGTGGCGATTTGCATAACTCGTATCAATACGTGTATGCCATTATTTCCATCCGATGTAGCGAAATTTTCGCTGAGTATGAATGCCACAATGGGTTTTGAGAACAGAGTTATACGTTTTCAGTAGGCAACCGAATTTTTAATGGCGGAGACAGATGTCTTCTAGTTCCAGGCAGCTAGAGGGCGGTTTTGTCTTTCTGCGAAGCGGAATAATCAACAAGTAACCAACAATCGACGATTTTAAAGCTTGTGTCGCGTAATGCAGGAACATTATTAGGCGCCTTATTTCAGTGGTAGCGTTACAAAGCGGTTCTGCGAACGGTCAAATTTTCCACTGCGCTTGTTAATTCGTTGTGTTTTGATTTGAATTTCACTTTGCGCGGATTTACAAATCACGCATTTGTTTAGAACTGAAGTCGTGCTGTGTTCCCCATAACAAAGCATCACAAAAGGAATCTTGGTTATGAATAACAAAGGCTAACGCGTTGGAAAAAACGCGTGGCCCTTTTGCGTTGGCCATTTTAACGCGTTAGGGGTTCGTTGAGTAAACGCGTTTTAGGTTCGCTTAGTTCTGAGCGGTACTGTATCACAAATCCACAATTCAGAACAACCAGCAACCCCTATTGCAAATGTTACATTACCCTCCAAACCGGTTTAATTCTTAATCTTTTCTGCTTGTCATGGGGCAAGGCTGCTTCTTGGCTACTAAAATGCATGTTTACAAATTACAAAGTACTGTATGGGAGACAGAATATCAGGCTTACTTTACCACAGCATCCCTTGCCATAAGAAACCTGGGTAAAACCTGGCACACAGCCTTGTTGCTGGGTTGAGAGTAGGGTATCAATACGTGTTATAAATCATCCCAACCACCACACCACTGGCAAATTGGTACGTTTTTACCATTCTGACAAAGCTAGAAGTGTTCACTGACATTCACCCCTGTAAGCCAGTTAAAGACTCTCTGAAGTTCAGGGGTTTCATTAAGTTTTTGTGCAGGAGGTCAGTGGGGTTTTTCAGCCAGGCATTTTTCGCTTTTATAACAGAAAGTAAGAAGACAACACAAAAACAGCCGGGCAAATTGATGGCCGAGCCCTGTTCACAGCCGGTCAATTTGCCCGGTGCCCGGCTCTTAATGAGCCCCCTGGAAGTTATAAAGGGACAAAACAGAATGACTTCAAACATACTTTGAATCCTTCTTCCCAGCATATCCAGAGAGCTCCTCTGGTCAGGAAACAACCAACAGCTTGTCGAGCGAGATGGTGAATCCATCCTTCTGAAACCAGTTGACGCATAATGGCATCTATCCATGGGAAACCAGTCTTACCCTAAACAAATTGGACTACTGAAATCACTACCACCACATGCACCAACCGCCTTGAATAAACACAGTTTATACATATACAGTGCAGCTCAGATATAAGTGAACTAGACATATGCAGATTACATGCCAGTATTTTGCGCATTATGAGTATGTCAATACGTATGTGTATATATTGTGTATGTCTCTGTTATGCATTCCCATAAGTTTCTTTGTTAGACAAATTACATTTCTGGAATGAAGAAATGTTAGACTTCGACACAGATTTTGCACAATGTGAAAAACATCAATGAATGCAATATTGCAAGTTTTCAGTCACTTTACAAATTCATCAACAAACTGCCATTAATTAACACTTACTTGATCTTTAGCTACCAAAAACATTTCATTTACTAAATATTACATTTATATGTAATGTTAGCTGATGTTTACTTTGCAGTTCACAGCTGTGAACAACTCATGGGGGGCAAGGAATTATTTTCCTCCAGTCCTCACAGTTTTTAAACAAAACAATCTCCTTTGGCTTCATATTAATTAACTCCAAGCTAAAGCTAACTTGAGAATAGGAATGACACTACAAGGAAGAGTTTTGTGTTTCCCGCACGTAGGCAAATTGCTTGTTTATTGTCTGAAGCATTCCATGGTGCAGTAAAAAGATAGGATCTCCGGTTCTCTTTGACTCAAATCATTCATTTAATCGGTAGAAACTCTTTCCTGGACAAACAAATTGTTTATGCAAGTTTATACAGTGTTGCTCATGTTAAGTTAACTTCTTTCCAAGGAAAAGTTCTGCGTATTGGCACGTGACAGCAAGTCACTTGCTAAAAGTTTATTGTCTGAAGCACTCCAAAAAGATCTCTGGTCAAAAACATATCATCAGCTGTTTGCCACAAATTGTTCACTCAAATGGTAAAATAACTATTTCCTTGATGAAAGAATTGCTTGAAGTTTCTATGGCATGCTCCTCACAGTTCATTTTTCGTTAAGGAAAAGTTGTGTATCAGCACAGGTGGGCAAGTCATTTGTTCAGTATTCAATGACTTCATTGCAATTAATTTTATTACTTCCGACTATATCTCTCCTCAAACTGAAATGATATCTATGTTTCTATGTTGTATCGCTTACTCTAGCAGTTACTCACTCTTTCTTTGAAGAATGGAGCATTTATTCAAGTTTTTGTGCCATGCCATTTACATTGAGAAATAAGCATACTGTGTGCCCGGGCAGATGTGTCTTTGTTAGCTCTGCTTTAGTTAAAAAGTCTGAGCCCGAACTCTACACCGCTATGTCAAATACTTCTCTCAATCATTTGAAAAAGGAAAATGACAAGCTTAAAGATGAAATTGCAGCCTTGAAAAATAATTTTGGAGTTCTACAACAGCTTTTGGACCAACCTGATGAATTGTCAGCCTGTAATGGCGGCCATAAACGAATAAAGGAGGCAAGTTTCTAAAGAAACTGTGGTGCTGCGTTGGGAGTATTACAAGATAATTTGGTTTTATCAACTAAGTGGATAATGTAAATTGGCCACCGTAAAGAGATTCGAATCTCGGTAATGGCGGCCATACTTGCTTCCTGAATGCTGAGACTTTGACCAGTTTAGAATTCTATGGCAAATCTTATGATGATCTTAAAGAATCTCAAGTGGTGGCAAACAAGAGATTAAATGACCTCTGGTACCGACTCAATGCTCCGGCCACTCGGGTAGAGGAGATGTCAAATAAACTCAAACAGTTCCAGCCCTAAAGTTACCAGTACAACATCAAGATTAATGGTCCTCCAGAAACTAAAATGCAAGAATCAGCCTCCAAAACCTCTGCGATGTGCCTAAACCTCTTCATAGCAGCGGGAGTCAATATCTCTAATCACAATATTGATTTTGCTGTCGAATTTCCACCAGAACTGCAACTTCTGGCCCAAGACCGGTAATATGTAAATTTATGAGAAGGATCATCAAAGAAAGAGTGGTGAATAAACGCAAAGACGCTGAATGAAGTCTGTTTGAAATAGCAAACTATCAAGTGCGGAGTCCCTCAAAGTTCTGTTTTAGGCCCTTTATTCTTCATTCTATAGATCAATGATCTTCCAAATACCTCTAAGTAAACACAGCCTTTCCTTTTTGCTGATGACACCAGTATCTTCTGCTCTCATTCAGACCCAAACAAGTTACCTTCCATACTAAATGACGAACTATGCAATTTTGATGTTTGGTTGAAATGTAATAAGCTCTCGGTCAATCTACAAAAACTAATTACATTATCTTTAAACCTACAATCTTGGACAGTATAAAATGGAACAATTATCCCCCATCCCTCCCAAAGCAATGATGAAGGTGCGAAGGAGCAAAAAACGCGCCATTTTGGCATCATTGAAATGGGGGGAGGGGTGGTCCAGATGTTCCATTTATTTTGTCCAAGATTGTCTGTAGGGTTTCAACGTGACAAGACAAAGGGAGCCAGTAATTAGGAACTAATCTGTTAACACATTCATCGGCAATACAAGGAGGTGGTGTCTGTCGCAGTCACGCGCGTCAGAGGTCAAGGGTAACGCTGATAATCTAAGTTTAGGCACTACAGGTTAAGTGTATTTTGGTAACAATGAATAAATAAGAGCATTATTCTAACCCCAACTTTCCAAAGCATATACTGGGATTAATAAGGATCCATATTAGTGCTCGAAAAGCTCAGTACAAACTACCATTGGAAAAAAAAAAAAAAAACGAAAGAAACAATGCGGGGAGGGGTGGTCCAGATGTTCCATTTAATTTGTCCAAGATTGTAGGCAGAAGAAACTTAACTACAATTTTACCTTTTCTTTGGAAACCAGTCCCTGGACCAAGCTAATTTGACCATATTCTTAGGTGTCTATGTTCACGAACATATAACCTGGAAGCATCACAACAGCTTTATATGTAAGCAAATTTTCAAGTCAGTGGGTATCACATTCAGGTCCCGATTTTATTTAACTTTAAAAACTAAACTACTGTAACTTTGTATTACAGTACCGGTCAAAGGGATTGCAGCACCTACACGCTCGTAAAATGCGTGTAGTCTGTGTGTAGTATTCGTGGACAGTGCGTGGGCACTGCGTGGACAGTGCGTGTAATTAACTGCGTGTAAAATTTACTGATCTTGTAGTTACACGCATTTGCGTGTAATTTCACCCGTGTGCGTGTATTTAAATTGAAGGAAGAAACTTTGTTATTCATACGCGCATTTACGTGTATTTTGGAAAACGAAAAAGCCACTACTACGTATTGGAAGCACACGACTCTCGATGTTCGCAACAAAAAGTAAATTTATTAAAGCCGTATTAGTGGACAAGCTCGAGCACCTAACAAGCAAATCTTTTTAATCTGTAACAGCCCGCACTTCTGCTTAACATCAACTTAATTCTTAACGATCGCTGAGCTTTCGTTTACATTAACATACGAACGACGTACATGTAGGTCGCAACGTAATGTTTACCCACGCACGAATTACGAATGCTATTTCAACACCTGTTACTTGGATAACAATGAATTAGAGATTCAAACAGATACTCGTGGACTCTGCGGACTCTCTCTGTATCTGCTAATTGCTATCACTTCTGCTTAAATGGAGAAGATCGAAACTTTTTTGTTATCAAAGTCTAAGCGTTTGTTTATTTTCAATTCATCAGATTCGATTCGTGTGGTTCGTGTGTAACCTTCTGACAAACGGCAATTTATATGATGTATGGCGCAGTCGAGTTTGTTTTTAACATTATCCACAAAAACTTAACACCAGTTAAACGGCTTTCATAATGAAAATATACATCGACTGTACCTTTGACGGATAGCTAATTAATACCCCGTTACTGTTAGTGGCCCGAGGCTCTCCATTCCCGGGTTGACCTTTTGCAAGTGGTTACATGACATGTCATGTATTTGACGCATTTGACTTGTTCCACGTACTAACTCTTCTTTGTTTGAAGGCAGAACGACT
>CBDDTI010000432.1:0-6751 GCA_965233585.1 bacterium
CAAGTTAGGGGTGGACCACTAGTCTTTTGAGAAGAGTTTGTGATTTTGAAAAATATCCTGCAGGAAAACTTGTACCAAAAACAAGTTCATGCACACGACCACTACCAAAAAATATTCAACGAAAGTTCAATTAGCTGAAAAAAGGCATGCCACACGGAGAAAAATTATCATGTATACTTACACATATGTGTAAGTATACATGACACATACATCGTCCCCTGAAAAGTCACATGGTCCAACACATACAACCCCGTTGCAGTACATTATCTAAGGTTTGATTGTACAGGACTAGTGCTGAAATTTGGCTTTCAAGGTAGGGTTTTATGAAGACATAATTGATCCAATCGCCGTTACACAAACAACTTAAGCAGTTGTGAAATTAAAGCCTGAAAAAATTCAGGCCTGAACAGGATTCGAACCCATGACCTCTGCGACACCGATGCAGTGTTCCACCAACTGAGCTATCAGGTCAACTGTGAGCTGGCCACTTAGTGAGTTCGTAGTATACCCGTAGATGGTGAAGAATACAAGTGAATGTATGAAAGACCATATATTTGAACTGCGGAGAAAAACACGAAGATACGTTCCCGTTCAGGCCTTAATTTCACAACTGCTTAAGCTGTGTGTATAACTGCGATGATAAAGCCGATATCTTTGTCTTTCTCCGCAATTCAAATATAAGCTTATGTTCTTTCATATATTGAAATTCACTTGTAAGGTAGGGGTTTGTTCACTAGATTTATATCTCTAACCTGTTACCAGAGTGTCGCGTCGTCCTCCAAACACAGTCCCTCTCCGTCCATCATTGGCCTTACCATGCGGAACATCTTTATCACTTTTCTTTGCTACAGTAGACTCAGTCGTTTGAACTGTGATGGTTGCTCGGATTTCAGCCTCTGCGTCCGTCATTTTGTCAAAGATGTAGCGGAAGAATTCTTCACATTTACCGTTTATAAATCGCTGGAGAAACGATTTCTATGAAAAATAAAGAAATGAAATGAGAATTTTCAAAAAGGTAACGTAAAGCATTTTGACAAAAGTCGTCCTAAAAACGTCTTTCAACGCCAAATAAAGAAGGCGTTCTTAAAGGAAAACCTATCGAGTTTGGCGTTTCCAACAGCCTTCGGACCAAAACGTTTAAGAGCTTTCTAGCACTGTAATGCAATTTTACCAAGACCCAGCAAACAAATCTGAACACTGGAAATGAAAACTGGAAATCTGCAAATTAAACTACTCACTGCACTATCAGTAACAAACATTCTAAGGCTTTGTATGCTACAGATTCACTGTAGGGATTCGCCAAGCCTTGAATTTTCTTTTTTTAAACTCATCACAAATAGATGAGCTTGGGAACTGGTGCCTAAAAGGTTAGCGGGGAGCAGAAGCCGTAAGCCAGAGGGGAGGTATCCATGGCAACCCTGGAAGCGGGAACCACCCCCACAAGCAGCCGCTAACTGGCACCGTCACACTGAATAATCAGTGGAAAACAACTTACCTGACCCGTACTTACCTAAAGATCCCCCAACCAAGCGGGAGGGACGGGAAGGGGCGAGAATCCGCAAAGATTCGCTAAAGAGAGCAAGTGATCCGCAAAGATCAACAAGCAAAAATGCATAAGAAAGGCAACAAGATCCAAAAGCCCTGCAAATCTCCAACGGGCCGCCCCGCAGGTCACGTACCGTGAAATGTGAAACTGCTGACTGCATTCCTTCGAGTCTAACTTTGCCTAAATTATATTTAGCCACATTAAAATCAAGGGTCGGGTTGTTCGAAAGGTGGTTAACACTAACCCAGGATTAAAAGTTAACTGAAGTATTAATTTTTTTGATGTTAAAATGTTTTTAACTACTTATGTTTTGTGTAGTTTGAGATCGCTCAAGCTCAGAACAAAGAGGAAAACAATTTAAACAGAAAAACCTCAGCGAAATGTTACAAAACTAAGATCAAAATTCTCGCCGATCCTGGGTTACTTCAATCGAGCTTTGAACAACCAGGTTTTTTAAGTCTTTTAAACTTAACACCAACCTGAATAGAGTTGTTTCCTCCTTCAAGCAGAGCAATAGCGAGCTCCAGTATTTCAAGAAACACCCGGTGGTTTGGCTGCTTCATAATGAGATCAATAATCAGATCCGACGCGCCACACTTGTCAAGCCGACCTTGCATCTCGCACAGCGTGACGCCCGCGCGCGACAGCATCTCAGCCCCAGGCCCCGAGTTTACCATCTGACTGGCGGTTTTCTTACTGATGCTATCGGTAGAGGTCTTGGTATTGGCCTGACTGATTGTGATGTAATAATTTGCACCAAAATAGCGGCTTAACAGCGACGATCGTAACGCGTCACCCTGAAGCAAAAAAGGGATAATAATAATCGAGATAGAGTGAATATCGAAAGCGGGCATTCTTCAACAGATTATCGACTTTATTCAATAAGTCAAATCATTCTCGCATTTTGATTGGTTCTTACTTACGATCAACTGGAGGACAGACGCATATATGACGTCATTAACATTTGTTTTTGTTTAATTATTACATAAAACAGATAGATTCCTGTTGCCGTGCGTCTGTTCAGTAACAGAACACAGAAGACGTTAAAATGTGGCAAGAACATCAGTGACACACTCGCCTATCGCCTCGTTTGCCACTCTATTGTTTTAACTACATTTTGAGGTCATCTGTGTTATCTTACTGAACAGACGCACGACAACATGGAATCTATTTGTTAAATGACTTCTAGAGAGCACAGGTAAAACAATTACAAAGTACTCTTTCTACTAAAGTGCAAAGAATTAACAGTCGCTTCACTCGCAACAAACAATAAAACTCTGTTCAAAAGACGTGACAGACACCTTTGAGCCAAGAAGACAATATCCCCGTTACTAACACCGCGGGCACCGTACCGACTCCGAGATGGAGTTCTATCCGATTTGACTGTAAATTGTAATATATTTGATTTGGCCTTCACTGCACAACCGAATACTTATTGGTTATGAGGTTTGGGCGCGTTGGCCCACGGCCCAAGATGTGTTGTAATTGACACAATAAAGTTATAACAAAGTTGATGAAAGATACGTCAAATATCTAACATCCTACATGCGCCAAAGCCGGACGCGTGAACCCCAAAACCTCTAATTAGGAAAAATAGAGGCCGTATACCCCCGATATTTACAAAGTTACAATTCACAAGCCTTTGCATACTAAGGTAGAACCCAGTTCTGTGTTCCGTGTCGGCAAAATGTTAGTTTACGTCGATACTGATTATCGCAAATGACATTTCTACTCACCTTGTCTCCGAAGTCGATATCACGCGCCATCATGCCTTTAATCGTCTGTAGCACTCGGACACACAGAGCTTCTTCGTTGTCCTCGAGCAGCTGTTTGGCGTGTGTTATCAACCTGTTGGAGACAACACAAAGCACATTGTTGAAATGTCTCCTGTCGACCATATGAAACAATAAACTCATGTTTGAAGCAGAAATGATGGATGAATGGATAGAAGAAACTTAAGGAAATTTTGTTTTTATCCCTGAGAGTCCTCGAGTCCATACTTAAAGGTGATCTAGCGTTAAAGTCTGCGGATGAAACCCTAGTTTGTGATCGACGAAATGAGAGCTATTGAATAGAACATTGATTAAACTGGCTCTAACTTCCGGGTGCCTTAATGAAACTCTGGTGTTTATTGAGCAGAGCGTACTTATCATGAGCTACTGTTCAATGTGCCACTGGTTCGAACTTTTAATTAAGTCCGTGAATGAAACCGAAATGTGAAACCATTCAAGCTGTTGAGCAGTACTTTCATGTGGTACTGTTTATTTTTCTCTACAAGGTGGTTTTTATTTTTAAGTCTGTTGATGAAACCCTAGTGTGTGACCATTCAGTACTGTGGCGGTACTGTTTGTTTTCTTGTTCAATTTTTTAACTTTTAAGCGTTCTGTGGATGAAGCTCTGTTGTGTGATCATTCAAACGAAAGCCAATTAATGTGACTCGCTTTCACGTGATGCTATTTATCTTTCAAAATTGACTTTCTGTATTTCTAAAAATATTTTCAAGTTGTTAATTCTACATTAACGTATCGAACAAAATAAACTCAAAGGATCACTAGACAGCACTGAAGTTCATCACAACCCAAAGCGTTGTTAAAAGGCGATTTAAAAAAACCTCAAACTCTATTCATTTGTACCTGGAGACGAACCCTCCGCTCTTAGACTTGTGCCAGGCTTCGGACTGCCGTGGAAACATCAACTCTGGACGATACAGCACGTCACCCAACACCGAGAACTCTGATTGGACGAGCGGGCGAAGTTGATCCTCCAATAGCGAAACAATATCCTGTGATTCAAAATACGAAACACGAGTTAAGTCTTACTTTGTGGGACCGACGCGTGAATTGGCTAGAGGGAATTCACCTGTAGCCCCTCGATGATGCTCCTATAGTCCCTGGAGAGGTTCATCATGGAGTCCCTTCGGACCTTCCCGTGACTGAGCCAATGTCGAGTGTGTTTCATCACCAACTGGGAACGAGTAAACAACGCTTGGATCTGGCTCTCAAGGTCTGCTGGGATCGCAATCCCACGATTCCTAGCTGCAAATCAAAGGAAGGAGAGCTTCATATCTCGGCAACTCCACTTGAAGATCAAAACTTTTTCAACCAAAGGAAAAGTCAAACCGAGAGTTTACTAAAGCGAAAAAAACAAAACAAAAAGAGTTGATAGTGAAACAAAAGCGAACAAGAATAGTTAAGATCGGGGACCTTTAGGACACAAGACGTTAAGTCTCTTTGAAGAGGTGGAACTGAAGACTTCGGTTGATAGGCAATACTCGTACCCTCGGAATTGGACTGGAACCAAACTGGAGGCTCATATGGGGTAATTTCATTGAAAAGAGATTACAATTAATGTCATTTGCATTTGAAAAAACTCAACACATTAGCCTCAGTTGCAAGCTAGTTCCAGTTCAATACCAATATTGAGATTTTCTTGAAGTTCTTCAAAAATAATCCGCTACGCTTCGTATTTTTAACTCTCTTCTCGGTAAATAATGAAGAAGCGTTCTCAAGTCGAAACACTCAGAAAAAGAATTTTCTGAGCCCCCAACGGGAGTCGAACCCATAACCTTCCAGATACCGGTTGGACGCTCTAACCACTGAGCTACGGGAGACTCAGTAGTTAGAGCATCCAACCGGTATCTGAAAGGTCATGGGTTCGACTCCCGTTGGGGGCTCAGAAAATTCTTTTTCTGAGTATCTCGACTTGAGAACGTCTCTTCTCCGTGCTTAAAAGCGTGGTCAAACCCGGTCTTTCGTGTTTGATGTATTTCATAAAACGTTATTTTCGGCCCCCTATAACTTTGATCTGTCTTTAATATTGAAAAATGTGGCAGAGAACTCCTGTTTTTTGATCTGGAGTGTGACATGAACATTCATCATCAATCATCATCATCAACCTTTATTTATACACGAAATCGTATCATTTTACATGGTCTTCCTAGGAATCGTGTTTAAAACTGGACTAAAATACTCTAAGGAACTACTGACTATAATGTTAAAAATACAAAAACCTACATTATGAATAATAAGAGTTACAATGGGTCATGGTGTATTAGAAAAATCTTTCCCATGAAATGAAGTTTTAAAAACATTTAAACTAAGCAGTTTTGTAATCTCTGAGGGAATCTTGTTCCCCAGAACAGATCCTCTGTAGTGTAAGGTCCCTTTGGCAGACTCAGTTCTGGGTCTGGGAACATAATAATTTAACTCAAAATTTCTAAGATTGTGTGAATGTACATTTGAGGTGTTGGTAAAGATCCGCCTCAGATACGATGGGGAAAGATTATTATGGATTTTATACATTGTCACAGCCAACTGTTGAAGTCTTACATATTCTAGCCTTTCCCAGCAAAGCTCATCCAACAAAACACTTGAGCGAACGTCACAGTTAGAAAAGGTAGGTTTGGAGACGTTGGAGTAGCTAGTTTTAAAATAACAGTTCTTGTCAAGGTTATAGTTCTTTCAGACAACTTCAAGGAAAGGATCGTCGACTTACCAACATCAGATAACGTCTTGATACACGTCTCCACGTGGTATTTTTGTGATCCTGTCATCCACGAACACTGGGAAAGTCGGAATGCACCACGAAGAAGACGAACAAAGACAGGCTGCCGTGACTAGAAACGAAAAACAGTGTGTTGATTGTACTGAAACTGAACAATCATTACAGTTATTAATAACAAAATTACGGTCGTATTGCTGCTACAACCTCTCACTTCATAAAAAGGCGGTATAAAAGCACATCAAGTCAAGGAAATTCTCTCTTTTGGTTGAGATTAGTCAAAGCTTTAGATCTATTTGAGGTGACTGTTGCAAACGAATGCTATATCAGCGTTGTTCTTGGAATACACCGGAAGTTTCGTAACATGAAGCAACTAGGCGTGTTTCTACTCCCTCTTGGATACGATGCTGGTCCACTGATTGCAGGGTTACCCCCCAGTATTAAGTTTGCCGGTACTCATTTACACAGCTGAGTAGAGAGAGGCACTGTGAGAGTAAAGTGTCTTGCCCAAGAACACAACACAGTGTCCCTGTCCAGGACTCGAACCCAGACCGCTCGACTCGGAGTCTAGCGCACTAACCATGGCGCCACCGCGCCTCCCGCTACACAGAGTAAAGTACCTTTATGGTGGTGCTGGAGTCGGAGAAGGGTGAGTTGAAAAAGAACGTCAGTAAATTCATGATAGTTTCTGTTGCGTATTTTTCC
>CBDDTI010000433.1:0-5000 GCA_965233585.1 bacterium
GTTCAGGCCAAATAACGCCAACAGCAGCTAGAAATGTCTGCTACATTGCACGTCTAAGCCCTAAATTGATGCGGCTAAGGCTCGTTGCTGTCTAAAGCAAGCACAACATTATCGTCACATGCAGCGGTCCAAAAGTTAACGGACTACGATTACGGGATTAAATCACGTCCCGCACCCAAAAATACATCTCAGGACGGCTTCATGCACGATAATGGCCGACGCTTGCTAGCAAATCGTTAGACTTGCACCTTCATTGGACTTAATGATGTCTTCGGGCAGACTTCCTTTAGACAGCAGTCACAGAAAGCTTATTGATCAACGGCACCTCCGAGATACCGCGCGAACTAAAATTCAGCCGAGCGTAGCCTGGGCAAAACTTAACGCCAGTTGGATAACGGAAAAAGGGTTTGGGGGGGGGGGGGGTTGAGCTTGAGAAATAAATAAAAAAAAATACATAACATTTCAGGCTAGGTAAGCTCTACAAGCCCGAGTGTTCTGCTATTAATAATCGCCCCCCCCCCCCCCCCCCCTTTTTCCCGAGGTAATATATCACCAGTTTACATAAATCTGCGGGCACGTTTTTGGGAATACAGTCAGATATTACAGAGTAATAAGTTGCGTGACATTACTGTTCAATAATTATCACTGCACATTTCGTATTGAGAGTGCTATCTGCTGCGTCTACCCTTAAAGGAAGCTATTCCGTGCCTGTTCGAGCCATTAAAGTCCCTGCATTTCAGTCGAACGAGCCAGACAAGGCTAAAATAAAGGTTAATGATTGATCATAGGGTTCACGGCACTAATTTGAGCTGATGCTATATCACCTAAATGACCTCAGTATATCTTAATTGTGGCTTCTGTTAGCCAAAAATTTTAACAAGAGCATCGTAAGCAGTCAAATCGGTTATTGATTTCTAGATTTCAGCATAAAAGACACCGTTACGTGACTTTTCAGCTTAATATCTACCACTATAGTTGATTTTATGACAATAAAAACAAGACATTCCAAAGAAATTCAAAAAGCCCGGGTTAAAATAAATTATGGGGTAAGCGTTACCACGGATATCTTTCGCGTTTGGAAAGAATTAAAATTTCGATCTGGCGTGAATATATATTTTTACAGGTTTTTTTTAAAAATTTATTTACTTAAAATGAAAACAGTAATTATATCAATGAAATCTATTCAAGTTGGTAGAGTACGTTCAATTATTGAGAAGTATATTTCATTCAAAACGGTTGTGTGCCTTCCAATTAGGGGGGACGGGCTGCTCCGAGTTGATAAATATACGTCCATCTCCAGTTACCTACGTCGGAAAGCTACCGGGTTCAGCGCCAAATTGTAACCTCTCTCATACGATTTGCTAAAAAATCATTCCATGAAAGAGTCAACAAGGATTTGAGTAACCCAGATATCAACTGAAAGAAGTGGTATGTGGTCGAGAAAATTCCCCACCTATTCCACTAATTGTTGAAAAAGAAGGGTCCAGTTTTGCTTCCGAGGAAAAAAACGCGCATTTTTGACAAATATGTTGTGTTACAGACTGAACTTCTTGTTGCCAATGCCATTCATCCTGTTATCCAGCCACATCAGACAGAGAAATTTCATCCCATCTGCTTAAGAAGAGCAAGTGCTTGAACCGATGAAGGGTGTTGATATCTGTAAGGTATGTGGCCATGATGGGGTTGGTAATAAAATTATGAAATAATACAGTGAGGGTTTTCAGGTTTATTTTAGTCCTTTTATTAATTTGTATCATTTACTTGGCCATTATTCTAGCGAAGGAAAGCTTGCCAAAGTTATTCCTCTATTTAAAAATGACAACCGTCAACTCAAAGTGAATCACCGTCCTGTTTCTCTGCGGGCAAGTTTTTTTTTCAAGATCTGTAAGGGAATTCCAGTCGGGTTCCAGGCCTGGAGACTCAACAATTAACTAACTGAATTTTTCTTGTTCACAAGATTTACGGCGGAAGCCTTAAAGGGCGGCAAAGAGATACGAGGTGTCTTCCTAGATATCAGCAAGGCATTTGATAAGATGTGGAATGCTGGTTTGTTGCGTAAGTTGGAGGAGCCAGGTGTACAATGACAGGCCCGTACGTCAATGTTGCGAGAGTTGCTTGCATAATAGAAGGTTATAGAAGAGCAATGCTCCGACGGGCGAACAGCTGACACGATGGTCGGTTGTTAAGGGTTTTCCTCCCCGAAAGTTCTTTATAAAATTTAATTTCTGGCTCACAGAGGAGAACTTTATATTTTAAATGAAGCAAGACATTAGAGCACTGCAATTGGGGTAAAGTTTCTTCACATTTTTAACATTAAAAAGGTTTTTTTGACTCTTTCTTTCCTAAAAGTGTGATGACTTAAATGACACCTATTTTTAGAAAATTTTTGAAAAGGAGTGCTCAAAACAGTACAGACATTTTTCTCACAGAAAAAACATAAAAATTTACAGTGACACCCCCATCTCATTCGGATAAAATTGCGTATAGTTAAAGGTAATTAAAGGAATTCAAAGTTCCCGCCATATGACTATACATCGTCAAAATTAAGGGGTTTTAAACGCGAAAACAATGAATGCATTCGAAACGGAGAGAAGGCTTTTGTGACTTAGCATACGTGGTGCCAAGGTGCGTATTTCGTCACGAATTACGTCATTATTACGCCATGATGACGTAATTTGTGACGAAATATGTGTCATAGCACCACATATGCTAAGTCAAAAACACTACAATTTTAATCTTATGTAGCTTTCCCTTTTCTCCGTTGCGAATGCATTCGTTGTTTTCGCGGTTATAACCCCCTTAATCTTGATTATACATGGTCATGTGGCGGGGAATTTGGATTTCTTCAATTAGCTGTATCTTTACGCTGTTTCATCCAATTGAGATCGGGTTTTCACCAGAAATCATAGAATTCTATGCAGAAAACTGTTATGAAACTTGAACTATTTCGTGCCTAAATTTTCTTTCTGATGCCAATTTTGGACATCATATATGCCGTCACAATAGCAGTCACATGGAATGAAATAAGTAATAACTTATAGGTAGTTTACCAACCCGCTTGCCTGCCGAGTTTCGTTACATTTGATGCATTGTAAGATGTCTATGGCCTGGAACTCTTAACTTTGGAAGGAAAGGGAGGAAAAGCCCTAGCAATCGATCACCGTGTAACTCTGGAGTTCTCCAAGGGTGTGTGCTAGGTCCGATTTTATTTCTTACTTACATCAGTGATATTACTGATGATCTCGTATCCCTTCTGTTGAACCGGCTTTGTCGATGATACTACACTGCTTGGAATTGTTGACGACCCGCCGTATCAGCTGGTCGTCTCAATTAAATAAATACGATTGCTGAATCGGTAACTATGAATCCTTTTAAATCTCGTAATGTTGTATTTTCTCTGAAGCGTAATAAAAAAGTTCACCCTCTTCTATTTCTCATCTCCAATGCCGTCAAACATGCTGAGTCTCATACTCAGTTCACTTGGGTTTAACTTTGCAGAGTAGTATGTCTTGGAGTAATCATATAGTTCAGGTGTATGAGAAAGCTACTAAGCGATTAAACATGTTAGAATTGACCGCTTCATTTTAACATCCTTGTATAAGAGTCTAATCAAACCACTTATGGAATATGGGGATGTTATTTGGAACAACTGTTGCGTTTGCGACTCGACTGTTCTTGGTAGCGTTCAATATGAAGCTGCAAGGTTGGTAGCAAGAACAATTAAAGGAACCAGTTCTGCAAGGCTATACGAGGAACGTGCTTAAGGGTCTCTCAGTGGCAGAAGGAAATGACACATTCTAAGTCAATTTTACAACACTGTAAAGAATCTTGCACCTTATTATTTAAGTTAGTGACTTCCAAAATATTTATTGAGCGTACACATTATCGTCTTAGGTCAAAGGAAAATTTTACACAATTTTCATGTAGAACTTCCCGCTTTCAAAAGCCTTTCTTTAAATTCGTCATCATTGGCTGGAATTCTCTGGACCTCAGTAGATGTTCGAAACTCTGTATCTCTTGCCACTTGTAGAGCTTAATTAAAGTCAACTTTCTTCCCTCATAGTTATAATAAGTTAGACTGGAGCTTCGTCACAGTTTGCGCTTCTTGAAAAGTTCAACCTAATATTTTCAAGTTCGTCAGTTTGTGATCCGTGTTAATCTTTCCCATAACTAAGTAAAAGAGGACTTTTTTCATGTTTACATGGCCTCATCTACATGTTGCAAACACGAGGGGGGCTGCGAGAATTCGAGACGCAGGGTTTACATAACTTTCGAGATCCCCACCCCCGTGTGTTTATATGAGGCTATGTAAATATGGAAAAGAAAAAGTTATATATTAATTGCTTTTATGAAATATTTCTCAAAATTGATTCGACAAATGGAGCGAAATTATGTTTATTAATTTCTTGATCCAAAAATGTTTCCTCAATACACGCTCTAGACAATCATCTTTCTGACTAACCAATCAAACCGTGCGTCGGATAGCGCACGAACCAATAAAATTTCGCATTACAAAAGTCAAAATCAAGGTCAAATATGTGGAAATTGCAAGCGAGCAAGCGAGCGCCGTGTAAATGAAAACAATATCAGCTTTAAATCTTCCTAAATCTTTCGGAGAAATGCCTAAAGTTCGGTGAAAGCAGATGATATGTTCAAAAGTTTCCGTTAGGAGAGAAATTCAAGATGAATGTCACTGTGCTTGATCGCTCTTTAAAGTAACGTGAACTTGGCCGATTTGGCAGCCCGAGAAGATGGTTGAGAAGTTTAATCGCTCATCGTGCCTTGAGAGGTTTTGCTGCTTTGGAATCACACAAGCGGCGGATCTAGATTGTTGAGGATGCTGCTGGTTCCCACAGAAGACTGATCAGCTTGTGTGGCTTGTGGATTCAGAGCAGATGAGAGAACGCTACTGCACACCTGGAGCTGCTGCGACGATAGTGAAGCGTTGTAGCTCTTGAGGGAGTTTTCATTGCTGTGGCATGACGGCGTCATAATATGGC
>CBDDTI010000433.1:10000-11995 GCA_965233585.1 bacterium
CAAACCTTCCCTACTAGGAGACCTGCTTTATTTTTCTTGTATATATGCAGTTAACATTTAGTTTTTCTATAAACTTGCGGTGAGTTCGATAACTGGCACTGTTCACAAAGCGGAAATATAACGTCTCTTTGACAGAGTAGTCACCTCCATTGTGTGGTGGTGGGCAGACATCGACAAAACACATCTGTCAGGTAATTACCACAATCCGCCTAAATTTAGTTCACATAAACTTTTAATACCTTAATTACACGTACGAGTATTAATTTCTTACAATAGGGTAGCTCTTCAAAGAGCTGCACTTTAGTCAGTCTGCACTTCAGTCAGTCCTTTTACGCATCCCCTTGACGAATTTTTCCTTAACTAGAATTATAAACTCCTTTGAGAATGACAATGTCAAACAGTGAAAATAAACACTAGTCGAATCAATATCACCTTCCATTAATTATTAATACAGATAAAAAGTTAAGCTACAATCTTTATCTTTCTCGTTCTTCGTTTCTTGGACAATGTAGGGAATTTCTGGGAGCAAGAAAGGCTAGGATGTTCATTTACATTGAACAAGGGATCATTGTGCGGAATTTTAAGGGGAACAACAGTCTACGTCACAGACGCTACATTCCGGTTATGGTAAATTTCCGTCTGCGACGCCTTTTAGGGTACAAGAGCTGTCTTGGAACTGTCAACGAGAACTTGATATCAACGTACAAAAATAGCAAAATGCAAATTCAAATAGAATTACGAGAAAGCTCTGACTACTAGATATTTCGTCGCGAGCCTCATAAACTTTTGAGCACCGCTAACTCTAAATATTCTTTAAGAAGTGTTGGGATTCAACACCTAGAATTACTCATTGTAAAATGGAACAATTTTAGGGAAAATACCCGTGTTGAAAAATGGAAATAATTAGCGACATTGCCTTGATAAGTCATCCAGTTCACTAAATACCAATCAAAAAAAAAAAGGATACACCAATCAAGAGGCTCCATGCGAGAAGTCTAAATAGCGAGAATCTGAAACTGAATCGTCTCGCACCGGCGTGGTTATTGCGAAGTTTTGAAGTTTGGTGTCTTCCTTTATCCATGGCTTAACTTAAAAAAATCCCTTTTTGACATTGCTTGAAGTCATTGAATAACCTTAGCTGTCCTTTATTTCGAATAAAGTTAACATTTTTACAAAAATAGTCTTCCCTCAAATATCTTCAACCGGCATAGGTAGATAATTAATTTATTGAATATACGTATTCTATTTCCTTATTAAATATACACAATGAAAAGAGAAAGTAATTTACATGTATTGAGTCATCTGTCACGCGAAAAAGTGATGTGATTGGCTTACGTCTCACATCAAACCGTTGTTTTAACTGTGATCCATACCACGCCATCCTTCATTAGTCGCTGTTAGCTATTGCTGGAGTTTAATCGATAAGACACCAGTGGTACTTACATCCCAGGCTGATTAAGTGACGGCATTCGTTGCAGGCGAACAATGAGTTTTTCTCTGCTTTTCATTCTTGTGTCATGGATTTCGGTAATCCCTTGTCCAATTCGTGCGCAGGGTGAGTTTAAAAAATTTACGCTTTACTTGCTTATTATTTTATAGATAATATCTTAACTGAAGTTTTTTCGGTTTGGCTAAAGATACCTGCAAATGAATTCATAATAATTTTGGAAACGAATTTATGGTCGGATATCATACCTAATCTGTTCGATATCGCATCACTCTCTTTTGTCTTAAACAAAGTCAGCGTCACATAATTCTGAATTGTATTAATTTCGTCAAGTGAAAGACCTGAATATAAGAATATTCTCTCTGTCAAATTTTGAAAATTGAGAAATATCTAGACAAGCGTGTTTACTTCTGGTCGTGATCAAGGTTAAGTTTGAAGTTTTCGTTTGGATTGGGTCTAAGTTGGTCACTGATGATCTCCGATTAGCCGTAGATTTGGAAGTAGTGTGATAACATGCTACACACATTTGTGTTCATAACCATTCCATC
>CBDDTI010000434.1:0-2500 GCA_965233585.1 bacterium
ATTCCTGCGTGGATTGCCTTTCGGTCTCATTCTTAGCAGAGTTAATGAAATCATTAGCTCTTCTCATCAAAGAAGAGCTTATTCAAAATAGCACAATTATTTAGTAAGGATGGGCCAATACAGATACCGACGATACCAAGGCCGGATCAAATAATAAATATCAGCGAGAAGTATCGATGTCCACGCTTTGTCTCCTGAGCCTGCGTTCTTCTGGTCAAAGGCAAAAAGCGCAGTCGCGCAATGGACCTTGCCTGATTATTGAGCAGGACAATGATCTCGTTAATAAACTGGAATCTTAGACTTGTTTATCTGTGTTGTTGATTCAACAACAAAGTACTGAACAACAACCACCATTTACAGTGTGAGACAACCATGTGCTTCGTCAACCAGATCACGTGACCTAACAGTTAACTTGGCCAGAGGTTCCACAGCGGTCAAATGAGTGCTCATGCTTAAGCCACGCGCGTGCGATAGAGGGCGTGGGAATTAGTTGCACCATTTCCCTAGAAAAAAGCAAGCGACAAAATGGCGGCAGATTTAATTTTCGCGGTATTTGTGTTCATTTCGAGGGGATAAGGCGGAAACAAAACAACTAAGGTTTTCACTTTAAACACAGCTCTAAAAGGGGCGTCTCTTTCATATATCTTTTTCAACAAAGCAACTATCTCTGTCACAATAGTGAATTTTCTTGTCGAACGTTAGCATTCGTAGCGGAACATGAATAATTGTGTTTTTATCGCAGTAGTTGTTGTCTTCGGCGTCTCTGGGGGCAGACTTCCGGATGAAAAAGCTTGTTGCCTACGTAGTAAAACTCGGGATAAGAACGTTTGTAATGGCAGAATGATTGGACTTAGCTAGTACCGAGATGGCTCGAGTGGCGGAGGTTGACCTTGAAAATTTTGTGATGGAACGGGAAACTGACCTGAAGGGCCTAAAGTGCTTAAATCGTGCGCATGCCCAGTCTTTTGACCGCTGTGAAGCCAGAGGTCGTGATTCTTGGTGCTGACCAAAAGGAGCGCGGCCTCTGAGGACGGGAATGAACTAGTTTCAAAGCTGATTGGGACTCGTACGCATGCGCTAACCCACACAACTGCTGCGTTTAAGCAAGCCCACCGTGCCTCGATCGAAGTCCAAGTCCACAGCGAAAATCTGTGTTATGATGTTTCATAACTCTTTAAGACTGTGCTGTACATCTCGGAAATTCTTCCTCTGGTGTTTTGAGTGCTCGTCTATGTTTAATTTTGATGACGTCCAGTCGCTTGAGGGAGTTTTTACGAACCTGCTTTCGATCGTAAAACTCGTATTGCTTCGAATTGTTATTTAGAGTGTTGTGTTCAACGAGCTTAGCAATCCCGCTGTAGAGAGGGCAAGAAAGCCTTAAATTTGGGCTTTACACAGCTATTTCAAAAAACGGGTTGCTTCTATTATCCGTGGTGCGTGATGCATGGTCCTTGTTTCATAGCTCGCGGTGCACTATGGTAGATTCTTATTGTGAGCGGCAATTGGGACTCCGAAACCAAATAACTTGCCAACGAAGGTCTTCCGAGTACGGAGCCGGCATGTTTTAAACTAAGCCTGCTCCCATAATGCACTGCGGGCTATGAAACATGGATCATGCATCATGCATCACAAGAGCAATCTTTTTTGAAATAGCTGTATGTAGACCACAAACTAGATATATACAATACTTCGAAGAGGGTTTGGATGGTTCTTTTGTCAGCGCTTTTAAATTTGGCGAGAAATTTGCATTTTTTTTAATTACCCAAACACTTCCCGTGGAAAATAAATTGTGACCTTTCCACCATTCGAACTCAGTGCGTACGAGCAATAGCATCAGAGAGGGGTTGGGATGGACATTTTCATACATTTACTGTATTTTTGTCCACCCTGGCCTCGACTCGGCGCTGCTGTGTGTTGAAATGCGGGAAAAGTCTATTGACAAATGAAACAAATGGATCACTTGAGGCGCGACAAAATCGCACATGCTCGATGAAAAAGCAGACGGCTGCTCGCAATGCCGGGTTTCTCTTTCGTTTGCTGTAGGAGAAACCAACTGCAAGCAAGCAAGGTAAGTAATTTGAGAAATTTTAATTAGTAAATAGTATTTTAGTCGTTGGAGTAGTATTCTTATCTTAAACTTTAATAGTCCCTCTACAACATTTGTTTTGATATCCAATGTGTTGTGTCAAGTATTTTACCTCGAAATTCGTTAATACAACAAGCTAGTTATTCTGGAAACCACTCGCAAGTAATTTTAGATAGTGTTTAGTTGGAGTGGGTGTCCATTTCATGCATACTGTAATTCGCATAGAATGACGGTCGAATGAGGGACATCAAATATTGTAGGGTTTAGATTTTGCTCCGCATCATTCATTCTCCTTGTATAAGTAATGGAATGTACCCATAGTAGGACATTATTTGTGCCAACCAAAGCATTATTTCATTCCACATTTTTTATTGTGCAACAAATTGTTTCAATTTTGGCATAAGAACTTACGTC
>CBDDTI010000435.1:0-32471 GCA_965233585.1 bacterium
GCTATCAGTGTCTCTCATTACAAGCATGCGGAACGGTTTCCAAATTACTTATAGCTAAAGGAAGTAAATGTGGAAATGAAAAGTAGGAAATATGCAGTCATACATGGACGAATGAGATTGTGATCAGAAAATAGCTCTGCCATCAGTGTCTCTCATCGAAAGCATGTGAAAGGGCTCCCAAATTACCTATAGCTAAAGGAAGTAAATGTGAAAATGAAAAGTAGGAAATATGCAGTCATACATGGATGATTGAGATTGTGATCAGAAAATAACTCTGCCATCAATGTCTCTCATCCAATGCATGCGAAAGGGCTTCTAAATTACCTATAGCTAAAGGAAGTAAATATGAAAATGAAAAGTAGGAAATATGCAGTCATACATGGACAATTGAGATTGTGATCAGAAAATAACTCTGCCATCAGTGTCTCTTATCGAAAGCATGCGAAAGGGCTTCTAAATTACCTATAGCTAAAGGATGTAGATGTGGAAATGAAAAGTAGGAAATATGCAGATATACATGCACGATTGAGGTTGTGATCAGAAAATAGCTCTGCTATCAGTGTCTCTCACTGAAAACATTACTTTTTTAGATTTCTTTAACGATTTCTGTAATGTTTACTTCACATAGCATTAAAAAGAAAGAAGCAATGAGTACCCCCATAAAATACACAAAATTCTGGTTTTAAGTGCTCATTTGCATTGATGGTGCATAATAATGAAAATATGTGTAATAATTTGACAATTCTAGCTAAATGAAAATGATAAATAAATGATTTTTTGTCAACCCATTTAAGCCGGCATTGTTCATATGAACATGCAAAGTGCCTTTTTTAAAATGACTATAAAACCCAAACCAAGTATCATATACACTCAAACTTTTTTTTGAATATGTTCCCCATATATTGAAGTAACTTTGATAAAAAAAAAGATTGGTTAAATAGCTGAAGAGACCTCTGAGTAGGGGGCAGTCAAAATCATGCTATTTTCCGCCGATGGCGAAATAGCCACCTGCAAAAATTTGTTGCTGAATATTTTTTTTTTCTAGTTCCCCAAATGACTTGAAACTTTTACAGTATTTTTTTTTGACCTGTATAGGAAGGTTTGTGGGAATTTTTGACTTGATATTTAGATATTTAGGCATTGCAAAGTCATTCCAAACTTTGCATGTTCATATGAACAATGCAGGCTAATATGGGTACAAAACTGGCACATTTATAACAAAAAAAGAGCTCTTTTTTTGGCTTTAGCTTTAGCTTTAGTTTGAAATAAACAACTTGAATTCAATTTATGAGATACCTAACAGTTCCTCAGTGAAGTATTATCATTGGGAGATAACTTCATGGCTTTTAAACTGAGATTTGGTTTCATACTTTCATATTTTCATTTGCTTTGGCGGAAGGGAAGTAAAAAACGAGCCGGTTTTTGTGGCTTTAGCAGGGTCAAATCTCTTTCAGTTTGAAATAAACTACTTGGATTCAATTCATGAGATACCTAACAGTTCACGGATGACGGGAGCCTGTTTTTAGATGTTTTCGGCCCGAATTCATCTAAAAAAATCTAAATGCGTTCTAAATTCATCTAAATTCATCTAGATGCGTTCTCGTTGCAAGCAAAACGTCAACTGATTCAATCTAAAAGCATCTAAATGCACACCGATTTCTGGTGCGTGCACCAAAAGTTTGGTGCCTGCATTGCTGTGTCTAATGCTGGCATGAAAAATTTGGTGCGTGCACGAAAAGTTTGGTGCCTGCATTGCCTCGTCTAATGCTGGCATGAAAAGTTTGGTGCGTGCATGAAAAGTTTGGTGCCTGCATTGCTTTGTCTAATGCTGGCATGAAAAGTTTGGTGCGTGCATGAAAAGTTTGGTGCCTGCATTGCTCTGTCTAATGCAGGCATGAAAAAGTTGGTGCACGCACTAAAAATTTCATGCACGCATCAAAATTTTACTTGTCTGCATTACTTTTTCTGGTGCCGGGATCTCAATTTTGACGCTGGCGTGAAATTTTAGATCCAGGCACCAGAATGTCAGCGGTCCATAGTTGAGTAAATTGGAGAAAAGAAGCAGAGCTTTTTTCTTTTTTACCATAACTGGTGTTGCAATGTCGCAATGTTCTTCTTCATTCTGTGTAAATTTTCTTGCTGTAATGGTACCAGTGAACGAGCGATTTTTATCAATAATTTAATGCGATTTTTATCAATAATTTAATCAATTGTGTTTTTGTTTTTAGCACAAAAAGGTTTTATATAAATTTGATTTCTCGAAAAAAGTTGTATGGTTCCTTGGTATTTTTTACCATGCAATTTTAATTTTTTCCAAAAATAACTTTTGAACTGACCGCGATTTTTTCTGGTGTTTTCTAGATAATATTTTTGCGCAAAGCAGATGTTTCCTTCTTTTGTTCTTTTATAAATTCTTCCCATTTCTAGAACATTCCTATCATTTAGAAACAATTAGGATTGGAGGTATTTTGTAAAAGAATTTTTTAACAAGATAAATTTTTCAACCTGTCCGCAATTTTTTCTAGGGTTTTCTAGAAAGTTCCTTTGTAATAAGGTATATAAGCAGCCTGAACATCACATTTCATTGCATTTCAAATCCATCGCTTGAAAATTCAACATCATCATGACTGACGAAACAGGAATTAGAGACATGACTGGTTATAGATCCATCATTCCTCCATTCCCAGAAACCCAGATGACCGAGTCCTGGATGAAAAACGATAGTCAGTTGACAATAGCAAATTCTTCACCCGTTACAAACGATGAATCGGAAATTAGTGACACGAGTGGTTATAAAACAATCATCCCTCCATTTCCTGAAACTCAGCCGACCGATGCCTGGATTGCCGATGAAAATCAACCAAAAATAGAAACTTCAAATCCATTGTCTTACACCGTACCAAACTGTTTTAATTGGTCACCGTTGACGCACCAAAGGTCCTACCATGTTAAAAGCATCTTAGAGAATTTGATGGCAAACGTCTCTTACCTCGTTTTTGAGCTCGAAAAACTAAAGTTGAGTTTTCCTATTGATATGACTCGTGAAGATGCTCACAAAGAAGAAAAGTTATTGGAGAGATCGATTGAAAAATTTCGACAAATGGCTAGACAGGCGAGAAAATTAAAGAGGGAAATTATGGGTATGTTAGAAGATGGGGTGTATGTTAACCCACAAAATTACAACCGCTCCAAATACTCCGCGGCCGCTTCTCTTGAATTTGAAATACAAGAATGAGTTCCCCGCGCGAAGACAATTATCAAGTGGCAGACGTGTCAAACGTTACCGCCGCCCCCAACATCACAACGAACGCTATTAACAAGATTGTAATTAACACCTTGGATAAACTCCTATCGTCGTCAGATAATACAAGAACCTCAACCCCATTTATTATAATGGCATTAATTTTTTTCTTGCTCTTTTCAACCGTAGGAGCATTCTACGCCGCTTGGTCAGAATCAGACAAATCAGAAAATGATAATGTTTAATCGCGTTTAAACTAGAAATACACATCAAAATTTTATTTTAATGTGCTCAAATACAGATCATTTTTTTTTATTTAGGGTTTTGTATGGCTAGATTCATCATGATTTTTTCATTTGTTTCAAAATTAATCAATTCTCCGTCAAGTCTTTTTAACTGAAAATGCAACAAATCCAGTCGACTTGTATTACACTTTATGTATTCCAAATTTTCAAAATGCGTCGTCACATAATTGTCTTGTTCCTCGGCTCTATTAATTGGTATAACTTTTAATACAGGGTAAAACTCGTCTCCAATTACCGAGTGATTGACGAAATTGGCATAGCAGATCATCACTCCCGGATATAGATAGTGCGGATCTAGACGTTCGTCACTTATAAATTGATTACTTTCATCCGCCAAAACAATGTCATCATCTTGACTTATTCCTAGCAATAATCTTATTTCATGCGGCACTCTTATCCTTACTACCAAGGAGCGATTGAATTGATTGCCGACCCGTTTTACTTTAAAACGGTCTTTATGCGCGGAAATTTGAATGAGACTTTGTAAATCTTTGCTCATACCATTATACATGGCCTCGATTAATTCATCCGTTGTTTTGATAAACCTTTTCTCAATGCAAAAGCAAAATCGCATTGTTTCAATCATTACCCTGATTTTCACAGGTGGAAATGTTTCTGTTGGGTCAGGATTTTGCATTGGCTGTTGCGATATAAATTCTTTTTTCTCCGGTCCCATAACAATATATTCTTCTTTGATTCCCAAAATGTTTTTAAATTCGGGCGGTATCAGCACTTTTACCTCAGGTGATTTAAATTCGGCATCGTACGTCGTCGGTCCGGTGTAAATTACTCGAAAAAACATATCGGCCGATTCTTTTGTTTTCTCCGTTTGCCCAAATTCAACAAAATTACGTACTACGCTGTCTCTTCCGTCGTTTAAGCAATTTAATAAATAAGCAATTGTTTTCCGCTGATCAAGTTTGACCTCGATTTCTTGCTTGAACGGGTCTGTACTTACTTTAATTTTCTTATCAAAAACGCTTAACGGAACGCTGTTAACACGATTTGGAAAGGAGATGTCGGCTAAGGCTATTTTAGCTCCTTCGTTTAAATAAATGGGATGGCTCAAATGTACCTCGAAATTGTTGTTTTTCTGCGCGGGTTTTATGTTGTCGCCCATTTTTGAGTCGACGCGAATGTGCTTTGTCAAATATGACATCGCTCGTTTTGTTTTTCGCAAATGAAGTAAAACTAGACTCGGCTGACCCGATTTTAGTTTTAGAAGTTTGTCGGATGCGTCTAAAAACTCAATGCCCACTGATTTTATTGAAGTGTTTTGAATAGGATAATATCGTATGTTGTTTAAAGTATGGTAGAAATATTTCCGTTTTTTGCTTGAAGGCAAGTCGGCCACGCATAAGATGTGAGAATTCTCGTTTGAGCTTGTAGACACAATGTTGGATTTAACCTGCACCACGTCAAAAACAAAATCTTGTTTCACGTTTAAATGCAGACCAAAAGCTACAACCCCAACTTCCCAATCTCTTCTTTTGTTTAATTCTAAATTTTTCGGTAAAAAATTGTTAAAACGCGTTAGCGTGTTTACGTAACAATCAGTGCTTGCGTTTGAAATGCAATATATAAGATGTCCTCCTTTCATACTTGTTACGCCTGATTAATAACGCTATCTTCCGCAATCCAGCTAAGGTTTTTATAGCCTTTCCACTTCACCAACACCAACTTCTGCCCGGTTCTTTTATCTTTCTTCCTTCTCACAATTTTTTCAATGTGAAATAATTTCGGCGGCTTGGCCAGAGTCAGCTCATTAGCATAAAAATTTCCCTCCACCGTCTCGTCACCGTCCAGAGTTTCCAGCTCGTATGTAGGTATGGGTAATCGCGTAAACACCCGTTTGATCTTGTAAATTTCTTCAGTAAATTGCTTATTGTAACCTCTGTCAAATTGAGCTCTGTAGTTACTTATTCTGACCGTCTGGCCTTTCTTAAATTTAGGCGGTCGCCTCTTTATTTTCGCATAAGCCTCTTCTTGTTTCATTCGGACTTTGGGAGCGTTTTTTGCTTTTTCCGCATCAGCTGGACTCATACCGATCATTCTATGTACGCGCGAGTTATACGTCTTTACTAAAGATTGAAGCACGTGGATAAATCGATCCGTACCCCTAGATGTCATATATTTAAACATTAGACTTTTTAGAGATCTGTTAAATCTTTCCACAAACGGCGCGTGCACAAAGTTGTCGCTGTGTAAAAGAGTAATGCCTTTACGTCGACAGTAGTCTTTAAAAAATTTATTTTTGATCTCTAACCCTCTATCAGCTAGAATTTTTCGAGGCGGCTGGCCAGCCTTATTGACAATGGTTTTGAATCCTTGTAAAAAAACCAAAGCTGTCTTGTTTTTTATGGGTTCAACAAAGGCATATCTCGAAAAAATGTCGATCGCTGTCAGCAAGTAACGATAATTGTCATTCGCGTTTGCCATTTTCCCAATTTCAACCAAGTCTATTTGGAATTGATATCTTTTGTAATAAACATAGGTTGGGTTCCTAGGTTTTGGAGCCTTAGGTTGTCGGTGCAGAGTATAGGTGTCCGACGCCTGCAGCCATTTCTTTATTTTATTTATGGGTATGGTCCCGTTAAAATGATTAAAAACGCGGTTCGGCGATGAAAAAGCAAAAGGCGAGCCGGGCGAAGTGTAAGCTTTTAAAAATTCGCGTTTAGTAATCATCCTCGTCGTCGTCGTTGTCGTCCTCAACATAAAACAGCGGTTTTTGTTTTGTTTTTCTTCTCTTACCGCTTCCTACCGCATGCGTGCTATTTTTTCTCTTGACCGGTCTCTTGGACGCCTGTGCAGGCCTACTCGCCTTACCAGCCAGTAAGATGTTTCTAGTCGCGGATTTTAATCTCTTTTTCGCAGCGGCTCCAACTGCTTTGCCGTCCAAGGCTTCCAGTGCGGTGTCAATGGCCGCTCGTCCCGCCTCTTTTTTCAAATATCGTCCCGCGGATCTGACACCCTCGCTTCTCGCAATTTTACCGATTGTCTTTGCGGCGCCCTTCGCCACCGGAACCAACGACCGGAAAAGACTGCTAAAAATTGAACCTAATCCCGCCCCAGCTTGCACAGACGGACCACGGTGGTATCGCATACTTTATCAATTTTCAATTTTTTTGACGCACCTGCTTAAGGCCATCGGACTAACGCCTAATTGCTCGGCTAAACGCGATAAGCTTTTCGGCTTTTCCTGATCAACCCTACTCCGTTGTTCTCTTAAAAAGACGTGCGCGCATGCCGCGATTAGTGTTTTTGGCGAAAAAACAAACTTTTTTTCGTGTTGCTTTACTTTCTCTCTAATTTCCTTCAACTCCTTGTAGCTTAGATTTAAAGAGTGAAGAAAATATTCGCACATTAAATTTGGGCTGTAGAAAGAGTCGTCGTTTTTAAGATATTGCCACACTTTGTCCTGCTTGACGCCGGTTATGGCACATAAATCTTTCATCGGTCGCGGCACCCCCGACTCTATAAGCGCGGTGTAGATGCACATTACCGCTAAACTTTCTAAACAAACACCTCTTTTCCCTCTTTTCCCGCTAGCGTCCCATTTTTTGGCGATGACGCGTTTTAAATCCGCGCATTCGATATTGCACTTATAGCATACCCTTTGCATTGTCTCATCAGTAAAATTGTTTTTGTCGCAAGTCACATCCTCGCTCATTTTCTCCGTTTTAATCGATTCGAGCCGATAGTCATACGGGGCATATAGCCGATCATGCATCACGAGCCCGCAATCTGTACATACTTCACACCCGTTTGAAAAATCATCCACAATATTGTAATGAGAACAAGTCCTGTTGAAATTATGAAAACGAGGCATGTTTATTTCTCCGCACGCGCTGCAAAACTGAAACGCGAATCAACTATCGATCGCTTTTATATTGTTTCAAAAAATCTATAATAAAGTCCAAACTATGTTTGACCGCATCTTCGGACTTGGCCCCGATGATTACCATCTTGCCTGTGGAAAATATTAAAACCGTGTTGGCTTCAAAAGTCACAAACATGCCTGGGAAACGTTCGGGATTGAAGCGTACTTTTTTCACGTAGCTCTCCTTCCGAAGTTTATCAAAAACGTCCGGCAGCGGTATCTCAAAGCCCGCACGAAAGGAACAAGTTAAATTGTTTATTTCCCATGTTTGCACAAAGAAACGATTGCTGATAATGTCCGTCAGCAGACTTAACGATATTTTTATATCCGCTCGCGATGGCACTTTGGTAATATTGACATGATATGATTTGTTGTTTCCGCGGGTCTTGAAAATGGTGTAGACGTATTGTTTCCTCACTACCGTAAAATTACTAAAAACTTTTTGTGACACATCTTTATTTAAGGATAACGGCCCCTCATCCGTAAGAATAATTGTGCAGCTAAGCTTTATATTTGTCACAGTGACGTGCTCCGTGTTGTCTAGAAATGTCATCGTTGATTAATGGCGGTGTCGGCGGTTTAAATGTGGATTTCAATGAATTGCAGGGTGATAGTTTGAATGCGCATGCGACCCCCCTCGAAGACACGGATTTAATATCAGGTCGTACTGTGCTATATAGTAGCGTGACTCCCGTCGAAGATTTAGAAGATGTTACGTTTTCAATTCCTTCCGACCCCGAATGCGCTTTTGTTTTAAATCAGACGAGGCTAGAGGGTTACTTTGTGGTAAAGACCGACAGCGGCGAGGGTGTAACAGACACTGACACGCCAACAATTACTAACCATTATTGCGCCGCATTATTCTCGCAAATTGAAGTCCACCTTAACGGAACTCAAATATGTGATTTGAGTGCCCCTCTTTCTTATTCGTACAAACACCACATTGACTTTCTCCTGTCCTATAACAATAATGTATTAACAAATGTGGGACGGTCCGAAGGCTTTTGCCGAACGCACCACGACAAATGCTTTGACAATATTACCACGACCGGTAAAATGTGCCAATGCATCGCGGAGAATCGTGCGAAAATAATAAACGACAAAAAAGTTTATTTTAGCTCAACTTTGCCCGCAGATATTTTTTACACCGACAAATATTTACCTCCGAATGTGGAAATCACTGTTGTATTACGCAGGTTCAACCCGTGTTTCGGGCTGCTTCAAGATAATCCGAACAAAGTCTATCGCATTCGTTTAAAGGAATTAAAACTTCGCATGAGAAAAGTGTTACCGTGCGAGCGTGTGCGAAACAGGCTAAACGCCGAACTGCTAAAAGGTCGACCATTTTTTCTGCCTTTTAAAGACACGCAGATGAAGCATTATCTGATCCCGTCTGGTTCCCTTAGTTTCTCTGCAAATCACATCAACAATAGCGAGATGTTGCCGCAACAAATTATTTTCTGCATGCTTCGAAGCGACCTTTTTGCCAAGGGACCGAGCGATCAATTTCCCTTTAAATTTAAACACGCCGATTTAGCATCCGTCATTTTAAAAAACAATGGAAGACCCCTCTTGCCTAGACCTATAGAATGCAAGATACTTACAGGCGATTATATGGAATTGTACGACCATTTTCAAAGCAACGTCGGCGGCAGAAATTGTATTTCACCCCAAGCTTTTACAGAGGGTCAGATGTTTCTCGCGTTCGACCTGACTCCGGATAAATGCCTATCCTTTCACAATCACGTCGGAGTGCCCGGAAATTTAGAACTAGACTTGACTTTTAACACCCCCACCAGAACCCCCTTAACCCTGATTTCTTACGCTATTTATAATGCTGCCATTTCCATCGACAGCAACCTTCAGGTTACCAAAATAAAATATTAAAATTGCACACCGCCGACTCCCTCTTTTTAAGAAGAACAGAAAACTACAGACTAGCATGCATTTTCGACAATGACTGAAAAGGGTGGCATCGGAGGTCTAGGGTTCGAGCAGGACGATTTGACAGAACAAGCTCTTGATCTGCACGCGCCGCTCGGGGTCGATATAAGCCTTGAAAAAGGCAATGATGTGGTCTACAACAGCGTTTCCAGCGTTTCAAACACCGGACCGATCGAATTCATCATCCCGCGAGACGAAGAGTGTTCCATCATTCTGGATCAGACTAGATTAATAGGGCATTTCGTTGTCAAGACAGCAAAGGATGAAAATGTCGGACCCGACGATCGAGTCTTTCTGGCCAATAATTTCGCGAGCAATCTATTTAGCGCGGTTGAAATCTACATTAACGGTACTCAAGTCTGCGACTTGAGCACGGCAAATTCCTACCCTTTCAAAAACTTTATCCAGACCGAGTTGTCGTTTGATAGAGAGGCCAAACAGAGTCAGCTAAGAGCCGAAGGTTATTTTGAAGAAAAAGAAAACGATATTGGAGCTTGCGAGCCCGGTATAAATCAGCGTTTAATACACCGTCGAAATCTTATACTTCACGGCAAAAAAGTTTATTTCTGCTCTCGATTGGGGGCGGATATTATGTATACGGATAAGTATATGCCACCGAATGTCGACATCAAGATTAAGCTTATTAGAAACAGTCCGACATTCGGTATTCTTCACGCCGAAGATGACAAATCTTTTAAAATCGTTTTAAAGGATTTAAAGTTGAAAATGAGAAAAGTTTTGCCGGTCGAGCAGCAGAGAAAGCATTTTAGGATGAAAATGTCTCAACAGCCCTGCTATATACCCTTTAAGCTGAGTCAGTTGAAGGTTTTTGTGATTCCAGCCGGCGTCACATCGTACACCGTTACCAATATTGCCTCACAAATACTGCCCAAACAAGTTATTTTCACCCTAATTCACAACCAAGCCTTGACGCACGATAGCAAATTCAACCCGTTCGACTTTCAACACTTTGATCTTAATTATTTCAATCTTATTAAAAACGGACAATGCGTCTTCCCAAAAGCTTTTCAGCCGGATTTTGATGATGATAACTACATGGACCTGTACAGACACATGTACGACAGCACGGGTTTCGGCATTTCAAATAGTTCTTGCGACATTTCGCCCGCGGTTTTTAAGAGAGGAAGATGTTTTCTAACTGCCGATTTGACCCCCGATCGCTGCAACAGTTTTCACATTCACCCCGACGAAAAAGGCAAGTTGGACTTGGAATTAGGCTTTAAAACAGCCAAGCCTCACCCCATCTACCTGCTAGCCTACAGCATTTTTAATTCCGGAATTAAAATAGAGGAGAACGGCCAAGTTGTTAGGGCCGAAGAGCGATAATGGCCGGTTTGAGCAACGTATTTCTAGATCGGTTTTTATCCCCACTTTGCAAGAATTTCATCGGCACCTTTGCAGTCGACACGTTACCCTCAAACTTGTGGAACACTAGCTGTTGCGCCATCGTCAATCTTTCGGTTTCAAGCCATCCCGGCAGTCATTTCATCGCCTTTTTTATTAATAAGCAAAACTATTTGTATTATTTCGACAGCTATGCACTACCCGTGCCCGCCTATAATCACCACCTCATCCATTTTTTGAAAAAATGGGAAAATTGCGGCAGAATAAGACATGTCCTGGACCGATCGATTCAAGCTTTCGATTCTTTGTTTTGCGGGTGGTATGCTGCCGCATTTTGCATGTTTGTCAATGCATACGCAAACGTGAAGCCGCGACACTTTTGCACTTTTTTTAATCCCAATAATTTACGCGAAAATGAAAAACGCGTCAAACATTTAGTTAATTGTTTGCAAGTCAAGCTTTATTAGAATATACAGAATTGCCTATAATGTTTTAGTTAATAAAAAGCCGCAAATCTGATTTCTGTTCTGCAGCAAAGCTGCAGTCGCCGCCGTTGCCGCGGCTGTTGCCGCGGTTGCACACACGCATCTTCACTTGCTGCCGAGTTTGACATTGACGGGGAAATCCAGACCTTGACACAGCTCCACCATACCCTCGGTAAATTCATCCAACTTGTGCAGAGGAAAATTCATCCTAATTATCTTGGTGCTGTGGCTTTTGTTGTTGTCGTTATACTGCGGGAAAAAAGATTTTTTACGCATTTTTCCGCTCAATTTTTTTCTATTTACATTTTTATTTCGCCTTACCTGCTCTTTAGAGACGTAAAATACCGGCCACACGCTAAGGCCCGCAGCACGCTGGATATGCCTAACGCCGCTAACTCCAATTACCATCCTAGGGTTGGATGCAATCACTTTGCTCATCGGGGCAAAAGGCAAGCTCACCGATCGCGATGACACCTCCTTGTTTTTAAAAGCCTCAATAAACTTTTTCATGGTGGCTGGATTAGGGTAGATGTACTGTTGAGCAAAACAGTGCAGAAAAGTTTTTTAATTAAAAATACGCTGAGCTGATTTGAACTGTTTTACTCACCCCGTCGTCTCCAATAAAATATTGTTCGCGATGGCTGTGGCTTTCTAGCCACTTGGAAAAGTTTACCTCCGCGGTTTTTACGCGCTCGTTAACATCCCATTTGCAGGGTCGAAACAACTCCTCTTGCTTTTTCCTTGTCAAATTAATCCCATCCACCTTGGACGAAACCGGCTCCGGCTCGACATAATTTTTCCTTTTTGAATCGGGTAATTTCTTTTTGCCTGAATCGGACCTTGGTCTTTTTTTCGCGCAAAACGGCTTTCCTTGATCCTCCATCTCCGGTTCTTCAATATCAGTCGGAGCATCGTCATCATCATCGTCATCATCGTCATCCTCGTTATCATCTTGGGCGGCATCAGACTCAACATCGTTATCATCGTTATCAGAGCCGTCTTGCATGTTCTCTGAGCCGGATTCTTCAGACTCGTCATCGCTTGAATTCTCGTTGTCTCTCATGTCCTCATCCTTCTCCATGTCTGAGTCGGAATCTTCTAATTGCTTATGTCCTTTGTTCGCAGATGACGAACGGGATTTGGCAAGTTTACTACTTTTTTGCTCTTTGGTGTAAACTTTTGACGTTTTTTCAACGTGGCTTTTTTCGAACGGTGTCTTTTTCGCGACCTTTTTATGCGCAGACTTCCCCTTTTTTTTGTACAAGATCGTCTTGCTGCCTTTGCCATTGCTTTCAGATGATGTAGCCAGTTTACCCATGACGCGACCGATGTTTTATCTTAGGTGTGGATGTGAAGCCAGTCAAAATATTATTGGTGTTTCACCAAAAGCGCAAATTGGCTTTTATACTATTTTGACTTGTATAATGGCAAATGCTAGAATATTCTCGATGAAATTGTGGTCAACTTTTAACCCATTTTAAGGCAAAAAAAAGTTCTAGAAGAAACTAGAAAAATCTAAAAGCAATTATTTTCATAAAGGTTTGAAAAAAATTTAAAAATGCTCATTTCTATTTTTTTGTCGGTAAAATGACCTAAAATTAGGGCATCTTTTGTAAAATGGAGAATTTTTTCCCCCTTTTTAGATGCTGCTCCTTGGCACGTGCTTTTTTTTCTCACTTGAGCTAATGGTTTTTCTGCTTAATGGTTTTCAACGCTAATTTTCCTTCCAGAAAATTGTCATTCTTTATTTCTTTGACCGCAAAAAAGGGTGCAAAGACCCGATTGTTAACCTTTTAATAATTAATCTTTTTCCTTTTGCTGATTTATTTTAATGGGTGTGCTGCTAAAAAAAATTGGCTGTTGTTTAAAAGAAAAAACAATTTTTAGCAAACACACTGTCTCATATCTTGTCATTAATTTGCTCCAATTTCGGCGCTTTTGCTTTAAGCCTTAATGCATGTGCGGAAAAATGAACAAAAATAAAGGAAAATTGCACGGAAAACACAATCTGACGTCAGGTTGCGGGGATAAAAGGATTTACAAGAAGGGTTAAAATTTTCTCCAAAATTAATTATCTTTTCAAAAAACCAGGTTTAATTTTTGCGCCTTTTTTCTACTATTAAAAAGTTTACATGAATGACCCTTTTTGAGATAAGGAGTCATTCCAAAATCTAAACTGAAACCGAAAAGATCCTGGTTTTATCTTTTAGACACTTGAAAAAAATCGTAAGTAGACAAAAAGTCTTTACAATTTTAAAACATTGAATTTTTTTGAAAAATATTTTTAAACATAAAGTTGGTTAAAGTCTAAAAATTTTTTACACAAATTGAGCTTACGCAAAAAAAATTTTAACAATTGCTTAAAGTCTTAAAATTTTTTACCCAAAATTGAGCTTACGCAAAAATCTTAAACCTGATTTCAATCACCCTGCTTTCTAGACAATGCCGAAAAATAGGGAATCAAGATTAATTGGTTTTAAGAGGTGTGGGCCTTTCCAAATAAAACTGGGAAGAAGGACACCTGTGGATCAAGTCTCGGTCGAGCTCACGTCCGCATCTTCCACCGTCGCGCTGCCTTCGAACTCACCGCCCGCTTCCCTTTCCACCTCTTTTATTCAAATTAGAACTGAGCCCCTTTTTTCCTCGACACCAAACACCTCGTTTAGACCGGTGTGTTACAGCCCTCCGCCTACCCCTTCGCCCGTGCCATCACCGGTCTATTCAATGCCGGCTCCCTTTCGTCCGCTTCAACCTGGCTTGTTCTTACCGGGCCCCCCAACTCCGGCTCCACCGAGACTACCAACCATGTCTCCAACGGCTGTGTCCCTCCCGCAATCCCCAATGTTGTGTGACATGAGGGCTTTGCGGGCTCAGCTAAGGCCGATCCGTCCGGCGCCCATAACAACTCCGCTTCTAGCAGCACCACCGCGACTCGTCATCCCCGAACCGCGAGGAGCAAGGGTGGTAAGATTACCGGGCGTGTCGGTAAATGGAGGGGTCATAAGTGAGGGGCTCGACTTGAGGGTAAACCGCCCCTGTCCGGATCCGCAGGTTTTTACGGAAAAATTAAAGAAAATTTTAAGTAAGGTGTCCCCCTTGCTCGTATTTTACGAGTCGCAAGGGGAAAATTTATTTTTAAACCCGTCCATTCGCGAATTGTATAAAAAAAATTTAACTGAAGTGCAAGAATATGTAGAGAGTGCTAATAATTTATTGTAAATATAACAATTGTGTGTGTGTGTATATATAAAGATTAGAAGATACAACATTTTTTTCCTTTTTCAGAAAAAGTTTAAAAGCGAGAGAAAAAAAGAATGACGCACAAGTGTGAAACGTGTCACATATCGTTTTCCAGAAAGAGTCGTCTTGCCAATCATTTAAAATTAAAACACAGAAATCAAGCAAATCATAATGGTCGCGACAAGTTGAGAAAGTGCCCGTTTTGTGAACTTAAATACAGTGATAAGAACGAGTTATCGTCTCACGTAGATTCGAATCACGCGGAATCAAGGGTATTTTCTAAAAGGCAAGGAGCCATTGGCGACAAAGTTTGCATTTTCCAACAAGAACTGACTCACCTAAAAAGCTCTTTGCAAGATTTTTGCAACTCTAAGCAAACGATCGAAAATGTGTTTAATCTCGTTAAAAGTCAATTTACACATCGGGTGGTTTGTCGAATAAGTATAACAATCACGGCAGATTACGAGATACAGGGTTTAGATGAAGAAAGTCAGGGAAAAAGCGTCGACATCGATTCTTTCACGTTACGGTCAAAAGGCGTCGCGGTCAACAAATATCAAAGCGATGAGCAGATTCGAGATAGGATAAAGTCACTTTTGGCTGGATCGGTGGAGAGGGAAGACGATTTGTTAACTAGAGGTTCAGGCTGGCGATTTGCTCAACTTCAAAGTTGCAGCGTTTTAATCTATGACTGTAGCAGTATTTTTTAATAATGAACAGCGACTCTGTAAACGTGCCCGAGTATTTATTAAAGTGTCGAAGTGTTTTATGGAACAGAAAATACGATGAAAAGAATTTTCTATATTGTGTCATAGGACATCTTTGGCCGGAAACGGCAAACATCAGACGATGCAAAAAAATTCCAAAGGAGTATGAAAGTAAATTTAACTTGCAGGGTTTAACCTTTCCCCTGCAGTTTAGCCAGATTAGCAAGTTTGTTCGAATTAACAAGCACCTACCGTTACGTATAAGAGTTCTTTTTGAAGGTGAACATCAACTGAGTGTTTTAGACGTTTTCTCCAATAGATCTGGCGAGAAAAATAAGAACAAAAATACGCTAAATTTGCTAATGATTAAAAGTGATCGTCAAATTTCATCGGCCAATAAAGACAGCATTGACGTAAATGGCATTTCCAACGTAAAAGACCTTGAGCATCAGCACCATTTTTTCACTATTGCTAATTTAAATGGCTTTCTGAACAACCGAAAATCTGCTATGACCAAAGGAAGACGGCATAGAAGTCAGTTTTATTTTTGTGACAGCTGTTTAAGAGATTTTCGTTCGCGCAAGAAACAAAAATTACACGAAAAAATCTGTCAAATGGATAAACAAGCGGTGATTTATCCAGAAAAGGGCAGTGTCTTGAATTTCGATAAGCAAAGAAATGCTTTTAAAGCACCTGTAGTGGGATTTGCTGATTTTGAGTGTTTTATGGAAAAGTCAGAGCAAGAAGCAAAAACATGTAAAACATGCGGAAAAGCGTGGGTGACATGCGAATGTCAAGTGTCGGGATGCGCTGAGCTAAGTAAACATCGAGCTTGCGGCTATTCAATTTGTTTTGTCGATTCGGAAAACGAAGTATTTTATCAAGAAACGTACAGTGGAAAAGACGCTGTGGAAAATTTTCTATCAAAGCTGGATTATTTCGAAGAATTAGTGGAAGCGCGAAAGCAACGGTTCAAGAACACATCTCAAATTATAGCGAGCAAACATGATTGGGAAGAGTACCACGCCGCCACGCTATGTCATATTTGCAAAAAAGATTTTGATTCAGGCTCGCGATTATATAAAAAAGTGGTTGATCATGATCACGTCACCGGAAACATTGTTCAAGCGGCGCATTCTATTTGCAATCTGCAACGACAGGGCCCATTTAGAACACCTATATACTTTCACAACGCCAAGGGGTAAGTACAGACTTTTTTAATATTTATAATCCTTGACTTGAGGGAAAGTCATTTTAAATTTTTTTAATTTTAAGATATGACATAAATCTACTAGTAGAAAAATTGGACAAAGAGGCTAATCTGATGGCGAGTAACCAAGAAAAGTTTAGGACAATCACTATTGGAAAATTTCAAATTAGGGATTCTCTAGAGCACGTGCCATCCAGTCTTGATGCGCTCATGACCGATTTATGCAAGGATGAGACGTTTACCTTTCCGATTCTCAAACAATTCGAGCCTTACAAGAGGCTGTGGACGCGACAAAAGGCGAAAGGTTTAAAATTATTGAAAAGAAAAGGAGTATATCCGTATGAATACTTTTCATCATATGAGTCGATTAAAAACAGTCAATTTCCGCCAAAAGACGCTTTCTACTCGAGATTGAGCGAAGCCCACATCTCAACCGAAGATCATAAGCACGGCTATGAAGTGTTCAAGTTTTTTAATTGTAAAAATATGGACGACTACATGAAGTTATATTGCGGACTGGACGTGATTTTGCTGGCTGAGATTTTTGTAAAGTATCGAGAAATGGTGATGAAGCACTTTGAGTTGGATCCCATCTACTATTTAGGCATACCTGGCTTGTCATTTGACATCATGCTTAAAATGTTTCAAAATGAAGAAAGAAAAGACGAAGAAGAGATTAGTCCTGATTTAATGTCGAAACCACCGGGCTCATTGGACTTGTTTCACGATCCGGCAATGGAACAGTTTTTTACACGCGGCATTAGAGGAGGGCAGAGTTTTATAGCTACCAGACAAGCGACGGGTCAGGCCGATCCTAAAGCGAGCGGCGAGCATTTACTATATGTAGATGGTAATATTTTTTATTAAACGTCAAAGAAAAAAAGATTGATTAAAATTACGATACATTTTCAGCTAACAATCTTTACGGCAGCATGGAAACACGCATGCTGCCGGTGGGTAATTTTAAGTGGGTGCCAAAAAAGGAGATAAAAACATGGACGGACAAGGACATTTTGAATTTGCCTTCGCAAAGCAGGATTGGCTATGCTTTTGAAGTGGATTTGCACTATCCAAAAAAATATCATGAGGTAAATAATTGTTTCTGCTAAACACCAACTGCTAGAAAAATTTTTTTTATTTATTTTGCAGAGAGATGATCAATTTCCTTTGGCTCCTTACACTGACACAATAAACTTTGATGATCTGTCACCGTTTAACAAACAACTTTTGAAGAAGCACTGTCCGACTGATTACAAAAACAAACGTTACAGTTCGCGAAAGCTTCTTGCCACATTCTACCCGCGACGTAAATATGTCGTCTTGTTAGATAATCTAAAGTATTATTTGAGGCGAGGGCTGAAGCTTACAAAAATCAGACGAGCGGTCAAGTTTGAGCAAAAAGACTTTTTAAAAAACTTTATCACAAAAATTACAAAATTAAGGTCGGAGGCAAAAACTGATTTTGAATTACGTCTCTTCAAGTTGTTTGCCAATTCCACATTTGGCAAATTTATAGGTAAAATAAAGTAATGGCTCCCTTTTTTCACAATAAAATGTTTAATTTTTTTCAGAGAACGCGCGAAACTACATCGAAATCGTATTGTGCCACAATGAAAAGAAGCTGAGAAAGACTTGCATGGGTCAGCATGTTTCGAATTTGAAAGTCATAAACGAAAACCTTGTGGCTGTCATGAAAAAACCGGCCGTTATTGAAATGAAGAAACCGTTGGCGGTGGGGTTTGCGATTTTGGAACTATCCAAACTCTACATGTATCGATCGTACGACAAATTTAGACGTTACTTTGGAACGGAGAATCTAAGGTTGTGCTTTTCGGACACAGACTCGTTTCTGTTTCAAGTAAAATGTCAAAATTTAGTTAAAAAGTTAAAAAGAATGGAACACATGTTCGACTTCTCAAAATACGATAAAGATCACGAGTTGTTTGACGATAGCAGAGCCAATCATTTGTTTTACTTCAAAGACGAGCTAAAAGGAAAGGCCGCAATTACTGAATTTATCGGCTTAAGGCCAAAATGTTACAGCATGACGGTCAAGGATTTGAAAACCCGAGGAGCCAGCGTAAAGAAAATTTGTAAGGGCCTTAAAAAAACTAGTATTAAAAATCACTTGACCTTTGAGGATTATAAAAAATGTTTAAACGAATCAACATTGGTATATAAGCCTCTTGTTAATATTAAATCAAAGAATCACAGAATGTCAACAACCTACCAACGGAAAATTGCTCTATCTGCCATGGACACCAAACGTTATGTGCTTTCTTGCGGAAAGTGCACTTTGGCCTTAGGAAGTTGTCATGTAAAAAAATGTTATAAACATGAATGTAAGGAAATCAAATAAACGTATTGATAAAAATTGATCGTAATATTTTGTCTCTTTTTTGTGACAAGAAAATTAAAAACATGGACGGATTTGATTTGCGCTTTAAGCTTCCATCTAACTTACTCGCGGTAGGTCCCACTTCTTGCGGAAAAACGTCATGGCTAAAAAAACTGGTTGAAGATAGGGCCGTAATGTGCTCGCCCGTTCCGGAATGTATGATTCTATTTTACAAAGAATTCCAACCGACCTATGCTGATATGGAGCGGGGGATGAACGATGACGCGCGTGAAAAGAGGTTTTGCAAATTTTCATCCATGCCAGAATCGGTTGAAGAGATGAAAGATATACTGGAAACGTTCCCTAGAGCTCTTCCGAAAATTGTGGTATTTGACGATTTTCTTGATGAAGTAGGATCGGTGCTAAAGCACTTTTTCACGGTTTTAACGCATCATTATAATTGTTTGACAGTTTTTTTGTGTCAGAACATGTTTAGCGCCAAAAGCGAACTCAGAATGCTCAGCATCAACTCGCAGTACATGATTTTATTCAACAATCCCAGAGACCGTAGCGCCGTCTCGCACCTGGCTAAACAGGTGTATCCGGGTAACGTGCATCGGCTAAACGATGCATATGCGGCAGCAACCGGTGAAAGACCTTATGGCTATTTACTGCTGGATTTTCATCAGCAGCAAAATAATTTGGTTCGATTAAGAAGTCATATTTTTCCGGACGAACAGCCTACAAGGGCGTACAACGTACGCACGTAAGAATGGCAAAATCGTTAAGTAGAATGGTAAATGACGAAATCACTAGAAAAAGCAGTTTCTCTTTTAAACGCGGTAAAACATTTAAAAGACCGTGACTGTTCCAATTTCATTGGATGTTTAAACGAGGAAGGCATCTATACTCTGTGTCGAATAATACACTACGTTTTGAACGGAGAGCTTACTTTTAGTAAGCGCGTTCGAGCAAGGTTAAGATCGAAAGTCGGGTGTCATCTGCCTGACTTTAAAAAACTGTCAAATTACCCGCGCAATAGTCGAGATATTTGCAAAAAGAAGCGAATACTGCAAAGAGGAGGCATAATCGGGGTTCTGACGGCTATTGCTAGCGCTGTAATACCTCTAATCACTCAACTTATTACAAAATGAAAAAGAAACAGGAAGAGGACGTATCCACCATGTTTTTGGTGCCGAAACGAATTTACCTAGCCGTGAGGGAGGTCATTAGCGAAGATGACAAGCTTAATCAATTAGATCAATTGAATAAAGGTACAAATTATATAGAAGACGCTATTCAATTTAAGCAGCAGAAATCCTACAAGACACAACCGGAAGATTTGAAGAAAACGGTTTCAACTTTGGTAAATACGTTCAATAACATTGAGCAGCCAGCGCAGATCGAAATAAACTCCTTGCCTGCTCGAAACAGCGAAGAACTCTCGCAAGATGGTTTTACTTCTGTCCCTCCATCAAGCGGAAGCCAGCTCGATGGTCCTAATTTCATCTTTCCACCTGTAAATCCAACGGAAGCGGAAAACGTAAAACATCAAAAGGAAATAACGCTTTCGCATCAGGAAATTGCATCGGAAAATTTACTTAATAACGAGCCTCAGCCTCAACATTGCGAACCATCAAACATCGACTTGAAAAAGAAAAACAACGTTCCGCCAAAACTTAGATGCCCGTTTTGTAACTATGCAACCTACTCAAGGGTATATTTTCTTATGGAACATTTGCGTAATAAACACAACTACCGCGCTAGTTTGGAAGAAGAAAGATCAGCAAGAGAAACATTGGAAAAGGCCAAAATTGAGCGCAATTCAAACAAAACCAAGGAACCTTTGCCATCTTTTCGCGGCAAAAGAAAAAACATTAGTGTCGAGGATGAAAGCGGCATTCCATTAAAGCGGCGAAAACGTGATTGTTTAACTAAAAATTACGATGAAAATGAACCACTTTCGAAATTAAGACGCAATGTAAAAAATAAAAAATTAAATGCAAAACCAACAAAGAAAAAGGTAAAAAAGTCAACTTTTGATGAAAACGAGCCACTTTCTAAATTAAGACGTCAAGGTGTAAAAACGAAGAAAGAAAAGAAAGAAAAGTCAACTTTTGATGAAAACGAGCCACTTTCTAAATTAAGACGTCAAGGTGTAAAAACGAAGAAAGAAAAGAAAGAATCAAGAAAATTAACTGTTGATGAAATACCTAAACAAGATGGGAAGCTTTTTAAATTACGAAAAAACCCGTTTTACATGAAGCCTTATAAAAAATACAATACGAAGAAAGAAAAGAAAGAATTAAAAAAGTTGACTGTTGATGAAATACTTAAACAGGATGGGAAGCTTTTTAAATTACGAAAAAACCCGTTTTACAAGAAGCCTTGTGAAAATTACGATGAAAATGAACCACTTTCGAAATTAAGACGCAATGTAAAAAATAAAAAAATAAATGCAAAACCGACAAAGAGAAAGTTAAAAGAGTCGACTTTTGATGAAAACGAGCCACTTTCTAAATTAAGACATCGAGGTGTAAAAACGAAGAAAGAAAAGAAAGAGTTAAAAAAGTTGACTGATGATGAAATACAGCTTTTTAAATTACGAAAAAACCCATTTTACAAGAAGCCTTATAAAAATTACGATGAAAATGAACCACTTTCAAAATTAAGACGCAATAGTAAAAAAAAAACCCGTTTTACAAGAAGCCATTTCCTAAATTGATTGTTAGAAAGTTTTAAGAAAAACAAGATAAAAAGATAAAAATAAAATTTTCATATTTTTGCAATTTCCTTAACTATTTAGTAACAGCATTCCGTTGAAGTTTATAGCAAAAAAGAAAAGAAAAACCCGAGTTATTGAGCACGTTTCTTCGTCTATGGACCGCTGACATTCTGGTGCCTGGATCTAAAATTTCACGCCAGCGTCAAAATTGAGATCCCGGCACCAGAAAAAGTAATGCAGACAAGTAAAATTTTGATGCATGCATGAAATTTTTAGTGCGTGCACCAACTTTTTCATGCCTGCATTAGACAGAGCAATGCAGGCACCAAACTTTTCATGCACGCACCAAACTTCTCATGCCAGCATTAGACAAAGCAATGCAGGCACCAGATTTTTCGTGCACGCGCCAAACTTTTCATGCCAGCATTAGACGGAGCAATGCAGGCACCAAACTTTTCATGCACGCACCAAATTTCTCATGCCGGCATTAGACGGAGCAATGCAGGCACCAAACTTTTGGTGCACGCACCAAATTTCTCATGCCAGCATTAGACACAGCAATGCACGCACCAAACTTTTGGTGCACGCACCAGAAATCGGTGTGCATTCAGATGCTTTTAGATTGAATCAGTTGACGTTTTGCTTGCAACGAGAACGCATCTAGATGAATTTAGATGAATTTAGAACGCATTTAGATTTTTTTAGATGAATTCGGGCCGAAAACATCTAAAAACACGCTCCCGTCATCCGTTTTTACTATTACTTTAATTTTCTTATCAAAAACGCTTAACGGAACGCTATTAAGCCGATTTGAAAAGGAGATGTCGGCTAAGGCTATTTTAGCTCCTTCATTTAAATAAATCGGATGGCTCAAATGTACCTCGAAATTGTTGTTTTTCTGCGTAGAATTTATGTTGTCATCCATTTTTGAGTGGACGCGAATGTGCTTTGTCAAATATGACATTGCTCGTTTTGTTTTTCGCAAGTGAAGTAAAACTAGACTCGGCTGACCCGATTTTAGTCTCAGAAGTTTGTCGGATGTGTCTAAAAACTCAATGCCCACTGATTTTATTGAAGTGTTTTGAATAGGATAATATCGTATGTTTTTTAAACTATGGTAGAAATATTTGCGTTTTTTGCTTGAAGGCAAGTCGGCCACTCATAAGATGTGAGAATTCTCGTTTGAGCTTGTAGACACAATGTTGGATTTAACCTGGACCACGTCAAAAACAAAATCTTGTTTTACATTCAAATGCAGACCAAAAGCTACAACCCCAACTTCCAATCTCTTCTTTCGTCTAATTCTAAATTTTTCCTTAAAAAATTGTTAAAACACGTTGGCGTGTTTATGTAACAATCAGTGCTTGCGTTTGAGATGCAATATATGAGATGTCCTCCTTTCATACTTGTTACGCCGGATTAATAACGCTATCTTCCGCAATCCAGCTAAGGTTTTTATAGCCTTTCCACTTTACCAACACCAACTTCTGCCCGGTTCTTTTATCTTTTTTCCTTCTCACAATTTTTTCAATGCCGAATAATTTCGGCGGCTTGGCCAAAGTCAGCTCATTAGCATAAAAATTTCCCTCAACCGTCTCGTCACCGTCCAAAGTTTCAGCTCGTATGTAGGAATGGGTAATCGCGTAAACACCTGTCTGATCTTGTAAATTTCTTCCGTAAATTGCTTATTGTAACCTCTGTCGAATTGAGCTCTGTAGTTACTTATTCTGACCGTCTGACCTTCCTTAAATTTAGGCGGTCGCCTCTTTATTTTCGCATAAGCCTCTTCTTGTTTCATTCGGACTTTGGGCGCGTTTCTTGCTTTTTCCGCTTCGGCAGGACTCATACCGATCATTCTATGAACGCGCGAGTTATACGTCTTTACTAAAGATTGAAGCACGTGGATAAATCGGTCCGTACCCCTAGATGTCATATATTGAAACATTAGACTTTTAAGAGATCTGTTAAATCTTTCTACAAACGGCGCGTGCACAAAGTTGTCGCTGTGTAAAAGAATAATGCCTTTACGTCGACAGTAGTCTTTAAAAAATTTATCCTTGATCTCTAACCCTCTGTCAGCCAGAATTTTTCGCGGCGGCTGTCTGGCTTTTTTTACAATGGTTTTGAATCCTTTTAAAAAAACCAAAGCTGTCTTGTTTTTTATAGGTTCAACAAAGGCATACCTCGAAAAAATGTCGATCGCTGTCAGCAAGTAACGATAATTGTCATTCGCGTTCGCCATTTTCCCAATTTCGACCAAGTCTATTTGGAATTGATATCTTTTATAATAAACATAGGTCGGGTTCCTGGGTTTTGGGGCCTTAGGTTGTCGGTGCAGAGTATAGGTGTCTGACGCCTGCAGCCATTTCTTTATTTTATTTATGGGTATGGACCCGTTAAAATGATTAAAAACGCGGTTCGGCGATGAAAAGGCGAAAGGCGAGCAGGGCGAAGTGTAAGCCTTTAAAAATTCGCGTTTAGTAATCATCCTCATCGTCGTCGTCGTCGTCCTCAACATAAAACAGCGGTTTTTGTTTTGTTTTTCTTCTCTTGCCGCTTGCGCGCTATTTTTTCTCTTGGCCGGTCTCTTAGACACCTGTGCAGGCCTACTCGCCTTACCAGTCAGTAAGATGTTTCTAGTCGCGGATTTTAATCTCTTTTTCGCGGCGGCTCCAACCATCCTGCCGTCCAAGGCTTCCAGCGCGGTGTCGATGGCTGCTCGTCCCGCCTCTTTTTAAATATCGTCCCGCTGATCTGACACCCTCGCTTCTTGCAATTTTACCGATTGTGTTTGCGGCGCCCTTCGCCACCGGAACCAACGACCGGAAAAGACTGCTAAAAATTGAACCTAATCCCGCCCCAGCCTGCACAGACGGTCCACGGTGGTATCGCATACTTTTTCAATTTTCAATTTTTTTGACGCACCTGCTCAAGGCCATCGGACTAAGGCCTAATTGCTCGGCTAAACGCGATAAGCTTTTCGGCTTTTCCTGATCAACCCTATTCCGTTGTTCTCTTAAAAAGACGTGGGTGCATGCCGCGATTAGTGTTTTTGGCGAAAAAACAAACTTTTTTTCGTGTTGCTTAACTTTCTCTCTAATTTCCTTCAACTCCTTGTAGCTTAGATTTAAAGAGTGATGAAAATATTCGCACATTAAATTCGGGCTGTAGAAAGAGTCGTCGTTTTTTAGATATTGCCACACTTTGTCCTGCTTGACGCCGGTTATGCGACATAAATCTTTCATCGGCCGCGGCACCCCCGACTCTATAAGCGCGGTGTAGATGCACATTACCGCTAAACTTTCTAAACAAACTCCTCTTTTCCCTCTTTTCCCGCTAGCGTTCCATTTTTTGGCAATGGCGCGTTTTAAATCCGCGCATTCGATATTGCACTTATAGCATACCCTCTGCATTGTCTCATCGGTAAAATTGTTTTTGTCGCAAGTCACATACTCGCTCATTTTCTCCGCTTTCATCGACTCGAGCCGATAGTCGTACGGAGCATAAATCCGATCATGCATCACGAGCCCACAATCTGTACATACTTCACACCCGTTTGAAAAATCATCCACAATATTGTAATGAGAACAAGTCCTGTTGAAATTTAGAAAACGAGGCATGTTTATTTCTCGGCACGCGCTGCAAAACTGAAACGTGAGTCAACTATCAATCGCTCTTATATCGTTTTAAAAAATCTATAATAAAGTCCAGACTATGTTTGGCCGCATCTTCGGACTTGGCCCCGATGATTACCATCTTGCCTGTGGAAAAAATTAAAACCGTGTTGGCTTCAAAAGACACAAACATGCCCGGGAAATGTTCGGGATTGAAGCGTATTTTTTTCACGTAGCTCTCTTTTCGAAGTTTATCAAAAACGTCCGGCAGCAGTATCTCAAAGCCGGCACGAAAAGAACAAATTAAATTGTTTATTTCCCATGTTTTCACAGAGAAACGATTGATGATAATGTCCGTCAGCAGACTTAACGATATTTCTATATCCGCTCGCGATGGCACTTTGGTAATATTGACATGATATGATTTGTCGTTTCTACGAGTCTTGAAAATGGTGTAGACATATTGTTTCCTCACTACCGTGAAATTACTAAAAACTTTTTGTGACACATCTTTATTTAAGGATAACGGCCCCTCATCAGCAAGAATAATTGTGCAGCTAAGCTTTATATTTGTCACAGTGACGTGCTCCGTGTTGTCTAGAAATGTCATCGTTGATTAATGGTGGTGTCGGCGGTTTAAATGTGGATTTCAATGAATTGCAGGGCGATAGTTTGAATGCGCATGCGACCCCCCTCGAAGACACGGATTTAATATCGGGTCGTACTGTGCTGTATAGTAGCGTGACTCCCGTCGAAGATTTAGAAGATGTTACGTTTTCAATTCCTTCCGACCCCGAATGCGCTTTTGTTTTAAATCAGACGAGGCTAGAGGGACACTTTGTGGTAAAGACTGACAGCGGCGAGGGCGTAGGACCAACTGACACGACAACAATTGCTAACCATTATTGCACCGCATTATTCTCGCAAAGTGAAGTCCACCTTAACGGAACTCAAATATGTGATTTAACTGCCCCTCTTTCTTATCCGTACAAACATCACATTGATTTTCTCTTGTCCTATAATAATAATGTTTTAACAAATGTGGGACGGACCGAGGGCTTTTGTCGCACGCACCACGACAAATGCTATGACAGGCTTGACACGTCCGGTAAAATGGTTATGTGCCAATGCATTGCGGAGAATCGTCCGAGAATAATGAACGACAAAAAAGTTTATTTTAGCTCAACTTTGCCGGTCGATATTTTTCACACCGACAAATATTTACCTCCGAATGTGGAAATCACCGTTGTATTACGCAGGTTCAACCCTTGTTTCGGGCTGCTTCAAGATGATCCGAACAAAGTCTATCGCATTCGTTTAAAGGAATTAAAACTTCGCATGAGAAAAGTGTTACAGTGCGAGCGTGTGCGAAACAGGCTAAATGCCGAACTGCTAAAATGTCGACCTTTTTTTCTGCCTTTTAAAGACACGCAGATGAAGCATTATCTGATCCCGTCTGGTTCCCTTAGTTTCTCCGCAAATCACATCAACAATAGCGAGATGTTGCCGAAACAAATTATTTTCTGCATGGTTTGAAGCGACCTTTTTGCTAAGGGACCAAACTACCATTTTCCCTTTAAGTTTAAAAACGCCGATTTAGCATCTGTAATCTTGAAAAACAACGGGAGACCCCTCTTGCCTAGACCTATAGAATGCAAGATAGATACAGGCGATTATATGGAATTGTACGACCATTTTCAAAGCAACGTCGGCGGCAGAAATTATATTTCGCCCCAAGCTTTTACAGAGGGTCGGATGTTTCTCGCGTTCGACCTGACCCCGGATAAATGCCTATCCTTTCACAATCACGTCGGAGTGCCCGGAAATTTAGAAATAGACTTGACTTTTAACACCGCCACCAGATACCCCACAACCCTGATTTCTTACGCTATTTATAATGCTGCCATTTCCATCGACAGAAACCTTCAGGTTAAAAAAATAAAATATTAATAATAAAATAAAAACCACACACCACCGACTTCCCCTCTTTTTAAGAAGAACAGAAAACTACGGACTAGCATGCTTTTTCGACAATGACTGAAAAGGGCGGCATCGGAGGTCTAGGGTTCGAGCAGGACGATTTGACAGAACAAGCTCTTGATCTGCACGCGCCGCTCGGGGTTGATATAAGCCTTGAAAAAGGCAATGATGTGGTCTACAACAGCGTTTCCAGCGTTTCAAACACCGGGCCGATCGAATTCATCATCCCGCGAGACGAAGAGTGTTCCATCATTCTGGATCAGACTAGATTAATAGGGCATTTCGTTGTCAAGACAGCAAATGATGAAAATGTCGGACCCGACGACCGAGTCTTTTTGGTCAATAATTTCGCGAGCAATCTATTTAGCGCGGTTGAAATCTTCATTAACGGCACTCAAGTCTGCGACGTGAGCACGGCAAATTCTTACCCTTTTAAAAGCTTTATCCAGACCGAATTGTCGTTTGATAGAGAGGCCAACAGAGCCAGCTAAGAGCCGAAGGTTATTTCGAAGAAAAAGAAAACGGTATTGGAGCTTGCGAGCCCGGTATAAATCAGCGTTTAATACACCGTCGAAATCTTATACTTAACGGCAAAAAAGTTTATTTCTGCTCTCGATTGGGGGCGGATATTATGTATACGGATAAGTATATGCCACCGAATGTCGACATCAAGATCAAGCTTATTAGAAACACTCCGACATTTGGTATTCTTCACGCCGAAAATGACAAATCTTTTAAAATCGTTTTAAAAGATTTAAAGTTGAAAATGAGAAAAGTTTTGCCGGTCGAGCAGCAGAGAAAGCATTTTAGGATGAAAATGTCTCAACAGCCCTGCTATATACCCTTTAAGCTGAGTCAGTTGAAGGTTTTTGTGATTCCAGCCGGGGTCACATCGTACACCGTTACCAATATTGCCTCACAAATACTGCCCAAACAAGTTATTTTCACCCTAATTCACAACCAAGCCTTGACGCACGATAGCAAGTTCAACCCGTTCGACTTTCAACACTTTGATCTTAATTATTTCAATCTTATTAAAAACGGTCAATGCGTCTTTCCAAAAGCTTTTCAGCCGGATTTTGATGATGATAACTACATGGACCTGTACAGACACATGTACGACAGCACGGGTTTTGGCATTTCAAATAGTTCTTGCGACATTTCGCCCGCGGTTTTTAAGAAAGGAAGATGTTTTCTAACTGCCGATTTGACCCCTGATCGCTGCAACAGTTTCCACATTCACCCCGACCAAAAAGGCAAGTTGGACTTGGAATTAGGCTTTAAAACAACCAAGCCTCACCCCATCTACCTGCTAGCCTACAGCATTTTTAATTCCGGAATTAAAATAGAGGAGAACGGCCAAGTTATTAGGGCCGAAGAGCGATAATGGCCGGTTTGAGCAACTTATTTCTAGATCGGTTTTTATCTCCACTTTGCAAGAATTTCATTGGCACCTTCGCCGTCAACACGTTACCCTCGGACTTGTGGAACACTAGCTGTTGCGCCATTGTCAATCTTTCGGTTTCAAGCCATCCCGGCAGTCATTTCATCGCCTTTTTCATCAATAAGCAAAACTATTTGTATTATTTCGACAGCTATGCACTACCCGTGCCCGCCTATAATCACCACCTCATCCATTTTTTGAAAAAATGGGAAAATTGCGGCAGGATAAGACATGTTTTGGACCGCTTGATTCAAGCTTTCGATTCTTTGTTTTGCGGGTGGTATGCTGCCGCATTCTACATGTTTGTCAATGCATACGCAAACGCGAAGCCACGGCACTTTTGCACTTTTTTTATCCCAATAATTTACGCGAAAATGAAAAACGCGTCAAACATTTAGTTAATTGTTTGCAAGTCAAGCTTTATTAGAAAATACAGAATTGCCTATATGTTGTATACAAAGCGACCTCTACGGATCTAAAAATAGGCGCCATCGGTCTACGCGTAGACCTTTTGAGACTGAATCGGCCTTAAATGATCTAAAAAGACCTCAATGCAGTCTGCTTGCAGACTGCACGTGGACTGAATGGCACCTTCCTGCAGCCTGCAAGCAGTCCGTTTGAGACTGAATCGGCCTGAAATGATCTAAAAAGACCTCAATGCAGCCTTCCCGCAGCCTGCAAACAGCCTTCATGTAGCCCTCTTACAACGACCAAAATTTTATTCTCAATAAGTGTTTTACAATGTATTTTTCTCAACGTGTTGGTACATTTTTTTGTATGACATTGATTTAAGTCAGAAAAAAAAATTGTTCAAATAGTCGAATAAAATTGATAACGTCTAAAACATTTAGTGGCAAAAAAATGTTAAATTAAGTCATATCTAAGTATAAGCATTCTTTTTTGTTATCTTTTTGTTGATCTTAAACGATATACGAGCTTCCTGCTTCCTTTTTTATTGTTTGTTTTTACATATATTGTATTTCTTGTGAAACACTTGATACTGTCTATGCTTGGTCTAAAAAAGCTTCTTCTGAAGAAAAAACGACTTGATTAAATCTACGTAAAGTCAGCAAATATTTTACATACTGCCATTTTGAAATCAGTTCATTTTTGTTTCCTGAAACGTTAACATGTGATAATCAAAATTAAAAAAAAGCTGCTGTTTAAAAGTTTTAAGCAAAAAATGAATACAAACTAAGTTAAAAAAGTTTTGTTCATCACCTGCTTAAAGCTTTTGAATTGTGTTTCATCAGTATTTTTTGAAGAAATTTCAAGAAAAAAGAAAATAACAACATTTTTGTTGATTTGTAAACAGCCCGTATCTGAATTGTGTTTTATCACTCAGTACGGGTTGTTTACAATCTTCAAAAAATTGTCCTATTTCATCATTTATTTTTGTAAATAATGACCCCAATTTTTTTTATTTTTGTTTTACGCGAAGATTTAAAACGTTTCTTGTTTTAAAGAGGTATCGAATGGGTATCATACCCTCGTTCAATAATTTTGTGATACCCATTGTTACCTTTTTAAAATTGGCCAATGTCATCAATTGTGCGATTTGTTTGAAAAACATTTCCGAGAAAAAAAGAAAAAGAAGAAAAAAAGGATCACTTTTTGGTGATCGGCGACATGTTGCTCCTATTTGTTGTAATTGAGGAGTGACATGTTGGCCGACTGCCAAAATTGTTCCAATTCATCATTTGTGTTCGTGTTAAATTTCAAATTAAGAAGAAATAATAAAACGTCTGGTGATTTGAAGCCAACCACGAGTGAAAAAGATCTTGGCCGGTTTTTTTGCTTTTCACTATTGGCTGGCTTTAAATTGTCCGTTTTTCATCATATTTGTTTCGTCGTTTATATTTGGTTGATGTTAAATTTCAAATTAACTAGAAATAATAAAACGGCTGACGATTTAAAAGCTGGCCAGGGGTGAAAAGGATCTTGGCTGGCTTTTTTTGCTTTTCACTATTGGCTAGCTTTAAATTGTCCGTTTTTTTCATCATCTTTTGTTTCGTCGTTTATATTTTATATTTTGCTGATTTTTTGTCTTGTTAATTCAGTTGTATTTTGTTTCTAGTTGAGTCAACATGTCTCTTCTTTTTACTCGAAAATCGGTATCGGAAGAAGAAGAAACAAACAAGAACGAAGACGAAAATAAAGAAATAATGAAAGAAAAAGATGGTTGGGAGGAAAGTAATCATCAAAATGTTGATGAATGTGGCATTCACGATTTTTACCTTAACGTCTCGCAAAAGAGTATTTTGTCCAGCCTGAGAACTTCCTCCGATTTGTTTAATTCCGTAAATATTTTATTGTGTCATTTACAATCGCCGGAATTAATGTTATATTTGTCTGAAGATATTTCTCGTCGCGATTACCAGAAATTTATCGGGATCATTGAAAAATATCAGGGTGTTAGATCGCAGATTTATTTCATTAATGCATCGGCTCGAAATATGTTGAACAAAATATTGTCCATTTCTAAAAGAAATAAATAAAACATCCCTTAATTTCCTTATAAATTAGAGTCTTTTTTCTAGAGATGTCGCAATTCGAGTTAAACCCTTCAAGAGTGAACATGTGTGTTTTTTTATTCCCTTTGTTTTTAAATAAAAACTGAAAAAGAAAAACAATGTCAGCGAAAGTTAATAGAGTAATCAAAAAGAAAAAAAAAACTTCCCGCTAATGGGCTAGCGTTCCCCGTCAGTTCATCACGTCCTCTTAAGTTTTTGGAGTCAGATCTGCGTCAACAGCCTCAATTGGGGAGGATTATCAGAGCTAAACCTTGCGCCGTGATTCAACATCCCGCCACGTCGCCCGAGGAAAGAACGACGCCCCAGATTCCGCGGATCCCGTATATTTTCCCCGATTATCATACTACGGCTTGCGCGATTCAATGTTTAGCTCAAGCAGTGAAAGATATTGAAGTGGCCAGGGAACACGTTGATCACCTTAGCCGTACCGTTATCCCTTCTAAACCGGGACAATTTTTTGAGTTGATCGATAAAAGTAGACAAAGATTGGATCGAATTCATCGTGAGTTGGACGATACTTTTCATCCAATTTTTGTTTTTATGGAAAAGCATTTTGATTTGGATGAATTAATTGAAAAAGATTCCAACCCGAAATTGATAAAGAAAGGTGAGATCGCGCCTATGGATCTTACGGCCGAAGATTTGTTGAAAAAGGAAAAGCATGAACAAAACGATCCCTCCTTGACGACGGCAATGGCAAACATTGAAAATCAGCCCGTTGGTTCCTTTAAACTAGAAGATGTCTTCCCCGACTCCCAACTCCTTCTCTGATTTACCTTATAATTTTAAGAAACAGCAACGTCAAGAATTGATCAGATTGGATGAATTGGAGAAGCTTTATTCTGTCACAAAAGAACGTCGAAACAAACGATTGGCCAACGATAATATATTCGAAATGACTCGAAACGATAAAGCGGAAATTATAGAATCTGCCCTTATTTGCAATTGTTGCTCATGGTTTTTTTTAAGCGTTACCATGCTGATTACTTTTGCTCTGATTTTTTTTGAAGTGTATCAACTTTTTGCTTTTGTAAAAAAACAACATCAAAATTAAAAGCAAAAAACTTTAAGATGCCTTCCCCGATTCCTTACTCTTCCCCTAATTCACTTTATAATTTTGGAAATCTGGTTGAACGAGGTTTAATGCCAATGGGCAATAATGATATTTTTCTCGCTCCCCCACCATACCATAGTAATACCCATGATACGGTCAAAATAGATAAACGTGATAAATGGGACATTATAAATGTTATCTATTTTTGCGGTTGTTGTTCTTGTTTCTTTTTAACTGCTATCGCGTTCTTTATTTTTGTTTCCCTTACTGTGCAATTTAAAAATCTTTTTGCTTTTGTAAAAAAACAACATCAATAAAGACGACTATGACGATATTAGTTTATTTGTTTATTTCGGATTACGTATGGTTAAATTTACGATCATTTTTTGATCATTGTTAATAAAA
>CBDDTI010000436.1:0-8291 GCA_965233585.1 bacterium
TATATGGTATCCATGGTCTTTTGACATTATCGGAGTGACGCGTCAAGCATTTTCAAGGTGTCGCGGTGTCTATAAGGTCTCATTCAGTGTTTTGACGGCAGTCATGTCTCGGTGCAGAGACATGACGTCATTGGAATTAAACTGTTTCGTACCTATTTGTTTCATGTAGAATATTGATGTATGAGTAAAAACTACATATCTATAGCTCTCTATTTCTGTATGGAATTAGCATAAAAGCCAAAAAGAAGGCAACCCTAGGGTACCAAAAATGGGTCAGTTTGCAACACTTTTTTACCTGATTTTTCATGGTAGCATGCAATATTCCAACATCTACAGCAGCCAGAAAAAAATTTTCCTGTGCAAGTGGGACAGTACATCTGAAAGACCATAGCCTTAGCGGTATAAGATGAAAATCAGGTCAAAAAGCTAGTGTTGAATTTTTTTTAATTCACCGACAATGATCACGGACCAAAAAATGAGCTATTTTCACCTACCGTCATTTGCTGTCACATCTCAAACACTCCTCGCATTTATATTTCCCACCATCGGCTACTTTCATTTTGTAGTCCTTGTATTTTCGTATTCGCGCAAAGTGCATTTCATGCCAAATCTAACAACATGCTTGGATTTTCTATAGTACTTTCCTTTCTTTTTTTATAAGCCTTATAAAGTGGCATCCAAATTTTGAGTTTTTATTCTTTTGGAAATAGGGTCTTCCAACTAATACGAAACTTTGAATGAGACCTTAAAGTAAAAGCGTGTTAAACGGCAACTTTTTATTTCTTCAAATATAGATTCTGGAAGATTTTTCGAGTTGAATGGTATATCACATTATGCGCTTATGTTTAAATTTGAAGATACAGTGGTTTAGAGAAAAGTGGACGCGCCCCCAAAAAGACGCGTAAAATGACATTTTCATGCCCTGTGAATTTCGGTATATGATATTTATATAACAATCAATTTTTTTTTATTTTGAGGTTTACAATATCACAACCTGTATCAAAATGACCAGCTATGTCTAAATTTTCAGAAAATATATGGTATCCATGGTCTTTTGACATTATCGGAGTGACGCGTCAAGCATTTTCAAGGTGTCGCGGTGTCTATAAGGTCTCATTCAGTGTTTTGACGGCAGTCATGTCTCGGTGCAGAGACATGACGTCATTGGAATTAAACTGTTTCGTACCTATTTGTTTCATGTAGAATATTGATGTATGAGTAAAAACTACATATCTATAGCTCTCTATTTATGTATGGAATTAGCATAAAAGCCAAAAAGAAGGCAACCCTAGGGTACCAAAAATGGGTCAGTTTGCAACACTTTTTTACCTGATTTTTCATGGTAGCATGAAATATTCCAACATCTACAGCAGCCAGAAAAAAATTTTCCTGTGCAAGTGGGACAGTACATCTGAAAGACCATAGCCTTAGCGGTATAAGATGAAAATCAGGTCAAAAAGCTAGTGTTGAATTTTTTTTAATTCACCGACAATGATCACGGACCAAAAAATGAGCTATTTTCACCTACCGTCATTTGCTGTCACATCTCAAACACTCCTCGCATTTATATTTCCCACCATCGGCTACTTTCATTTTGTAGTCCTTGTATTTTCGTATTCGCGCAAAGTGCATTTCATGCCAAATCTAACAACATGCTTGGATTTTCTATAGTACTTTCCTTTCTTTTTTTATAAGCCTTATAAAGTGGCATCCAAATTTTGAGTTTTTATTCTTTTGGAAATAGGGTCTTCCAACTAATACGAAACTTTGAATGAGACCTTAAAGTAAAAGCGTGTTAAACGGCAACTTTTTATTTCTTCAAATATAGATTCTGGAAGATTTTTCGAGTTGAATGGTATATCACATTATGCGCTTATGTTTAAATTTGAAGATACAGTGGTTTAGAGAAAAGTGGACGCGCCCCCAAAAAGACGCGTAAAATGACATTTTCATGCCCTGTGAATTTCGGTATATGATATTTATATAACAATCAATTTTTTTTTATTTTGAGGTTTACAATATCACAACCTGTATCAAAATGACCAGCTATGTCTAAATTTTCAGAAAATATATGGTATCCATGGTCTTTCGACATTATCGGAGTGACGCGTCAAGCATTTTCAAGGTGTCGCGGTGTCTATAAGGTCTCATTCAGTGTTTTGACGGCAGTCATGTCTCGGTGCAGAGACATGACGTCATTGGAATTAAACTGTTTCGTACCTATTTGTTTCATGTAGAATATTGATGTATGAGTAAAAACTACATATCTATAGCTCTCTATTTCTGTATGGAATTAGCATAAAAGCCAAAAAGAAGGCAACCCTAGGGTACCAAAAATGGGTCAGTTTGCAACACTTTTTTACCTGATTTTTCATGGTAGCATGCAATATTCCAACATCTACAGCAGCCAGAAAAAAATTTTCCTGTGCAAGTGGGACAGTACATCTGAAAGACCATAGCCTTAGCGGTATAAGATGAAAATCAGGTCAAAAAGCTAGTGTTGAATTTTTTTTAATTCACCGACAATGATCACGGACCAAAAAATGAGCTATTTTCACCTACCGTCATTTGCTGTCACATCTCAAACACTCCTCGCATTTATATTTCCCACCATCGGCTACTTTCATTTTGTAGTCCTTGTATTTTCGTATTCGCGCAAAGTGCATTTCATGCCAAATCTAACAACATGCTTGGATTTTCTATAGTACTTTCCTTTCTTTTTTTATAAGCCTTATAAAGTGGCATCCAAATTTTGAGTTTTTATTCTTTTGGAAATAGGGTCTTCCAACTAATACGAAACTTTGAATGAGACCTTAAAGTAAAAGCGTGTTAAACGGCAACTTTTTATTTCTTCAAATATAGATTCTGGAAGATTTTTCGAGTTGAATGGTATATCACATTATGCGCTTATGTTTAAATTTGAAGATACAGTGGTTTAGAGAAAAGTGGACGCGCCCCCAAAAAGACGCGTAAAATGACATTTTCATGCCCTGTGAATTTCGGTATATGATATTTATATAACAATCAATTTTTTTTTATTTTGAGGTTTACAATATCACAACCTGTATCAAAATGACCAGCTATGTCTAAATTTTCAGAAAATATATGGTATCCATGGTCTTTCGACATTATCGGAGTGACGCGTCAAGCATTTTCAAGGTGTCGCGGTGTCTATAAGGTCTCATTCAGTGTTTTGACGGCAGTCATGTCTCGGTGCAGAGACATGACGTCATTGGAATTAAACTGTTTCGTACCTATTTGTTTCATGTAGAATATTGATGTATGAGTAAAAACTACATATCTATAGCTCTCTATTTCTGTATGGAATTAGCATAAAAGCCAAAAAGAAGGCAACCCTAGGGTACCAAAAATGGGTCAGTTTGCAACACTTTTTTACCTGATTTTTCATGGTAGCATGCAATATTCCAACATCTACAGCAGCCAGAAAAAAATTTTCCTGTGCAAGTGGGACAGTACATCTGAAAGACCATAGCCTTAGCGGTATAAGATGAAAATCAGGTCAAAAAGCTAGTGTTGAATTTTTTTTAATTCACCGGCAATGATCACGGACCAAAATATGAGCTATTTTCACCTACCGTCATTTGCTGTCACATCTCAAACACTCCTCGCATTTATATTTCCCACCATCGGCTACTTTCATTTTGTAGTCCTTGTATTTTCGTATTCGCGCAAAGTGCATTTCATGCCAAATCTAACAACATGCTTGGATTTTCTATAGTACTTTCCTTTCTTTTTTTATAAGCCTTATAAAGTGGCATCCAAATTTTGAGTTTTTATTCTTTTGGAAATAGGGTCTTCCAACTAATACGAAACTTTGAATGAGACCTTAAAGTAAAAGCGTGTTAAACGGCAACTTTTTATTTCTTCAAATATAGATTCTGGAAGATTTTTCGAGTTGAATGGTATATCACATTATGCGCTTATGTTTAAATTTGAAGATACAGTGGTTTAGAGAAAAGTGGACGCGCCCCCAAAAAGACGCGTAAAATGACATTTTCATGACATGTGAATTTCGGTATATGATATTTATATAACAATCAATTTTTTTTTATTTTGAGGTTTACAATATCACAACCTGTATCAAAATGACCAGCTATGTCTAAATTTTCAGAAAATATATGGTATCCATGGTCTTTTGACATTATCGGAGTGACGCGTCAAGCATTTTCAAGGTGTCGCGGTGTCTATAAGGTCTCATTCAGTGTTTTGACGGCAGTCATGTCTCGGTGCAGAGACATGACGTCATTGGAATTAAACTGTTTCGTACCTATTTGTTTCATGTAGAATATTGATGTATGAGTAAAAACTACATATCTATAGCTCTCTATTTATGTATGGAATTAGCATAAAAGCCAAAAAGAAGGCAACCCTAGGGTACCAAAAATGGGTCAGTTTGCAACACTTTTTTACCTGATTTTTCATGGTAGCATGAAATATTCCAACATCTACAGCAGCCAGAAAAAAATTTTCCTGTGCAAGTGGGACAGTACATCTGAAAGACCATAGCCTTAGCGGTATAAGATGAAAATCAGGTCAAAAAGCTAGTGTTGATTTTTTTTTAATTCACCGGCAATGATCACGGACCAAAATATGAGCTATTTTCACCTACCGTCATTTGCTGTCACATCTCAAACACTCCTCGCATTTATATTTCCCACCATCGGCTACTTTCATTTTGTAGTCCTTGTATTTTCGTATTCGCGCAAAGTGCATTTCATGCCAAATCTAACAACATGCTTGGATTTTCTATAGTACTTTCCTTTCTTTTTTTATAAGCCTTATAAAGTGGCATCCAAATTTTGAGTTTTTATTCTTTTGGAAATAGGGTCTTCCAACTAATACGAAACTTTGAATGAGACCTTAAAGTAAAAGCGTGTTAAACGGCAACTTTTTATTTCTTCAAATATAGATTCTGGAAGATTTTTCGAGTTGAATGGTATATCACATTATGCGCTTATGTTTAAATTTGAAGATACAGTGGTTTAGAGAAAAGTGGACGCGCCCCCAAAAAGACGCGTAAAATGACATTTTCATGACATGTGAATTTCGGTATATGATATTTATATAACAATCAATTTTTTTTTATTTTGAGGTTTACAATATCACAACCTGTATCAAAATGACCAGCTATGTCTAAATTTTCAGAAAATATATGGTATCCATGGTCTTTTGACATTATCGGAGTGACGCGTCAAGCATTTTCAAGGTGTCGCGGTGTCTATAAGGTCTCATTCAGTGTTTTGACGGCAGTCATGTCTCGGTGCAGAGACATGACGTCATTGGAATTAAACTGTTTCGTACCTATTTGTTTCATGTAGAATATTGATGTATGAGTAAAAACTACATATCTATAGCTCTCTATTTATGTATGGAATTAGCATAAAAGCCAAAAAGAAGGCAACCCTAGGGTACCAAAAATGGGTCAGTTTGCAACACTTTTTTACCTGATTTTTCATGGTAGCATGAAATATTCCAACATCTACAGCAGCCAGAAAAAAATTTTCCTGTGCAAGTGGGACAGTACATCTGAAAGACCATAGCCTTAGCGGTATAAGATGAAAATCAGGTCAAAAAGCTAGTGTTGATTTTTTTTTAATTCACCGGCAATGATCACGGACCAAAATATGAGCTATTTTCACCTACCGTCATTTGCTGTCACATCTCAAACACTCCTCGCATTTATATTTCCCACCATCGGCTACTTTCATTTTGTAGTCCTTGTATTTTCGTATTCGCGCAAAGTGCATTTCATGCCAAATCTAACAACATGCTTGGATTTTCTATAGTACTTTCCTTTCTTTTTTTATAAGCCTTATAAAGTGGCATCCAAATTTTGAGTTTTTATTCTTTTGGAAATAGGGTCTTCCAACTAATACGAAACTTTGAATGAGACCTTAAAGTAAAAGCGTGTTAAACGGCAACTTTTTATTTCTTCAAATATAGATTCTGGAAGATTTTTCGAGTTGAATGGTATATCACATTATGCGCTTATGTTTAAATTTGAAGATACAGTGGTTTAGAGAAAAGTGGACGCGCCCCCAAAAAGACGCGTAAAATGACATTTTCATGCCCTGTGAATTTCGGTATATGATATTTATATAACAATCAATTTTTTTTTATTTTGAGGTTTACAATATCACAACCTGTATCAAAATGACCAGCTATGTCTAAATTTTCAGAAAATATATGGTATCCATGGTCTTTTGACATTATCGGAGTGACGCGTCAAGCATTTTCAAGGTGTCGCGGTGTCTATAAGGTCTCATTCAGTGTTTTGACGGCAGTCATGTCTCGGTGCAGAGACATGACGTCATTGGAATTAAACTGTTTCGTACCTATTTGTTTCATGTAGAATATTGATGTATGAGTAAAAACTACATATCTATAGCTCTCTATTTATGTATGGAATTAGCATAAAAGCCAAAAAGAAGGCAACCCTAGGGTACCAAAAATGGGTCAGTTTGCAACACTTTTTTACCTGATTTTTCATGGTAGCATGAAATATTCCAACATCTACAGCAGCCAGAAAAAAATTTTCCTGTGCAAGTGGGACAGTACATCTGAAAGACCATAGCCTTAGCGGTATAAGATGAAAATCAGGTCAAAAAGCTAGTGTTGATTTTTTTTTAATTCACCGGCAATGATCACGGACCAAAATATGAGCTATTTTCACCTACCGTCATTTGCTGTCACATCTCAAACACTCCTCGCATTTATATTTCCCACCATCGGCTACTTTCATTTTGTAGTCCTTGTATTTTCGTATTCGCGCAAAGTGCATTTCATGCCAAATCTAACAACATGCTTGGATTTTCTATAGTACTTTCCTTTCTTTTTTTATAAGCCTTATAAAGTGGCATCCAAATTTTGAGTTTTTATTCTTTTGGAAATAGGGTCTTCCAACTAATACGAAACTTTGAATGAGACCTTAAAGTAAAAGCGTGTTAAACGGCAACTTTTTATTTCTTCAAATATAGATTCTGGAAGATTTTTCGAGTTGAATGGTATATCACATTATGCGCTTATGTTTAAATTTGAAGATACAGTGGTTTAGAGAAAAGTGGACGCGCCCCCAAAAAGACGCGTAAAATGACATTTTCATGACATGTGAATTTCGGTATATGATATTTATATAACAATCAATTTTTTTTTATTTTGAGGTTTACAATATCACAACCTGTATCAAAATGACCAGCTATGTCTAAATTTTCAGAAAATATATGGTATCCATGGTCTTTTGACATTATCGGAGTGACGCGTCAAGCATTTTCAAGGTGTCGCGGTGTCTATAAGGTCTCATTCAGTGTTTTGACGGCAGTCATGTCTCGGTGCAGAGACATGACGTCATTGGAATTAAACTGTTTCGTACCTATTTGTTTCATGTAGAATATTGATGTATGAGTAAAAACTACATATCTATAGCTCTCTATTTATGTATGGAATTAGCATAAAAGCCAAAAAGAAGGCAACCCTAGGGTACCAAAAATGGGTCAGTTTGCAACACTTTTTTACCTGATTTTTCATGGTAGCATGCAATATTCCAACATCTACAGCAGCCAGAAAAAAATTTTCCTGTGCAAGTGGGACAGTACATCTGAAAGACCATAGCCTTAGCGGTATAAGATGAAAATCAGGTCAAAAAGCTAGTGTTGAATTTTTTTTAATTCACCGACAATGATCACGGACCAAAAAATGAGCTATTTTCACCTACCGTCATTTGCTGTCACATCTCAAACACTCCTCGCATTTATATTTCCCACCATCGGCTACTTTCATTTTGTAGTCCTTGTATTTTCGTATTCGCGCAAAGTGCATTTCATGCCAAATCTAACAACATGCTTGGATTTTCTATAGTACTTTCCTTTCTTTTTTTATAAGCCTTATAAAGTGGCATCCAAATTTTGAGTTTTTATTCTTTTGGAAATAGGGTCTTCCAACTAATACGAAACTTTGAATGAGACCTTAAAGTAAAAGCGTGTTAAACGGCAACTTTTTATTTCTTCAAATATAGATTCTGGAAGATTTTTCGAGTTGAATGGTATATCACATTATGCGCTTATGTTTAAATTTGAAGATACAGTGGTTTAGAGAAAAGTGGACGCGCCCCCAAAAAGACGCGTAAAATGACATTTTCATGACATGTGAATTTCGGTATATGATATTTATATAACAATCAATTTTTTTTTATTTTGAGGTTTACAATATCACAACCTGTATCAAAATGACCAGCTATGTCTAAATTTTCAGAAAATATATGGTATCCATGGTCT
>CBDDTI010000437.1:0-42259 GCA_965233585.1 bacterium
AAGAGATCTTCCCGGTAATCAAAAACTTTGTGGCAAAGATGCATGCTTCTTTTGGTTAATCAGTCAGTGGAAGTCAATATGGGATCTGGAAACAGTGCTCCAGTCGAACGTGCACAAACCGTGGAAACAGAAGCACATCAAGATGTGTTCGAACTTCGGTTCGACCACCTCGCATTTGGTGGCACTTCCATCCTCTTCTTGGCCGTGTTGATTGGACTCTGTTGGTTCTGTCGGCGACGCAACAAGCGTCGGCAGCGCAAACGGCAAAATAAGACGTGTCATTGTCATCAGTCGCCGACAAGCCAACCAGCCTTGCCGATGAACCAATCCTACCCGATGCAACCGATGTCGCCGCCGATGCCAGTGCCGATGCCATGGTATCCCGTGATGCCATACCAACATCATCCGACCACCAGCAATTGGCCTCCAGCACCTTCACCATTTGCCTCGGAACCGGGTCGCTTCACGGAGATCCTGGAGCAAACGACCTCGCAGCCACCAAGACCGCCACCGCTGCGGGCAAGGGAGCTTCCACCGCCGACGACTTCGAAGAATGCAGAAGCCACCGCTACATAATTAATTCGCATTTAATTTATTTTTCCTTACTTTGATTATTGTATTTTTATGTACCTCGCCGCGGCCACTCCGTCACAGCCGCGGATGAACCCGCTTCCACATTCACATCAGCTTCATCGCGGACGCCTTGCGGCTCTGTCACAGCCGCAGTGGGTTCCGCCTCATAGCCTCGAACTCATCCTCCATTCTGGCGAGATCTTCAACTCATCGAGTGAATCGAATTCATCGAACGAAATTATCTCGTTCATCGATATTCATCCCCACTCGTTGATCCGGCCTGAATTAACTCACGCATGACAATCTTTTTCGGTGCTCGTGCTGGTACGTCTTCCGTCGTTTGGCATTTTTGCCTGCCATTTGATCTGTTCCCTCTTTGAGTAACCTGTCTATCATGGGCGACAAAGAATGCGACAGTTGTTTCTGAGCACCAACGTTGTCATGTCGGTTAGATATACCTTCCGTATCTCACCGATCTTTCATCCCGGATCATGGGTGTATTTCTCGCCCCAAGTCTTCATCACGGCGCTCTTGCGAGCGCCTTTTCTCCGTGACTACACGAAGTCCGGCATCACCTCATCTCATAACGGGCCAGGGGTCCCGTCTGTTCAGTTCGGCAATATGCCTAACCCCTATAGGCCCGGAGTGCGGACTGCCCTTGTGGCATCGGCCCGGGACTGCCCCAGACTGTGACACCTCCAAATTTCTTTTATATTTCATCCACAGGTCAATTGACTGGAAGGGGGGTGTTACGGTCTATCTATCCATCTTCTATCCATCTATCTATCATCATCATATATCATTGTATATATTCATGACTCACAGATAAATATAGACAGCATTCGCTTATCAGCAGACATTAATGAACGATTTTTAAAATAAAAAAATTTAATTTTGTACCGTCAAATCCGACAAATATGATTCAACAGTATTTATTGATTTGTCGCATGTTTCTGGTGCAGCATTAACAACAGTTGGAGAGAAGTTATGTCCGTAACTTCTACATGTGATTCAGGAATAGAATCTTGACTGACTTTTTGGAGAAGTGTTGTCATTTCAATAAACTGAAAATAAATAGGAAAATTATAATCATATCAAAAGCAGAAATTTTTAAAATTAGAAAATACTTCAGAATTGGGTTGATTGCATTGGGCTAGTTGGCGATTCAATTTCCATATTCTAGCTGATAAGGCCTTCACCAAAAAACATATGATCATTAGAATAATGAATACCAATAATTTAAATCCGTCTGCAAAATAGTAATATAATCATCAGAGAAAATAAAAATAAAACAGAGACAAATCAGACTTACTGTCGAAAGTAAAATTGTTGAGAAGAAATTTGCCAATTGTCATCTTCGGTGTGGTGATTTTGGGTTTTGCGGTGGTGGTGGTGGTGGCAATGGTAGAGGTAATTGTTGGGGATGTGGTGAATGGAGTGGTAGAGGAGTTTGTTGTGGTTGTGGAGCTGGTGGTTGATTCAGTGGAAGTTGTTGAGGTTGTGGGGCTGGTAGTTGAGGCAATTGTTGTGGGTGAAGAGCCACTGGTTAATGGAGTAGTATAGGTGATTGTTGTAGTTGTGGGACTGGTGGTTGATACAGTGGAAGTTGTTGAGGTTGTGGAGCTGGTGGTTGATACAGTGGTGGTGACACTGTCGATGGTAGAGGCAATTGATGTGGTTGAAGAGATGGTGGTTGATGGGGTGGAAGAAACTATTGTTGCGGTTGTGGTGCTGCTAGTCGGTAAAGTAGAGGTAGTTGTAATAGCGATGGTGATCGAGGTGGTAATTGTAGTGGTCGTGAACGGGACGGTGGTAGACGTAGTAATTTCAGCGGTGGTGGAAGCGGTGGTTGTAGAGCTAGTGGTTGTCAATTGAGCGGTAATAGTCGTGTTGAGAATGGAATTGATTAAAATGGGGGAGAATCCAGAAGCCTTTTTTAAGATATTTTCCCAAAAAGTAATGTTTTGGGCGAAGGAATTTTGCATCAAAAAAGTGACACAAAAAAATGAAATGAAGAATTTCATGATGGGATTGGGTGTTGATGTAAATTATTCAAGATTTTAAATTAAAGTGAGGACTTTTAATTATGGAATTTGTGATTTTTATTTATATGATAAAAAATCACGGTCAAAACGCGCTCATTTACATATTTATTATAAATAAGAGACGATTTTTGGCTGCATATACTGTGCATAAAATGTTGCGCGCTTTAATGCACATTACACGCATGAATTGAATGCAAAGGATTGAAAGACACGCGTTGCAAAAAATAAGACATTGCACATCAAATCAATGAATTGTTTGTATTATGGCGGAGAAAGGAATCATTAGTATTATTATTGGTATTTACATAGTATAATTGATATTCATGTTCAAATAAAGTGAATAAACTGAGTGACATTAATAACAGGTACAAGAAACTTAATAACCCGGCAGAAACATTGTCTTCTACGAGATGGGAATTATAATAATAATCGTGTGCGATAATTTGTTGTTCATTTTCACTCTCGGATGGTGAGTCAAAAATTGACATCATTAAAAGATGTTGATGTTTTTGAGCACTTTGTCCAAAAATTTGAGAACGGGTTTTTATAATAATGATACACTCGTAATTCTTCTGACGATCTTTTAAGTAAAAAAAAATTCGCACAAAAGTTTAAGAGTTACTTCTTTATAATAATGGTACACTTTTAGTTCTTTTTGAATGACGGATATGATTAGTACACGAGTTTCAAAATCATCTCTTCGTTCATAAAATAAAAACTTGTGATTTTTAACATCTTGACGATAAACAGATACTTGTTGATCCAACAACTCAAAAGTGTTGTTTATTGTGTTGAGAAGAATGGAGATGTGTTGCAGAAGAACGTCTTCTCTTAAATTATTTTGAAATAAATTAATGTTGTAGAGCTTGACTTTGTAACAAGTGTTTTCTAAACAAGACAGGATGCTATACTGAAAATAGTTTATTAGGAAATTAAGATTTTAGATGGAAAATTTTTAAAAAACCACATTGAAACTAACCCTCTTGGTGCACAAATTAATTTAAGCAGGATTGAAGTGAATTGGCAATGGAAAATAGATGTTGCAACAAGCCTGCAACCGGCTTGTTTTCGTCTGTAACCGGCTTGCAACAGGCTCGATCGAGCCTGTAATTGGCTTGTTTTCATCTGCAATCGGCTTGCAACAGGCCGATTACAGGCTCGATCGAGCCTGTTGCAAGCCGATTGCAGACAAAAACAAGCCAGTTGCAGGCCGATTACAGGCTCGATCGAGCCTGTTGCAAGCCGATTGCAGATGAAAACAAGCCGGTTGCAGGCCGATTACAGACAAAAACAAGCCGGTTCCAGACGATTGCAAGCCAGTTGCAGATGAAAACAGGCTCGATCGAGCCTGCAACAGGCTCAATGTTGATGCCATCAAGATGGTTTGAGAGCGCTTCAAGATGGTTTTCATGTGTAAACGGATGGTTGAAAGCCCGCTTTAGCCTGTTTTAAGGTGTTTTGAGAACCTTTTGAGAAGAAATGTGCCTACATCAGGCTTGAAAGAGCCTGATGTAGGTACATTTCTATACAACACCCGACAAACAAATTATTCGAGGCGTTACGATGATTTGTTCCAAACCGTGGTGATGTTGAATCATTAACTAAAACATCATGACCTGTTAGGCGAGCCATAAGCCTGTACCAGGTTTTGGGATTTGCCACATTTGAAGTAGTTCGACCAAGTTGATGAGACGGGGGAGGAACTCTCCCACCTCGTCCAACACCGCGACCGGCAGGAGAGGAGTTTGAGACGTTATTCGGTCTCGGAAACCTCAGCCTCGTCCAATCGGCACGACAGGCGGAGATGTTGATGTTAAATCATCAGCAGAGTTGTTGGTTGATGTCAAATCATCAGCGTAATAGTTGTTGGTGGGGGCCAATGTTGAATCATCGGCAGTGTTGTTGTTGTGGGTTGATGTTGAATCATCAGCAATGCAAACTGTAACCCTTAACCCTTTCGAATCATGGGCTGCTTGACGAGATTCAGAATTGAAAAGACCAGGCATTTTTACCTTTTTGGATTGACTTGGGTGGAGAACTTCTCTCGATAAATGTACGAAGATGGAATGACGGAATGGAAAATATATATTCCGACTTTTATACAATTTTGTGCGGTGAAGCGCCCACTTCTTAAACAGCTCATAGACCAATCGCACGAAAGAAATAACTGCATGAGAAAATCACTACTAATCCGCCGATAACCCAGACAACCAGACTTGTCACAGTAAAATTTATGGTCACTGTTTGACAATGCGCATTATTAAATCTCCGTTAAATATTTCAAACAATGGGAAAAATATGTTCGTGTCATTTTTAAGTTTTTTTTTTTTTTTTTTTTTTTTAAATTCCTTGAACACGTGTCCGGCTCCATATTTGAAATTTTTTATTCAATGATCGTATCGACCACTCGCCCACACATACTCGGAGTTGGGCCCTTTTAGGGCATCAACTAGCTCCTGTTGTTGGCAGACATTAAACTTTGAAAAAGGTTAAAAAAAAAAGGAAATTTTAACATTGAATGCCAGTGTACATTTATGCTCAGAATAAATCACCCGCATTTAAGAAAAGAATATGAAGAAATCACCAGCGAAAAAGAGAAAATTAAATTTTTGCATTAAAGATGCCGAAGAGGACAATCATAAGACCTTTCAGCATGAGAAGAAAAAAAAGACCGAAAAGGAGACAGAAAAGAATGATAAAAAGGCTGATAAGAAGAAACATGCATGTGGAAACTCCAAGAAGAATTCAAATAAGAAACATAAATTAAAATCGGGTAATTTCAAATTTATAAATTTTTATACACGTAACTCTTATTAGCTATATGACATTTTAGATAAGAACAAAAAAAGAGAGAAGACATGACAGCATCAGAATCAGATGCCGTGTCTGAAGAAATTGAGGAATCAGAAATGGAAGAGTTAACTTCCGATTCTGATCATGCTTCAACTGTTGTAGAAGAACCGAGCGATGAAAGTTCAGAAAATAATGATTATGATAAAAGGATGTGTGAATAGCTCAGTGGTAGAGCATCAGCTTCGTGCCCCCTGGACCCGGGTTCAACTCCCAGTCCAGGAGCCAAGGTAAGTATAAGCTGATGCTTTTTTGAGCTAGACCACATCCTTAGGGGGGAGGTTGGCAACTCCTGTAATTCTTGCAACTGAGAACACAACCTGCTGGTCAAGGGTGAGGTAAAGACTACAGCGCATATCTGAGACAAGATATGTGCTGTCATCGCTCTAAGAGCCATGAGCACCATTGGAGCTCGCTCGAGGGAATATCCCAGCGATCAATATAACATAACAAATGATTATGATGATGATGATGATGATGATGATGACAATGCGGTCGGTGCGGATGAAGACCTTGACCAACAGACTCAAGACGTTTTAGGAAAGAAAAGAAAAAAGCCGAACAATTTTTTGTCCCTGGCGCCTTTGTATCAACTCTTCTTTGCAACAACTCCAATGCTTAATGTAAAGATTATATTCCCCTACAGATGATGTCCAATGATGAAAATGCAAGATGAATTGTGGAATGTATTGTTACCAAGTTTGTACAAGAGTAAAAATGACACAGTAAAACTAAAGGTCTTCACATGATGACTATACCTAAAAGAATGATGGTAACTGTTGCTTTGATCTTTAATGTTGATTCTTTCCAATGTGGAGAGGTGTGGCTTGGTTCTTTGTTCCCTGGTGTGTGTTGTTGATAAGTTACCATCTATTATCAGATTTGTACCCATTTCAATTGATAATTTGAATTTATATTTATATGTGATGACAATTTGACTATAATCATTGTTCCCTCCACTTATATTTTCACCATATTTTCAGAAAGGTCCCATTCAAAAAAAAAAAAGAGAGGTGGCTCAACCCTTCGACCATTGTAGGCCAACAACATCATGTCAGCCATCCCAACCCACCAAGCAGTCACATCAGCACTAATTACAAAAACCAGTCACCAGTCAACATCGATAAGCAGTGTCCCCAATCAATTTTCCAGCTTATAAAAAAACCTCCCCTTTTTCATCTCTACTGCTTTCTAGCAGGGGGGTGATGCTTCATATCCGGCTCTTGAGCGAAGTATAGAGGGTGTAAGGATCAATTCGTGAAGTTTGGAGTAAGTATGAAAAGGGGTGTTTCAGGTGTAAGGTGTCGTAAACATAGTCTGTGGTGTTGGGGCAGGTGTTGGACGGGAAGGTAGGCCTGAGAAATTCCGTTTTAACAAATTTGCGCAACAGTTTCTGAATGAGAGTGCTAAGTTGTTTTACCAGTTTAATTGCCACTATCTGATGGCTGGGAATTGCACATATGGTGGGGTAGGCCGCTGAACAATAAACTTGTGTTATTTTTCCGGTACTTAAGTTAATGACGGTGCAAGGTTTGGTGGAGACTAAGTTTCGGTCCATGGTGAGTGTGTCTTTAAGAAGAGCTGGAACAGGTTTCCCTGAGGCGAATGTTAGTTTTTTAGTTTTACCAGAGTATCCAGTGTCTAACCAAGTTTGTGTAATATCCGGAAAAGTGGAATGGTAGAAATTTAGATCCTTGTCTGAGTGGATTTCAACAATAGGTACTTCCAATGGCAGGCAAAAGTCATGTGCTTGTTGAAAGGTGAGAAATCGCTTTTCAACAATGTACTGGTATTCAGGGTGGCTAATTGTGATACCATCTGGTACCTTGGTTGTTTGGCTCAACAGAAGGTCGACATGGACTTTTCTAATGACTACTGAAATTACCACAGTGCCATTTTAAAACTTTTGCTTTACCAAATTCAGCTAGATGTTACTCACCAGCACTTGCAGGTCCTGACCCTGAATGTTTGCCTTGAAGAGCAATTCACCTTTGTCGCTTTTTATAAATTTGGGATGTTTTTCCAGATTTGAGCTTATATGATTGCAAAAATCATCACTGGCTTGCGCGGCTACAATGGCTGAGCTTGAAACTAAGGGTTTCAATTCCTCCACTAGAGACAAAGGTGAGTTGACCTTCGCAATTTGTACTTTTGGCATCGGATCAGCAGGTTCCAAAGGATTTGCAGAGCTTTGGCCAACAGGGCTCATTTCAGCCGATTCAATGTTATTTATGGGTTGAACTAAAGAAGGATCTTTTTCCAAAGCTTCTCGAAGGTGTCACTTTTCTAGCTCAAGGGAAAGATACATTCAGAAAAGGTTGCTTAAACCTTTTGTCAATGTAAATTTGGTAAAAATGTATCCATTTTCTTTGAAAATTCTAAGCAGTTGCGCAAGCCTGGTCCTTTTCAAAAATCTTGATCTTAAAATCCACTATTAGATGGAAGGAAAGAGAAACTAAAGGGAAAATAATTTTTTTTCTTTGTTTTTGCATTTAAAAGACATTAATTATTTGACTTCAATGTGTTACTAAATTATAAAAAATGATGGATACCAAACTTTTTTTAACTATAATGGCCTTACTGTTTCTTTACCACTATGTAGAAAGTTTTTTAATTTAATAAAGGGTGGCTTTTACCTTTTGCACAATGGATATAGGGCAAAAATTTGATCCTTTAAATCTCTTAAATTTTTCCCAGACCGCGTATCCATTTGCATGTAAAGTCATGATTGAAACGAAACAAAATTGTAAAATGAATGGGGAAAGGCAGAATGCCATTTTACGATGGTGTCAAACGCGAAGGTGGGTGTACAAAATTCTTTTCAAAAAATACGCTGAACATGATGACCGGTTAATGCCTTCAGCAAAACAGGTTTAGGGCAAAAATTGATCCCTCAGATCTCTAAAATTTTCCCCATAACGCGAACCTGTTTGCAATTTGAAAGGCAATCTTTTCAAATAAGGTTAGAAAATAAGAAGTGGGATTTTTGTTAAAACATGTGTAGTGAAATTATTGATATTTGACCCCTTACTTATTTGGGTGAAAGTTGACTCTTAGTCTTAAATGTTTTGTTGTTAAATCCAAACTTGAAAACAGCACGGGTTTTGCATTGCCAATTTTTGTGAAAATGCTCTGGATATCTTGGTTGGGATAGGCCAAAGGATTCAGTGTTTTGTTCAATGCCTTGTAATTGGCAACCATCCTATCTCTGATTGGCTGTCCAGGCAAAGGATTTTTCTTAACAAGGAATAAAGGGGAGGCATACGGGCTTATTCCCCGGGTCATTAAACCCCTCTCAATATAAATATCAATTATTCGTTTCAGCCTATCCCTCATTTCACCGTGCAGAGGTATGACCTTGCTTCTAACTGGGGGACCCGTTGCTCCAAAATCTTCGATCATGTAGATGTCCGGATCCAAACAACCCGGGTCAAACTCATCCCTGGGCACCAGTTTAGCATAGTCCTGCGTGAAAAATGCTATCAGCCTATCAGAAATTTGTTTCGGGAGGCCTTGCTTCAGGATCCCGTGGGTCCAATCGGGTGAAGGCGCGGTAGTAAGGTTTGCCAGCCGCTCCAGCACCACCTCATCCATGTCAACTTCGGTATCTATCTTGTCTGTATTATTGTTGGGGACCAAGGGGTCACTAGGATTTCTTAATTCAGGTGGTAATTGTGTGTCTTTTGTAGGGATGGAGTGGACAATGTTGATGTTGGATTCGAAGGCCTTGTCTTTGTGCAAGGTTCTGAATACATTTCTAATCATGAAGTCTTTGCTAACCAACATCATTTGTTGTCCCTTCCAAATGAGGTTGGCCTTCAAATGTGCAAGCAGGTCCAATCCAATCAGGTTGTCACCTGATCTTACTACATAAAAGGGCCAATGGACTAATGACAACAGCTTCTAACCTTCTTTTCCTTATCCAGCGAACCTACCATAAACTTGGCTGACCTATTACAATCTTTCTCTCTGCTTCCACCTAACCATGACATTTTCCAAGTAGATAATTTGATTTGTATCTGTCCAACTAACTCCTCCTCAACAGTAAGTACTCCAGATACTGTCACCATAACGGAGGATAACACCACCACACTTCCTAATGACCTCCCTACCCAAGGTGATGGAGAGAATACCTTTTATGACAACATGACGATCAATGATGATGGCACCATTTCCTTTGGTAATGTTAGACAGCTCCTTTGAATGAAGTGACTGTCCCTCTAATTGGTGGTTGCTTGTATCTTTGGATGGAAATGAAGTGAATGTTTTGGGTGCTTAAGAGGTTGCAGCATAGAGATGGAATGGGGTTTAGATTGCCTCTTTGCCTGTAGTAATCTTCCCTCTAATTGATGAATTTTGGTGTCTTTGGATGAAGGCAAGAAACCAATGTTTTCAGTTGGTCAGAGGTGATTATTTTTTGAAGCTTTATGTGGACGCTGAAAACAGGTGGAGAGATGGCAGGAGGAGAGCTTTGAAGTTTATTGTGTGCGCTTGTGCTCTGAGGTGCGCACCACTGTTTGAGAAAATGAAATACTAAATCGTTGGAACAGAGACGTATTGATTTGGAGGGAAAATCGATTCGAAAGAATCATTTTATGGAAGATGCTCTCCAGATTTTTGGTGAGGAAATTTCTGTCAATCCTCACATGTCACAAGCCGTTCTCGAGGAACTAACCTTGAGAAAAGCAATGGAGTCTGTGCCCCCATCTTTGAAATTGGAGGTGCACAGGAAAATGGCAAGGGCAACATGCCTTAATTTTATGGAAAAACTAACAGCAATTGCTGACTTGGTAGAATCTACTATCCCAAAAAGGGAACCTACTCTCCCCATCAGGCAGGTGCCCCTTCCAAGTCAGGGGCCTCTCCCAAGTCAAAGCCTCCACAAAAAAACCCCATCTGCTATGCAGATTTTAAAGGACGACTATCATAGGGCCATACAGAATGGGGCTGTTTTTGAACAACTCCCACCTTCAGATGGGATTATGTACAATAGAAGGGGAGATTATTACTTGCCCAGAAGTCGCCCGTTAAATTTTCCGGTCTTGAACAATGGGAGATTCTCTGCAGCTGCTCTCATTCACTTTGCACAAGCTTGTGCCAAATGTGGTGAACCATCTCACTTGATTGGACACCCTAACTGTGCATACGCAAGGGACCCTTTGCTAACGCAAAATTGCCAAAGATGCAACAGGGGGTTGCACAGAGAGGATCACTGTTTAGCTTTCATTTGAGACAGGGGGGATAAGTGGGATCGGCGAAACCATCGCCATCATTATACCACTCAGCATACCCATCCCATAAACCGAAATTGTCATCTCCATTCTTCACATCGTCACTTCCCACTAAAATCCCCCAAACACACTAAAACCCATGCTCAGAACACTCATTACACAAAAAAACAGAAAATATGGAAGGAAAGGTTCCGACCTTACTCCAATAAAAAACAAAAAAATTCACGCCATTTCAGAATCAATAAAATACTGAGACAAAGGTTGGGTAGTCTCCATGCCAATGTAATAATCGACTATAAAACTTCAGTAGAATTTCAAATTGACCCGGGTGCAGTAGTGTCAATTTTAAATGAAAATACCCTTCACCAACTTTTGAGATCCCATCCTCGCGCGGTTCGCCCCTTAGAAAATTATCGACCCCTAAGAATAACAGATTATAGCAACAACACAATATCCACCGTAACCCCACACACCCTCGCGTTCATGATTGGGGACCATCCCCAATCAACATTAGTCCATTGGCCCTTTTATGTAGTAAGATCAGGTGACAACCTGATTGGATTGGACCTGCTTGCACATTTGAAGGCCAACCTCATTTGGAAGGGACAACAAATGATGTTAGTTAGCAAAGACTTCATGATTAGAAATGTATTCAGAACCTTGCACAAAGACAAGGCCTTCGAATCCAACATCAACATTGTCCACTCCATCCCTACAAAAGACACACAATTACCACCTGAATTAAGAAATCCTAGTGACCCCTTGGTCCCCAATAATAATACAGACAAGATAGATACCGAAGTTGACATGGATGAGGTGGTGCTGGAGCGGCTGGCAAACCTTACTACCGCGCCTTCACCCGATTGGACCCACGGGATCCTTAAGCAAGGCCTCCCGAAACAAATTTCCGATAGGCTGATAGCATTTTTCACGCAGGACTATGCTAAACTGGTGCCCAGGGATGAGTTTGACCCGGGTTGTTTGAATCCAGACATCTACATGATCGAAGATTTTGGAGCAACAGGTCCCCCAGTTAGAAGCAAGGTCATACCTCTGCACGGTGAAATGAGGGATAGGCTGAAACGAATAATTGATATTTATATTGAGAGGGGTTTAATGACCCGGGGAATAAGCCCGTATGCCTCCCCTTTATTCCTTGTTAAGAAAAATCCTTTGCCTGGACAGCCAATCAGAGATAGGATGGTTGCCAATTACAAGGCATTGAACAAAACACTGAATCCTTTGGCCTATCCAAACCAAGATATCCAGAGCATTTTCACAAAAATTGGCAATGCAAAACCCGTGCTGTTTTCAAGTTTGGATTTAACATCAGCTTTTACTTCGGTACAAATCAAACCAGGGTCAAAGGCCATGATGCAATCCAGTGTCATCACGGACTTTGGTCAATTTCACATGACACGATTAGGTATGGGTATTTCCAGTAGTCCAGCCATCTTTTCCATAGTCATGGACAAAATTTTGACAAACATACCACCACCCAGATTCAAAAACTATCCCGCACAACATTCCTTTGTAGTTTGGTATCAAGATGATGTGTGCATCTTCACCACACAAGCTGAAGACATGTCCCAGAATGACCTCTATCAGCTACACTTATTGCAAATTAATGTGATCTTGGCAAAGATTTCAGCTGCGGGCTTAAAAATTAATCCTGCAAAGTGCAAATTCTTTCGCACAGAAATTCCTCTGTTAGGACGACTGATCACTAGGCAAGGGTTCACACCTCTTGAGAAGCACATCCAACAGCTGAAAGATTTTCCAAGACCATCTACAGTGAAAGGAATCCAGCAGTTTATGGGGACATGCAATTTTCTGCGGCAGCACATCCCTAACTTTAGTCAAAAAATTGCACCTCTGACTGAGTTGTTACGGAAGAACACCCCTTTTATTTGGGCAGATACCCAAGACAAGGCTTTCAAAACCCTGAAAAATGATATCTGTAATACCAGCCAGACCACCTATCCTGATTTTGAGGAAAACCTTTATTTGTATGTTGATGGTAGTAATGTTGCTGTTGGAAATGTCCTCCTGCAGATTAAGACTATACCAGATGCTGAATTTAATAAAGCAAAAGGGCTCAAGGATGATGAACTTGACCAACCCATCCTTCTTCAACAAGGCAAAAATGTGCCTCAAGTAACAGATGTGTGGGGAAATCAGGTTGATTCCATCAAATTTGATCCAAACAGGCACTTGATCATGCCCATTGCCTTTGGCAGTAAAGCACTGACACCTAGTCAGAAACAGTATTCAACCATCAAGCTCGAGGCCTTGGCCATTGTCACTGCATTCCATCAACATCAAGATATTCTGAAGGGTGCCAAAAGGATAGTTCTTGTCAGCGATTCCTCTCCTCTTCTATACATTCTGAAAGGAAGCACAAAAATTAGTTTGCTAGAAAGGTGGTCACTATATCTGCAATCTTTCAATTACAACATCTGTGTTAGTCATGTTTCAGGGACACACAACACAATTGCAGATATGCTTTCCCGCAGATCCGCATTCATGGTTACTGACAAACCCTCTGATAACTTTAATACCAAAACAGCCTTTGAGTTTAAGTCACCCTACCCTATTGGCTCGGTCATTACCTATAGACACCTTCGAGAAGCTTTGGAAAAAGATCCTTCTTTAGTTCAACCCATAAATAACATTGAATCGGCTGAAATGAGCCCTGTTAGCAAAAGCTCTGCAAATCCTTTGGAACCTGCTGATCCGATACCAAAAGCACAAATTGCAAAGGTCAACTCACCTTTGTCTCTAGTGGAGGAATTGAAACCCTTAGTTTCAAGCTCAGCCATTGTAGCCGCGCAAGCCAGTGATGATTTTTGCAATCATATAAGCTCAAATCTGGAAAAACATCCCAAATTTATAAAAAGCGACAAAGGTGAATTGCTCTTCAAGGCAAACATTCAGGGTCAGGACCTGCAAGTGCTGGTGGTTCCAGAAACTTTGCAACCCATCATCATGGCTTATTACCATGCTGATAACCACTGTGGGGGCAACTCCTTGGCAGGAGTTCTAACCTCCAGGTTCTACTGGCCTAATATCCGAAAAGACTGCTCAGACTTTGTGAGTGGCTGTCACCTATGTGCCATCTTTCGGGCACAGAAAAATCCAGAAACTGAGCTGGGTAAAACCTCTGACTACATTCCCAGATTGAAAACATATTGCTGGTCTGTAGATATTTTAGAAGGGTTCCCTGTGTTTGGACCATACAATGGACAAATTCTGGCAGTGGCTGAGCATTACACTCATTTCAGAGTCTTAAGACCACTAAAGAAATCTCATGCCACAGAAATTGCAAAAATCTTGGAGGAGGTCATTACCACCTTTGCACCCTCCATGTTCATTTCGGATAGGGGAACTAACCTTTTGATGAGTCAACAAGTCAAAGAACTCTTTACTAAATATAATATCAAGGGCCATGTCACTGTACCTTACAGCGGCAAGTCTCATGGTATGATTGAAGCTTTGCACAAAAGTGTCAGTGCTTTAATCCGGATCTGTGTGGAAGAACAACAGACTGCGAACTGGCCCAGCCTAATTCCATATATTCAACTGACCTTGAATCAAAAGAAGTTGTGCTACTTTGACAACTATTCTCCTTTTGAGTTGATGTTTGGCATGGAACCAATTCGTAGTCGTCGAGACCCACCCACCGAATCTGAGATATTTCGGACTCCTGACAACACCATGGCTGCCTGGCACAAAACAAACAGTGCCATCCAGGCCACCATTGAGAAACATTTCCGGAAATTGCAAAGACAGTATGACACTCTAACACTCAAACCTCGCCCTTTCCCGGTAGGCAGCTTTGTATATCTGCGTGATTTGCGACCAATCCCAAATAAAAAAATCAAGGCTAGGTATTTTCAGCAACCCCTCAGAGTAATGGAAGAGAGGCCACAATCATTATTGCTGAAATCCTTTGATGGGAGGTTGCTAAAAGTACACAAAGATAATTGTAAACGGGCACATCCCAGAGGAGAAAAAGCCTTTGGCTCACTGCCCACTAGAGTGAAAATGGCATTGGGAACTCCATTTGCCTATAGTGACCTAAAAGATCTCATGGATAAGGAACAAATACCGGAATTTTTTAAAGATAAAGACACCATACCCCCACCTGAACCAATACAAACTAGGTCCAGGACGAAAAAAACGAACCACCCGGGGGTAAAGGTTACCGTACCGACAGACATCCCACCCATGGTGGATATAAACCACTTAGATGATCCCGAGCCTATGCAAGACATAGCACCACCAATGCTAGAGACCATCTTTGAGGAATGATTTTTGGAAAGGAGCTAATCATTTTATTTGCAGGATGATATGCATAATCAGTCTTATCATAGGACTTCACATAGATGTCACCTGCTCAACCACTAACCATACCACATCTGGCAAACCCAGCACGGACATCCCTGATGACAACCTCTGCCCAACATCTTTCATTTACTCCTTCCAGGAACTCCAGGAGGCAATCGAGTTAAAAATGGTACATGTCGACCTTCTGTTGAGCCAAACAACCAAGGTACCAGATGGTATCACAATTAGCCACCCTGAATACCAGTACATTGTTGAAAAGCGATTTCTCACCTTTCAACAAGCACATGACTTTTGCCTGCCATTGGAAGTACCTATTGTTGAAATCCACTCAGACAAGGATCTAAATTTCTACCATTCCACTTTTCCGGATATTACACAAACTTGGTTAGACACTGGATACTCTGGTAAAACTAAAAAACTAACATTCGCCTCAGGGAAACCTGTTCCAGCTCTTCTTAAAGACACACTCACCATGGACCGAAACTTAGTCTCCACCAAACCTTGCACCGTCATTAACTTAAGTACCGGAAAAATAACACAAGTTTATTGTTCAGCGGCCTACCCCACCATATGTGCAATTCCCAGCCATCAGATAGTGGCAATTAAACTGGTAAAACAACTTAGCACTCTCATTCAGAAACTGTTGCGCAAATTTGTTAAAACGGAATTTCTCAGGCCTACCTTCCCGTCCAACACCTGCCCCAACACCACAGACTATGTTTACGACACCTTACACCTGAAACACCCCTTTTCATACTTACTCCAAACTTCACGAATTGATCCTTACACCCTCTATACTTCGCTACTTGCCTTAAAACAACAGCTTCTAACCTTCTTTTCCTTATCCAGCGAACCTACCATAAACTTGGCTGACCTATTACAATCTTTCTCTCTGCTTCCACCTAACCATGACATTTTCCAAGTAGATAATTTGATTTGTATCTGTCCAACTAACTCCTCCTCAACAGTAAGTACTCCAGATACTGTCACCATAACGGAGGATAACACCACCACACTTCCTAATGACCTCCCTACCCAAGGTTATGGAGAGAATACCTTTTATGACAACATCACGATCAATGATGATGGCACCATTTCCTTTGGTAATGTTACCACCATCTTGAATCAATTTGGTTTCTCAACCCCAGATTTGATAAATCTGGTTTGCACAGTCATTGTTGCAATTGTGAGCCTCCTGACAGGTGCACAAATCATCATCCTATGGAAAAGACAGGCCAGGAACAACCAGGAGCCACCCATCCCTATTCACCAAATTCGAAGTCATGAACCCCTACTTCAAAATCAACCGATTATCAGCATAAGATGACCAAAGCCTTCCCACCCAAAGCCCTTGTTTGATAAGCGTGGAAAACATCATATTCACCTCCGGCAATACTTGTCATATACCTATGTCCTTACCTAAATGCTCAAAAATCAACCCTCACCAGTTGCTCCTGTCCAACTTCCTCATCCTGATGGAGATTACCCATGGGAATCTCCTCAACCAACTGTTCCACTGGCCTGAAGACACACCAACACAGCCAATTCTTCATTTCACAGATGATCTTGACACCATAGAGACGTATGAAGAGTAAAACCCATAGGGACCACGGCACCATGACCAAAGTCAATGTCTCCCAGCTTCTTCCTTGCAACCATGAGACACACTCTTCTTCCTTGTGGTATTCTTCTGTAGGTGGGCATGCTTTCATCTCCAACGAATCTTTCCCCTCACTGGTGAGATTTCTGTTCTTGCACCAGTCAGCCAACACCTGCCCACAGCTGCCCCAATCTCTAGAGATTATTTCTGCCAGCTCAACTGCGAAGTTTTCACATACCAGTTGACCAACCACCATGGGGACAAACAGCAATCCTGGAAAGAAAAACATCATTAACATGAATGGGATGCTTACCCAATTCATACCGAGTAAGAATTTCATGATCTAGTTTTCTGTGCTCTCTCTGCAACACACCACTCCTGAATAACTTCCATTTCTAATGCAATCATGAAGGAGTAAATTATTCTACATTTAGCTACTTGATTAATGGACGGCTTCTAGTCCTGTTGCTTGGATAAAAGCATAAAAGAGATCCTTCCTTGTAAATATATTGCATCAAGTTTTGCATCAGTCTATGCACTGTCAATACATCTTCATCTAAATTAGGCAAAACCCAAATGGATTTTGTCTGGTCTAAAATTTCGGACTTTATGTCTTCTTCCGAAGAATTTATAGATGTTAATTCGTTTTTTAGCGTGATGAAACAAGGTTGGCCTTTTGACAAAGTCAATTGGTTGTAATTGTAATGTAATCCAATAGACACTACCCCAATTTCCCATTCTCTATTTTTCAAGTCTAAACTTTGTGGGAATAAATTGGTAAAAGAATTCAAAGTATTTTTGTCATCCGTATCGGAACTAGCGTTTGACACGCAATAAATATTATAATCCATTCCGCGTTATTGTGGCATATCAACTATGTCTTTTTCGTATGTCCAACTAGGGTTTTTATACCCTTTCCATTTTATTAAAGCCATTTTTTCTCCGGTTTTTTTATCTTTTTTTGTCCGAAGAATTTTTTCGATGGCAAATACTTCCGGCTCATCTACGGGTGTAAGTTCACTCTCATAAAAATTTCCTTCCAAAGTTTCATCCTGTTCTAAAGTCTCCAACTCATAAGTGGGTTTTGGCAAACGTGTAGAAATTGATTTTATTTTAAAAATTTCTTCTTTGAATTGCGGTGTAAATCCTCTGTCAAATTTTCCCTTCATAATGCTAATACGCACAGTTTGGCCGATTTTGTATTTTGGTTTCATTCTTTTAATCTTTGAATAAACCAATTCTTGTTTTCTTCTAATGTGATAGGTTTTTCCGGGGAGTTCTGCTTCAGCGGGTGTCATTCCAATCATGCGATGTTTACGATTGTTGTAGGTATGGACAAGAAATGGTAACGCGTCAATGTACCTGTCAGTATTTTCGTGAGTCATGTATTTGAACAACAGGTTTTTTAAAGTTCGGTTAAATCTTTCCACAAAAGGGGCGTGCACAAAATTATTGCTGTGTAACAAAAGAATGTTATTGTTTTTGCAGTAGGCTTGAAATAATTTATTCTTAATTTCCGCTCCTTTATCGGCTAAAATTCTACGCGGAAATTGTTTTGCTCTTTTCATAATAGATTCAAACCCTTCCATAAATGTTTTTGCCGTTTTATTAATAAGTGGTTCTACAAAGGCGAATCGTGTAAAAATATCGATGGCTGTCAAAAGGTATCTATTAGAATCATTTTGTTCAGCCAAATTTCCTAAATCTATAAGGTCAATTTGAAACTGATACCGTTTCCGATAAGCAAATGTTGGATTTCTCGGTCTGGGAAATTTAGCCTGTTTGTGTAATGTGTAAGAGTCTGTTCCTTTTAGCCACTCCTCGATTAACGTCAGAGGGATTTTTTTCCCATAATAATGATAAATTAGCGCGGGAGACGCAAAAGCTATTGGTGAACCCGGTTTCGCGTATTCTTTTAAAAAAGTCTCTTTCGTTGTTATCGACATTTAAAACAGAGGTTCTTTAGAAATTTTGCGCCTTTTTTTCCTAGATTGCGTGATTGACGAGGATTTCCTTTTTTTGTTTGAATTTTGAGTTCGATAATCGTCGTTGCTATCGGCTTGTCGGGCAGCGTTAAGCAAAATACCTCGCGTAGCGGATTTCAAACGTTGTTTTGCTTTTCTGCCCACCGGTTGACCCTCCAAAGCTTCTATTGCCGTTTCTACAGCCGCTCTTGTCGCTTCTTTCTTTAAAGCTTTTCCTACAGATTTTATCGGGGCGCTTTTAGCTACACGTCCAATAGTTTTTATCGTTGATTTCGCTACCGGCATTAATCCGCGAAAAATTCCGGAAAAAAGCGATCCAATTCCCGAACCTCGTTGCCAATGTAAACCGCTGTGGTAATTCATATATGTATTTTATTGATTTAGACTTTTACGACATCTGTACAACGACATAACACTGACGCCTAAAATGTGAGCCATATTTTTGACGCTTAAATACCTCAATTTGGATTCTTTTAAAAAGGCATAAGCGCATGCAGCTAATAAAGTTCTTGGAGCAAAAGAACTATTTTCATTTTTTTTTAATATTTGTTCAACGGACGTCATTTCTTGATAATTTAACTGCAGCGGCTGTAAAAAATATTCTTTCATATCTTTTGCCTTTATGTAATTGTCTAATTTATTCATGTCAGTCAAATCCCGTCTGTATAATTTCATCCAACGCCACACTATCTTTGGATTAATGCCGACTTCTTGACACAAATGACTTATCGGGCGGGGAATTTTTTCTTTTATTAACCCCTGATACAACGTCATTACCACCAATCCTTTAGCATCCATTTTAATTTTTCCGCCTTTTTGATAATGCCACGCTGCTATATCTGACCATAGATTTAAAATAACATTTGTAACATCATTATTTAAATGTAATTTATTACATAAAATTTTTAAAATATTTTTTTCTTTCTCTAAATGCTGGTTTTTTTGTTTAATTTCTTTATCAAATGTTTTTATTTTGTCCCATTCTGTTTCCAAATTTGATTTTGTTAAATTATAACAATATATTTTATCAATAACTAATCCACACTCGGTACACACCACGTCTCCTTGCCTGGTGTCTTCTACTGGATATTGATGATTGCATATTTTAGTATAATCTACTTTCTCGTGCATGATTTCGATGTTTATTGTATAGATATCAAAACTCGACTAAATAAACATTATTCACATCATTCAATTTTATATTTTTTTAATAATTTAATAATAATTTTTATTCCTTGTTTAGCATCTTCTTCGCTGGAGGCTCCAATTATAACTATTTTTCCTGACGAAAATATTAAAGCTGAACATTTTTTTATTTTTAAAAATACGCCTGGGAATTTTTCTGGATCATATCTCTTAAGAATAATTTCAAAATCTTTATTCGATTTTAAATGGTTGTATAATTTTAATAATTTAATCTCTTCTTTTGATTGATACAAACAAGTCATGTTTTCTACTTTAAATATTTCAACAACAAATTCGTTACTTATAATAAATTTTAGTTCGTCTAATGCTTTCGCAATGTGTTCTGTAGAGGGGATTTTTGTAATGTTTACGTGAAAATGACGATTTTGCTTTGTTTTGGTAAATATAATAAAGGAATATTTTTTTCTTATTACAACAAAATTATTATAACGTTTTATTGTATTATCAGTATTAAAAGAGATTTCGTCGCTGTTGATAAGATGAACTTTACAACTAATTTTTACATTGCTGACCAACACTTCCATTTTGTTATGGGCGTACCTGAAAAAAGTGGAATTGCCGGATTGGCCGTTGAACAAAACGACGGCACCGAAAGTGGTTTAGCGCTTCACTCACCGTTAGAAGTAGAAACGGGTTTATTAGATGGAGCTCACGTTATTTACAATAGCGTGGCTTCTATTACCAACACCGGACCGGTCGAATTTCTTGTTCCTCGCGATAACGAATGCTCTTTTATACTGAATCAAACCAGACTTAGCGGCTATTTTGTAGTGACAAATGACGATGGTGAACAGGTAAAAAATGATACTAAAGCCACACTGGCTAATCATTTTGCCGCTTGTTTATTCAGCCAAGTAGAAGTATATTTAAACGGGGTCCAAGTAGCTGATTTAAGTTCAGCGGTCACTTATCCTTGGAGAATGTTCATACAATCATTTTTAAGTTACAATTCAGAGGTGAAAAAAACTTATCTGGCTGCTGAAGGGTATTATCCCGAAAATGCTGACGAAGTTGATACCATAAATCTTACAGCCGCCACACCTTCTTTGAATAAAAGAAAGCAGTTAATTATGGACGGTAAAAAAGTGTATTTTAATACGCGCTTAGCCGTTGATCTGTTTGACACCGACAGATTTTTACCCCCAAATGTGGATATCAAAATCAAGCTGGTTAGATCCGCTGAAAAGTTTGGTTTGCTTCAAGATGCTGCGGCAGAAAAACCTTTTAAAATTGTTTTAAAAGATGTTAAACTACATATGAGAAAAGTGTTGCCCACATTATTGCTGAGAGAAAGTTTTAAAAACAAACTTTTAAAAGAACCGTGCTACCTACCTTTTAGCGCTACACGTTTAAGACATTATGTTATTCCTCAAGGTGTGTCGTCCTTCAACATCGCTAATATCGCTAATGGTACTTTACCGAAACAAGTGTTTTTTGTGATGGTTCACAATCAAGCCATGTCACACGCCCCGGACAAAAACCCTTTCAACTTTCAACATTTTAATCTGTCTACTTTTAATTTAAAAAAGAACGGTCAATGCGTATTTCCCAGACCATTTCAACCTAATATAAACGAGGGGGACGCCATTGACTTGTATCGGCATTTATACGACAGTATTGGCATTTCGCACGGCAATCAATCCATCGGTTTAACGTATGAACAATATTTAAAAGGAAGATTTTTTCTAGCGGCCGATTTAACACCGGATCAATGTAATTCGTTCCACGTGCATCCAGAAAATTACGGAAATTTAGATTTAGAATTGGCTTTTTCCGTAATAACTCCTCATCCTATATACGTCCTGGCTTTTTCTGTTTTCAACTCCGGCATCAAAATAGATCAATTCCAACAAGTTATAAAAGGAACAAATTAAATCATGGAAAACGGATTATCAAATATCTTTTTATCCAATTATATTCAACCAAGATGTAAATATTTCATCGGGGTTTTTTCAAGCGATAATTTGCCGTCTGATTCGCTTAAGTTGCCTTGTTGCTTAATCACTAACTTATCAAAAAAAAATCAAAAAGGATCACATTTCATAGCGATGTATATTAACGGAAAAAATCAACTCTATTATTTTGATTCATTCGGTTTTTTACCGCCGATATGGAATCGATCTTTAATGAAGTTCTTACGACCTTGGATAGAAAAAAACTCATTCAAAACAATTCTGTCTTACTCCATTCAGGATTTTCATTCATTGTTTTGCGGCTGGTACGTGACCGCTTTTTGTTTATCCGTGGGCAACAATTTAATGTCTCCTCAACAATTTGTTAAAATATTTGTAAAAAAACCCAAAATAAAAAATGATGAAATTGTAACTCATTTTATAAAAAAACTTGAAAATAAACGATGATATATATTTTACTTTTATTATAATTTTGGGTATTTTCCCGGAAAAAGTAATTTTTTTTTAACAGCATCTGCATCAGTTTTTGAAAGTTTTTTTGATTTAGATCTAGTTTGTACGGGAGAAATAGTAAAAGTTTTCTTTTTTGCACCTCCTGATCCTGTTTTAAGGGATGACATTGAAACTGAAGGAGATTTTGATGCTTGTGAAGAGACCGAGGCTATATCTTTACCGATTTTTTCTGTGTCAAATATAGACAATTCTTTCATATGATCTCTTACAAGGTGTTTGCCGAATTGCGCATCGTCAACATACTGCTTCCCGCATGCGCTAAAAGGACAAACTATTTTGCCGTCTGAATTTTTTTGTGTCAAAGCCTTTATAATAGGCGAATTTCGCCATTCTGGCACGTCAGAACTTAAAGTATCGTCCTTGCTTTTTGGTTTTGAAGCGGTATAAAACAAGTCTGGATCGGGTTCTCTTTCCATAATGGGAGTAGTGGGTGAAAACTGAGCGGTATTTTCTTTTTGTTGGGGAGTTTGAGCGGTTGTTGATCTTGAAATAGATTGGTACGTGCGACCCGCACTGCTATCGATTTGTACTGGCGGCATAACATTCGATATATTATCAGAACCAAAACGATACAATTTATCGCCGCTTTGATTCATTTTTTGCCTGTCTTGTAAATTTTTAAAATTAATGGCATTTTCAATGTAATTGGTCGTATTTGGTTTTTCATTCATAGAAATAAGTTCTTTTTTTGTTTCATTATCTTCTATATTTTTTATTAAAGAATGATATAGCCTTTTGGGGACTAAAAACATAGAGTATATTTCATCATTTGTTTTTCTTTTCACGCCTGAACTCATCCTTTTAACGACGACGTTGTAAGCTTTTTTTTGCAATAATTTGAGCTAAAATAGGGACGATAATGCTGGCAATTGTTGATAAAGTTCCTAAAATTCCGCCCCTTTGTAGTATTATTCTTTTTTTTGAAATGTCGGAAGAGCGACGAGGCGGCGTGGCAAGACGTCTAAACTCCCCTAAATGAGCTCTTATTTTTTTCTGAAGTCGTGTTCGCACTTCGCCATGTAAGGGCAATTCACCGTTCAAAACGTAATGTAAAATACGACAAAGCAATTCAACGCCGCGATCGTCCAAATAATTTAAAAAATTTGCGCAATCTTGATGTTTTAATTTTTTTATTGCATTAAAAAGCGAACTAGCTTTTTCTAATTTTTTTGACATTTTAACAGTAATTGTTTTTAATTTTTCTTAAATAGATATGAAATTTTTTAAACAGTAACGTAGGCTTTCATTAATCCTTCATAAGAAAAGATGTTACTTCGAATTCTGACTTTATCGTCTTGCTGTTGATGGAAATCTAGAAGAAGATATCCGTGACTTCGGCCGTTAACTGCTTCTCTATATGCTTTATTTAAAATTCCAACACGACCGGGAAAAATTTGTTTTGCCAAATGTGTGATGGCGCTTCTGTCCCGTGGATTGTTAAAAAGGATCATGTATTGCGTATTTATGCTCAATGTCCGTAAATCGCCTTTTTTGTCAAATAAATTTTGGCAAAGAAAAACGGTGAAACAATTGTAATGATGAGTCAAAACCGTAAAAAAATGTTTTAATATTTGCCCAACATCGTCTAAATAATCGTCAAAAACAATCAATTTGGGCATTTTTCTCGGATATAATTCTAAAATATCTTTCAACTCTTCAATTGAATTTGGAATATTTTTGAATTTACGAAAAGACGGAAATTGCGTGTCAGAACCTTTGCCCTCGTTCATGTCATCTTCCATGTACTGATATGCTTTTTGCGGCTCCTTGTAAAACAACAACATTGTTTCAGGCGGAGTTGCAAAATACTCGTGTCGACGAAGCACTAAATGTTTTAACCACGTTGTTTTTCCGCTTGATGTTGGACCGACAACCAACATGTTGGACGGAATATTAAACCTCAAATCAAAACCGTTCATTTTTTTAATTTTAAAAAAGAAACTACAAAATTTTCTTTTAAATAAAAGTAATGATTTTTATTTACAAATTTGGCATTTAGACATTTTGTTGTTAACAATAAGGCAATTTCCTAGCGATAAAGTGTGACATCCACAATTTAAAACATATCTTTTAGAATCCATTGCCGACAACGCAATTTTTCTTTGAAAACACGTTCGGATTTTGTGATTTTTTGATCTTAAATTTTTAAAAGATTTGTAAATTACAACAGTTTGCTTTAAGCACTTTTTGTAATCTGCATAAGTTAATTGCTTTTTTATACTAGATTTTTTTAAACCTTTGCATACTTTTTTCTCATCAGTTTTGTTTTTGTCCAAAAAATCGACTATTTTCATTGAATAACATTTTGGACGTAAGCCTATAAAATCAGTAATAGCCGCTCTACCTTTTAATTCATCTTTGAAATAAAAAAGTTGATTGGCTTTACTGTTGTCAAAAAGTGGATGTTGTTTAGGGTACTTTGAAAAATCAAACATGTGTTTCAATCTCTTCATTTCCCTTTCCAAATTGTTGCATGTAACTTTTAAAAGAAAAGAATCCGTGTCCGAAAAACACAAAGACACATTGTCTTTGCCGAAATGTTTTTGAATGGTGTCATAGTATGATCTGTACATGAACAACTTGGACAACTCCAGAATGGAAAATCCGACGGCTAAAGGCTTTCTAAGCTCTATCATTGCCGGCTTCTTGTTGACAGCCACCAAATTCTCATTAATAATTTGAAAATTGTTGATGTGTTGACCAAGACTGGCTTTCCTCAAGCTTTTTTCATCTCCACAAAGCACCACTTCGATGTAATTTCGAACATTTTCTGAAAAATATAAAATTAAATAAATATTTTATAAAGAATACAACATTTTTTATAAAAATTCATTATAAAGTGTGTAGGAGTTTGGAGATTTATTTTTTAAAAACTTCCTAAAACCATGTGGCAATTTTCAAAACAAACTTTCAAAACAAAAAAAAAGAAAGAGGACAGTGATGATGATGATGATGATGATGATGAAGAGAGGATATATGAGGTTGAAGGATGAGGAGGACGACGACGAGCAGTGGCTGCTGAAGGAGGAGAAGGAGGAGAAAAAGAACCGGAGACCGGGGGGCGTAATCGGACGGATCCGGTCGGCCGTGGCCGGCATTTTCCGCCGCCTGATGCTCCGCCGCCCGCTGCCGCCTCCGCCACCGCCAGCGCCGCTGCCGTTGCATTCTCTGTTAGCGTTGCTGTGCTTGCCGCCAGCGGCGCTGGCGGCGGGAGGCGGCAGCGGTCGCGCTGTCCGAGGCCTTCAAAACGAAAATTTTATTGCGCCTGACGTGCCCACCGGCATTCTTGTTGATCTCCCCACCAACACCAACGTCCCCACCGAGGTGCCCACCGAGGTCCCTACCGAGGTCCCCACCGAGTCCCCATCGAGGTGCTCACCGAGGCCCCCACCGAGTCCCCCATCGAGGTGCCTCATCGAGGCCCCCACCGAGTCCCCCATCGAGGTGCTCATCGAGGCCCCCACCGAGTCCCCCATCGAGATGCTCATCGAGGCCCCCACCGAGTCCCCCATCGAAATGCTCATCGAGGCCCCCATTGAAGTCCCCACCGCTGAAATTCCCTCCAATGTCCCCATCGATGTGCTCATTGACGTCCCCGTCCCCATCGAGGCGCCCACCGAGACCCCCACCGAGTTCCCCACCGAGGCGTTTGTCGAATTTCCCATCGAGATCCCCACCGACAACCCCATCGAGGCTCCCATCCCCATTAGACTCCCCGCTGACGACAGATCTTTTGCCGCCAGACGTCGGGCGACGGAGATTGTCCGCCTGGCTAAAATCCGGGCGGCGGAAAACCGGATGGCGGATTTTGACGGGGAGGTCATCACCGTGGAGGCTGAGGTTCACGCGCCTCCCGACAACATTGAAGATGCGAATGAGCGTGTGGTGTGTACTGCCAACACATTTTGCACTAAATATTGGCAGTACCACCACACGCTTGTGCAAATATAAAAATACAAAAAAGATTTAAATCCGGGTATTTACTTACCGATAAACTTTCCAAAAGTAGAGTTGGCAAAAAGCTTAAAAAGTCGAAGTTCAAAATCGTTGCGGGCGTTTGATCGTAGCATCGTGACCTTTTCAATAAACTCTTTTAAAAAAGCTTTTTGCCGAAACTTCACAGCTCTTCTTATCCTCAACAGTTTCATGCCTTTTTTCAAATAATATTGTAGATTTTCCAGATGCACCACGTACTTTTTTCGATCATAAAAAGTGCTCAACAGTTTCTTGCTTCGGTATCTTTTGTTCTTATAATCTCGAGGGTTAAGATGTTTTAGTAAACGACGATTATAAGGAGACAGATGTTTGTAAGAAACCGTGTCTGTATACGGAGCCAGCGGAAATTGATCATGTGTCTGTAAATATTTTACCGTTTATCAAAATGCAAAACGTGTTAAAAAGATCAGATTTACCGGGTGAAGATGAGGAGGATAATGCAAATCAACTTCGAATGCGTACCCGGTCTCGTCTTGAGAAGGAATCTTGATAATATCTTTGGCAGTCCATTTTTCAAGATCTTTTTTTGCAACCCACTCGAAATCAGAAACTGGCAATTTTAAAGTTTCCATGCTCCCGTACAAGTTGTTTGCTAAAAAGTCACCGATTTAAAATAAATAGATTAATCAAACGATGCAGTATAAAATTACCGTCAATGTAAAGTAAATGATCGCCACTTTTTCTCGGATTGCTGTTTCCTTTTGCATAACGCTGAGAGATAAAGCTTTGTCCGCCTCTGATACCCTTTGTGAAAAAGTGCTCCATTTCAGGATCGGAATAGATATCCAGAGATCCTAGAGGTTTGGAAGATTCACCCGCGAGGTTATCTTTTGTTGTTGTAGCTCGTTCAGAATTTTGATAGAACATAAGCATAACATCAAAACTTAGTCCAGGAATTCCTAAATTAAACGAAATAAATTTCATATTTAAACTTTATATGTCAAGCAACAGAAAAGAAATTTACCTAAGTAATAGATTGGATCCAATTGAAAATGTTCCATAACCATTTTTCTGTATTGAAGAAACGCTTCACATAGCAGGATAACATCCAAAGAACAATAAAGCATCATGTAATCCGCCACATTCTTGCACTTGAACAGTTTGAAGACTTCTTGCGCATGAGAATAATCCGTTTCTGAGATGTGTTCTTCATTTAATTCAGAATAAAAAGCATCTTTGGTTGGGAGGTTTCGACTCTTTTTCATTTCTTGTAATGATTGAAAATGCTCGTAACAAAAAATGCCTTTTCTTTTTAAAAGTTTAAAAGCTTTTGATTTTTGACGGATAGGAATTTTTTTGAATCTTTCCATCTGTTGTAAAATAGGGAAAGAAAAGTTTGAAGTTTGATTTAAATCTTGGACAAGAGCGTCTAAGCTGGCAGATATGTGCTCTAATGAATCCTGAATTTTGAATCTGCCTAATGTAAGAGTGCGGAATTTCTCACTGTTTCTAGCCAAGACTTCCGGCATTCTCTTGAATCGGCGAATGTTTAACTCTTCTATGATCAGATGCAAATCGTATCTGAAACGTTTAATTTGTAAAATTGATTGGAAAAAATAAAATAAATAAAAAATTTTACCCTTGAGCGTTGTGAAAAAAAATTGGCGTATGATAGGGTCCGGATCTTGTCAAATTGCACAGCGAATGAGCCGCACCCATTATTTTTCCTGTGACATGATCGTGATCCAAAACCTTTCTATACTTTTTAGGATGGGTAGCAAATCGAAGACCGCATATATGACAAACGGTTGCTTTTCGAAACATTTGCCATTCCTCCTGGGTGGCTTGAGTTTTGAGAACATCTCTGAATTTTTGTTTTCTTTCTTCAACAACTTTTTCGTAGAGAGGTATCCGATCCAAAAAACGTTTAGCCGCATCCTCTCCTAAATATTCTTCTTGAAAGAATACTTCATTTTCGGAGTCCACAAAAATCAGGCTGTAGCCTACCGGTCTATGCACATTTATATCGTCACTTGTGGGAAAAGCACATAAGCATTCCAATTTAGAACAAAGTCGACATTTAGATCGTTCCTTGTTTCTTTGAAGTACACTTTCAAAATCACAAAATCCCACAACAGGCGCTTTAAACTTATGTTTGTGGTTAGAAAAACTTATAGCAGCATTTTTGCCAGGATAAATGGTGCGTTGCTTATCGTAGCAAATCCGCTCATGCTTTTCTTTCTTGGATTTTGATCGGAAACGCAGCAGACATTTTTCACAGTGGATGTACTTCTGTTGACCCGCTTTGTTAATCGACAACAGTCCGGCCCGATTATTCAAAAAACCTTGGAGTTTTGTAATTTTAAAGAAATGATGCTGTTGATTTAAATCTTTGATTTTTTTAGGAAACTTGGAAGGAAAACTCGATTTTTTGGGACGGGAATTACTAGAAATTTTATCGGAAGAGATTTTAGGATCGTGTTTTATCATTAACAAATGTAGAGTATTTTCTCTCCTATCGTTGTTTTTGTTAGTAATAAACCCTAACTTTGAAACGTGGCCTTCACTCTCATAAAGTACGGAAATTGAAATTGGTAAATGACGATTTCTATACAAAAATTTTTTTATGTCACAAAATTGAAGAGGAAACGTAAAACCTTTTATGTTAAATTTTTTAAGATATTTTACTGGCATTTGACGAAAATCTGTAATGGAAGCAGTTTCTGGAAAAAGATGTCTAATGTACAGATAAAGAAAGTTGAATTTATCATATCGAGTATTCCATTCCAAGCAGTTAGATCTTTTTAAATTTCGCGGAATTTCTATAAAATCCATTTCCAAAGCTTACTTGAATTTTTTATATACAACAAAATAAGTCCTTTAAATCAAATATTGGTAATTTGGATGTCACTAAAAGACAGAGATTCAAATCTCCATCCGGAACCTCTCATCAACAAATCCTCTTCTCGACTTATTAAATTGTTTAATAATTTTTGAACTTTACCTTTTAACGAGCGAGAAGAATCAAAAGACGTGAATTGAATATAGCCGGTTCTTAAAGCAAAGACATCTCGATCGCTAGGCATTAATTCATGTGACGACTGATCAAGACTTTTTTCAGTTGAATTATCAATGTTGCTAACAACCGTTTGAGGCTGTGTTGAAGTATTATCAACAGCGGCTTCCGTCTCAGTGTCTTTTGTAGCTGAATTTAAATCAGGAATTTGATACGCCGCTGATAAAATTAAAGCAACTTTTACTGTAAAGGTTTTACTCAATTCATGACGAATAACATCAACAATTTCTTGTCTATTTGCTCTATTAACAACAAAGGCGTGAAGCGTTTCTGTAGAAAATATATGTTTCCGAAAAATTTTAATTTTACCGTTCAAAGCAGATTTAAAAAGAGAATAATTTAAATCTTCTAAATGAGAGGAATCAATGTGAGAGACCAAATCTTTTCTTGATTTAAAGGAACTTAATTCATTCTTACAAAACGGACACTGAAGCGATTGATTTAATGGAGTCCGATTTTGGAATTTTGACGATGTTTCACGATGACGAAACGATTCATGTTTGTCTCGGGAAGATTTTCTAGCAAACGATTTTTGACATTCACGGCAGACGTAGGATTTTGGCATTTCTGTTAAAATTCTGAAACAAAATTTATTGACGCATGAATTTTGGAAATAATATATACAAACACATTAAAACTATATAGCTCAGACAAAATATAAACAAATTACTTAATACAAATCATTCTTGTCTAAAATGACGCAACAATCTTTGATATTGAGCACGTAAGCGTTCGCGTTCACGCTCAAGCATTTGAATGCGTTGACGCAATACGTACTCAGCATAACGATTGAACAAATCATAAGGTGAGCCTCCTTCAGCATCGATTAAATCGAGAATGAAAGAGGCTAAACGACCGTCACTCGATCTTTCTAAATTTGAGGGTGCGGGGAAATAATTTTCCTCTTCTATTTCTTCTGCTGATCGATTTGGACGTTGATAAGGAGAAGAATATCTTCCGGCCCTACCAACACCACGTCTGACCTCTCGTCCAATCGAGGGTGAAGTCGTTTGATTGAAGGGGCGATAAATATTTTGTCCCCGACCAACACCACGACCAACGACCGAAGTGTTTGAGGTGTTGCGCTCAGCAAAAATTCTTTGAGACATGGGACTCGATGTTGAATCATCGACAGCGTTGTTTGATGATGGCGATGTTAAATCATCGGCGGAGTTATTGGTCGATGTTAAATCATCGGCTGGATTGTTATTGATTTGAACCATAATTCCAAATCCTTCGGGGTTTACAACTATCGGTTCAGATACTCGACCCCGTTGATTAAACGAGGAAGATGTTGTCTGGCCTCGACCAACACCGCGAGCAGGGAGAGAGGAACTTGGGCCATCATTTGACCTTAAATCTCCTCGACCTCGTCCAATTGGCACAACCGGTGGAGATGGCGGTGATGTTAAATCATCAGCGTTTCTTAGATGAAATCTTATTCTTAACCCTGCAGGGCCAAGAAAAACTTGGCGAGGGTTGTTTGAATCATTTGGTGAATTAGACATTTTAATTACCTTTGATAGCAAATGGCAGAAGATCTTCTTTCAACGAATGTTCAAACTTATAATGGATGAATTTGAAAATATGACCGCGTTTTTATACAATTTTTGGTGGGAAATAGTTTGGCGCATTTACGAGCCAATTGCATGAGAAAAAATTAATGACAAATTAAGCACAAAAAAATTAAGGATATCCACAGCAAATTACAAATCTTGAGCATGAGAAACATTAAGTACTTAGAAAAATTAATGGTGATTTGATCGAGTTTTGACAAATATAATTTGTTACAAATATGAACTAGTTGAATGAGAAAAATTGATGGAAAATACACGCACACAAAGAGCACTCATTTTCCGTAATTTTCTTGAACCATTGTTTAATTCACAATTTAACATGTTCAAAAACACAAATTATCCATAATTTCCTTAGGGCATTGTCTGTTAACGACTTGACGCGTTATAATTTAAAATGAACCAAAAACATTAATAAGAATTGACCTCAAACGCGTTCAGCATCGTTAAAATTTACAACCATCAGCGCCATAGCTTATTTATGCTGTGTAACCAATCAAAATTGATGAAACTTATCAGCTACTTGCCCGCGCATGTGGAATTGAGAGCCCCTTAGAACATTGCCATACTGACACTCCCTTGAACTTAAAAAGATTTAAAAAGAACCTACATTCGATGACAAACGTCAGTACAGATTTATTGTCAGAATAAATCACCCGCATTTAAAGCAATAAGATGAAGAAATCACCAGCAAAAAAGAAAAAGTTTAACACAGCCAATAAAAATGGCAAATCGCAAGAGATTGATAATAAAGCCGTTGATGATGAGAAGAAAAAAAAGGCTGAAAATACGTCAGAGGCGGAAAAGAAAAATAAAAAGACTAATAAAAAGAAGATTGGTAATGGAAAATCCAAGAAGAATACAAATAAAAAACATAAATTGAAATCAGGTAATTTTAATTTTAAGTCGGTTTTTTACACGCTTTACAATTAATTAAAAATTTTATAATTAAAGGAAAAAAACAAAAAAGAAACCACGACATTTCGTCATCAGAACCGGAGTCTGTGAATGAAGAAACGGAAGAAGAATCAGAGTCAGAAATTTCGACTGTTCAATCTGATGATGATGATGTTTCAACCGATGCGGAGGAGTTAAGCGTTGAAAGTTCAGAAAATGATGACAATGACGACGACGATGATGATGATGATGATGATGATGACGAAGATCTTAATGAGCAGACTCAAGACATTTTAGGAAAGAAAAGAAAAAGGTCAAATAAAAAAGGATTGTTGGTGGACAATGAAATCAACAATCATGCGGTCTATGAAGGTGCGTCATTGATGTCGTATCAAATTTTAATGGACGAAGATGAGCAAAAGCAATATTTTCGAAATTGGACCACCGAAAAAATATGCGAGACAAGGGATATCGATTTTGCTGAATGGCAAAAAGAACATTCAACAAGAGAAGCCTACTTTTTTGGTCCAGACAATGTAAGTTTATATTAATTTAATTTGATGAATTAAAATAATTTTAATTTTTTTAGTATATGTACATAAATCCAGCCACGCTCAAAAAATTTATTGAGCTGATCAAGACAAAAAAAGTGGATGAGAAAAGCATCAGCCTTCCAATCAAGCCGATGTACAAGGTAGTATACCTTAATCCGCAAGTGACCGTTGGAATCACCGGGTTGAGGCATATTCAAAAGGCCGGAGGACTATCAGCCTGGCCGGTGATTTATGTGAAAAAGGAACACGTAAGTACGTCAAATAGCGTGAAAAATTTTATCTAAAAAGGCATTTTTTCAGTATAACGAAAACAACCAACAGTATTCGACCAAGATTATGAAGATTCAAGTACCGCTAAGAGGGCTGGAGGAAATAACAAAAGCCTTCATGGAATTGTGTTTTGGCATCAAGAAAAAACTGCCTCATATCCAACAATAAAATAAAACGACCAAAAATGTACATAGGCATGAATGTATTTTGAGAAATAAAATGAAATGCGCATTTATTTTATTCAAATAAAAATAAAAACTAGATTATATATATATATTATACGGGAGTAGACAGATTTTGCCTGGCACAAAGAGGAGGAGAAGGGTCATCGTTTATTGAAGAAGCCGCCGCAGGTTCCGTCCGAGGCATGTTAAATAACGGAGGAATCATGCTTGAAAAATACGGTCGTCTATGATAAACCTAAAAATAAATTATATTTAATAAGCGATTTAAAAATAATAATAAATTTCCTACCGTATACTCCGTGTTGGTCGCTTGATCTACTTTTTCGGGAATTGGCAAAAAAGTAGTTGCGTCGGTCGGCAACGCCGATGCGGTTGACTCAACCGGCAAAATTTCGACGTTTGATTCTTCCACAGCCTCGCCGTTTGTCGATGAATCTGCAGCAGCTTGTATTGAAATCATTTCAATAGGCTAAAAAAAAATATAGAGTAGACAAAATATTTTATAAAATGCAATAATCATACTTCGACATTAGACGGCTGTTGGTGGTGATGGCCCAGTCTTCTTAATTTATACATTATTATGGCGAACGTCACAAAAATGAAGACGAACACCAATCCGACAAATATCTTGAAGACATCTGAAAATAATAAGATATTTGTATAAAATGTTGACTTGAAAGAAAATAATCAATACTTACTGTCAAAAATTGCGAAGTCAAAACCAGCGAAGGAGAAACTATTATCTGTGGTTGATACATTAGGTGAAGCAGAAAAGATCGGCGGATTGAAAGTGGTGGCAGAACCGGTGCTTGTTTCCAACACAGGCACGGGTGAAGTCGTAGTTGAAAGAGTAGAGCTCGTGACAGTGGTAGCAACGGTAGTAGGCAGGACAGTGGTAGTACTGGTAGAAGTTGTGGTGCTTGAAGTGGACGTGGTGCTTGAAGTGGACGTGGTGCTTGAAGTGGAAGAAGTGGTTGATGCAAAGTCAATCGTAGGCGTGATGGTTGTTTCAGAAGAATTGGAAGAAGCAACAATTTTAGCGAGAAGATTTTTTAATAAAATGATGTCTTCCTCGCACGAAATTTTTTGTGCCAAATAAAAGACCCAAATGAAAAAGACGAAAATAATGTTGAAGTTCATTGTGTCAGAATTGAAAATTTACTTTGAACTTTGAAATGTCCAAGAATTGAAAATGAAGTGAAGTATTTGAATCGCAAACTTGAAATTATTTATTTTCTATAATAAAAGCGGGCGGTCAAACACGCGAACATTTGTACATTTATTATAAATAAAGTTAGAAGTTGTTGTCTAAATTAAATAAAAAGAACTTTTTCATACAATAAAATGCTTTGAAAGATTCTTTATGAAAAACACTTCGCAAAGGGAGGGTTGAGCGAAATTTACGCAAAGAAACGAGAAAACTCACGCTGAGAATGTAAAACACACCGCGCTTACAACACATTTGTATTTTGAGGGATAGAAAAATCTACAGTTTTGTTGTTAACATTTATATTCTTCCATAATTTGTATTCATGTTCAAATAAAACGTATAGACCAAGCAGCATTAAAAAAGACCAAAGAAAAACTAAAAGCCAAGGAGAAATGGTGTCTTTTACAAAATAAATATATTTAAAAGGATCTTCTCCATCTCTATTTCTCCGGACACAATTACGGCGATTGGCGGGAGGCGAGTCGTGGCTCCACATAATTAAAAATGTCGTTGTTTTTCGAACAAAACGTTTTAGACAAAAACTTGATGGTTATTTTTTTATAATAATGGTACACTCGTAATTCTTTTTGAATGGCAAAAATAATTTGCGCGCGTGTTTCGGAATCATATGTTGGAATATAAAAGAAACACGTGCGGTCCTTAACGTTTTTACGATACGCAAATACTCGTTGATCCAACGACTTTAGGATTTTGTTGATCCTGTTGAGAAGAATTGAGATATTTCGCAACAAAACGTGGGAATTTTTAAAATGTCGATACGTGAGATTGCTGTTGATGACCATGAAGTTGCAGCAAATGTTTATACAAAGACGTGTGATGTATTACTGAAATAGTTTATGACATAAAAATAATAAATTTAAAATTAAGCGCGCTCTTTTATTTTAAAATTAAGGATAATAGTCTGCTACTTAAAAATTAGACACAGCGGCAGAAAAATCATCCAAAAAATCAAAATAAAATCAAACGTGATTTTTTCTGTTAATAAATAATTGCGACATTTGGTTGGGTTGAGAATCTTTTCGTAAACACCGATAAACAATAACTGTTGAAAAGTTGAACATGTATATATTTTTGATAAAATTATCGAGCGGAAATTATTGTTTATGACAATAGCTTTGGTGCGAGTTATGATTTGTTGATGCAAAACGAGTTGCGCTTTAATTTGTGTTTGTTTTGGAGAACGGAAACTTAAACATTGTCGTTCTCAGAACCTTTCTTCGCGCCCCCGAACTGATTCAAAACGTGGAAAGTGGGAAAAATTGAAGTTGCAAACGGCTTGCAATCGGCTTGCAACAGGCCGATTGCAGACGAAAACAAGCCGATTACAGGCTCGATTGAGCCTGTTGCAAGCCGATTGCAGACGAAAACAAGCCGATTGCAGGCTCGATTGAGCCTGTTGCAAGCCGATTGCAGACGAAAACAAGCCGATTACAGGCTCGATTGAGGTTGTTGCAAGCCGATTGCAGACGAAAACAAGCCGATTGCAGGCTCGATTGAGGTTGTTGCAAGCCGATTGCAGACGAAAACAAGCCGGTTGCAGACGATTACAAGCCGATTTCAGGTTGAAACAGGCTCAATGTAGATGCCATCAAGGTGTTTTGAGAGCGCATCAAGATGGTTTTTATCGGTAAACGGATGGTTGAAAGACGGTTTCAGCCTGTTTTAAGGTGTTTTGAGAACGTTTTAAGGTGATTTTAGAGCGTAACAAGCTCGAATGAGAGTGATGTAGGGACATTACTCCACACAGCTTCTATTCCTTTTAATATTTCGATGATGCGTACCAAGCTTTTTCTTTCTTTATAGACCATTTAATAAAGTACTTTCCAAAAAATTTTGTTTATCTCTTCACTGACGCCAATTTAAGAAAAATTCCATAGTTAAAAATTGTTAAGCAGAAAATTATGAATCTTTTAAGATAAAATAATTTCTCAATTTATAGGCTAGAAGCTTGCTTATTGCCTTCAGAAAATGACCAAAAATTGAATACTTAAAGTACCAATAAAACCCTCAAATATTCAAACAATCATTTGAAATTGTGTTTTTAAAAATCTTTAAACTTATAAAATTGATATCAAGACTAATGTAGAAAAAGAAAAAAATCTTTTCAATTGTTAATCTTTTAAGCTTTGTCCTAACAAGAACCAACAATAGAAAAAAATAGACAAAATTTTAGGGCTTTATTAGCTTTACAACTTTCATCACTACAATATTTTTGAACTTTATGACAAAACTGAACAAACCTGTTACATTTTGCCTCTCTTACTGCATCCTAGAACTCGTCAGAAGTCCGCCTTGGGGCAATCTACCTAAACAAACCATCCAAACATTTTCCATTGAGTTTCAAGCTGAGATTGATCCTTTTTAAAGGATATTGTGAATTATTATTGAATAGATTATAGTCAGAGATATGTTTTACTCGATTGAATTGTAACAATTTAATGACCTCAATACACTTTTGAACCTCATGACACCAGCAGATGACACCACAAGTCCTTTGTCACTTAGCTATTCTCTTTGTGGGTAATGGCATGGCTGCTAGTTGTCTCAAAGTGCAACAGATGGCGTTAGTCAATGTTATGTAATATTCCTCTCCCAAACTTTCTCCGTAAATCTGAAGCTAGCGCCATTCACAGGATGTTGTCTGAAACTAGAGTCATAAAGAGAATTCAAACAGAGTTAGTGAAGCGCTTCACTTGACTCAAGAGTTGATTGATGCTCTTCCACACTGTAAAGGTTTACCAGCAGCACTTTACTGACAAATTTGATTACTGGCATAAAATGTACTGAAAATGTCAGTGTGATGGTATAACCCTTACTCATTACCGACCCCATTAGATGATACATTGCTGCTTTTGCCAGTGCCTTACCATCACATAAAAATAGCAGTGTATAATACTGGCAATGCTTGTAAAAGAATTTCATGGCATGAGCTTGTAAAATTTACTGATTCTATTGGGCAATCTTTACTGACGTTATCAGTACTTTTTCAGAAATTAGATCAGTGAAGAATCACTGGCAATCTCAGTAAGTCTTATCATGCAAAAAAAAGCAATTGGAAAACACTACAGCCAAAACACTGTGAAGTCAACAGATGGCTCTGCAAGTCAGAGGGCATCTTATGAATGGTTAAACATTGGTCACTCAAGTGTTAGTGGTCAAATTGAAATTTTTTCATTTTCATTTAGTTTAATAAAAACAAATGCTTTTTTTGTTGCATTACATTTGTGAAGTGATTTACTATAATTTTGCTTATTGGCAATATTTTCAATGTCATTGCGAATGAAGGACTACGGCTAAATGACTTGCAGAAGGAGTTGTGGGTCCTGAGAAGAATTGATGATATTGTTTCAGGTTTATTAATTGTATTAGTATGGTATTATGTATTGTTTCCATAAGTAGAGCATTACATGTATTAATTCCATTAGTTTTGCATTATGTATTATTTCCATTAGTATTGCATTATGTATTGCTTTTATTAGATCAATAATTTAGAACAAAATGTCTGTTCCTTTAATTATTATTTATTGATTTCATTTTAAATATATGATGAATTTTAATTTTTTATTAAATGTCAGGAAGACAGACTTTAATTTTTCAGTAATCTATACTCAAAAACTCAAACACACATTACTGACAATGTTGGTGGTTATTGGTGATTCTTAAATTGTGACATTCCATGGTATAAGCCATGAAAATTTACTGGAAAATGATTGGTAACTATTACAGGCCATTAGAAGTAACAATCACTGAAAAAAGCAGTAATACGAATTTGTCAGTAAGGTAAGCTTGCCAGTAATATATACAGGCTTTGCTTGTACACCTAATTTCACTGACAATGTCAGTGTACTGGGAAAAGCAGTAAAAATTACAAGCACTTTACGGGGCTGCAAATTAACACTGATTAAAACAGTAATGAATACAGGTAAAACATTTACAGTGCTCAACATCTACGATTTGAGCCATGTTATCCAGGTTCACCACTGGGCACAACAACCTTCTCAGACACATGTGTAAACTTGCTGGGGGGGGGGGGGAGTGATGTGTGCAGATTGCGTGGGGAGAGTAAAGAGGATGCCCTATCATGTCAGCTCAGCAGGTTCCTTAGGGAGCCAACAATTGCTGAGCTGCTGGACCATGATGGGTCAGAACATCCTGAGACTCACCCTGGTCAGCCGGGGTTATCTCTGATGTTGTATTAAACTCACATTGCTCAGAGAGTCATGAGCACCCTGTCTGGTGCTCGCTCGAGCGGGGTTTGACCTTTTCATGGAGTTCCCCCAGCCATCAATACAACAACAACAACTACTTCATACATTTTGAGGGCAGCAAAGTGCCATGGGCCTGTTAGGTTTCCTATTAATTTTTTACTCCAAAAAAATTTGTATCAGTAAAACATTTTTTTCCAAGCAGATTTGCACATTTGGGACAATATGAAAATATTTTATTTAGCTCTAATTGATCACAGAGCTGCCTGAAGCTTGCAATTTTTTTTTCATTTTAATTCCATATATTTGTACTTTTTTAACAGAGCTGTCTATTTTGGTTTATCTCAAACTTTGTCAAACTTATTTAGTGCTAGTAAATACCCACTCACTTTGAATGGAAGATAAAAAGATTTCTTTTTTTTCCTCTAGATTTTAAGACTTCACAAACTCAACCTGTAGTATACAAAAAGACATGGTATCATTAAAAAGGTTGAATAAGAACAGCACTACCAAAAAATAAGTCTTGTGAAAATTCTAGGTGCTAAAGGAAGTAAATTTGAATGCAACATCATAAATTCTGTATGGTCTCAAATTTTATAAAATTATTATTTTTGTGAATGTCATGTGAAAGCCTTGCTATTTCATCTATTTTGAAACTACAAAAAACCTTGCAAATGTTAATATTTGGCCTTGTCAAAATTTTTAAATATACTTGTCACATTTGATTTATTTAGCTTCAGGTTGTAATCAATCTCCTCTTTTCCCCTAATGCTATTATATTTCTTTCGCAAATCTGAGTGGAATGAATCGTGACTAGATCAATTAATAATTTTCATTCAAGTGTATTAAATACTCTATACTACTAATCTCGTTTATTTTGTCATATTTTGATAGGAATACAATTTCGTGAATAAATCTAACAGACTAGGGAATCTATGAACAAGATTGAAAAAAAAAGAAACAGTTTATCATATTCGTAGTTTGATTATTTTCTTATTACTTTTATACGCTGACGAATGTTCAATTTACACATGTATATTGAGAACCTTTGCAAAGAAAATATGGACAGATTTAATCTGGTACTCAGGGATGGCAAATACTATGACGTTGATTATCGTATAAGCGGCAGCAATGCCGTTGTCGGCGGACTGATAATTGCCGCTTGCCGACTGTGCCGCAGCACCCTTGAGCCTAGCCGTCGAGCGGCCGATCATTGCTTGCTTGCTGGGTTGTATTATTTGTTTATAACTCACGCCATGCGGTGTTCAGCAGTACCAAACGCCTAATGAACGCTTGCTAGAGGTTCAGCAAATGTGCTGTAGCCGTCCTAAGCCTCAAAACATGATAATAAAATGTCTATACCATATTATGGTTAGCGTAATTCAAATTTGCCGTACTCGTCCGTTAAGAGTTAAAAGAGAAAATTTTTTGCACGAGATCGGATAATTTCGTTGTAAGTTATCAAGGAATTCAAATATGTATTAAATTTCTTATAACAAATTAAATTTCCAATTTATTCGAAATATAAACCATTATTAGATCACAAGCAAACCGTTACACAGATATAGTGAGGCTAAAATTTTCAATAGTTAGTTTGCATATTCTATTGAAACTTAGATTGGAAAGTCGGCCAGATCCGCTAACTTTTATGACTAGGATTTTAGGCTAAAAACTGATTAGTGTCGCTCGTCGCTGCCGAGTATCGCTAATTTGTCCTATTGATTGCTCGTAATTTCGAGAATAGGGTAACGAGACATCGCAATTGAGAATTATTAGAATTTATATTCCAAATATGCATATTTTTCTCACGTTGTAGCATATGAGACTGTTATAAAACAATTTGAATAAAGAATTGAAAATATTCGAGAGAGATTGAGTTGTTGAAGTGGCGCAAATGCGGGATCGTGAGTTGGACAAAATTCTCCATAACGGCTTTAGATGGAGGAGCCACGGCTCTGCTGGACGTCTGCCAGCGCATAAACACGCTCAAATGTCGGGCAAAAAGAATGCATAAAGTGGCCCATCATTTTGGTTATCAAACTGCTTACAGAACTCCTTATATCGTGGATATACTTGTGGATGCGATTCTCGTAGCCGATACAGTATAGTGAGATTCATCTATCAACATCATACTATGATAGACTGAAGAATTCTTGTTAGTTGCTAAAAAGAGATTCTTTTGACTCATCATATTATTATGCTGTTCATTTATTAATTTCATATACAATTCAGAATTGAATGAATGAAAGGGTTGAATTTAAGGCATCAATTACAGATGAAATTTAATAATTCATACGTGTAAATTTTGACTCAGGGTAAGTACAATTTAATATAACCAAGAAGAAAAATACATTGCTCTATTATAAGTTTTTTATAATCCATCAAGGCATTTGATGTATGAGGAATATCATTGCTATAGCACGGATGTGCAGAATGTCAATCATTATAGAATTATACCAAAGAATTTTTCTTCATCAGCATTCAGGTTTATCATCATCTTCGAAAGAATGTTTGCAACTGACCAAGAGATAATCCAATACATTATCAACATTTCCTCGTAAAATATCAAATACTCGACTCTGCTCTCGACGTTGGGAAATCTTCTCAGAGAATTTTCTCAAACTCGAATTGGTGAATTGGTATATTTGTGTCATAGGTGAATGAAGAAGTCAGCATGGTAGACAATAATCATTGTTGATGCACTCCCTTAAGTAGCATCTATTAAACATACAAAGATAGAAGACAGACGCACCTTTTAAACACTGTATTCAGGATTGTGGACTGCCAGTAGTTTGGCTATCCTCCCATTGCACCAAACACGTTTCACTGGATGCAGTGGATACCACAACGCGCTGGTCGAAACGCTACACACCACACACTCGCTGGCACACCACACCCACATATCCCAAGCAGCTCGCAGTGCGATGACGAGTATGTATGATATCACTGTCATCCCTACATACCACGAACCCTTTGACACACCACATACCCACATCCTACACACTCCGCAGTGGGATGTACCACTGTCAACCCTATTGTAGCACTTCCTCTATACGATGTATGTGTGTGTATGTAAGCAGCGCAGTTGTATTGTTCTCAACTGACAACAATGCGTGATTGCTGCCGTGTTATTGTTACCGCTCCAATACTGCCGCTACACCACTGCCGCTACACCACTACCGCTATACCACTGCCGCTACACCACTGCCGCTACACCACTGCCGCTACCCCACTGCCGCTAAACCACTGCCGCTACACTACTGCCGCTACACCACTGCCGCTCCAATACTACCGCTACACCACTGCCGCTACACCTCTGCTGGGGCACCACTGCCGCTACACCACTGCCGCTACACCACTGCCGCTACGCCACTACCGCTACACTACTGCCGCTACAGCACTGCCGCTACACCACTGCCGCTATACGACTGCCGCTACCCCACTGCCGCTAAACCACTGCCGCTACACTACTGCCGCTACACCACTGCCGCTACAGCACTGCCGCTACACCAGTACCGCTACACCACTGCCGCTTCTCGACTGCCGCTACAACAATGCCGCTACCCCACTGCCGCTAAACCACTGCCGCTACACTACTGCCGCTACACCACTACCGCTCCAATACTGCCGCTACACCACTGCCGCTACACCAATACCGCTACAACTACTACCGCTACACCACTACCGCTACACCACTACCGCTACACCACTACCGCTACACCACTGCCGCTACACCACTACCGCTCCAATACTGCCGCTAAACCACTGCCGCCAAACCACTACCGCTACAGCGCACTATCGCTACACCACTGCCGCCAAACCACTGCCGCTACACCACTGCCGCTAAACCAAAACTGGACGTCAAGTTTTAGTTACGCAATGCAGCCGGCAAATTCGGGAATACAAACCTTCTCATCCTAAGAACAGACTTTTTTATATACAAATAAGGCTACTACAATCGATCAAATAGGAATATGAATAATAATTCTTTGCAAGAGTTTTGTATCTTTATTACTAATGAATTGTGAAATAATTTCCGTATGAACCCACCTTTATATATACTCT
>CBDDTI010000438.1:0-5025 GCA_965233585.1 bacterium
ACTCCAAGCATTAAATTGAATTACAAGCAACAGATAGATTTTGCTCGCTCACCTGCCTGAGGTAAAGTTTAAGAACTGCCGCTATGACATGTGGTGGCGTGTCGGACAAATCTGCTTGGTATTCACCATTTTCAAATGACTGCGGAAGATAAAACACAAGGCGTTTTAACCGAGTCTGACTTGTTGGATTAATAAGACACTCAAACAAGGGGATGCAAGTAAAGTAGTTTTCTCTAAACCTCTAAATCCAATCCTGCATTTTTGGTTCACGCCCTTTTGGTTAAAATAAAACTATCCGAACTGATGAGCACACAGTTCTTTTGATGTTAGGTATGACAACTTACTAGTACATCAAGACGACATCCACAAGTTGATCAATCTATTTTCTTGCCAATGCAGGGTAAAGTTGTCACAAGGTATGTCCTCTGATTTATTTTGCCCCTCTTTACATAATCCCCAAACACATTTCCAGTCACTTTTACGAGTATTTAATCAGTATTTAGTACAAAACCAACCATTTTTCAAATATTACCTGACATAATTTTTCCACCCTGGATTTGACTCCAGACACTCGGTAGATTCCCTGAAAAATAAAACGCAAAACAATCTCAATTGACCATGAGAGCTACCAGGCACTAAAAAAAAAAACACAAACAAATAAAAGATATATGCAAACTATGGACTATTAAAAATCTCACACAAACAAATATTGGAAACTTACTTTGACGTCAAGTCCTGCAAAGGAATGAAAAAATTATGAGTAACTTATAAACTTCGAAATATGCAGCTACTCAATTTCTCACGAGTTGCGACTTTTTCAGACCTCAACTTCATTTTTTCTTTAAGATGGGATAAAATTATCAGAATCGAAATGAAGCCCCTGAATTTAGCAAACGACCTGTGCCAATCACTGCTGTTCACGGTAGTAACGTAATTTATTCAATTAATTAGAGCCTATTTACATGCGAAAAAGTTGTCCCTGGTTTCAGGATTACACCAGATTACCATGTTCCAGGTTTGATTGTGCGCATACCTTCAATGCTCAGTAAAGGTTTCTTAACATGCGTGGAGAGAGTAACAGCTGTAACTAATGCTGGCTCACCTTCTGAATTTCCCCAGGTCTCGATTTCTTTGTGTTAACCAAAGAACCACAGCCCGGCTCTGGATAATAGATTGTACCATTTTCTGCCAGCCCCCAGGGAGAGCCTACCTTTCCAGCAAGTGACCCTTCACTCTTGTGTTTTCTTATTCAAACAGGTCACTTCTACATGACTTTATATTGAAATGTATGAAAAGTTCTCTTGTTCACATGTATAGAGGGTAACCCTCCCACAGGAGACAAATTTTCCCCATATCAATACGCCCTCAAGCTTACACAGTTTTAAGCTCATACCTCGTTTGTCAATTTCGTCAATACAAGATGAGATGATGTGTGGAATGTTCTCCTCTTCAGTGTTCGAGTCTTGAAGATGTCGATAAAAATCCACTCCAAACGTTGTCATACGCCGCTGAATCTTCTGTAAGTACAAAGAATTAACAAAGATTAACACTGTTCTTCCCAATAAATGACGATTAGAAAAAGGAATCTGTGAATTTACACTTCTCAGCAACACTTCACCTCGTAATATAACTTCAACAAATTTCAACGAATGAGCGCTGCTAAAAGAGGCTGCAAATCACATCAAAGTTTTCAATGAAAGTGAAACAATGAGGTTACCCACATGTGACGATGTTTCTCATGCATTAGAAGCAGCTACTACGTTAATAATAACACTCGTTTGTTTAGATATCCTCTTTTTGTTCCTCATAATACTTCTTCTCAAAATAACACCTATCCTAGAGGATGAATAATACGTGACAAGCCCAACGAACGTCTGTTGTTTCGTCACGCAATGCCTGTCACACTAACAACATCTGTGTGACAACCATGTTAGCTGTCCTATAAGTACGCAACTAATTTACGTGGTTATTACGTTGTACGCTCCACATTTGATATTGAGCCTTCCTAAGCACTTCTTGTGACATGTCAGACCACAGATTTCACACTCGGCGCCGTTGAAGTACACGTAACTGTCACATTCACGACACTTAGAAGCAGAACGGAGTTTCTTCCACGTGTGCGTCTGCGCTGATGATGACAAGCGGGTGTTCTGGAAGGGGCCGGCTGATGATCGATTCTTGGGAGGACGTTTTCTCTTAACGGGACCTTGGATAAGTATAAAGAGAAACTGGATTAGCTTTAAAATGAGTAAGTGAGAGCAGAGGAATGGGATAAAGAATTGAAAGATAAGGACACAAACAAAAGGACAGATAAGGGATGGGAAGAAAAACATGACATCGCATAGCAAATCAGGGAGAACTAAAAGCAAGCAAAACAAATTAAAGAGAGCAAAGCATTGCATAGCATAGACCGGCATAGCATTGCATAGCGTGGCAAAGAATAGCATAGCACAGCATAGAAAAACAGGAAAAAAAGAAAAGGGAAGGGAAAATAAAGAAAGCAAAGGAAAGAGGATGTAAGCAGAGCAAAGCAGGGAAAAGTAAAGCAAAAAGAGGGGAGGAATAAGAAAAAAAAGCATTTTCTTCTCTCAGACAGCCATTGATTACTGGGAAAGAATTCTTTCACGGTTAAAGTTCATACTCTTTTGCAGATAACAAACCAAGTTAGTCTTGGAGATTAAGAAGTTGAGACTTCTGTGTTTTTCTGTTAAAGTAAACAATATCGTACATAAAGGTAAACAGCGCAATCTTACCATTTCTACTCCTCCCATCATCTTTATTTTCTCCATCATCAGATGACACTAACTCAAGGGACTGTGCCCGCTGGATATTCGCTTGTTTACGGGATGATGTGGGACTGTGTGAGGGTGATCCCGGGAGCGATCGACTTGTTGTGCTCTCAGCATCACTGTGGTGTTCCTTAAGATGACTCCAGGCATTCATGGGTTGTTGTGAGCTGTTAACATGATGTGGATGGTGTAACTGAAGACTCTTATGACGGCGAGAGTTGAATGGAGACATCCGGGAATTTTCCTCTAAGGTTTGACTGTGTCGCGTGTCAAGTATGGAGTTGTGACGTGTTGGAGTCTGTTGTCCTTTATCAGAGCTGGAATGGTAAGAAAAAATAACACTTGAGTTCAATCGCCAAGAAAAAAAATATTTTAAAGAAAAAGTTATTGAAAGGCTTTTTGAGGAGGCTCAAAACAGTAATATTTCCGTAAGAAACCTGGGTTCTAACGGGCCCTTTAGCGCGGGCAATCACGTAATCACTCGAGGGTTCGGGAGATAGCGCGCGAGACTTAAGTTTGCAAACCTCACAACAAACATGGCGGCGCGAGGCTTTATTCGTAAAACTATGTTTCTGCCAAATTTAGTGAGCCGTTTACAATATCGCTTGTTTTTACCTTCGAAAATATCCATCCCTCTGGCAATTTCAAATGGAAAATCATTCTTTTAAACCGCTGAGCTAGAACGTGAACGAAAATTGTGATGTTGACGTTGCGATCGATCGTGCCGGCTATCAATCTTGAAAACGGCAGCAAACAACTACTCTTCAAGTTTTTTTCGTTCTTTTTACTAGGCCAGCTTCACCTTCAGGTATTTATGGCAGTCTTCCTCTGCCGCTTGTGCTGCTAACAGCGAACAACAGCGAAAAGGAAAACACTATTCGCGGGTCATTCGCGGGTATTCACGTTTCTTCGCGTGGAATTGCGGGCTTTACTGATCAGCGGACCGCTTTCACGCGTGCGCAAAGTGCGATCTTGCGAGGTCCAGATTTTAATTTGCGCGTAGAACGCGCGCGAAAAATCCCTTATTCGCGAAGCTAATATCTCAAAAACGGATCCGGTGACCCCACTTTTTTAATGCGAAAACTTATTCAACAACAAGAGCGGAATGCATGTGCGAAATTAAAAAAAAAACTGCGGAGTGGAAATTTTTAAACTTGGAAATTTCTATCTTTTTTAATTTCAGCAAAATCTACGCCGCAGAATTTTTTCTAATTTTCCTTGTTTCTTCTTCTGTATGTAATAAAAAGATTTTTATCAAAAAAATATGGGGTCACCGGCTTAGTTTTAAAGATAGATGCAATTAATGGTAAAAAGTGGGTCAAGATTGTTGCTATGCAACAGGACAGTGCTACCTTAATTTATGACTTAAATGCAATGAAAGGAACAATGAAGAGTTATCTTAAAAAAATAGAACAGGCATTCGAAACAGAATACTTCCAAGCCTGAAAAATCGCGCCTAGTTCTGTAAGTCTCAAGAAATCAGAAAACTGTTTTGAGCCACCTTAAATAATTTTCAGGTTTTAATTTGTTCAAAATGTTTCAGCTCGTATAATTTTAAATTTAAGTTATTAAATTTCTGTGGTTTCTTCTCTTGACAATTCTCGGAATGCTAGCAGCTGTTCAGATCCTCGTGTCGTGGGATCCTTTTAACGTGTCACGTAGGAAATAAACAGGCAGAATTTTGACAAAAGGCGTGTGAAAATCCTTGTGCTTGTCCTTGCGTTTGTGGTTATAATAAATTATAATAATTACTAATTATTTAAGTACTAATAATACGTACAATCCCACAGTGTAAGGTTCAAAATGATACACTTGTTCAACAGCTTTAGGTGAGTTGGCTTGCTGAAGACGTACGAATTCAGCAAACTGGTTTCCAGGCTCATAATTCCTGCTGCTCTCCGCAAGAGTCTGGAACTGAACAGGGGCGGGTGAGGCAAGCGCGTTCATCATTTGGAAATAGTTACACGTGACCTGAAAAGAGAATGAATAATTTGAAAGAAGCTCAGACACGGTATTTTGAGTTAGTTTGGCCAAGTACAAAATCACCTTTAAAGTGAGGAGGAGAACATGTCACGTGTCGTGGGTCAAAACCAAAAAACTCACTAACTTCCTAGGGAAACAGCAATGTGAAATTTTGACTCGCATGTCAGGTCGAGCTCCTTGAAACCGTGCCAAGTTTGTGAGCCAGCCGGCGTAAAGCAAACGATTTCTTCACAGTTTTTTTGAGCTGGAAAGT
>CBDDTI010000439.1:0-8785 GCA_965233585.1 bacterium
CCTGGTACCAGAACGATCAAACGAGGAATAAACCTATACATCGAGCTTCAGAAACATAGCTCGATCAGATAACTGCAAGAAATATGAGAATTTCTCTAGACAAGCGTATAGCTTTCTCGAAGTGAAGCTACGTGTCTCCGAAGAAAAGCGTATGAAGGCAAATATGATACCTGTGACAAGAATCTATCTATTGTACTTGCAAACAGCTCTAATTATAGCCGGGCCCGGCATCACAATTTAGAATGCAAGTAAGCAACACGTTCACGGTATACATCATGTTCTGTCCCTCAAAAGCAAATACTTGGAGATTTAAAAACATGCCTTGCAATAGAAATGAGCCAAAATAATTCACTAACAAGCGGCAAATTATAGAGGTGTCAAACTCAACTAAGCGACATGCAGATCACAGCGAAAATCACGCAGACCTATGACCTCTTAAATTTGGCATAGCACTATCTAACGGCTCTAATTTCTTCTTACAACACAACACGAAGTGCCCTTCATAAACTACAGTGAAGCGGCAAAAAAAAGGTCGAGAGACCGACAAGAAAACGGCAAATGTACAAATGCCACGAACCGTAGGAGTCGTGAGGCCTGTCAACCCCATTTTACACAGCTACAGCTTGCATGGGTGTTTTAACAAATTGAGTGTCAATGACGGGACTAAACGGTTTGGACCCCAACCATGGCAAATTAATTTATTAAAGCATTATACGAGCAAAAATCAGCTCGCGTTGAAGGCCTAATTTTTATGGTTTTCTTGAGCCATAACATATAGCATTTCCTCGTGCAGAAAGTTCAAACATCATTCCTTGTAAAAAAAATACTACAATGAACATCTAGCCTTACTTACCGAACAGCTGACCTGAATAATTATTGTCAACTTCTTGGCTTTTTGTCGCCATGTTTGAACTGGCCCAAAAGAGCCTGGGATACATGTACCCGCCGAACTGTCATTCTGTGGACCTGTGGACTTTAGACATTCTCTTATATGATGTAGTGTGGACCTGTGGACTGAAAACATTCACTTATATGAAGTAATGTGGACCTGTGGACCTGTGGACTTGTGGACTGAAGACATTCACTTATATGAAGTAGTGTGGACCTGTGGACCTGTGGACCTGTGGACTTGTGGACTGAAGACATTCACTTATATGAAGTAATGTGGACCTGTGGACCTGTGGACTTGTGGACTGCAGACATTCACTTATATGAGGTAATGTGGACCTGTGGACCTGTGGACCTGTGGACTTGTGGACTGAAGACATTCACTTATATGAAGTAGTGTGGACCTGTGGACCTGTGGACCTGTGGACCTGTGGACTTGTGGACCTGTGGACTTGTGGACTGAAGACATTCACTTATATGAAGTAGTGTGGACCTGTGGACCTGTGGACCTGTAGACCTGTGGACTTGTGGACTGAAGACATTCACTTATATGAAGTAATGTGGACCTGTGGACCTGTGGACTTGTGGACTGAAGACATTCACTTAGATGAAGTAGTGTGGACCTGTGGACCTGTGGACCTGTGGACTTGTGGACTGAAGACATTCACTAATATGAAGTAATGTGGACCTGTGGACCTGTGGACCTGTAGACTTGTGGACCTGGTAGACATAATTATTTACGAAGAGATTTAACTGGCATTCAATTATTCGTTTTTAAAAATAATTAACCCTAATTATGCGCTTTCACAGTAGTAATTTATTCTCAGTTCGACGACGCATACTGTGCTCCGGTACCTACAGAAACAACCGAAAAACCCTTCTTTGTTAGTGGAAGTCAAACATTCGAAAAAGCCAGAACTTTGAGGCTCTGCACAGTTCAAATAAATGGTAACTGAATTAAATAATAGTAATGTGATATGGGATAAATGAAAGATTTTATTATTTTGTTTTTAAAAGTGTCTCAATTTTCTCAGCTGAAAGACAGGCTTTCTTTGGCAAATAGAATAAAGAGATATGTTAGCCAGTTCTGTTCTATCCACGTTTTAGAACTGAGCAAAAGGCGTAAAATAGTTCTTAAGTAGTGAGCAACTCAAAGAAAACAAAAGAAGTGAACTTTAGGTAAGGAAATTACTAATAGTTTAATATATTTTAATAACGAACATTATACATTACCTAAGCCATCTAAAACTCTTCTTGTAATGTTTACAGGTTCCATTAGCTGGTAATGGCTGTCCTTCCTTTATTCCTGAGCTTCGAATTTGTTTCTTTGGTTTGGAAATAGTGTTAGAATCTTTGCTTTTTCTAAGGGAAGCTAAAGAAAGGTATTTGCTAGCATTAGCATGGTTGATTGTCAAATCTGTTCATGGCTGTTGTTAGGTAAAGTCTGCATACAAGCCTACTGGCCCATCAGGCCGGAGCTTACTGATCCCGTTTTCCGTAGCATGAAGCGACTACGAGTATTGTACTCCCCCCTGGATGGGATGCTAGTCCATCGCAGGGTTACCCCCAGCATTAAATGCACCGGTACCCATTTATACACCTGGGTAAAGAGAGGCACTGTGAGAGTAAAGTTTCTTGCCCAAGAACACAACACAATGTCCCCGGCCAGGGCTTGAACCCGGACCACTCGCTCCGGAGGCTGGACGAGTGCACTAACCATGAGAACACCGCGCCTCCCGCCATAACAGCTGGTTAAGATCGCCTGCGCAACATGTCTCAGCTAATTTATATTTCTTCTTTATTCATTCATGTTCTGTAGTGTAAACTAAATGGTTTTGTTGCTTAATGAATTTAATAGTTTGCCGCTTAATGAATATAACCGAGTGATATATGTATATATGAAAATATAGAAGGGCCGCAGCCAGGATGAAACATGTCTAAAGATAAGAATGTTCTCTGGCTAAAATTATATTTCAGTTTGCACGATAAACACCAAACCGATAACACACGTACATGTATTAAAAGAGCACGACATCACTGCCGCGGCCTTTCAAACGCTTCAACAAGAAGTTCCCACCTCAAAGTCACGACCGCGCTAACTGTTTGTGGAGTTATGTAGATGAAACAGGAAGATCTTTTATTATGAGGAAAAAAGCACACCTAATGAATGTCAAAACTGCGAACAAAGGCTCTAAGATTGCACATCATGCGTGGTCCCATGACCATGTCATTGATTTCACTGACGCCAGCATCATTGACAAAGGAAACTATTGAATCGGAAAGTTCCTGAAATCATGCCGACAATAACTCTTGCCCACTCCCAGGACATTATCGCATTCTTATTTAACATAAATTCTCAAGTTTGCTCCACAATTTTATTTTATTGTATTTTATTTTCTTTGTCCATTCCACGATTGTTTTTTTTTTTATCACACTATTCCTTTGAATTTTTAGTGCCTTCAAACCATTTTGCCCATTCAAGACAGTCGTAAGGTTGACTGTGTTTTTAACGTTATATAATTTTTAACAAGAGAACGTTCTTATATTTCACCATGACATGAATACCTCTGTAAGGGTCAATTTGGCCCTTGCACTCTTAAGATAGATGATGCATGGGTAGCAAGGGGTTTAATCCACTATGGCCAAGTCTTAGATAGAATAGCTGCCCCACAAACAGACACCCAAAAACACTGACTAAACTACCTAACCTGTTGCAGTTTCACTAAGCTGTAACTCCTGAAAACGAGTTGATTGTATCTGGAATCCAAGCTTTGCATGACAGTGGCTGCACCAGCTCCTGTTAGCTCCATACTGCAAACCCTAGACCCAAAAATTGACAAAAGCATTGTCACAAAGAAGGAGAAAATTAGTGCTGTTCCTCATCAAGGTATCATTGTAAAATAAAAAAAGGTTTGTGATTCTTACTGTTCAACCAAAAATAACACAAGAACTAACATGTAAACTGCCTAGCAGTAAAAACTGGGACTACTGTTTGATGTCTTGTTTTACTCTCTGAAGAGTGAAGTGTAAAGTGAAACGTTGGTTATTGATAAATGTATTGTTCATAGATTGTCCAGCTTTTCATTCAGTTCCTAAAATTACCTTAACTGTTGTTTCTTTAGAGCAATTTAGACAGCCTAACATCAGCTCGCTTTCTGGTAGAACCACATCAAAAGGCATACAACTGTAGTAACAAAACAAGAACAAACAGGTACTGGGATATAGAATTATTTCAATTTGCATTTCAATAATTATATATTTTAATGCTCCCAAGAGGAGTTTATTCATTCTCCCTTGGCAGCATCTTGATGTTTCCGGCCTCCATTTTGTCAAAGGAAACAATGGCACTGCTAAGTCAATGAGTGTGTCAATAAGAATAAAATGGAAAAAATATTCATTAAAATTGTGTTTTATGCATCCAAACAATCTCCATCACATGCTGCTAGTATGGGCTCCAATGATGAATTGTCTCAAGAAGGCATATCCTTCTGAATCTGGCAACCACTACTTGACAGAACATTGACCAGTAAGAGTGGTTAACCTTTTCAACCACCTCCCAAGTAACTTACCCATCCAAGTCCAGGTACCCCAAAACAGATGAAAACTGATGAATTATTGCTGGTCTGTAGTTCACTGCAAATACAGATGCACATCTGGTACACTGTTTACTGACAGGTCTGTAACAGGAAAAATATTTGTTATTTACATCTCCTAGTCTCTTGCCATCTAAAAATTGTCCCATGCAGTCCTCAAACTTGGCAAGTTGTAGTTGTATTGTATACATACCCTGACACAGACAGCTGTTGATCAATCCTCTGCCTGCACCTGTTGCACTCTAAGGTGAAGACGACTCTGCTTCCTCTTAAGGTGCTCACATTCTCTTCCAAATTTAGTCCCCTAAATTGAATTTCTGTCCCTTTTCTAACAGTGCTCAGTGCAACTGAATCATCGCAGAGAGGTTCTGATTGATTTAACTGAGCTGTGTCTTCACTCAGAGCACCAAGTTTAGAATTCGTATCCTGTTTGCTTAGAGTTGAAGATGCACCTTCCATACAATCCACTTTCTTTGAATTATTAATTTCTGACATGTTTTTATCAACAGTGTCACTGGTAGATGTTTGTGGGGTATCAATGTGCATGTCTTCAACATTACAACTTTTATGTTCCATGTCATTAGACAAACTTTGCACTTGTTTGCCAGGCTCTTTTTCAAATGTCTGACAACTTTCTGATGGTTCATTATTTTGATTTCTTTCCAAAAGTTTATCATCAATTTGTTTACTACTAGGGTAACTTTCACAGCCATTGTCCTCTACATGTTCATTGACTGGTCTTTGACCAGTGGCCAAATCTGGTACAATGATGGAACATGATGTGATGCTTGAAACATATTTGCTTCTCATCTGCAAACAACAACAGAGGAAGGATAAAAGACCATCAAGGGAATTGTTATTCACACTACATGTACCTAGCCTGATTGTTTTCAACTCAGTTGCATTGAAATATTTGGCCCAAAAGGTACATACAGTGACAGCAACAAACAGGCTAATCCTGCCCTTACTTAGACCCACGGTTTTGCTCACTTGTGTTTTCAGTTATGTAAGGTGACAGGAAATACCCTTTTTTCACCAAAACCACATTTGTGACAGAAAATGGTATTTATTGACCAGTCTACTGTTATGCCTTTTGGATTTAGGAATACACCATCCACATATCCAAGGCTCACAGAAATAGCGATGATGGGGCTTCCATCTGCATTTTATTGTGACCTATTAAAAGGATAAAGCGGAGCAGGTTTTATACATCTGAGAAGTGTGCATCTAACCTTACAAAATTTATCCATTTTAGAAGCAGTAACTGATTTGATTTATTGGCCACACTGCCAGTCAAAAGTAGTTTCAACCAACCCCCAAAAGATTTTATAGCGAATGATGGAAAATTGCATTTTTAAATACATCTTTGAACAGTGCCTCTGTCATTGCCATTTCGTTGCCATTTGGTCTAGGACTTTGCCTTGGCAGCTATTTCACTGGCAGAAAAGCAAGAATCATGAGCTTTTGAATGCAGTTTTCTTACTCCCAGTTCTAGGAATAAACTTGTCATGTACTTTGCAAGTATGATATGATGGTTACACTAACATTACTTCAAATTCCTTGACTAAAAGTGGTCCTTACCTCTTTTCCACCATCAATGAATACAGATTCTAAGTTTCTGTCAAACCAACGCAGAAATGGGCGAAAGTACAGCTTCAAAAGTCCTTGATCATTACTTATTTTCTCTTGATTCAATGTCCATTGTTGTATTTTTTTATTAGCAAACCTTAAATGGATAGAAAACATTTAGAGATGAAAATTAGTTTTGCTTCATAGTCCAACTGAGGATTTAAGTCAGAAATAATGGCAAAAATGTGTAAAATGTAACATTAACATCTTAAGTGTTTAAAAATATAATGTAAGTTAGTGATGCTGTAAAATAATGGAAAGGATGTAATTCTGTGTGTGTTCAATCAGGGATGACCCAAGCTATACATGTGACTGTTGGGACTTGATGTATTCACACAATGAACACATTACAAAGTTAAATAAAGCTATTAAAATTTTACTTTCTTAAAGTAATCTTACTTGCTGGACACCCAGTATGTCATGATTAGGAACCTTCTGGCTCCTTGTGATTTTCTTAGAACAGAGCCTTGCATAATAGTCACATACTGAGCTTGGGCCACCTGTTGCTGGACACCCAGTATGTCATGATTAGGAACCTTCTGGCTCCTTGTGATTTTCTTAGAACAGAGCCTTGCATGATAGTCACATACTGAGCTTGGGCCACCTGTGGGTCACTAACAGTTACTTTTATGCAAACATCAAGATACTTGTAGAATTCTTTGCAAATTCCAACATGTCTGGCACATGGGACCAGAGACATTAATCCAACCAACATTTCATTAAAAAGTGAATTAAGTCTTGTTTAGTAAATTACAGTGTGACTACTTGAACCAGGGTATGTTGAAAAGAGTTATTAATAACCAATCACAATGTTATTTGAGAACAAAGGGTAGTAATCTTTCTTTCAAAGTGCAAAGGGTTGCAAGCCTTGCAGGAAACTTTGCCACTTGTTGAATGATTCATTTTGGTTCTAAATTTTGTACACTTTTCAACAGTTTTAGTTTAGTTAATGCAAAATGAGCTTTTGAGCTAAATTTTTCGGCAACATTAATAATTGCAGTCCATTGTTCCCAGTTTGCAATTTGATGTTTAATTTTGTTTCAGGCAGCTCAATTCAAGTAGTAACACTGCAATGTAAGTTTGAGACAAGGAAAACTCTTAATGAGGAACTTCAGTCCGCTCTTTGTTCTGGAGAAGAGCAAAGTTTCCTGTAAGAGGAGAAGCTACGATTCCATTGCAAAATACTGTTTACGCCTTTTACAATTTATTGTCACCTTAGAAGAAAGATTTTAGTTATAACTTATAACTTATGGTGGACTACATGGAATTGTTATGCGAAACAAAAATAGTTATTTTTTAAATTACGATTGATCGTTCCATACTTGATAATGTCTTCAGCAAGGCCTTGTTCTTCAGATAAATATGCATCAAAAATCTAGAGATAAAAGATTTGTTAGTTTTGTATTGCAGCTTGTACAGAGGAAGATGTGAATAACCTTTCTCTGCTACCAGTCTTCCAACAGACCTTACCTTTTTACTTGAATAGGTTGACTGTCAGTTAAATAAATTATGTTCTTATGATCCTAGTAAAACATCACAGCGTCTGAGTAGCAAAACTTTCTAAAGGATAACACAACTAGGAGTATGCTAATGCCCTTAAACTGGATGGATTACTGGCTGAAACTGGTTTATATTCATGGCAGAGACACGCACTATGACAGCTCATTGCCCTGTTCAACAATGGCCCAGCCAAGAATACTAAATTAAAACAGTTGGTTTCAGTTGCATTGTATACATGTGTAAAGAGAGCAAAGTTGTACCACAATAGGCCATATTCATATTCTTGGTATTGAACTGGGAATATCATTTTATCAAGAAATTAAATTAGCATCGGTCTCAGTTGCATGCTAGATCAAGTCCAATAAATTATAGAGAATATGGATGTGGCAGGCTGTTCCATTTGTTAAAAACTGGATCATTGGATAACGCAGTTCAAGAGTTTTCATTGGCGTATCCATTATGGTATATGAGCCAATATACCATGCTCTACAAATATGGCAATGTACATCATTGTAATTTTTATTTAGCTTAATTTTCTTCATATTCTACTGGTGCTTGTTGGATATGAGATGATTATAGCTTTCTCTGCGATATGCATCTCATGTTGGCTATTTACCATCTCATATCCAATATGTGTTCATGGAATAATTGTTAACTAGTATGTGATATACTCACATGCAATGGATAATCATCTGGGAAACTCACTGTAAGATACACTGCTTCAATGTTGAATGACTATAATTGGTTAAAAGAAACGAGAGCATGTGTAATATTATGTATATACACTAATCATCGGCAAATAACTTCATGTGAACTAAGTTTGACTGTACCTTATCTCATAATTTAATCTCCTTTATAAACAAAATTTCATAGAAATTGGCATCTTTTGAGAATGGAAACATTGTCCATGCTGGTTAATTTCACAACCCTGCAATGTTGTTTTATGAGCTTGTATGTCCATGACTTTTGTCTCAATGAATCTTTAGGGAATGGCCTGTTAGAAATTCTACACACAGGTCCTGTTAAGATCCTATGCGATCCTGGTGGATTTTAAGGCTTCGAGAACAAGATCCTGTTAGATCCTATACAATTTGTATAGGACCATAAGATTTCAACTGGAGTTGTTGCCAACCATCAATAAGGGAAGCTGAACAGGAATTACCCTAACTCAGATT
>CBDDTI010000440.1:0-2500 GCA_965233585.1 bacterium
AAGCTTAGCTAGAATTAAAGTTAACTTAATACATTTTTTGTTGTTGTTTAGAAGTGTTTTTCACCGATTTTGTTTTGTGTAAATTTAGATTATTCAAACTCAATACAGAAGAAAACTTACCTGCAAAGTTACAAAAGTCAAATCAAAATTCTCGATTACTCTGGGTTAGCTTAATCGGGCATCGAACAACCCGGTCCAGGAGCTTTGCTTTTAGGCTTGGCTGAATCTATTTATTAACATTAAAAGCTTTATTTCAAATGGCTTAAGGTTCGAATAAAGCCGTCCTCCCGATGGAAACTGTAGCAATACAGAGATATTACATGTAGTGCTAGGACATTACATTTGACTCCCGGTAACTCGAACCGTCTAGGGATGTCAAGTCTGAGTTATTTAGAATTCGAGTTATGAAAGAAACTGATAAAACAAACAAGCAAACAAACAAAAAGGACGAACAAATAGAAGGGTCTTGGACCAACATAAAGCAGCCCAGAGATCAAACAGCATTTTGATAATTTCCTCAGGATCCCCTACCACTTGCCTTTGATTCAGTCCAAGTTATCAACCATGCGGTCAATATGGAACCATGTTTATCAATGAACAGAACCACAGTTGACACTGGTGTAAAAATGTTAACCTGTATGAGAAAGGTAAGCTCTATTGATGTCCAATACGTATGGTATTTAATATTCTGGGCTTCGACCCGATAGTATAAGTATTATTGATTTGCATCAATGGAATCCATACATTCTATCTCTTTATTTAAGAAAACAGTGTAAATGAAATGTCACCTTCGTATACACGTTTTTTTGTTCGCCAGAAGGAAAGTAGAGGAAATAAAAAAACTAAGGGAATTTCAATATTTTTTCTCCTCCACTCTCCTATCTTCGGTTTTGCACTCGTCTACTTTTTGGACTTCAGTTTGCACGATTCCCAGGCCACAAGAAAGGAGAAAAATCAAATTCTGCAGCTCCTCATTTGCTTAAAACCAGTGGAAAATAACCATGCTATACGTGGTTTGGGTCTGAGCGTATTGTTACTTTCAGATGAGTTGTTAGAAGTCGTAAACATCATTACAGTTAAACCAAGTGAAGCGTACCCCTCAAGATTGCATTAATGAACTGATTATTTGAAACTTGAACCCGCTAGTCGTTTCAAGAATGCAATAATGAATTGATTATTCGAATACTGAACTCGCTCGTTAAATTCGATCCAAGAATACGGCTAATGGGTTCCGTTTCCGAAAAATCAATTCACTATTGCATTCTAGAAAAGACTAGTTGGTTGAAAACCTACTAGTCGCAACAGTGAATTGATTTTTCGAAAACGGAACCCGTTAGCCGTATTTCTTGAATAGAACGAGCGAGTTCAATATTCGAATAATCAATTCATTATTGCGTTCTTGAAACGACTGGCGGGTTCAAGTTTTAAATAATCAGTTCATTATTTTAATGCCATCTTGAGGGGCACGCTTCACTTGGTTTGACCGTAACCATAGTTAATAGAGGGGAAAGGTTAGGAAGCCCGGTAAACATCAAAGTAACAAACAAAGATGCCAAGATTTATGCTGGAAGGTCCACGACCCTGCACAATCTTTTGTTTTCCCCTCATACACTATGCATGAGTTATGTAACCAACACTTTTCTACTGGTTAGTTCCTCAGTTCGAAGTAAACAACTATTGTGTTTTGTGCAGGGTCAAGGCTAAAAAACGGAACAATAACATACAACAAAGAACTTTGACGAGTTTCATAACCATTCCCCTCTATCAACTATGCTATAACACAAATGTTTCATAATGACCCTCTGCATTGTCCCGGAAGGCTCAAGAAATTAATCACACATGCACTTGCGGAGGAGGCCGCTAGAGGAGGGGAGGGAGTGTTGGCAGAAATCGGAGCGACTGACCGAGTTCATGGAACGCGAAGTCCGAGACGAGAAAGCAAGTGACTGGAAGGGGACCAGAACGAGGATTAATTATTGAGTTTCTGAGAGAATTTCTGGCAATGTATAACTGCCATTCCAAAATAGAATTTATAGCAATAAAAGAACTGGCCTGAAGTGTTTTAATGTTCCTCAATAAGAGGTTCACTTGTGCGAGCAACTAATAGTACTGAAGATAGATTGCGTAAAATATAATCAGTGGGCCATTGCCATCATTTGCATTCACAACAGCCATTAAAATTGAATTGCTTGAAAGAAATTATTCTTTCACAGGCCACGCTCATTGGTTCAACAGGACCTATTCACTCCAATGAGTATGGCAAGCGAAAAGAAATTGAGCTCGAAATTTTGAATCTTCGAAACAATTCCTTTCAAAAAGTAAGTAATGATTTCTTAAATTTTTTACCTCTCAAACACTCTGCTACCGTAGATTACATTTATCAGCCCAGAATAGCCCATTGCAGAAACGTGAGAGGACTGGGAAAGAGTATGGTTGTTTTCGGTTTGCTAGCTTTTGTTCGAAAAACTAAGACATTAAAATGAAAGATCAACTAAATTTG
>CBDDTI010000441.1:0-5633 GCA_965233585.1 bacterium
CAATGCGTCGAGATGAGGAGCCAAATGAGTCTTATGCCGAGACAAAATTTGGTGGAACTGAAGAAATTGAAATAAGGTTGTCCAATTTAAGGAGAGACCATATAACTGGCTTGCTTAACACAGAAGGAATTCCTGTTGTTGAAAACCTACTGAGCGCTGTAGAAAGAGGAAGGGAAATCGGAAGAGTGAGAGAATTTATCAAAAAAAGGTATCCAAATGCCGATTTTTCAAAACTGGTAATGAGCTTTTCTACAAAAAAACCAATGGATATTGTTCTTTTAGGTCCAAGAGGTGGCGAAACCAAGATAATCAAAGATAATGGTAGCGATTTTCAGCAAAATTTCTTAAATCTTACATACGTTAAACGTGCTCTTGGCAAAAGTTTTGAAGAAATTTAAGAAGAATCTAATCAACAGATAATCAAAGAAAAAAAGAGCTGGCTGATCTCGTGAAAAAATATCCTGAAAAAAAGGGCCTCATCGATTCTTTGAAATATAAAATTTCGAAAAAAGAAACAGAAAGAAAAACAGAAGAAAAAAAGTTTTACAGAACAAAACAAACAGAAGAAATCAAAGAGCGATTAGAGGAAATTGAAAAACAAAATGAAGAAGATCAAAAAATAATAGATGATGATTATGCTTTCCCTAAAGACAAAGAAGACGCCGAAGAAATGATTGCAATAAGAAACGAAGAGCTTGCTTGTTTGCAGGCTGTGATTCAAGAGAGAGAAGAAGTCATTCCTCTCCGAGAAAGGATCAAAGAGATCTTCAAAAAATATGGCGTAACCGTGACTTCCATATTTCTGGCCGCGGGTGTCACAATCGGTGCTGTTATTGGCACAATGACCAACACTTTGAAAAAACTAGGAACAGATTTGGGAAATGGGCTTAAAACTCTTGGAACAAAAGCCGCTTCTGCTCTTCCCGGCCTTATTGGGGTGATCGTCAGCTTTCTTTTCAAAGCTGCAGGGAGCGCCATCGGTTTTCTTGCTGAACATACCTGGCTATTGATTCTGGCAGTGGTCGCATTCCTTTTTCAAAAATTTATGAAAAAGAATTAACCAACAGGGCAACGATACCAACAACGCCAATAATTACCGCGGTTTTGTTAATTTCATGCTGCGACGTTGAAAAAGTTGGCGGTTTTTCTGAAACCATTGGTGGTTTTTCTGTAACCGCTTTTTGCGCAGCCATAGCGGCTTTGTGAATTGGGTTTGAGGGATGGCTGTTAGGCGGGTTTATTTTTGATGGCCCGCCATCCATCAGCTGGAGTGCCGATTTTTTTGTCCCTAAATTCACGTCATTGTTCACGCCAAGCGCCATTCCCGCTTTTGCCTGCTTCAGCTTGTTGTTGTAGCCTACTATGCTTTCCGTGTTGATGATCATTCTTGCCGGCATCAGCCACGCTCCGGGACACACGGCGAGATTCAGCCTGACTTTAGCTTCATCAACTGCGAGCTGGTATCTTTGCACGCTTTTCGTTATGTCTGGCTGTCTTATGGCATCTTCCATCAGTGTCAGGAACTCCGTCTGGGCCTCTTTGGCTCTCCCGCCTTCTCCGAGGATGCTGCTTCTTACGTTGACTTGTGCTCCCAAGATGCAGTAAACGAATGCTTCGATTGACTGGTTGATTCGTGAAAGGCCTGCCTGAGTCAAACCAGCTGCTTTTTTTGGTGCGAACCAGTCGTACTTTGTTCGTCTGGGCGGATGTAAGAAACTCTGTTTCCTTTGCTCGCATCACCTCCCTCATCGCTGAATTTCATCCATCCGGGGTATTTGAAATCAATCTGCATCTCGCCATTGACTCTTCCCAGGCCGTGGTTTTTTCCGGCAGTGAAGCGAAAATCGCTCGATGGATCAATCCCGAACTCGGCGCATATTCTTCTGTATGAGGCCACGTCATAATGGTTGTTGAGTGGATTAAACGTGGGGTCTCCCGGCAAAGCGCTCATGCTCTGTATGCCGCCTAACTCGCACAAAACTCGCCTTACCGTGAAATACACGTGAAACTGGTAGAATGCTCTTATCTGTGGTGAAAGTGGCAGTTCTTCGACAAAAATTTCTCGAGAAATTCCGCAGCCCTGCGTCGCACAAAATACTGAAAAGTTTAGCTGCTGCGGCCAATATATCATGCTTGGCCCTCTTAGCCAGGTTTTCGCTTCAGCCGATGATCTGTGTGTGAGTCTGGAGTTCTGAAATATGTCGCGAAATTTTGTTACGAAGAATTCGTCTTGCGTTGCATAGATTCTGTTCTCTCGATTGAATATTTTGGCAATGCTGGGTGCAGGTTCTGTGAAATCTACTGCCGGGATTGGCAATGCTGTTTTTGTTTTCAACGGCGACAGCTGATAAGGGAAGCCTTCTAAGCCCGCCAAACCAAGAGCAGTCTTCATTTTCTGGCTCCAATACTTCTGTCTGAGCCAAACACGCTGACTGAAGAGCCCTTGCTTTCATTTAAAAACACTTCTGCGGTTATTCTGTGCTTTCCATCAACTCTTGTTTCGATATTGAATTGATTTTTGTCCGCATTTGGGAACTTTTTCGTGCATTGTTCCCACGCATTTTACTTTGCCGAAGCAAGTCTGGCTTTCGTCTCAGGCTTTCGAGCCCAATTTTCAAAGTCGGTCATTTTAGACAGAGTTATATTCGTCCAATATAAAATGGTTGTGCTAACGCTTGTCTTGCAAAAGAATGGTGAGACTATATTTTTGGATCAGGCGATTCCAGAAGTTCATTTCATGAAACTTATATCTTGCAGTCTGTACAACTCTTGGCACAATCTAATGAGCGCAGGCCAAATTCATTTCAAAGAAGATCGCGAGGTGTTGGCTTCCATACCACAGGGCCATTACACTTATCAGTCACTCGCAGAAGAGCTAACACAAAGTTTGACAAGTTTTAAAAACAAAAAAAAATAGAAATTGAAACAAACAAACCTAATTCTGTGCTAAAAATAACAGTCTGGGAACCAACCAATGGAAAAGAAATTTCAGTCAGTCGATCTTTGCACCAATTGATTAACTCTGGGCCTACATTGACTACAATTACTTATGTCAAAAAGCTGAACAGCCCTTCCGCTTATTTCATTCACTGTGATTTGATCGACAGGAACTATAACTTTTTTAACAACACAAAATCAGACCTCCTGGCTAAAATCGACATAAAAGGCAGGCCTTATGAAAAAATAACATATGTTGCTTCTCCCCTACAGCCTATTCGAGACTGCTCGACTAGTTCTCATGTAAATAGCATCACTTTAAGTGTCAGAGACCAAGATGGCGAGCTTTTTGATTTCAAAGGCCTGCCACTTGAATTTGAATTGGAGCTAAATTAATTTTACCTAAAATATACAATGGTGAAATCATATTGCGTAAAAGAGAGGAAACAAACCGAATGTGTTCCCAGTTCCGAACACTATGTCTAAACTAAAAATGGACGAACCATGATGGTATGTAAATGCGCCTCATGTGGGATAACAAAAACCAAATTCGTCAGGAACATGGGAAACTGATTGAGCCCTCACAAGCTGGGCTTAATTAGAGCTAAATTTATTTTCTTTTTATAACATGTCCTCAAACGTGTTACCTTCTGCTCCTCATGATGAATCAAGTATGTATCCCCAGCTTTCGCCTCACGACTTCAAAATGCAAAAGGCAAATGAAGTTTCTGCGGCTCTTAACGCAGAAGTTGTCCATTATCGGGCCGTTGCCAAAAAATATAAGCGTGCTAAAAAAGTCACTAACTGGAGCGCGGCCGGCTCGACCTTAATTTCAACTGCATTTTCAAGTGCGAGATTAGGCTCCGCTCTCTCTGTTGTGGGGCTTCCAGCCGCTATTCCGCTCGGCGGAGTTGGCGGTGCATTCGCTCTTGCTTCCTCAGGCCTGATAGTCGCCAGCAAAAAGCTTGATTCTAAGATAAAGAAACATCAAGCTACTGTGACTCTCGCAATCGCCAAGCGAGACACGGTCTGGCGGCTTCATTCAAAAGCCCTCGCTGATAACACGATCCCTGACAGCGAGTTTCAGTTAATAATGACTGAATTTCAAGAGTATAACGTGCTCAAAGAAGCTGTCAGGGTAAAACTCACTCGGAATTCGTCTCAACCAGACATTGAGAAGACAAAAAAAGATGTCCGAAGCGAGATGGAGGCAGAGTTTCGAAAAAAAATAAGTGCAATCGCCCCCGCTTCGAATTAACATACCAGAAATTTGATTCAGGATTTCATTTTAGTGTGACAAAAAGTCACGCGTGACGTTGCGTGACTCGTCATGCAAAAAAACAAAACCCTAGTCGGGAGATGCTCGGTAGCTGTTTTGTTTTGCCTAGCCTCGGCTAGGAATTTCCGCCGCTGACAAGGCGGCTGTCAGTTCCCATTTATCCTCCGGGACTGAGTTGAGATCCCGAGGGATCTCTGAGCATCTCCCAGTCATGTGCCGGGTCGAGGAGGGCTCACCCGAGGTTGTCGCTGGCACATGCAGCCTCACCTTCTACCTGTGACAAGGTCATGCACGCGCTTTTTAAGGAATCAGGGGGGGCCGGCCCCACATCCAAGAACGCCACCAATCACTTGCTATTCGTGTATTGGTCGATATGGGATATTTATATTGCATAAAATGGGCCTTATAAGACATGTGGGGCATTTTTTTGTAAAACGCATGCGTATTTTGAATAAATTACGAAGATATAAAATGATTGTATTGATACACACAATTTGGTAATTTGGCACTTTATTGCCGAAATTTCGCTGCCTTCTTGGCAAAAAGAAGTCAGAAATATAACATATGAAGTTATCGAGGCGATGAAAGAGGCGAAAAAAATATGAAACTACTGTTATGACGTGATGCGTGAAATATTTTGCCCCGTCATAACAAACCTAAATTTGCATACGGTTTAATTACCAGACGCATTTCCGCTCGATGTTTTTACGTGCCAGTCGTCATCGGCAAAAGAAAATCGACAAGCTGTTGTGGATTCATGTTCTTCATAAAATCAACGGCTTGTTCAGGTACTGTTATTTTTATTTCATCGCTTTTGACCCGGGGGCCTAAAAACATCGCAATATCATGCTTTCTATTTGAGACTAATTTTTTTGTGCTTTGGTTAGTAATTCCTTTTCTTCCGCGACCCATTGTTGTAATACATAATTATTGCAATTATTCAAATGGGTTTTGATCCTGCAATAAACGAAAAAGTCTTTCTCTTTCTGTTTCTCGTCCACAGCCGCGGCATAGTTGTATCTGACTCCTTATAACAATGCCACAGTTTAAACAAGGTCGCGGAATTCGACTTCCGTTCCTGATCTTATGTCTGTGGTCTTTGCAATATTCTTCGCAGCAAGATTTTCCACATATTTCATTCTTCCCCGTTTTCAACCATGGGCAAATGTTGCATCCTCTGTGGCCTCTCATTTTAAAATACACTACATTTTTCTAATTGAGATTAACTTTGCGATAAAATCTTAACCTCAAGTAGTATATACTAAGTCTGACAAATACTACTTTTTCCTGATAGGCTTAGAATCGCCGAATAATGGACTTTAGTGTCGGGTCGAAGCTTGCTGAGACCCGACGCTGAGTGAATTATTTCGGCGATTCAAGCCAATCAGGAAAAAGCGCGGGGTTCCCCGGCGTTTAA
>CBDDTI010000442.1:0-8056 GCA_965233585.1 bacterium
GCACAAATATATTAATTATTTAAAACAAGACCTACACATTCTAGCAAGTTTCCTATTATTGCGAGTGCGCTATGCGATGAAACCGAGTGGTTTGTACGTATAAGCCAAACTTGCAGTAGTAACATGTTGAGCGAACGCGAGATCGAAATGCCTAAAATCTACTGGCGTAGAAGTCAGTTATCGGCCATTGCAAAAATAAACATCGGAAGGTTTTCTAGCAATAAGTTATAGCTATTAATGAAAAATAGACTTAATTTTTTAAAAAACGCATCAAGTTTTTTCTGAAAAACTGTTAGTACGCCGAAATGAGCAAGATCTGTGGCTATCCATAGCGCAAAAAAACTGTGATTTGTAAGGGAAGAGACTGGAGGAGAACTTTATACTCCTTTAAGTGAATAATAAAAATATATATTTAAAACCACAGCTTATCATGACGATTTGAAAGACTTGTACCCAAAAGCAGTGAATATATTTCGCTAATATTCTTTAGCAATAACGTTGGATCTAAACGTAACTAAAATATGCTAAATCGAAATTCACTCACCGGTTGTATTGCTCGTCGCATTTGCGCTCGTCACCACATCAACATGAAAAATAACACACAGAATATATATGGAAGCGAGCCATGGGAAAACCCTCATTTTTCTAGATGAAATGTTCCCTAGAAATCCTTCTCTTTCCTGTGTAATAAACAAAGATTTCCTAGGAAAGATTATTTATTCGACAGCTAACCTTCACGCGCTCTGCCGATAGAGCTTCGAAACCGTTCCGCGTTCGGAATATTTGACAGGCTCTGTGAAAATGCAAATTTTTTGCAATTTCGTGTCCTTCGTGTATGCCATGGCGATTAGATTCATTTATTATTAATAGTTGACACACGAAAAGCCTGTTTAATTCAGAAACATTTACATTGTTTTTCTTAGAACATATTCATCAGAATTCTCGTCAACAGTTTCAAAATATTGTGGATAAATAATTTTAGTGATAAAAAGGGTTTTCGTCGGTGAAGAGGACATATTTTGTTTAGTTTGACGCATGTGCAATAAGGTTTCTGACAGGTGCTTAAATTGAGGCGCTTGGAGACGTGTGTAAACTGCTTTCTTATTTCTAAGAACATGTAAATGTGATGATTGTTATTCGAATGAGCTAAGAGGAGAAAGAAGGCCACATGCCGGGGGTCAAGAATAAGACTACAAGATTAGATTGTAGAAACTTCTTCAAATACAACTATTTTTTGGAATATGTAATAACCTACTCCAACTCGAATCTTTGCAAGTGATTAACATGTCAAAGCCAAAATCCGCTCGTCCTGAGAACGTCGGATTAAATGATTTCCTTTCATTAACTTTCACTGCTTTAAAATCCGTCGGCATTTCGAATCAAAAAGTCGAAAAATTGAGAAAATTTCAGAGACAAAAACAACAATAAATTCAATTGAAAGAGGGACAAACCCTGGGGAACAGGACCTTAAAGTGACAGAGCAAAATTCTGTTTATATCTAAAATAAATAAATAATGATTCATAAGAGGCTGGCAAACTCTTGAAGGACTGCGACATGGCATGTTGCGCATGTGCGTTAAAGTTCCAGCGGTGTTTGTTATATAATTTCTGTCAACCAACCACAACTGTTTGACAACAAAACAGGAGATCGAGTGGACATGAGAGCAGAAAATAGCATGCACCAATGGATAGTGAAAATAAATGTAAACGGTGGCGTCAAATCATAAAACTGACGATGGTTAAAGAGCGCCTTCTCTGAAAAGGGAAGTGCAAATTAAGTTGTTAGCCAATATATTGCGAAGCATTTGTTATCGGTTATCAATTAAGGGGGGAGAAACTTAACTACAACAGCTGTACAAGTCTGTTGCTAAGGAAATCTCAAAACCTCGTTTTTTTGGCTCCTGAAGTCCAGTGGGCACTGAAAGTTTACCGTGTTTGTTCGATTCACGTTTTCTTTAAATGTTTCGAGCCATGCCCATATCTGGTATGTCACGTGACCACAATAGAAAACGTCTAAAAACTCGGACTGAGTGGATCGTTTTCGAAATATAACAATACATTTTGCCAAAACACGGAATTATCTACACTTTATAGTATCCGTTTGAGGAAATGTACAATATTTCGGAAATTATAGATGTTTAAGTGCTTTTATAGCATCTTAAAGATCTATAATTTTCGAAATAATGTACATTTCCTCAAACGAATACTACAAGTTGTAGAGAATGCCGTGTTTTGGCAAAATGTATTGTTATATTTCGAAAACGATCCACTCAGTCCGAGTTTTTAGACGTTTTCTATTGTGGTCACGTGACATACCAAATATGGGCATGGTTCGAAACATTTAAAGAAAACGTGAATCGAACAAACACGGTAAACTTTCAGTGCCCACTGGACTTCAGGAGCCAAAAAAGGGAGGTTTTCAGATTTCTTTAGCAACAGACTTGTAGTTAAGTTTCTCCCCCCTTAAAATGCTGGCTTTTAGCCAGTTGCCGATAAATCAAGTGAAGTCAAGACAGCAGGAGCTGCATTTGTCAATACAAAATTTGGCTGTCTGTTTTTTTAAGCTAACAATATTATCCAGAACGTTATTACTAATCATTGTACCATAGGAACCCGGATGAACACATTTATTAACTAACATGACACTAGCTTTATCTTTAATAGGGGAGGGGTATGCTGGTGGGGTTTTCGTTTCTCCCCCACTTAGTCAAATATTTTTCGTTGTTCGTCTCCAGCTCCCAGGATCTAAAAGTGTAACATGTATTTCCACCGCTGGAGAGTAGTTTCATAATAACCATAATCTCAAAAACCGTTGAACTTTTTTGGCAACGATCAGTAACGATCATGTATATGGAAAGCTAAACATTGTTTTTCCTTCTAAAGCTAAAGTTTTTCTCCTTTTCGTTGATAGAAATACAAGTATTTAATTAGCATGTAAATAACACATTGCAACAGCGAAACATCCCGTGCAGCTCGAGCAACTTAAACCAATCACGTTCGTTCTTTTGGTTGAGCGCGTGCAGTCAGACAACGTGTAGTCAGACAATTGGCGCCCAATTTGATTTAAAATTCAATTGTACATGAACTTGGAGGACGAAGAAGCTTGCGAATATTTCAAAGCCTAAACTGATACCTACGATTAGTGCGTCCATGCCACGAAGGCAGACTCAAGATTAAATAGCTCTAAGGCTTAAATTACGTAGCTGGAAAAAATGCGTCAGGTAAGATAGTGGTTTAGTCAACCAATTAGTCTGATTCTGAGAGAGTTCGAGTTATAAACTTTAAACCAACATTTTCAGGGAGCGTTCACGCTAAGCCGGACCTTTATTTCTACGGTTTGGCCAACCGTCCACATATTCCGTCACGAAAACGGAGGTTTTCGAAATCGCTCTTCAAACCGGAGGAATTTGAAAACACCGGCTTTGTGTTTTAAGCCCTGGCCAAACGGGCTTGCAAATAGTCGCAAGTAGCGGCAAGTTGAACTCGTGTATAGACTTGCGTTGGGTGGCCAAACGAACAGGCAAGTTTCCTCACAGTCGCAAAAAACCCATTTCAAGGCAGACATTTCCTGTATTTCATTGGCTAATAATAATTATATTTAATAGACGCAACTCAACTTCCGTTGACTTGGGTTGGGTGGCCAGACGATGAAAAACTTGCTTTGACCTCCATGCAAATTTGATCTCGACCAAAGTGAGCGCAAGTCAACGCAAGCCCTGGCCAAACGAAGTCGCAATTAGACCCAGGTTTTCAGCTTGTGTCTACTTGCGACTTTGTTTGGCCAGGGCTTTAGTGTGGACCGAAAACATTTTGAAAATGAAGCTTTTTTTACGACGATGACGTCACAATAATCACGTGATTTCCTTGACCGAATTTTCCTGAAACTCAAATCCACACTGACCTGTGACTGTTGCGTTTTTATTTTCCTGTTAAGTTGTGTGAACGAGGCCTCAGTCATAACCACATATATTCTTGGCAAACTGTGATTCAGATATTTTTAATTGCAATTTCAATTATATTCAGAGGTGGCGATTGAAGAAGGCCAAGACAAAATTCTCACTCGGCCTCGCGAAATAATCATAGTGACGACTGAGATGTGACCGCATAATCTTCCTGTACTCATGGCCAGGTAAATGTACGTTGGTCTGTAATTGATTTGTTTGTTTTCTTAGCTTTTACCCTACCCTGGGTACCAGAAGTATTCTTCTCTCAAGCGGCGGATGGAAATACTTCGCTTCGCTTTGGCGGCCGAAGGCCTCGGGTACGATCGGGTGAATACTGACATGACCGACATCGGAAACCGCAGAAAAAAAACCTCTGGCACCCGAAGGTACTTTTACCCGTAGTTTTAATCTATGAGAATCAGTGCATTTGTCTCAAGTTCTTTTGTGGTACAGTGTATATTGGGCAAAACTTCAAGTGCAAGGAAGGCGTGTCAAAATTTACAAATTAGAATGACAGTCTGAAATGAAAAACGCCTTAACAACCTTGCCGTCTATTTTTCCTCTGTCTATTTTATTCTAGGAGAATGTGTGTTCCCTTGTACTTGAATGTATGTTTAAAAGTTATCTCTGATTTTTACGCTTAGTTTCTGTTCTTTACAGTTTCAATACCGGCTGCGATTCCACCGACGTCGTCAAGCAGTCGGTCTACTGTCCTGAAGTAGCAGTCCATTCCAGTGCAACCCTTTCAAACTGTAACATGTCAGCACCCAATGTTCACAGCATTGCCTTGACAACGAACTTTCTCGTAATGGTTAGTGCAGTTATTTGTGGATACGGTATGGCGGTTACAATGGGAGGGGTATCGAATGGTCCATCAAGTTTGAAAGTGCTCGCAAAATTTGCTCGCGAATTGCTCGCAAAAATAAAATGACTGCTCGCTTCCTCGTGCTCGCAAAATTTTTGCAAGTGCTCGCAGGCTCGGATTTTCGTTAGAATTCCCTGCCGTGTAGCGTAAGCGTAATTTGCATCTTGAAAACAAAAACTGACACTGGAAACAACGTTTCCGGTATGGAAAACTGGGAAACATTGGGAAACATGTAAGCGCCATGAATCAGTGTTTCTGGAAAAATGCTTCCTCGTTTTCTTGACGTTTATTGAAACTGAACCCTAAATGAAACATTTCGCTTGTAAAGGCGGGCTATCTTTAACCCTCTTGAGAGGGAACCTACCTGCTCGTAAACAGGGCCTTAGAAAGCTTCAGATCCCGTTTAGCGTCCACCCACTGACTCTTGTGAAGTTAAGTGAAGTGATTTTGCAGCAAACGACATATTAAACAAAGCATGATTGGCTGTAAGCTACTGGGAATGGCTGAACCGAGATAAGATCTTATCATGTTGCCTAGTTTTACACCTGTTATCCTGTTTTGAAAGTGTCACCCAGATTACTTGGCGCGAAACAACGTTTTAATTAGTTCCAGCAGGAAAATTTACTAAGTGCCGCTGCTCGCCATTTGTAATTTCTAAAGTGCTCGCTGCTCGCATGAGAAAATTGATCACTGCTGGTGTTCGCAAAATTAAACACACTGCTCGCATGCTTGCAAATGCTCGCAAAGACCATTCGATACCCCCAATGGGGTCATAAATAGCTAGAACTCTGGATGAACTTTTAATTTGGTGAACGTTCGGCCTACATTCGCCTTACACTCGTCAATCACGATTCGGCGGATTCGGTCAGAAACTTATTTTAGCTGAAAACTAAGTCAATATTGGGGAGCTGAGTTGGGTTTCGCCCTCCCCTTTTCGCTTCAGTCCTGAAGGCCGAATTATGAATAATTCGGCCTTCAGATGTTGTACATGTCATAAAAGTTCTCACCAGATTTGTTCTCGTAATTATAAACAATGAGGAACAGACTGTGCGGACTGTAGTGCAGAGTGGTTGATTATTACAATGTCAGACAGCCTTGTTTCGCCTCGGCTTCGGCTCCGTGAACATTTCGATTCGATCGGATCCTTTTGGAACACTTCGGTCGGTTTTAAGCTTTCGGTTTCAACCTAAAGTATACGGCAAGGGCCTTGTATCGTGTTTTTCTTGAAAGCAGGAGAATTTTAAACCACAAAGGCGTGGTCCAACAACCCTGGGTGTTCCACAAACAGTGTCAAGTCGACACAGGAACATTCTTGGTTTCTTCGCGCATATGAAAACAGCGAAAAAATAGAACAAACCCCCTCATAGATTACTTTAGGTCCTGTGGCATAATGTAAGCTGATGCACCTACAAGTACAGTAATAGTCTTTTGAAATGGTAAGCATGTTAGATACGTTTCTTAAACGTTCATTAACGTTTTTGGTTCACAGTTTTGTATTCCGCCTACCACAAGACTTTGGAAATAAAAATTATCTTCTCACTCTTCTCTTTGAGCAAACAATGTGTTGTCAGTTTGTGCCTGAAGAATGCATAATGGATTGCTATCTTTAAAGACAAATATATTAAAAAAATAAAGGCCTCTTTTTGATTGATTTGTTGGTAAATTGCCGTAAATGTTTTGCAAAGGTTGGCAAACGTTCGCTTTTCCACTATTGGGGAGGATACCGTTTAAATCTAAATTAACAATGGCCAATCAGATCAGCATTGTACTGCTGTAGCTAATTTCCATTCCTTAATGTTCCTAACCTATGAACGGCACAAAATACACAGTAGCCAGGGCCGTAGCCAGAAAAAACTTATGACTGAGGCAATGTCCATGGAAGACTTATGACTGAGGCAATCTGTCCATGGTTGAGTTCTCTTCCTAGGTATTAAGAGTGTTTATAATGACTATAAACAACAAAAGTGAAAGAAATTACCGAGGCAAGTGCCTCGGTTGGCCTGTTACTAGCTACGGCGGTGGTAGCAAGTTTGTGAGATAAAAGGAATTAGGGACAAAGTGCTCCAAAAGAAATGTATTGTACTGTCGGAGCTAATTTCCATTGCGATAACACAGACTTCAAAAACTGAATAAAACCACTTTTGAGCAAACAGTATGTTCTTTGAATTCGTTATTAGGCTCAAACAGGTGTCTTATGCGATGCGAATTAAACCAAACGAAGTTTATGAGAAGGTACGAGTTACTTATATATTGCGTGTTGTTATGAGACAGGCGGGGCCCGAAATTGTGATTGTTGCCGTGTTATAAACTGCAAAATATCAAGAATTTTGATTTGTCATCATGTGCCACCACTGGTTCGATTTTAGTGGACTTTCCCCGTAAAATTTGCTTAGCTTTTTCCCGTCATGTCCTTGAAAGCAAATGAAGCGCTTACTGGAAACTGATTTTACGTCGGTAGTCAAGCGGCTTCGGTCAAGGTGGCTTTGAAAGACGGCAAAGCTTAAAGTGACCATTAGAATAGGTGATCATGGGAAAAATGTAGAGCTAAAAGCTTAATCCTCTGAAACCTAAAACACAAATAGTGGAGAATTCACTAAACATTTTCATAGGTGTGAAAATGTTAACATCATTTCAGTCCAAAATTGGACTTTTAAGGGAATTAAGTGTCAGTTTGTTCGTAATAGCCATGCCAGTTTACGTAAATGTTCGACTTGGATTTAGTAAAATAATTTGTTTTGTCCTTGGACAAGAACTTTACTTTAAATTGAATCGCATCATTGAAGCGAACAGTAAGACGCAAATTATTCGAATTTTTCAATGGGAAAACAAACCTGAAAGGAATCGGTGATATATTTTGGATTTTTTTAATCATTTTTGATGAACTTTAATCCCACATCACGAAACAATGAACTAATTGTATCTTAAAGTGGTAAAACAAATTGAAAAACTGGTGTTTTGTTCATTTCTAAGGGTTAATGGCGTTTCCAACTGTGGGCAGCACGTGTCAGTTTAAGAAATCCACCAAACCGTATCACTTCATGAACCATAAAATAACAGACATGTCACTTTGAATATTTCACACCGGTGACACTTTCAGCTGACTCTTCGAGTGTCAAGGTGTAAACTGAAATGGATGGATCAAACTTTTACAGTCGATAAAACCAAAACCTAGACTTTGTTTGTGTTAATTTAAAAAAAGTTTATATTTCTTCAATGTTCACTGGAAGTGAAATACCGTAATTTATTT
>CBDDTI010000443.1:5000-15901 GCA_965233585.1 bacterium
TTGGCTGTACTAACGACGGGATTAGGCAAGAGCGCTATATATCAATTAATCTCTCTCCTCGGCAGCGTGGAGAGGCTCCCTATGGGAAATTTTTGAATAATGGTGGGCGCGCTGGGAACGATGGGAAGAGGGAAAGGGCGGGAGCGCCTCTCTTCTCTCTTTCCCCTTCCCGGCGTTCCCCGCGCGCTGCCATTTCCCCTCTCCCCAGGCCTACGGCGACCTTTACGGACAAAGCAACACAGCTGCACGAAAGAGGTTGTTTCTGTAGGTACCGGAGCACAGTATGCGTCATCGAACTGAGAATAAATTACTACTGTGAAAGTGCATAATTAGGGTTAATTATTTTTAAAAACGAATAATTGAATGCCAGTTAAATCTCTTCGTAAATAATTATGTCTACCAGGTCCACAAGTCTACAGGTCCACAGGTCCACAGGTCCACATTACTTCATATAAGTGAATGTCTTCAGTCCACAAGTCCACAGGTCCACAGGTCCACAGGTCCACACTACTTCATATAAGTGAATGTCTTCAGTCCACAAGTCCACAGGTCCACAGGTCCACAGGTCCACATTACTTCATATAAGTGAATGTCTTCAGTCCACAGGTCCACACTACGTCATATAAGAGAATGTCTTAAGTCCACAGGTCCACAGAATGACAGTTCGTACAGCCTGACATTCGGCGGGTACATGTATCCCAGGCTCTTTTGGGCCAGTTCAAACATGGCGACAAAAAGCCAAGAAGTTGACAATAATTATTCAGGTCAGCTGTTCGGTAAGTAAGGCTAGATGTTCATCGTAGTATTTTTTTTACAAGGAATGATGTTTGAACTTTCTGCACGAGGAAATGCTATATGTTATGGCTCAAGAAAACCATAAAAATTAGGCCTTCAACGCGAGCTGATTTTTGCTCGTATAATGCTTTAATAAATTAATTTGCCATGGTTGGGGTCCAAAACGTTTAGTCCCGTCATTGACACTCAATTTGTTAAAACACCCATGCAAGCTGTAGCTGTCAGAGAGCATATATACTTGTCATTTAATGACATTTTACATACATGCAGCCAGCTTTGTTGTGAATGAAAAGATGGAATCACATGAAATTGAATTACCTCAAAATTGGGCAAAGGAATATTCAGAGTCTTTGTTCACTGTTTCTTTATTGGTATGTAGTGACATTTTTGATTGATATGAGGAAAAAAAAAGTATATGGAGCTGTAATGTATTTCAGTTCAATTCTTGAGCCATAACATATAGCATTTCCTTGTGCAGAAAGTTCAAACATCATTCCTTGTAAAAAAAATACTACGATGAACATCTAGCCTTACTTACCGAACAGCTGACCTGAATAATTATTGTCAACTTCTTGGCTTTTTGTCGCCATGTTTGAACTGGCCCAAAAGAGCCTGGGATACATGTACCCGCCGAATGTCAGGCTGTATGAACTGTCATTCTGTGGACCTGTGGACTTTAGACATTCTCTTATATGACGTAGTGTGGACCTGTGGACTGAAGACATTCACTTATATGAAGTAGTGTGGACCTGTGGACTTGTGGACTGAAGACATTCACTTATATGAAGTAGTGTGGACCTGTGGACCTGTGGACTTGTGGACTTAAGACATTCACTTATATGAAGTAGTGTGGACCTGTGGACCTGTGGACCTGTGGATTTGTGGACTGAAGACATTCACTTATATGAAGTAGTGTGGACCTGTGGAGCTGTGGAGCTGTGGACTTGTGGACTGAAGACATTCACTTATATGAAGTAATGTGGACCTGTGGACCTGTGGACTTGTGGACTGAAGACATTCACTTATATGAAGTAGTGTGGACCTGTGGACTTGTGGACTGAAGACATTCACTTATATGAAGTAATGTGGACCTGTGGACCTGTGGACCTGTAGACTTGTGGACCTGGTAGACATAATTATTTACGAAGAGATTTAACTGGCATTCAATTATTCGTTTTTAAAAATAATTAACCCTAATTATGCGCTTTCACAGTAGTAATTTATTCTCAGTTCGATGACGCATACTGTGCTCCAGTACCTACAGAAACAACCACGAAAGAGGCCTCTGCGGAGGAGAGAGTCAATTAATCAAAAGGGCCGTACAGCCAACGCCACATGAAAAACCGCCGCAGAACTCCTTGATTTTTGTTGGCTTACAAAGTGGAACGGTACCTTCACCAAGTTCTACTTCTGAAACTTACTCATTACGAACGAAACAGGAGGACGTGTTATACAAAATAACCCATATTTTTGTCGGCCGTACTGTACAGCACTGCATGTAAATTCACGCTGTTCGTGCCTTGTGTAATTCCCGCCCACGACGCAACTTCCGGTAATTTTGCTTGGTTCATTCTTATCTGGAGATGGCATCACCGACATTCTCGCTGACAGATATTTTAATTAGGAGGCGGCAGACGAATAGTCAAGTAATTGTATCAGGCGTTCCTTTCCGCCGCGAAAATAAAATAGGGACGCCTGATCGCTGGTTAATCAACATCCGGTGACATCGTGTCATCGTCGTAAGTGTTCGTTACGCAACATCCGAAGAGAGAGCCTGGATCGACATCAACAACTTGGTACTTTTAGGCAGCGGATGTCATCAAGTCCACTTTCTTATTCATGTAACATTACGTGGCTTTCGCATAATACACGTGATACTGAATCCAACATGGAGGGAAAGGCGTCTTTTATTCCGCCTGTTATAGAAGATAATCCCGATGGTTGGGGACCTTGTTCCATTCCAACTGCGTTCAAGGACATACCTTATCAACCATTTTCTAAAGGAGATCGTCTAGGCAAGGTAAAACCTCAAGTAGTTATGTTTTTGTCGAGGGTTGGAAAAATTAGGAAAACCGGCTGGAAGATTATGCCACGTTGGTTTTCGGGTTTTGTCGCAAAACTAGTTTAACTCACTTTCTTCACGGGATTAAACTTTTTAATTCACGTGAATTTTAGTATTAAAAACTAGATGTAGCTCTCGCTAAGTCCCAACGAGCAACTATTCAAAACAAATACTATAAATTGGGAACTAGAAACACAGAGTCATGTTTGTGCACGTCACATTTTTTGTACTCAAGTATTCAAAACGTCAGATGTCTTAAATTCTGATGGAAATATTGTAAATATTGCTTTAAATGCTTTTTGCTCCCAGGCGGTGACAAAGTTGGCTCACTGGCCGATGTTGAGTTCACTCTTGTGTGGTGTGGGGCTCTGGCTGATAGTTTGCTCCAGTTGTCGTTTGTTTTAGCTTTGCTCTTATTGAATTCAGTTTAAAAAGATTGCTTTATGCCTGCTGCGTTGCCTAGATTTGGCACGCTGGCTGAGTTTGGCACACTGGCTGAGTTTGGCATGGTGGCAGAGTACTCCTTTGGCTTGCTGGCTGATTGTTTAGCTTGCTAGCTCGATAAATATACCACTGACAATGGTACTTAACTAAAGTACACTCACTTAGAATTGAAAATGAAAACAAATAAAACTTACAAGAGCAGGTAAAAATTAGGGTATCGAAAAAACCTCAAGCCCCTCGATTTTTTTTTAACCCATTGATTCACAGAGCTTTTTGCCCAAAATGCGTTTTTTGGACAATTTGGTGGTTTTCAGGCTGGATTTCGGCCAAATTAGCTTTAATCTGATCCAAAAGGCATTTGCAACACAACAGTTTGCCCTCGTCACCACTAGCATCTTGTTTTTGGACATTTCGGCTCGGGCATGTGCAGAAATAAAAAAAGTGAGATAGTTTTTGGACGAAAAAGTGAGTTACGTCTGTAGGCTTTTCGATTTTTGAATTTCTTTTCTTTTCCTTTTTCTCCTTTTCTTTTCTTTTTGTTGCAGTGATTGGCCTTCTACTGGGCTTGTTGCAGTTAAAAAACTTCTAAGAAAGCCTTAAGGAGACGGGCAAATTTGACCATGGGGTAGCCATGTGTAGTGGCGGGAAATTTTGGTCTGAGTTTTTCACTCAACTTTTTGAGCATTTTTGTGCATATCTCAGGCTCCATTAGACCGATCACTCTGATCTGGGCATCATTGGAAAGATCTTTTCCTCCCGCAGACGTTGAGCATAGATGATGCCAATTTTGGTCAAAAGTGATGACGTCAGAAGTGGAGGAAAGGCCAATGCTCATCATGGCCGGTTAGGGCCGGCACGGGAGTCAATGGGTCAAAAAAGATTTACAGTGTAAACGCGTCTCCCTCCTCATATCACGTTTTGTTCAATGGGCAACAGCCAGAAAGAAGTGACATATTTGTTTTCTCTGGTTTATCACTGTCGGGTTTGTTGCTAGGAAGGTTTAAAATAACAGCTGATATTTTAATGGTATTTGCTGGCAAATTTTTTACCCAAGAGATAGAAGACACAGAGTGGCTATAATGTTGCTCAAATTGAAGTCAGTTTTGTATCCACCAGATGCAACAAAGATAAACCAGAAAAGATAAATATCTTGACTCTTTCTGGCTGTTACCTATGAACATTGTGTTACCATAAAGCATTTTCGATTCGGTGATAGAGACAAGTTTAAACATTTTTTCTTTATTTATTTCCAGGGGTCTGAGTTTTCGGGATCTGAGTTTGGGTGTCATGAAAACTCAGAACCCAGGAAACAATTGAAAAAAGATTCAAACTTGTGTCAATCTTATCACCTAAAATCATGGTTCGCATGGGCCTTAAATAGTCCTTGAAAAAGCATCAACCCCTTGAAAACTCCTTGAAAATTGAAAAATTTGCCCAAGTCCTTGAAAAGTCGTTGAATTTTCCCCAGTAGTCCTTGAATCTTATCGAAAGGTCCTTGAATAACTAAAACCTCATTAACGTAACGTTGTCTTGTGGACAGAAAACTTTGAAAGATCAGCAAGATACAATTGAATGGCTTGGTGCAAGAGGGACGTAAGTGACTTTTTCAGGTGAAATATTTTTCCCTTCAAAAGTGCCGGAATTTTTGCATGTGGTTTTCAATTAAGTAGAAAAATATTCTCCTGTATCATTTTCTGGCTGAAATGTTCTTGTTCTGCTTTGTTGTGTTCATTGTACATGCTTCAATATTTTGTCTTTGTTTTTCTCAGAAACAAAGTGCAAACCAGGCAAAAAAATACAGGGGAATGTTGTACCACTTAATTGAAAAGCACATGAAAAAATTCAGGCACTTTTGAAGGAAAAAAATTTCACCTGAGGTCATGCGCACGGTGTTGGTGTACAGAGCCGTTACAAAATATGTAACGCTAAAAAACACGTTGGTGTATAAAATTTAAGGACAGCTAGAACAATCTGATAATATAAAAGGAAAGCAAATTATATGTGCATTCATGGCTGAAATGTTCTTGTTCTGCTTTGTTGTGTTCATTGTACATGCTTCAATATTTTGTCTTTGTTTTTCTCAGAAACAAAGTGCAAACCAGGCAAAAAAATACAGGGGAATGTTGTACCACTTAATTGAAAAGCACATGAAAAAATTCAGGCACTTTTGAAGGAAAAAAATTTCACCTGAGGTCATGCGCACGGTGTTGGTGTACAGAGCCGTTACAAAATATGTAACGCTAAAAAACACGTTGGTGTATAAAATTTAAGGACAGCTAGAACAATCTGATAATATAAAAGGAAAGCAAATTATATGTGCATTCATCTCCTAATGAAAAAAATCCTTAATATCCACTTACTTTCACTTGCAAACAGAATGAAAACACCATACAGGAAATTAACGATGAAAAGAGGAGTGAATGCGTATGAAATTTTTGAGATTATTTCGGTTGCCGTTAAAATTTTGAGACAAAAGTCTTGAAAATCAAAGTGCACATGAGTTGCAGAATCAAGTCGAATAAGTATTTTTCACAGAAAGTCAACACTATCAGAGATAAAACTGATTTTCTAGCGTTACATTCATATTTTTGAGCCCAAGTTTCGGTTCGAAATTCAACGTTGAACATTAGCGTTTCGTCCAGCATGTGAAAACGTTTACATCGTTCGTTTGGTTCGTTTCGTTTCCATCGTTTGAATCGTTTCTATCGTTTGCAATGTCTCTATCGTGCGTTTCGTTTCTATCGTTCGTTTCGTTTCTATCGTTCATTTGATTTCTACTTTAGTATCATTTAGAACTATCCGAGTTGGCATCAGTAGTAGTTCTCGGAAAGCAGGAACATTCATGCGTTTGTTGTATTTATGAGATTCACCCATGAAGTATATCCCCAGAATTTGCACACATGCTTGACAGTTTAGCACAGTTTAGGCATGACTTTGGCGGATTATTTTTACATCCAACGAATCCACATGTATTTACATATTTTAAGAACAACAAATTGAGTTTCTTCCAACGTGCAGATCATTGAAAAATAGTGTTCAACATTCGGTCAGTACAAAATGCAGACTGCAGAATGCATTGTAAAAACGTGCAGAAAGTTATCAGTAAATCTACAACCCTTGGAAATGGTACTTGGAAAACTGACTGGTGGAGTATGTTTCTTTCTAAATGACCAGAACCACGCTGTTCTTCTTAAATTTATTGCGTGATGAGCCAGTGCCGTGAGAGGCTTGAACTCACTGAACTTGGGATCAGCTGAAAGTTTTCTGGCTTCCAGTAGCAGCATAAGTTACTCATAACAGTTGTTTATTTATTCCTGGAGTGTTTTTTAATTTCTGGAGTGAAGTTTTCACTATTGTTAATCGTAAGATGCACACATTTGACTTATTAATCGTAAAAGGTGATACTTTACGATAATTAATCGTAAAATGCGTCACCTACGATTAATAATCGTGGATGTTGCGATTAATAATCGTAGAATCCACGATTATTAATCGTAGGGTGATGCATTTTACGATTAGTAATCGTAGAATCCACGATTATTAATCGTATCTTACAACAAATGCAGTTATGATGCCGATCTTCTGTCGACACCAAATATTTCACTCGACCGGCCGCCATTACGAAAAAAACTTCACACCCCAAAACTACATCTTATAGAGCTTGCTCTGTAATAAATGTGATTCAGCCGAAGTGTTGACGTGACAAGCTTAACGTAAAGCTATCCTTTTATGAACTGAGTGTGTTTACGGACGATATTTTCAACGTTTTTTACTCGTCGACGAAAAGCAATGCGAGCGTGAATGTCGTGGCCGTGAAACAAGACTGCCGCGTTCAATGCGAAAATAAACAACTTTACTAAAAGATTATCCAGATAATTTGAAAGCGGCTGATTCAATGTTCAAAGTGTACCCAAAGGAAAAGATAACAGGCAAAGAAACCAACAACTAAGTGTGTTTACGAAAGATATTTTCTTTGTCTTTGAGCCAGTCTTCGACAAAAAGCAGCACGAGTGGGAAAATATATCGTGGCAGTGCTTGAACAAACAACAGCACTGCGTTCAATTTGAAATAAGAAACTTAAGATTTTGTAGTTCAAGAGCTATATTAAAAGGCTTCTTTATTTCAAAATTCGGCGAACTAAGAAGAACCCTCCGTCGCTTTCCCAAAGGAAAATTCGCAAGAGCCGGTGTTTACGAGCGACATCATCGATCTTTCAGTCTTAATCTTGCAATCTTTAATTTAGCGACATCGACCAAGTCGATGAGAAAGCGACGCGAAAGGCTTCGAATGAACTTTATTTTCTTCCCATATTTCCGATGAAATATATGGAAGGAATTAAAAGAGTGGATTATTTTTCGAAAAGTGAATTCATTCAAACCAGAGCTTTGCTGCATATGAAAGAAGTTTGAATCAGTGTTTTTACGGCCGACGGGCAATCAACTTTACTCTGCAGTAAACAAGCTACGTACGCCGGCGTACTAAAACGGCAATCGAATAACCAACAAAACTAATTGTGTTTCATTCGGCAGATTTTTACGTAGTTCATCACCCAAAACGAAAAGGGCCTCGGCAAGAACTCTCGCATTTAGTAGATTGTCCATACTTTATATTGTTTTGTAATTAAAAACGCCGTCAAAACAAACAGGGAAAGCCGCGAAACGAATTCGATACGCACAAGCTACATTGTAGATTATTTAGAGATAAGAAAGATTCTCAGCGTTTACTCCACTTCCAGAAGGTAAGCAAAATAATATTCTTGGTTCTCAAAACATGGCGATCTTGGGATTAAGCGTTTTTCGTGCTTTGCGTGATTAATTGAAGTTTGATTTTCGACGGCATCTTCCCCGTCCTTGAGTCTCCGACAAAAGGCACGAGCGGGAGAAATATATCGTCGCCGTGCTTGAGCAAACAACAGCACTGCGTTTAATTCGAAACAAAAATCTTCAGATTCTGTCATATTAGAGCTATATTAAAAAGTTTCTTTATTTCAAAATTTGACGAACTAAGAAGAACCCTCCACCGCTTTCCCAAAGGAAAGTTTGCAAGAGCCGGTTTTTCGAGCGATATCTTTCTTGCAATCTTTAGCGATATCAACGAAGTCGATGAGAAGGCGATGCAAACGGTTTTAAATGAACTTTATTTTCTTCCCTTAAGGTGGCCGAACACAGTTTTCAAGAGCCTATGCGTGATTTTCGATAACTTTTAAACTATTTATGCTTTGGCGTCCATTTTTTGCAAGAGTCAAGATTAGTAACAGAAGTATTTATTCTCGCATTTTGATAAGGGTGCGTGCTGTTGCCATGGCAACGGGGCTGGTTAAAAACAAGGCTTAAATAATGGTTTTTGTTTATTTAAAAAAAATCCAGTCGTTAGATTGTTTTCATCTTTTGCACACTACGAGTTGACATTAAATCCCTTTTGTCAACACTGTTCTAATAGAATTTTGACATAGGCGATTTCCGTAATTCGCCGTTAATCGTTTCCTGTTTTATTACAAATTCCCTATGTCAAAATTCAGATTTTTTGTGATAGATCATTCACGTGGTCTCTGATCTATTTTTTTGCCAAATTTCCTGAAATTCTAACGACTGGATCGCTAGAAAACGGCACATTTCTGCTAAAGCAATCGGTCTCAAGTTTTCGAGCAACTGCGCATGCGTTGCATTTAACTGGGTTCTTTCTGTAACAAACAAAAGCTAAAAATGCTGGGTTCTTTGCATCGTTACCTTTTGTAACATATCGTTGTAATAAAATACTAGAGCCATCAATACACTGCATGCAATTATAGAGAAAAATAACACAGATAGTGCGGGTTTTGAGTAAATAAAATGATCGCTCTGTTGACGGCATATCTGTTTTTTGAAATCCTTGTGCACGTGCTAATTTGCACCAGCAAAAGCGCGCGCTAAAACTGTGTTCGGCCACCTTAATTCCGGTGAAATAAATTGGAAGGAAAAATTGGGTTATCTTTCGAAAAGCGAATTCATTCAAACCAGGGCTTTGCTGCACATGAAAGAAGTTTGAATGTTTTGACGGCTGACGGCAATCAACTCTGCAGTAAACAAGCTACGCGTCAGTACTAAAACGGCACTCGAGAAACCTACAAATTAATTGTGTTTTCATTCGGCGGATTCGTACGTAGTTCATCACCCGAAACGAAATGGGCCTCAGCCAGCACTCTAGCATTTATCTAAAGTAAATTATCCATAATTTATTATTTTGTAGTTAAAAACGCCGTCAAAACAAACATTGAAATCCGCGAAAGACCAACACTTTTAATTCGATACGCACAATCTAGATTATTTAAGAGATAAGATAAAGATTCTCAGCGTTTACTTTTCGAAATAAAATCCACTTCCAGAGGGTAAGTATAATAATATTCCTGGTTCTCAAAACGTCGTGAACTTGGGATTTGGCGTTTTTCACGTTTTGCGTGACGTTGAAGTTTTTCTTTCGACGGCTCAGAATAGACTTAGAGATTTTGTTTTGGCTCTTCAGTCTCGTTTCCTTTGTTATAAAACTTGTTAGCAGCCAGCTACATGAACCCTTAAGTGTTCAGAAATTTTTGAATAATCGTTTTCATCATCATCAAGTCTCCCCGCGCCAGTAGGCGCATAAGGCCGAGAATAATCGTTTTGCTGGGGGAAAAATCATACAGTTCGACTTTCGTGGACACTTCGCTGGCGGACCTCGCTGGCGCCAAATTGAGTTTTACGCGGGAAAAATGAGACTGCTTTATTAGTCACTGTGAATTGGCAATGAAAACACCACTTTTTAGCTCTAAGTTTGATTGATGGCAATGTTATTTAATAGATCATGATTAACAAGACAAATATTAGTTTACCTCTTTGCTTTTGGAGTTTACCAGTACGATCAAGTCTTATCAAAGGCATCGTGGCCATGCGTCTTTCATCCGACAAATTCATTCACGCCGTCAAATTTAACATATTGTAGAATCTTTGCCTTTTATCACTTGAATGTCTGTTCTGCAACTCCCAACATTGTCATCACTGATGTAAACTGCTTCGATTGATGTGTACTCTACAAACACTTTTTCGGTCTGGTGCACACTGCGAACGAACTCCATGCAAAATTCCTTTTGTAATACGTATTCGCAGATCGATCCAGTGGGATGATTTCAACCAACTGAATACTGTTTCAAAGTTCTTTCTTGTTTTCCTGAGTGTATAGTTCCTAGAGACATTTACCTTTCAGCCGCTCTGGCGTTTATCACAGCAGCAATTACTTCAGTCTATATAATATAGCGTAAATCTGAAAGTAAATTCTTTGCGCCAGTCAAAAATGATGTTAAAAGGCACTTAACTAATCGTGGTGAATGGCCTTCTGATCCTTTATATCAAAGAAATCGTGATTGTCCGACTTACGTTAAGTACTCACTCTTTCTCCCGAACATTATTTTAACAAACTCCTACACCGTGGCGAGAGAACCTCGTGGTCGAAAATGCCTCCTCTCAATCACATTGTCAATCAAGGTGCGTCCACGGTGACCAATCACAGTCCTGCTGGTTGGCTGTCCCGGCTTTTCGCAGCCAACTGAAATGCTTACTGTAAACGAATTCAGAACAAACAACAAACTTTA
>CBDDTI010000444.1:0-8833 GCA_965233585.1 bacterium
GGCAGAAACCTAATTAATGAATCTGTCCCAGAGATATTACACCATTTTGTAAAGCTATTCAGGGACACGGGTTTTCTTGAACGGTTTAATGGTTTTGCCAGATCAAAAGTAAATAATTTATTATCCTGCTATATCAGAGATGGCGTGCGTTAATATAATGAAGAAAAATTATGCCAAAAAGAATTCAGTATAAACCATCAATGAGATAAAGGTTGTTTTCACCACCAGCCATCAGAGAAAACAAAGATATTGTCTTGCCGTCATGACTTCTCTGCCTAAAAAATAAAATTAGCGAATGCCGCCAGTTTATTAGCCGTTCTTGCAAACTCTCTTTAAAAAAGACCTTATTTTAATATAATTTGAAAGAGAAGAATGATCATCGCGGTTAATTTTCCAGTTTAAGCAATTGGAAAGAAGAAGCCTGAAAAAATCGACTTCAACGGGATTCGAACCCTTGACCTCCGCGATACTGGTGCGATGCTCTGCCAACTGACCTATGAAGCCGCACATTGGGAGCGAGGTCAATTTATTGAGTTCATATCTCCTACGGATTTTGTCACCCCAAATTTCCCATTCTCATTTTGTCATTCGCATTTTATCATACGCATTTTTCTATCCGCCATCCGCCGCCATCCGGTCCGCACTTTACAGAGACCCGTCTAAAACGGCTTGAAAAAAAAAGCCATCACAAAGGCCGTCTGGAATCAACAGTACAGCCCTAAAACATTCCTTCCAACTATATATAAACGATTCCAATATTTTATTACCGTTAACATTTTTATTTCTCAGACCAATATCTCCTTCATCGAGAATGGCAGTATGATAAGAGGGGCCGCAATTTATGTGTCATCTCTTCAGAGGTGTTTGTGGACAAAAGAATTTCCTCATCAGGATTTCAAAACAGCCCTTCGCTGGTCCGGGAATATTGTGTACGAAAAGAACTATTTGTTTACGAAAGCTTTGTCGGGATCAGCGTACGATATTGCCACGGACACGAAAGGTTTTCACTTACACTTCCCAAAAAATGTAAAGGTAATGGTCTTGGAGGTTTTCGTCAGGTTTCTTTATTAGTTTGGTCATCTAACATTTCATCATCTACTTCCTTTTCTTTCGTTTATTAATTCAGTCATACATGATACATGCATTCAGTTCTTCGTTCGTCCCAACCTGGTTTTCATGGCCTTTTCCTTAACTAAACTGAAGGAAAGGCCATGGGAACGAGGCTATGTTTTTCTCGTTCGTTACCTGCTTTATTTCCTTGCTTTTTGTGCTCGTTCGTTCATTCGTTCACAAGTTCTTCTCTTCTTTCATTCAACCAGTCTATGTCATCTGCCCGTCTGTCTGTCTGTCTGTCTGTCTGCCTGTCTGTCTGTCTGTCTGCTGTCTGTGTTAGTTGGTTCTTTTTCATCCTTTTTATAATAACAGTAAAGCTCTTCGCTTCCAGGAATTTTGTGTTCAAGAACAACTCGCTTATTTTTGATGGTGTAACGGAAGCTTTGTCTTGATCAGAGTACGATATTGCCAGTGACACTCGTCTACAAATAGAAGTGATTATATTATGATGCATGACCCTTCAAGTTTTCTTCCTAAGTTATATATCTAAGGCTTTCATTGTGACTACAGCCCTAGCATAGATGCTAAGAAAGTCACCTAACAATGGCTTATTTTATGGTCTCTATTATAACTCTGTTACAGCTCGCTCCTGGCCAGACCATTCCTTTGAATCTGCATGCTGTTGATGAACTGGGACACTTCACTCTCACACTTGCTTACGTATTCGAAGCCGACAACGTAAACAGAACCCCCAAGCTCCAGCTACCAAAAGGAAATTATGTGCTGATGCCTGACAGTTCAAGTACTGTTCCGTTTTCTTTCAACGCTCCTGAGAAATTATACAACGAGATACAACACAGAAAAGGCAAGAACAAGCGCACGATTCAGATTATCGATTACTACTCTTCGTTGAAGAACCGAGGTTTCTTTGAATTTGAGTTACAGGAGTGTCGTCCTGGTTTCAGTTACTCCCCAGAAAGCAAAGTTTGCGAGTGCAATAAACGGCCTGGCATTTTGAGGTAGGGATCTCGGGAGGGGGAGCTCAGATCCTACATCAGTAAACGGGACGGGGTGTCGTCGTACCTTTTAAAGATTAAACAGCACGGGTAAACGAGAGGTACATCTTATGGTGTTCAACCCCATAAGTCCCCCAGCAGGAGTTTTCGCACCGTCTTTAAAGGTTTCGTTTCAGTATTTGCGACGAGCACCTTCGTGTTGTCTGTGTGTGAAACCCCCTCCCCCCCCCCCCCCCCCACTTCCACGCCCACTGAGTAGGGATCTCAGTTATCACCAAAACTCAGAGCAAATGTCAAATTGAGTTGCGTCTAGCCATGCGGCCAATTCAATTTCCAAGCAATATCCTCTCCCCCCGGTTCCACTCCACGTCATCCCCTAACCACACGCCCAGTCTCCCAGAAATCCATGCCAGGCCCGCAAAGTGGTCTTTATTAATGCAATGCGTTAGAAATAATCAATAGTATTATTATTAGCTGTCAAAACTCGTACAAAGCCTTGTTCGTCTGGGTTATTTTGTCAATATTTTTCATATGTAACATAGGTTAAAACTTGACATCTCACGTGAACTAAACTGTGCAATCTGATTGGTTAAACAGACTCAATTACCAGGCGCCCTTCCGGAGAGGAGCCGACGCTCCTCTACGCGGTGGGACCCGAGACAGTGTTAAAAATCGACAACCGGGCCATATTTATCCATCTGGGCCATCGGTCATTTCAACATAAGGGGCTCGCACTGGTCAAAGGCAACTAACTGTATCTGCGCTCGCACATGTCGTACTATCCTATAGTTACCGTGTACCTTTAGAGGTGCCTCACGTCCGAGTGACGCAGCGCGTCTGGTTTAAACGTAAGATACCCACACTCCCAAATCAAATAAATGCTTTTCTTTACAATTAGAGGTCGTAGAGAATTAGACAGTTCATTTTATTCCAAAATTCTTTGTATTGCTTGCTGGCCAGCTCCGATAAGCTTTAATTTCATATGGGGTTTAGGTACCTACGGTTTAAACCGAACGCGCTACACCACTTGGACGCGGGACACCTCAAAAGGTAAACGTTGACTTGAAATATTTGTTCTTAACACAACAGTTGTGACAATGATGGAATGTTGTACGTGGAGGAGGGGCTCTGGGCTGGCATCACAAGCGACGGGACCTTAGTCACATACATCTGTCCAGATAAGTACTGCAATTGTACACGTGCACCCGGTGGTTTACGAGCCGGGTGTTTATTTGATCCAAACAACAGTAATGGACAGTGTTCGAAAAACCGTGAGGGATGGCTATGTGGCAAATGTTCCGGCAATACCAGTGTTGGATTAAGGTATCATTGTTAATCTCAAATGAATTTCTAACAGTGTCTAATAACAATCAGCTTTCGCTTCATTGACGGACACCTTGGTAAATAAAAAAGGAATTTAACCAAGGGCGATAAACTAAAAGTCGATTTAAGCAAAAAGAAACCATCACCACTTTCTACCCTTTTTTTTTTGCCTCACTGGTCAAACTGACTTAGTTGACTTAGTTGGCTTCGAAGATTTTGTTTCAATATTGTTAAAGCCGAATCTAATGCCGACTCAATATCACTAATGATGACTTTATTTTCCTTTCTTAGGTGGTCTGACTGCGTTGATTGCCCCAAAACTGGATGGCTGTTGTTGCCAGTTGGCATCATTGTTGTGACCTTGTGCGTTCTCGTCATCTGGCTCAATCCCGGCATATCTAGCGAGTTACGAGGGCCCCTGTTTTTCTTTCAAGTTCTCCCTTTCATTTTCTCTCCCACCAACCACTTATCACGATATGCTTTCTTTCTAGCAGATTTGTTTAAATCTCAAGGTCTGTTGATTTATTTCTTCAAAACATGCATTGTTAAAGGGTTAAATAATTTATACGCGGCCGCCTTTGGATACACAACCCCAGTTCTCGCTCTTTTGATCTTTTTGCTAGCCCACGTGTTAAGCGCTAATTATTGCCTGAGATTTAACTTTCGTCAAAACTCAATGCTGCGGTCATTTTGGCTTCTTCTTGTTTTTATTTACAACTTCCTGGTGGAAACGTCCCTTTACATCTTGTCTTGCCGAAATGTTGGTGATAAACTCGTGTTCCTCTATGACGGCACGATGGATTGTTTCCATGGTGACCATCTAGCAATGGCAGCAATCGCTATTTTCGTGCTTGTGTTTCTGGTGATCCCTCCGCCAATCATGGTGCTTCTTTTAACCAAAGGCTACTGGAAGGTTGATCCTCAATATGCAAATACACTGAGAAGCGGCTTGCGCCCCGAATGCTGTTGGTGGTGGTCAATGGACTTGTGGCGTAGAGTACTCCTGGTCGCCACTTTTCGCCTCATGGATGTAGACGGGACAACAAAAAAGGTAATGCAAAGCGAATCAGGGACCGGGTTGTTTAGAAGAGGGTCCAGTCCGCGATTTTGGAGCTGTACATGCAAATAAACTCAATTAATAGTAATGAATAAACTCATTTGTAGACTTGTTCGTTTGTACAGTGTGAATTTAGGTTTTTTTATATAATCACTGTGCAGTGCTTCAGTTAGGTAATGTTGTTCGTTTCTTTCCTTCCCTAGACCCTAATAATCTTCGAGTGCGTCATAATCCTGGCCGTTCATAATTACTGTCATCCTTACTTACGCTCTCGTGCTAACCTCACAGAATCCGTCTATCTGTTGGTTCTGTGCACATTGGCAATCATGCAGATCATGGAGGATAAACAATTGCAAGCTCTGTTGGATGTATTGGTAGAAGTTCTGCTGGTCATCTTGGCGTGTCACACACTTGTTGTTTTCCTTTGTAAAGCTGCTCACTTTTTTCGCAACCGTTTTCACTGCGCATGCGTACGGTCTAACAGATCGAGAAGGCATCGAGGGTATGACGAATTACAGGGCTCGGTAACCGAGCAAAGCCTGTCAATTGAGACCCAAAGACGGCGGAGCAATCTGGACGCAATATCTCAAACTCGTTCCCAGGTTCTCTCATCTTCCTGCCCTCCCTTGACAATATCGGACTCATTCGAGGAAAGCTGGCAACATGCAGGTCAGTGCTAACGCCTAAGCTCCATTACCACAGCTGATTTTTTTCTCTAAGGGTCATGTAGACGAGTGTTTAGCCATCACGAACGCAAAAGCCGTTGCCGAGTAGGAAAGAAGGCGTGCATGCCCCGCCCATGTTTGGTCCCATTCCCCTTTAGGCGAAAGCGGCTTGTACCCCCGCTGAATCTCAAAAGAAAAATAAAGCAAGTGCCAGCAGTCTACAACTTACAAAATAAAGACGGTACACTGATTCCAACAGCAGATATGACCAAAATTAAACGAGATAAAGGACCAAATTATTTTAAACAAAATTGCCCTAATAATTTGGTCCTTTATTCCGTTTTATTTAATTTTGGTCATATCTGCCGTTGGGATCAGTGTGCCGTCTATGTTTTGTATTCTAAAATTTCTACTGATCCAGGTCTACTAAAGATCCGGCACACTCATAGGTTTGTTGCTGTGGATATACAGATTTTAATTCCATTTGTTGTACAACTTACAAGACTAAGGTGTCTGTTTTATGAGCGGTTTGTATTCGGATATTGAATGCAACATTCATGTAACTCCTTTCGATATACCTTAGAACACAACACAATCTCCCAAGCTAGGGCTCGAACTCGGACAGTCGAGCGCACTAGCCATGATACCACCGTGCCTCCCCTTCCTCTCATTTAGCAAGTCTCATCAGTGGTATATCCACATTTAAATTTTCTGCAATAAAAATCTGGAAATCTGTCCCACCAGAATTAAAACGTCTTCCATACATGCTCTTCAAAAAGCAGTACAAAAGATTCCTACTAGGCACTCAACACTGACCATAGTTTAACTGCTAGCTGTATAAGATATAAAGGACATCATCTTCTTTTCCGTTATTCTAACTTGTACTTAAGTTTCAATTACACTTAAGGCGGGGGTAAACATGAATAGGAGTGAAATTTAAAGTAATTATTAAAAGGGAATTGATAGAATTAAAAGGGGTTGGAAACACTTCCAGACAGTTGACCACCCCAAATGAGAGCCCCAGGTTGGTAGGGGACTGTTTGGTATCCGTCTACTAATTCTTCACTTCAAATTTCAATTTAGCAAATCCATCAAATCTTCAACATTTCATATTTCCCTCAATTTAACCTATCCTTTGAGAAAAAATATCTCTTTCCAAAAATGCCCAAAAATCACCGTAAAATTTACACAAGACCGCCTAACAGTGGTTGATGAAATAAGCAGAGAGATTGGCAGAAAGGCCGTGTTAAGCGACGTCAAAACAGCCTTCGCGTGTACCCCCGCCTTAACATGCGGCCAACGCCAACTTATATCTACGCGGCACATTGACCATCTCGAAATCTAATTGGCTGCTTTAGTTAATGTACACGTTTAAATATTGTTTTTCTCTAGCTAATTTGTCTGTATTTTTTATTTCTGCATTCCTGTAAACTATGTTTGTTAACTTTTCTGTAAACAGTGTAAAACAAAAAAAGAAAAACTTGAAACTTGAAACTCAAATGGAAGCTAGTCAGAGTGTGGTCTAACCCAACTAAGTTAATACCCTGTCTGACGTTTTCTCCTTGGTTTCATGTTTTCCTAGGTTGAGATTGAAGATCAGGACAGTGCGTCAGGCCATCCAAAGGTTACTGGCAACAGAAGGAAACCAGAGCTGAGAATGGTTGTTGGGCATGATAGATAGCTGGTTACTAAGAAGGATAGAATAAAAAAGAGACTCAAAATACGCCAAAAAACGTTTTTAGGCCCGGTTTAAACGTCGCATTTTATATGCGCCGAATCGAATTGCCAAATTAACTGCATGTAAAATGCGACGTCTAAATCAATTAAATGTGACACGTTTCAATTCGATGCGAGTCAGTCGAATATTCGACTGATCCAGTCGAATATGCGACTGAACTTTGACAGTGGATTTAAACGCCGCATTTTACATGTGCCGAATTGAATTGAAATTAAGTTGAATAATTTATGTTTGCTCGAATGGGAATTTAAAACACGTCACTCGCGCTCAGCAATTTTATTCGGCAAAACAATGCGACGTTTAAATCAAATCAGCCGAACGTATTCATTCGAGTCGACGAAAATTAGTATTTGATTCGGCGCATGTAAAATGCGACGTTTAAACCAGGCCTTATCCTTGCACATATTAGTCATTGTTGGTGCGCTCTGATTTTGTAAAATGCGCCGAGAAAAATTTTCTATTTATCATGTTGATACGCTGATCGTTCATATTTTCGAATTACAATGAGGAAATGCTTTAACTGCTTTGCAATAAATATACAATAAATAGTTCATTAAAACAAGGCGCTCGGATACTTGGGGAGAGCAAAGAAAAAGAAAGTCACTGCACGAAAAGACGAGGCCCCCGTTCTCAATCTTGCCATATGATCACGATTGCTATAGAATCAGGAGCCTACTAGGAGCATGCAACTTCCTTAATAAGCCAAAGCAACGGCATTTTTACAGACCAGTCTACATGAGCACGCTTCGGTCAAGATAAAACAATGCAGCCTCACGTGAACCTGTCGACATCATTTCGACATGTCAACATTAGTCCGTGTTTATGATTGCAATAGACCATTTTACAGTTGTAGGTTTAGTGACCTGGCCTCTGAATGGCAGCGGGCTGGGGTTGACCTTGTTTTGATACAGACCTCACTGCTTTTATTGTGCAAATCAAGTTGTTCTTATGCTAACTAGTTGTCATTTACATGAGAAAAGCAGTGAGGTTTGTATCAAAGCAAGATCACCTCCAGCCTCGCTTGCAATCATGGCCGGGTAACTAAGCACACAACTGTAAAATGGCCTATTGGTCAGTGAGGTTCCTGTGGGGATCTGTATTCGAGATGAATTCAAACTAAAAATAGACTGGTCTGTGAAAACGCCGTTACAGGAATACGGGGTAGTGTCAGGCTCCTAATAGAATATAATACTGCCCGACTAGGCCTGCATGGGTCAAAGACCCTAGTAAATGTATCATAGCAACGGTCACTACGATACCTACAGAGCGGTATCCATAAGATCTCAAGGATCAGTTGGAATTTTTTTAACGATCCGAAACGCCAGAAATCGTAGATTGAACCAAGTGTTAGCGAGATTGAATATATTTAGGAACATGAAATCACAAAAATGCCCTATACCTCAAACTTACTCAGGCCTCGTCTATATACGTGACGCCGGAGAAATTTGAAAACGGAGGTTTCACTCCGAAAACGAATCAACTGTTTTGCGTTCACACTGCGCCGGAGAAAAACCATCACAGGTCATTTTGGATTTGTGGTCGAGGAAAGCTCGGACAGGGAAATCACGTGATTATCGTGACGTCATCGTTGTTTTCAAAGCCGGCGTTTTCAAATTTCTCCAGTTTGAAGAGCGTTTTCGAAAACCTCCATTTTCGTGACGGATGAGCGTGGGCGGAGGCCCTACTAAACTGTAGAAGGAAGGAAGGAAGGAAGGTGAAAGTGAAGAATGATCATCGCAGTAAATTTTCCAATTTAAGCAATTGGAAAGAAGAAGCCTGAAAAAATCAGGGCTTCAACGGGATTCGAACCCGTGACCTCCGCGATACCGGTGCGATGCTCTACCAACTGAGCAATGAAGCCACACGTTGGGAGCGAGGTCAATTAATTGAGTTCATATCTCCCGTGAGGTGTGAAATGAGGTGAAGTTTATAAATGTGGACAGCACCTTTAATAATAGAATGTTCTTTAATGTAACTGAAC
>CBDDTI010000445.1:0-12895 GCA_965233585.1 bacterium
ATTGTATACATAATTGTATATATATATATATATATATATTTTTTTTTTTTTTTTTCGCCCCTTACTTTTGATCAAACTACTATGGCCGAAGATAGAAGGTATTTACGATACTGTTTTTCGAGATTCAATTTTTGATATGATGGCTAGGGGCACATAAAGAGCTATCTGACGCAGAAATACCTTTTCTCTTGCTAACAGAAAATATCAGGGGTGGCGAATGGTAAATGCGAGACTTTGCGAGACCGCGAGACTAGCGTTTTTCTTTGCGAGCTCGAGACATTTTGATTTTTTTTTATTGCGAGACCGAGACTTCAAAGTGTTTAGATTGCGAGCGCGAGACGTCCAGACTCTTAAAATTCGAGCCCCAGATTTGGTTGAGAGCTATGAAAATGAGCTAGAATGAGCTTGTACATGCAAAAGTCTTACAAAAGAGCCTTTTGCTGTAAACCATTGTGCGGGACATTAGATCTGAAAATCTGTCAACAGTCAATAAACTCTATTTTCCTGGCCATGACCTAATTTCCGGTCAAGAGGTTGCGCTTGGTCGTTTCCCTTTGATTTTTTTGACTGACGCGCTGTCACTTACAACTCCAGTTGTCTGGAAGTAAGCAAAAAGAGCTCGGGCGTTTTGATCTCAGTTGAGGTGGAAACGTTCATCGAAATGGGGAAAAAGTCTTCATCTTCTCATCGGAAGCGAAAGCACGAATCACGTAAGTACTCTATGAATGTTTGTATTTGCCAAGGTGCCGACAGTTCGCTATTAGTCTATCAGTAAAACTTAAGTCTCGGCCTTGCGAAAACAACCACGCAACGCTTGACCAATTAGGTCTCGCGGTTCACCATTAATCCAGCTTCGCTTCCATTACTACTAGTAATAGTTATCACTAAAGCTGCCCCCGCTTTCTTTTATTTCTGCTGATTGAAAACAATAATATTGAACGTTGTTGTATGAACTAAAATTTTATGTTATTTGTTAGCTATATTACTCATACTGTTCAAGTAACTTGGGCATCTTATCTTACCACATGATATTCTTTACATAATACTCTCACGAACAGCATTCTGGAAAAAAAAAAATCAAACCACTCTGTTTCTAGTTTGGTACTGAAACAAATTATTTGTATTGATATACGAGCAAACGTATCCCGAAAGCAAAACAGGAGTCGAGATTTTTTCCGAGAGGTAAACGGAAGTATTGGGTTACAGTCGCCATATATGCAAATTAGAGTAAAGCTTTCTGTCCTCAACGAAAACGCTACAAAACATTTACATTTACATTTGGATCCCAGCCAGTCACCCAGCCGCCACATGGGCTCTACGGCACGTAAGATTACTCAATGAAAATAAGCGATCCAAATAAAGGAGATGCCAAACGTAAAATTGACGATCGGAAGGGTATTTAGCTATCATGTTAGTTGCAACTTAACCACACTGGCCTCGAATTTCTAGTATACTTCATAATTTCCTGCCATACCCTCTGAGCTGTTTTTCTCTTCAGGATCTTTGAAAGCGTTTTCAATTTGTTTCAGATCAGAATCTCGGTCATTTCGAAGCGAATTTATTTCACCACGCTAGAATCGTAACGCAGGCCATGTTGTAATTGGAATGTATTTGCCTCTCAAAGATTGCGAAACCCGACCTAATTACATGTAACTGACACCATTACCCGAGACCACCGTGCGCGCCTAGTTTCACCAAATCGAGAAAATTCCCATACTACCAACACATTTCTTTAATACTTTCTTGATATTCCTTTTGTATGTATACACGTACACGCGGGGGACCCTAGGGTGCCTCCTCGGGATTTGGCCTCTGGGCCAAAACCCTGCGGGGGCAATAAGTTCTATAAGTCTATGAAAGGTTCAGGCGCAAGTTGTATTGATGGTGGTTCTAGCTGAGATTGTTTGCTCAAGATGGCAAAAGCTGGCAAAACAGGTCAAAATTTTAAAACTACAATACACTCGACCGCTTTCGATCGCGTTAAAAGCGGGGAAATTAAAACCACAGGAAATGGAAGTTAATATGCAAAAGATTATTTTTTTCTGGAAAACAAAGTTAATTCAAATTAAGTATTTGATTAAGAGTCCATTAAGCAGAGTATTTGCCTTATTTATTTGTTTATTTTAATGTAATTGACATGGAACAAACCAAGAAATGTACAGAAAAGTGACATAAAAACGCCATAACGGCGTATAATGCAAGAAAGCCTTACAAACAAACACAACTATGAGCTTTGAGATAGCGCAGATCGAAAATACCAACACATGATTGGCTATTCTCCTCCCCGAGAGAACCAATGACAAAGGGAACACGATTGATCCTAACCGCAGGTAGTAAAGTATAAAAGGATGTTCATCCAACCTTTCCGCGGGATTGGAATTGAGAATTTCTCGACCTGTTCCTGCAAAACACAGCCTGACTTGTCTCAACAAAGCAGCTGAAGAGATTCGAAACCGCCGGTCCTGAATATCACACTTCGCTCTAAGACATACTTGTCAGAGCAAAACTTTAAGGTGATTCCTCAGGACTAAAAGTTGCCGATGAAGTTTTTTGAAACTTTCCCTGAATGTTCTCTACCAAGCACTGTTTCGAAAAAAAAAATCAATAAAAAAGAATAGGTCAACATCTGATGGGCCAATCTTAACCTATCTATGCATGTACTCGTACTAATCACGCGCGTTATACTTCGGTAGCTCGAACAATTAGTTATTTAAGTATTTTTTTAAATTTATTTAAAAGGTAACACATCTTTAAGAAATTACGCAAAAAAAGATAATATTAAAGTAATACTTGGGAAAAAAAACTTGACAGGTAGAGAGTGCCAATGATATATGAAAACAATATCATATAAAAAATATCACACAATTTAAAACGACGTGGACGTAAAGCGTTCGTATAGTTGCGGTCATACTTTGCATCCCAGAGTAACGGTTTTGTGCACGCTTTCACCCATGTCTTTTTTCTTTCCGATAATTTTTTAAATATCTTTAAATCAAAGAGGATAACATGTACACTATTATTAAGCAATAAAAAATATAGGTAACCATGCTTGTTTAAAAGAAAACGAGCATTTAGTTCGCTATCGCGCTTTAGCTTGAGGGGAATTTCTTTCGCTGTGTAGGTGCACGAGCTCATTTTCGCGCGCTAATGACGCGAAAAATCGTGCGTAGTAGGGATGCACAATGCAATACTGTGGAATCACCTGAAAGGCTTACGTGCCGCTACCGTAAAACCATATTGAGAGTCTGTGTTGGCCTGTCTATGACTTTTTCAAGCTTATAGCTAGCTATCTATAGCTGTTTGGTTAAAAGACGTTAACGCTCAGTCTCAGAAATCGCCGGATTGCATGAATTGAGAACAGAGAACAATTAAAACTTATTAAAACGCTTCCATGGATGACCATCGAACAAATTACATTATGAGTGATGGAAATATCTTATTTGATTGTCTCTATACGAGGCACTGTTTGGTGAGTAGTGGTAACCTGTTTGTTTTACTGGGAATCCTTGTGCTTTTACACAGGCAGCAACAGATAAGCTCTCCGACCTCGTGGGTTTCATCATGAGCTATCCTGGGTTATGTGGGTTTCTTGATTTCCCTTTTAGCTCCTTTTAGCCTTTTAGCCAGCTTCTGTGTACTAGCTGGAACTGGAAATTCCACTATTGTATTCAAGAACAACTAAAATAACTGCTTTTTTCTGGCGCCAAATGATGTTGCGGTAGCTTTCTGTGGAATTCAGACAATTGGCAAAGTTAGGATTAACTTTTTCTCGGAAATTCGCTTAGTCTTGCAAAAAATCGAGACCTCGAGACCCCGAGACACCTTCGTGTAAAAAACGAGACTGCGAGACGTACATAACCGCTAAAAAACGAGACTGCGAGACCCGTGAAATTCGACTAAACCCAGACCCAGAGTTTTTGAAGGACCATTCGCCGCCCCTAATATCTGTTTCAAGGTCCTGAAGATCTAAAAATGGTTTAGTGGCTAGACTACACACAAGTCAACAGGTTTCAATCATATGCAATAAATTTCCACAACGGCTGGGATATTGATCGGTCACATGTAACAGAGACGTTAACTTCGAAAACACCCGTCAATGGTCGTTGAAAATGGACACAAAACGAGATTTGCCTCTGAATTAGAAGATATGTTTCTGCTGACGCATTTGTACGAAATTGAGCCAGTTTTCAAACTTTCCTCGAGGAGTTGAAGAGGGCGTGCAGGTTTATTATTATTATTATTATTATTATTATTATTATTATTATTATTATTATTATTATTATTATTATTATTCGCGGGAAGGGCAACAATGAAGCTCCCCCTGCTTATACAAATTTGGATTTGTTGTCGCTTAAATCATAAAGCAGTTGTTGAAAACCAAACAAAACTGACAAATACGATTACATTATATGTGAATTCATACAACAATGAACGACTTAGAAAACCAGAAAATGTCTTCGATCAGCTAGCACTGGCCGTAACCAACCTCGTAGCGCATCGAATCAAGACAATTGCTTCAAAACTTAACAAACCGCACGTATCAAGTTCTTAATGAGAGCAAATGCACAGAAATGTCAAGCAAAGCCCGGCCACGGCTAGCCTGCGAACGCAGACGCATTTCCGACTGTCGCTTGCCTTCATCTGTGTTCGCAGGCTAGGCCACTGCCAAAATTTAACTTACCTTTGTTTCGAGTTTATAGAGAGGTATTTATGAGTTTTCAATGGTTTTGGGGTTCTTGTTTCTAAGTACTGCCTTCCTGCAGGAATATTTGGGAAAATGGATTTCCCACTCTATCTGGCCAATAAATTAGGGATATGTAAGAAAATCTCCAAAAATGTTTTCCACCTTGCATGACATTATAGAAACATGTTCTTTGTGCGTGACCCAGACTGAAGTCCATGCAATACAGCTGCTGAGTGCTTCGGAGTATGTAACAAAATATTAATATTTCTGCCCTGAGTGACATGAAAACAACATGCTACATATCATTTCTGGTTCACCGAGGCTGAATTCCATGCGATCAGTTGCTGATTACTCCCCCCGCCGGATGATTACTTTAGGATATGTAACGAAATCGTGATTGTGATTTTTGGTTGTGCGTGACATAAAATGAACAATTTACAGATCCTTTCTGGTTCACCCAGGCTAAAAGTCCATGCAGTACAGTTGTTGAGTTCTTCGGCATATATATGTAATGAACCGTCGTGCGTGACATTATAAGAACATGTTACATACCCTTTCTAGTTCACCTGGGCTTAAGTCCATGCAATTCAGTTGCTGGATGCTTCGGGGTATGTACCAAAATCTCGTTAGTGATTTTTCCGTCCTGCATGACATTATGGGAACCTGATACACATTTTTTTTCTGGTTCATCCAGGCTGAAGTTCATGCGTTACAGTTGCTGAGTGCTTCGGGATATGTAAGAAAAAAATCGCGTTAGTGATTTTTCCGTCGTGCGTGACATTATAGGAACATGATACGATCCTTTCTGGTTCACCCAGGCTGAAGTCCATGCGAAGTAGTTGCTGAGTACTTCGAGATATGTAACAAAATCGTGTTAGTGATTTTTCCGACGTGCGTCACGTTATAAGAACATGTTACATATCCCTTTCTGGTTCACCCAGGTTGAAATCCATGCGATGCAGTTGCTGAGTACTTAGGGATATGCAAAAAAATTATAAATAATGATTTGTTAGTCGTGCAGTTTCCAGAATCGCATCCCATTAATTACTTGTAAACAAGAAGTTAAAAAAAAAAATAAAAAAAATAAATAAATAAATAAAACCACGCTCTTTTAACTCTTTTGCGGTCACAAAAACAGTACGTAATATTTAGCAACAACATTTTGCGAGAAAACATTACCCGGAAACCAGGCGGTGTTAGACACGACTCGCAAAGCGTGCCGGGAGAAGTTTTCGCTCGAGCTCATTTTCATCTGATCGCCGAAGGGCAAACATCTCCGCGCGCTGAAGGTGATGTGGAAATAACATAGGAGGTTCGCTCGCTTTCAATGGTGAAAGATTCCTCGAATTACATATCCTTACTAAATATTTCGTAGGCCGACTTACAGCTGTAGATGTCTTCTACTTGATTATAGAAAATATACTGCAAAGGTTGGTCAAGACAACGTGAATATAGGAGTTGTTACAATATTTCGGCTGGCCAGCACCAGCCTTCTTCAGGTTTATTGAATGGATAAATGCTTGTTACAAGATCTTTATATTTACCGGAAATGACATAAATAGGCTACGTGATGTGTAAAATGAATAAAAAAGGAAATGCATAAAAAAGAGGAAAGTTAATAATACTTGATAACAAGGTAAAATAAACAAAAGGAAATTAAAAGGTAGCTAAATTAAATTACATTTCATCTCTTCTGTTAAGGCCTGCAGGCTCCAGTGTTTTTCCTCTGTGTATGAGGAATGCGTCACGAGCTTTTCTGATGGAGTCACGACTAGTGTGCAGTTGTTCGAGCGGTATAAGGATCAGGTGATCCTCCGCCGCGTGACCTCTAGTCAGGAAGTGTCGTGAAACCGCAGTGTGGGAATAACTACAAAAGGGATTTATAATAGGTCGCCTATGTTCGTTAGAACGGTCTTTAAAACGACGTTTGGTCTCTCCGATGTACTGAAGATTACATTTAGTGCACTGAATCATGTAAATGACATTAGAGGTTTCACAAGTAATATGTGATTTGATTTTAAACTTTTGTCCAGTACTATAAAAAGCATATTGATTCACAAACGCTGAAAAATTAATTTTAAGAATCACAGCTTCGCGGTACGTCGAATCTTTATGGTTGAAAGGAAAATTATTTCCGTTTCTGACTTCTTAGAATTCGATCTTATTTCGCACTTTCTTCCTTAGATGCCTCGACTTGTGTATAATGTACATCGGTATATCGTTCGACGCCAGGAGAGCTAGTGAAGAAAAGGGTTGAATAATTCGAAAACCAAAGCAATTAACCGATGTTTTGTCTTTGAAAACTTGTGTAAAGCTTGATCAACCGAGTTTGACTTCGCTCGGTGTATGTTGTTATTAATCGAAAGGAATTATCAACAGCCTGATAAATTGCTTTAGATCATTGGTGGAATAAAAAAAATGTAATGGCAGATTGATAATTTGTGGAGGTCTGTTATGAATTGCAGCAACAACTCCTAAGTTGAAAGCCTGCGCCCCTTCCGTCAGACTAACGCGCTTCGGCCCGCTCGTTTTTTTTTTTTTTTTCCTTTCTCCCTCCCCTTCGACGACTGCTCCGCAGGCTATTAAGTTGAGGGCAATCAATGGAAGTGGCAACAAATATTTGTATAGGTCCCCTGGAGACCAGGTTACACTTTCAGCAAATTCTTGTTAATTACAAATTCAAGATTAATAAACTGTATGTGCCCAGCTGTTTTGTAGAAAAAGTGTTTAAGAAGTCTATTAATGAGTTTGCCTCAGAAATGGCAATGTCTGAATACCAATGTTTCAACTGAACAAGCTTTTTGATTGATGAGCGTTAGAGATCTCTCTTAAAGGAGCAGTGTCGCGAGGATTTTGCAGTTTTAGGTCAATTCCGCGCTAAAATCATTACTTTGAGGGTGTATTGTATGCTTTATTTACCTCAAAAGGTCATAAGGGATCTATAGCATTGATAATCCCAGAAAAAAGAGCTAAAATTCCTTTCGTTTTATGAAATAATGTAAAACTTTATATCTATTATGCAATAACTCAGTGGGGGGGGGGGGGGGGGGGGGCAATGTGGTAATCACGTGATAGTCATAGATTATCAAGGTAAGAGAGTGAATCCCCCATGTAGGTCCTCTAACTAAGGTAATCCGTCTTAAGTTATTTTTAGACATTGTACCCAGTTCTTTCGCGGATATTACGCGCGCGTTGCGTGGATGTTTTCGTGGAGGATCAGTTGATGTTTTATTTCGTTTTGTTTTAAAGCAAAGTAAAGCCTCCAACTCTGTGAAGATGTCTTCTTTGATACTTTGATTACAAGCAAAAGCGCTTCGACTCTCGGTATGTTGTAATGCGTTTCGAAACTTCAATGGGAGTTTAAATAAAAGACGGATGTGTCCTGCTCAAACAATAACAATTGAATGAAAGGCAGAGAAATGTTTGCACAAATGACAAACGACAAACAAACCTCCAAACACAAGCGTGGCAACCGAACAGATTGTCGAAAGTGCAGGCAGACGCTCGCTGCCCAAATAGCAAAAAGCAGCTTAAACAGCAACGGAAACAACGGCAAAGACCGGCAAAGATCGGCAAGACCATTCACAGTTTGTCTCAGTATATAGTGTTAGAACTCCCAAACAGAATATGTAAGACGGCTTCAAAATTCGTCAAAAGATATATTAAAAATTGGCCGTCGTAAAGTTCACGTTCTCTCAAATAAGCAGAACTGATGTGCCTATCTCACGTTGTTGTTTTGTGAACTTTTGTAAACAGCAGCAAAGAAATAAACAAGGAATTATAACGCACGCTTGACAGCAATCGCACTCGTTGCCGTTGTCGTTGAAGTTTGCTTAATTTAACTCCCTAAAACCGAATAAACGGCAAAATAATGAGCAGCCAAACGAGCAGAAAAACAAACAAAATGCCCGACTGCACAAAAAGGCGGCTGAGTGCAGAAAACATTTCCGGTATGAAACGAAACCAAAACATATAAAATGACGTTCCCGCCATTTTTCTCAGGTAATTCGAGAAAGTCGCTTCGGCTGTCCACGCATCGCGCGAGTAATATCCTCGGAAGAACTGGGTACAATGTCTAAAAATAACTTAAGACGGATTACCTTAGTTAGAGGACCTACATAGGGGGATTCACTCTCTTACCTTGATAATCTCTTGTCATAGATCATAAGAGAGTTTTGTTTTACTTAAAAGAATGTATGGTAAATTTGGCATGGCGTCTGTTATTTGTTCTATGATAGAGACTAGTGCTTGTATAGCCCAGAGGCACTATAAACACTAAAAAAAAGTCCACTTAAGGTAGCACCTTTATACAAAAATTGTGGCGATGTTCATGAAAAATTCCATTTTCTTGCAAATACAAGATTTAAGACCCTTGAACACTTGTTGAAAACATTTTGAAACAACCTTGCCGAATTTACCTCTACGTGAGCGTGAAATTTAAGGAAAGTACACAGTGGTATAAGATTTTTTACGAAGCAACGGCCATAGCAACGGCTGTCTACAATAAGAACATGACCAAAAATACAGATTACTTTAAACATATATTAACGATACTTTGCAAAAACGCTGTTAGGAGATGCACAACTCGATTGGTATAATTACTTGGGAAAATCTTTGCCTGATTTACTATCATATTCTCATTTCTTTCCCTTCTAAAAAGGAGCATTTCCTACAATTGCCGAAACGTTTCACAAAATAGAACAACCGTTGCATCCCCTGCCCGGAGATCCAATCTGAACTCCCTCCTCCAATGTTTGGCTTCCTAAATGCTTAATCCATCATGTAACAAAACTTTAAGCGCATTTTTCTCAAAGGTCTACCTTTGAACCAGCTGACTTTACGCAAACATTTCTACTTTGGGGAGTATTAAAGATAAATAGACAATTTGTTCACTGGATTTGGTTTAAAAAACGGTTATATCTAAATAAAGCCTATAAAGAGCACTGAAAACAAGAACTAACTGTCAAAACTTAAGTTTATTGAATAGAACAAAACAGAAACTTACAAGATATGCTTGTTTGAAAATCAAATGTTGTTTTGTAAAAGAGCAGGGATTTTGGCATCAGTGCTATCAAATAAAACCTCCAAAGGCTGTGCCTGGTTGCAATAGCAACCGTTTTGAGTAAAACCCTCAAAATTTATTTTCTCTTCATGAGTGCAACAGCACACGATTGATCTTATTTCACCAAATTTAAACAAACTTTTTGGTCCATTTTAGGGTAAGGTGCCTCCTTGAGGAGGCTCGAAATGGGTTTTTCGCTGCACGCGCACGCGCAATCTACACCAAGATGCACACGTCAGCTGAATGAATCAAAATAAGCTCACCGGAAGTTAAATGCTGCGTAAAATCGCGCGAACCGGAAATAAAATCTGCAGAAAACATTTGCTTTTAGCTCGAAATTTAGGTCGGTGACCTATCTTGATTTTTTGCATGCACGTACCATTTACGATGGCACTTCAAATATAAACGTTTAGGGAAAAATTTTCTAGTAGAATTTTCTTTAAGCCATAAGACGCGTTTTCTTTAGATATATTTAATTCTACTCGATAACGTTTTTCCTCACCGTCTGAAAAGTTAAATAATTTAGGGAACTTTCCAACAAATAAATAAAAATGGTAGGTCACCTAACTACTTTTTCAGATAATTTACAAAAACTGAAATTTAAAGGACACCTTTGTGCACCTTGTGCGTTGCCATGGTAACTGATATGACGTCACAAGTACCCTTAAAGTATAGCCCAACAATAGAGCTGCAAGGAGACATATAGTTTGTCCATACCATTAAATATCCTTCTTTGTAATCTTTCATCGTTTGACAAACACTACAGCAACGAAAAACCTTTTCGAGCCTCCTTAAGCGATTTATCCCTTTTTGAGTAAAAAGTAAAAGCTATATACTCGATTCCGAAGTGACTACTGCTCGAAACGAAAAAAAAAAAAAAAAAAAAAAAAAAAAGAGAGAGACTTAAAGCATACCAGCCGCCCAAAATCCTCCACAGAATCATGGTACAGGGTTAAGCGCTCCGTTCCAGTTAATTCCAGAGCAAATTCACTTCCACAGCGCACGCTACAAAGCACCGGATTTTCAGTATATACGAATATTGACGACAGATCATAAGTTGCGTGATTCCACATTTGGGCGAGTGAGAGCTTGAGTCTGGTCACCAAAATACGTCAGTAAGTGGTGTCACATCGTCTCAGATTACAATCTTTGCATAGCGTGGGTTAAGCGTGATTTGTAATCGGAGAGTTTTGTTTACCTCGAAAAAAAAATTACCCGAGAAGGTTCATCGACTTTTCAAACGAATATATACTTACATATGTTCCGAGGTGTAGCGCAGTCCACATTCTAAAGCAGTCCTTGATGGTTCCTTGATTACTGTAGACAACACATCACTTCATCAACACAAACTATATTATCGCGATCGCACTTACATTGTATTTGTCACATACCGAAAGTGAACAGTACAAATTGCGTGACTCAAAGTCCCGATAAGGACTTGGCCCAGCGTTGTGTGATTCAATGTCTGGCCGAGCGGAAGTTTGGTTTAGGTCACCAACAAAACAATGACACCTCAGGATAACCAAAGAAAAGCCCGCGATTAACATATGTGGTTTAAACGTCAAGAGCCCAATATACTAGTCAATATTATTACTTTGAAAAGAAATCCGTTCTCTCCTTTTAGGGATTGTAAAAAGTTTTACCAGGCTTTATGACGCCTTAAGGATAAGTAGTTCATACTTAAGTAATTAATCGCTACTTAAATGTAAAAACCGCCTATAACCCCTTAGAGAAACGTCCATATAACACGTTAAAAGTAAAAAATAATAATAATAATAATAATAATAATAATAATAATAATCAACAAATAAATATTAAATAAGAAAAATAAAAATAAAATAATGTATGCTCCGAGGTTTTCAAACATAGCTTTAAAATTCGAAAGTACGATGAGGCTTCTGAGGTAGTTTCCTTTTGTAAAACATGGTAAAACAGCGGATTATTTTAATACCTCTGGCAGGCACCTTATTTCAAAATTGTTGAATTAAAACTGTTTTTTTTTTTTTTTAATTTGTTTTTTTTACTTTGTTGATTCGGTTGCATAGCATCAATTACTGACATCAAAAGAGACGCGATTAAACATTAAAAATGAATTTTACAGTGGGAAGCTTCAAGAAAGGCTTCGTGTGATGACAAAAAAGTGAATTTGTCTTGCTTATCTATGTCCCGTCGGTTTCATCAGATGATTAAATATGGCTAGCATATTATTGATTTTAAGGTTACTGTTCCCCTGGACTTTTTCAGTTAAAGGATTTGCAATGGCTCAAGATGGTAAGATTAATACCTTTTCAAGATTGTTTTAGTTTCTTCACAAGGTAGTAATATGGGCGATATTTTAAAATAGATTATCGAAAAGTTACAATTTTCAAGGTTTTGGGCGAGGAAAGCAATGATCATGCCAGGATTCAAATGAATTATTGCAGTCTTATCATGCGAGAGTATTGTTATCAGGTCTGACATTTGATCGGTGCCTAGACATTCGAGCTTACTAATTGTACTTTAAATCTCAAAAAATATTATATATAAAAAACTTTGAATGAGACTTAGATGTTGGAAGGGGATTAGATGACACGTGTTCAATACTAAAAAGTACAGATTCAACTTCCGATACCTTGTGGCAAAACACGCCTTCAATCAAGTTTTACACTGTTGTTCTTTATTGAATATAACTTGTTATTACAGGTATACGGTTTTTTTTTTTTCAAACTTTTGACAAGGAAGAAATATCTGAAAATCGACTTAAAATATATATATATATATATATATATATATATATATATATATATATATATATTATATATATATATATATATATATATATATATATATATACCTTACGATGTGCCCAAGTTTATCCTACGAAGAGTGCTCTACACCCACAAGTGGGGGAGCATTACAATAGTTCAATGAATGGGACTATTCGTTTGACATTTGCCTACAGGCCTGTTTCGTGGAGGCTTTAGGCTTCCACTCTTCAGGGCTTTTTATTAAACTGTGTGTTGCCTGCAGTATTTATAAAAGATCATCTTTCCACATACATGCGTACAAAAATTCACGAGGTCATTAGTGTAAGTGTCCACAAACTCGCTATCATAAGCGTTCACAAGATCGCTATCATAAGCATTTACAAAATCGTTCGTGCGTGGCGT
>CBDDTI010000446.1:0-14049 GCA_965233585.1 bacterium
AGTTAATATTTGCACTAAGTAAATATTTCCACTGGTCAAGTTAATATTTCCACTGGACAAGTTACTGTTTACACTGGCCAAGTTAATATTTCCACTGGTCAAGCTATTTGTTTGCACTAACTAAGTTGATATTTACACTAACCAAGTTAATATTTACACTGGCAAAGTTAATGGCAAAGTTAATATTTACACTGGCCAAGTTAATATTTACACTGGCCAAGTTTTGTTTACACTGTGAACCACATTTAACCACAAAAACGATGGCTGCTACCCCTTGGAAACGGGCTGGATCTTGCTATAAATCACACCATGCACCCAGAATTTAAACACAGTTTTCTGAAACGTACCTTCCTCATCAAGTGACATAAGCCAACCGAGTTATATCTATCTCAACGGACAATTATACAGGATCTATGAGTAATCATTAGCCGTTTTCATCAAGAAGCTAAAATATTCCAAAATGAATTAAAAAGTGAAATTTGCGATAAAAATAAAATTAATGTGTGGCACAGGCATATTTCATTTTCTAGAATTTCAATGTCGTGTCTGTTACATTTGTTTTTGATATTGTCATTTTGCATTTTCATTCTGTTTGTCGTGGCGTACGTGGCAGGCGATGGAGGACTGGTGATGAGGTGGGATAGGAAGTATTGAAAGGGAAAGGGTATTCCCTTCCATATCCCCGCAAGCTTATGCATTAAGCCTTAAACCTTTAGCTACTTGCTGTATTTTCCGCTAAACGAGGGTCCGATGACATGAGAAAGTGTTATTCTGGCTAAGCCAAACTCGATCATTTAATCTTTTGACTAAATTTTGTTTTTAAATGCTGAACTCGCATGATGCTGGTTTTGTCTTCACTAAAGGAAAAAAAAATCAAATAAACATCCTGAATATCGTCTTGCTATCCCTGTAGTTAAGTCAAGCTGTCAGTGCTTATAGCCTCTGAATTATGTCTTGTTAATCAACAATTCGTCTTTTGTAGCATGTTTTCACTATTTACTTACAGTACTGATTTCTTTAATTACACAGAATACCAACACGTGTCTGCAAGGATCACCTGGTCTCCCTGGTGTTCCTGGTCGCAATGGACATAACGGGTTACCAGGCCGCGACGGTCGAGATGGAGCAAAAGGTGACAAAGGTATGATTGGTTCCATGAGGCCACGTGGCCAGAGCGGAGACGCGGGGAAAAATGGTGCAGACGCTGACCACAGAAACTGAAAACAGCGTGCGTGGAGGATTGAAGACAGCCGTGACATTGGTCTCATTAAGGTATGCATTAATGTCAGTGATAAAAAAAAAAATAACCTCTACACATTGTTGATTTGATCTTTTTTCTCAGTTTAACTACGTAGATAGTTGAAGGATATTTCTCACACTCAAGTGAACCGAGAACGCATATAACATCAGTTAATGTCGAGTTCAATAAAACGGTTGGGTCCGGGGAGAACACTTCATGCCCAATTTGGAACCAGGTATCCATGCACGCCGTTGCCTTTGTATTTTGAAGGATTGTGTTTTCGACAAGAGGAAAGATGACACCGCTCTCCGTGTCGTTTATCAAGGAAACTTTTACCTGAGCTGTACCCATTGTTGCAAGCGATGGTTCATTACCTTCAATGGCGCTGAGTGCAGCGGTCCATTGCCTATTGATATCGTTTGGTGGATGGCAAGCAATAGCCAAACCAGTAACAGACCTGGACTAATAGAAGGCTACTGTGACAACATTCATAAGGGAAAAATCCGTGTTAGTTGGGATATGATTAACATAGGAAACTGCCCTGGAGGTCAGTGGAAACTCTAATGGTCAGACAGGCTGGAATTCAGTGTCCCGCTTAATGATTGAAGAAGTCCCACGGTCCCAGTAATCAGAATAACGCTGACAGCAACAGTTGATGCTTTAGGCACTGATCTCGTACGCTAATAATGTCTACGGGATTCTTGAGTTTTGTCTCATAACACGAAGTGATCATAAACCAGTGAAGTGTTTCTTTTAATATTTACGATCAGCGAAATTATTGAAATTGATTTGATTCAATTAAAATTGTGCATTGCAGCTGATCATGAGCGTCCGAGTTGTGACATCACTTTTCTCTGCGTTGATTACCTGATATATCCTGAGCAGGGCAATAGGAAGGTCTATTTATTTGATGAGGATTTCTCATCAGGTATGATCCTGACGAATACAAAATATGAATGGGGAGGGGGGGTGGGGTTATAGGGGAGGCCAGATAAAGTTTTGAAAAGTCGCAGGTTGATGTATTGGCTAAAGAAAATTAAGGAAACAACTGGTGAGGAATTGCACCTTCATTGTTTGCCGTCTTGGGCATGAAACATACTGAACCAAAAATGTCCCCCATACTATCGACTAGTTTATTAGCAATTTTCTTGTTATAGGTCTGACCTAAGGTCCAAGATAAAATAAGGAGGAAGAGTAAATAAATGCATTGAGAAAATTAAATTTAACAGGCTTCGTAAGCCAAAGCAGCACTATGAGTGACTCAGACTCGATCATTAAATTAAAGAATTGGAATATTTACAACGATTTCCACTCAAATACCCGCTAACTTGCACCTTAAGGACGTTCGCGCTAATTGTTTCTGCGCATCCTTACTGCGCACGCAAATCCACATGCCACGTCATGCCACGCCATGCATCGAGCGCGCGCGCTAAGTGCCAAAAGGAACAATGATAGGGCAGATGGCCATTGCTATAGCTTTGATTGGATTTAACGCTCTTGGACGTTCGGTGACCCCTACTTTTCTTTTCAGAAACAGATTTCATTTACAATTATCTCCACATTGTCCAAAAATGAACAAAACATCAATGTGGGAAGTTTAAAAAAATTGAAGATTTCTGTCCACAGGACATGGAATCCTGCCATCTTGCGGCTGCAAGGCGCGTGAAACTATGGTCGCTAAATGCGAACTTGTTCTTTGAGGAACCTCACCAGTTGACTAAATTCGCTTAATGGGTCCATTTAAACCATATTTGGCAGAGAACATTTCCCTTCAAAGCTCTAATTGCAATATTTTGGGACTTGCAGCCACTGTGGCCTTCTTCGCTACCGAAGCCCGATTTACTCAGATTTAGGTGTTCTTCCGGGCATGATCTTTCCAAAACGAAGTCGGTGACCCCCCATTTTTTTTACATTTTTGACATCGCTAACTCATCATCTTTCAATGGTAAAATTTTCGGAAAAAAATCAATGTTAGAAAAATTTCGCGCGAACGTCCTTAAGGTCCGAAATAAAATGAAACACTTTGCGAGTAAATTTATTTGCTCAATCTGCTTTATTGCAGTAATTTTAACTTAGCGCGTGAAACATACTTTTTATCAAAATTCTGGTTATCATTGCCGAGTTATTCCCTTTCAAACAATGTTCGCAAACAAAACGAGTTTAACTATTTGGAGCCTGTTAGAAGATAATTTTCTCGACTGTATTGAAATTCGATATTTAATATGTTCAATATTTCGTCAATTATAGTGATTATTAGACATCGCTTCTGAACATCCACTGTTCAACTTCCGTAAAAAAGGAAATTTAGCTTTGTGGATCAATTGCAATATACAACTATAAAATCGCTCAGATTTGGTCATAAACACAAGTTACAGATTTGGATTATTTACAACTGATGATTTCCACTTAAAATATCCGCCATTTTGTACCCCCAACTATTCAACCCGGCCCGAAATGTAGTGCGAAGCATTGCGAGGAAGTCCGTTCATTTGCTCAAGCCGCTTAAAGCAATAATTTTAGTTTAAAGCATGTAGCCTATGAAACCATATATCCGATTCAGTGAATAACTCCTTGTCAAACTTCTGCCTTCAGTCACTGAGCGTAAAATCGAATAAAAATCATAAATTTTGTCTCGCTTTCCTAGTAGTAAAATAATTCCTTGTCAAAATTCCTTTAGTGTCAGCATCGCTTACTTCATCGCGTTATGCCCTCAGACAAAGTTCAAAAGTAAGGAGTTAAATGGAGAAGAGATTAAAGAGAACAGTTTCCTCAATTATGTTGAAATTCGATATCGGTATTCACACGTTCGAAATATCGTCAATTGTGAATTATGTCGCAAAAGGAAAACATAAAAGCAAAAAACAAAGAAAGAACTTAAACAGGTAATAAACGTTAGTAAAGTTAATCGTTTCCTTAACCGTGCAAACTCTGTTCAACTTCTGTGACACTTGCTTCAGTCTGTTCTGTCAGAATTCCCGAATTGACTTTCTCTCGATTATTTTTATCTGTGGAGACAATAAACCGTTTGACAGATCATTCGAACATGAAAATTTTTCCAGTGTCCATCAGACAAACAAACAAACTCTGCCTCCCTCAATTTTGTCTTTGACTCACTGTTCAGTCGTTACAGAGTTTCGTTACACCTGGGACATCAAATAACGTGAAAAACGGAAGAAGTAAGCATGTTTGGAAAATCCTGCGCTGTATCTTTGTTGATTTGGTTGTTGGTTGTTCCGTTCTTCAATCAGATTGAAGGAAATAACACCGTTTCACCGTCCAAGGTAAGGCTTCTTCTTTATTTCATTGCCGACTTGTTTTATTTTCGGTCTGTGCAAGTTGTGTATTGGTCTGTAATTAAATCAGGGTATCAGTACAAGAGTTCTCAATATTTTTTTTTGTAAGTCGGATTTTGCGTTTAATAAGGTAGAAAAAAATCACAGTTGTAAAAATAATTTTGTTATTTCAAAATGGCTAGCCTTAACAAAACGTTTCTTAGATACTTTTTCTTGTTGCCCTCCAGGTACACCATTAGGCTGCCAAAAATATTTCTTTCAAGCTTTCGTTAAATCCTGCCGTCAACGGAAAACCATTGATACCTTTTTCAGAAACTTTCGTTGCTTATTTTCTGCATGAAAAGTATGGGTTATCTTCAACCACAGTACATTTGTTGTATTAGCTCAAATATCTAGTCCGTCAAATCCAGCAAGTCATAGTTGCGGTAAACTTTTCAGAAGTTAGTTATGGTCTGAGTTTATTTCCAACGAAACTGTTCAGTCGTTCTGACCCGTAACAAATAGTTGAATCTCCTACATGAAAGTGTTTTGCTAGCAATAGTATCAATCATTGACTTGAATGAGTGGTCAGTTATTGTTTACTCTCCGGTTGGCGGAGTAATAATAATTCATATCCTCGCATGACTTGCAAATAAACTTTGTCAACATGACCGGCATTTAACCAAGTAGCCAACTATCAAATGAATTGTAACAAAGTTGTTTTCAGTTGTTCATAATTGATAAACTGTGCTATGTAACACTGAATTTACTCAAATTTGTAACGAAAGACCTTCAATAAACGATCAACTGTGCTTGCATTCCTAAACGTAAGTATATTTAGCGAGTAAATGCAGTGACCGAATTCAAAGGTAGTCTGTCATAGACAAATATTTGGACTCCTGCCACATGCCTTTGTCGCTGCCTACAGAAAGAAAAAAGCTAAAACGAAAAATTCAAAAATGTTTAATGGTGAAATTGTACTAACCATAGTAGTAGTATACTATGTTGTTTTTAATCCGCGTTACTGTAGAGCCAGGTAGAGTTAGGTAGAGTTAAGTCATTACTATTCAAACTGTCTAGGTAGAAATGCGTTCCTGCATACTAATGAACTGTCTAGGTAAAGTGCCTTCCTCCAGGCTAATAAGCAACGCTCTTAAACAATAAAAACAATAAGCTTGCCCGATCTTGCCCGCTAATAGTAAACCCTGATTCGAAAAATCTGTTACGTATTCAAAATAAAAGCGCGAATTTTAACGAAAGCGTGATTCCTTCATTCAACTTGAACTCACAGGAAATTTGAAAACTTTGTTCGATTTTCGAAACCGGGCCCTTTTAACCCCAATTTGTTCATGAAAAATCTACTATGTTTTTATCTGAACTCTCAGCTTTGCTGACGATGAGAGTGAATTAATTCTTAGCTAAAGTACTGGTCGAGTTTTCTGCTCCGTTAGTCACGCACTGAACTCCACTTTCAACCCTAGATTTGCATACTGACAAACTCGAACGGAAAAACCCATGGGACCGCTCTGCCATTGAAATGACAACAATAGAAGTTCGGAGTGCTCAACACGCGACAATAAATATTTTTCGAACAACACGTTTTCTTAAGAGACTTTATTGCTTGTTAATAGTGATAATACACAGAAATTTGAAATAAATACACCAAAATTACAACTGAACAGAACTGTTTATCACCGAATAAATTCAGTCTTCATCGTATTGAGAGTACTTGTAAGGCGAGGTCCTGTGTAAACGTCGAGATCGTCTAGAGGCTCTCTTAGGCTCAGTGTCCAAGTAATTTACAAATTTGACAGACTGGGGGCGTTTACGCTTTCTAACTGGTGACAGCGATTCCACTGTGGGAGGGGGTGTTAAAATTGAAGGAGGGAGGGAGGGAGGTGAGATAGAGGAAGAGGTTGCCATCGTAGATAAGGCTTGAGGAGATGTCACTTGGGTTGGTGCTTGAACTGGAGTTGCTGGTATGATTTCCGATGGTTCTTGAACGGGGTTTGGTGCTGTTGCTGCGTCGCCTGTCAGTACATTCGTAGACATCTGTCTTGACTCTTGGGGTTGGGTGGGTATTGTTGCTTCAGGTATTAAAGATTTGAGCTGGTGTTTATAATTTAAAAATTTGTTTTGCAACTGCATGTACTGCTTCGCTCTTTGATCCTCTCCAAGGTTTGCACGATATAGGAGATTATCCATATTATTCTGAATGCGTTGCATCTCTGAAATTGGCGGGGGCACCATCAGAGTTTGTTGTTTGAGGCACCGGAGCAGTTCTTGGCAAATTCTATTCTCTTCGAAACCTTTGTCGAATCTTTCTTCGCCGGGTAAAACATTTGTTCGCAGTCTACATCTATCTGGAGTCGTTGGCCTGAAATCTACAAAAAGATATCCATATGGTCTTCGCACCGCCTCTTCGTACTCTTTGATAAACCAAGCAGTTTCACTTGGATACATTTGTTTGGCTAGAGTCAAAATTTGCAGTTTATCCCGAGGATTCTTGAAAAGGATCAAGTAATGACTGTTCAAGCTGATGCTTCGGTTGCCTTTGCCTTGATGGAACAGATTTTGCACAATGTAAATAACACTCAGATTTCGGTGATGCGATCCTTTTGTAAACAGGTTCACGATCCGATTATCTTTCCCGGCTTCAATCATTTGGTCGTCAATGACAATCAGGTTGCGTTTGTTGACATCTAAATAGGAATCATTTTCCAGAGATTCCGGGATCCCCTTGACAAATTCGATTGTTGGTATCATCATCAATAATTGCGTGTAGGCGTTTTGCCACTGTGAATAACACCAGATTATTCTCTCCGGTGCTTGATCGATCACGGTTTGAGCTTGTTGTAACAGCGATTGTACCCAGACAGTTTTTCCCGAACCGGTCATCCCTGCAACCATGCAAGTAAATGGATGAACCAATTGAAACCGCTGACACTTCTCTTGAGACATCGGTATGACTGGAGCGAAATCGGAATCACTGTGTTTACTGTTCATATGTCGTTGTAAATTATCTTTTCTAGAAAAATCCTTTGACAAACAGGACAGGGCCAACTCATGTCAACTCATTCAAAGCTTAGTGCAAACTGACAAAATATGTATAATGTTTCACATTTATATAGGCTTCAAGCACCACAATTCTATTGTTCTCCCTCCTCCTCCTCCTCCTCAATTCTATTGTTCTCCCTCTTCCTCCTCCTCCTCCCCAATTCTATTGTTCTCCCTCCTCCTCCTCCTCCTCAATTCTATTGTTCTCCCTCCTCCTCAATTATATTGTTTTAAACCACCGCCACCGCCATCACAATTCTTTAAAAAACTGTAAACCTGTGTCTCTAGTTCAGTCTGCAATTATGTCTCAGGTAGTAAAGAACAACCGTGGTTTTCTTCAACTGCTAGCGCATTGTCCTACCCATCAATGCGAGTTTCTATTAAGGACTGCCACCCCGCAACAAGTTCACGCATTAGTTCAAGTTTTATACAATGTGCTCAAGGAATACATCCCCTTTCCCGAAGAAAACAGACAGAAATTGCTTCCGTATAAGGATGCTCTAATTACTCTTGCAGAACCACATGTTCCCTACAAGAAGAAAAAGCATATTCTTGGGCAAGAGGGTGGTGGATTTATTCAAGACTTGTTGCCCCCAGTTATAAGTAGCTTGGGATTTCTTCTGCTATAAATGCAATAACCCTTAATGAGTTCGATCATTTCACATCTTGCTTTTGACGAGTGCGGGATCGGGCATGAAGCGAATGGTACATTGGGATGATGAAGAAAATGGAGAAAGCGAAATGGATCCTTTTGAGGAAGCAAGTGAGTCGACAGATGTTTCTGACGATGAACATAGCAATGACGAGGAACCGCGAATTAAAGATGTTTTAGGAAATCTCTCAAAAACCGTTTCCAGAAAACGCGCTTCTGACCTGCTACACAGCATGGCGGCTTCCAAAGATATCTTGTTTTGGACACCTCGCGGACAGTTACTCCGAAACCAAAGAATAATACCAGTGACGAACATCTCAGAGCTGGTCGAATATGTGTTACTACCCCATAACGATGAGGTAATCAAACCCAGAGCGCTTAATACCTTCCTGGACGGTCTGGCAGAGTTAGGAGTTGACAAGCGTTTAATAAAAAAAAAGGAGATTTTGAGCGATTTACTAGAAAAAGAAAAGGTTTACCGAGAAAACGAAGGGGAAGGTGATGATGACAGTAGCCGTAGCGACATTAGCGACAGCAGTGAAGGCGAGGAAAGTCATTCTGAAAGCAATGACGTGGAAAGTGATAGCGAGTCTGACCAAGAAAGAATCATTCAGAAAGAGTCCTCGAAACCATGTCATCATTGTCAAATTTGGAATATGTCCGTAACTGCGGTGGTTAAGTGTCCCAGATGTTTTTGGCACGATAACAATTCCATTTGTCCCGTTTGCGGTTACGACATCCCCGTAGACAACGAGCATATAAAAGAAGCCTTTGCCCGTTGTAATGACTGTGGTGCAACGTGTTACGAAAACATGAAAACATCGAAAGTGAGCTTATATTTCCCCAGTGAAGACTGAATTTATTCGGTGATAAACAGTTCTGTTCAGTTGTAATTTTGGTGTATTTATTTCAAATTTCTGTGTATTATCACTATTAACAAGCAATAAAGTCTCTTAAGGAGGCTCAAAACAGTAATATTTCCGTAAGAAGCCTGGGCTCTAACGGACCCTTTAGCGCGGGCAATCACGCAATCACTCGAGGGTTCGTGAGATAGCGCGCGAGACTTAAGTTTGCAAACCTCACAACAAACATGGCGGCGCGAGGCTTTATTCGTAAAACTATGTTTCTGCCAAATTTAGTGAGCCGTTTACAATATCGCTTGTTTTTACCTTCGAAAATATCCACCCTCTGGCAATTTCAAATGGAAAATCATTCTTTTAAACCGCTGAGCTAGAACGTGAACGAAAATTGTGATGTTGATGTTGCGATCGATCGTGCCGGCTATCAATCTTGAAAACGGCAGCAAACAACTACTCTTCAAGTTTTTTTCGTTCTTTTTACTAGGCCATCTTCACCTTCGGATATTTATGGCAGTCTTCCTCTGCCGCTTGCGCTGCTAACAACAACAGCGAAAAAGAAAACACTATTCGCGGGTCATTCGCGGGTATTCACGTTTCTTTGCGTGGAATTGCGGGCTTTACTGATCAGCGGACCGCTTTCACGCGTGCGCAAAGTGTGATCTTGCAAGATTTTAATTTGCGCGTAGAACGCGCGCGAAAAATCCCTTATTCTCGAAGCTAATATCTCAAAAACGGATCCGGTGACCCTACTTTTTTAATGCAAACACTTATTCAACAGCAAGAGCGGAATGCATGTGCGAAATTAAAAGAAAAACTGCGGAGTGGAAATTTTTAAACTTGGAAATTTCTATTTTTTTTAATTTCAGCAAAATCTACTCCGCAGAATTTTTTCTCATTTTCCCTGTGTCTTCTTCGGTATGTAATAAAAAGATTTTTAGCAAAAAAATATGGGGTCACCGGCTTAGTTTTTAAGATAGATGCAATTAGTGGTAAAAAGTGGGTCAAGTTTGTTGCTATGCAACAGGACAGTGCTACCTTAATTTATGACTTAAACGCCATGAAAGGAACAATGAAGAGTTATCTTAAAAAAATAGAACAGGCATTCAAAACAGAATACTTCCAAGCCAGAAAAATCGCGCCTAGTTCTGTAAATCTCAAGAAATCAGAAAACTGTTTTGAGCCACCTTAAGAAAACGTGTTGTTCGAAAAATATTTATTGTCGCGTGTTGAGCACTCCGAACTTCTATTGTTGTCATTTCAATGGCAGAGCGGTCCCATGGGTTTTTCCGTTCGAGTTTGTCAGTATGCAAATCTAGGGTTGAAAGTGGAGTTCAGTGCGTGACTAACGGAGCAGAAAACTCGACCAGTACTTTAGCTAAGAATTAATTCACTCTCATCGTCAGCAAAGCTGAGAGTTCAGATAAAAACATAGTAGATTTTTCATGAACAAATTGGAGTTAAAAGGGCCCGGTTTCGAAAATCGAACAAAGTTTTCAAATTTCCTGTGAGTTCAAGTTGAATGAAGGAATCACGCTTTCGTTAAAATTCGCGCTTTTATTTTGAATACGTAACAGATTTTTCGAATCAGGGTTTACTATTAGCGGGCAAGATCGGGCAAGCTTATTGTTTTTATTGTTTAAGAGCGTTGCTTATTAGCCTGGAGGAAGGCACTTTACCTAGACAGTTCATTAGTATGCAGGAACGCATTTCTACCTAGACAGTTTGAATAGTAATGACTTAACTCTACCTAACTCTACCTGGCTCTACAGTAACGCGGATTAAAAACAACATAGCTAGTATACTACTCATAGTATCACAAGAATTAATGGTAATGACTTGGGAATTATAGTAGTATTTGAAAACCTTGAAGCCGTTTCCTAAACCATATGCTTCAGGACTACGTATTGCTCGCGTTGTGCTTCTCCCAAGGGGTTTCGACAAATAAATCACTGATTTCCCAAATTATTCATCCATATAACAAAATTATCATAAGACCGAATAATTTGGGAATCAGTGATTTATTTGGTTTAAAAACCATATTTTATTGTGGTATATTTTAATGTAAATTTCGAGTAGTTCCTGCCATTTCTTAGAAGTGCTTTATTTTTGGGAGATCTATTTAGTAGAGAATGCATTGTCTTAAACTTAATGCTGCGTAGAAATAGTGGCCAACAGAAGAATCTATACTAGAAGAAACTACCTTTCCATTTCTATGAATGCAGAGAAATATAAATTGTCGTGCTTAGTATAGTCAAGGTATAGTGTATTAACACCAAGCGAGAAAATGCTCGTTCCGCCTGTCATCAACGGGCCTCTTTGATGGACATTCAAAACGGAGGACGTTTATTCAGTGTAAAGAAAACCAAATTTGTTAATAACGTATTCATCCTTTCAACAGATTGTAGTTGTTTGATGATCGTTTAAGACCGACAGGAAGGAGCGACACAGATCTTTTGTTATTTTTACTGTTATTTCATTGCAAGGAGGGAGAAATGACTCCCGCAAAAAAACACACATCACTTAACACTGAGCTATGGTTATAATGATTTTGTTTAAAAGAATGAACAATTGGAGACATTTTGTTTATTTTGTTTTATTTTTTGGCTGCAGCTTTGTGACTCTCGGAGAGACAGATTTACCGCAATGTCTATTAAATTGCCTTTTAAGTGCTCTGTCAAAGAGATTAAAATAAATTTAAGCTTAATGAAAAGATGATACGCTAGAAATTCTTATCTTTATTAACATAACATCGCAGTAAAGTAAATTAACCGGTTTGGATTTTTATTCGCGTAGACGATACAGTTGAACGTCACTCAATTGCCCAATTTGTTTCCACTGATTTATCAGAGTTGTAGAGGAGCAGTTTGCTATGTCGATCTTGCAGTCCCCAGGCGAAAAATCTTAAAATTAGGTCCGTACACATTACGACGGAGGAATTTGAAATCGTAGCTTTATTCCTACGGTTAATCTTCTGTCCACAATAACTGTCACGAAAACGGAGCTTTTCGAAAACACAAACCAGAAAATTTGAAATCACCATGTGAAAGAAAGAAAGAAAACCTTCCGCTGAAAACGAGGCTTTTCGGAAATGATGACGTTACGAAAATCACATGACCCAGCCCGAGTTTTCCTCAAACACCAATAAAAAATGACCGGTGATTGTTGCGTCAGTTTTCAAGTCCCCCGGCGTGGTGTGGACGGAAAATATTTGATGGGTATTCAGAGTGACACCTCTGTTTTGAAATTCTTCAAATTCAGCCAAGAACTAAACCACACGACATGCTATATTTTGTTTTAGCTTCATCTACTTTTTTAATATGCCCCGAACAGTTAAATTATTTCATCCTTAACTCTTGACATACCTTATTCGGCTTTTGTCAATTTAAATGAACTTAAAATTCAGAAGACTTAGACCACAACTTTTTTTCCTTTCGAGCCCACATGCACAGGATGCTCTTCTTGCAGTAACGGTTTTAATGGACATAACGGGTTACCAGGCCGCGACGGTCGAGATGGAGCCAAAGGTGAGATGGGCATGACTGGCCCTGCTGGGTCACGTGGCGTGAAAGGGGAGAACGGCATGACAGGCCCTTCAGGACCACGTGGGGGAAAGGGAGAGAAGGGCATGACGGGAAATCCTGGACCACGTGGGGTTAAAGGGGAAATGGGACCAAATGGGACAGATGCTGACCACAGAAACTGGAAACAGTGTGCGTGGAAGAAGGATGACGGGCGTGACATTGGTCTTATTCAGGTATGCATTAACTTGAGGAAACAAAAGTTGCTCTCAGGATAAATTTGTTTCTACCTTGACTCCAGCAGTGCTCTCCTGATGTGACAATATGTCGCGGTGAATTGTGTATCAATCTCAGGCTAATTGTGTGTTAGTCTAGTGTGAGCGTGGAACGTTTAACAAAAAAACATTAAGTGTTGAAATAGTTTAAGGTCAATCACAATATTTACATTACACCCTGTAATCCTGGTAAATAAGCTTAGAGGATAACCTCCTTCAACCTGAATTCAAATTTCAACTATGTATTTTACTGACTCATCTCAGCTTGATACTGTATACTTTTTTGTCTGCCTCTCTGTCTGCCTGCCTGTACATAATAGGCTTAATTATTTTTAAGGATTGCATTTTCACCAAGAAGAAGGACAACACCGCTCTCCGAGTTGTTTTCCAAGGTAACATTTACGTGGGAGGCTGTGGCAGCTGCTGTAAGCGATGGTTCATCACCTTTAATGGCGCTGAGTGCAGCGGTCCTCTGTCTATCGACGTGGCAATATGGATCAGAAATAAAGACGAAGATAACCATAGACCTGGAGCAATAGAAGGCTACTGTGACAACATTCACAAGGGAAAAATCCGTGTTGGTATCAACATTGGAAACTGTGCTGGATATGGAAACTCTAATGGTAATACAGGCTGGAATTCAGTCTCCCGATTGATCATTGAAGAAGTCCCAGGGTCCCAGTAATCAGTTGCTTATAAACAGCAATAACGTTGAGGGCAGCAAGGTATTAGGGACTGATTCAAGGCGCTTTATTCGGTACGGGATGCTTGGAGTAATTAATAAGTTCATTTAAGGGATAAATTGGTTGAGGGTTTGTCATATTTTGTAGTCAGTAACCACGTGCACACATTGTAAACGCTCAGTTTTCTTCAATAAAAACAGTCCTGAATGCATTGCAACTGATGTACCTTTGTCTGAACTGGTTTATTTCATAGGAGAAGCAACAAAGACGGTAACCGGCAAAAACAGCAAAAAATATCAAAATATTAATTGTAAGTGGAAGGCATATGCCAGACAGCGAAATGGCTTTTTGAAGATTGCAGACCTTAGAAGTGTCTTTTTACGTTTTACGACAGGCGTGAACCTATTTCACTCTAAAAGAATACTTTTACAGTTTAATAAGAAATAACACACAAACTGCAGTGACAAACATGATAAGAAACCGCATGTTGGA
>CBDDTI010000447.1:0-12110 GCA_965233585.1 bacterium
TACGTCGCAAAAATCCAGGGCTCTTACACTAGAGCTGGCCAACTAGCCTCAGACTAGCAGAAATTTGGTTTGGGCTGGTAGGGTTTCCATTTCCACTGGCTGAACTAGTTCGATCCTGTCTTTCTAGGAAGACCGAAACGCAAACTCTTTTCATGGAAGGATCCATGAGTTTTCAAAGGGGGGTGGCTGTTATCTCGTGGTCATAGAATCAATGGGGCATGCCTCCAAAATGTGGCAATTCGAGAACTGAAACCTAATTGAAAACTATTACGCCAAAAATACTAGCAATACTACAAAGTAGAAATTACGATGAGGTACCTCTCCAGAGGGTTTCCCTTTATTTCCGCTATAACGTGTACAAGTGTTAATCATATTTGACTTTTTTGCTCTTTCAAAGAGGTGGTGGCTAGCACCCCCTTCCCCCCCCCCCCCCCCCATCCCTCTCGAACTCGCCCTGCTTTTCTCGGAAACAAGCTCAGAATGTCACGGTGGATGGATACGCATGCAAATTTAAGTTTGTTTACTTTGCCTTGTGTGGTACTTTAACAGGTAACTGAACATGTTCACACATCGATGTTTTTTATTCCTTTCTCGGGATATTATATTTCTAAAACTTTTGCAGTTAATTTTATGTACAGAAATAAGAATTGCAACTATTTGTCTCTATAACAAAATTTTTTTATTTTATTTCATTACCTATCGAAAAGTTCGCCGTTAATTAACGGCGAAATATTATCTCTGTATATTACAGGGGACCAAACACTTTCCCGTGCAATAACTGCAAAACATTACCTCTGTATAATAAGTGTGAAGCCTTGGAGCCATGACTGGCTCATAACTACCGGAGCTTATCCCGGTTTCTGTGTCATGAAGCGGCTAGGAATATTTCTACTTCCCCTGGACGGGATGCTAGTCCATTGGTAAAACGAAAATTTTCCAACATTTATTTTTTTCTGAAAATTTTACCGTTGAAAGCTGATGAGTTAGTGATGTCAGAAATGTAAAAAAATTGGGGGGTCACCGACTTCGTTTTGGAGAGAACATGCCCGGAAGAACACCTAAATCTGAGTAAATCGGGCTTTGTTAGCGAAGATCACAGTGGCTGCAAGTCCCAAAATAATGCAACTAGAGCTTTGAAGGGAAATGTTTTCTGCCAAATATGATTAAAGTGGGTCTATTAAGTGAATTCAGTCAACTGATGAGGTTTGTCAAAGAACATGTTCGCTTTTAGCGACCATTGTCTCACGCGCCTTGCCGCCACAAGATGACAGGATTCCATGCCCCGTGGACAGAAATCGTGAAACTTTTTTAGCTTCACACATTGATTTTTTGGTTCATTTTTGGACAATGTGGAGATAATTGCTGGCGAGCCCTAGCGAGGCAGCTGCCTATTCTTTAGCGAGATGAAGGCAAAATCTGTCTGTTATAAGATTGAAGACATGCGCAATCGATTGTGTTTTTATATACAGGCATTCCGGGGTGCCTATGAATGCACGTGGAAGTATCGATCGATTTCGAGGAATAGTCCCGTTCAGCAAGAAATCAAAGACACGATAAACGAGGTGAAATATGGATGTTTCTGATTACTTGTAGAAGGATTCATCAAGGTCATATATGGTTTAGGAGTGACTATCGAGGAAGACGGATTTGTATGTGTTTGCGGGCTGCTCTACTAAGTGAGCAATTTTGTCGATTCGCGAATGGAGGTGCCAAGCTATCGATCAAGTCCTACTTCATGAGATCATCTTTTTTGTCTCAGTGTATTCAGCAGCAAAGTAGTGTTAGGCAAAACTACTTCCATTCGGATAAACTGCCGAGTGCAGCTTGCTGGTCTCGGGAAGAAAAGAGAGGAAATTGTGAAGCCAACCTGCTTTAGCTTGCTTTGTCTAAATCGGTACCACAGACACCAGAGCCAAATTCTTCGCCGGTTGAGGCGTTAAATTTGAACGTGACCTCAAAATCTCAGCCCTTTGAGTTAGATAATTCGACCATTGAGAGTTACATGTGCCGTCGAGGCGAAAGAAAAGCTTGCAATCATTTTGTTCTGTGGATTTTGATCTCCTTGCTTTAATGCGATTTGATATGACCTCTGATGTCACGTTGCGTGACAACTCAGTTTCGGTAAACTCACAAATACGTCTCATTTTCACTTTTACTGGTAACGTTTAGCATAAAGGCTAATTTTTAAAAAGAATACTTGTGGAAATCCATCTACTTAAGTTTTCCTGGGTCTCTTACTCAAAGTTCTAGCATTTGTTGCGTTCTTTTTTCAAGTAAAGAAAAATACTTTGGGGCTTTGTTGTCTCACAAAATCCCTTTAAAACTTGACTGGCTACACCAACGCCAATTACACAGCGTATTATCAGTATTTCCTTCAAGATCTGACGCCAGCACTCACTTTCACATTGAAACTCCTAGTTGTAAATAAAATCCGTTTCTGAAAAGAAAAATAGCGGTCACCGAACGTCCAAGATCGTTAAATCCAAGAAAAGCTATAACAATGGCCATCTGCCCTATTATTGTTCAGTTTAGTATTTTATAGCGCGCGCGCTCGATGTATGACGTGGCATGTGAATTTGCGTACGCAGTAAGGATGCGCAGAAACAATTCGCGCGAACGTCTTTAAGAGGTTTGTGTAGCCGGATGATTTGCTTCTAATTTTTCCAAATCTTTCAGTCTCAAATCCGAATTTTGATTGCAAATTTCTTCTATTGCTTCAGTTTTCGTTTGGCTGCAGTTTTGCATGTGGCTTTTTCGCGTCAGCAGTGCGCTTACTCTAATTGGTTAAAATCCATCGGAAGATGATTATTATCAAGCAAGAACCAATAAGCTGTGGTGTTGATATTGCATTAGCAGCCCGCTGTCAGTCATTTGCAGCTGCTGAGCAAGTGTTTCCAAGAGGCCGATTTTCTATTTGGCGGTGTATAGTTAAGAATTATTGGCCCAAGTGGAGGTGAATATCCACCACTTTCACCGACACTGAAGTGAATAATTGTTTTAGTGTATACCACACAAGTTGAATGAGTAATTGGTCCATAAAATTGCTCCTTGGTAACCGAGGCGAAACGAAAAGCCATTTGTTTTGCTCAGTGTGCTCCGAGGTTAAAATACATGCTATTCACCTCCGAGAGTACTATTCACTTGTGTGGTATTATGAGGACACGGCGGAAAAACCGTCTTCGATTGCAATACTTCTTTGTTTTTTGTGGCCATCTAGTCTGCTAACAGGTTCGGTTGGCTCTTGTTGCTCTTCAACCTCTTCAAGCTCTTCAGGCTCTTGAGCCTCTCTGGGTGCTACAAGTCATGAGCGCAAAGAGGCCGGGCTTCTGACCAAATAGCCAAATGTCGTACGTTTGGTTTTGTAAAACTGGTTATCAAGTTCAGCTCCCTGATAAATGTAGCTCAACAGTTGTGTCCTACGTGGCAGACGTAGCAAATGCCTTATGTGTGAAAAAAAAAGTGTATTTTACGTAATTAGCCACTCCCCATTGGGGCTTTTCGCCTACTATTCATGACACTCATAATTATATGCGAAAGTGAAATACGTGAAATCACTGCATGCAGGCGTGTGCACGAGGGTGTTATTTTTAAGCAATGGACCACAACTTTCTATGGGTTGTAAGCTGATTAACGGCCACGCGGTATGTTGGTAGAACACGAGAAGAATTCGTAAACCACGAGCCGCAGGAATACAGAGAAGCTAAATCTCGCTAGTATCGTTCAGAAACGCCTCCAAACGCAAGGTATACACACAGCAAGAAAGGGTAAGTCGATTGTATTATTTTTCCCTTATTTTGAACTATTCTGTACGATCGTTATATTCCCATACAATCACTTATATTAACGCTGTTTGGCGATGTCATGTTGACGGTGCCCTCAGAGCTTGGGCTACCTGTGGGTCAATTTCTGATAGTTTATGAATTGTGTTCAGTCGAGGCGTGTTTGTTCACTCGGACCTGTTTTCTGCTTCAGAGATTGAAAGGTGAGGTCATGAAACTTAACCAGACCTGGAGAGCATGACTACGTCGTCCGTGGAGAGTTTTCTGAAGATTATGGACTACGTATATCGCCCATTGTCCGATTTTGATAAGTATGAAGCGCTGGAATTGCTGGAGTCACTGCAGCATACTGCTCAGGATATCAAGCACGAGCGACAGATCTTTTATCGCTTGTTTTACCAGACGGTACGTGGCAAGATGGATGTGCCCAGTGACCAGTTTAGGAGCCTCGTCCTTCGCCTTTTGGGCGACAAAGACCACGAGAAAATCTTTGATTGTGTGGCAAAGGTGGGGAAGCTTTATCGCCCGAGGAGTCGTGACGGGGCCACTGCTATGTCCCCTTATTACAGGGGAAATGGGGGGCGCAATTCCCGCGATTTCTCAAGAAATTCTGGGCAAGCCTTAAGTTGGTTTTACTGTGGTAAGCAAGGCCAACCAATGGTGTAGTACCAGGAAAAGAGATCTCGCCTTGCAGGAGAAGAATGGAGCGTCTTGGTCAGCCACAAAGTAATGAGTGGCCTTTGCCATAGTCAGAGTATTTGCTGGCATAATTTCTGTATGCTGTCTGATTTGATAAATAAATGCATTTTGAGTTGAATAAGTCTTGTGGGAATGATTTTCTTTTACCCCTCAGTAATTAGCTCAATAGTCTCGGAGTTTTGAAAGGTTTGAAAATAGTGTCTCTAGTTACCCTGCCAGGATTATTGGGTCCGAGCTGTCATCTCTCTACTGACTACTTTGGGGTTTCACTCGTGTAGGGCTTGGGAATTTGATGAGGAATTCGATAAAGCCATCACTTGTTAGCAATCTGGGCCGAATGCCATACAATAGGTAGATTCCATGAGGAACCCCATAGCAGTTGGCAACGAGATGACAGCACGTGGGTTGGAACATAAGGTCATGCGTGTGGAACGGGGCGAGATGATTGGGGGATATCCATGAGTTATCCTTTCGAGATCCCAATCATTTTAGAGCTGGGGAACTGCACGCTCACTACTCGTTTTGGAGAGTGTTGCAGAATGATGCCCAGAAATGGCTACTCAAACTGAAGTCTTGGATTGGATCAAAGATAAAGTTCTATTTTCCCGTATTTCCAACATTTTAAGGGTTCGTTTAAGGGCGAGCACTCCACCCCATCAGATGTTTAGAAACAACAGGTCATGCAAACATTCCGTTAGCTTTGTGCAGAAAACCTTGATTAATCGTCTAGGGACTGGGGCGATATCTTTAGTAGGGAGAGTTGGGGAGGTGGCGCCGCCCCATATTGTACTACCAGTAACCGTTGAGCTGTCAAAGCCTCGCCTCTGTCATGACGCACGTTATCTAAACCTCTGGATGAGTGACAATCCTTTCTCCCTGGATACCCTTAATGACGTGCCTCGTAATGTAACGAAAGACTCGTTTCAGACTGTTTTGGATGACAAGTCTGGGTAATGGAGAGTAGCCGACCTTTCTTTGGAATACGATGGGCCGGGGTGGCTGGTTTTCCGTGTACAATACTTGCCCTTTGGTTGGAAAGTTTTCCCTTTTATCTATCACACGACAGACCTTCTAGCGACTGGCTATTCGCTCAATTGGTATTCTGTGTTTCCTTTACATTGACGATCGTCACAATGGTGAGCTTCAAGTCTCTTTGGATAAAGGGGAAATATGGTTCCTTGGCCACAGCGGATGAAGGCAATCTTGCAGCTGCTGAATGTGCGATTTTTCTGGTTGCTTATTATTTGGTGAAATTGGGTTATTTTCTTGGTCTGTCAAAATCTATTCTGATCCCGATGAAGATTGTTCCATACCTTGGATTCATGGCGGACTCCTCAAGAGAGACTTCATTTGATTCCTGAGAAGAAAGACAAGTTCATTGCACTTATTCGAAAGCTTCTTGAGTCATCCTATGTCTCCGTCAAAACGTTACAACGCCTCGCAGGTAAATGTGGTTTTTTTTTGCTAGAGCGGTGCCGGCAGCAAAGCTGTTTACAAGAGAAATGAACACAGCCATTTCAAGGTGTCTACGTTCTCAGAAGCCGATTTTGTTGCACGGCGCATTGCGAGAAGATATCTCTCACTGGTTGTTCCTTGAAAATTGGGACAACCCAATCCCGTGGCGCGATGAACGCCATACTCAAATCTCATTGGCCACGGATGCATCTTCCTCGGGATGGGGGGCTACGATTGTTTCTCCAAATTACCGAGAGCTTTTTTTTATTATTGGACACAGGAGGAGTTCACATGGCAGTTAATAAAATGGCGTGGCATGGCATGGCAATTAAAAAAATGCTGTTATCGTGCTTGGATGAAGTGCGTAACGCGCGTGTCGATGTACAGGTTGATAACCAGGCCGTTATTCACCCGTGGAACAACCAAGGTGGAAGGATTTCTCAGCTTAATAATGCTATGGAGGTGCTGTTTTCAACCACTGTTGCTCTGAATGTCCTGCTGCACCTTCTTTATGTCCGATCTGCCGACAACCTAGCAGATGGTCCTTCCCGACACAGATCTTAACGGATTTCTGCATGCGTTACTGATAGTATGTGACAAAAGTTAAAGTTCAGCGGGAGTTTGGGGGTTCCACGGGGCACACGTGTGACTTGATGTCATTGGGTTCCAACGTTTCAAAGGACCGTTTTGGAAATAGTCTCTCCCGCCTCACCCCCGTCCTTTCCCCAGGGTCTGCGGGTGTTAATTTTTTTGCTCAGGATCTAACAACTTTTGGGCCTCTCACGTAATTCCCATATATTTCTCCACCTCCGGTTTTGGTCGGTCCAGTCCTACGTTATTTGCGAAATATGAAGCAAGCATGCACAATTGCTGTCCTAGATAGTTACTTCAGAAAATATTGGTGGCCGTTATTACACCATTTCGCAAAGAAAGCATTTAATAAACACTTAATGACTGGTCCCGAGGGGAACAGTGAATTTTGTTTCCCGAGAATCTCAATGTTTCCCGAGACGAAGTCGAGGGAAACATTGAGATTCGAGGGAAACAAAATTCACTGTTCCCCAAGGGACCAGTCATTAAGTGATTTGTTATATAGCAAAACAAAACTCAAAAGCAAAATTTGAAAACCGCGCTGAGATTCCAGCCATCACTTGCAACAGCAGTCAACAGTGAACTGTTGACCGGGTAACAGTGAACTGTTTCCCGTTTGACGTCATAGTTTTCGCAATGTTGCCCGCTCGTGGCATTTGGCGGGAAACAGTTTCATTGTTAGATGTCATGTGACCATGAACTAGCCAATGAAAAGACGCGCTGTAGCGGGAAAAACGCCAGCTATATAACAAAATGGCTTATTTCTCACGTGGCTCATTTTTCTTTGTTCTTCGAGGCCGATTATATAGAATAAACCCCGCTAATTAACAACTGTCTGAAAAGCTGGGGGCGGCTTTGATTGTAACAGGGGAGTGCGGGGCTGATATTTTAATAACCCTCTAGGGGATTATTAAAGTTGATAATCCCCTAGGTGAATATTACAGTAATATTCCCCTCGCACACACCCACATGCCTTCCATTTCACGCACTGACAAACATAACAGCGACTTAACTTCAACAGCGTTGCATTTATTTTACTTAGAATACACATTCATATTATTACATTTTAAATACTACAGAGCAGTTGCTCAAATTGAAAACATTGCACTCACTGTTCCTGGCCAGCAACTCTTTGTCATCCACGACTATGATATCCCTCTTCGACACTTTCTTCTTGTTTGCTTTAGTCTTTTTTTCAAGACTGCAGATTGAATCTTCTTGTTGCTCGTCCGAGTGGTCAAAGCTGAACAACCCTTTTGTCGCCTCCTCAACATTAAACTGAGCGTTTTCGTGGTCCACTTGCCGATTGTTCGAAAATACAAATTTCTCTAACTCATCTTTGCCCCGATTTGACGAGCCATTAAAACAACTTTGTGTGAGGAAAAGGTCTTCCTCAGAGTCACTCGTTTCTGCCATCCTTGCAGTACAGTGTGAAAAAATGAAGTAGTTGTAAAGCTGTCAGTATTTTTTGACAGTGTCCAAATCCCAGAGCTATTTTCCCAATCTTAAATGTATCGTAAAGCTTCTTTAGTATGCATATGGTTGTTTTGGTCGGTAAACCAAAAGCAAAAAAAAATTAACGTGTGGAGCGATACTCACCGTTACGTCACCTGTTGTTATTAATGTCCCAACCAGAGATCTATTGGTTATTGAGACAATGGGTTCTTTTTTTTTTTTATGGTGAGCAAATTTAAATAACAAAGCAAATTGCTCATCAATGTTTGTAAACAGTGAATACAGCTATTATGCTGTTTTACAATGGTAAACCCCGCTGCGTTTTTTCGCAACTATTGTTCTATTGTCAAGTGTATGCACGGAAAACGATTTGTTTGTTTGTTTCGTCAGTGTACGTGTGTCAAAACAACGAACAAAATCATGTCACGGTTGATACCTTGCCCATGTGATATCTCGCCCATGTGAAAAATAAGCCAGTTATTTTGAGGCACCTCGTGGATATGTGATTTATTCACCTCGGGCTGCGCCCTCGGTGAATAAATCACATATCCCCTCGTTGCCTCAAAATAACCCTTACTTCTACTGGGGATGGTGATGTACTCCTTATACGTTCGGCTCAGGGTTGGACCCCACACCCCGGAATTCCGGGCTATCTTTGGGTATTCTCGGTTGTCTCTTAAACGTATATCATTTTTATGAACCTGGGTCGATCCCATTCGTAGGAATTCTCTTCCTCCTAAGAAGTATACCTGTATATATCTTACTTATAATCTCCGTGCTATTTTGCAGGAGCTACCTTTGGTGGCAACGTTGTTCGTACCCTCTTTGCGTTGTCCTGTCTGTAGTCATGCGAATGATAGTGACTTCAGGTGGTTACAAGAGAAAGATCCTATCCTCATAAACAAGAGTGGCTCAGTAAAAGTTGATCTCGACTCTATTGACAAACGATTGCAGCAGTTACTGAACGTTGATCAAGCGACTAATAAATCGAAACAGGAGGATTCTGTACGGAAGGAACTGGAAGCCTTTTGTCAACCCTGCCGGGTCAATTGTCTTCAGCGACTGTTTCTCCCTGGGATATATGTCGTTTTCTTATTTTTAAGGATAAGGATGGTCGAACGCAGATCCACCATAACGGTTGTCAATGGTGCTTGTCCCCTTATAATACTGTAGATTCATATATTGGAAAGTTGAGATCTGTTTTTCATGTTTTTGGGAGGCATGATGAACGGGACAAAGGCTGGGATTAGGCAATCTCGCGGCAGGTAAATCCGTAAAGGATTATTTTCGTGTGGTGAATGCCGAGAAACTAAAGACAAGGGTAACCCCTAAGCAGGCTACGCCTTTCTTTGTTGACAAACTTTCCCAGCTTTCCCTTTTGCTAAAAAGGCGCTTGGCGCAATCCGTTTTGCCGTTTCAAAGTTTGGTTATTGCTCGCGACCAGGCCTACGTCAAAACCGTTTTCTTTACCGGTGATCGGCCTGGTGACTTGGGCCAAGTTAAAGTAGCTGAAATTTTACGTTTTCCTAATGATGATGGCATTCTATTTAATCATATTTGGGGAAAGACCTTCATAAGGGATGGCGACCAAAATGTTTTTTGAAATGAGAAGGAATCCACAATCAGTCATTTGCTCCCATTAGAGGTATTGAACATTATGTCGATGTTGCTCGAAGAATGCAGGTTGACCTTACCCGTGGTTAATTATCTATTTCGCCCAACAACGCTAGCGGTGGCATTTTAGATGCCCCCTTTACTTCGACGACGGCAGTGGCCCGATTTAAATTATATCTAAGAGGGATGAGTCAGGATGACGGTGAAACATTGCATGGGTTTAGATCAGGATGTGCGATAACCTTGGCTCTTTCAGGTGTAGAATTGACAGAAATAATGAATCACGTTGGATGGAACCGTAGGCACATGGCTTTGCATTACCTACAACTGGTGAAAGTGCCAAATCTTTCTGGGGCCTCTGCTAAATTGGCCTCTAGCGAACTAATGAGTGTTAACAATACGTGGACAGATCGGAATGAACTGAAGCGCTTCCTTTGTGCCTTTCCAGACTGATAAGCAAGATTATAGTCATTTTTTAACCTCCACACATACTATTTTCCTTTTTTTTATAGTTTTGGGTAGGTTTGGGAATTGCAAGGTTTGGGGGGATTTATTGATGAAATTGACGTTTGTTGTGAGTAAGAAGTGAAGTGTAGAGCTTGTCATGGCTTGTGAAATTAAAGATGAACAGTATGGCTTGGACGGTGCTGAGCAATATTATTCCCACACCTAATTTCAACTGAGCATGAATAGTGTTATGTAATAGATTACTATTCATGACACTCATAATTATATGCGAAACAACAAGAACAACAACAACAAAGTGAAATACGTGAAATTCACTCATCACAGGCTATTCAGTGCATGCAGGTGTGTGCACGAGGGTGTTATAAGACTATGAAAACTGATCCAAGCAGAATAACACTCTTCTCGTGCTTAGTATCAGTCAGCGAAGCAGTGAAGGAAGGATCGGCCCACCCACCCACCCACCCTGACCAAATTTCGTGTGGGTCAAAACACAGCCGTACGTACCCTAAGCCAAGCTTTTCCAGCTTAGCTTAGACCGCTGAGCAATATTATTTCCCATACCTTCTTTCAACTGAGCATGAACAAAGTGTTATGTATAAATAGGTTACGAATAATATGCGTTTCTAATAGGCCATTTCCGAGTTCACTTGTGCCTCGGTCTCAAAACGAGTCTAAGTGCGAGACCTTTCATATGAAAATGAGTTCTGCATGCAGTTTCATTTTCATGCAAATCAAAGTCATTTTCATAAGAATGGTTTCGCACTTAGACAACAAAGACAACTCGGAAATGGCCTATTCTACCAGTGAACATGAGTGTTCTTTGGCAGCTGTGGCCAGGGATGGAAAGACTTTGCATGTGTGATTGAGTTACGACAGAGGGTCTATTAGTGTCCAACTGTTTTGATGCTTGGGGGAACCGGCTGGGTTTATCACGAGCTCACACACGGAGTGTAGGACACTTGGCTGCTGTATAATCAACTGAGTCTACTTTATTGCTTGAATCAAGGTTCTTATAGACATAATGGTAGCTAACTTATAAACAATTATTGGATGAGGTTTTTGTGATATCCAGAATAATCGAGGTCGAGGTAGGGGTTATCAGCCGAAGCCGTAGGCTGAGGCTGATAACCCTTACCGAGACCTCGATTATTCTGAATATCACAGAAACCGAACCTAATAATTGTTTTATTATACATTGAACGGAAAAAATTGAAGTAATTTTTTTTTGCTTCTTCGCTAACGCCAAGCAGCACAAAGCGCGCGAACTTGACATGATTAAAAATAAGACACAAACAGCAGTGATTAACATATTGAACTTGCACATTTTGATTATGACTTGACGTTTCGTATGTACTCTACATACATTTTCAAAAGTAACCGTTGAAATTTAAAACAGCTATTTATATATATATTACAAAGGTGAGGGGACTGGAACCTAGATTAAGCAAATACCTTGTACTTAACAGTAAAATAAAACAGAACAGATTAATAAAGCATCAGCTTTTCACTTCCGACGTTGACATTGAAAGCTGGCTCAAGTTCTTGAATATATAAGGTCTCTTTTATTTTACAATGATGGTCTGTTTTGCCCTTCGCTAAAATATCAAAATGATCCCACTTGATGTTGTGTCCAGTGATCTTGACGAGGTCAGCAATATTAAATTTACCATTGAATTTGAACAGAACAATGCAATTCCGTTTTTGGACATTCTTATCACACGTAATCAAAACAGCACTTTCATGACATCCATCTACCGAAAGAAAACTTTCACAGGCCTCTACACTAAATGGGATTCCTTCACTCCACGAAAGTACAAAATAAACCTCATCCGCTCCCTAACTTATCGCTATAACCGTCTTTGTTCATCTGGCTCCTTGCTACAATCTTCCCTCCATGATCTTCGAAAACTCCTTCTTCAGAACGGCTACCCACAAGGCATAATCAACTATCATATCAACGATGTTTTGAACAAAAACAGACATCAGCATAGCAACCCCGTGTCTACTGTTCCTAAGAAAGATATCATTATCCTACTTCCCTACTTAGGT
>CBDDTI010000448.1:0-15171 GCA_965233585.1 bacterium
ACATGAAAAAACGCAGACTTTCGGCCGAACTCAACTGGATAAAACGACTACAGACGCCATATCCTCTTGGCCTTAATGATCAGATCTACCAACAAGGGAACATATCATCCGTTCGCTCAAATATTAACGTCTTCTCATTGAAACCAGATGTTCGCAGAAAGCGTCGATCTCATGGTGTACGTCGCAATGGTCTCTCTAGGAGAAAACAAAGACTGAATAGGTCCTTGGATGACCTTCTACGAATCGCCAAAAATAACGGTCGACACGAGCTCTTACATGCACTCTCTTCTATTCCGGTATCTCGAATGAAACCAATCCTGGATGAGGCAGACCGCAGAAGTTTACGACATTCAGATTGATTCAAACTTAAAATGATTATGGCTTTTTCGTTTAATAAACTCTTTCCCCGCATACCTCCACTTCCTCCTTAAACACAGTTTATCAAAATTAAGTTCGTTAATCACGGCTTGGACTTGCTTAATATTTCCAACAGTTTCAGGGATCACAGAGTCACCTCTAAAATCCCTCAGTATTTCGAGAATCTTGACCCTCCTCTTATTTGCTATCAGTACAAAAGTCCTATTCGAAATATCATTTTCAACTACAACCAAGTAACTTCTGATCCTGATGTTCTGAGTTCCATTCAGCCATCATGATCTTGTGCGGACTCACCGTTTCTGTATCCACCTGCTGGACATGTTGTCACCGGTGACCTTACTTGTATTCCTGATAAAGGATTACGGTCTCTCTTTAAGAAAGGGCCTAAATACAGACTTCCATCCAGGATTGATTTTACTAAGTGCCGGGATATTGTCGAGGATGCACTTCAGACGTATTGTAAACGTTGGTCCAAAAAGGAAGGCGTCGGAGTGCATGCCCTTAACGACTGGAAAAATGAATTTTTACGCATTATTGACATAAGAATAGACAATTTTACTAAACACCCACATTTGTTCAAACAGCCATCCAGTCGTTCAGTGAAGTCATTGAAAAAGAAAATGGAGAAATTACACCGTAAATATGTCTTTGCTCCTGCCGATAAAGCAGCGAATAACGTGATCATTATTTGAAAAAGACACTACGTAGAGGTTTTGAAGGGTGAATTAAATTCTACGAGTACATACGCACCTGCTCAGTTGACGAAAGACCAACTTCTTGTGCATCATATCAATACTCTCACGAAAATAGATGTCAAAATTGATAAATGTGAACTGCCTACATTTTATTGGTTGCCAAAATTACACAAACGTCCTTATAAATCACGTTTTATATCAAATTCAAGTCACTGCTCTACTACCATTCTTTCGAAGCATATTACATCTGCTCTGACAGCTGTCAAAGATCATGTTATAAAGTACAGTGAAACTGCTTTTAGCAATAGTAATGTCAATTATTTTTGGTCCATTAAAAACTCTTCCGAGGTCATCGAAAAGTTGCGACTGCGTAACTTTCGGGGTTCTCAGGTATCTTCTTTCGACTTTTCTACTTTATACACCTCATTGCCACATGATCTTATCAAAGCAAAAGTGTTGTCTCTTGTCAACTGGTGTTTCAACAGAGAGTCAAAAACGTACCTCTGTACTTCAGATAAGGCAGGGTTTTTTAGCAACAAGAAATATGACTCGTATAAATGTTGGTCTTGCGCGGAGTTATGTGAAGCTTTTACTTTCCTCATGGAAAACATATATGTGCAATTTGATGGCATGGTATATCAACAAATAGTGGGGATTCCTATGGGCACCAATTGTGCTCCACTTATAGCAGATTTATTTTTATATTGTTACGAGAGGGACTTTATGTCTGACCTTCAAAAGTCGAAACGTTTTGACCTCATAGATATGTTCAACGATACCTCTCGATATCTTGACGATATTTTCACCATCGATAACCCTGAATTTGAGAAACATATTCCTGATATATATCCAGCTGAACTTCAGTTGAATAAAGCAAATACTTCAGACAAAGAAACTTCTTTCTTAGATTTAAATATAAAAGTTATTGGTAGTGACATTCATACCAGCGTTTACGACAAACGCGATGACTTCGGATTTCCTATCGTTAATTTCCCATGGTTGAGTGGTGACGTCCCTAGACTCCCATCGTACGGTATTTACATTTCGCAGTTAGTTAGATTTGCTAGGTGTTGTACTAGCGTTTTGGATTTCCATTCTAAAAATCTCCAAATTACTTCAAAACTGCTGACACAGGGTTATAGATATCACAAGCTTCGAAAAACATTTGGAAAGTTCTTTAGATCATACTCTGAACTTCTGTCGAAATTTGGTGATATTTCGTTCCAAGAATATTTGTCAAAAGGAATCTCTCACCCGGTCTTCTACGGTGATCTAGTTTACAAACTAAGGAGGGTCAAAGACACACCTAATTTCATCTTGTCGGGTTCGAAAATAGTCAAACGCCTTCGACGACGACAGTATGACCCAGTGATCATCGAGAGGACTATAGGTCTTGTGCTTGGCCCTTCTACAGCCTTGTACGAACCGTTCCTAAAGCATTGCACTCTGACTAACAAGGCGGTGGGGACTATATGACGGGCCTTGTCCAAACCTCCTCAGAGGCGACAGGGTCCTGATCTTTGTCCCCTCTGATTGTTAGTCGGGACTCCTTCAGCCATCAGACCTGAGCTCGCTTTCAGCCGGGCGGAGCACAGCCGGCCCTATTTGGATGTCGCTAAATATATTTTTGATATATAATATTTATTAACTATGCTGTGTGTGTATTGATTTTTATGACCTCTCCGCTTGGTGTGGCTGTTGGTTTGTTGTCTATATAAGGAGGTTTATTTACAAATTTTTAAATGTGTGTCCTTTTGATTACACGGCTGTTGCGGGGAGTGGGAAGGTGGGCCCGTAAACCGGTTAACCACACCAGTTGGGTGGCTGTAGTTACTCCAACTGACCGTCCTAAGTCGGTCCGCAATTGCTGTTTAATCGAACTTTTTTGTGGCGTTGTTTGTGTTGTCACTTTGCCCCTTTGACATTTCTGTTGGTATAGGGGCTTTTGTCATAGGACTGGGTCAGATCTCCTCCTTTTTGTCTTTATATCTACACTTATTCCCGGCTGCAGTGTGGAGCGTTGTAACAAGGTTCCCCGCGTCCGGGTGTTTAAAGTGTCATTATTCATCTCATTCGAGTTCTGACTTAGTTGTGTGATAGATTCCTTTATACTACGGAATCTTTTCCCCACAATTACCCGAACCCCAATATGGCTACAAATTTACTGAATTGCAAAAATAGATCACCTCGAGTTTTACTCACTCCTCTTAGATTACCTTCTGTATCTTCACTTCATCTTCCTGGCGTTTCTTGTAAAAAACTGTTTACTACCACTAAAGTTGCACTTTCTCCCCTTCACTTTGGTTCTCCAAATTCCAAATCTCAGTCAGTTTCTAACTCGGGTCGGACTGCAAAGTCCTTTCGTCTCACTAATCGTATTAACAGAAGGTTTTCTAAGATATCCACGTGCAATGCTAGGAGATGTTTAACATGCCACCATATCTCATGCAAGTCAACTATAACATCCTCTATCAATGGCAAAAGATACGGCATCCAAATCGACAAAGACGTTGATTGAAATAGTTCAAATTTGATATACGTTATTACATGAGAAGCCAGGGGTTGTGGTGCTCAGTACGTCGGCGAAACATCTCAAAGCCTGAAAGGTCGCTTCCGCAGTCATTCGTTTAAAATCCGAAACAATTCTAGACGCAAATACAAGAACTTCTTATATGACCACTTCATTAAATATAATCATTCCATAGAAAATGTTACTATAACTCCAGTTGAAATTCTTTCTAAAAAACCTGGTGATTCGAAAAATGACATGAAAAAACGCAGACTTTCGGCCGAACTCAACTGGATAAAACGACTACAGACGCCATATCCTCTTGGCCTTAATGATCAGATCTACCAACAAGGGAACATATCATCCGTTCGCTCACACATTAACGTCTTCTCATTGAAACCAGATGTTCGCAGAAAGCGTCGATCTCATGGTGTACGTCGCAATGGTCTCTCTAGGAGAAAACAAAGACTGAATAGGTCCTTGGATGACCTTCTACGAATCGCCAAAAATAACGGTCGACACGAGCTCTTACATGCACTCTCTTCTATTCCGGTATCTCGACTGAAACCAATCCTGGATGAGGCAGACCGCAGAAGTTTACGACATTCAGATTGATTCAAACTTAAAATGATTATGGCCTTTTCGTTTAATAAACTCTTTCCCCGCATACCTCCACTTCCTCCTAAAACACAGTTTATCAAAATTAAGTTCGTTAATCAAGGCCTGGACTTGCTTAATATTTCCAACATTTTCAGGGATCACAGAGTCACCTCTAAAATCCCTCAGTATTTCGAGAATCTTGACCCTCCTCTTATTTGCTATCAGTACAAAAGTCCTATTCGAAATATCATTTTCAACTACAACCAAGTAACTTCTGATCCTGATGTTCTGAGTTCCATTCAGCCATCATGATCTTGTGCGGACTCACCGTTTCTGTATCCACCTGCTGGACATGTTGTCACCGGTGACCTTACTTGTATTCCTGATAAAGGATTACGGTCTCTCTTTAAGAAAGGGCCTAAATACAGACTTCCATCCAGGGTTGATTTTACTAAGTGCCGGGATATTGTCGAGGATGCACTTCAGACGTATTGTAAACGCTGGTCCAAAAAGGAAGGCGTCGGAGTGCATGCCCTTAACGACTGGAAAAATGAGTTTTTACGCATTATTGACATAAGAATAGACAATTTTACTAAACACCCACATTTGTTCAAACAGCCATCCAGTCGTTCTGTGAAGTCATTGAAAAAGAAAATGGAAAAATTACACCGTAAATATGTCTTTGCTCCTGCCGATAAAGCAGCGAATAACGTGATCATTATTTGAAAAAGACACTACGTAGAGGTTTTGAAGGGTGAATTAAATTCTACGAGTACATACGCACCTGCTCAGTTGACGAAAGACCAACTTCTTGTGCATCATATCAATTCTCTCACCAAAATAGATGTCAAAATTGATAAATGTGAACTGCCTACATTTTATTGGTTACCAAAATTACACAAACGTCCTTATAAATCACGTTTTATATCAAATTCAAGTCACTGCTCTACTACCATTCTTTCGAAGCATATTACATCTGCTCTGACAGCTGTCAAAGATCATGTTATAAAGTACAGTGAAACTGCTTTTAGCAATAGTAATGTCAATTATTTTTGGTCCATTAAAAACTCTTCCGAGGTCATCGAAAAGTTGCGACTGCGTAACTTTCGGGGTTCTCAGGTATCTTCTTTCGACTTTTCTACTTTATACACCTCATTGCCACATGATCTTATCAAAGCAAAAGTGTTGTCTCTTGTCAACTGGTGTTTCAACAGAGAGTCAAAAACGTACCTCTGTACTTCAGATAAGGCAGGGTTTTTTAGCAACAAGAAATATGACTCATATAAATGTTGGTCTTGCGCGGAGTTATGTGAAGCTTTTACTTTCCTCATGGAAAACATATATGTGCAATTTGATGGCATGGTATATCAACAAATAGTGGGGATTCCTATGGGCACCAATTGTGCTCCACTTATAGCAGATTTATTTTTATATTGTTACGAGAGGGACTTTATGTCTGACCTTCAAAAGTCGAAACGTTTTGACCTCATAGATATGTTCAACGATACCTCTCGATATCTTGACGATATTTTCACCATCGATAACCCTGAATTTGAGAAACATATTCCTGATATATATCCAGCTGAACTTCAGTTGAATAAAGCAAATACTTCAGACAAAGAAACTTCTTTCTTAGATTTAAATATAAAAGTTATTGGTAGTGACATTCATACCAGCGTTTACGACAAACGCGATGACTTCGGATTTCCTATCGTTAATTTCCCATGGTTGAGTGGTGACGTCCCTAGACTCCCATCGTACGGTATTTACATTTCGCAGTTAGTTAGATTTGCTAGGTGTTGTACTAGCGTTTTGGATTTCCATTCTAAAAATCTCCAAATTACTTCAAAACTGCTGACACAGGGTTATAGATATCACAAGCTTCGAAAAACATTTGGAAAGTTCTTTAGATCATACTCTGAACTTCTGTCGAAATTTGGTGATATTTCGTTCCAAGAATATTTGTCAAAAGGAATCTCTCACCCGGTCTTCTACGGTGATCTAGTTTACAAACTAAGGAGGGTCAAAGACACACCTAATTTCATCTTGTCGGGTTCGAAAATAGTCAAACGCCTTCGACGACGACAGTATGACCCAGTGATCATCGAGAGGACTATAGGTCTTGTGCTTGGCCCTTCTACAGCCTTGTACGAACCGTTCCTAAAGCATTGCACTCTGACTAACAAGGCGGTGGGGACTATATGACGGGCCTTGTCCAAACCTCCTCAGAGGCGACAGGGTCCTGATCTTTGTCCCCTCTGATTGTTAGTCGGGACTCCTTCAGCCATCAGACCTGAGCTCGCTTTCAGCCGGGCGGAGCACAGCCGGCCCTATTTGGATGTCGCTAAATATATTTTTGATATATAATATTTATTAACTATGCTGTGTGTGTATTGATTTTTATGACCTCTCCGCTTGGTGTGGCTGTTGGTTTGTTGTCTATATAAGGAGGTTTATTTACAAATTTTTAAATGTGTGTCCTTTTGATTACACGGCTGTTGCGGGGAGTGGGAAGGTGGGCCCGTAAACCGGTTAACCACACCAGTTGGGTGGCTGTAGTTACTCCAACTGACCGTCCTAAGTCGGTCCGCAATTGCTGTTTAATCGAACTTTTTTGTGGCGTTGTTTGTGTTGTCACTTTGCCCCTTTGACATTTCTGTTGGTATAGGGGCTTTTGTCATAGGACTGGGTCAGATCTCCTCCTTTTTGTCTTTAGTGATAGATTCCTTTATACTACGGAATCTTTTCCCCACAATTACCCGAACCCCAATATGGCTACAAATTTACTGAATTGCAAAAATAGATCACCTCGAGTTTTACTCACTCCTCTTAGATTACCTTCTGTATCTTCACTTCATCTTCCTGGCGTTTCTTGTAAAAAACTGTTTACTACCACTAAAGTTGCACTTTCTCCCCTTCACTTTGGTTCTCCAAATTCCAAATCTCAGTCAGTTTCTAACTCGGGTCGGACTGCAAAGTCCTTTCGTCTCACTAATCGTATTAACAGAAGGTTTTCTAAGATATCCACGTGCAATGCTAGGAGATGTTTAACATGCCACCATATCTCATGCAAGTCAACTATAACATCCTCTATCAATGGCAAAAGATACGGCATCCAAATCGACAAAGACGTTGATTGAAATAGTTCAAATTTGATATACGTTATTACATGAGAAGCCAGGGGTTGTGGTGCTCAGTACGTCGGCGAAACATCTCAAAGCCTGAAAGGTCGCTTCCGCAGTCATTCGTTTAAAATCCGAAACAATTCTAGACGCAAATACAAGAACTTCTTATATGACCACTTCATTAAATATAATCATTCCATAGAAAATGTTACTATAACTCCAGTTGAAATTCTTTCTAAAAAACCTGGTGATTCAAAAAATGACATGAAAAAACGCAGACTTTCGGCCGAACTCAACTGGATAAAACGACTACAGACGCCATATCCTCTTGGCCTTAATGATCAGATCTACCAACAAGGGAACATATCATCCGTTCGCTCACACATTAACGTCTTCTCATTGAAACCAGATGTTCGCAGAAAGCGTCGATCTCATGGTGTACGTCGCAATGGTCTCTCTAGGAGAAAACAAAGACTGAATAGGTCCTTGGATGACCTTCTACGAATCGCCAAAAATAACGGTCGACACGAGCTCTTACATGCACTCTCTTCTATTCCGGTATCTCGACTGAAACCAATCCTGGATGAGGCAGACCGCAGAAGTTTACGACATTCAGATTGATTCAAACTTAAAATGATTATGGCCTTTTCGTTTAATAAACTCTTTCCCCGCATACCTCCACTTCCTCCTAAAACACAGTTTATCAAAATTAAGTTCGTTAATCAAGGCCTGGACTTGCTTAATATTTCCAACATTTTCAGGGATCACAGAGTCACCTCTAAAATCCCTCAGTATTTCGAGAATCTTGACCCTCCTCTTATTTGCTATCAGTACAAAAGTCCTATTCGAAATATCATTTTCAACTACAACCAAGTAACTTCTGATCCTGATGTTCTGAGTTCCATTCAGCCATCATGATCTTGTGCGGACTCACCGTTTCTGTATCCACCTGCTGGACATGTTGTCACCGGTGACCTTACTTGTATTCCTGATAAAGGATTACGGTCTCTCTTTAAGAAAGGGCCTAAATACAGACTTCCATCCAGGGTTGATTTTACTAAGTGCCGGGATATTGTCGAGGATGCACTTCAGACGTATTGTAAACGCTGGTCCAAAAAGGAAGGCGTCGGAGTGCATGCCCTTAACGACTGGAAAAATGAGTTTTTACGCATTATTGACATAAGAATAGACAATTTTACTAAACACCCACATTTGTTCAAACAGCCATCCAGTCGTTCTGTGAAGTCATTGAAAAAGAAAATGGAAAAATTACACCGTAAATATGTCTTTGCTCCTGCCGATAAAGCAGCGAATAACGTGATCATTATTTGAAAAAGACACTACGTAGAGGTTTTGAAGGGTGAATTAAATTCTACGAGTACATACGCACCTGCTCAGTTGACGAAAGACCAACTTCTTGTGCATCATATCAATTCTCTCACCAAAATAGATGTCAAAATTGATAAATGTGAACTGCCTACATTTTATTGGTTACCAAAATTACACAAACGTCCTTATAAATCACGTTTTATATCAAATTCAAGTCACTGCTCTACTACCATTCTTTCGAAGCATATTACATCTGCTCTGACAGCTGTCAAAGATCATGTTATAAAGTACAGTGAAACTGCTTTTAGCAATAGTAATGTCAATTATTTTTGGTCCATTAAAAACTCTTCCGAGGTCATCGAAAAGTTGCGACTGCGTAACTTTCGGGGTTCTCAGGTATCTTCTTTCGACTTTTCTACTTTATACACCTCATTGCCACATGATCTTATCAAAGCAAAAGTGTTGTCTCTTGTCAACTGGTGTTTCAACAGAGAGTCAAAAACGTACCTCTGTACTTCAGATAAGGCAGGGTTTTTTAGCAACAAGAAATATGACTCATATAAATGTTGGTCTTGCGCGGAGTTATGTGAAGCTTTTACTTTCCTCATGGAAAACATATATGTGCAATTTGATGGCATGGTATATCAACAAATAGTGGGGATTCCTATGGGCACCAATTGTGCTCCACTTATAGCAGATTTATTTTTATATTGTTACGAGAGGGACTTTATGTCTGACCTTCAAAAGTCGAAACGTTTTGACCTCATAGATATGTTCAACGATACCTCTCGATATCTTGACGATATTTTCACCATCGATAACCCTGAATTTGAGAAACATATTCCTGATATATATCCAGCTGAACTTCAGTTGAATAAAGCAAATACTTCAGACAAAGAAACTTCTTTCTTAGATTTAAATATAAAAGTTATTGGTAGTGACATTCATACCAGCGTTTACGACAAACGCGATGACTTCGGATTTCCTATCGTTAATTTCCCATGGTTGAGTGGTGACGTCCCTAGACTCCCATCGTACGGTATTTACATTTCGCAGTTAGTTAGATTTGCTAGGTGTTGTACTAGCGTTTTGGATTTCCATTCTAAAAATCTCCAAATTACTTCAAAACTGCTGACACAGGGTTATAGATATCACAAGCTTCGAAAAACATTTGGAAAGTTCTTTAGATCATACTCTGAACTTCTGTCGAAATTTGGTGATATTTCGTTCCAAGAATATTTGTCAAAAGGAATCTCTCACCCGGTCTTCTACGGTGATCTAGTTTACAAACTAAGGAGGGTCAAAGACACACCTAATTTCATCTTGTCGGGTTCGAAAATAGTCAAACGCCTTCGACGACGACAGTATGACCCAGTGATCATCGAGAGGACTATAGGTCTTGTGCTTGGCCCTTCTACAGCCTTGTACGAACCGTTCCTAAAGCATTGCACTCTGACTAACAAGGCGGTGGGGACTATATGACGGGCCTTGTCCAAACCTCCTCAGAGGCGACAGGGTCCTGATCTTTGTCCCCTCTGATTGTTAGTCGGGACTCCTTCAGCCATCAGACCTGAGCTCGCTTTCAGCCGGGCGGAGCACAGCCGGCCCTATTTGGATGTCGCTAAATATATTTTTGATATATAATATTTATTAACTATGCTGTGTGTGTATTGATTTTTATGACCTCTCCGTTTGGTGTGGCTGTTGGTTTGTTGTCTATATAAGGAGGTTTATTTACAAATTTTTAAATGTGTGTCCTTTTGATTACACGGCTGTTGCGGGGAGTGGGAAGGTGGGCCCGTAAACCGGTTAACCACACCAGTTGGGTGGCTGTAGTTACTCCAACTGACCGTCCTAAGTCGGTCCGCAATTGCTGTTTAATCGAACTTTTTTGTGGCGTTGTTTGTGTTGTCACTTTGCCCCTTTGACATTTCTGTTGGTATAGGGGCTTTTGTCATAAAACTGTTTACTACCACTAAAGTTGCACTTTCTCCCCTTCACTTTGGTTCTCGGGAAATTCCAAATCTCAGTCAGTTTCTAACTCGGGTCGGACTGCAAAGTCCTTTCGTCTCACTAATCGTATTAACAGAAGGCTTTTCTAAGATATCCACGTGCAATGCTAGGAGATGTTTAACATGCCACCATATCTCATGCAAGTCAACTATAACATCCTCTATCAATGGCAAAAGATACGGCATCCAAATCGACAAAGACGTCGATGCTCTGAAATAGTTCAAATTTGATATATGTTATTACATGAGAAGCCAGGGGTTGTGGTGCTCAGTACGTCGGCGAAACATCTCAAAGCCTGAAAGGTCGCTTCCGCAGTCATTCGTTTAAAATCCGAAACAATTCTAGACGCAAATACAAGAACTTCTTATATGACCACTTCATTAAATATAATCATTCCATAGAAAATGTTACTATAACTCCAGTTGAAATTCTTTCTAAAAAACCTGGTGATTCGAAAAATGACATGAAAAAACGCAGACTTTCGGCCGAACTCAACTGGATAAAACGACTACAGACGCCATATCCTCTTGGCCTTAATGATCAGATCTACCAACAAGGGAACATATCATCCGTTCGCTCACACATTAACGTCTTCTCATTGAAACCAGATGTTCGCAGAAAGCGTCGATCTCATGGTGTACGTCGCAATGGTCTCTCTAGGAGAAAACAAAGACTGAATAGGTCCTTGGATGACCTTCTACGAATCGCCAAAAATAACGGTCGACACGAGCTCTTACATGCACTCTCTTCTATTCCGGTATCTCGACTGAAACCAATCCTGGATGAGGCAGACCGCAGAAGTTTACGACATTCAGATTGATTCAAACTTAAAATGATTATGGCCTTTTCGTTTAATAAACTCTTTCCCCGCATACCTCCACTTCCTCCTAAAACACAGTTTATCAAAATTAAGTTCGTTAATCAAGGCTTGGACTTGCTTAATATTTCCAACATTTTCAGGGATCACAGAGTCACCTCTAAAATCCCTCAGTATTTCGAGAATCTTGACCCTCCTCTTATTTGCTATCAGTACAAAAGTCCTATTCGAAATATCATTTTCAACTACAACCAAGTAACTTCTGATCCTGATGTTCTGAGTTCCATTCAGCCATCATGATCTTGTGCGGACTCACCGTTTCTGTATCCACCTGCTGGACATGTTGTCACCGGTGACCTTACTTGTATTCCTGATAAAGGATTACGGTCTCTCTTTAAGAAAGGGCCTAAATACAGACTTCCATCCAGGGTTGATTTTACTAAGTGCCGGGATATTGTCGAGGATGCACTTCAGACGTATTGTAAACGTTGGTCCAAAAAGGAAGGCGTCGGAGTGCATGCCCTTAACGACTGGAAAAATGAGTTTTTACGCATTATTGACATAAGAATAGACAATTTTACTAAACACCCACATTTGTTCAAACAGCCATCCAGTCGTTCTGTGAAGTCATTGAAAAAGAAAATGGAAAAATTACACCGTAAATATGTCTTTGCTCCTGCCGATAAAGCAGCGAATAACGTGATCATTATTTGAAAAAGACACTACGTAGAGGTTTTGAAGGGTGAATTAAATTCTACGAGTACATACGCACCTGCTCAGTTGACGAAAGACCAACTTCTTGTGCATCATATCAATACTCTCACCAAAATAGATGTCAAAATTGATAAATGTGAACTGCCTACATTTTATTGGTTACCAAAATTACACAAACGTCCTTATAAATCACGTTTTATATCAAATTCAAGTCACTGCTCTACTACCATTCTTTCGAAGCATATTACATCTGCTCTGACAGCTGTCAAAGATCATGTTATAAAGTACAGTGAAACTGCTTTTAGCAATAGTAATGTCAATTATTTTTGGTCCATTAAAAACTCTTCCGAGGTCATCGAAAAGTTGCGACTGCGTAACTTTCGGGGTTCTCAGGTATCTTCTTTCGACTTTTCTACTTTATACACCTCATTGCCACATGATCTTATCAAAGCAAAAGTGTTGTCTCTTGTCAACTGGTGTTTCAACAGAGAGTCAAAAACGTACCTCTGTACTTCAGATAAGGCAGGGTTTTTTAGCAACAAGAAATATGACTCATATAAATGTTGGTCTTGCGCGGAGTTATGTGAAGCTTTTACTTTCCTCATGGAAAACATATATGTGCAATTTGATGGCATGGTATATCAACAAATAGTGGGGATTCCTATGGGCACCAATTGTGCTCCACTTATAGCAGATTTATTTTTATATTGTTACGAGAGGGACTTTATGTCTGACCTTCAAAAGTCGAAACGTTTTGACCTCATAGATATGTTCAACGATACCTCTCGATATCTTGACGATATTTTCACCATCGATAACCCTGAATTTGAGAAACATATTCCTGATATATATCCAGCTGAACTTCAGTTGAATAAAGCAAATACTTCAGACAAAGAAACTTCTTTCTTAGATTTAAATATAAAAGTTATTGGTAGTGACATTCATACCAGCGTTTACGACAAACGCGATGACTTCGGATTTCCTATCGTTAATTTCCCATGGTTGAGTGGTGACGTCCCTAGACTCCCATCGTACGGTATTTACATTTCGCAGTTAGTTAGATTTGCTAGGTGTTGTACTAGCGTTTTGGATTTCCATTCTAAAAATCTCCAAATTACTTCAAAACTGCTGACACAGGGTTATAGATATCACAAGCTTCGAAAAACATTTGGAAAGTTCTTTAGATCATACTCTGAACTTCTGTCGAAATTTGGTGATATTTCGTTCCAAGAATATTTGTCAAAAGGAATCTCTCACCCGGTCTTCTACGGTGATCTAGTTTACAAACTAAGGAGGGTCAAAGACACACCTAATTTCATCTTGTCGGGTTCGAAAATAGTCAAACGCCTTCGACGACGACAGTATGACCCAGTGATCATCGAGAGGACTATAGGTCTTGTGCTTGGCCCTTCTACAGCCTTGTACGAACCGTTCCTAAAGCATTGCACTCTGACTAACAAGGCGGTGGGGACTATATGACGGGCCTTGTCCAAACCTCCTCAGAGGCGACAGGGTCCTGATCTTTGTCCCCTCTGATTGTTAGTCGGGACTCCTTCAGCCATCAGACCTGAGCTCGCTTTCAGCCGGGCGGAGCACAGCCGGCCCTATTTGGATGTCGCTAAATATATTTTTGATATATAATATTTATTAACTATGCTGTGTGTGTATTGATTTTTATGACCTCTCCGCTTGGTGTGGCTGTTGGTTTGTTGTCTATATAAGGAGGTTTATTTACAAATTTTTAAATGTGTGTCCTTTTGATTACACGGCTGTTGCGGGGAGTGGGAAGGTGGGCCCGTAAACCGGTTAACCACACCAGTTGGGTGGCTGTAGTTACTCCAACTGACCGTCCTAAGTCGGTCCGCAATTGCTGTTTAATCGAACTTTTTTGTGGCGTTGTTTGTGTTGTCACTTTGCCCCTTTGACATTTCTGTTGGTATAGGGGCTTTTGTCATAGGACTGGGTCAGATCTCCTCCTTTTTGTCTATGTTTAACATGCCACCATATCTCATGCAAGTCAACTATAACATCCTCTATCAATGGCAAAAGATACGGCATCCTAATCGACAAAGACGTTGATTGAAATAGTTCAAATTTGGTATATGTTATTACATGAGAAGCCAGGGGTTGTGGTGCTCAGTACGTCGGCGAAACATCTCAAAGCCTGAAAGGTCGCTTCCGCAGTCATTCGTTTAAAATCCGAAACAATTCTAGACGCAAATACAAGAACTTCTTATATGACCACTTCATTAAATATAATCATTCCATAGAAAATGTTACTATAACTCCAGTTGAAATTCTTTCTAAACAACCTGGTGATTCAAAAAATGACATGAAAAAACGCAGACTTTCGGCCGAACTCAACTGGATAAAACGACTACAGACGCCATATCCTCTTGGCCTTAATGATCAGATCTACCAACAAGGGAACATATCATCCGTTCGCTCAAATATTAACGTCTTCTCATTGAAACCAGATGTTCGCAGAAAGCGTCGATCTCATGGTGTACGTCGCAATGGTCTCTCTAGGAGAAAACAAAGACTGAATAGGTCCTTGGATGACCTTCTACGAATCGCCAAAAATAACGGTCGACACGAGCTCTTACATGCACTCTCTTCTATTCCGGTATCTCGACTGAAACCAATCCTGGATGAGGCAGACCGCAGAAGTTTACGACATTCAGATTGATTCAAACTTAAAATGATTATGGCTTTTTCGTTTAATAAACTCTTTCCCGAATACCTCCACTTCCTCCTAAAACACAGTTTATCAAAATTAAGTTCGTTAATCAAGGCCTGGACTTGCTTAATATTTCCAACATTTTCAGGGATCACAGAGTCACCTCTAAAATCCCTCAGTATTTCGAGAATCTTGACCCTCCTCTTATTTGCTATCAGTACAAAAGTCCTATTCGAAATATCATTTTCAACTACAACCAAGTAACTTCTGATCCTGATGTTCTGAGTTCCATTCAGCCATCTTGATCTTGT
>CBDDTI010000449.1:0-17500 GCA_965233585.1 bacterium
TCTTCGAATAAGTTTTTTCGTTTGAAAATTACTTTCAAAATGTTGACCTTTTCACGTTTTGTATTTAAGAAATATCCGTCGTAATTTTGTTCATTTGAATGGGGTGCCAGGAATAATAGATAAAAGGCAGGTATTTCACAATTTTGGAAAAAGTTACCAAGGACTTTTTTGAAGCACTTTTTAGTTTTTGAAAGCTGAGCGCGAAAACGATATATTTTCAGGCCATTGTAAATGTTCAAAAGGTGCCAAAAATGAAAACCTTATGAGAAAAAGTAAAAATCTAACCAAAAAAGGCATCACACACATCGCTTAAAACGACACGGCATTCCAGTACCAAACAAAAAAAATGTCGTTTCATCTTACCATAAAACACGAAAAAAAATTTTGGGCCCAGAAAAAAAAAACACAACTCATTTGCAACTGATGTGCAAACATTCCCATATACGCATTTTCTCTTCTTCGCGTATCTTACTATCTTCTTTGTTCTTCCAATCTTCAAACAAAAATTTTGTCATCTCAAACTTCCACTCGTTCACATCTTCTAACCACCAAACCTTGACAATTTTATTTATATTCAAATCGTTTTCACCTGACATACTTACATCTTCACCTTTTTCTGTCCTCTCACTCAAACATCTTTTTTTAATGATCAAGTCGTTACACCTCGAAAATTCTCTTCATTTCTTTTAACTGGAGCGGAGCAGCATATTTTTGGCACGAACTAACGTTCGATAAAAACTTGTGTCAAAAAAAATATTTTGTGCATCTTGACTGCTTGGCGCCAAAAATTTGAACCCTTCAAACTCATGCCAGACCCTGGCGTTTTGTTTTCCCTTGACCGTGTGAGTCTATATTGTTTGAAAAACACACTGTCCATGCTCATTCTTTGATCTCAGATGGTTGACTGTGTGAACAATCCTCCATATGTAGGTTCTACAAGTAACGGGGTTTTCACGCGCGGACTTTTTTGCAAATAACCTTGCGTCTTCGCGAAGAAGGCAAACCGTTAATATGCACAAGTTTTGTGTGTGATCGCGTCTGTGTGTGAAAGGATCGATGTGTATAAATTTCTGTCCGTCACAAAAAAGCCTCTAAAAGTGAATAGTCTTTGTGCGTAAAAGGGTTGTTTGTTGGCAAAAGAATGTGTGTGCGAAAGCGTTCTTGGTAAAACCGTCTGTGTGAAAAGGTTTCGGTGTCAAATTGTTTGTGTGCTGTTTGTGTGGCAGGAAATGTTTCGGATCTAACAGCATCTGTGTGAAAAAGGTAGCGAAAAAGCGCGTGTACAGAAAAAATGTTTGTGTGTCAACGCTTCTCTGGAAACAACTTTGCGTGTCAATGCTTCCGTGTGCGAACGAAAATCAGCAAAATATGTCCGTGTATGTGTGTAACATTGTTTGTGCAGAAAAAAGTGCTTGTGAATAAAAATTCCTGTTTTGAAATCAAAAATCAAAACCTTTGGTCTGGACAAGCCCATGTGTGTACGGCAGAAGATTATGGAGGTAAAAAATTTGTGTGTCAAAGCATTTGTGTGCAAAAGTGTTTGCTTGCAACAGCGCCGGTAAATTTTTTTGGTGTGCAAATGCTTCTGTGCATAAAGGTTTGTGTGCAAAAAGGGCTCAGTGTAAAACTGTTCCATTGACAAGGTGCTGTTCACACAAAAATGCCTCTATAACACGGCCTCTGCGTATAAAACTGGCATAGTGTGTCATATGCGGTAGGAAAAGAATTTATCCATTCTTGGGCCATCTTCGAATAAGTTTTTTCGTTTGAAAATTACTTTCAAAATGTTGACCTTTTCACGTTTTGTATTTAAGAAATATCCGTCGTAATTTTGTTCATTTGAATGGGGTGCCAGGAATAATAGATAAAAGGCAGGTATTTCACAATTTTGGAAAAAGTTACCAAGGACTTTTTTGAAGCACTTTTTAGTTTTTGAAAGCTGAGCGCGAAAACGATATATTTTCAGGCCATTGTAAATGTTCAAAAGGTGCCAAAAATGAAAACCTTATGAGAAAAAGTAAAAATCTAACCAAAAAAGGCATCACACACATCGCTTAAAACGACACGGCATTCCAGTACCAAACAAAAAAAATGTCGTTTCATCTTACCATAAAACACGAAAAAAAATTTTGGGCCCAGAAAAAAAAAACACAACTCATTTGCAACTGATGTGCAAACATTCCCATATACGCATTTTCTCTTCTTCGCGTATCTTACTATCTTCTTTGTTCTTCCAATCTTCAAACAAAAATTTTGTCATCTCAAACTTCCACTCGTTCACATCTTCTAACCACCAAACCTTGACAATTTTATTTATATTCAAATCGTTTTCACCTGACATACTTACATCTTCACCTTTTTCTGTCCTCTCACTCAAACATCTTTTTTTAATGATCAAGTCGTTACACCTCGAAAATTCTCTTCATTTCTTTTAACTGGAGCGGAGCAGCATATTTTTGGCACGAACTAACGTTCGATAAAAACTTGTGTCAAAAAAAATATTTTGTGCATCTTGACTGCTTGGCGCCAAAAATTTGAACCCTTCAAACTCATGCCAGACCCTGGCGTTTTGTTTTCCCTTGACCGTGTGAGTCTATATTGTTTGAAAAACACACTGTCCATGCTCATTCTTTGATCTCAGATGGTTGACTGTGTGAACAATCCTCCATATGTAGGTTCTACAAGTAACGGGGTTTTCACGCGCGGACTTTTTTGCAAATAACCTTGCGTCTTCGCGAAGAAGGCCTGGGTGGCGATTCCAATTTCATACAAGCTTTCACATAAAACGCTTTATTTCAAAGCATGAAAAATTTAGCATTTTATAAGATATTTTTGTTACACAAATGCTTTAACACAAAGAAGATTTCACTGTCAAACAAAAGCTGTTTGGAACCATACGTTTTCATAGGCAGATACTTTTACACAAACGATTTCACACACAAAAGCTTTTGCACACAGAAGCTTCAGAAGCTTTCAAAGACAGAAAATGCTCTTGAAGTTAGCGCCACTCTATACCAGGCCTTCCAGACCTTCTCCGGAACCTTTTCTGGAACTTTATTAAGCCTGACCTGTTTGACGGTGCACCAAAGCTTTCGGAACCTTCGTCGAATTTTTCCCAAATCCATCCAAACCGTTAATATGCACAAGTTTTGTGTGTGATCGCGTCTGTGTGTGAAAGGATCGATGTGTATAAATTTCTGTCCGTCACAAAAAAGCCTCTAAAAGTGAATAGTCTTTGTGCGTAAAAGGGTTGTTTGTTGGCAAAAGAATGTGTGTGCGAAAGCGTTCTTGGTAAAACCGTCTGTGTGAAAAGGTTTCGGTGTCAAATTGTTTGTGTGCTGTTTGTGTGGCAGGAAATGTTTCGGATCTAACAGCGTCTGTGTGAAAAAGGTAGCGAAAAAGCGCGTGTACAGAAAAAACGTTTGTGTGTCAACGCTTCTCTGGAAACAACTTTGCGTGTCAATGCTTCCGTGTGCGAACGAAAATCAGCAAAGTATGTCCGTGTATGTGTGTAACATTGTTTGTGCAGAAAAAAGTGCTTGTGAATAAAAATTCCTGTTTTGAAATCAAAAATCAAAACCTTTGGTCTGGACAAGCCCATGTGTGTACGGCAGAAGATTATGGAGGTAAAAAATTTGTGTGTCAAAGCATTTGTGTGCAAAAGTGTTTGCTTGCAACAGCGCCGGTAAATTTTTTTGGTGTGCAAATGCTTCTGTGCATAAAGGTTTGTGTGCAAAAAGGGCTCAGTGTAAAACTGTTCCATTGACAAGGTGCTGTTCACACAAAAATGCCTCTATAACACGGCCTCTGCGTATAAAACTGGCATAGTGTGTCATATGCGGTAGGAAAAGAATTTATCCATTCTTGGGCCATCTTCGAATAAGTTTTTTCGTTTGAAAATTACTTTCAAAATGTTGACCTTTTCACGTTTTGTATTTAAGAAATATCCGTCGTAATTTTGTTCATTTGAATGGGGTGCCAGGAATAATAGATAAAAGGCAGGTATTTCACAATTTTGGAAAAAGTTACCAAGGACTTTTTTGAAGCACTTTTTAGTTTTTGAAAGCTGAGCGCGAAAACGATATATTTTCAGGCCATTGTAAATGTTCAAAAGGTGCCAAAAATGAAAACCTTATGAGAAAAAGTAAAAATCTAACCAAAAAAGGCATCACACACATCGCTTAAAACGACACGGCATTCCAGTACCAAACAAAAAAAATGTCGTTTCATCTTACCATAAAACACGAAAAAAAATTTTGGGCCCAGAAAAAAAAAACACAACTCATTTGCAACTGATGTGCAAACATTCCCATATACGCATTTTCTCTTCTTCGCGTATCTTACTATCTTCTTTGTTCTTCCAATCTTCAAACAAAAATTTTGTCATCTCAAACTTCCACTCGTTCACATCTTCTAACCACCAAACCTTGACAATTTTATTTATATTCAAATCGTTTTCACCTGACATACTTACATCTTCACCTTTTTCTGTCCTCTCACTCAAACATCTTTTTTTAATGATCAAGTCGTTACACCTCGAAAATTCTCTTCATTTCTTTTAACTGGAGCGGAGCAGCATATTTTTGGCACGAACTAACGTTCGATAAAAACTTGTGTCAAAAAAAATATTTTGTGCATCTTGACTGCTTGGCGCCAAAAATTTGAACCCTTCAAACTCATGCCAGACCCTGGCGTTTTGTTTTCCCTTGACCGTGTGAGTCTATATTGTTTGAAAAACACACTGTCCATGCTCATTCTTTGATCTCAGATGGTTGACTGTGTGAACAATCCTCCATATGTAGGTTCTACAAGTAACGGGGTTTTCACGCGCGGACTTTTTTGCAAATAACCTTGCGTCTTCGCGAAGAAGGCCTGGGTGGCGATTCCAATTTCATACAAGCTTTCACATAAAACGCTTTATTTCAAAGCATGAAAAATTTAGCATTTTATAAGATATTTTTGTTACACAAATGCTTTAACACAAAGAAGATTTCACTGTCAAACAAAAGCTGTTTGGAACCATACGTTTTCATAGGCAGATACTTTTACACAAACGATTTCACACACAAAAGCTTTTGCACACAGAAGCTTCAGAAGCTTTCAAAGACAGAAAATGCTCTTGAAGTTAGCGCCACTCTATACCAGGCCTTCCAGACCTTCTCCGGAACCTTTTCTGGAACTTTATTAAGCCTGACCTGTTTGACGGTGCACCAAAGCTTTCGGAACCTTCGTCGAATTTTTTCCCAAATCCATCCAAACCGTTAATATGCACAAGTTTTGTGTGTGATCGCGTCTGTGTGTGAAAGGATCGATGTGTATAAATTTCTGTCCGTCACAAAAAAGCCTCTAAAAGTGAATAGTCTTTGTGCGTAAAAGGGTTGTTTGTTGGCAAAAGAATGTGTGTGCGAAAGCGTTCTTGGTAAAACCGTCTGTGTGAAAAGGTTTCGGTGTCAAATTGTTTGTGTGCTGTTTGTGTGGCAGGAAATGTTTCGGATCTAACAGCGTCTGTGTGAAAAAGGTAGCGAAAAAGCGCGTGTACAGAAAAAACGTTTGTGTGTCAACGCTTCTCTGGAAACAACTTTGCGTGTCAATGCTTCCGTGTGCGAACGAAAATCAGCAAAGTATGTCCGTGTATGTGTGTAACATTGTTTGTGCAGAAAAAAGTGCTTGTGAATAAAAATTCCTGTTTTGAAATCAAAAATCAAAACCTTTGGTCTGGACAAGCCCATGTGTGTACGGCAGAAGATTATGGAGGTAAAAAATTTGTGTGTCAAAGCATTTGTGTGCAAAAGTGTTTGCTTGCAACAGCGCCGGTAAATTTTTTTGGTGTGCAAATGCTTCTGTGCATAAAGGTTTGTGTGCAAAAAGGGCTCAGTGTAAAACTGTTCCATTGACAAGGTGCTGTTCACACAAAAATGCCTCTATAACACGGCCTCTGCGTATAAAACTGGCATAGTGTGTCATATGCGGTAGGAAAAGAATTTATCCATTCTTGGGCCATCTTCGAATAAGTTTTTTCGTTTGAAAATTACTTTCAAAATGTTGACCTTTTCACGTTTTGTATTTAAGAAATATCCGTCGTAATTTTGTTCATTTGAATGGGGTGCCAGGAATAATAGATAAAAGGCAGGTATTTCACAATTTTGGAAAAAGTTACCAAGGACTTTTTTGAAGCACTTTTTAGTTTTTGAAAGCTGAGCGCGAAAACGATATATTTTCAGGCCATTGTAAATGTTCAAAAGGTGCCAAAAATGAAAACCTTATGAGAAAAAGTAAAAATCTAACCAAAAAAGGCATCACACACATCGCTTAAAACGACACGGCATTCCAGTACCAAACAAAAAAAATGTCGTTTCATCTTACCATAAAACACGAAAAAAAATTTTGGGCCCAGAAAAAAAAAACACAACTCATTTGCAACTGATGTGCAAACATTCCCATATACGCATTTTCTCTTCTTCGCGTATCTTACTATCTTCTTTGTTCTTCCAATCTTCAAACAAAAATTTTGTCATCTCAAACTTTCACTCGTTCACATCTTCTAACCACCAAACCTTGACAATTTTATTTATATTCAAATCGTTTTCACCTGACATACTTACATCTTCACCTTTTTCTGTCCTCTCACTCAAACATCTTTTTTTAATGATCAAGTCGTTACACCTCGAAAATTCTCTTCATTTCTTTTAACTGGAGCGGAGCAGCATATTTTTGGCACGAACTAACGTTCGATAAAAACTTGTGTCAAAAAAAATATTTTGTGCATCTTGACTGCTTGGCGCCAAAAATTTGAACCCTTCAAACTCATGCCAGACCCTGGCGTTTTGTTTTCCCTTGACCGTGTGAGTCTATATTGTTTGAAAAACACACTGTCCATGCTCATTCTTTGATCTCAGATGGTTGACTGTGTGAACAATCCTCCATATGTAGGTTCTACAAGTAACGGGGTTTTCACGCGCGGACTTTTTTGCAAATAACCTTGCGTCTTCGCGAAGAAGGCCTGGGTGGCGATTCCAATTTCATACAAGCTTTCACATAAAACGCTTTATTTCAAAGCATGAAAAATTTAGCATTTTATAAGATATTTTTGTTACACAAAGGCTTTAACACAAAGAAGATTTCACTGTCAAACAAAAGCTGTTTGGAACCATACGTTTTCATAGGCAGATACTTTTACACAAACGATTTCACACACAAAAGCTTTTGCACACAGAAGCTTCAGAAGCTTTCAAAGACAGAAAATGCTCTTGAAGTTAGCGCCACTCTATACCAGGCCTTCCAGACCTTCTCCGGAACCTTTTCTGGAACTTTATTAAGCCTGACCTGTTTGACGGTGCACCAAAGCTTTCGGAACCTTCGTCGAATTTTTTCCCAAATCCATCCAAACCGTTAATATGCACAAGTTTTGTGTGTGATCGCGTCTGTGTGTGAAAGGATCGATGTGTATAAATTTCTGTCCGTCACAAAAAAGCCTCTAAAAGTGAATAGTCTTTGTGCGTAAAAGGGTTGTTTGTTGGCAAAAGAATGTGTGTGCGAAAGCGTTCTTGGTAAAACCGTCTGTGTGAAAAGGTTTCGGTGTCAAATTGTTTGTGTGCTGTTTGTGTGGCAGGAAATGTTTCGGATCTAACAGCGTCCGTGTGAAAAAGGTAGCGAAAAAGCGCGTGTACAGAAAAAACGTTTGTGTTTCAACGCTTCTCTGGAAACAACTTTGCGTGTCAATGCTTCCGTGTGCGAACGAAAATCAGCAAAGTATGTCCGTGTATGTGTGTAACATTGTTTGTGCAGAAAAAAGTGCTTGTGAATAAAAATTCCTGTTTTGAAATCAAAAATCAAAACCTTTGGTCTGGACAAGCCCATGTGTGTACGGCAGAAGATTATGGAGGTAAAAAATTTGTGTGTCAAAGCATTTGTGTGCAAAAGTGTTTGCTTGCAACAGCGCCGGTAATTTTTTTTGTGTGCAAATGCTTCTGTGCATAAAGGTTTGTGTGCAAAAAGGGCTCAGTGTAAAACTGTTCCATTGACAAGGTGCTGTTCACACAAAAATGCCTCTATAACACGGCCTCTGCGTATAAAACTGGCATAGTGTGTCATATGCGGTAGGAAAAGAATTTATCCATTCTTGGGCCATCTTCGAATAAGTTTTTTCGTTTGAAAATTACTTTCAAAATGTTGACCTTTTCACGTTTTGTATTTAAGAAATATCCGTCGTAATTTTGTTCATTTGAATGGGGTGCCAGGAATAATAGATAAAAGGCAGGTATTTCACAATTTTGGAAAAAGTTACCAAGGACTTTTTTGAAGCACTTTTTAGTTTTTGAAAGCTGAGCGCGAAAACGATATATTTTCAGGCCATTGTAAATGTTCAAAAGGTGCCAAAAATGAAAACCTTATGAGAAAAAGTAAAAATCTAACCAAAAAGGCATCACACACATCGCTTAAAACGACACGGCATTCCAGTACCAAACAAAAAAATGTCGTTTCATCTTACCATAAAACACGAAAAAAAATTTTGGGCCCAGAAAAAAAAACACAACTCATTTGCAACTGATGTGCAAACATTCCCATATACGCATTTTCTCTTCTTCGCGTATCTTACTATCTTCTTTGTTCTTCCAATCTTCAAACAAAAATTTTGTCATCTCAAACTTCCACTCGTTCACATCTTCTAACCACCAAACCCTGACAATTCTATTTATATTCAAATTGTTTTCACCTGACATTTTGTCCTCTCACTCAAACATCTTTTTCTTATGATCAAGTCGTTACACCTCAAAAATTCTCTTCATTTCTTTTAACTGGAGCGGAGCAGCATATTTTTGGCACGAACTAACGTTCGATAAAAACTTGTGTCAAAAAAAAATATTTTGTGCATCTTGACTGCTTGGCGCCAAAAATTTGAACCCTTCAAACTGATGCCAGACCCTGGCATTTTGTCTTCCCTTGACCGTGTGAGTCTATATTGTTTGAAAAACACACTGTCCATGCTCATTCTTTGATCTCAGATGGTTGACTGTTTGAACATTCCTCCATATGTAGGTTCTACAAGTAACGGGGTTTTCACGCGCGGACTTTTTTGCAAATAACCTTGCGTCTTCGCGAAGAAGGCCTGGGTGGCGATTCCAATTTCATACAAGCTTTCACATAAAACGCTTTATTTCAAAACATGAAAAATTCAGCATTTTATAAGATATTTTTGTTACACAAATGCTTTAACACAAAGAAGATTTCACTGTCAAACAAAAGCTGTTTGGAACCATACGTTTTCATAGGCAGATACTTTTACACAAACGATTTCACACACAAAAGCTTTTGCACACAGAAGCTTCAGAAGCTTTCAAAGACAGAAAATGATCTTGAAGTTAGCGCCACTCTATACCAGGCCTTCCAGACCTTCTCCGGAACCTTTTCTGGAACTTTATTAAGCCTGACCTGTTTGACGGTGCACCAAAGCTTTCGGAACCTTCGTCGAATTTTTTCCCAAATCCATCCAAACCGTTAATATGCACAAGTTTTGTGTGTGATCGCGTCTGTGTGTGAAAGGATCGATGTGTATAAATTTCTGTCCGTCACAAAAAAGCCTCTAAAAGTGAATAGTCTTTGTGCGTAAAAGGGTTGTTTGTTGGCAAAAGAATGTGTGTGCGAAAGCGTTCTTGGTAAAACCGTCTGTGTGAAAAGGTTTCGGTGTCAAATTGTTTGTGTGCTGTTTGTGTGGCAGGAAATGTTTCGGATCTAACAGCGTCTGTGTGAAAAAGGTAGCGAAAAAGCGCGTGTACAGAAAAAACGTTTGTGTTTCAACGCTTCTCTGGAAACAACTTTGCGTGTCAATGCTTCCGTGTGCGAACGAAAATCAGCAAAGTATGTCCGTGTATGTGTGTAACATTGTTTGTGCAGAAAAAAGTGCTTGTGAATAAAAATTCCTGTTTTGAAATCAAAAATCAAAACCTTTGGTCTGGACAAGCCCATGTGTGTACGGCAGAAGATTATGGAGGTAAAAAATTTGTGTGTCAAAGCATTTGTGTGCAAAAGTGTTTGCTTGCAACAGCGCCGGTAATTTTTTTTTGTGTGCAAATGCTTCTGTGCATAAAGGTTTGTGTGCAAAAAGGGCTCAGTGTAAAACTGTTCCATTGACAAGGTGCTGTTCACACAAAAATGCCTCTATAACACGGCCTCTGCGTATAAAACTGGCATAGTGTGTCATATGCGGTAGGAAAAGAATTTATCCATTCTTGGGCCATCTTCGAATAAGTTTTTTCGTTTGAAAATTACTTTCAAAATGTTGACCTTTTCACGTTTTGTATTTAAGAAATATCCGTCGTAATTTTGTTCATTTGAATGGGGTGCCAGGAATAATAGATAAAAGGCAGGTATTTCACAATTTTGGAAAAAGTTACCAAGGACTTTTTTGAAGCACTTTTTAGTTTTTGAAAGCTGAGCGCGAAAACGATATATTTTCAGGCCATTGTAAATGTTCAAAAGGTGCCAAAAATGAAAACCTTATGAGAAAAAGTAAAAATCTAACCAAAAAGGCATCACACACATCGCTTAAAACGACACGGCATTCCAGTACCAAACAAAAAAATGTCGTTTCATCTTACCATAAAACACGAAAAAAAATTTTGGGCCCAGAAAAAAAAACACAACTCATTTGCAACTGATGTGCAAACATTCCCATATACGCATTTTCTCTTCTTCGCGTATCTTACTATCTTCTTTGTTCTTCCAATCTTCAAACAAAAATTTTGTCATCTCAAACTTCCACTCGTTCACATCTTCTAACCACCAAACCCTGACAATTCTATTTATATTCAAATTGTTTTCACCTGACATTTTGTCCTCTCACTCAAACATCTTTTTCTTATGATCAAGTCGTTACACCTCAAAAATTCTCTTCATTTCTTTTAACTGGAGCGGAGCAGCATATTTTTGGCACGAACTAACGTTCGATAAAAACTTGTGTCAAAAAAAAATATTTTGTGCATCTTGACTGCTTGGCGCCAAAAATTTGAACCCTTCAAACTGATGCCAGACCCTGGCATTTTGTCTTCCCTTGACCGTGTGAGTCTATATTGTTTGAAAAACACACTGTCCATGCTCATTCTTTGATCTCAGATGGTTGACTGTTTGAACATTCCTCCATATGTAGGTTCTACAAGTAACGGGGTTTTCACGCGCGGACTTTTTTGCAAATAACCTTGCGTCTTCGCGAAGAAGGCCTGGGTGGCGATTCCAATTTCATACAAGCTTTCACATAAAACGCTTTATTTCAAAACATGAAAAATTCAGCATTTTATAAGATATTTTTGTTACACAAATGCTTTAACACAAAGAAGATTTCACTGTCAAACAAAAGCTGTTTGGAACCATACGTTTTCATAGGCAGATACTTTTACACAAACGATTTCACACACAAAAGCTTTTGCACACAGAAGCTTCAGAAGCTTTCAAAGACAGAAAATGATCTTGAAGTTAGCGCCACTCTATACCAGGCCTTCCAGACCTTCTCCGGAACCTTTTCTGGAACTTTATTAAGCCTGACCTGTTTGACGGTGCACCAAAGCTTTCGGAACCTTCGTCGAATTTTTTCCCAAATCCATCCAAACCGTTAATATGCACAAGTTTTGTGTGTGATCGCGTCTGTGTGTGAAAGGATCGATGTGTATAAATTTCTGTCCGTCACAAAAAAGCCTCTAAAAGTGAATAGTCTTTGTGCGTAAAAGGGTTGTTTGTTGGCAAAAGAATGTGTGTGCGAAAGCGTTCTTGGTAAAACCGTCTGTGTGAAAAGGTTTCGGTGTCAAATTGTTTGTGTGCTGTTTGTGTGGCAGGAAATGTTTCGGATCTAACAGCGTCCGTGTGAAAAAGGTAGCGAAAAAGCGCGTGTACAGAAAAAACGTTTGTGTGTCAACGCTTCTCTGGAAACAACTTTGCGTGTCAATGCTTCCGTGTGCGAACGAAAATCAGCAAAGTATGTCCGTGTATGTGTGTAACATTGTTTGTGCAGAAAAAAGTGCTTGTGAATAAAAATTCCTGTTTTGAAATCAAAAATCAAAACCTTTGGTCTGGACACACACGCCCATGTGTGTACGGCAGAAGATTATGGAGGTAAAAAATTTGTGTGTCAAAGCATTTGTGTGCAAAAGTGTTTGCTTGCAACAGCGCCGGTAAATTTTTTTGGTGTGCAAATGCTTCTGTGCATAAAGGTTTGTGTGCAAAAAGGGCTCAGTGTAAAACTGTTCCATTGACAAGGTGCTGTTCACACAAAAATGCCTCTATAACACGGCCTCTGCGTATAAAACTGGCATAGTGTGTCATATGCGGTAGGAAAAGAATTTATCCATTCTTGGGCCATCTTCGAATAAGTTTTTTTCCTTTGAAAATTACATTCAAAATGTTGACCTTTTCACGTTTTGTATTTAAGAAATATCCGTCGTAATTTTGTTCATTTGAATGGGGTGCCAGGAATAATAGATAAAAGGCAGGTATTTCACAATTTTGGAAAAAGTTACCAAGGACTTTTTTGAAGCACTTTTTAGTTTTTGAAAGCTGAGCGCGAAAACGATATATTTTCAGGCCATTGTAAATGTTCAAAAGGTGCCAAAAATGAAAACCTTATGAGAAAAAGTAAAAATCTAACCAAAAAAGGCATCACACACATCGCTTAAAACGACACGGCATTCCAGTACCAAACAAAAAAAATGTCGTTTCATCTTACCATAAAACACGAAAAAAATTTTTGGGCCCAGAAAAAAAAACACAACTCATTTGCAACTGATGTGCAAACATTCCCATATACGCATTTTCTCTTCTTCGCGTATCTTACTATCTTCTTTGTTCTTCCAATCTTCAAACAAAAATTTTGTCATCTCAAACTTCCACTCGTTCACATCTTCTAACCACCAAACCCTGACAATTCTATTTATATTCAAATCGTTTTCACCTGACATACTTACATCTTCACCTTTTTTGCCCTCTCACTCAAACATCTTTTTTTAATGATCAAGTCGTTACACCTCAAAAATTCTCTTCATTTCTTTTAACTGGAGCGGAGCAGCATATTTTTGGCACGAACTAAAATTCGATAAAAACTTGTGTCAAAAAAAATATTTTGTGCATCTTGACTGCTTGGCGCCAAAAATTTGAACCCTTCAAACTGATGCCAGACCCTGGCGTTTTGTTTTCCCTTGACCGTGTGAGTCTATATTGTTTGAAAAACACACTGTCCATGCTCATTCTTTGATCTCAGATGGTTGACTGTGTGAACATTCCTTCATATGTAGGTTCTACAAGTAACGGGGTTTTCACGCGCGGACTTTTTTGCAAATAACCTTGCGTCTTCGCGAAGAAGGCCTGGGTGGCGATTCCAATTTCATACAAGCTTTCACATAAAACGCTTTATTTCAAAACATGAAAAATTCAGCATTTTATAAGATATTTTTGTTACACAAATGCTTTAACACAAAGAAGATTTCACTGTCAAACAAAAGCTGTTTGGAACCATACGTTTTCATACGCAGATACTTTTACACAAACGATTTCACACACAAAAGCTTTTGCACACAGAAGCTTCAGAAGCTTTCAAAGACAGAAAATGCTCTTGAAGTTAGCGCCACTCTATACCAGGCCTTCCAGACCTTCTCCGGAACCTTTTCTGGAACTTTATTAAGCCTGACCTGTTTGACGGTGCACCAAAGCTTTCGGAACCTTCGTCGAATTTTTTCCCAAATCCATCCAAACTTTGCGCCAAGCTAAAGACGGTGAAATAGATACATGGAATGGTTTCATTTTTCGGCTCTGATGAAGCATTCGCATCATTTGCTGCACTGGAATCTGTCACTGTATTTTGGGTCTTCTTGGGCAAATTTTAGAACATTTCACGTTTGAGAAAGGAAAATTATGTTTTTGGTTGAAACCGTACAATTACTGTCCACTCGAGATTTTTGGGTGTTAGTGCCAAATACGGTTGAGGCGGTTTCTGTTCCTCGAGTTTGGAAAATACAGTTTCAAAAATTTATTTCTGGGCATGTCAATTGCAGGTTGCAGTTTTGTCGAAAAAAATTGTTTTATTGGTCGTGTGCAGCGAATAGACTTGCTTGCTCAAAGAATTTTTTTACCCAGAAACACTTTATACACACAAGCTTTTGCACAAATGCTTTTCAAATATAGAATTTTGTGCAGATAAAAAATTTTAATTACAATATTATTTTTGCAAAGAAACTTTTTCACAAACACAGAAGCCTTTTAAACACAGACGCTTTTGCGCACAGAAACTTTTAAAACGCAGACGGTTTTGCACAGAAGTTTTTAAACACAAGATTTTTTTTGCATAGAATTTTTTATATACAAAAATTTTTTTACACGCAAACATTTTTAAACACAGCACCTTTTACACAGAAGCTTTTATACAAAAAACTTTTATACACAGAAGCTTTTAAACCCAAAAGCTTTTACATACAGAAATTTTCACACACACAAACTTTTACACACAGACGCTTTTACACACAGAAACTTTTACGCACAGAAGCTTTTTATAGACACAAACTTTTATACACAGAAACTTTTACACAGAAGCTTTTTAGACGCAGATACTTTTACACACAGAAGCTTTTAGACACAGGAGCTTTTTTGCAAAGAAATTTTACACACAGAAGCTTTTAGATACAGGAGCTTTTTGGAAAAGAATTTTTTTTCCACAATTTATTTTTACGTACAGAAGGTTTTTACAGGCAAACACTTTTGCACACAGAAGTTTTTACATAAAAGGTTTTTAGACGCAGACACTTTTACACACAGAACCTTTTAGACAAATGAGCTTTTTTGCAAAGAAGCTTTGAGATACAATTTTTTTTTACGTTCAGATTTTTTTTACACAGAAACACTTTTACACACAGAAGCTTTTACACAAAAACTTTTCAAATACAGACCTTTTTACAGAAAAAAACTTTTAGACACAGGAACATTTTTACAAAGAAACTTTTTCACAAACACAGAAGCTTTAAAAAGACAGACACTTTTGCGCACAGAAACTTTTAAAACACAGACACTTTTGCACAGAAGGTTTTAAACACAAGATTTTTTCTTATAAAAAACTTTTTATATACAAAATATTTTATGTACAGAAGCTTTTTAAACACAAAATTTTTTATATTCAAAAAGATTTTATACAGAAATTTTTTATATCCAAATGCTTTTATATTCAAATTCTTTTATACAGAAACTTTTTAGACGCAGATGCTTTTTGTACACAAAAGCTTTTAGAAACAGATTTCTTTCCCAAAGAAATTTTTACATATAAAATTTTTTTATGCACAGAAGGTTTTAAGACGCAAATGCTTTTACCTATAGAAATTTTAAAATATAGTTTTTTTTTAAAAGAATTTTTTACATACAGAATATTTTATAAACAAAATTTTTTTATACACAGATACTTTTAAATACACCACCTTTTACACAAAAACTTTTTAAACGCAAACGCTTTTGCACACAGAAACTTTTAAACACAGGAGCTTTTTTACAAAAAAACTTTTATACACAAAATCTTTTTTTGCGCACAAAAGCTATTTACACACAAATACTTTTGCATACAAAAGCTTTAATACAAAATTTTTTAAACGCAAATGCTTTTGTACACAAAAACTTTTCAACACAGGTTTTTTTTACAAAAAACATTTTTTATATATAATTTTTTTTAACATACAAAGATTTTTAAACACAATACCTTTTATATAATTTTTTTTTAAATGCAGACATTTTTACACTAAAAACCTTTTAGACACTAGATTTTTTATGCACAAACACTTTTACATACAAAATCTTTTATATAAAAAACTTTTATACACAACATTTTTTACGTACAAAGCCTTTTATACGCAATCAAACCTCATTTCGTATGAAAAAATTAGGCCAAACCCGGTTTTTTAGTTACAAAATAAAAAAAAGGAAAAAACAAAATATAAAAATAAAAAAATATAATACTAAGAAGATAAAAAAATATAAAGATAAATAAATACGAAGATAAAAAATATCAAAATATAAAAATAAAAAGATAGGAAAATATAAAGATATAAGGATTTAAAAATATAATGTAAAAATAAGAAAATATAAAAATAAGTAGTTATATAAATAAGTAAATGTAAAAATAAGAAGATATAAGGATATAAAGATTTAAAAATGTAAGGATAAAAAATTATAAAGATAAAAAAATATGAAGATGCGATATAAAAATAAAATAATTTAAAGATAAGAAGATATAAAGATAAAAAGGTAGAAAAATGTAAGGACGTAAAGATGTGAAAGTAAGAAAATACGAGGATAAAAAGATATGAAGATATGAGGATAAGAAGATATAAAAATCTGATATAAAGATATAAAGATGTAAAAATGTTTGCCAAAGTCCACTATTAAAAAATCCTTCGTTCAAACGCTTTCGAAAAAAACATCATAATATTATTTATATTTACCAATATAATTTATTATAGCCGACGAATCCATATAATAAAACAAAAATATGGTACCAAATTAACCAATATTTATATATTATTAATATTAGGATCTACCCCGCAAATCCGGGGCCACTCCGGGCATCAAGGTCATTAACATTTTTATCGGATCGAAGCCTATAGCCACGTTTCGGCCACCCCAGGAGCCATACCACCCCAATTTTACAAAAGCCAAATTCCGTTCTTAGAAAATTCGGCATCCACGGAATTTGCGGGAAAATATCGGACATCATCATTAAGTTTCCAGATTTATCCCAAAAAAAATCTGGGGGTGTCCGTATGTATACACATATATATATATATCTTTCTTAATCTTTATCTATATATCTATATATCTATATCTATGATTCTATTGTCCAAGTCTGCTATACCATATTTAAGAGTTTTCATGGTCATTTTTGAAGTCATTGATTTGATTGGTCGCACCTCAAATCATTCCAGATGCGAGCAGCAACTCACCCTCCGGTAATCAAACGTGGCCATGGAAAACCATCCATTTATGGTTGATTTTCCCATTATGACTTTTCCTATGAAAACTTGCATTCATAGGTGCTTTTCGCTTTCCATTGCAATGTGGTAAAGCAATCTTTCAGGACCAGACTCGTTCTTGTGGCTGCGGAGTGGCACATTGTGCAGTTCCTGATTGTGCAGTTGGGTCTGTCTGGAAATCGGGGATAACTGAAAAATGCCACTTTAACGACGAATGTGATGACTAATCAAACGATATTTCCAGGGTTTCCACCAATTTTGCCATGGTTTTTCCAATTTTTTTAGACAAACCCACTATGCAACCCACTGTTCTCAGAGGTCACCGGGAAAGTTCCGAGCCTGTTTTGGCGCCAAGCTCTGGCGCAGCGTCTTTGGCCGTTGGCCTTTCCAAATGTGGAGCGACCTTGTTGGTCTGTTGCCCGGTCAGAGGTGATCCTGAAAAACTCGGTGTACCGATATATGGGAGGATCAGTAATGTATTAGAATACCTATAGCGAATACTTCGAATAAATATTAAT
>CBDDTI010000449.1:20000-40470 GCA_965233585.1 bacterium
TATAGTGATCAGATACAGATAGAGGATTGATAGTATACCAATACATGATTTGTAGGGTATGGCAATCCTATTTGATGGTATACTATCATGATCACTAATCTATACCCTACAAATTGCCATTTTGATAGTGATCATGATGATTCACCCAGACAGAGACAGAGGACCCATCCAACTTTGTTCTGCCTCTGGCCAGCCATGGACTAGACGAGGACCTGGGAATGCAAGGTCTTTATGGCCTTCAAACGGGGATTTCTGAAAACGGAGATCCCAAAGTCACCATGGTTGTTTTAAAACTAAAGTGGACATCAGACATCCATGAACCTTCTAAATGATTTTAAACATACAAAGTCTGAGCATCAGTGCTCACAGGTGGAGGGGATGCAGGGATGCCATACCTGCCAGCTGTGCGTTTGGAAAGAACTTCGGCTCCTTGGCCATCGAGCCTCCTGTCCTCCAACAACTCCTGCCTCGGAGTATGAAAGATTGTCGTGGAAGCTCCATCAGCCTGCGGGACTTGACAAACATCACAGCTTTTAAAGAACATCAATAACAAGGTCAAACCAATTTATTGCTTTATGAAATTGGTTCACCTGGTTTATCATAACATAAACAAGAATGGGTTTATGGCCAATTATGGCCAATAACCAAGAATAAAGCATTCCAATTTTGGTTTATGAAATTTGGTATACCCCTATGACTGGTATGATGTAAAATGGAACCACCAAAAATGTCAATGGCACAGAACTTGTGCGGAGCTCCCTTCACCGGGTGCCTGAGTGCGCCCTGGTACCAGCAACGAACCTGTGAGTCAGAGGTACTGAGTGCTTTCGCTGCAAAAGCTGATTGGCACCAAACTTCAAACCATTTCTGCACCATTCAAACAGTATCTGGCTAAGATTTCCGTGACCGCGGGAACCCTTCCACACCTGGTGAAGAAGCCTTAGGTTGTTCCCAGCGTGTTGAATCTGGAATTTGCTTCCAAAAACGATTTGAAAACATGGGGGATAGCATAGCAAGAATGTCACACGAGCACTTGCGAATAACACACACGTGTGTCGTCACCAACAAGTATTGAGCAGTGGGGTAGTATAACTCCCGAACCAATCATCAAACAACAGCAGTTTTGCACATGCTCCATTGAGTTTAGACTTGTGAGCATGTCCAGCTAGAACTGCCAATGCTATCCCTTGACAATGCGGTCTGTCAACGTCCTGAGACTGCCGCTATCCCAGGCACCACAGGATAGGCAGGAACGGGTCCAGCGACAAGCCTCTGTGATTCCATCATGGGGAAACATGGGAAACGTGGCCAAAGATCGACACTTGTTTGAGAACTTTTCAAACAACTTTTGATGCCAAAACATTCAGCCAAGTAGCTATGGCAACATGTTTTTATTTTAATAGAACTGGTTGGATAAATGGATGAATCCCTCACGTCATCCGCAAAGAATTTCACGCGCCGTGTCTCGACATGCTTGGCTCTTGTCGGCAACAACCTAGGCCCATATGGGAGAGCTATGCTGAGCCATGTTGGAAAACCAATTGCATTGGGATACACGACTACCACCAGTGAGTGGTCTGAGCAAACAATTCGAAATCTACACTTTGTATCCAACAGAATTTGGAGTTCGACTTGGCAAATTGGGTTCTCAAGATGCGTCGCATCCCAAGCGAAGCGGCAACATGTTTCACTTCTAAGTTCCCAACATGCTTCGGGAGATCTCCTGCGGCAACTTCTTGGGACAACAGCTGAAATTCTCATCATGCCACGTAAGTGCTCGGGAATGGACATTTTTAAACGTATCAATTGTGAGCATGCATTTTTGAAGCTCAACCGGCCCCCAGAGCAAACAACTTCTGGAAAATTGAAGCAGCTATGCCTGTGAACTAACAAAAGGCATGGCAAAAACCTGGTCTCCACTTGAACTATTTTGACCAAAATGAAAATAAAACAAATTGATTTCTGTCTTCTGCCGGTTTCTGGAACATTTACAATCAGAACAGTGAAATATCTAATTTTGTTGGATGTTGGGTGTCACAGCCTAGATTCAAAAATAAGTTGACACAACAAGTCAAGGCCGCGCCGCCGCCTGAGTAGGCCTCCATGCCACAGGAATCCTTGCCTCGGGAGGGTATGGGTCAAGATTATCGCCCAAAAAACAGTGGGATTCAGCTACAGCTAATGCCATCAATTTTTTTTGTATTTGGGGATGATTTCTCTATTTACTTATTTTCTGAAATCTTATTGTTATTTATGGTCAGTTCTTAGGCTTATGGCATTGTCTTTACCTCAGATGAATTTGTGGGTTCGCACCACAATGGCTTGACCCGCCTGGAAGCCTCTAGGGGATGGTCGCGGAGATGGGAGAGCTCCTAGCGATGTGCAAATGAAAGTCACGTCCGGAATCCTCATGCTGGGTATCTTTTGCAAAGAACATGAACGAAAAAACATCGGTATCCACCAGTATTGTTGGTTGACGTTCTAATTTTTTGGTGGGTTCTGTTCTCATTCATTGTTGCAAACTTCCCACGTTAAACCTTGGGTTTTCACTGATGGCATCCGGAACTATATTTCAACCGCTCCTGTCATCTGTGAGGCACACCTGCCGGCAGATCTGAAGACCATCTACTTTCACACATTGCTGGAAGATTGAAACCGACTGTATGATACACTAGGAATCATTAAACAATCATACCAGTCCCATACCACTCCAAATCAATCGCCTTTGTCCCCACAGATCTGCCAGGTCCTGGCCATAAATGGAGGTTTCCATGGGAAAACCATGGGAAAATGGGCAAATATAGGGGCAATCCCCCAAAAACAATAATTAAACACACAAACCTTTGATCCTTTGGACCTTTGGTTCAACCATGAATGAGACTCAAATTTCTCATGAATCTTCATGATCCCAATGCCTTTGTGAAACAACATGAACTTTCTCATCCCCTCCTGTGCACGTTGCAGCGCCTCTGACGGGCCTGACAAACTGCTGAGACACGGGATGCGACCACCATGGAACATTTGCAGGCCTTTCTACACACTTTGATAGCATAGTCCAGGCATACATAAGCAGTATTGAACCAGTGTTCTTCCACGTTTTGATTCCTGATGCAGGCTTAACTTGCACATGTGCATGAAATAGATACAAGTACGATTGAATAGTGATGATTCAGCTTGAGTGATATTATCCTCACGCTTTCCGAACCTGAACAGTCTTGAATCATCTCAAAACATGTTGTGCAATGATCCTTATGTTCACTTGCGCTTGTTGTTTCTTGAAAGCACTTTGAGCTCTAATCACCTTCGTCTGGGTTCCCTAAACCCTCTAAACCTACACTCTTACCAAAAGTGCGGTGAAACGACCCAATCTGTTAATACCCATTCATCCCATAAATTAATGGTATAACCATAGGGTAACAAAAATGTGGTAAAATCTGATAGATACTGGATAGAACTGCATGAGTAATACATGATTGTGATTCATATTCCATTGATGGTACAATGGTATATATATATATATATTGGTATATATATATATAATGGTATATACTATATGTGTAATTATACAATATGTATGTATATATATATATATCATTGTCAGAATGTATTTGATGGAATTGTCATAATACTTCAATGGTTATTATCATTGTCTTAATATGTCTTAATAGTTGTTGGTTCAATCATCAATGATGAACCAACCACCTGGACCCGCCTGGTGGTCTTGGACTTGCCAAGGGAGTCATGGTCACCGGCGTCACGGTGTCACCTGGACTCGTTCGGAGAAAACGGCGGAAATCCCATGGGTTTCAGGGAAAATTTGAGGTGAACATGGATATAATTGGAATCGGATGGAAGTTTCTCGGAATTTCATGAGATCTAATGGAGATAGAATTGGGATTTAAGGGATTCAATGGAATATATCATCAACAGTATGTTTTTTCTGGGCGCCTCTGAAAATGGGATACATCCCCCAAATGGCAATCAAGAGGGATAATGATGATTAACCACTCGTTTTTGGGGTACCCCATTTTCAGATCCATTTGGTTTATAAAAGCTATGGTTCTCATCGTCAAAGTATCCATAGTTTATAGTAATTTGATCAATGGACTACACATGGTTTTAATAATGGTTGGGCACCAGAAACTTGTAGTCAATGTTATAAAGGATTTGGGGATGTCAAGTAAAAAAAATCATGTTGTAAATGGGATTTATAATAAAGGACTCTATGGGGCTATACATGGTAAAACAAACATCATTCTACCCCCAGCTATACCCTCTTATATGGGACTGTAAATTGGTTGGAACCAGTTGAATGGGAGCCAAAACCATTTGGGGCCTAGCACTACAACAAGCCAATATTCTGGCATACATCGTGTTTCGACTCTGAGATGGAAAGTCGCCTACAAAAGGGGAACGCATATTTCAGATACTTGTGAAGCCAAAACATGGATAATAGATGATACTAGAGAGCAGGATTAAGAGAGTAAGAATGGAAGCACAACAAGCTACCCCGTGCATCCATGATCTATGGATTCACTATATTTTGGATGGCATCCAAAGCAACAAACGCTTTGTTTTCCACTGAGAGACACACTGTGCCGCCGGCCCAGGCTGTTCCTTGGGCTTGCCAACAGCCTTAGCAGCTCCACTGGATGATTTGCTAACAGCGCGCAGAAAACTTGGCCAAAACTGGGGACTCCGGACCCTGCGCGACTGACGACCTCACCGGAAGCTTCTGTGTGAATCTCAGGAAAACCTCAACTTTTGGAGTGGTTACTAAACATTTCTGCAGTACGATGCTTGCATCCCCTAAGAGAGATTCCCTTGGTAGCAAAAACAGTGTTTTTGCCAGCTGATTACGGATTAGGACAACAATGGGAATATCAAGAATAATGGATATGTCGCCCTCATAGTGGAAGACCAGGAACAGCCCATGAGATCTTTGCCAACAGCCCCTGCACTTTTTTGATCAAATCAACATCCACATGAATTAAATAAATCGATGTATACATATATCTATGCATGGATCTAAATGGATCTTGGGAGACATTTTACCCAAACATGTACATATATATATATATATTGATTGACATTGGATCTTAATGACTCTGGATGGAGAGACTTCCCCAAGCATTTGGCCAGTTGTTAGCAGTCACCAGATCCGGGAAGCCCTGACCGCGCTCGGTGCCGATGTCTTGGCACCTTGGTTTCATCAGTTTCCCTATGACAACTCGCAAAAAAATAGGGAAACATCAACAAATTTTTCAGTTGTCACACCCTCAGATATCATATGAAGTTGGTGAAATACATCACATTATAACTATTTTGTCATAATATTCGATGATTTTCCCATTCATTATTCTATTCACTGTGAATCTCCATGAAGTCGTTGCCAGGTGCAGCACGTTCGCTTTCCAGCTCCTGAATGCGCGCCTGGCGTCTCGCGGATCCATTGGACACCCGATGCCATAAACAACTACCATCTGGGTGAACAAACCAGCCATCAAAATGGTGATTCTGGGGATGGTTTATGACATTAGGTTTTCCACATTATTTTAATGTGTATCTATTATCCATATGATTCCACATGTACATGCTACATAATGTCGCATATATATATATACAGTATTCTCTTGCAAACCCATCATACAAATAAATCTGCACAACAATTCCTGGCATCAAACTTTCAGCGTTGAGGCCTTTTGTTGCGTGCAGAGATTTTCCAATTGAACGATTCGAGTTGCCTGGCAGACTAGGGGTCAATTTGTCATGGAACATGTGGGCTTTGAAAACAGGGCACCCCTGTAACCATCCCATGGTTGAACAGCTCATGTATCCCCACGGGATCAGGTCTAGGTAAACACTATGTATCCCCCTGGTGTCAACCAAGTGAGTAGGGCATCAACAAATCACCGCTGTGCACCTGCGATCGGCACAGCGCCTGCAGATCATCCCAGATCGATTTTCATCAATGGGCATCGAACCGGACACCAAACATGGGACATCAACATAGAACAAACACCAAAACATGATAAAACATGGAGATCAAACACACAAAAAATCATTTCATTTCATTGAGGGAAAATCTACAGGACCCCCCTATACTTAATGGGTAAAAACCCATGGCTTCCGGTGAAGATTCTCCCGGCACTAGCCCACCTGCAGCTCAGCCAGTTCATCATCCTGCAGTGAATCTGTTGGTTTCTAATCATTCTCCCTAGAATTGGAAAGAGAAACAGAGAATATCAAGATCACCTAAGATCACTTAAGATCACCTAAATTAAAGGATATCCCCAAAATTCTCAGGATCTCACCATTTGACAAATGGTGATCGGAACTTTCAAAGAATTCATATCATCCCAACGTCCTGGCACAAAGCTGGCGACCTGAGGCAGGGAAAATCATCTATCAATGGAGGGTTTTCAATGAGGGTAGATGGTTACCACTTACCATATATGAATGGTAAAGAGAATGTTGTCATGAGGCTAAGCTTGCTGTCTCATCTACTTGTTCATCGATTTATCCAAACAACCCGCTTTTCTGCAGGGAGCTAGTGGATATCGCCACGGTCTGTGGCAAATCCAACCAGCCCAGGAACGATATCAAATAGGTATTTATATTATACATACTTAATTTCATAAACCCCAGAACTAGGGGATGGTTCCATCACCCAGAATTGTTTTTCATTTTGTCACATCATCCTGTAATCATTCATTGGCACCAGACTAGTAATACCACTTATGGCATATCTGAAATACCCAACATTATTTTCATCACCCCATCATAATTGGCCAATGATGGTCAAAATAGTTCTCCATTTCTTAGATTTTCTTAGCTTTGCCACGTGTTTTTTCAATCTCCGTCGTGCTCCTGGCTCCCGCCCTTGAGGCCGGGGGCTCCGCATCCATAGCAGGGCCCAACTCGCGTCTGGCTCGACTCGTGGATATCTGGGGATTTACGGATATTTTTTTTATATTTCCCTAAAAAATAGCCTGAAGATATCTGAAGATCCAAGACATATGTTTGAAGTCTTGAATTCTACACATGTATATATGTATATGTATAAATATATATGTTAATATGGTTTGATCCCTTGGTGAAAGTTGCCAACCCACTAACAAGGAATGGTTTCAGATCCTAAAAACAACCAACCTTTCATGGGTTGATACCCCAATGACTCGACGACTCGGCCGGTGTCTTGCTGGCGGATTCACGGCTTCATCATGGTTCAAGCTTGCAGAATGATGTTTTGCTGTGCTGTTGGAATGTGTAGTTTTGACCGTTTCTATAGTTTCTAGAGTTACTCTCTAGTAAGCTGCTCTTGCCTTTCAGCAAAGATAAGCTCAAACCCAAAGCCACAAGACAGCGGCGTCATTCCAAAGTCGGGTTGGAGCAGTTGATTGGTTCTCACTGCTACCATCTTCATCTAACAATCAAACCTCTGCCTTTGATTTCCACTTGGAAGTGCAGTCCAGTTATAAATGGATGTATACCTTGTATGACCAGAGCTATAGGTGCCCATTGGGACCATATCCCAATTTATGGGCCTTATTTCACCATGGCACCTGTTTATTTCACCCCAACTGCTCTTTGATTCCCATAATAAGACATGCAGAAGCGAGTCCTCAGCAGGATGGTATGGCATAAAACGTGCACTTTTTGTATACACTCGAAGAAGATCTTTTCAGCCCGTCGGCTCACAAGGCACACGGTTCAAGAAGGCACAAGTTTGGGCCCAAGAATTCAAAGACTGGATATTAATCACCGGATGATCATTCTGACATTAGATAATGACCCACAAATGACTGGGTATGTCCCATGAATCTCCGTGACCAGGTGAGGGACGGAAACCGAACTCTCAGGGTTTGCCATGTTCTCACACGGGTCTCACAATGCATGGCTCAAATGCCAGGGCCACTCAGCAAATTGAACCTTGGCCCGACAAAAGTGAGTTGCTGGATACTTGCTGGGATATTCATTGAAATTTGTGTGGTATATACATGTATATACTATAAATATCTATTCACATGCAAGTCCGCAAATAAATCAACATGATACACATGATGCATCCACATATTCATCATTATATGGATATGTGAACGGGATATCCCCAAATCATACCTTTGCACCACCAGTGTCATGATCTACCAAAATGAATCCGCTTTGACGCTGTTTCTCTTGCTAAGCATCACTTCTGTGATGGCGTCGTCTAAAAAATTGGACCAAAATTTGGTACCGGATCATTGCTTGTCAACCATTATTGGTTGCAACTACACCCACTACTTCAGTTACTTACTTCATTTCTCCAACCATACATCAGGCAATGACATTCTATTTGTAATTAGGACCATTATTGACCACTCACTTCCTATCTATAAATGATTTCCCCAGCTATGAACTGAACCTTCCATTTATAGATGAATTTTGCAATTTTAATGGCCAATTGATAGATTGTTTTCCCATTAAAGCCTCCACTGGTAGTTGATTTTCCTATATATTTTTCTATGTTTTTTCCATTGAAAGCTCCATTTATTGGAGGACTTCACCATGGCACCGACACCAGGAGCTCTGGGCACTCCGGCGGGAACTGCGACTCCTTCGGCTGCTCCTTGCAGGCAATGCATCGGTATCATCGGGATATGATTGGGAAAAGGCCAATGGAGTTCCCACGAACAAAATACCATGAAAATACCGATTCAATCTGCTTCTCCCTATTTTTTATCCCATGGTTACTTCCCAATAACATATCCATATCTGTGGATTAATCTGCTTATCCCATGAAAATAGTCCCTTATGATCCCATATATAATGTTAACTGGATATTCCATTCATCTAACTATATATCCCATAGATGTGGATATTCCATTCATCCAACTGGGGAAAAAAAACCATGGTTATCCCATGAAATCTCATCAAAAATTCCCAGAAACAATTTGCCTCCCATGAAATCCCATGGTGAAATCCCACTAAAACCCATGGGTTCATCCCATCTCTGGAATCCATTGGATCCCCGGTTTCCCGGGGCGTCGCCCTCGGCTCCTTCACCTTGGGCGCTCCCTTCTGCGTGCCACCGCCCGAGGGCAACGCTGCGGTGCCACTGGCGGGCGCCACGCCGCCGCCGGCGCCCCTGTCATGTGTAGTATTTTTTAGGATTCAATAGCTTCAATATGGTTCAACAACCAAAACTAGTAGGATCAGAATTTAATGGACCAAATTTGTGCCCAACTAATTGTTTCAGGAGTAAGAAGGCATTAATGATAGGGATCATCATAACGAGAATATTTGACAATAGACATCATTATAGTGATCATTTACAATGCCACAAGACGTCATTGGTGCGGCAAGAATCCATAGAGGGGATTGGGCAAAACCAGCCAGAAATGGGAATGTAGTCACTGTAGTCCAATACTTGGGGATTTAGCCTGGTAATCAAAACACCGGGCCCCATTTCGAATGCCATGGAAGAAAATCACAGGAGCCTCACTGGATGATCGCCGACATCTTTTTTAACATGTTCAAACACCTTTCCCCTTCAGAACTTCTTTGGAATCGATCTCTGGAATTTGGATCCCTTGGATCACTCAACTCCGGCCATCAAAACCATCCGACTCCGGTCACCCTGGCCCGTCGCATTATACGCGCCTCAAGAAGACCGGTCTCTTGGCCTGGAGCTTCTCGAGAAGTCGACCCAGAAATCAGAGTTTCGTATGGCTTGATATTGGGAAGATACCACCATGAAATATGTAGAGGTGATACTTTCCTCCATTCACATGGAAGTTTTGGGTTATGCAGTTGTGCCCCCTTTTGAAACAAATCCATTGGGGGTTGGAACCCCAAAAATTGGGGTTGTTATTCCTAGATTTGAACTGAATTTTACTTCTAAACCTACTGACTGTTGGTTATACTCCCTAAATGCTGGTTGGTATCCTCCGCTTTGAGACAAACTCGGCTGATTGGTACATATCACAATCTGGCTTTGGGAGGAAACACCGACATCCCGTGGTTACCATCATTTTTCCGCCATTTAAATACCAAGTTGGGGGTATTTCATTGACTAAATCCACTACGATTAATCGTTAACACCTATATCGGTTCGTTCCCCGCCGGTCATCAAACATGGCCACGGGAAACCCCCTATAAATGGATGCTTGAATGGGAACATCATCACCAGTTAATCGATTATCTATAAAAATAAATGGGGGATGATCTATCTATAAATGGGGGGTTTCCAAGTGCTTCAAACATTCAAACCCAGCAGCGGCATATGGCACCTGCAAGGGCTCTGCATAGCCAGAGGTTTCAGATGGCACGCCCGGCATGGAGGGCTTCGCGATGGGCACCTTTAATGGGTGAGGCCCCATTGAAATCCATGGGAAAATGGTGATTTAACCAAGAAACATGGGGTTTTCATGGGATTTGTAGCTGATTTATGGCCAAGTTGAGTTATAACTTGATTAACTAGGGTTGAAAGGGAGGAATATACTCTAGTTTTCATGGGTTACATTATAACTTGGGGGTCTCACCGTGATATCCCATGAATCTGGTATCTCATGATCATTATACCCCATTAAATCCCATTAATTTGACTGAGCAATGCGTCCATTTCGTCGATTTCCCGTAGATTTTCTCACCTTTTTTTGAATCCGATAATCCCATTGAGTCCCGAGAGAAGTTCCCCACAGATTCCCCAACCATGGAGGGAAACTGAGCACAAGCACAGCGAAATTCATGTGCGTGGGGGTTTTCAACGATGCTGACACATGGCATTTAGCTAAGCCTTGCATGGAACCAAGTGCGGATCTAATGACCAAATATGGGGATACTATAAGCGCTTGCTATCACCATGCAACAAAACAAGAGATTTACAGATGCAAATATAACCTGTCTTATCATCTGCAAAGTGTAATTGTAAATCCCACTTTTTATGTTGGCGATATTTTTAAACATCCCCAAATTCTGCTTGGTATCCTTAAAAAATCAGTAGTAAGTAGAAATCCCACCACAACCTCCTGATAACCCCTAAATTCCCTAAATTGTGGCTAATCCCCCAAAATCCCCATGATCATCATGATATTTGACAAGATTTGATGGGATAGTATCATCAAATTTTCTGGCACATAATCCCAATAAATCCCCATTGACTATATCATGATATGATTAAAAAATCCCAATAAATCCCAATACATCCCCATTGTTCAAAACGAATGATCTTTTCCCTATATGGGGCTGGCCAAGTCACTGAAGCAGCTACCAGGCGTGGCACGTAGGCATCGCCACCCAAGAAACGCACCTCTAATTGTGAAGCGATGGGAAGATGGTGGGGGTTTGGGATACAAAGTAACCATCTAATTGTAATCTGGTTGGTGGTTTCAACCCTCTGAAAAATGTTAATCATTGGGAAGGATTATCCCATGTATTATGGAAAATAAAAAATGTTCCAAACCACCAACCAGTAATTTACATATACCATCCCTATATGGTAATCCCCATCTAATTGATACATTACTACCCCCATAATGGGAAGATTTGTAATCGGGATGTGAGTTTTTTGGATAGAGTGGGAATATTAGATATGGGATATAACCTACACTTCAAAGTGATTCACAAACAGTGCAGGAGATGTCATGTCGTCTAGGGAGGTGTTATGTCAAAACATGAGCAGCTTGGTGGCTATCACAATGCAGTTCTTTGAAAGAATCCCGAAGATCAAAATTGCCATGTCCTCTCAAAACTCGCCAAAAGATGGACATGTGCATGGATAAGTATGACTTTCATTAATCATTAATCTTGCCATATGGCTATGAGTCAAAACCTTGGTGCCCAAACCGTACCCTAAGAAAGCTGGTTAATGGATGTTGGTTCCTCTAAATATGGGAATACCATCTGGTTATTTAACATAGCCATGGAAAATCACAATTTTTAATAGGTAAACCATCTATAAATGGGTCATTTCCCGTGGCTATGTTAAATAACCAGAGGGTAATAGTTTTGAGCCCATACCCATATCGATGGCCTCCAGCTCCCTTGGGCCTCATCTTCGCCTTCGATGGCTGTGACTGGCTGACCACCAGGGTACCACTTGTTCTGCACCAGTCGTTGATGTGCCACCTGCCAGGGCAGGGTGAGGAAGTGAAACCTCTATGGCTCTGGATGTTTGATCATCTAAGTTCTCTTAAACATGTTACGTAACTCACTTATTCTATGGATATCCACACTGATTTATATATATATATATACACATGTCTACATGATACATATTATATGAAAATATAATACCATGTGTTTTATATAGATGGGGTGTTTTTAACTTCTCAGTGCTGCTGGATGCCAGTGCACCTCCTCCTGCACCGTGGTGAAGGTCTTCTTGTTGAGGACAGCTTGGGCCGCCATCCCTCGGCGATCGTCAATGGACGTTGAAACTATGGTAAAATGGATGGCCTGGATATGAAATAACCATGACGCAATGGCTTATGGATTTTGGAAGCATTTCATATGGATGGATGAATTCTTTTTAGAATTAGGATTTGAATCTTGGAACCACAGAGTTTGGAGGGTTCTTGTAAACTGTAAGCAAGCAAGACATTCCCCCACCAATATTGTGATGTCTATCGACTTCTCTTTCAATATTCATCCATTCTGACAAATCTATAGCACGACAGGTTGGGAGCGATGCTTGCTGAATCCTATTCTTGGTTCACTTGATATATTGCAACCATCCCTTTGTATGCTTTACTTGAAAAATCCTACTGATAAGGATGGATGTCCTATTTCTCACTGCTCGTGATGTTCTGACACTGACACTCCATGTAGTTTTGTCTGAAAAGGGTGATTCGGAGTGATCATCATTTTCCCCTGTTTGCATTGCCATGTGGCGTGCCTTATCACATTTCCAGACACGCCCAAAAATCATATTCTTGGTACATCCAATTATACCCAATGAAATCCCCATTCAATTCCCATATGGCTGTTTAATACCATGAAATGGGAACAATCCCTACGAACCAGACTTATCCTCCTTTGGGTCATGTCGCAACTCACATAGCTCCACAGGTCCCAACTGTGGGAATCGGTCGAACGCCTGGTGCCTAGAAGGTGCCCTAATTCATAGCTGGTAATAGCTGGATGTTTAAATTCCCCCAGTCATGTGGTAATGGGCCAACGACCCATCCCCATTTCTCCCAATTTCTACCAGCTTTTTGTTGGAAGTGTTGGACTTTTTTCCGAACCAAAAGATTGTTGAAATACTAAACAGTGGCGTCATCCAAATCTGGTGTCATTTGAGCAGTATTCGAAACCTTCTGTCGTCCCTTTTCCGTTTCCATCCCGCCGAGTCTTCGCAAACTGGTGAAACGCAGAGTTGCGACGGCAAAGATGGTTAGTGCAACTTCCCCTTGAAGTCGTCGAGGTGCCGGAGGGCTTGAACTGTTTTAACACCGCTGGCTCCGCTTGCCCGCAGGAGGCCATCGACCCTTCCAAAAACCTCAGGGCTCGTTCTGACAAGAAGGCATCTCTGCCAGCTACGGAAAACTCCTCCTGCTGGCATATTTGGCCTCACAGTGAGAGGCAAGTCCAAGGTCTTGGCAAAGCACTTCAGAGCGGCCATTATCCATGCAGAAAAACGTACAAAATCAAATCCCTCAGTTATCGCATGGTGATCAGCTGAGAGCCAGACTTTGTTCTTTCGATCATACATGAGTCCGTATTGCCCCATAGTGCCCTGAAAGTGGACTAGGAGCTGGTAACTGCAGAGCCAAAGTGGTATACAGTCGGTGCCCTGCTGAAGCAGTGTGACCCATTGAAACATTGTCTGCAGTGTATCCCCCATTGTGTGTTGGTCAGGTATAACAAGTGCATCTGGTAGCGGAGCCAGGCTCACTGTTTCACTGACCTCACTGGGTTGTTCTGCAACCTGAGCCCATGCTGTGTCGTCTTGGCGACTTAAGGCATCCTTGGCTTGCACGCACTTCCGAGCATTGCAGACAAACATGGTATGCAATTCAAAACATGCCTTTTTACGTTGAGTCCACATTGATTCTGCTTGGTGAAGAACGTGCTTAAGCGGCTGCGGCAGGTTCTGTTGGACGGTTTCTGCCATCCTGTCCACAAAATCATTTCCCTGAATGACCCACTGATCGATCGGGTGATCGTACTTTGTCCTATCCAAGTGGGACACAACTTTAACCACTTTCTGAAAAAGGCCCCTGGACATGGTCTGTTTAACCAGAGAAAAAAGCTGCATCCAAAGATCATGGTCATTCTGCTTACGACGCGGCGGAATTGCACGATCTTGTTGGTACTGACAGAGTCGCTTGTAGACAGTATCGTTATCCGTCCAAACATAAAACTTCCTACGGTGTGCAAGGGCAAAACGGAAAGCAACAATGGCGGCTGTGGCTTCAGCTCTAAGGGCTGTTTGGTACATTCCTGACAAAACTGCACTTGCTACCGGAGCAAAGTCACCTTCATTCAATGTGGCAATGGCCACTCCCCATGATGCAACCCGCAGCCTGGGCACTGTCGGGTTTCGGCAGCTTCCATCTACGAATAGGTGGGCTGTCTCTACTTCGCAAGGTGTGGCAAACTGACATGTGTTGTGATGTGGCATGGTGTGCAAGACCCTACGCAGGTGTTCATCGCATGCATGCTCAACAAACCATCCATGGAGTTGGGTACACTCAGGTTGCGCAGCAACATATGTACGCGTGGTGTCTGATAGCTGCCATCTGGTTTCTGAGAAAGCTGGGCATTCCCATGCTCGATGATAAACTGAGTCCTGGGCACTGCACCATGGGCAATCCTTGGATGGAATCTTGCCTGCATGAATCTGCTTATTTCTCGTATAAAAAGTACCGTTCATACTGGTGCGCAAAAGCCCAAGGTCTTCTAAACTCATGGCGTCCTGGGTGGACCTGGACAACTCTCCATCAACTTGGCCGAGCCCTGCAAACTCCTGCCTGGATTGCATGAGACATCCAACGGTCTTTTCCCATGCCTGCATCAGTCTTTTCCGCAAGAGCTGGATTGGGCTATCGATCAGGTGAAGAGTGCAGTGTTCATGATCCAAGAGAAATCCATCTTGTGCCCACTGCCACTGTATTTCATGCAACCTAGCCAGGAAAACTCCACACGGGCCAGGGTTGTAATGTCGAGGTGGGCAACTTGTGAGGGCATTGAGCAATGGGAAAGCAACCTCAGGTATGCAAAAATTCCGGAATGAAGAGACCGTCTCAATCAGAGTATACAAACCAGGGTCTTGCTTGGGGGAAAGGAGGCCAAACTGGATAGTGGCTGATGCCCCTTTCTTGTTCCATCGAAGGGCAGCCATAGCCTGGGCTCTCATACGGGAGAAATGTTCAGTGGCTAAAGCTACTCCGGCAATGCCGTGGAGGCATCGTGGCCAAGCGACTGCTGCTATGGCTCGAAGTTTCTGCTGTTGCGGTGCTGTACTCCTGGAAAGTAAGCTCCAAAACTCCTTGGTTTTTTCAATTCTGGTGCGTGACACTTGATTAGTAAATTTCCTAGTGTAATTCAACTGTCCTCCCAAGTCCTTGGCTGAGAAAACAACGGAGTACTGCTGATTTCGGAGAAATTTACGATCTTCACTGGTGGTTGCCCAGAAATGGGTTTTGGCACGATCTAATTGCAAGTCAACGCTGAGGGCAAATTCTTCCATCATGCAATATACCCTACATGTTGTGTGAGCGCAAGATGACACTACCTCCAGTTGTCTACAAAACTCAAAACCTGAGCAGGCTGGTTAGAGGCTTCAAGGATTTTGTGCATCGCAATGTTCAACAGCGACATGGCCACAACCGAGAGTGGGTCACCCTCTGGGTACCCCGTGGAGCTGAACATGGCTGGGGACACTGCACCAGATACCACAAAAGATCTCTGTACCCTTGCCACTGCATTATGCCAGGTCCGGATCAGGGCAAGTGGGAGACCAAAATGTCGGGCACATGCATAGATAGCAGGTCGAGCAAGGTTGTTGAAACACTTCTTGATGTCAGTGACGATACCTGTCAAGGCTTCATTGGTGTTACTAGCTGCTTCAATTGCTTGGGAAACATGCCACCACATGTTGGCTGTGGAGCAATTTGGCCGGTTGCCTACCAATCCAGGAGGTGACTGGCTGTCCAACCATTTGAGGGCTTGTTTGGCACGGATGGACGCCCACACCCGATATGGGAGCGGTAGCACTGTTATTGGCCTGAACTCTTGAGGAGAACATGCGTCTGGGACCTTCTCAACTGACGTGATGTGTCCCTGAAGTGCCTCCTGGGGCCAATCTGCTTGGCCAGTGTCGTACTCATTGACCAATTGGACCAACCTATCGGTCAGCAGGGCTGGCATCCTCAAAAGATCTAGTCTAGACACTCCATCTGGACCAGTGGCTGTGATGGATTTTTTGTTCTGGACTGTCTGCATCCATTGATCGGTGGTTATGGGCGGTAAAGGCATGGTGTCGGAAGCTCCCTCAGTGTGGGTGAGCAGGTTAACAACAAAACCGTCCCAGTGCCCCACTGGAGTGTCCTCGTGTTTTTGCCACATGGGTTTCCACAAGGCCTCGAAGGCTGCAAAAATGTCAGGCAAATCTGCTTGCATTTTTTGTTGTGACAACAAATCACCTACCTCCACGTGGCCTGGATCGGTGAGCACTAACTCGCCTGGAGTGTGGGCTATGTCGATGAGTGGCACAGTGGCGGCTTCCACAGGGAAATCACATGCCAAATGGGCAGGCTGGTATTGAATGGTTTTTCCCTCGTTGAGAATAGCTGTCACTGTGGCATGAACCTGTGTTACCACAGACTGCACTGGCATGGCTCGTGGTCTTGCTACATCTTTGAAGATCACATTGGGGTCTTGGACCCTTCTGCTTTTGGCTTGTTCCCGCCTGGTGCGGTTCAACACATTGGTCAGGGCTTGATACTGCTGTTGAAAGGTGTGAAAGACTGCACTGGCTACATCATAACCCGGGGGCTTGTGAGGCAGGCTGGCAGGGCTATGCTCATGGTGTGGAAAATCCCTCCATGCTCGTGGAAAACCCCCGGGAAAACCGGGTGCTGCTCGGATGCAATGCCAAAGGTCAGTCTTGTGTTGCTGGGTCTGGGCATGGCCCTTCTGGCTCTTGGTGACGGCTACATAACTTTGGATCCTATGGAGCTGCCTAATCCACTGCGTGTGTTGCCAGTGCTCCCCAAGGAAAAGGACCTGGCATTCATGCTTCCGTGAAGGCCTCACTGGTGTGATCGGGTGGTGCAACCATTTGGGAACTTGGGTCTGGCATCGTCCCTTCTGATTGGGCATCAGGCCGGGGTGGTGCTTGGCCCGAAGTGCCTGGTCCGCACACTGCTCAAGCTGTTGAAAAACCTGGTGATATGTACTGGCCGGGCATGGGTCTGTCATTACTTGGTCAGGGGGATATCCTCCCATTGAATGGCCTGTGGTTTCCTCCAAATGGGGACTGGCTGAAAAGATCCCAAGTCTTGAAAAGTTGCATAAACTATGGCATGATCCGCAAAGAAGTTGGAATCCACACATACTGATTGCAACCTACCTATCAACTCAGGGCTGATCCAGACATGGTCTTTTACGCTAGTGTTTTTACATGTCATGGCGATAGGCTGGTGCCATTTATGCAATGCAATCTCTTGGACTTCTCGGAATCCATGTGCTCGCCAAATGTCGAACTGTGGCAAATCCCCTGTCAGGGCATTGAAGTCCCCTGTTATGGCCCGAAAACCCTTTGATTGGAGGACTATGCGCTCTGTGATGTGGCTGAGCAGGGCATCTGTTTTGTCCTTAGTGGCCTTAGTATGAGCATCTCGTGCGTAGCCATAAAAGGCTCCTACTTTAATCCACTGCTGCTGGACATGTACTGCTGCTGTTTGGATGCGCCCTGTTTTCCATGCTTGATCATTCCATTGGCCTGGGAGTGGTCTGGTGGGGCAATTGGTTAGTACGCCCACTCCAGTAGCTTTGCCTCCAATGGCAGCTGCAGATGTGCCGATCAGGGGAGCTGATGCGCTAGGGACAAATTTCCATGAGTCAGGTTGATACTTGGCTTCTTGTTGGAACTTGATGATACCTGGAGCTGACAAGTGCGTTTCGGCCAATCCCCAGATCCTGGGGTGGCCTTTGCCAGGGGTGTCTTGGAACAAATGTGCCTTCCCAAGAGCTCCGCAAGGGTTGGCTGTCCCAATGATGAACGGTCCTGATTTGCTGCCTCTCCTACTCTGGCAAAAATCATCAAAATGATGAACTTGAGAAAAGCAAATGTACCAAGTCCATTGCAAAACTGCCGCTTGGGTGCCTGTGTACTTCGACATGGTCTATCCTGTGTGGGCTTATGGCATGTGATTGGTGGCTGTACATCGGACGAATGAAAAATTCGGGCCTCATTGGTATGGGTGGGCGTTGACTCAGCAAAATGCTGGGTCCGCCCTGGGAGTCATTCTGTTCTGGATTTCTTGGAAAACAGACGCTCAATATGGTTGAGCTGCTCCTGCATCTTGGAATCGATATGGCTGTGGATGGCATTGGTTTGCCTCTCCACTTGCGTTTGGACAGCGGTGATCTGGCTTGCCAACTGCCCTGTGATCTGAGCTTGCTGTTCATGTTGGTCCTTCCTTGATGGTGGTCTCCATCTTGGCGACTCTCTCCTCCAGGGCAGTGACTCGATCGTCCCCCATGGTGACATCGTTGTCGGAAGTTCCTGGCAGGATGGGCTTGGTTTCTCGCATCTTCTTGGCTACTCTGGCTGTGATGACATTAAGATGTTCTTCTCTGATGCCGTTTGACTGGGCAGGCTTGCTCACTGTACCCTGGAAATTACCCCATGGGTCATTATCCTGCAGAAAATCAACCTCTTGGTTTGGCACCGCCGGCTTGGAGAGTGCTGCAATTGTTTTGACGGAGCCCTGCACCTGGTGGGCAATGTGAGTGGGCTTCTGTTTTTTCGGCACCTCAGAAATCAACACGTCAGCATGGGATAACTGATACACCTCGTATTGCGGTCTGGGTGCCGCCTGAATTTCCCACACAACCCCCCGTCCGTCTGGTGTTCTATGCCGTGGTTGGCTTGGGCGGGCTTGCCATCCCCATGTTGCAAATAACTTCAGTAATGCGGCCCGATTTGACCCGTGTGGAAATGGGCCTGCATGGAAAGTCAAGATCTCGCTGGAGGCCAGGTATGGTGTTGATGGCTTGTGTTGTGTGTGCACAGCTTGTGCTTCTGAGGCTTTGACTCGGAGGCCGAACCTGTTGCCTGACCTGACCACCACATTCCATTGGGCTGTGGACTGGGACGCCAGCAGAACTGCCTGTCGGTCTTGCTTGTTGATCCAAATGACTCGAAACTCCTCATGATGAGACCGGCCATCGTAGCTTCTGGGTTCAACATAGTGGGCTATGGTGCCATGGTGCTGCAAGAGGTCATACCAATCTGCAATTTCAAGCCTGAAACAGGCGGAGAACATGTTCGCATCTGCTGGCTTCATCCTCTCAAGCTTGTCATTTAACCACTGTCGGTCCCAGATGTCAATGATTGGGCTGTTGCCTTGGACCTTCTGCAGTGCAGGCATGTCATCAACAATGGCTTTGATGGGTTTGGAACAGAAGGATGCCCATCCCATGTCGGTCAGCTTGTCTCGATAGACTACAACTCGAACGACTTCTGTGCTAACCTCATCAACGACTGTGGCTTGAGCGGGGGTGAGGCGGCAGACTTCAATTGCTCCGATCTGGATGATCCTGGCCGTGATCAGGATTGGCTCATTGGTCTTTTCGCATCTTGCAGGGAATCGGATTTCTTCCCCCGATCCATGGATCAGCGGGCTTTGGTAGTCCACGACGATGAGGGCGAGGCCGTGTTTGGACACTGGTTGGGAGAACCTGAGGTAGGGTACAGCCTGATCGGCCTGTACTACCACCAGTCCCCGTGCTTCAGGGCCAATGCTTGCCAGTGGTATCTGCTTCATCTGTGTGCTTGAGGCATCTCGGAAAATTCCTTCTGGGATGGCTATGTCAGTGGCAGAGATGTTGACACTTCTCCTGGGTTCCTTGTTGGCTTTCTGTTTGTTCTTTTTGTCGCCAAACTTGCCTGACTCTGTCCTTGCTTGGATGGCGGCTTGCATTTCACTTGGCAGGACTAGCTGAAGCTTAGGAGTGGCTAAGTTGGCCAATTGCTTGATCTCCTTCCATGGGTTGGTAGTTCTGAGTGCTTTGGCAATCGGTTGGCGACCAAGCTTCTCCAGTACAGCTGTGGCCCTGGCTGATGCTTCCTCAGTGGGAACTCCTCTGTTGTGCAAGGGTGCTTCAAGTTGTTCAGTCAACTCATGATGGGACACTCCTCCGAAGGCAATGGATGCTGGGGGCACAACAGACTGGATGGTATCCCGTGTTCGCAAGGCATGCTCAAAAATGCTCCTCCATGTGATGGCATTTTCTACCGTGAGTGGTGCTACCGTCT
>CBDDTI010000450.1:0-5790 GCA_965233585.1 bacterium
CCCAATCCCCAAGGATTGACCAAGGATTGATGGCATTCTTTGCTTTGATCCGATTTTCTGCACGGAAAGTCCAGTCCATGCTTGACCTTGCTTTTGCTCAGGAAAACATGGCCGACCGCAAATGACACTCTGCCCGTTATTCACCTGGACGTCGTGCTTACTGTCAGTAAAGCAATGTTTGCACATGGTCCCACGCAGACGCTACAAGATGCCCTGCCCCAAGATCCACATGACATGGCAATTGCACGCAGGGAAGCACGCATCTATTAGCTCATGAATAATTCATGAGGCCAGAAAACATTTTGTGCAGGGGAAGTGCAGGCTCGAACACACCACAAATTTATACAACTCTAAAAGCAGCTCGCTTGCCGGCAACTTCCACGCTGCGGCACCCTAGTGGATACCACAAAAGTCACGTTGCAGAAGTTATCGACAAGAAAGCTTCCTTGGAGTTCGCACCTGGATCGATCTGAGCTCGCTCCACAAGTTTAGCCTCCAGCGCCCAAACAGCGCTCTTGCACACAGCGAGGCTCAGAGCACCCCTCAGTTCTTGGAGGAATGCTGTTGACTTGCGGGCCTTCAGACTTAAGGATGTCCTTCAGCCACCAGGCGCCTACACTGATGTTCAAAACGACAAACACTTTGTTTTCATCGCGCGCCATCGCTATCTTTTTCCAGCTTCCCGCCAGTTCTACGTCACTTGACGTCACTGTACGTCACTCCCTGGTATCCAGTCCGCCTCCTTCTATTGCAAATGTCTGTCTTATCACACAGGATTTTTCTTTCTGCCGAGGACGCTTGCAAAAAGCGTAGAAGGCTAAGATTTGGACAAGAGAGCTTCAGAAACAGGCAAGGTGAGCTGTAAAAGCCTTAAATTAGACTATTTTAGCTTGAAAGCGGCCAAACATGCAAGGGTGAATTTTCGGCCGAGAACACCCTTACGGGGTGAGTAAGGCCGAGTGAAAAACTCACCCTTGTGGATTCAAACAAGCGAACAGATCATAGCATATTTTCAAACACCAATTGTCACTTTTTTAACAATGGGATGTTTACTGAAGGACATATCTAATTTCCTTCAACAAGGCGACTAAACGATGGAACGAATTAAACTGAAGAACCTTGGAACACATTGGGTAGAAGTGGTAAACCACACTTTAAAATAATAATAATGATGATGATGATGATGACGACGACAATGATAATGATAATGATAATGATAGAAATTAATAATAATGATAACAATAATAATAATAATAATAATAATAATAATAATAACTAGTGGTACTTATCAGTAGAAGTGCCAACGAGTACAATGGGAGAGAAGCTTTGTTATAACGTTTAACCCTGGGTTAAAGTTTAATAACCCGCTTTCGAACAACGGTTGAACCCGGCCCTGTTTTTTTTTTAAATATTTCTGACATTTCAGAGCGAGCGAAAGAACAAAAATAAACCAAATGTGCAGTAACCAGACACAAGATTAGGTTTCAAGGCATCGTTTATTTAAAGTTCAATGGATTAACGACTAAAGTATTAAAAACATCAACAAAAAGAACTCAACTTGATGTGTATAACTTGTAAGAAAGCAACAAATTTTGTTTTTCTTTGCGGCGTGGCAAACGGTGAGAAAATTGAATACGCAAAAATAAGTTATTTTGACTTCGAAACCGAATAACACAGAATTTCTATTCTTTTACCATAACGGATAATATTTAAAAAAACACCAGAAAATGAGGGTGAAAACACATGTAATACCAATTCAAAAAGAAGAAATCCGACATTTTTTTCGCCGCCCGACGAATACAGCGCAGTGAGAAAAAGATGAAAGTTGTACTTCAAAAACACGACAAAAACAAGCCAATTATGTTGAGATAAATCATTTTTCAACGGCGTAAATTTAGTGCCAACTTAGTTCTATCCTCAGGAGTTCTGTAGAAGCTGAGCAAGACTCAATAAAATATATTTGAGAGAAGCGAATACACTAAACAAACAAACCACGGCGGTCGCCGTAAATTAAATATGCAAAAATCCGGCGTCCATAAAACTGTTCACTTTTAAAACCTAAAATTCCCAAATAAAGGCAACCAAATGACGGAAACGTGACAGGTAGTTCAATAACAATAAGTTTTCATCGAAGCTGAGACAAAATACTTATTTGAAAGCACAAAAATGTTCCAAATTCGTTGCGTGACCGCATGTTCGAAATAATTATTCACATGAAAGCGAAAGCGTGAGTTCCAACGAGTTTTGACCGTGGCTTTGCCAATCGTGCTAAAAGGTGAATTCAACTTCGAACTAATACTGTACATTACCATTTTGCTTTCTTAAGTCCAGGCACCTGCTTTAAATCCACAATCTGTATTCAACTTGAAAGCGAACCGATATCCGATCGTCTTGTTTTCGCCGCGGTTGAAGGATGGCAAAATTATTCACCAGTTGTGAGAAAGATTTGAGGACTCCGTTGACCTTGATCTTCCATTCAGAAACCACCTAAACATCGATTTATGTTTTTCCCTTCTATGTTAAGTGCCAAAGAAGTTATTCTCCGTAGCAGAAAGGAAACCAAGGGCCTGAAAGTTTGTGGATTTTCCCAGCAACGCAACATGTTACCCGAAGAAGCACACTGATTGGCCACAACTATCACGAACTGTCCACGTGCTGAACAGATTCTACTGAACAGATTGGCTAAAAGCATCATGTATTGTGTCGTCACGATCTACATTACATTACATTACATTACATTACATTACATTACTCTACACTTTTGAGCGTTTCTGAGATTTTTTTCGGGTATACATATCTTCTCGCGGCTCTATAATCTGCCGCCTCGTCAGGCCTTCTGGTCTTCCAGAAGGCCTGACTCGTTGGCAATAATAATAATAATAATAATAATAATAATAATAATAATAATGAGCTTTATTTAACCATGGAGCACCTTCAGCAATCTGTTCTCCAAGGTGTCCCTGACACAAATGAATACAACACTAAAACAAATGTACAATATACACAAATAAATAAAATACAGATTGTGAATACATCAAGACTATAGAATAAAATTAGATGATTAAATGATTACAAATATTTCACTAATGTGTCTTTTAAAGCTTGATACAGAATCAGAATGAATACTTTTGGATAATGTGTTCCATAAGGTGATACTAGAATACTTAAAAGTGCGTTTCATATATTCAGTTCTTGGTTCAGTGAAACAAACTTATCTCTGTTTCTAGTATTGTAACTATGTATTTCTGAGTGACGTAAGTAGTTTTTATCTAGTCCTTCTAGTTGATTATTTAAGCATTTCTAAAAAACAATAGCTTTGTTGTACTTTCTTCTCTGCTGTAACGTCAACCAATTGAGCTTGCTTCGCGCTGAGGCAGACGGGTTGCAATTCTCAGTCAAGATTCTTGGCGTTTTCAAGAGCTTGGAGTTTTTTCACCAGGATACTATGCTTTACTGTATCGAGGGCCTTTGCAAGATCGAGGAATATAACTGCTGTAATTTGGCCATTGTCAATGTTGGACAACCACTCATCAACGACGTTTATCAAGGCTGTTTGTGTCGATCTTTTCTTGTGGAAACCGTGCTTAGAGGAGTGCAGAAGGTTGTTGTCCATCAAGTATTTGTAGAACTCACTGAGTTCTACTCAGCAGTGCCGTCAATAAGTTTTGAAGTAGACATCCTCACTGGAAAAGTAGGCGGCAGCCTACTTTTCGAGCACCAAAGGCGCGAGCTTTCTAGGGGGGTCTGGGGGCATGCCCCCTCAGAAGATTTCGAAATTTAGATGCTTGGGAATGCTATTTTCACCGTTTTCCAGACAGTATTTGGGCCTTAAGAACAATCAAAATTAAGTGTGTTTATTACAACCGTTCTTTTCCTCAAAAACTCAATCACCTTAGAATAGAGTGAAATGATAAATCTTCAAATGCTAATGCAAAAAAATACAGTTCAAGTTGTCCTTTTAAAAAACCTGCTCAGCAATGGTTTCTTTCGCGCGGACGCTATTTTTGGCACATGCGAAAGCCTGGGTTCTAGTTCTGCGAAAATGTCCCAGGCGTTCCACGACCCTTCGATCTGCTTCAACTTTTCATACTTCCACCGAAAGGTTAATACGTTTAAAACTCCTGAAATGTGCCTTTACTTAGACGTTTGAGCCGGATGTTTTGTAATTATTTTTGCGGGATCTTTTCATTATTATTTTAAGCCGGTTTCTTGCTGGATTCTGTTCTGTGTCCCAGCCGTTCCAGGATCCTCGCTTCGATCAACTTCCATCCCGCGTAAGAAAGGCTAGGTAAACGCGTTTAAAACTCCTGAAATGCGGCTTTATTTCGACTCAGACGTTTGAGTTAGATGTCTCACAATTATTTTTGTTGGATCGTTTCCTTATTTTTAAATTTCTTACCAAAATTAACAGTCAAGTGAGAAGAAAGTAGCCGGCCAAAGATTGGCCAGTAGCCGGCTGTTTTGGCCGGATACCGGCCCTTATTAACAGCACTCAACTGATTGTGAACTTCTTTCTCAAATATCTTTGCCACAATTGGCAGTATGGTTATCGGACGGTAATTCTGTAAAAGACTACTGTGCAGTGTTATATTATTACATCTTACTGCCACACTAGAAATTATCAATGTATTGTAATTGTAATTGGACGTAACTGGACACTTCCCTTGGGGCTTTTCCGGACCAATTTTACAAATTTTCCTATTGGCTGAGATCGGGCGTCAGCTTATATGAGGCGCCTCAGGCAGCTGCTATCAGTCCTTTATTGATCTCACCCACCCACCCACCCGACCCATACATGAAGAGATAGACCACCACACCGGGAACTAAGTCCTCTACTCTTTTTGACAAGTGCGTGGGTTCTTTAACGTCCCCTGCTAACCATGTAACACTGAAGATGCAGGAGACGGGACCTGCGGATTAAAGTCCTTATCCGAGACCGTCCAACCATTTGAAGATATAACTACAAAGGCAGCACATTACCCTCAGTTATTTTTAGACCCTGAGTGTTGGTCCGGTCTGGAGCTCGAATCTTCGACCTCCCGCACAGCAGACTGGCGCCCTTTCAACTGAGCTAACCAGGCGGTGGAAAGATACTATCTCCAGGATATTGAATGATCGCAGCGCCTTGGATCTCGGACATCGAGAGCCGTGCTTTTAAAAGCAACGGCGATTCTCCGCAAATGACGTACTTATAAGGATCAACATTGACAGCTGTATTTAGCGTGTACTGATAAGGTCGCTAGCGCGTGATATTATTATGCATTTCGTTATATTATCTGATACATGTACCAAGGGATCATCGCACCACGGAAAACTAATCTCCACGATCTAAAAGAGTCACTAAGATGAAATTAGATTTGTTTTCTTCAATTAACAGTATCTATATAACCTTTACAATAACTACATATAACACTTACAATGTAATGGAATCCAAGAACAAAGAAAAATACGGTTATATTCGTTACTCCAACTTGCAAAAAAAATGTTTTTTTCATAAAAAATTAGGGTATTAGATACACTTGTTAAATCGTCCCCGACTTTAATTTCTCTGTCCGACCTCGTAGCTCAGTCGGCAGAGTAATGGTAGATCTAATCCGGAGGTCGTGGGTTCGATTCCCACCGAGGTCAAAAGAATTTTTTCTTTACCTCGTGTGGTTCCCTGATTCCCTTTACTAGGGCTAACGCCCAGTGGGTCTTTCATGGGCTTCACATAGCACTTAAATTTACACTACAGAGTTAATTCTCTGTTCCACCACACTTGTTAAGGGTTTTACTATCTGCTTTTTTGTC
>CBDDTI010000451.1:0-20936 GCA_965233585.1 bacterium
CTGCGCCGCTGCAGCCTTTGAGATTTTCTTTCACATGGGATGGGATCAAGATGAGATCAAGATGGGTAAACGGTAAATGAAAATTATGTAAACGGTCAAAAGTTTGGACCGCAGACAGCTGTGCCTTATCGCCCTATCCTTAGGCCAGCTGCGGCTCCAGAAGCGGATGAAATGATCGTCGCCCTTGCGCTCAGATGGGCCACGCTCCATGCGGTCACAGGTGGTGAGTGTGCTTTAAATTGGAGGATGGACCCAACAACTTGTCATTTGTATTGCGAAAATAGATCGGGATTCTAGGGTCCCCTATGTGAGACAAATCGTACGGAGATGGTACCCAAAGAATTTGGTTGTTTTGGGGCAAAATAACCGAATTTGTGTGGTTCCCAGATCTGAAACTATCCTTAACCCATACCCATACCAGCTCCCAGGTTGCCCCATGGCTGGCGCTTCTTTGATTTTGTAGAAGGTGCTTACCAACCATGCATGTCATAGGCTATAGAAAATGACCATGGGGACATTGGCACAATCACTTAATGTGAGCTTACCAGCGTATAGTATCCCCCTCCTTATAATTAAAATACAAGATCCTTCAATATTTCCTCCAGCCTTTGAGATTTAACATTTCAACAATATATCAACATCCATGATATCATAGTGATATCTCCTTTGTATCCCCAAACTGTTTGATCCCATCATGATGCTCCAGGCCCAGTTGATCTCCATGGGCATCGGTGAGAATGCGGTGAGCATGGGCTCAGCCATGGGACTTGGGCCCTGTAAAAACTGTTTGGGGATGCACAATCTTCCTTGACATCCACTGAAGTTCACATATCATCCACGAAATCATGACTATTAAAAAGTGCAAAAGATCTATGAAATCAACATTTTTTAAAGGAATCCCCGTTCCACGATTGGTCAAATGGTTCAACCCCCCAAAATTGTCCCCTCAATTTCAATGTCTTGCCAGGCCAAGCGTGCCAGCCTCGCCGTCAACAACTCGGGGGCCGAAGCAGCCTGCGCCTGGTGCCGGGGTGGGTGGTAGTGGACCCCATGCCTAAGTGTCCCAAGTGTCCCAAGAATGGTGGGGTTCATAGCAGGGTGACGTTTTGTGAGTCCCGTGCAGGTTCTTCGAACACAGTGAAGATCCAGACATCAATTTGCCGCCTGCTGCTGGACTGGCGGGCGATCGTCGGTTTTCAAACGAGATTGATGCTGAAGTTTCCAGCGATTTTCGTCGCAGGAGCCCAACCTGCTGGTGACGCTGGGTCTGGATCTCAGCCGCAGCCAACAGTGACACCGGGGGATATCCAGAAACGCCCACAGGTTTGATCCTGAAGCAGTGTCCACGTTGTGCTCCATGGGCTTTGCAGAAGCCCATGTGCGAGCGGCCCTGAAGTCGTGCCTTGGCTGCTCTTGGACTTAGATTTGAGGCCCTCCAACAGATACATGCTATTTTGATCTATTCTGGATGGTGTGGTTTTGAGACTTGGAAAAAGTCTCCATGTTTCTTATACCGAACAAATCCATAGGAGGCATACAACCTCATAAATAACAGCTAAACAATTGTAATCATATATTATATATATATATAGAGATCTATTTGCAAACAGAACATTCAATTCAGCGCACAAAGATGTACAAAAACAATGTTGTTTACCATGAAATGATAGGAATTGGAATCAATAAATGATCTGTCCCAAACCTTGCCACCTGGCCCCATACCCAGGTGCATGAACAGTGTGGAGCGAGCGGCCGATTGGCCGGGGCCCCTGTGGCCAGGTGTCGCCCTGTGGGGTTCAACGGTGTGGGGAAGTGAGTCATTCTGGTAGGGGCAACTCGTCCAAAGAAATGGCCCTTGTGCGGATTGGTGAATGATGAAGATGTGCACAGAATTTCAATTGCCGAATTTCGGCTAGATCGTAAAATTTAGTTGTCAAGTTGTGGACTGAGCATGTTTTGGCGCTTCAGGTTTTGGCTGCATGCCCAGCAAAAGCCAAATCATATCTTCAACGCACTTCATCGCTCACATCTTCATGGCTCACATGGGAGGTTGCAGCAAAGAATCAACAGGTCCACATTTGGTTGATTCTTTTAGGTCATTATGATTATCATGTCACCAGTTTTTGTTGGCAGCGTTCCAGCCCCAGATGGGTAGTTGAACATCATACTTGTATTTGCGACTGGGGCTTTATGTTGCCCTTTCAATGGTGCTTTGTACTGATGGGCTTGCAGTTCCATCCTACCCATGCAAAGAGCTTTGGGCATGTCCAAACCTATTGACAAGTCACCTTTAGGCTGGGTTTCCAGCGAACACCTACGGCGATGGAGATCCGGAATTCGTTGCTGATATTAGGCTGTAATTTTCAAGTCTCACATTGTTAGGCACTGCCACATACCCAAGCAATCCCCAAGGCAGGATGAACAAAACTGATATCGCCAACTGCCCGCTGTGCTCTGTGCCAACTGCCACCACGACGTCAACAACCGAAGGAACGAAGGTAGCATTGACCCATGGCCATTATCGATGGGTGTCCTACAATGACAAGCTGCGACAAGCTGCGACAATGCCAAAATATCTTTGCCATGGGACTTTTAAGGACTTAATGCCTTCAATTGGAGTGGCACTTGCGTCGTCAAGAAGCACGCAGTCTACCTCCAGCGTGGCCAGATTGGCGGGTACCAAGAAAGACTGGTGCGATGGGTAGCCCATTGACATGGCCAACCGGCACTTCGCATCGCTCCTGCTTGTGCATTACTTGTCATTACTTCATCTTCGATAAATTATGTGTTTTGGAAGATTGTGGGTTCGATTGGTGCTAGGTATGAACAGCCATTGCTTCGTACTAGGGAAAGTTTCATTGATAATCACATTGATATTTGTAGCGGCAATCATCATCACCACCACCACTACCAGCATCAGAATCAGCATCATCATCATCATCACCATCACCATCACCATCATCATCACCATCACCACTACCACCACCACTACCACCACCACCATCATCCATCATCATCATCATGATCATGATCATGATCGTGGAAATCCTACAGGGACATGTCCATGAGCAACTGTTATTTGCGTGGTTGTCAGTACACCATTTTGGTGTGGGTCCTTTCCCACGGCTTACCTCCCAAGGCTTTTCTCACACGCAGACGATCTGGATGCAGCCGTGGCTGCGGTGAATGGCAGTGGCACAGCGGTGGCTGGGCAAAACTCAGGGGATGACCGACTGATGACTGATTGCTGAAGGCTGGCAAGTTAAATCTTCAGAATCTACAGGGCTATATGTGGAAACCCGATCTCACCCTTGCTCCCTCGAGGGTCGGGATCTTTCCTGGCTAAACTTTAAACATACTTCCATTTTTTCACGAAGTGTGACATGAAGTTGGACATGGTTTTGCTCAAGAATTGAAGCGGACAAAACTCTCCATGGACAACGTGTCTTCCAGGGGTTGTTTCAACGCTATTTTGATCCATGGTGCAAGACAAAAAGTGGAAGTGTAGGCAACTCCTTGCCCATTCCATGAACCCCTAGAAATGTTCCCAAAAAACAACGATAAGACCAGCAAAAGATGGATTGTTTCCTGCCACCGTTGGGTTCAGTGCTCCCTGGCGCTCCAGGCCGGGCCGAGTCGAGTGGACAATGAAGATGGCGTGGGCGAGTGCCCAGCGATGATGCCTGTTGGAAGCTTCAAACATCTTCAAACTAAAGATTGCATGAAAATGGATGAACTACTTGGCGTTTCATGGTTAGGCTGAATCTAGCATTGATTTTTTAAATGGGTTTACAGCAGCTGCCTACTGTTGATCTCAGCATTGCGAATTGGTGCAGTTTTCGAACAGAAGTGCGAGGTACGAACTCCTGGGGTTTGTGTCCCACATTGGAAAGCACACCTCTCATGGGCATTATGTTTGCCACATGCACTTCCCTCAGTCACTTGTTGTGGGACGCGGTATGTTAAATGCCTTTATGAAAGGCATCATGGCAACCCAACAGTGAAAGGTTCCAGCAAGGTTCCAGGACTGTTCCGGTTTTTCGGGGCGCCCGGCCCCAGAGACTGAAATGCAATAGATTCGCTGTTGGGAATAAGGATGGTTCAAAAAGACCGCAAGAAATAGTGATATTCATATGCCAATAATTACCCACGTTGTAGATCCCTTTGCGGCAACTGAGGCGACGGGGTGAGGGTGGCTCCTGGGTGATCTTTGATGATAGCAAGGCATGGGGTTGAGCCGCCGTCCCAAAAAATATGAATCAAAAAGTCTGCCAAGGTCGGATCTCCCGTAGCCCACAAAAGCCTAGCCTTCGATTAGCTCCCGCCAGGTGGCGAAATCCGAAGCTCCACCATTGGATTTGGGCCATCCCCTTAGAATGGAGAAAAAAAACATCCCTGATGTGGACCTATTGAGCGGGCAAATTGTTGGCAGTTTCAACATCTTTCAAAGCTTGTTCATTTTGACTGGAAGCGATGCCAGTTTCAAGCAGTTGGCAAGCATTTTGTTGGGAAACTATGTTCATTGGTTGGTGCTTACTACTTTGATTTGCCAGGTTATCTTTACCTCTATAGACGGAAGGACTTTTGGAGTTGCATTGCACTTACTTGGCTTTGCTTTGAAAGTTTGGGAATTCAAAGCACAGCACCTTGAATGTTGAAAGGACGCCTGAGCCTGAGCCAGAGACTAAACCTGAAAAATATTTCCAAAAGCAAAAATTATAATTAATATAATGATTTTTTGATAAATATTAGAAGAAAAAACTAAACGACGGATGACCTGAGAGCGTACAGGAGCAAGGTACTTAAATCTAAATATAAACAAAAACATTATAGATATAAGAAAAGGCAATGATAACGATGGAAAATGAAATATTTATTATTATCTTTGTGAAAGAGGCAAGATGTTATTAAAATGAAAGCTGAAGTACGAAGATAAATATTCGAAGGAATTTTAGAAAACAAACTTTTACAATATGGGCAGATGAAAAAGCAAAGATGGGAAGAATTAGAGAAGAGACAGAAATAAGATTAAAAAGAGAAAGTCTCAGAAAAAAAGATCTAGGTGCGCGAAAAGGTACTGGGTAGTAGACCTTACTCGTCTTATTTTACGAGAAGTCGTTTCGCAATCGTCGTGCCTATGGGAAGTGCTGTTAGATACCTCATTCTAGATTCGTTATATGTTTTGGGGTATGTTGAATTTTTGATGCAAATCGTAATGGTACGATGCTTTGGACTGGGATTAGGATTTATTTAGGGAATTTTTATTCCTATAGGTCGTTTATATAGATAGTTTACTATTATTAGACAAAAAGATTGCTAAATATAAAAATAATTTAAATCCTTTTAATGACATAAAAAGGAATGCCTTATATAGATGTATGATAGGACGTATCCCGAAGGTTTTTATTTTATCCTGAAGATTAAAATTCGTATCGTAATACCTTATATCCGCCGGAAATTTTATTATATACTCTTTTTTATTGAAGGCTTGAGGTTAATGATTTAAATGTTACTTATATGATGGTTTTGAATAGGAAGTATATTGTTTTTTTTAAATAATGTTTATCGGGAGAGAAACTTCTGTTTTGCGGGGATTTAATAGAATAAAGTATAGAAAAGGGTAGATTAGAGTAGGGAGGAGTAGAGTAAAGAAGAATAGAATAAAGTGGAGGTGAGTAGAAAAAATAAAATAAAGAAGATTAGGGTAAAATAGAGAATTTATAGGAAAGGAAAGTATATGAGTAGAAATTTATAGGTTTTGTTTTGTTTTTTGGATATGTTATTTTAAATTTTATTATTTAATAAAAATATAAATTTGGATTAATTATATTTTTTATAATAATTTAATTTTTTATTTATTATAAATTTAATATATTATATTTAGAATAATTCGGAATTTATAGTATAATATTATTTAAAATTATTAGTTAATTATTATATTTTTTAATAAATATAGAAAAATGTTAAATTCGAGGTATTTGAGCTTATATTCGTGGTATTTGAGGCTGAAGATTTATGAATACTTAATATACCCGGTTACCGTTATTATAAATAATTAGACTAAAATATATTAAAGTAATAATATATTAAAGAGGTTGAAAAGATTTAAATACAAAATAATAATAGGAATTTTATTTTAAAAAAAAAAAAATTGAAAAACTTATTTTGCTAGGATTAAATTTGGATTTATGCGGGTTAATTCTTTTTAAATATTTTTTAATAAGATAAATAAGGATAGTGTATTATTAAATGTACATATAAGTTATCTATATATACTTCCCGAAGACCAACCTTATTATTGTTAGTAACTCTAAATATTTGATGGCCTGTTGGGGGGCATGGTATTTGCCGGTTGCACCCGCCAGGTTTTGGATATTCTTAAGAGGACTTGTGGAAAAAGCAAGATAATGATTGGGTTCCGTGTAGATTACACCATGATGGGGTTTATTTACGAATTCCGTACAAGTAGCATGTACCGTGGTGGTGGGTGACTGGCTTGGTATTTTTGTTCAGTATTTGGCTTCTGAAGGTATAGAATTATATTTCTGTTAAATCAAAGGTAAATGTAACCAATGCTAGCTATCTGTGGGACCCTTAAAATCGGAGCACATATAAGATACCTTGCCTGAAGATCTATGGACATATTCCCAAAAAATCGATGTATTTGCTTGGTTTTTCTTCCTCAAAAAGGTGTTGGCCATGTGAGAAGTAACATAAGATATCAATAAATATTTGTAATTTTCCCAAAATACCGGTGGACATTTGGGATTCGAACTTCCCAAAAAAAAAACATGCACATGTTGGGAACTTCCTTAGAAAATCGATGCACGTATTGGGAACTTCCCCAAAACAAAATAGCGGCGCGCATGTTGAGAACTCCATCAGAAAATCTATGCAAATATTCGGAACTTCCCAGCAAAATGGATGCGCATGTTGTGAACTTCTGCCAGAAATTGATAGACACGTTGGTAACCCCCTCTATATATCGATGGACATCTAGTTGGCAATTTTCGTTCAAAAATGATGAACACGTAAGGAGTTTCCCCGGAAAATCGGTTTCCACATGTTGGGAACTTCCCCAAAAATAGCGGCGCACATATTGGGAACTTCCGCGGAAAATCGATGCACATGTGGAACTTTCCGCGGAAAATCGATGCACATGTTGCGAACTTCCACCAAAAAATCAATGCACATTTCGGAACGGCACCAAAAAATCAATGCACATTCTGGAACTTCCCAGAGAAGTCGATGCACCGGACGGGCTCGGGTGCATTGATTTTTGGGATTGACGCTGACCTGGTCCGAGGCGGAGTCTTTTCGCTATTTTTCGGTTTAAACCTATCTTGTGCATTGATTTTGGTTCACCACCCCTTAAACAAAATCAATGAATGCACCGGACGGCGGGGGGTGCATTGAAAACCATTGATTTTGAGAGGGGGGTGTTATTTTTATAATGGTGAACCGGTATTTTGGGGAAGTTCCAATGTTTATTGATATCTTTTGCTACTTCTCATATGGCCAACGCCTTTTTGAGGAAGAAAAACCCAGCAAGTACATCGATTTTTTGGGAATATGTCCATGGATCTTCAGGCAAGGTATCTTACATGTGCTCCGATTTTAAGGGTCCCACAGGTAGCTAGCATTGATTGTATTTACCTTTGATTTAACAAAAATATAATTCTATACCTTCAGAAGCCAAATACTGAACAAAAATGCCAAGCCAGTCACCCACCACCACGGTACATGCTGCTTGTGCGGAATTCGTAGATGAACCCGTCATGGTGCAGTCAGTCTTTACGGAACCCAATCATGTAAGTAGATTTTTTGTTGAAAATTGGCAGGTACATCCTTATTTTTTTTTCAATTGATGTTATCTTGTTATTTCGACAAGTCCTCTTAAGAATATCCAAAACCTGGCGGGTGCAACCGGCAAGTGCCATGCCCCCCCACACCTAGGCCATCAAACACTTGGAGTTGCTGACAGTAGTGAGGTTGGTCTTCGGGGGATGGCTTGTATGCACTTGGTTTGATAATATACGGTTCTTATTTATCTTATTTAAAAGGAATTAACCCGCATGGATTCAAACCTGATCCTGACAAGGTAAATTCTTCCAATATTTTTTTTAAAATAAAATCCCTATTATTACCTTGGTGTTTGAACCTTTTCAACCTCTTTGGTGGACTATTGTTTTAGTCTATTTTAGTCCAATTACTTATAACACCGATAACCGGATGGAAGGTCGATATCAGAAACGGCAAATGTTCAGCCTCAAATACCACGAATATGGTTTCAGATACCTCGAATTTAAAATAAAAATAATTTACTAATTTTAAAGGATTTATTTTTTTATTTATATTAATTTTAATAATATTTTTTTTATATAATATAAAAATATAAAAATTAAAATAATCGATATTATAATATTTAATTAATTTTTTATATATATTATGTAATATAATAATTTCTTAATATTGGGTAATTTTTGAATTTTATTTTATATTATATGTTTTAATAAAATAATTTTATATTAAAAGAAATATAAAAAATTATCTATTTATAGGAAAATTCCGAAAAAAGGATTTTCTTCAATCTATGGCTCTAGAGGGTCGAAAATTACGATTGTTAAAGGTGGATGCGGAATTATTATTATATATAATAATATAAAATATATTTTTTAATTAAAAATATTAAAAAATAAAAAATATTTTTAGAAATGAAAATTTAATTTTAAATTAAAATTATTAATAATTATTTTATTTTGAGTAATTCCCAATATAATATTTGTTATTTTCTTACCCGTATTTTTTTTGATATATGTATTTTTTTAAATTTTTACCAATTTATGAGGTATATTTTTTGGCATTCGATCTGGTATTTTTTTATATATTTGACAAATATTTCGAATTTATGTTGGAATATTTATAATGTTCCACTTGATATCTCAATACTTATTTTAGGTGGTATACCTCCATATATTTAATTTAACATAATTTCTAATTTTTTATTTAAAATTTGATTTTCTGACATCCTATTTAATATATTTTTTGATATTTTGTCTGGCATATTTTCTGGTATTCTATTTAAGATGGTTTCTGACATTTTATTTGGTATCGCTTCTGACATTCTACCTGGTATATTTTTGGCACATATTCTGACATATTTTTTGCTATTTTATTTAATATCTATTTGTCGTATTTTTGGCATATCATTTGATATATTTCCTGAAATTTATTTGACAAATATTTTGATATTTTATAGAAAATATTTTGAAATATTTTATTTGATATTTTTTATGGCATACGATTTGGAATCTCTTCTGGCATTCTATCTGGCATATCCTCTATTTTTTTTGGTATATCATGAGACAAATTTTCTCGGATTTTATCTCGTATATTTTTCCGTGTTCTTTCTGATATTCTATTTTGGTATATTTTCTGGAATTCTATTGAGGTCCAGTTGTTCGCATTGACTTGGGGAGGTCTTAGGGTGTGGTCCAGTAGTGCGTATTCAGCTTCGAAGTAGGCAGGGATGGTAAAAAAGAAGAACACGGACCAGGAGGAGGAGGGAAAAAGAAAAGGAGGACACGGGGGAGGAGGAGCACATCTCTGATAAAATTTAATAACCCTCAGCCGGCAGGCAAGGAATTGAGCATTTTAGTTTTTTTGCAATGGCGATATCGAAAAAGGGTATGTTATTGTTTTGTCTCGAAAGTAATAATGGAAAATTTTGCTGGATTTTAGAGTATGGTTGGAATAAGACATTTTTTAAAAAATTATCCAGTAACATTTCAAAAAAATGTAGATATTCTTTTGCTATATGTCAGATTTCTTTTAAAATTTGTAATTTCGATAAATGAAAAAATTTCGTAGAAAATTTACAGAAGCAAGTAAACAATACCTTTGTGACAACCTTGACATACCAAACCACACCGCTTTCATTAATTATACCACAATTTCCCACAACGACGAGTATGCCAAATTTTTTCCCCATGCTACATCCTGAATTTTCCCTTATCCAAAAAACCGCGGGAGTGGTGGCTGGCGCTTTGTCTCCACCTCCTTGGGAACCCTTCTAGCAATTCAAAAAAGCATCCTGTGTCCCAATTGGAGTAAAATTCAAACGCTGTGTCAGTGAAGTTGAAACAAAAGCCTGTAAAATCGGAAAAATAATTTATTTTGTTATTTCCATGGAAAGTTATTGTTTTTTGTGGAGTCGGTTGCGGTCGCAAGAAATGGCTCTGTCAGTTTATTCCCACTCGTTTTTGAATATTTTAAAATGCTTGAAAAAGGATCCTTTTGGAACAAACCCTCAACTAAAACAAATAAAAATCAAAAATTTTGCAATGCAGCTAATTGGCAGAAATGGTAATGGAATTCCTAGGTGACATTAGAAGAAATTGATAAGACAGACGCAAAATATTATTGAACCACCAGAGACAGAAAAGACATACAGAAAAATATTTCAGACACCAACACAAAAGAAAACACAAGCACAACACGAAGCCACAAATGTTACCCACAAGCTTATTTGATTACATGACGTGGTGACTTTTATTCAGCTGCTTTTTAGCCAGCACTTTTTTTCGGTGCCCAGAAACAACATTTCTCGCTTATTTTGTGGTGAACATTCTTTTTTTCTTTTCCGTTGAATACGCATCGTCCCCTGGCTTCGCTGGTTCAATGTTTTCAAGACGCGCTTCCATCCTCGGTATGCCTACCCGTCTGGAAACCAAAAAACGTTTTCCTAAAGGAATTGGACGGAAAACATCTTAGTTTCAAACCCAGCAAAACCGAAGACCCGAAACACGGCAATGATTTCTGACTAGGAACGATTTTTTTCGATTCATCAGAAATAATTATATTTTAGTCGACGCTGAAAAAGCCGCAATGCGGCATTTGCAGCAAACAAGAAAAACAAATGTCGTGTTTTCTTGTGCGTAGATATTACTCTGCATGAACTAGAGGAAGTGAATGATCGAAAGATTTTCTTTGCAGTTGTAATCGTGGTGCGAGCACACACTGTGGTGTAATTTATTGACTTTAGACCAAAAAAAGCAAAGTAGTTTGTTGTAGTGTGCCCGACTAATTTTTGTTGCATTGAGGTCTTGCAAGTGTGGGTTTAGATATTTTTGGTCACGACAAAAACAGTGTCCATGTGAGCAATTTGTTTAAAGGCAACACGGAGTCAGTCACAAACCAAAAGTCAACGCAAGGAAAAAAATGAATTCGTAGTAAAAAAAATTAAATTCCTGAAGGAGATCTTTATTTTTTTTTCTCTTGCCATTTTCGAAGTTATTGGATTGTGAAAATATAAATTAAAGAATTGGAACCACACTGCAAACATAACTGCGACTTCAACTTCACCACAGGAATTACACAACATTTTACAACCACAACCTACAACAAGGACCCCTCTACAACGTTATCAGTAGCAGTGCAGGAGTCTTTTCAACAGGAAACCTCGTGGAAACGTTGGCTTTCTTGCACTTGTGAATGGCAACGCGGATTCAATTTTTGTCTGCAAGAAGAGTGGTTTTTTGACCAAAAATTCTTCAAATATGTTTATTTTCTCTTGACATCACTTCAGGGTGTTCATGGATTACCATCAGGCCTTTCATTTTGCCATTGAACATTTGTACATAGATTGGTTTTTCCATTTATAAAAGGTCGATCGACATTTTTTTTCAGGCAACGTGCAAAAAGGGTATATCCCTTTTTTTCTTCTGGATTCCTGCTCTAATCAACACCACAGGAATGGTTGCCACAGGAAATGGTCTGCAGCAGAAAGTCTTTGCTGAAACTTGCTGTATCATTGACCAACAATGTCAAAAATAGTTTCCATGGTACAGTACCAAAAAGCAAAGGAAATTCTGAGGCCGCAACCGATTGATGTGACATTCTGTGATACGCAAATGTTTTCAACTTGGCAGGGAAACTTGAATCTTCCACATGGTTGAAGTGCATATTGGAATGAATTATTATCAATAAAATTTTTTGAAAAAAAATTCGACTTTCGGTGCGACAATTGTCAGACGTCCAAAATTCCTGGATGTGTGTCCGGTGCAGCTAGGTGGCCTGATTAGTTAGTTACTGGGAAAGAATGGGCAAATCAAAATACGCATGGAAATCTGGGCAATTCATTTGGGCAATTTCAAACCACACCCATCAGGCCAATACAAACAGTGTTTGTTTCCAAACAGAGCTGAAAAAAATTAGCTCGTTGCTGAAAAGGCTTGTGTGTCAACCAAATGCCATAGAAAGATTCGTATCCAAGAGCTTCGCTGTCTCAACGGCGAATGAAACATGATTCAACGCATTTCTGTGAATAATCGACGCAGGCGAATCCAAAAACTTAACCGAGGCGAATCATTCGTACAAAATGAACGATTTTTCATTCTTTAATCCATTGTACGTAGTTGATTGGGAGCAAGCTTTTCCGTATCCAGGAGGCACAGCGATACACATCCAGTAAGGATGAAATTTCAATCCCTGACCCCTAATGCCTGGAAAAAAAGAAAGTCCTTGTGCGCGACTTTATAAAGAATCAATATGTGCACCTTGGCAACTAGCCCGCTGCAATGTCTGTGTTTCATGTGCAAAGATTTGGAACAAAGTCAGAAAAGGGCCCAATTCAGAATATCATCTCCGGCAGGACATTTTACGTATTGAGAGTCTGCATGCTTTTTTTCACATGAAGAAACCTGAAGCAAACCTTGTTCCTTCCCATCAGTTGCGACAAGATTTCCAATGTAAATTTCTTTTTAAATGGAAGGTAACAAGAAATTTGATCTGCGATTCGAACGTATATATGTATGGGTTAAATTGATGGAAATATTTGTCAAGACATGGAAGATATCTAATTCTTCTTTAAAAAAAATAAATTTCCTATTTTTTTCTATAAATAAGGAACATTTGGAATTTATATAATTCAAGAATCATAAAACGACAATTTTTTTTTTTTGAAAAAGTAGAGGAATAAATATAATTTAAATATATATATAAAACAAAAATTTATAAATAAATATTTTTTTTCAAATATAAATATTTAATATTATATTTTCAAAATACCAGGGCAAGATTTTCCAATCCCAATAATTTTGAAATAATTAGATATACCTCTATAAATATCGAATATATCGATAAAAAAATAATCAATTAAATAAATTTCAGAAAATTATTTTATTTTAAAATAATTCCAATAAGGGTAAGTAAAATTTATATGCCGGAAAATTTCATAATATTTTTTTTAATTCAATAATTAAAAAATACATTATAATTAGGTTATATTTATAAAGTATTATTTCGGTATATATATATATTTTTTAATATATTTTTTATTTAAAATTAAAATCAAAATAAAATATATAATAAATAATAAATAACATTTAATTTTTTTTAAAACAATTATTTTTAATAATTAATATAAAATTATTTTTATTTAATTTTTATATTAAAATTATTTATTAATTTAATAAATTTTAATATATTATACGAAATAATACCTCGGTTAAGGACAAATTATATTTTATAATTTAAATCCATATATTTAATAATATATAATTTTTTTCTTTATAATTAAAAAATACATATATTATTTTGGAAAATAAATACCTTTATTCGACGTCAAAAAAAAGAAAATCCATTATAATTATTCCCAATATATTATAATTCCTATTCAAATAATTAGAAAAAAAGTAAAATTAATAACCACAATCAAAAAAAAATCAAATAGTAAATATCATATTTACGAAAATTATTTCCTATAAATATAAAATTTCAAAAATTAATATATTTCGAAAAATTAATAGCAAAAATTCGACCCAATAACATACAAGAAAAATGTTATTTAAAAGCAAGGATCAACCCCAAATACTTTAAAATAATTATTTTACTAATAAAATAAACATTAACAAGCAAAAAACGGGCATTATTTCCAATTAACGATATTTCCATAACGATACTTCGGGTTACCTTAGAACCTTCGGGTAATCTTAAGGCCTTAAAGTCTCCTTTAATAAATTTTAGGATTATATAAATAGGATCTTAAATCGATTTACCGAGTTCTAAAAAAAAATCAAATTTATAATATAAAAATATTTTTTAATATTAAAAATATTATTTTATGTAATTCTAGGATAGTAATTTCAGCTAGGTTTCCATCCTTCCCTTTACTTCGTAAAATAAAATCAAAGTAGTAGTCCATCAGGAGCTATTTTTTTATAATATAATAAAAAACGAATTAAATAAATAAAAAAAAAAAATAAAAAAAATCATAAAAAACTAAAATATACGAAGAAAAACTAGGATAAAGAAGTAAAAATAACTAAAAAATTAAAAGGAACCTAAATAAACTGAGACAAGCAAAGATGAACAACCGAGAAGAGTTAAGAAGAGCTAAGATAAGTTAAGAAAATGAGCTGAGGAAAAGATGACTTAAGTAAGATGAGCTGCTGCGATAAGCTAAGCAGGGGTCAAATAAGCTCTGAAGAATTAAGAAGCTGTGAGAAGAGCTGAGCTGAGCTGGTTAAGGTCCTATAGAAAGAGCACAATCCTTTCTGATATTCCTTTTAGAGAGAGCAATCCTTTCTGATATGTTATTTTTTGATGATTCATTAACTTTAATTTAATTATAAACCAGTATCTTCGGCCTTTGCGCAAGTTGATTTGTCACATTCAAGTTGCCAAACCGAAATACAATTTCATGCAAGCCAATGCAAAGGTTACCATCCACATCAGCATGGGGCACTGCAGCGATCTGAAGCTGATGGCAAGCATAAATGAGCAACATCTAGGCTCCTGACCGCTTCGCCCAACCTTTCACTAATCCACACCAATAAGCACATGTTTAAAAGCAAACAGAGACACGTGAGATTGACGCGTTGAACGGACAATTTCTATGCGGCCAAATCAAGAAGCGCTCTTGCTGAATCGCCAAGAACGATGTGAAAACCACGAGAAGAAACACTCCTCACATCTCCTCACTGGAAGAGTGACATGCGGTGACATGTGCCCTTGCCTTTGCAGAGCCGCATCGCGGTCCAAGCCGTCTAACAAGGCAGGAAGTAGAACTGCAGACACCTGGCGCTTCCAAACAAATTAAGCACCTGAAACGTGACACTCTGCAACACCATGTTCAATCTGTGCAAATTGGCAAACTGAAGTGGAAAAATAGCAAGCTTTCAACAAGAAACTTTCAAAACGTTGAAACCATTACCCACTGAGCATCGCACGTAGAGCGCTACACCAATGCCTGTGATCAATGGAAGAGTGGCCTGGCGAATCTGCAGGAAGCTGTGAATCCTTCGAGGCTAGGAATGCCACGGTGCACGGTGCCCACGGTTCCCCATGGCCTCGTAACTGGCGCCGCCCGCCAGCTCCACGGCCAGGACGACTGAGGTGATGGGCACCTGAGCCGATGCCCTGTTGGTCACAAATTGGACTTTTGATGAAACGTGTTTAGGATTGTTTAATATTGTTTAGTATTGTTTAGTATTGTTTAATATTGTTTAATATTGTTTAGTTGTTTTGGTTGAGAAATTGATATGTGTTTAATTGATGTTTTCAATTCTGTCTAGTCATGGTTTGTATCAAGTGCTTTCTTCAGTGTAAAATGCGAAAATCCGTCGTTTAGTGAGGCCGAAAGCAACTCAGTCGCCCGCACTACAGTTCGCAGCCAGCATAGATGCCATGCCAACAACAATATAAGTTGTGGCTGCCTGTGAAAGCTGTGCCCCAGACCACAGGACCATCATGGACCATCCAAAACGTCGAGGATTTCATTCTCCAATCACAATGCAGGAGTTTTTAACAGATGGGCTGCGAGGCAATCCGCTTTCGCCAAGTTGCCGAGTGGGCGATGGCAGCCCCCTGAAGTCGACAGCTCGCGACTCACCAAGGCTCAACGTCCCCAACTTGCATGTGGCCACATGTCAGGACAGTGCCCCAAAACAGTTTCCTTTTGTCAGGTGAGCCCTGCTTTATTTCACTGAACTTTTATGCAAGAATTTCCACTTTGGAACAAGATGAACAAGACTTCAACATCGCCAATTCGTTGCCTCTATCATGCGACCCAGCGCGCCACCAAGGCAGGCTCCGATGTAAATGGACGGAGCGAAGGTTCCTGTCATCGATCCAATCTCTTCTGTTTACTGTCGGATTCTCTGGCAGCCAAGTTCGGCTGGTGGACATGCGGCTGGTGAGCTGGCTTGAGTGGAAATGAATCAATGGAAACGAATTAGCCTGCCTCCAACTAGACCACTGACTGAAGAGAAGGCAGTGGAAAAAATCTTGAGCACCTTGAGTGACTGGAAACCAGATGGATAACACATAATAAAACATGATAAAACTACAATGCTGAACCCGATTGGGAGCCCAAGCCATTAGGGCCAGCAGCGGCGCTGCACCGAAGAGGCCAATGGAGCCACGGTTCTGGCGGTGCAGCACCAGAGCACCAAATCTGCAAATAAAATCACAAAAATTCTCATGTTTCTCATCCAATCCTGCAGCTTGACGAACTCACCGATTCTTCCGGCCATGGGCCATTGGCCATCTTACTTCACCTTGTTCCTTTGTACTTCCCTAATCACTTCCATTCTTATCCTGCCTCGATCAACGGTGCTAGCGACAGGTTGGATGCTGCTTCACCCAATGGCTCAGAGGCATCGCGCAGCACCTCATTCACTGCCTTGGCGATGCAACGTCTTAAGGGTCAGGAAAGACCTAGAGACACGTGGGAAACACACGGGCTTGAGCTGCAAAAAAAATCATTATTCAATTTCATGGAAAATGAACCTTTTGCCAAACATCTTCTTATCCATTTCCAGGGTCAATCTGCTTGTATTGGACATGTTCCTCAATTAGGTGCCATGAAACTGGAGGTTTCGCTTAGGAGATCTGATCATCTTCATCATCTTCTAATCAACACCTGCTGTTTTAGGGTCAACAACTTGCCTTGGCTCCCAAACGCCGAAGCCATCGAACTGGACACGGGCGCGCGTGAGCAAAGAGATGAGGACCGTCACGAGCGCACCTGCCTCAGTGCAGGTGACACACGGTGATTGATCCGACCGATCCAAGTGATCCAACCTGCTTTGCATTGTGAGGTTGTACCAGGTTGACTCTTTGATGTCCTCATACAGCAAAAACATAACACGTTTTTTTTCCAGAAATCACACTTGGACATGAGAAAAGGGCAAAAAGCCGCACTTTCCAAACACTTCAAATGCTGCTGTCACCTGGGAAATCTGGGCTCCGCACGATGGGTAGCCAAATGTTAGGTACTCCTTGATCTGTCACCCAGGTGATGATATCGCGGCTTGAAGCCACGATCTTCTTGTAGCCATAGGCAATCATTCCTGGCTGGTGGTATCAGAGCTTTACTGTTTGAACAAATATGGCAGATACCAAAAAATTGCAGTTGCCGAACGTTGTAATCTTATTTGAGGTGGGAAGCAGCGTTTTGGAAGACGTTTCGAGCTGCGGAAGTTCTTACAACTGAACTTCAAGCCTGTGAGGACACCCAAAACGATGAAGAAGAACAACTCCTTCCGAGGTTAACACAGAAACTACAGCCGTAGCCACAAAATCAAAGGTGTGAAGGGAGCTCGCGCAAGCTGTGCAAACATCTCAAGCTGGACAGTGACTAGCGTATAGCGTGACTAGTCCAAATGTTGCCTCACCTGAGGGCCCAGCGCCGTTCCCTCCGTCCCAGGAGAAGTTCGTGGTTTTGATGGCGGGGCCGCCCTTAGTCAAAATGGGACTTGGGCCATGTGGCCATGTGGCCATGCTGTTTTATGTTGACTCCATGGCCTCTGGGTACCGCGCCGGTAGAAAGGATTGAACCACAGCAGCGCTCACTGCTGCTGCAAGCAGCCTGGACAGTTTATGAAACAAGCGTCATCAAGTGTCATGGTGGACAACCAAACTGCGTGGGTATGGTGATTTCGAGACAAAGCTGGGCAGAATGCTGCACCCTTATTGCCCATGATATCCATGGGGCTGGAAAACACCATTCAACTCCCATTGCTCCCGTTGCTTCATTTTCTCACCTTGTTGTGAGATCCAGGGAGTTGTCGTCACCTGGTCTAACGACCTGCACAGCGGTTGGACCTCACCAAGCTTTGCACTTACTCTCAGTGAGCCGATTACGATCCAATCTGCAGCAAGCCTATCATTTTTATATATTTTTGTTCATTTTTGAGGGCAACTCAACGAAATAGGGTCATTTGCCTGCTGGTGCCTTGCCTCTGAAGCAAAGAAAATACCCGCAATGGGTGCATTGAAACCTCAAACCGCCCAGGTCAACGACATCGGAGCTGCGGGAAATGCTATGCGAAATTCTCAGCTTCACACCTGCTGCAACGCCGGCAGCAGCGCCAGAGGCCAGAAGAGCATCTGGATTTTGATTTATCCTCCGCCCCACAACTGTCTGCGATGAAGTCATGCAATGAAAGGAAGATGTTTGAACTGATTGAATAGCTCAAATAGCAGCTAACATTTATACTGGTTAGATATTTCCAACTGGAGTGCTTTTAAGGTGAAATAGAGCCGCGAATGTCAGGCAAAAACACAATGGTCACGCAGCGAGCACACTGGAGAAATCAACGGAGACTTTCTCATCAATGAAATTATGAACTGTGAATGATGTAAATCAACAATTGATAATGATAATGAAACAAAACATAATCAACCATAATGCAAACTGCATGTTTCAACAAAGGAAATGCGTAAAATAAACTGAACAAATAGACATCAATCATCAATTGCCAAAACAGCAAACTATACAACACCTTCAGAAAAAAACACTGAACAGTAGGAAAACAGACAAGACACACCGAAAAATGCGGTGGAAGCAAATAGTTCGGACATCTAGGCAGTTTTTTTCTTGAGACATTTTGGCCTAAACCGCGAGAAGAAAAGGACAACTGCGGATTTTTTTGAAACGAAAGGAAAACACGAACACCGAGGACATAGTTACTTAGGTGTGCAAATCAGCAAACCCAATTCTCACGCGACAACTGTGACAAACAATCCAAATACCATGAATATTGCAATGCCGTTTTTCATCTTGGCATCATGCCCAGACCCACGAAAGCATCACACTAGCAATGTCCGGCCAATAAAGAATTCAAACAATCCCCAGAACTTTTTGTTTCACTTATTTTCTTCACATCCTCATTTTCACCCTTTCTCCCCTATTTCCCGAGGTGTCTTTTTGAGTTTTTTTTAGCTGCGCCCCAAAAAAATGGGGAAAATCCGCCATTTTTTCGGAGACGGGAAAACCCCCACAGAACTGAGCTCTTCACCTCGCCATGGATCCTTCGGATCGTCCACCGCAAGCCTCGAAGGAACACCGATCCACGCTGAGCAACACCGCGTCGGTGCGTGCCTGCGACATCAACAGAAACCAAAAAAAACTTGGGATTTCGAAATTTGACTTTTTTGATCTTTAGCCAAAAGGGCAATTTAACCATCAAACATAGGAATTGTTCCAGTGCAGGTTATGTCAAAATGGGCGATAATGTATCAATTCATTGGCAACATGATGAAAAACCATTGGATCTTGAAGTGACCTATTTTCAAACAAACCCACATCTGGAATGGAATGACTACCAACAAGGGAGAAGCATTGGGGTGCAGTTCCAGTTCTAAGTTGTTTATAGAACCATAGTTGTAGGGGTTAGACAATTATCTCCCATCTTATGTCTGTTAGAATCCCATAGTGATAGCCATTTGCTTCACCCCCCACTTTTCTGACCTCGCTTTTCTTGCGAAATCCTGCAGGGATTCCTGGGATTCCTATTTTCAACACTCAAAAAACCCATGGGACAACGGGATCGCCTTCACCGTGGCAGCTCGTGGTGCCCTGAACAGCACGGCCAACTCACCCACCACTTGACCACTCTCCTCATAGGCGAAGACCTGCCATGGCAGCCATGGCACATCATGGCACCAAAAAAGGGAGTACCTTTATGGACCCAACGGTTTGGATTTCAGTCTTTAGATGTATTTCGTATCATCTTTGTATCTAAATTATTATCAAACATAATCTTTTTGGGATAAAAATTGTCTAAATGATTAAAGATCCATGTTTTTTTGCGGCAAATCTTGAGCCATTCCCAACTCAGAGCTGGGCGGATTCATCCAAGCCTTTTTCTCTTGGCCGCCATCTGGGACATAGACATCCAGCTCCCCAGTTTTCCTGTGGCACAATTTTTCCGGATTTCTGCTGCTTTTGACCATGTGATCTGAAATGGTTGCATCTCTAGTTTGATGATGTTTGATGTTTGATGTTTCTTTTACATGTAAAATAAACATCCTGTTTGATGGAAATGATGTCTGAGTCACCAGGGTCACCCAACGCCATCCCGAGACGCCGGGGTTTTCTATGTCCAAGGCTCGTGACGAAGAGGCCTGGCTCATCATCTGCCACCTCGGCCGCGGCACCACATGGCATGTGCTGTACCACTAATGGCCTCGATAAATGCCCTGGCTCTTGAGACTAATGATGAAGCATGATAAAGCTAATCAAGCTAATTATCACTGCTTTGACAGGTCACCGGTTGACATATGTTGACATCTTTATATGGGAAGTTGGAATTCAGTGAATTCAGCATGGAGGTGCATCTCCAGGAGTATATAACCAAGTAAGCTGCAAGGATCGAAATGACAACGATCCGTGGTCCAGAACCACCACATCACCACAGCAATGAGTTGAATCTGCTCCACTTGTGGCACCCGCCTGATCTCCATGTTTCATCAAATTGTCGCCTGCCTTGATCCGAACCTACCACTGCGGCACACCGGCAAAATCTTGTTTTTTTTTGCACTGTAAAAGCGACACTTTTTCTGCTTGGCTTCATAATGCTTCTAACCCGAAAGAATATGAACCATGGCCCCCATGGCGGAGTATCTTTGTATCATCCCTGAGGACAAAT
>CBDDTI010000452.1:0-9894 GCA_965233585.1 bacterium
CCCCCCCCCCCCCACCACCACCATTGGATTTCACGTCCACGATAACCATACGAAAGAAAATTAATTTGTGTCACTTTCAATTACGATACATTCCCAAGACCTGGTATGTGCTCCATGACATGAAGGAATACAAAATACCCGGGCCCGTTTTTACAGTGTATTGAAACTCAAGCATGGCTAAACACTAAAAACCACAAGGAGTTGGGAGTTTTGAGATGTCGTTTGTTTTAAAATCTTCCATCTGGGTTAGATCTAGAATTTTGATTTATTAAAATCGGACTAATACAACACGAGACTTTAATTTCTGTGTTTACCACTTGGTAAAGAAGATTGGTTATTTCAATAAATATTTTGTTAGAGAACAAAGAATTTCTAACAAAAGAAGGTTTTCAATGCTAGACCATCTCAATATCTGGGAAGCGAACGATCTTTGAAAAAATGTCCTTGTTTAACTGACAGCTGGTGAAAAAGGATTTACTGTCGATTAAAGCGCGAAGAAGGGTATAAAAAATATCGCCACTTTTTTCACAGCATCCTATCTGATTACTTCAATTTTTTACTATATTTTCAGGTGAACCGAGTGGAAAAAATCAAAGATGATCAAACCACCCTTATTAACAGTGTTGCTGGCAACAACTAAATTCTCCACATTAATTCCTATTGATTTGTATCCTTTTAGTTTTGAGAATTTACTGGTGTATATAAACAGTCAAATTTCACTACCTAGTTGCACGAAAAGTTTAGTTACTCTCACATAACAGTCGATTGTTTTATAAATTAATTTCTAAGTGTTTGGGAATCGAAATTAAATTTAAAAAAATTGAAATAAGTGCTAGAAACTAAACAATCTCAAAAACAAATCTTCTAAAAATCAATGTTATGTACAATGCCAGCTTCAATTCTACTTGTAGGTCTTTGTTTCGATGGAAAAAGCTGTGATGTTATTTGCTACAAGCGACGCAGCTTTTCTGACATTACAAACTGTATCTTTTAACTTAGTTCTAGAATTTGTTAAGAATGGGGGAGTTACCAGGATTACAAATCAAGCGTTTAGTGTTAAGAACTTTAAAACGTGAGCTTTAGGCTTCCAGTCTTATAAAGCTTTAAAAAATCAAAATGTCAACGGCTGGAGAATGATTTTTAATCGCGCGCTTTTATATTGGAATTTTGAAATACTTTATACTGGAAGTCACGTTGTAACGTTCTTAACAGAAAATGCTTTCACTTAAGATGATTATGAAATTTGTGCTGGAAAATAAAGCACAAAAACTTGTTTTTCACGCTGCAAGCTAAACAAACAAAGTGTACATTATCACTGGTTTGCTGTGATTTCAAATCAGTGCCTGATACTCTTATCTGCTTAAGTGGTTTTATTGAACAGATATCCACTGCTGCAGGGCTTTTAAAAATTATGTCAATTTGCCCGAGTAATAGGGGAAGACAAACAAAAAAACCTACCTCAATTGGAGGTGATAATTGTCCCGGTTATCGTATCTTGTATTTCGGTCTTGCCAATTTCGTTCCCGCGAAGGAAAGATATACCAAAGTCTTAAAATTATACGGGATTTATAAGATGTTAACATGGTTAATTTTATTTTTGTTATTCAAATTTGCCAGCCATTTGTTCCAGTGACCAATAAAGGCAATAGATAACGGTTTCTATCTTTTCATCAGAGTTCGCCAGACCGGGATGTTTAAAAGGGCTGAAAAACGCGGTGACGACACGAATCTTAGTATAAACTTTCTTTCGGTGTAAAGAGTTTCCCGAACAATGTTTTGTTTCCTTTGAGAAATAAAAGCTAGAGATATGTTTTATATTATGTTTCCATAGAGATTTCGTGAAACACAATGAATGAATGATATGCTATTATCAGCAAAATCTTTAAGATGCAGAAATGCAATATGGCATTATGCACAATGTCTGAATTCCACACTGTGTTGCTCTTGCCTCAAACACCGCTGCGCACAAGATTCACCTAATTTTGCAAAAGTTGGGACGCTTTCTTCTTCTTCTCCAAAATTGTGCGCGTCATTTAAAATATGCACCCACGGCTGCTGGATTAGAATTCTAAGAGTAGGGTGAAAGTTAAGTCTGCACCAAGCAAGTGGCCCATTAGGCCGGAGCTTATCCCGGTTTCTGTAGCATGAAGCGACCAGGAATATTTCTGCACCCCCCTGGATGGGATGCTCGTTTTTTGCTTGGTTACCCCCCCAGCATTAGATTAACTGGTATCCATTTAAACACCTGGGTGGAGAAAGGCACTTTGGGAGTTAATTAAGTGTCTTGCCCAAGAACACAACACGATATCCTCTGGCTCGAACCCAGACTGCTCGATCTGGCGATCAGCGTGCTAACCATAAGGCACTTTTACGTCCCCACAACAGTAGCTGGCACATTTTAGTTAGGTAATTGTAAACATTAAAACTCTGCTGGCCGTGTTATACGAAACATTGCAGCGTTTGCATTTGTTAAGAAGATACAAAGATTACTAAGAAAGAAATAAAAACAATGAAAACATATAAAAATACTTTTAGCATAACTATGCAGTTGTATAACAGATTCCTTGAAGGAGAGCTTTAAGGCGCATGAATTCTGTAATGATACAGATAAGATGAGAAAATCAAATGTTCACTGATCTAAGTATTATAACTTGGCTAGATCCTGAAAAGATGAAAAAACACGGTATTTCTTGTTGTTTCCCAAGTCTGTATTAAAATACTTGCGGTGCAGCTTGTCATAAATTCCCGCCACTATGTTTTGCCTCCGTCGCTGAGAAGCAACTTAATTTCTCTCGGTGAGGGAACCTAAGAAACCACGATCACGTCCATTAAAAAATGAGTTTTTATCATATAGACACGGGCGTTTAACTGAAAAATAAACCACTGGTAAAGTTCATACGTATCCGGAAATTTCATATCCTCACTAGTGAAGATATCGATGACTTCACTGATATCAAGTTTGTCTCTTAAATTGTACTTAAACTCGTTGGTGTATGATCAAACATCTTCGGGTGATCCTCGAAAGTCTTCGACAATATTCGGACATTTTCGGAAATGTTCGGGAACATTCGTGTGGCCTTTAAAACAATTTTGAAAAATCTTCGGACAGTGGTGAGAAATTTCGGAAAATCGTCAAAAACGCCGTCATCAGTATTTCTATGTAATAAATAGAGGATATTACACGATGGCCAGAACATGATGAGTTTTGGGTTCGAGTGGCGGGAACATATTGTTCTTGCCACTCGAATATGAAATTCATATCCTCGATCTAACGTGCAATGTTTTTTTATTATATAAAAATCAGTGATATGCCGAGAAGTAACAAATTGATAAAAACGATATGATATCCTCACATGTGAAGATATCGATGAATTCACTGATATCAAGATTGTCTTCTAAATTCAACTTAAGTTCGTTGGTGTATCATCGAAACATCTTCGGGTCTTCCTCGAAAGTCTTCGGAAATCTCCGGACATTTTCGGAAACTTTGGGAAATTCCCGGAAAATGTTCGGGAACGTTAGTCTGGCCTTCGGAACAATTTTGGAAAATTGGAAAGAAAAAGCCTGAAAAAAAAACAGGGCTTCAACGGGATTCGAACCCGTGACTTCTGCGATACCGGTGCGATGCTTTGTCAACTGAGCTGTGAAACCACACATTGGGAGCAAGGACAACTTATCGAGTTCGTTTCTTCCGCGAGGAGTGAAATGACGTGAAGTATATATGAAATAATTCATATTTGTACTGCGGTAGTAGATGAAAGTGAAGGATGATCATCGCAGTAAATTTTCCAATTTAAACAATTGGAAAAAAGAAGCCTGACATTCGAAAAAAATCGGGGCTTCAAAGGGATTCGAACTCGTGACCTCCGCGATACCGGTGCGATGCTCTACCAACTGAGCTATGAAGCCACAGATTGAAAGGAAGGTAAATTTATTGAGTTCATATCTCCCGCGAGGAGTTAAATGACGTGAAGTATATATATGAAATAATTTATAATTGTACTGCGGTAGTAGATGAAAGTGAAAGATGATCATCGCAGTAAATTTTCCAATACAAACAATTGGAAAGAAGAAGCCTGAAAAGAAATTAATGCTTCAACGGGATTCGAACCAGAGACCTCTGTGGTACCGGTGGAATGCTCTACCAACTGAGCTATGAAGCCACACATTGGGAGCAAGGTCAATTTATTGAGTTCATATCTCCCGCGAGGAACGAAATGACGTGAAGTATATATGAAATAATTCATATTCGTACAGCGGTAGTAGATGAAAGTGAAGGATGATCATCGTAGCAGATTTTCCAATTATAGAATTGATAGAAGAGGCCTGAAAAAAGTCAGAGCTTTAATGGGATTGGAAACCGTGACCTCTGCGATACCGGTGCGATGCTCTACTAACTGAGCTTTGAAGCCACACATTGGGAGCAAGGTCAATTTATTGAGTTTATATCTCCCGCGAGGAGTGAAACGACGTGAAGTATATATGAAATAAGTTATATTTGTACTGCGGTAGTAGATGAAAGTGAAGGATGATCATCGCAGTAAATTTTCCAATTGAAACAATTGGAAAGAGAAAGCCTGAAAAAAATTACTTCTTCAACGAGATTCGAACCCGTGACCTCCGCGATACCGGTGCGATGCTCTACCAACTGAGCTATGAAGCCACACTGAGCTATGAAGCCACAAGAGTTCGTATCTCCCGCGAGGAGTGAAATGACGTGAAGTATATATGAAATAATTCATATTTGTGCTGCGGTAGTAGATGAAAGTGAAGGATATCATCGCAGTAAATTTTCCAATTTAAACAATTGGAAAAAAGAAGCCTGAAAAAAACCTGGGTTTCAACGGGATTCGAACCCGTGACCTCGGCGATATCGGTGGGATGCTCTACCAACTGAGCTATGAAGCCACACATTGGGAGCAAGGTATCGCAGAGTTCACGGGTTCCAATCCCGTTGAAACCCTGATTTTTTTCAGGCTTCTTCTTTCCAATTATTTAAATTAAAAAATTTACTGCGATGATCATCCATCACTTTCATCTACTACCGCAGTGCAAATATGAATTATTTCATCTATACTTCACGTCATTTCACTCCTCGCGGGAGATACAAACTCAATAAATTGACCTTTTTCCCAATGTGAGGCTTCATAGCTCAGTTGGTAGAGCACCGCACCGGTATCGCGGAGGTTACGGGTTCGAATCCCGTTGAAGCCCAGGTTTTTTCAGGCTTCTTCTTTCCGAATATTTAAATTGGAAAATTTACTGCGATGATCATCCTGCACTTTCATCTTTGTCCTAGTACTGTTCTAATCAAGAGAGCTGATAACCAATCAGATTTCACAGTTTTGATCGTAGTTGTGATATTAGACGCACTTCTTTCATCATTAATTCGTTCCGCATTCTGAAATTTCGTTGAAACTTCAACTTTGGATTACTTGAATATTCCGGCATCGACATCGCTACAGTCAGGTCAGTCAAAAAACAATAGCTACAAAATGAATGAACGGTGTAATTTGTGACATCCAGATAACATAAGGGTGGGTAATTTACTCGGTAATCAAGTAAGGCCATCCCAATGAAATGTTTCGTTTCCCATCGCCCTCCCTCTCGTGAAGGTGGGTCGGTCGGTCGGGCAAAAAAAATAAAAATAAACACATGAGGGGTTCTGAGTGTCAGCAAAGGCCGGGCTGCTAAGTACGAAAGCTTGGTTACGTGGTCCTTTCGTTCGTAATCAGATGGGCAAGAACTTCATGCTAGCCCACATTTAGAGCACATTCCCATATTGTCTTATCCATATATATCCATATATAGAACGTCGTGACCATATATGGATATGTGGGCTAGCATGAAGTTCTGACCATCAGATGGTACCGGTATAGAGAGCTTTAGATTGGACTACGGGTACGAGATTGAGTACGAGTACGACTTTTCAGTTCTAGTTTTCAGGCTTCACATTGTCACAACACATGCCCATTTCATCCCATGAGCTACTCTCTCTACCTAAAACCAAAATGAAGAACGAGGGCTCTGGAAACGTCATTGGTTTGAAATTCGAAAATCGTACTCATACTCAATCTCGTACTCGTAGTCCAGTCTAAAGCTCCCTGGTACTTCTCAAACTCATAAATAATTCATCAATAATTCATCAAAGGTCACTCTATCGTGACGGCCTCTGGATCCTTTTTTAAGGTGTCTCACTCTCAGTGCTAGGAAAGTATTGACTCCTTGATTTTTATACTATTCGTCTTTAATGGAGAAAAGATACTTAGCAATGTGAATGTGGTTGTGTGAGGGCAAGTTAAAAGTGAAAACAGCTCACTTCCGGTTACCGTCCGCGTCTCAAAAACGGGCGTGCTTAAGCTCCCGAATTTTTACGACCTTTACATGCGAGCGTCCGAATCGCCTTTTGAAAGCTTTAAGTCGAAGGGTCTGGGAATTTGGTCTTTTCCCCAAAAAAACGTGTCTTGAGTTTTTTTATTTTGAGATACTTTTTTCTCGGAGGATCACTCCAAATTCTTGATATCAAACAATATCAAGAATTTTCATGGTCGAATATTCACGACCTCTAACTGTGAGCGTCCGAATCATCTTTTGAAAGCAACAAGTCGAAGGGAGTTTTGGACGTTCCCGCCCCCCCCCCCCCCAAAAAAAAAAAAAAACAAACGTGTCTGCCAGTTTTTTATTTCGAGATTTTTTTCTCCTAGGATCACCCCACATTTTTCTATCCTATTTCGTAAATGTTTTGTAACTTTTCACTGTTATTTGGTAATCCTTTTCCTGCTACACCATCTGATTACGAACGAAAGGACCACGTAACCAAGCTTTTGTACTTAGCAGCCCGGTCATCACTGGCACTCCTAACCCTTCATGTGTTCATTCGTAATCAGATGGTATAACAGGAACAGGACTACCAAATGTCTAAAAAGGCTACAAAAACGAAGTATCGATGATAATTTAAGACAATTGGTGTTAATAAGACAAGATCGTGTGCTTGAAAACTAAAGTACTTGCTTCTTTACAAGTGATTCTGAATTATTTTTTTTTACTTTTCCAAAAAAAATGGGTCGGTCGGGCGATGGGAAACGAAACATTTTATGGGAATGGCCCAATCACTTTTAACTGAACACTAATGCAAACTGTGAAAATGAAGTTTTGGTGTGGTCGCCGAGAAAACGAAAGCAACTGTAACTTTGAAATCTAAATAACAACAGGAGGGATTATATATTGGCCATTTTTTAGCGGGTAAACGAGATAAGTAAAGAAAGCAATTAATGCCTTTTGACAACAGAGAGGCTGCAACTAATTCGTCCTTATGCAAAGCGAACAAGGAAATTTAATCTCAACAATGATCATCTATTGTCCGTGTCTGAATAGTGTACATTTCCAGACATAACTAATCGATGACATATTTTAATATTAATTATTATTATTATTATTATTATTATTATTATAACATCAATGAAATCAATGAGTAATCAATAGGTAATCGATAGGTAATTAGTTGATTAGTCATTGATTATTACCAATGATCAATGGGTAATCGATGACTAATCCATAGGCCACAAAATTTTTGGTCATCGATTAATCATCGGTTGCATCGATTAGTCATTGATTGCACTGATTAGTCATTGATTGCATTGATTAGTCATTGGTTGCATTGATTAGTCATTGATTGCATTGATTAGTCATTGATTGCATTGATTAGTCACTGACTGCATTGATTAGTCATTGATTTACTCATCGATATCCCGTGGCTGTAAACATATTTGGCGAATAACAATAGTGGTCCTAAAACAACTCTTAAAAGATAAAGGAATCGCGTTTAGCTCGAAGGCCAAAAACTTGGAACTTGGACAAATATTCAATACTCAAGCTGGTTATGTAATTGCTTATGACGGATGTCCTAAGCAGAAGCAATTTTACCTCGCTGACAAACATCCATAAAAAAATCGATAACCTCGTAGTCGATTCTTGTCAGCGTACTTGTTAGTTCCATATTCAGACTGGTTGGTTACTGTTCAGTTGTTTTGTTATTAAATAAAGAGTTGGGTAAAGTGAAATATTGCACAATTGAGAATCATCTCTATTTGTGATTAGCACCCTATTTGTGATTAGCACTTTGCATATCGACATCGTCAACAGGAACTTCAGATACAAGGAAAATGCGTGTAACACTGATAAAAGAATCACAAACGAAACTGAAGGAAATGGTACAAGAAACTTTCGATCTTTCGTGAGCAGTATAATGGTCGATGAGTAATCAATTACATCGATGAGTAATCAATCGATAGGCCACGAAATTTTTGGGCTCGGACTAATCAATGACTAATCAACTGATTTCTCATCGATTACTCATTAATTACCAATTGATGTCATTGATCATCAATTAGTTATGTCTGGACATTTACGAGAAAAATGCTGTGTGGCCTCTTTAATTTCTGACAAATCGATGTTGGCTTTGAAAGGAATTGACGTCCGCACAATATTTCCTTATTGTACTTTTAGCCAATGAGATAAAAGCATTGCAGGTAACACGCACAGACTATTTTCTTTATCACTAGGTGATCAAACAAATCTTGGTCAAACTTTATACACTCAGTACACCGTTGTCTTGGTATCAAAAGCGTTCTCAAGAAGAATTAAATTGAAATCTTGAACCACACAATATTAGGGCTTAGGTTTTTAATCAGTGTCGAGTAGGAAAGGGCCAAGCAATTCGCCTTAGGTAAGTTTTGAATCTACGTAACAATATAGACACATATATTTAACTCGAGAAAACAGTACAACCGATGAGAGCCAAAATGGTTTCCAAAAAATGTTTATGCGACGGGCGTGAGAAGATTTGCGCTAATGTCCTTTTCTTCTGGTTTTAGGACTCGACCGTGGCATAGATGGCTATAACAATAGCTGACTTTGATGAGTTGCTACGACCTTGCAAACACATCCATGCCCTGTTTAACTTTACAGCCTTGCAAGGGCTAGATGTGGACGAGGCGAACTCCGTATTACCATTGCTATTTGGAAATTACACGTTTTGTTTGAAATACTTGGATAGAAAGGCAACTGATCCTTCAACCGAGTGGACAACGGACGCAACTGTCGTACCCTCAAATCAAAAGCCAATCCTTATAACATACTTTGTGCTCATCGCAGTGTTAGGATTGTCCATTAATCTATGCGTGATCGGTACAATTTGTCGCGTTCGAAGACTCTGGACTATCACAAACGCCTTCGTGTTGAGTCTAGCAATGGCTGACTTCTTCATGGCAAGTATCCTAGTCCCGTTTAAAATCTGGTCCGTGCACTACCCTGGCCAGGACACGGTCAAGGATACTTTATTCCCTTTGCTATGCGTTGCGTCGCTCCTAAACCTCGGCGCTGTGACGCTGGAGCGTTTCCTGTCGATTTCGTACCCTCTGACGTATGACGCGTACCTGACACGTTTTCGCGCCACAATCATCATAACTTCCTTATGGCTCGCATCAGTGTTCCAAGCGCTTCTGCAGTTTGCTTTTAAGAACGAATCTCTTCGAATTCAAACCCTGTACGAAGATCTGCGATTCGCCTTTGTGTTTGGTCTGCCTTGTTTGTGTATCCTGTTCGTGAACATTAAAATCTACTTCGTGGCAAGAAAACACGCGAGGCAGATCAACGCTTCGAATCCACAGGGGCAAAGTGGAAACTCAAGCAGGGCTTTCCTAAAGAAGCTGAAGACCGTCAAAGTCATTGCTCTTCTTGTGGGTACGTTTGTGGTAACCTGGCTTCCTTATTTCAGCCTAACAATCTATGAGCACCATACTCCTTACCGGCAAACAACTGCAAGTTTCGACGTGGCCTTAAAAGTTGCTGAAGCGCTGGCGTGTGGAACCGCCCTCTTCAACCCGCTGCTGTACG
>CBDDTI010000453.1:0-3583 GCA_965233585.1 bacterium
CTGTGATTTTACATTAGCTTAATAGCGGAACTTTAAACGTTTTCCTAAATAGAATGAGTCTGTTATGAAATTTCTTGAGATAGAACTTATAACCGGACATTGTATTTTTCCCTAAACTTAGATATGTTTGACAGCGATATGGATAACTTGTGATTTTGTTAACGTTACATTTAGAACATTTCTTTATCTTCTTTTTGTGTCATGAGTCAGTAGAGTATTGCTAAATAGATCGGCGCTCAAATTATTTTAAATATAATTGAATAGTCTGTTTATACAGTGGCTAACAATTTGAGATATTATTGCCTAATGTCACCTGGCTGATTAGTATCTCACAGTAATGTCCGGTTAAGTTCTATCTCAAGAAATTTCATAACAGACTCATTCTGTTTAGGATGAACGAGTCTGTTTCATAACAGACTCTTTCTGTTTAGTGAAACCTTTCATAATCTGGCTATTAAGCTAATGTAAATTTAAAAAGAAACCTTACCATGACTGTAAGCTTGAAAACTCGTAGCAATAAATGATAAGCTCAGTCAAATAAGCCTGGGCAAAAACGACAATATTCCTAGTAGAAGGCAAATTGTAACGTTGTGGCGATGATGACACGTACCGAGAAATCCATGGAAGACAGTGTAAAGAAGAGTCATTACGAATTAAATAACGGCATGAATTGGGGATGTGTGACAAAGGGATTTCGGCGAACGGCAAGGGATTCGCGATTTTCAAAGCGCATACAACCTCAAATGTACTCGTCTCAGATCCAAAACAAACCTCAAACCTCGAGATTTAACACATTTAGGGAAAATAACCTTGCTTCGGTTAAGATGTAGAACATCAACTGAGGGAAATTAAAGCGGAAAAGGCAAACTTACCAGATAATGTCGAAGGCAACACCAAGATGCGAAGCTCGTCTTCTTGTGTAGACTGTTCAGAGCACGTGAGTCAATTTTCGCGCCAAATTTAACATTAGCTGACGTCATGCAGATCACTGATCCATTTCACTCTTGGCTATTCCATTTCATGTTTGTATTTTTGGCGGTGTCGGCGCGGTGATCATTTGATAAAATCGCAAAACGCTAAAACATTAATAACAATGCGCTGAACTGTGCATTTCGAATAGACTCAACCGTTCGATCCAACGCTAACCGATTCACAACACGCTAAACCAATTGATGTAGCGCTAAACCAATTCAGAATACGGAAAAGCATTTAATGTAACGCTAAACCAATTCACAATACGCTAAACCATTTGATGTAACGCTAAACCAATTTACAATACGCTAAACCAATTCAAAAAAAGCTAAACCAATGAACAATAAGCTAAACCAATCCGCAGCTCAGTACGCTAAACTAAATCAAAATATGCTAGGCCAAACCACAATAAGCTAAATCAACTAACAATAGGCTAAACCAATCCAAAGTACGCCAAACTAATTCAACATATGCTAGGCCAATCCACAATACGCTAAACCAATTAACAACAGGCTAAACCAATTCACACTACGCTAAACTAAATCAACATATGCTAGGGCAATCCACAATACGCCAAACCAATTAACAGCAGGCTAAACCAATTCACAATACGCTAAACTAATTCCAAATATGCTAGGCCAATCCACAATACGCTACACCAATTAACAACAAGCAAAACCAATCCACAATACGCTAATACAATTCACAGTAGGCTAAACCATTTAATAAACGCTAAACCAATTCGGAATTCGCTAATCCAGTCCACAGTAAGCTAAACCAATTTGTAGTACACCCAGCCATTTGATGTAAAGCTAAACCAAATCCGTTTTTGCTAATTTATCTGCCCTAAGTTTAATCCATTTCTCCCTGTGCTAAACCGTTTGTTGCTGCACAGTTAAACCGATTCACTTTATGCTACACCGTTTTACAAAGGAAAGCTGAATTATTTTTATATAGGATAGATCGTTAATGGTTCTGTTGTACCGTTTTGTGGTCGAGGACCAAACAATTTCAAAATTGTCTAAACCGTTTATAAGTTGACTTTCCCACTTGAACGCAGCACACCTGTCTAAGTGTATTTTAACTTCATCATTTCTGAAATGTTTGGATCTTCTTGAAAAGAACAATTAGACCATTTGCAACGTTTGTATTTTTGGCGGTGACGGCGGCCCATAAAAAATTAAACAGTTGGTTCATGCAAATTCAATCACTCTAAAGATGATCGAAAGATCGAAAACGTTTAGTCAAACATTCTAACAGTTTTTACCTTTTACAATTTTAGAATGAAGTAATCGTGGACTATTGCTGTGAAAAGTTCAGAAAGGTAAATTGGTGCTGAGAAAGTAAGGCATTTGTACATTAAGAGTAAAATTTTAAAATGAAAAAGATAATTTAGCGGTAGCCAATGAAGCTTGAACATGATAGGAGTGATATGTTCAAACCGCTTAGATAGTGTAACACTGCGTGCAGTGGTGTTCTGTATAGATCTTAACCTGTTTAACAGGTGTTTAGGAAGACCATGTAACAAAGAGTTACAGTTATCAAGTTTAGAGCTAATAAACGCATGTACTAAAATTTCAGAGGTTTCTTCGCTTAAATACCTCCTAATCTTCGCGATGTTCCCCAGGAAACACAGATTTTTTTTAACATGGTCGGTTAAGTCGAGATACTGACCTATAATCACACCAGGATTACAGTGATAATAGAGGTTTGGGGAACCTCCATCTCTTCCTGTTCAGTACCAATTTGAATTCTCGAATTTGAAAGTATTTTCCTGCTTCTGCAAGCCCAAAATGGGATTGCAAGGTACGAACTCAGTGTGAACTCTTACTACGATGAGGTATTTCACTGACAATTGCCCAACTCCGACATACTAAAATTCTAAAAGTCTATAAACAACAAGGCATGCATTTTCATTTGTGGTCATTTTAGGCCTGCAAAGACTATTTCTCCCTTCTTATGATGAAATATTCCAGGAACTCACCAAAAGATCGCTTTTATCTGCATGCATGTACTTATCCATGAATTCAAGGATCGTAAGCCAGAGTGCAGTGAACGTGGATAGCGACAGTAACGGAGTTAAATGCTGCAGAAATACCTGTAACATGAACATAACAGATGTAACCATGAGCAAATTTTAAAATTGATTGGAAATGAGCGCCCCATGCGTAGTCAATATTTGGGGGTTAGGCAAATTATCAAGTTAGCTGATGGTTAGCTTAGAGGTATCGCTAACTAGTTGTTAGTTTTATAACGTTCTCCAGGTCATTCTCTCAGCTGACATACACTGGGGCTCCACATATCACTGCTCTCTGATGATTAGAGATAAGGATCACAGATGTCATGGGTCAATTTCGTTGCAATAGGTTCTTCGCATATGGTCCATTCCAGGTAACAAACTATATTAACAGCTATGGCTAAAAATGCATGTAAAGTGGTTATATAAACTAGTAGTAATGAAAGATTATGAGAGTGCGTTCGACGCCGTCACTTAAATAATTTCCCTAGCTGACTTTGAACCTCTGTCTGTTGCTAAAATCAACATTTTTTTCATCATCAACAACACGGGTTTTACAGAAATATATTTCAGTGACAAAGTCCATGCCATTCT
>CBDDTI010000454.1:0-7034 GCA_965233585.1 bacterium
ACATTTCATTAGCTTTACGATGATATATACTTTTCTGTGGTTAAAGCACAAGCGACGCGCATACGAATGATTCTTCGGAAGACAACCCTGAAGGTCTACAGTAACCTTAAAAAAGCGAATTCACAAAGACAAAAAGAATATTTAATTCTTCTAAAACATGGATTAATCATGTCTTAAACTCAAGTTTAGTCGGTTTAAGTTGATGTTTAAGACACTTAAATCTATGTTTAATATTTACTTAAACTTAGCTTACACTACAGGCTAAACCTTAATGTCAGTTTAAGGTGACATTAAACGTGTTTAAACCACCACGTACGTTCAAGTTAAATTTAATAGAACTAAAATTTGCCTGAAACGTTGCATTTAAGTAATGTTTAATCATTGTAATAATCATTGTAATAATTGTAATAATCTACAGGTAGTCTGCGAGCTTTCTCTGGGCAGATATCGCAAAACAAGTGAGCGTGCGAGCGTGACTGCGAGCGTGACATCAAATGAAACACAGTCATGGCTAAAGAGGGCGAAAGGTCATTTCTTGATCCCGCATGGAGCGTATGGTCTTCTCATCTCACCCATCCCGCCCTAAACTTTGTTAACTTTGTCAGTATCTAAAACTTGAAACAGGACGATCACGAGAAAAAAAGCCAGCTACAGGATAGTTTTATTTTATTAGTTGATTTAGAGTAAAAAAGAAGAAGGCAAAATGATGTGCTGTCGAAATATATCTCTGGTTACTCTCCCCACCCTAGACCACAAGTTTTGCAATGACACGGGACATGTGATCAAATGACATGGGATCAAAGTTTGCGCGGCGGACAGTTTAACGGTTGGAGCTATTAATTATCTCTAACATTTCTTTGCAAATTGTTGCTGATATATTGGACTATGCACAACGAAGAACGCTCCAGCAGGTTAGCTCTTTACATTTGTTTTCATTTTCTGTCGTTTCCTGGTTAATTTTTGAGATGGAGCGGGGGTTCGGTTGAAATATAGATCTACGAAAACGCTCGACTGCATTCGTTTGAACTTAAACTCTTCAGTCTTGTGTACGCTTGTACATGTATTACAGTGTAAGCTTATGTCAAACCTTTCATTGAAAAGCCTTTTAATCGGTAATGCACGAATTAAGTTACAGACAATCAACGAAGACCTTCCAGGGTGCAAAGAAAATAAATTTTACAGCTTGCCCTTCGAGCAAGCTGTAACCAACATCTACCAGCCCGAAAGTCATTTTTACTAGCCCGAAAAAAATTTTTCACGAGCAGAATGAAAAATAATTATTAATTATTCCTTTCTTAATTATACCTGAAGTTATGAAAACCGGGTCGGCAAACCTTAAATTTTTGTGTAACTTTTCACAACTTCCCCTGTCTAATATTGGCTTGTTTACTGTGTTGTTCACGGCTTATGCCGGTTTTTTCTTTTTTTTTTTAGCTTGCTTTCTGGTAAGGGATATGTTTTCAAGTGGATGTAGAATTAATTACCCCCCCCCCCCCCCGCGCCCTACCCGCCCCGTCCCGCCCCTATGCTTTTTGTTGGGGGTGGGGGGGGGGGGGAGAATCCTTAATGGCAAAAGGTTGTAGAGCTTACCTAGCCTGAAATGTTATCTGTTTTTTTGTTTAGCCCAACCCTCCCTCCCCTGGTGAAAATCTTTCAAGGATCTTCAAGGATCTTTGAGGATCTTGATGAGGATCTTTGTGAGGATCTTCATCAAGATCTTTAAAGATCCTGGCCAAGATTTTTAAAGATCCTCCAGGATCTTCAAGGATCTTAAACTTTCTTGCCAGGATCTTCAAGGATCTTGCCAAAGATCTTGAAGGATCTTGAAGGATCCTGAAGGATCTTGACAAGATCTTGACAGGATCTTGACAAGATCTTTTGCAAGATCCTCAAAGATCTTACCAAGATCCTGAAGGATCTTCAAAGTTCTTGTTAAGATCCTTAAAGAACTTTGATAGATTTCAGTTCTTGTCAAGATCTTTAAAGACTTTTATAAGATCCTTAAAGATCTTTGCAGGAACTTAAAAGATCTTCCAAGATCTTGCCAAGATCTTCAAAGTTCTTGTTGAGATCTTTAAAGATCTTTTGCAGGATCCTCAAAGATCTTTGCAGGAACTTCAAAGAGCACTGAAGATCCTCAAGGATCCTTCAAGATCTTGGCAAGAACTTTAAAGAACCTGGCAAGAATTTTAAAGATCCTTAAAAATCATATCCAGGATCTTTGAGGATCTTGATAATTAAAAGAATTTTGCAAGATCCACAGTGACAATTTAGCAAATACCTTGCTACATGTAAGATGCGAAATACTCTCAAAACTATTTGTGAAAATTGTTCAGTTCTGTTTATCAGATTCACACACAGTTTCCCATTACCAGATTTCGGGGGACTGGCCCTAACATTCCCTGTTTTAATAGATTCACCCATACTGCAGACCAAAAAATGTTACTCGTAAAAAAATATTTTATTTCTGTAACAATAATTCTTACAAAAATGTTTTGAAGTTGTGAATCTTATATTATATTTTAATTCTCTTCATATTATTTGAGGTGTTTTTCATCAAAAAGACAAACCTGTCAGACTAATTACATTAATTATATTTAGAAAACAGTCCTACATGTAAGAAAGCATGCACGCTGACTGGTTAAAAATTGTGTTTGTATAAATCGATGGAGACACAACTAGCACGCGCTGTTGATGTAGCAATGGCGTGAGCAAAGGGAATTTACATTTTGATATTCAAAGTTGTCGCAGTGTTTTCTAACAAGAAATAGAAACCATGAACGCCATGTTTCTATCAAGGTATAGAAACACTCACACTTTGGGAGAGCTCGAAAAAAGCTGTGGAAACACTCACCTGCGACTCGTGTTCCCACAGTATTTCTCGTTCTCCCAAACTTCCACTCATGTTTCTATAACTCAATAGAGAAACATGGTACATGTTTTCTATTTCTTAAATAATAAATTACTTTATTCTTTAAATAACTCCTTCTCATTCATGCATCAGTACAATTGCAAAATAAATGTAAATTTGTACAGGAATCACATCGTTTGTATAATAATTTTTAAGCCAAATTCTAAATACTTCTTGTCAGTTCATACAAACGTTGCTGTATACATGTAAGGCGATAACAATAAGCTTCCTAAATAGTGACACCACACAGGTCAATTGCACCACGTACAATTGAATAATACGACATGAACCACATGTCTAATACAAATTCATTTTTTTAACTTAATAGTTTACTTTGTAGATCACAAACAGTAAGCATCTAACATTAACCACCAGTAAAGAAACTGTGTAACTGGAACTTGAAAAAAGTGTGATTTCACCAAAATTAAATGACTTCATGATTATTTCTACATCACTTTCAATACTACATGTACCTTCACAGTTCAGAGTCAATTTAGATCCCCAACTTTTTATATGCTATTTAGAAAAAAATACACGGTCATCACATAATTTCAAGGAGAGACAGGTGAGTACCTGTCACTGACTACTAATAAATTATGATGACCCTCCTTGCAGTTTTGCAGACATGGTGTGAATTCATGTACATGTATGCCAAATAAATAACTTATAAATAAAAGCACATTGAACAGAATAGCACTAATTTTTTTTTCATTCAACTGGATTTATTAACTAAAGTCAGTTTATAGTTAAAATAGTGTGTCATGACCATCAGTGGAGTTTTTAGCTTATTGGAGACAAAAACAGAACTATCTGATTCCACCTGACCATTGCAGTAAATTAATCAGGTGCTAAACTAGACTCACAGTGAAATCTTGTCAACAGCTTCAGCAGATGCAAAAACAGTCTGGGTTGAAACCACAGTCTACTTAAAATTAGTTTTATTAGATCTTGATCTTCCGCTCTTTCACACAACTTATTTCACTTACATGTAAGCTTTCATGCAATGTTCAAGATATACACATGTATCTAGCGATTCTACTGTTAATTGCCTTGGAGGTTGCTGTGTATTTTCAGTGGGATCCTGGGCACAGATTCTGATGGGAATACTCTCAGTATCATCACTCGTGTACTTTGACAGTGAATTGAATTTCACTTAGCTTTTCAACCGTGCAGTTTTGTTTGTGAATGCATACTTCAAGCTTCTGTGCTTCAATAACTACAACAAAAACACCAAGCAGCATGTGATTAAAATTAGATGATAAATTTTGTTCGGGTTTACCACTTAAAAGGCTCCATCTCAACTTAAAAGCAATTGCTCATAAGAGAAACACGATTTCAGATCAAGTTCTAAGACAAGATTACAATTCTTTTTGGTTCAAGTTTTGATTGTACTTCATAAAAACTGAAATGGGCAAGAAGAAAGACAAAAGCATTAGATCAAAACTGGCTGGAGCATATAATTTTGCCATGGCCATGATCGAGTTTAAATCATTGCAGTACTGATCGTAAAAGAGAACACTTTTTAAGTCCTAAGCCAGACGGCATGCGATTCTTTATACTTACATTTGTTCCTAGAGCCAAACAAAGACAGATGTTGCTTTTAACCATCATTCCCTCGCTTTTTTCCACACTGCAGCGGCACAGCCAGCGGCACTATTTTACTGAAATCGTTTGACCGTTGAAACCAACCGCGCGTTTCAGAGCATTGCATCATGGGTTTAATAGCACTCGTTCCCAGGGTCTAGCAGGACTCAAAATCCAATATGGCCGCTGGCTTGTCGAATTCCACGAAAGAACTCGGCTTTTTTACGTGATTTAGAGGCCTACCACGAACTGATAAGTATTCAGATATCATTTGCAGAGACGCATAGTTATCCCAAGCTATTTTATTACTACAGAAGTGCACAATAATTGACCTTTTTATGAGAAGGAGGAAGCATACTGTACAGTAGTCATGCATATGATGGAAGACGATGGAAGACACGAAACTGAAGTCTGGAGATATACAGTTGCGGCCTTAATGTCCACTGCCGGTATTTATAATTGTGTCTCAGGTTTTTGTCTTGTAATATTATTTATAGTAGCTGTGATCTCCTGTATGGTACATTGGGGGAACTGTGGAGCGAATCAGTGTTTTTAAACCCTGTTGTAGATTTGTAATAAAGTAATAAACTGTAACAACAATTATAAATGGTTGTAAGGTGTGCTTATTATATCAGCTGACAAGCTGATGACGTGTACTACTTTGAACAAGGTAAAGTCATACTTGTTCGAAAATCCGACTAACTCTACAAGATCCTCATCAAGGATCTTAAGAATCCAGGAAAGAACCTGTTGACTCTTGCCAAGGATATTTACAACATCTTGATAAAATCCTTGAAGATCCTGAAGAAAAAGTAGTAAAGATCTTTGCAAGATCATTCATGAGATTTTTTAAAGATCTTTTAAAGATCCTCATATAATTCCCAAGGATCTTGAAGGATCCTATCAAAGATCCTTTTGGGATCTTACTAAGGATCTTTCCAAGATCTTGATAAAATCCTGAAAGATCCTGAAGGATCTTAGCGAAGATCTTTGCAAGGTTCTTCAAAAGATTCCACAAAGATCTTTGAAAGATCCTCATAAAATCCTTAAGGATCTTGAAGGATCCCCACAAAGATCTTTTTGAGATCTTACCACAGATCTTTACAAGATCTTGATTAAATCCTTGAAGATCCTGAAGGATCTTACCAAAAATCTTTGCAGGATCCTTGAAAAGATTCCTTAAAGATCTTTGAAAGATCCTCATGGAATCCTCAAGGATCTTGAAGGATACTAGCAAAGATCCTTGTGGGATCTTACCAAGGATCCTTACAAGATCTTGGTGGAATCCTTGAAGATCCTGAAGGATCTTAGCAAAGATCTTTGCAGGATCCTTGAAAAGATTCCTCGAAGATCTTTGAAAGATCTTCACTGAATCCTCAAGGATCTTAAAGGATCCTAGCTAAGATCCTTGAAAGATCTTTCCATTAAAGATCTTTGAATTTCTTTTGAAGATCTTTAAAGATCTTTGAAGGATCCTTAAAAGATCCTTATCTTTAAGGATCTTTGACAGGTCCTTAAAGATCTATAAGGATCCTCAAAGATCCTGTCAAGATTTTCACCAGGGTCCCTCTCTTTGCCCCTTATCCAATTGTTGTTAAGTTTTACCCAGGCTTCACTCGGCTGAATACTAGTTCGCGCGGTATCTCGGAGGCGGCGTTGTTCTATTAGCTTTCTATAACTGCTGTCTAAAGGAAGTCTGCCGGAGGACATCATTAAGTCCAATGAAGGTGCAAGTCTAACGATTTGCTAGCAAGCGTCGTCCATTATCGCGCATGAAGCCGTCCTGAGATGTATTTTTGGGTGCGGGACATGATTTAGTCCCGCAATCGTAGTCCGTTAACGTTTGGACCGCTACATGTGACGATAGTGTTGTGCTTGCTTTAGACAGCAAAGAGCCTTAGCCGCATCAATTTAGGGCTTAGACGTGCAATGTAGCAGACATTTCTAGCTGCTGTTGGCGTTATTTGGCCTGAACTTTGATGCGGCTTAAGACTTATAAAAAAATCTGTTGTAGAGAGGAGATTCTACTTCCCCGCCGCTTGAAATCGAAGTACATCCGGGACATTGCTATTTGCGAGCAAAACATGGCCACGAACAGTGTCAAGGAAAGCACGTCAAAGGCTGATCGATCGTGAGTAAACCTTTCATTTCCTTGTTTTATAAATTTCAGTGGTTTTCGGCCTAGCTAACTACCAGACATGTCTGTAATTCGCTAGCGCGGGGGAGATTATTGCTGTGGTTTCCGGTCTATAATTGACCTGCTGACAGCATGCGGCAATTAATTATGTCCGAGTTTGTTTGAAGTTCAAGCGATTCTCCATGTAGGAAGCTCTTGTTCAGTCCATTCAGGACGATACAGGCCTTTAGAAAGCTGTAGATCAACTGTCCGCTGTGGTTTTGATATCTGTACGTTCGTGTTTATTTAGACTCGAATTTCATTTTAAAGCACTGCTAATTAAATTGTACAATCCGTGATTCAACTCAAACAAAGTGAATTTAGAGTCCCTGGCCTCGAAAGGCATACAGAAAAGTCATTTCC
>CBDDTI010000455.1:0-7792 GCA_965233585.1 bacterium
GCGGGTATTGCGCCTAATATAAGATTCTAACCGAAGTTTCGAATTTCTCTATTTTCTCGTAAGAACTGAGTATTTATTAATGATAGATTCCGCTTCGCAGTCATTAAATAATCAATTGTCAATTTGGCTATTGGATTGTTAATTCGCGTGATAAGCAAAACATTGCGTCTGTGAAGATTGAAAGTGAAAATGTTGCAGGTACTCATACTCAGACGCCTTTGAGAGCAATTTTGGAACTAATTTTTAAAAAACTACAAAATGCTATATAGTCTTGAACACCTGTTGAATGCATGTGGTATTCTGAAAACCAAAAAAATTTAAGCCTTAATTCGTGACTTAACATGATTGTCGTGTTTAAAACATGCGATTGAATGACAGCCTCCTGTCATATATCTTTAAAAATATGAAAATGTGGTGCTAGGAATAACAGATGCATAATTTTGTGGCATATTTCGCTATAAGCTGCTTTCAGTTATAATTGACTCAGTAGGAAATATATAGCCAAACCACAGCAATTCGCATAGCGTTGTAATTTTCGTCTTAAATCACAGTGAATCTCAGCTGGAAGGAATCGATGCATCATAACTCGACCAAAACAACAGCGGCGGGAAGTCGTGATTCCGAAAAACCGTCAATAACTAGAAACAGCAGTTTTTAGACCAAGTTTAATGGGAAGTCTACGACGATTCACTAAAAATCAGAGGAGAGTTCAATTTTGGATGTTAGAAATGTAAAGGCTTATGATGAGATTCGTCACGGAACTTTCAAAAACTTCCTGAATTTCTAATGAAAATGTACTATTATCATTATTATGGAAGACGGCATTATATCAGGCAACAAACTGAAGCTATTTAATAACTCTAAAATTGCACTTATTCACCGAAACAATTGCAGTTGTTCGCGAAAATTAGTTGTTTTCGGCTGGAACCGAGTACACGCTTTAATATGTGACTCAATGATTTCAAAAGGCCAGGTTTCCTATATCATATTATAAGTTCAAATGTAATCACTGCCTTTTTTTGAAATTAGAACATCAAACTTCCATTGAAATTGAACAAAAAAGTGTAATTAAGACTGCAATCAAGTTCCCATTAGCTAATATACGGGATTAGGAATATCCCAGCAAATAAAAGCGCAGATTATCGGATTTTAATAATCTGTATAATGGAAACGGTAAAAGAGCACAGATGACTAATTGTTTTTAAAAGACACCTCCTTCGGGTGAAGTTTGCGCAGCAAAAATAACTTGTGAGTGTTTTTAAATTAGCATGCACGTTCAAAGTATTTGAATGGATAAAATGTGTAATCTTGTGCAAGCTGGATAGCAGATTTTCTTTAATACTGAAAAAAATGACTGAACGGTTTGCGGTTTTAGCAAAGAGAAACTCCCGCCGACATAGCTTGCTGTGACATTTCAGTCCTTGTCCCTGTGTGAGCGACCAACTTCCGACAGAAAAAACAGTCTTGGGCTCACTGATATATCCGTTTCATACTATACACAGGAAATATCTCTTTAGTCTAGAATAGCGTCGAGAAGATTTGTAAACTTAAAGAGAGCCTAGTCATGGAAGGCAATGGAGTAGGTATTGAGGCCTAAAGTCACTCAGTTCTGAGTTCTGCGTATTCACGCGAGAACTAAATCACACGATAAAGTGAAAGTGGTAGCGAACGACACGGAAAATCTTTCGTAAGTTTTGCACAGTTGTGAAATGTTTTATAAGACACTAGTTTCTAGACGACTTCGCCTGTCGAAATGGTCTGAAGAAAATCACAACGGAACTTCGGCTATGGCAAAAAGTTAGAAACGAAAAATATCACTATATAGCACTATACAGATCAGTTTTGGCGAGGAAAAACTGCTGTAGAATTCTCAGAATATCTGATTTTTTCCCGGCTAAGATTTCGAAGTTTGACGCCTGTCTTACTCCAAAATATTTTGACCAGACACCTTTGAGTTGTGAATAATTGTGGTGAGTACAGAGACCAAACTTATGGTTTACATAAAGCTAATGAAATACTGAGCAATAGAAAGAAGTTTGTACTCGAGAACCAGATTACCGTAACAGCTTCAAGGTTTTAGTAAGTGCTGAATATTTATTTACCTTCTTCGCAGAAAAGACGGAAGAAAATATTGAAACAACGGTTGAAATATTAAGGCGTGGCCCAAATGATATTTGTATGAAGCACATGGCAGATTTGTAAAGATTTTTCCAGTGTTTTTTTTTACGAAATATTAGGTAACAAAATACTAATAGATCCATCCCGGCTTTCAAAGTGCTTTGTTTAAACTAACGCACACAAAAAAACAGATATCTCGTATATGAGGTCAACGTTTATATTCAAAAAAGCGAGTGACAAAATTTTCCTCCTAACTTGTATGACTCACCACAACGGAGCGATGATAGGTTTTCAGGAAATAGATTTTAAGGCTAATTGCTTTATTACCCTGCATTAGTGATTTAATTAAACCGCTTATCAAAAAGCACGAGTAAAGGGAGAATTGATTCGACCAAGTCATTTATGATTCAGCTAAAGTTACAGTAGCGACTTGCTAACAACACTGACATGATTTTGCTTGAATTTGGAGCTTGGTGGTATTTGATTCTGGTGATTACCAAATATTTCTGTTCTCGAACACAATTCTCTCTGTTTGGAGACTGCAGTAACAAGTATGTACCTACTCATTCTTTGATCTAGACTCAAGAAAATAGTGTACCCGACAATACTGAATTGCAACTAACTATCTCACTCTTCGGAGAGCGAAGGAGTGTGCTAAATCGTTTAAACAACACAAATTCGATTTGCATTTGTTAAAAACGACTTAAACATATTTGTACCTGTTTTAGTAGTTCAGAAGAACCTGCTTTAGCTTTGAAATGAATTCCATTCTCCACAACACTTACCTCTCTGCGGACAGGCGAAGCCAACACGCGGTAGTCAAACAAAACATTCACCCATCGAAGGAAAACCTCGCTACGTAATCTGCATTCAATCAACTGGTTTTTTTTACATCTTAAACATCCCGCAGCTCACATCACTGTTACTCTTTCACTCTTGTAGCGATTTTTCTTTTCTTATTTAAATCACGAGGGCTGTGTTTTATGCTCTCCTGGTTCTTCCAGCTGCGTTGCATTGGCTCATGAAAGCGACATACAGTGAGGGAATGTGTATTTCTTTTAGTTCTGATGTGGTTACCCAGCGAACAAATATGCTCTTCCCATAGGAAAATTTCTAAATTAGCGCTTTTGAATGCAAACAATATACTATCCTAAAATTACTACCACGAAACGCCTTTCCACTGAAGAACACCAATAACTATTTCTTGTACCGGTATTAAACCATATGATCTCAAGTTGAATTGGGTCAACGATATTTGCAAGTCAAAAGATGTTTTTAATTCATAAATACTTCGCTCTCTTCCCTCTGCATTTTGTAAGTCTATTTTACAGCAAAACTACCGCATGTTGAGTTCTCTCAGCAATTAAAATTAAAGTGTTGTCAAAGGCCAGTCAAGTTTACTGTAAGCTTGTGAAAATACCACTGCCAGTCCAAAAACAAATGTTGTTTGTGCAATGCTAATTTCTTGCTGTTAAAAATATTTGCGCGATGTGAAACCAGTAAAAGGCCACCTTTCTTGCGTGAAAATCACTTTCAAACTGACTGTATTGTTGCGGCTTTTTCGCCCAACGGCCCTAGCTTTTCGTTTGTTATTCGAGGGCAAACTTCCTCTACAAATCTCTACGAGGTAAACTCTTTATCCGGGTTTTCACTGTAAAGAAGCTTGCAATTGAACATACACGTGGGTTAATCTGAAAGTGACTTATCAAATTTATCAATATTCCAGTAAAATTCAATTAATTACTCGCGTTAGTTTCGAAGTTGATCACGGAACTTTCTAACGAAGAAACGCTCCGAAAGAAGCGATCAATACTTTGTTGTCAGCGAATCCCGAAAATAGCGCTGGCGAACTTAAAGGCAACTTAATTGGCTTATTGTGACGTATGAGAACAAAGGTAATAACAAATGCGAGGAGAGGTTTATCAAAATTACGGTGGGACCTCTAACGACCACCTACCTACAACCGCCACTGTTTTGGTCCAAACGGACAGTTTCGCTGCAGTTTATACATCAAGATCATGATGGTCTCTTTATACATTCACGCGTATTTTAACCCTTTCTACAACGGAAACCTCTCCAAAAGGGCAACGCCCAACAAAACTTGTCCCAACTGGCAAAAACCTCTTGACAAGGCCAGTTAATCGACGACTGTTGAGCGTTGTATACAAAGGCACATTTTTATTGCAAAATGAAGGTCGCCAATTGACCGTTCCGCGCGCCGTTGGTCTTTTTTTCTGTTAAGTTTCTGTTTTATTGATACATTTGATTTATTATGCTAAAATGAAATAAGCAATTTTTTGAAAAGAAATTTTGCATCCCCGCAAAAAAAAAAACAGGTGTCATATGACACCCTTACCTTCCCATAATGGCCACCATTCTACAATACAACGACCACTCTCCGCTGTCGCCTTTTAGAGCCCAACGTTTTTATTAGTAAAACTCTTTGCCAATGAAAATACAGTTCCTTAAAGACAGTATTAAATGTTGACTCCAAGGCATATCAAGACAATTTCGTCTATATCAAGTTCATGTCTTTCTTTCTTTTTTAGTTTGTCTACTCTTATCAGCTTAATAATTAACAATTATTCACCGAAGTGGAGGTGAATAGTGGTGGATATTTGCCGAGCCGCGAAGCGGCGAAGTAGTATATACCACACTAGCTGAATAACTAGCGGTCCAAAGAGTAACTTTATTTGTGAAAATACAGCGACAAAAGCCATTTTGTTTTCCTTCGGCTGCTCGGAGGTGAATAGCACTTGGCTAATCACCTCCGAGCTAGCCAATCAGCGCGCGGGAAAAGTATTGTTCACTTGTGTGGTATATACTAATCTATATTAGGGTTATTGTTAGAGGCTAATTTAGACATTTATTTTTTCTGACCCCAACAAAGTGACCTTAAAGTTATAAAGTCGCCGATTATCGTATTAAAATCAATTGATCAGATTTGTCATGGCATTTCTGCCAAAGTTCATTGAAAACAAAGCGATAACAAGATGAAAATTAAAGTGAAGAATGATCATCGCAGTAAATTTTCCAATTTAAGCAATTGGAAAGAAGAAGCCTGAAAAAATCAAGGCTTCAACGGGATTCGAACCCGTGACCTCCGCGATACCGGTGCGATGCTCTACCAACTGAGCTATGAAGCCAAATATATGGATTTACTGCGATGATCATTCTTCACTTTGATCTACAACCGCAGTTCAAATATATGGATTATTTCATATGTATTTCACAAGATGAAAATTCAAATCAAAATAGCGAGAAGTCCTTTTCGTCACTCCAATAACACATTTGTTTAATCTTCTTGCTATTGGTTAATTCTCAATAGATGTGATCTGTCTAGAGGCTGATCACATGATTAAAAAATTCAAGCGGTTTAAACTTGGAACTCAGTGGGCCAAGTTGTGTTGTTTTTAAAATATTTAAATCAACATCAGTACTTAATACTATCTTCAGTTATAAATTCCTACATTAGTAATGGACTGGAGTGGTTTTTTGTCGAATAGTCTTGTTTCGCGACCTTAAAAAACTAACAAGGTAAAGTCTGCATGCGAACTAACTGGCTCATCAGGCTGGGGCTTCTCTCTAGTTTCTGCAGCATGAAGCGACTAGGAGTATTTCTACTCCCCCCTGGATGGGATGCTAATCCATCGCAGGGTTACCCCCGGTATTAAATTCTCTGGTATCCATTTATTCATCTGGGTGGAGAGAAGCTCTGTGAGAGTAAAGCGTTAGGTCCAAGAACACAACACAATGTCCCTTTCGTCTGAGGCTCGAACTCGATCCAGAGTAGAGCGCACTGACCGTGAGGCCGCCGCGCCTCCAATAGGACAAAAAAAAATTATCTTAAGTCGGGGGTACACGTGAAGGCTGTTTTGACGGCCTTTCTGCCAATATCTCGCTCGGCTTCAAGCAACGCTAAATCTCTATGCTTATTTAAGCAATAGACCACAAGTTTCTATGGGTTATAAGCTAATAAACCACGCGGGATGTTGGTAGAACACGAGAAGAATTTGTAAACCACAAGCCGCAGGCGAGTGGTTTACGAATTCTTCGAGTGTTCTACCAACATCCCAAGTAGTTTATCAGCCTATAACCCATAGAAACTCGTGGTCTATTGCTTTTATATAATAATTCAGAAGACGCGCGATTTTTCCGTGGGTTTACCGGCACAATAACCCACAGCTGATTGACCAATCAGAGCGCGCGCATTGATTTGGTTATTATATAAAACCATATATCCAATGTTTGGCGGTTTTGTATAAATTTTTGAGTGATTTTTGGGCATTTTGGAAAAGAGATATTTTTTCTTAAAGGATAGGTTAAATTGAGGAAAATATGAAATGCTGAAGATTTGATGGATTTGGAAAATTGAAATTTGAAGTGAAGAATTAATAGGCGGATGCCACTGAAACAGTCTCCTACCAACCTAGGCTCTCGTTTGGGGTGGTCAACTCTTAGATAGTGTTTCCAACGGCCAACGCATCTTAATCCTAACAATTCCCTTTTAAAATACTTCAAATTTCACTCCTATTCACGTGTACCCCCGCCTTAAATAGAATTACTGTTAATTTTCGTTAAAATCAAAATTGAGTTTTAATTCTATCAATCGAAAGTAACAGCTCAGCCATCTTTCGTCATTGCCTTCTCATGTCTGTGTGTCCGCCTTGCCTGAAATGCGGAACACTGCTGTTTCAGAAGATTGCGGAAACCGATATACGATTTGGAAAGTAGATAGGCGTCTTTCGGGGTGTTGAGACATGACAAGAACCGATAAAGCAGGATCGCAACAGTGGACAGCAGTTTCGCTCTTTATACATATTCTATTTTGACTGATCAGATCTCTTGTAGATCCTGCGTTGGCAGTGTTTATCGTATGCGGTCCCTTGCAGTTAGTTACTCATTAATGTTGAAGTACTGTCTGATAATGACAGACAAGGGTGGAACCTTTTATAATTTGCCCTTTTCACTGTTTAAGAATATATATACTAGGTATCGTGAACCGTAACAAGATTGCAACAATCTTAAAGCTGGGCTCGTTGATTTGGATGTTTCCAGATTTAGCTCGTCTCTCGATAATCTCAAATAATCCTCGTGAGAAGTTTAGAGTACAGACGTTAAACCCGAGTTTTCTATCGGCTATTTGATTGGCGAAAGTCAAGTTGTAGCTATCAAGCTCCAGGAAAACCATGGAACAGAAGATTTGATCCTCTTCTTCAGTTTTGTATTCATTACACGGAGTTTGTTGCATGGGCAATTTTGGTCTGTAGACGCGCGCGTGGTATTAAAAGACCTCGTTTTATGTAAACATTGATGTTTCTTTCCATCGTAGCCAATCAGATTGCGACTTTTCCAACAGTTAGTCACGGTGAGCTTAATATAGGTGCGAACTTTGCCACTTCTGTTTTAGTCTTTGCACATTCCAAGCATGGTTTTATAATCAGCCCCCCAAACAGAAGACACACCAGCTTCACGATCTGTAATGCCACTTTAAAAGGTGATGTTATTCGACACTATTTTTAACGCAACTTTCTAAATTCGGCCAACAATGCCGCCTGCATGAATCGCCCTCAAAAACCTGCAACATGTTGCCTCAACGAAATGTTGCGTTTGATGTTCTCTGCGTGCCCTTAACGCGACATTTTCTGCGTTAAAAATAGGCTTGTGATGTCAG
>CBDDTI010000456.1:0-14485 GCA_965233585.1 bacterium
ATAAGGTATGGATGACTTGCAGCTGTAAGGATGGGATGAACTGAAGTTGAGGTAAGAGTGGCTATCCGTGGCTTTGTAATGTATAGAAGTGGCTATGCGATTACCTTGAGGCTTCATGCAGATATCCAGGAAAGGAAGTTTGTCTGTTGAGACCGACCATGTATATTCAAGATTCGGGTGGAACGAGGAGGCAAACTCGAGGAAATGACGAAGGTCCTCTTCACTACATGAAGCAGCGCCAGCCACATCATCCATGTACCGCTTGTACAAGTCTGGTTTTATACCGGTGTAAGAGGAAAGCATACGTTCTTCCACGTAGCCAACAAAAAGACAGGCATAATTCGGCCCTAGACGACTACCCATGGCCACTCCACCTGTTTGTTTGTAATATTCTCCATTAAATTCAAACGTGTTAAGTGTCAATACCAGTTCTGCCATACGTAGGAGAGTAGGTGTAGGTGGTTCAAGGATTTCTCTCTTGTCAAGATAGTATTGCAGTGCCACAGCAATCGCCAGGTACCTTCCCTTGTAACAGGACCGTTTGCCGCACATGTCCCCATGTGAATTCATCATCCACAATCACAACACCAAAACGGCATGTTAACATCACGGGACATTTTTCCTGCATCACGGAACAAGTGGTTTATTGCTTGTCTTGCACGAAATGTCCATCGACAGTTTATATTGGAGAGACTGGACGCAGGTTGGCGGACCGCTTTCGGGAACACCGCAGAGATGTGATCAACGGGAGGAATGACCTTCCGGTACCTGCCCACTTCAATTCAACAAACCACACACTGGATGACATGAAGGTAGCGGTATTAAAAGCAGGCCTAGCCAACCAGGACTACAGAAAGAAGCAGGAGATGAGGCTGATATTTAAATGTGGGACTATGAGTCCTAGTGGCCTTAACCAGGACTTTAGTTTCACGTGAATCATTTTTTGCTTACTCGCACGCCGGCACGCGCTATCTCATGTGGCACGCGCGCGAGTGCGCAATCAGGCACGTGAGCTAATCATAACGAACTTTTTAACAGTATTTTAGTCTTGTACCCTGAAGAAGGCAGCATTGCCGAAACGTCGGTACGTTAAGAATTTCTATACAGCGTCAGTATTACAATTTTCAATTTTGCAAATGACCAACTACGCTGCGCAGGATTTCTATCTTTAACACACTCGGCTACGCCTCGTGTGCCACTTTTTTGTTCTTACCACATTTTGACGTCATCTGTGATCTATTACTGAACAGACGCACGGCAAAATGGAATCTATTTGTTAAATACTTGGCCTTTTCGCTCCGCCATGCACCGTGTGCCCAACGGTTTTACTACGAGTTTGAATTTCAAGCTTAGCGACCGTGTCCCGGCCGACAAAACAGCACTTGCCGAGGGAGGGACCGTACTATTTGAGACTCGTTCGATCAACACGGTGCGAAGGACTACTGAGTGGAAATTATGGCGAGGTAAATTTATAACTATCAAGCTTAAATTGAATCTTCCGCATTTAGGTAAAAAGGTCTCAATTTAACGTTGAGTTGAAGCCGATTAATGGCTCCCAATTCATGATAAAAGAAACTTTCACTGCATATTTTACAATTGGGAGCCATTAATCGGCTCCAACTCAATGTTAAATTGAGACCTTTTTACCTAAATGCGGAAGATTCAATTTAAGCATGATAGTTATAAATTTACCTCGCCATAATTTCCACTCAGTAGTCCCTCGCACCGTGTTGATCGAACGACTCTCAAATAGTACGGTCCCTCCCTCGGCAAGTTCTGTTTTGTCGGCCGGGACACGGTCGCTAAGCTTGAAATTCAAACTCGTAGTAAAACCGTTGGGCACACGGTACATGGCGGAGCGAAAAGGCCAAGTATATGCTGATAAATGAGCGGCTCTCGTGCAGTTGCGATGGGTTCTGGAAGCCAGCGAGCACTATACAGGAAACCACGGAATATATGGTCCAGCTGATCGTAATTTGGAGCGGATCCGTCGATTATTCGGGAATTAAATCATAGGTAACCCAGGCTCACTGTGTGTGACACGTGACATAATATAGGAAAATATAGAGAACATATGAGGTGAAGTTTAGGTCTGAAAATTTGCTAGAAAATGGAAACAAAAATCGATGAAACTTACCATGTGGCGAGTTGTTGTTGTCCTTAATACGTACACGTAGTTGTGGGGAAAAGGAGTCTTCGTCATCTTTCCTTCATAGTAAAGTGGCAAGGTAGGAGACTGAAGCCAAAGTCGGGTTCCGATCGACTCAAAAGAAGCACGATTTTTTTCGCGAAAATCGAGTCCATTCGCTAAATAAACACGCCAGGCTTGTGGAACATGAATTTCTCTAAACTACGAATCCACTGAAGCATCTCCAGCTAGCAACGCGAGGCCACCAGGCTCCGTAGAACTTGTACGTTGACCTACTAAAATGGCGACCGTTAGCCTTCGCCCTTACCACTGGCACAGTTCAAATATGGCGCTGAGCTCGGGGCGCCTGGTGACGAGTATAATAAGTCCCCGTGCAGAGTAGGGAGCTGACTTTTGTCTTTCAGCAATCTGGGGTTCCCTTCCCGACACGGGGACTTATTATACTCGTCACCAGGCGCCCCGAGCTCAGCGCCATATTTGAACTGTGCCAGTGGTAAGGGCGAAGGCTAACGGTCGCCATTTTAGTAGGTCAACGTACAAGTTCTACGGAGCCTGGTGGCCTCGCGTTGCTAGCTGGAGATGCTTCAGTGGATTCGTAGTTTAGAGAAATTCATGTTCCACAAGCCTGGTCTCTCTATTATAAAGAACAGTCAACGGCGAACTCAAATTCATTCAAAATCGCTCAAAAAACCGCTTTTGAGGCAAAAGGATGACTATACACCACAGGTGAGGTAATTCAACGTTTATTTATCATTGATATATATACACAGTTAGCGATATATGGCTATAGGTGAGGCAAACGGTAAATCTAGTACATTTACTATAAAATAACAATCGGCTACCCAGACAGATTGTGCGGGCCCCCTGTGGTTTTGCGCGGAACATTTTGAGGAATATCTCAACTCTGGGACAACGCACACACCTTAAACTTAGAGAACTGTCTTCTTGATTGATCGTTAATAATATCACAGTTTCCTGATTTTATCCACTACATAGTTTTGGATTTTATTTTTTATTACGTGACAACGAACACTTAACACTTAATGACTGGTCCCGAGGGGAACAGTGAATTTTGTTTCCCGAGAATCTCAATGTTTCCCTCGACTTCGTCTCGGGAAACATTGAGACTCTCGGGAAACAAAATTCACTGTTCCCCAAGGGTCCAGTCATTAAGTGATTTGTTATATAGCAAAACAAAACAAAAGCAAATTTTGAAAAACGCGCTGAGATTCCAGCAACAGCGGTCAACATTTCGCGGGTAACAGTGAACTGTTTCCCGTTTGACGTCATAGTTTTTGCAATGTTGCCCGCTCAAGGCATTTGGCGGGAAACAGTTTCATTGTTAGATGTCATGTGACCATGAACTAGCCAATGAAAGGGCACGCTGTAGTGGGAAAAACGCCAGCTATATAACAATCGCCGTTGTGTCACACGATATGTAATCAGAGTGTCTTCAGATTGTAAAAGGCGCCCGCCGAGGACTGGAACGGCCTACAAACGAAGCTAGCCGACGAGCTCGAAACTCAAGAATTCGGAGAGCGGAGCGAGCAGGCTTCACATATTAATAATAGAGCGCTCATTGAGCGCTCAAAATGTAAATATTTGTGGAAGAGGTGTTAATTACGTCATCCTCGATAACGAAACAACTTGGACCAAGAAAAGATGGCGCTGGACACTGTCAGTCTCTTCTTTGATAGTTGCCGTCAAAAAGGACAGAAAGGACAAGAAACCTTACAGTTAATCCGAGAAAACATATCAAAATCAATCAGGAAATCATCTCTAGGTGATTGTATATTAAGTACTTTGATATTGTACCTAGAAGCCGCTCAAGCGACGGTCTCCAATTAAGCGTTTGTTTGCAAGGATCATTTGTATGACAAATAAGAAGTCTCTCTATTGATACGCGCAGGGAAGTACTCCAAGTATTGTGATGTACCAGACGAGGAATTCAGGAATTGGCTGTGCCACCTGCTGGGCAAAGAGAGCTTGAACGAAGAGCAAACGAATGAAGTCCGGCGACAGCTCACCGATCGCTTGGTCAGTGGAGCGAGAAATTATGGAGTTAACGTTGTTTTTCCTAGTACTAAAGTTTTAATATCTTATTGTCTGGCACGTGGCTGTAGAGTTGTTTATATCTCTATTTAGTCGCAATTATTTCACATATCGTAGGAAACAGCATCTTGCGAATCCATCAAAGGTTTTTATTTGAAGATTCTGATCACGTATCAGATATGAGCTACTATAAAAGTTTTTCATTTTCATTATTAATTTTATTTTGTATCTCCCAAATATCTTAAAGTTGTACTTATTTGGTTGAAGTGGAAAGTGAACTATTTGTGTTTGTCTTGACAGAAACGAATCGAGGAGGACTCTTGTGCAGCCTTGTGGAAATACTGGTTACGGCCTGTACGTGCTTACCGAATGTCGTGTTTGTTTGGTTTTGTATTTCTGTGTTTAGTCTAAATTAGCTCACGCAACTTTCATGCCCAAACAGGCTAACCTGAGTCATGTGATGTAATCATTTCCCAAAATAAATAATGACAATCACATGTAAGACCCTGTAATAACTTGATGTTTTGAAATGTTTAAGGTCATTCCACTGAAATAGAACCTACACTGAGATTTTTCTCAAACTTTACCAATTGATTGGGAGCGATTGCAGAATACCCTGACCCAGCCATTACATGTGTCGGTGTGCTTTGAAGAACGAGGTATATAACAATAGATGCTATTCTCATTCAATGAGATGCAAATAAGTGGTGGGGTATTCTGCAATTTAGCTATTGATTGTTTATATTATAGGAACTTAAATTTTGAAATAAAAATGAGGGGTCCCCATGTTTGTTAGGAGCAACAGCACATTGTTTATTCCATATAAATCCTTATAATAGTGCCATGATCAAAGTTACGATTGCTTGCTAAATTCAAGTTTCCGACGAATGTTTTTTGCTCAACACTGAAAATTGGCCCATATTTATTTTATTTAGAGAAATGTACCACTCAATTCAAAACAACAGAAAAGAATGATAGGTCACCATAGTCGTTTTTGAGAAAATGATGATTTACCTTTTTGGCGAGGTCCTGTAGTAAAGACCAGCTGCCGTTTTTGAATGCGAGCACGCTAATCACGCATAAAATGATGCGCAGTAGGGATGTGCAATGCAATACTGGGGAATGACCTTAAAGATGATTTCCAGTCCATACTACGCAGTCTCAGAACCCTAATGCACCTGTCAATGTCAAGCCGGTGGCCGGGAGGGGTGGGGGAGGCAGGGCATAGGATGGGATTTTGATCAATCGCTTCGGCCTGGGGGTAGGGCATTTGAATTATCTTGCTGTCCCGGGGTAGGGATATTTGAATTTTTGTTCGTGCCTGTGACCACAAATCATTTCCCGGGGTGGGGAATTTCAGTTATTTTGACCTCACATTTTTGCCCAGGGTAGGGAATTTTACAGCAATGTTTTGGTAAATGTCAAAATTCTGCCCTGTGCCCCCCCTCCCTCCCCCCCCTACCACCGGCTTGACATTGATAGGTGCATAATGTTTATAAACATTATAAACGGCTCACTCAATGGAATGTGAATCGATGTTATTCATTAAGAACCACATACCTTATCTTTGAGACATTTCAAATTCTTTTTCCAACAGCTTCATTGATTTTTACAGCTGTGAAGTTGTTTCATGAATTGATTTCAGAAAGAACAAAGTATTGAGCTTTAAAGGGGCTCAGTCACGGTATTCTGAGTTATTTTGAGCATCGACAAAATTACCGTTAAATTGAAGGAAACCTGAAAATAATACTTTACAAAGAATAGAAAAACATCAAAGAGATGATAATAAACCATAAAGGAACAAGGATGGTTAAGGATGGAGAAGATTGATACGGATTTAGTTTAGCTAAACTTTTCAAACCGTTCAACCGAATGAGACTCTTTAACTGCTTCGTATCCATAATGGCGGTTGTTTTTAAACTTTGAACTTACTTCATGTAAGTAGTAGCAAAATGTTTACATTTTGTGATTTCTTACATGGAGCAAAACAAAAAACATAAACAAACTCTTGAGAGTGTGCAGTATGGACTGCAAATCAGCTTTAAGCTTCACAGGGTTCTTTATTTTAAATTTTCAAGTTGCATGACATTAAAATGGCAGGTAGGGTAACTCTGGAAGGCAGGACAACTTACAGCATGCTTAATGTCATGTAATACCTAAATTTTAGGTTTCAAATAAGAAATTTATATGTGTGAAAAAAAAATAGATCAACAGAGTCCAAAGTGGCCGAATAACCAAAGGAAATGCAAAGAAACAGGATAACTACATGTATGCATTTGAATATCTACTAAGGGCTATAAATAATCATGCAGGGTCAACGTCTCAGCCAGAAGGGAGGGACAACTTTTTCTCATATAAACACTCAATAAAGTTGCCTCAGGGGTCAGGTTGTCTTTGGTATCAGAGACAATATAAATAGAGCCTAAACTGTGATATTCGGGCTAGCCAAAGCTCTATTGAGGTGATTTGCCAATTGAAAGTTTTTGTGCTGTATGCTTTAAAATGCACCTTTCAGTTTTAAGCTGAATCAGGAGTATATATATTATACTGTTGACCTCTTGATGTTGTCATGCTATATCACATGTTAATCATGTTATTAAGACCCGAACATGTTTACTCTGGAAAGCTTCATGTACTATACAATTCTATAACTTCTGAAGCCCTAAGGAAAATTTTAGATGAGTATATTCAAATTAAATCACTGTCAGTGATAAAATCATCAGTCAGCATAAAATGCAGACTGTGGATCAGGGATAAAATATAGACTGATGGTAAAATGGGGGCCTGTAGATGTCCCGGGGGGGGGGGGGGTACTTATCAAAGTTTAATATGGGGAGGCTCTGCCTCGAGTTCCAGCCCCTTACCCTTTTAAATACCATGTTGTCAGGAAAGGTACCCCTTTTATATACCTTTTATTAGAAAAAAGTACCCCTTTCACATATCTACTTTTGGAAGTCTTGTTCTGATTTTCATGAAGGGCTTAATAAATAAACTGATACAGCCAGAAGGGGTGTCTATTCGAAATATTATGATAAATGGCCCTTTTGAATACCTAAATGGCCGATTTCCCTACCCTTTTACATACCTCAACTTGTGAAAACCCTTATCTTTTACATACCTGAAGCCTGAAAAAGGTTCCCCTTTCAGGCGGAGCCTCCCCGCATAGGCCATTACAGAGAGTATCACCCCCCCCCCCCCCCCGGGGCAGATGTTTTATGTATAGTGTTACCATTTCCATTATTGAATCCTGAATGTGCAAACCTGAGTTATATTCAGGTTTTGCCAGAGTGCAGACTTTCACTTTAAATAGCTGAATTATTAATGTCAAGTTTAATGTTACTGTTAGCATTCCGTAGTGGAATTTTGACACATGCAGTCTGTATTTCACCTCTGCTCTGCAGTCTACATTTTTCACTCAGTCATAACCTTAAGAACTCTACTCTAGTCTGCATTTTATCCCTAGTCTGCAGTCTGCGTTTTACAATAATTAAGAAAAAGAAAACATGTTCTTTGTTTCTATTGAGCTATAGTACACTGCCAGGTGTTTTTCAAAAGCTCCCAAACTTCCACAAGTGTTTGAATGTATAACTTGATAGTAACACAGCGAACACATTTCCTACTGATCTGGTATTTTTTCAGTCATACATATTTTGTACTTTTATTTCACAGGAGCTAAATCCTGTATCAGTATTGCTTATTGTTGATGTGCAGAATGACTTCATCACTGGCTCACTTGCTTTAAAGCACTGCCCTGCTGGTGAAGATGGTGAAGACGTGATACCAGTGATACAGGATTTATTGTCTAGAAATCTGTTTAGCATTCTTGGTTATACGTTTGACTGGCATCCACCAAACCACTGTTCCTTTATAGACAATGTGTCACTCTACCCACTACACTCCTCTAGTCTGGTTCAGAGTGCTGAAAATGCCAAGGTGTTTGATGTTGTGGTTTATGACAAAACTCCTCTCATTGATCAAGTTTTGTGGCCTCGTCACTGTGAAATAGACAGCTGGGGAGCTGAGCTGCATAAGGAAGTAAAGGTTAGATACAAGTTTTGATTTTGGCTACCTTATTCGTACTAATTTTCGCAAGGCTTTAATTTCGCGATTTTCGCGATTTGTAAAAAATCACGAAATTAAAGACTCGCTAAAATTAGGATACGCGAAAATTAAACACACGAAATTTAATACACTTCTATAATTGCTTTAATCAATGATTAACTGCGTTCACAGCTACATGGTAATTGTCATCAGTCTATTTATCATCTACTTCAGCACTTTCTTCATCCGAATAACTCATTTCTTCTTCTTGTACATATAGCTCTTTTAAAACATCTTTCGTGCAGTCATCAAAATGTCCATTTAGGTCAGGCTCTTTATAATTAGCTAATACAAGCTCTTTGTATTTGTCAATTATCAATCTGTTCTTTGCTGGGGCTTCGATATAAACAGTGCACCACAGTAATAATATAGACATTGCACAAGGCTGTATCGGAAGACACACTTAAATGGTATTTGATTATTATTCATCTATAGTTTTGTTCTGTTTCAAGGGTGTTAAGCATTTATAATCATTACAGAACTGTGTGGCATAGGTATTTGAAATTATATTTTTACAATTGACTTTTATTAGTACAATATTGCAGTAGCATCTGATTGATTGACAGTATTTGCTTGTTTTGTCTGATTATCAACGCTATTTCTTTTACGTAGTTGCAAATCATGATTGTAACTCAATCGTTATTTAAGTGATCAATCAATAAAAAAAACGGTTTTCTAAGTCTGTCTTTTGTCAATTTTCGCGAAATTAAATGCCCTAACTTTGTCATTTTTTGCAAAATCGCGAAAATTAATGCTCGCGAAATATTCGTGTTCCAAATTCGCGAAATTAAGTGCCCGCGAAAATTAGTACGAATAAGGTACTTCTTCATGTGGTAATTTGTGGTTTTCCAACAACCCAGTACCAGTAATTTCCATCCTGGATCTTTTACCAGCCCTCCCACACCTGGCTTTCAAATTGACACCTTGGCTTCCTTCAATTTTTCAGTTGGTTTGAGCAGTAGAAAAGTTAATATTAACTAACATACATAATGGGCGATTCCAGAAAACATCCATACCTAGCACCCAGACGGCATCTACCGTAATTTCCGCACGGCACATTACCCGCATCGGTCAATTTTTGCAATAAAGGGAAAAAGTTTTCAACAGATTACCCGCACTGGCATTTGCAAATTCCAAACAGCTTATTAGCCCCTGTTTCCTCAGTATTCCAAACCGTTCTACCCCCTTGGCTGTGGAACTATTGTTATTCAACCCCCCCCCCCCCCCCCCCCCGACCTCCCTCAGGAATTCCAGCTTTTACTTTTTCCCTGATTTGAAAATGTTACAACTTTTATTTAGATTTTAAGGTGGCTCTAGACCCCAAGTACAAAGGTTTTTTTTGAAAACTTTGCCATAAGTCACATCTTATTCTGCTTGTCAAAAGTTGATATCATAAAAAGTGTTCACCATGCCCTTTTCAAATTATTTGGACTCAGAGCTTAAATTTAAGGACGTTGGTATGGTAACATATTGCACTGTGGAAAAATATGATAACTTGTCCACCAATGACTGGGCAGTAACATCAACTGATAAAAACTAGTTAAAAAAATTATGTTTTGGAAAGTGTTGGAAACTGTTTTGAGCCACTTCAGACATGACTGAAAGTATTTAAAAAGAGTGTTTTTCTTTTCATCAGCCTCCTGGGAATGGTGATATAACAGTCAAAAAAGGAAGTGATCCTCGTGTAGATAGCTATTCTGCATTTTGGGACAATGGTGACAGCACACAGACCTCGTTATTTGTTGATCTTCTAAAACTTGGAGTAACAGATGTCTTCATATGTGGCTTAGCCTTTGATGTGTGTGTCAAATATTCAGCAATCGATGCTGTTGAACAAGGTTTTAAAACTCATGTTATAGCAGATGGGTGCAGAGGGGTGACAAGTGAAGGAATTGCCCAAACAAAGGAAGAATTTCTCAAGAAAGGAGTCATCATAATTCAGTCAAATGAGGTATGTCCAGATGTTGATAAAAACTCGAGAAGCAAGCATAAAATAATATATATTTACACTTTTTAAGCAAAACATGGATGGGAGACCATTTTGTTTTCTCTCTTGAAACAGAAAATTTGCCTCAACAGATGAAGGAAGCTACATGACTTGTAAATGCTTTTTTTTTGTATTTATTTAATTTTTTTTTATTGAATTACAAACATATACACAAATAGAAAACATGCATACAACCAAGGGAAATAAAAGATTAAAAACATGCATAAACATAACTCTAACACACTCTAGAAAAGGCTACTTAGAAACAAAATCCTAATACAAAATCACAATTATTATAATACATGTTTATACAGTTGCTTATACTTCTCAGTTAGCTACCACACTGATCAACCTCTTCCATTTCTTTAAATGATAAGTTAATTTGTCTCTTTTCCTGGCAATATGGAGCTCTATAGAGTATACTCGCTTTGTTTTAGCAATGAAATCTTGTGAGGAAGAGTAAATACATGTATAGTGTTTACCTAATAAAAGAATGTGGTTGATCATTATTATTATCATTCATTATTATTATTAATATTATTATTAATTATTAATGAATGCAGACATTGATATACAAAATTTAGAGGCAGCCATTTCATAAACATTTTACCGATTATACATACATATATGAAGTCTAGTTTATAATTTTGTCCCGCCTAAGTTATTTTTGACACTCGCTGAAATGCCATCTCAAACTCCATACAGGACGCTTGTTTTTGAGATAATTTGATATTTATTTCATTTTTACTGTTTGTTTATTATGTCAATCCAACATGCTTTTATATTTATATATTTTTTAAATTCCAGTTAGCAATTAGCTTTAAATTAGGGATGACAAATACATGGCAAAAACATTCATTCAAATAACAGTCATTAGGCTCGTTTTTTAACTATTTTAAATCGATAATTGCAAATGTAAATTAAATGCCTATCCTCGTATTGTAGAGTCATCCTGGATGTCAAACTTCCCAAAAATCAAATCAGCTTTAAAGTTCTCCAACATTAATGTCATTGTCCCAAAGCCAGGACAATACACGTTTCCAAAATTCACAAGATTCTTTAACAGGAAAAGAGAAGGTGCTCAATGGATTTGTTACCATGGGTACCAAAAACATTCATTCAAATAACAGTCATTAGGCTCGTTTTTTAACTATTTTAAATTGGTAATTGCAAATGTAAATTAAATGCCAATCCTCATATTGTAGAGTCATCCTGGATATCAAACTTCCCAAAAATCAAATCAGCTTTAAAGTTCTCCAACACTGATGTCATTGTCCCAAAGCCAGGACAATACATGTTTCCAAAATTCACAAGATTCCTTAACAGGAAAAGAGAAGGTGCTCGATGGGTTTGTTACCTTGGGTACCAGAGGTTTTTCTTGCGTTGTTTGGCCTAAGACATGAGTGGCGAAAAACTATGAGGACAAGCTTTGTTGTCTTCGGCCAAAGAAGACACAAGCATTTGTCCTCTTTTTGGCAGAAAGTACATAGTGGTGATTGTGTAATACCAAAACAACAGAGTTTTTCATTTGTGAAAACAATACAGTTTGATGCTAAAGCTACAAGTTTATCTTCATCATAAGGTTATTGTTGAAACACCGTGCACCATTTTCACACATTTTGCTCCTCCCCACACCCCAGAGCAATGTTGACAAAACACCTTGAATGGACATACAGTATGAATGCATTTTGCAATGAAAGGAGGAAAGGTGGTTTTGACATATTTTTACAAGTTGCTGAAATCAAAATCCAAAACATTTCTGTGTATTTCAACTAAATGTGAAAAGGCTTGTAGCTTTAGGGTTAAACCTTGAAAAGTCAGCCTTCAAAGTTTGCTACTTAAACACCAGTAAACTTTAGTTGTTGCCCGTCATTTAGTGAGGTCTTAATTATCCCCCCCCCCACTTTGTCACCATGGCACTCTACAAGACTGACAGACAGTTTTTTTTCCCAATGGCAGGTAGAAGAAGCATTACGGGACAAGAAACAAGAATGAGAATAAGGAAAAGGTATAGGGAGACAAGCAGGAGACTCTGATCTGTGTGTTTGTTTGTTGACTTTAAATCATTAAATGTTGTATTTTTATACAACAATATCTAATAATTATTCATATTGAATGAGGTTGAGCAGAACATCGTGATTTGTAAGTCGCAAGCAGATCTATCAATTATTTCCATGAGCCAAAGCCTGAGGCAAATAATTGATCTGCAACACACTGACTAATAACAATATTTTGCAATTCAATGGAATTTATCACTCAATCGCCAAGTTTGATTTCACATTAAAATCACTCTCTGGCAGTGCATAGAAGCAATCTGTGGTTAAACATTACTCAGACACGCAGAATGTTTGCAGCTAAAAACATTTACATGATACTGTGCATGAGCAGACTGTTACTTGTAGGGAGTTCTTTGCAGGTAACCTGATGGGCTCTTGGCCAATGAAAAGAAAGAAAAAATGCAGCGAATGATAACTATTATTGGCCCATTTGTAAAATTTTTGCATTACTTGAGTTACACATGGTGCTACAACTGCAGCTGGTATGCATATCAAAAGCTTGTCTTCATCAGTTTTGTTGATCAATACAGCTGTAAAATTGATGGAAGGAAAGGCAGTCATGAAGTTGATTACATAAACCAGGGCATCTAATTTTTGCCTTTGGCTGACTGGAAATACGCATATTTCTCCAGAACCACTTGTTAGAATTTCACAAAATTCAGCACAAAAATACTTTTAAATTAGGAAATAAGTAAAAGGACTACTGAAATTATTTTTAGATATTCCAGTGAACCTTCAACAAGGCATAATTAGTGATCTCTCTGTTAAATTATTATTAATAAAAATAGTGTTAACTTGTGAGTATCATTACATGCTTGTTGCTTACAAATTGTAAAGAAAATCTAACTACCAGATTTATATTTATTAATGTTGCCATGGCAATGGGACATACGTCACCTAAACTATCACAAACCCGAATCAAAAAACCTAAGTTTTTGTTATATTGCATGCTGCGATTTTTGGTGACCAAAGGATCAAGTGTTTAAGAGAAAGAGGTCAGGCACAGGCATCAAAAGCTGTGTTCAGCCACCTTAAAATATGTACCATGATGGTAAATGATTTTGAACTCTGTTTGTCTTTATTTATTAATTTAAAAATTACAATGTATTTAATTGTACAGTGATTTTTGTCACAATCAGTTAGAAGTCATGACCTCCCATTGTCTCCATAGTTCCACTACTCATACATCCTCCCTCCTGGCCCATTCTACCATTGTGGGATTCAAACCACTATGCTATGCCAATTATGTCATAGAATTTGCTGAATTTTTTGTGGTACTGCAGTGTTTGCTGAATACGTTTTTATAGTATTATGGGGTTGACATTACCCTAACGTCCCCTTCATCTAGGTTTGTGGGGTTTATTTTTGCTTTTTATTTTAAAAGATACCCTGGGATACAAAGATTCTCTTCCCCTTCTACTTAGTGAGAGCCAAGAGGGAACCTTATCCTATCGTGCATGCATAAACTACATTGGCATCTACTTGTGAAACGTTTACTTTGCGCTAATTTTGAGTTGTAACGTTCTACAAGGTAGTATGCAACCAAAAAAGCAGCAGAATCCAAGAAAATTTAACTGTATTCAAGACTATGCTATCTAGCACATGCTAGCTGCAGATAAATGAATAGTGTTGAACTGTGCAAATAGCAAAAGATCAAACATTGCCAGTTATTTGTCAGACAAAAGTTTAGAATTTTGAAATTAACTGACAAACTCTTGTCAATGCAGTGTTACAATTTTTATTTTTTGACCAGTCATAGGGCTCTGGATATTGCTGCCAGTAGTCTCATAAATTGACAGTGTTTCAAATTGTCATGTCATGGATAACTCGAAAAGAGTAGGGCATGTACATGTAGTTCCTGGTGTTGTGGTCTTGCCTTGTTTCTTGGGTTGGTACTTTACATAGGGTTAACCTTCAATGTTGCACCTTTCTCCCTTGGACAGAATTGACCAAGAAAAATAACTATGACTAACTTTTAAACTGGTTAAAATGTGTCGAAAACCAGTATTATTCTGTCTCTGATTGTGGACCATGGTTCAAAGGATCAAGCAGAGGTTCCCTCTCATCTCTCACCAAGCCAGAAGACAAGGGAATCTTGCAGGGTATAAATTGAGAGTCTTGAAGACTTAAGAAAATGAA
>CBDDTI010000457.1:0-14135 GCA_965233585.1 bacterium
GGGGTTTGGGTTCGAATCCGGTTTTTTTTTTTTTTTTTCTTGTGTCTTGGTATGTGTGAGTGTGTTATTTCCTAGAATTGAACCTGTAGGGAAACCCTACAGGGAGGTCTGCCTTCGCTCTGAGTTGTGGCCTTGGATGGCCCATCAACCGAATTCTTGGTCGAAACATCCAGGGACACGGATTGAACAGGTCTTGGCTTATTGTCGCGATGAACAGAAGTATGTAGGGTGTATTGAGCTATAATTTTGTCTCACTGTGACCATGACATTTGGCGCACAGACCTGAAATTTCATAGGGCTGATGGACGAGATAGTGCCTATATACCCGCCAAGTTTCACAGAAATTCGTTCAAAAATAAGAGAGAAATAAGCGTACAACATATTTTCTAAGGTTGTCTCCTCGTGACCTTGACCTTTAATTTACGTCCCTGAAATTTACATCAAGTCGTCTCCTTGTCAAGGACTATCAACCAGCTAAATTTGAAGACGATGGGATGATCAATGACAGAGAAATTGCTGAATAAGTATTTTCATCTAGTGTCACCTTGTGACCTTGACCTTTGACCTTCGTATCCCAAAATGTATACAGCTCTTCTACAAGTTATTATCTACCAACTGGCCAATTATGAGAGAGATCCGATGAAAAATGGCAGAGAAATCGCAGAACGCAGATAGTGGGAAAGAAATAAAATAATAAAAATAAAGAAATAAGAAAGAAAAGACAATACAACAACAGAAAGGTCTTCCGACTTTGTCGGCAGACCTTAATGAAAGGGCACTGGCGGGAAATTCAAATAACAAATATCAATGTAAAAGCAACTGCACTAAGATAAAACATATTAAAGACAGTCATCAAGTGAGAAAATGTACTGGAAGGGGAGGGGTGGTGTCTGGGTTCGAATCCGAGTTTTTTTTTTTTTTTTTTTTTTTTTTTCTTGTGTCTTGGTATGTGTGAGTGTGTTATTTCCTAGAATTGAACCTGTAGGGAAACCCTACAGGGAGGTCTGCCTTCGCTCTGAGTTGTGGCCTTGGATGGCCCATCAACCGAATTCTTGGTCGAAACATCCAGGGACACGGATTGAACAGGTCTTGGCTTATTGTCGCGATGAACAGAAGTATGTAGGGTGTATTGAGCTATTATTTTGTCTCACTGTGACCATGACATTTGGCGTACAGACCTGAAATTTCGTAGGGTTGATGGACGAGATAGTGCCTATATACCCGCCAAGTTTCACAGAAATTCGTTCAAAAATAAGAGAGAAATAAGCGTACAACCTATTTTCTAAGGTTGTCTCCTCGTGACCTTGACCTTTAATTTACGTCCCTGAAATTTACATCAAGTCGTCTCCTTGTCAAGGACTATCAACCAGCTAAATTTGAAGACGATGGGATGATCAATGACAGAGAAATTGCTGAATAAGTATTTTCATCTAGTGTCACCTTGTGACCTTGACCTTTGACCTTCGTATCCCAAAATGTATACAGCTCTTCTACAAGTTATTATCTACCAACTGGCCAATTATGAGAGAGATCCGATGAAAAATGGCAGAGAAATCGCAGAAACGCAGATAGTGGGAAAGAAATAAAATAATAAAAATAAAGAAATAAGAAAGAAAAGACAATACAACAACAGAAAGGTCTTCCGACTTTGTCGGCAGACCTTAATGAAAGGGCACTGGCGGGAAATTCAAATAACAAATATCAATGTAAAAGCAACTGCACTAAGATAAAACATATTAAAGACAGTCATCAAGTGAGAAAATGTACTGGAAGGGGAGGGGTGGTGTCTGGGTTCGAATCCGAGTTTTTTTTTTTTTTTTTTTTTTTTTTTCTTGTGTCTTGGTATGTGTGAGTGTGTTATTTCCTAGAATTGAACCTGTAGGGAAACCCTACAGGGAGGTCTGCCTTCGCTCTGAGTTGTGGCCTTGGATGGCCCATCAACCGAATTCTTGGTCGAAACATCCAGGGACACGGATTGAACAGGTCTTGGCTTATTGTCGCGATGAACAGAAGTATGTAGGGTGTATTGAGCTATTATTTTGTCTCACTGTGACCATGACATTTGGCGTACAGACCTGAAATTTCGTAGGGTTGATGGACGAGATAGTGCCTATATACCCGCCAAGTTTCACAGAAATTCGTTCAAAAATAAGAGAGAAATAAGCGTACAACCTATTTTCTAAGGTTGTCTCCTCGTGACCTTGACCTTTAATTTACGTCCCTGAAATTTACATCAAGTCGTCTCCTTGTCAAGGACTATCAACCAGCTAAATTTGAAGACGATGGGATGATCAATGACAGAGAAATTGCTGAATAAGTATTTTCATCTAGTGTCACCTTGTGACCTTGACCTTTGACCTTCGTATCCCAAAATGTATACAGCTCTTCTACAAGTTATTATCTACCAACTGGCCAATTATGAGAGAGATCCGATGAAAAATGGCAGAGAAATCGCAGAACGCAGATAGTGGGAAAGAAATAAAATAATAAAAATAAAGAAATAAGAAAGAAAAGACAATACAACAACAGAAAGGTCTTCCGACTTTGTCGGCAGACCTTAATGAAAGGGCACTGGCGGGAAATTCAAATAACAAATATCAATGTAAAAGCAACTGCACTAAGATAAAACATATTCAAGACAGTCATCAAGTGAGAAAATGGACTGGAAGGGGAGGGGTGGTGTCTGGGTTCGAATCCGAGTTTTTTTTTTTTTTTTTTTTTTTTCTTGTGTCTTGGTATGTGTGAGTGTGTTATTTCCTAGAATTGAACCTGTAGGGAAACCCTACAGGGAGGTCTGCCTTCGCTCTGAGTTGTGGCCTTGGATGGCCCATCAACCGAATTCTTGGTCGAAACATCCAGGGACACGGATTGAACAGGTCTTGGCTTATTGTCGCGATGAACAGAAGTATGTAGGGTGTATTGAGCTATTATTTTGTCTCACTGTGACCATGACATTTGGCGTACAGACCTGAAATTTCGTAGGGTTGATGGACGAGATAGTGCCTATATACCCGCCAAGTTTCACAGAAATTCGTTCAAAAATAAGAGAGAAATAAGCGTACAACCTATTTTCTAAGGTTGTCTCCTCGTGACCTTGACCTTTAATTTACGTCCCTGAAATTTACATCAAGTCGTCTCCTTGTCAAGGACTATCAACCAGCTAAATTTGAAGACGATGGGATGATCAATGACAGAGAAATTGCTGAATAAGTATTTTCATCTAGTGTCACCTTGTGACCTTGACCTTTGACCTTCGTATCCCAAAATGTATACAGCTCTTCTACAAGTTATTATCTACCAACTGGCCAATTATGAGAGAGATCCGATGAAAAATGGCAGAGAAATCGCAGAACGCAGATAGTGGGAAAGAAATAAAATAATAAAAATAAAGAAATAAGAAAGAAAAGACAATACAACAACAGAAAGGTCTTCCGACTTTGTCGGCAGACCTTAATGAAAGGGCACTGGCGGGAAATTCAAATAACAAATATCAATGTAAAAGCAACTGCACTAAGATAAAACATATTAAAGACAGTCATCAAGTGAGAAAATGTACTGGAAGGGGAGGGGTGGTGTCTGGGTTCGAATCCGAGTTTTTTTTTTTTTTTTTTTTTTTTTTTCTTGTGTCTTGGTATGTGTGAGTGTGTTATTTCCTAGAATTGAACCTGTAGGGAAACCCTACAGGGAGGTCTGCCTTCGCTCTGAGTTGTGGCCTTGGATGGCCCATCAACCGAATTCTTGGTCGAAACATCCAGGGACACGGATTGAACAGGTCTTGGCTTATTGTCGCGATGAACAGAAGTATGTAGGGTGTATTGAGCTATTATTTTGTCTCACTGTGACCATGACATTTGGCGTACAGACCTGAAATTTCGTAGGGTTGATGGACGAGATAGTGCCTATATACCCGCCAAGTTTCACAGAAATTCGTTCAAAAATAAGAGAGAAATAAGCGTACAACCTATTTTCTAAGGTTGTCTCCTCGTGACCTTGACCTTTAATTTACGTCCCTGAAATTTACATCAAGTCGTCTCCTTGTCAAGGACTATCAACCAGCTAAATTTGAAGACGATGGGATGATCAATGACAGAGAAATTGCTGAATAAGTATTTTCATCTAGTGTCACCTTGTGACCTTGACCTTTGACCTTCGTATCCCAAAATGTATACAGCTCTTCTACAAGTTATTATCTACCAACTGGCCAATTATGAGAGAGATCCGATGAAAAATGGCAGAGAAATCGCAGAACGCAGATAGTGGGAAAGAAATAAAATAATAAAAATAAAGAAATAAGAAAGAAAAGACAATACAACAACAGAAAGGTCTTCCGACTTTGTCGGCAGACCTTAATGAAAGGGCACTGGCGGGAAATTCAAATAACAAATATCAATGTAAAAGCAACTGCACTAAGATAAAACATAGTAAAGACAGTCATCAAGTGAGAAAATGTACTGGAAGGGGAGGGGTGGTGTCTGGGTTCGAATCCGAGTTTTTTTTTTTTTTTTTTTTTTTTTTTCTTGTGTCTTGGTATGTGTGAGTGTGTTATTTCCTAGAATTGAACCTGTAGGGAAACCCTACAGGGAGGTCTGCCTTCGCTCTGAGTTGTGGCCTTGGATGGCCCATCAACCGAATTCTTGGTCGAAACATCCAGGGACACGGATTGAACAGGTCTTGGCTTATTGTCGCGATGAACAGAAGTATGTAGGGTGTATTGAGCTATTATTTTGTCTCACTGTGACCATGACATTTGGCGTACAGACCTGAAATTTCATAGGGCTGATGGACGAGATAGTGCCTATATACCCGCCAAGTTTCACAGAAATTCGTTCAAAAATAAGAGAGAAATAAGCGTACAACATATTTTCTAAGGTTGTCTCCTCGTGACCTTGACCTTTAATTTACGTCCCTGAAATTTACATCAAGTCGTCTCCTTGTCAAGGACTATCAACCAGCTAAATTTGAAGACGATGGGATGATCAATGACAGAGAAATTGCTGAATAAGCATTTTCATCTAGTGTCACCTTGTGACCTTGACCTTTGACCTTCGTATCCCAAAATGTATACAGCTCTTCTACAAGTTATTATCTACCAACTGGCCAATTATGAGAGAGATCCGATGAAAAATGGCAGAGAAATCGCAGAACGCAGATAGTGGGAAAGAAATAAAATAATAAAAATAAAGAAATAAGAAAGAAAAGACAATACAACAACAGAAAGGTCTTCCGACTTTGTCGGCAGACCTTAATGAAAGGGCACTGGCGGGAAATTCAAATAACAAATATCAATGTAAAAGCAACTGCACTAAGATAAAACATAGTAAAGACAGTCATCAAGTGAGAAAATGTACTGGAAGGGGAGGGGTGGTGTCTGGGTTCGAATCCGAGTTTTTTTTTTTTTTTTTTTTTTTTTTCTTGTGTCTTGGTATGTGTGAGTGTGTTATTTCCTAGAATTGAACCTGTAGGGAAACCCTACAGGGAGGTCTGCCTTCGCTCTGAGTTGTGGCCTTGGATGGCCCATCAACCGAATTCTTGGTCGAAACATCCAGGGACACGGATTGAACAGGTCTTGGCTTATTGTCGCGATGAACAGAAGTATGTAGGGTGTATTGAGCTATTATTTTGTCTCACTGTGACCATGACATTTGGCGTACAGACCTGAAATTTCATAGGGCTGATGGACGAGATAGTGCCTATATACCCGCCAAGTTTCACAGAAATTCGTTCAAAAATAAGAGAGAAATAAGCGTACAACATATTTTCTAAGGTTGTCTCCTCGTGACCTTGACCTTTAATTTACGTCCCTGAAATTTACATCAAGTCGTCTCCTTGTCAAGGACTATCAACCAGCTAAATTTGAAGACGATGGGATGATCAATGACAGAGAAATTGCTGAATAAGCATTTTCATCTAGTGTCACCTTGTGACCTTGACCTTTGACCTTCGTATCCCAAAATGTATACAGCTCTTCTACAAGTTATTATCTACCAACTGGCCAATTATGAGAGAGATCCGATGAAAAATGGCAGAGAAATCGCAGAACGCAGATAGTGGGAAAGAAATAAAATAATAAAAATAAAGAAATAAGAAAGAAAAGACAATACAACAACAGAAAGGTCTTCCGACTTTGTCGGCAGACCTTAATGAAAGGGCACTGGCGGGAAATTCAAATAACAAATATCAATGTAAAAGCAACTGCACTAAGATAAAACATAGTAAAGACAGTCATCAAGTGAGAAAATGTACTGGAAGGGGAGGGGTGGTGTCTGGGTTCGAATCCGAGTTTTTTTTTTTTTTTTTTTTTTTTTTCTTGTGTCTTGGTATGTGTGAGTGTGTTATTTCCTAGAATTGAACCTGTAGGGAAACCCTACAGGGAGGTCTGCCTTCGCTCTGAGTTGTGGCCTTGGATGGCCCATCAACCGAATTCTTGGTCGAAACATCCAGGGACACGGATTGAACAGGTCTTGGCTTATTGTCGCGATGAACAGAAGTATGTAGGGTGTATTGAGCTATTATTTTGTCTCACTGTGACCATGACATTTGGCGTACAGACCTGAAATTTCATAGGGCTGATGGACGAGATAGTGCCTATATACCCGCCAAGTTTCACAGAAATTCGTTCAAAAATAAGAGAGAAATAAGCGTACAACATATTTTCTAAGGTTGTCTCCTCGTGACCTTGACCTTTAATTTACGTCCCTGAAATTTACATCAAGTCGTCTCCTTGTCAAGGACTATCAACCAGCTAAATTTGAAGACGATGGGATGATCAATGACAGAGAAATTGCTGAATAAGCATTTTCATCTAGTGTCACCTTGTGACCTTGACCTTTGACCTTCGTATCCCAAAATGTATACAGCTCTTCTACAAGTTATTATCTACCAACTGGCCAATTATGAGAGAGATCCGATGAAAAATGGCAGAGAAATCGCAGAACGCAGATAGTGGGAAAGAAATAAAATAATAAAAATAAAGAAATAAGAAAGAAAAGACAATACAACAACAGAAAGGTCTTCCGACTTTGTCGGCAGACCTTAATGAAAGGGCACTGGCGGGAAATTCAAATAACAAATATCAATGTAAAAGCAACTGCACTAAGATAAAACATAGTAAAGACAGTCATCAAGTGAGAAAATGTACTGGAAGGGGAGGGGTGGTGTCTGGGTTCGAATCCGAGTTTTTTTTTTTTTTTTTTTTTTTTTTTTCTTGTGTCTTGGTATGTGTGAGTGTGTTATTTCCTAGAATTGAACCTGTAGGGAAACCCTACAGGGAGGTCTGCCTTCGCTCTGAGTTGTGGCCTTGGATGGCCCATCAACCGAATTCTTGGTCGAAACATCCAGGGACACGGATTGAACAGGTCTTGGCTTATTGTCGCGATGAACAGAAGTATGTAGGGTGTATTGAGCTATTATTTTGTCTCACTGTGACCATGACATTTGGCGTACAGACCTGAAATTTCATAGGGCTGATGGACGAGATAGTGCCTATATACCCGCCAAGTTTCACAGAAATTCGTTCAAAAATAAGAGAGAAATAAGCGTACAACATATTTTCTAAGGTTGTCTCCTCGTGACCTTGACCTTTAATTTACGTCCCTGAAATTTACATCAAGTCGTCTCCTTGTCAAGGACTATCAACCAGCTAAATTTGAAGACGATGGGATGATCAATGACAGAGAAATTGCTGAATAAGCATTTTCATCTAGTGTCACCTTGTGACCTTGACCTTTGACCTTCGTATCCCAAAATGTATACAGCTCTTCTACAAGTTATTATCTACCAACTGGCCAATTATGAGAGAGATCCGATGAAAAATGGCAGAGAAATCGCAGAACGCAGATAGTGGGAAAGAAATAAAATAATAAAAATAAAGAAATAAGAAAGAAAAGACAATACAACAACAGAAAGGTCTTCCGACTTTGTCGGCAGACCTTAATGAAAGGGCACTGGCGGGAAATTCAAATAACAAATATCAATGTAAAAGCAACTGCACTAAGATAAAACATAGTAAAGACAGTCATCAAGTGAGAAAATGTACTGGAAGGGGAGGGGTGGTGTCTGGGTTCGAATCCGAGTTTTTTTTTTTTTTTTTTTTTTTTTTTCTTGTGTCTTGGTATGTGTGAGTGTGTTATTTCCTAGAATTGAACCTGTAGGGAAACCCTACAGGGAGGTCTGCCTTCGCTCTGAGTTGTGGCCTTGGATGGCCCATCAACCGAATTCTTGGTCGAAACATCCAGGGACACGGATTGAACAGGTCTTGGCTTATTGTCGCGATGAACAGAAGTATGTAGGGTGTATTGAGCTATTATTTTGTCTCACTGTGACCATGACATTTGGCGTACAGACCTGAAATTTCATAGGGCTGATGGACGAGATAGTGCCTATATACCCGCCAAGTTTCACAGAAATTCGTTCAAAAATAAGAGAGAAATAAGCGTACAACATATTTTCTAAGGTTGTCTCCTCGTGACCTTGACCTTTAATTTACGTCCCTGAAATTTACATCAAGTCGTCTCCTTGTCAAGGACTATCAACCAGCTAAATTTGAAGACGATGGGATGATCAATGACAGAGAAATTGCTGAATAAGCATTTTCATCTAGTGTCACCTTGTGACCTTGACCTTTGACCTTCGTATCCCAAAATGTATACAGCTCTTCTACAAGTTATTATCTACCAACTGGCCAATTATGAGAGAGATCCGATGAAAAATGGCAGAGAAATCGCAGAACGCAGATAGTGGGAAAGAAATAAAATAATAAAAATAAAGAAATAAGAAAGAAAAGACAATACAACAACAGAAAGGTCTTCCGACTTTGTCGGCAGACCTTAATGAAAGGGCACTGGCGGGAAATTCAAATAACAAATATCAATGTAAAAGCAACTGCACTAAGATAAAACATAGTAAAGACAGTCATCAAGTGAGAAAATGTACTGGAAGGGGAGGGGTGGTGTCTGGGTTCGAATCCGAGTTTTTTTTTTTTTTTTTTTTTTTTTTCTTGTGTCTTGGTATGTGTGAGTGTGTTATTTCCTAGAATTGAACCTGTAGGGAAACCCTACAGGGAGGTCTGCCTTCGCTCTGAGTTGTGGCCTTGGATGGCCCATCAACCGAATTCTTGGTCGAAACATCCAGGGACACGGATTGAACAGGTCTTGGCTTATTGTCGCGATGAACAGAAGTATGTAGGGTGTATTGAGCTATTATTTTGTCTCACTGTGACCATGACATTTGGCGTACAGACCTGAAATTTCATAGGGCTGATGGACGAGATAGTGCCTATATACCCGCCAAGTTTCACAGAAATTCGTTCAAAAATAAGAGAGAAATAAGCGTACAACATATTTTCTAAGGTTGTCTCCTCGTGACCTTGACCTTTAATTTACGTCCCTGAAATTTACATCAAGTCGTCTCCTTGTCAAGGACTATCAACCAGCTAAATTTGAAGACGATGGGATGATCAATGACAGAGAAATTGCTGAATAAGCATTTTCATCTAGTGTCACCTTGTGACCTTGACCTTTGACCTTCGTATCCCAAAATGTATACAGCTCTTCTACAAGTTATTATCTACCAACTGGCCAATTATGAGAGAGATCCGATGAAAAATGGCAGAGAAATCGCAGAACGCAGATAGTGGGAAAGAAATAAAATAATAAAAATAAAGAAATAAGAAAGAAAAGACAATACAACAACAGAAAGGTCTTCCGACTTTGTCGGCAGACCTTAATGAAAGGGCACTGGCGGGAAATTCAAATAACAAATATCAATGTAAAAGCAACTGCACTAAGATAAAACATAGTAAAGACAGTCATCAAGTGAGAAAATGTACTGGAAGGGGAGGGGTGGTGTCTGGGTTCGAATCCGAGTTTTTTTTTTTTTTTTTTTTTTTTTTTTCTTGTGTCTTGGTATGTGTGAGTGTGTTATTTCCTAGAATTGAACCTGTAGGGAAACCCTACAGGGAGGTCTGCCTTCGCTCTGAGTTGTGGCCTTGGATGGCCCATCAACCGAATTCTTGGTCGAAACATCCAGGGACACGGATTGAACAGGTCTTGGCTTATTGTCGCGATGAACAGAAGTATGTAGGGTGTATTGAGCTATTATTTTGTCTCACTGTGACCATGACATTTGGCGTACAGACCTGAAATTTCATAGGGCTGATGGACGAGATAGTGCCTATATACCCGCCAAGTTTCACAGAAATTCGTTCAAAAATAAGAGAGAAATAAGCGTACAACATATTTTCTAAGGTTGTCTCCTCGTGACCTTGACCTTTAATTTACGTCCCTGAAATTTACATCAAGTCGTCTCCTTGTCAAGGACTATCAACCAGCTAAATTTGAAGACGATGGGATGATCAATGACAGAGAAATTGCTGAATAAGCATTTTCATCTAGTGTCACCTTGTGACCTTGACCTTTGACCTTCGTATCCCAAAATGTATACAGCTCTTCTACAAGTTATTATCTACCAACTGGCCAATTATGAGAGAGATCCGATGAAAAATGGCAGAGAAATCGCAGAACGCAGATAGTGGGAAAGAAATAAAATAATAAAAATAAAGAAATAAGAAAGAAAAGACAATACAACAACAGAAAGGTCTTCCGACTTTGTCGGCAGACCTTAATGAAAGGGCACTGGCGGGAAATTCAAATAACAAATATCAATGTAAAAGCAACTGCACTAAGATAAAACATAGTAAAGACAGTCATCAAGTGAGAAAATGTACTGGAAGGGGAGGGGTGGTGTCTGGGTTCGAATCCGAGTTTTTTTTTTTTTTTTTTTTTTTTCTTGTGTCTTGGTATGTGTGAGTGTGTTATTTCCTAGAATTGAACCTGTAGGGAAACCCTACAGGGAGGTCTGCCTTCGCTCTGAGTTGTGGCCTTGGATGGCCCATCAACCGAATTCTTGGTCGAAACATCCAGGGACACGGATTGAACAGGTCTTGGCTTATTGTCGCGATGAACAGAAGTATGTAGGGTGTATTGAGCTATTATTTTGTCTCACTGTGACCATGACATTTGGCGTACAGACCTGAAATTTCATAGGGCTGATGGACGAGATAGTGCCTATATACCCGCCAAGTTTCACAGAAATTCGTTCAAAAATAAGAGAGAAATAAGCGTACAACATATTTTCTAAGGTTGTCTCCTCGTGACCTTGACCTTTAATTTACGTCCCTGAAATTTACATCAAGTCGTCTCCTTGTCAAGGACTATCAACCAGCTAAATTTGAAGACGATGGGATGATCAATGACAGAGAAATTGCTGAATAAGCATTTTCATCTAGTGTCACCTTGTGACCTTGACCTTTGACCTTCGTATCCCAAAATGTATACAGCTCTTCTACAAGTTATTATCTACCAACTGGCCAATTATGAGAGAGATCCGATGAAAAATGGCAGAGAAATCGCAGAACGCAGATAGTGGGAAAGAAATAAAATAATAAAAATAAAGAAATAAGAAAGAAAAGACAATACAACAACAGAAAGGTCTTCCGACTTTGTCGGCAGACCTTAATGAAAGGGCACTGGCGGGAAATTCAAATAACAAATATCAATGTAAAAGCAACTGCACTAAGATAAAACATAGTAAAGACAGTCATCAAGTGAGAAAATGTACTGGAAGGGGAGGGGTGGTGTCTGGGTTCGAATCCGAGTTTTTTTTTTTTTTTTTTTTTTTTTCTTGTGTCTTGGTATGTGTGAGTGTGTTATTTCCTAGAATTGAACCTGTAGGGAAACCCTACAGGGAGGTCTGCCTTCGCTCTGAGTTGTGGCCTTGGATGGCCCATCAACCGAATTCTTGGTCGAAACATCCAGGGACACGGATTGAACAGGTCTTGGCTTATTGTCGCGATGAACAGAAGTATGTAGGGTGTATTGAGCTATTATTTTGTCTCACTGTGACCATGACATTTGGCGTACAGACCTGAAATTTCATAGGGCTGATGGACGAGATAGTGCCTATATACCCGCCAAGTTTCACAGAAATTCGTTCAAAAATAAGAGAGAAATAAGCGTACAACATATTTTCTAAGGTTGTCTCCTCGTGACCTTGACCTTTAATTTACGTCCCTGAAATTTACATCAAGTCGTCTCCTTGTCAAGGACTATCAACCAGCTAAATTTGAAGACGATGGGATGATCAATGACAGAGAAATTGCTGAATAAGCATTTTCATCTAGTGTCACCTTGTGACCTTGACCTTTGACCTTCGTATCCCAAAATGTATACAGCTCTTCTACAAGTTATTATCTACCAACTGGCCAATTATGAGAGAGATCCGATGAAAAATGGCAGAGAAATCGCAGAACGCAGATAGTGGGAAAGAAATAAAATAATAAAAATAAAGAAATAAGAAAGAAAAGACAATACAACAACAGAAAGGTCTTCCGACTTTGTCGGCAGACCTTAATGAAAGGGCACTGGCGGGAAATTCAAATAACAAATATCAATGTAAAAGCAACTGCACTAAGATAAAACATAGTAAAGACAGTCATCAAGTGAGAAAATGTACTGGAAGGGGAGGGGTGGTGTCTGGGTTCGAATCCGAGTTTTTTTTTTTTTTTTTTTTTTTTTTTCTTGTGTCTTGGTATGTGTGAGTGTGTTATTTCCTAGAATTGAACCTGTAGGGAAACCCTACAGGGAGGTCTGCCTTCGCTCTGAGTTGTGGCCTTGGATGGCCCATCAACCGAATTCTTGGTCGAAACATCCAGGGACACGGATTGAACAGGTCTTGGCTTATTGTCGCGATGAACAGAAGTATGTAGGGTGTATTGAGCTATTATTTTGTCTCACTGTGACCATGACATTTGGCGTACAGACCTGAAATTTCATAGGGCTGATGGACGAGATAGTGCCTATATACCCGCCAAGTTTCACAGAAATTCGTTCAAAAATAAGAGAGAAATAAGCGTACAACATATTTTCTAAGGTTGTCTCCTCGTGACCTTGACCTTTAATTTACGTCCCTGAAATTTACATCAAGTCGTCTCCTTGTCAAGGACTATCAACCAGCTAAATTTGAAGACGATGGGATGATCAATGACAGAGAAATTGCTGAATAAGCATTTTCATCTAGTGTCACCTTGTGACCTTGACCTTTGACCTTCGTATCCCAAAATGTATACAGCTCTTCTACAAGTTATTATCTACCAACTGGCCAATTATGAGAGAGATCCGATGAAAAATGGCAGAGAAATCGCAGAACGCAGATAGTGGGAAAGAAATAAAATAATAAAAATAAAGAAATAAGAAAGAAAAGACAATACAACAACAGAAAGGTCTTCCGACTTTGTCGGCAGACCTTAATGAAAGGGCACTGGCGGGAAATTCAAATAACAAATATCAATGTAAAAGCAACTGCACTAAGATAAAACATAGTAAAGACAGTCATCAAGTGAGAAAATGTACTGGAAGGGGAGGGGTGGTGTCTGGGTTCGAATCCGAGTTTTTTTTTTTTTTTTTTTTTTTTTTTTCTTGTGTCTTGGTATGTGTGAGTGTGTTATTTCCTAGAATTGAACCTGTAGGGAAACCCTACAGGGAGGTCTGCCTTCGCTCTGAGTTGTGGCCTTGGATGGCCCATCAACCGAATTCTTGGTCGAAACATCCAGGGACACGGATTGAACAGGTCTTGGCTTATTGTCGCGATGAACAGAAGTATGTAGGGTGTATTGAGCTATTATTTTGTCTCACTGTGACCATGACATTTGGCGTACAGACCTGAAATTTCATAGGGCTGATGGACGAGATAGTGCCTATATACCCGCCAAGTTTCACAGAAATTCGTTCAAAAATAAGAGAGAAATAAGCGTACAACATATTTTCTAAGGTTGTCTCCTCGTGACCTTGACCTTTAATTTACGTCCCTGAAATTTACATCAAGTCGTCTCCTTGTCAAGGACTATCAACCAGCTAAATTTGAAGACGATGGGATGATCAATGACAGAGAAAAAGGTCTTCCGACTTTGTCGGCAGACCTTAATGAAAGGGCACTGGCGGGAAATTCAAATAACAAATATCAATGTAAAAGCAACTGCAATAAGATAAAACATAGTAAAGACAGTCATCAAGTGAGAAAATGTACTGGAAGGGGAGGGGTGGGGTTTGGGTTCGAATCCGGTTTTTTTTTTTTTTTTTCTT
>CBDDTI010000458.1:0-15460 GCA_965233585.1 bacterium
CATATGAAGATTATGTTCTTCCCTGTTGGCACCCTATTTGCATTTGTACTTTTATTCCTCTAGTGTATGCAAATAAAGTTGTTATAAAATAAATAAAGTTATAAATAAATAACGTACGCATAATAAATGTATGGGGTTATACGGAAATCTCACCTTCCAATTTATAGTTTTTGACGGGAAGTAACATCGTTATTTGTGATACCATTACTGTAACTTTCACCAATGTAGATGGCACTACTGGTCATCCTATCGTCCATACTTCTAGATGTACTCTAGAGTTAGCATCAACTTATCAGTATTACAATAAATTAGCAGAAGAGTTCATCTTTTGTTCTTCTTTTAGAGTGCTAGGCCATCTTAATCACCATGGAGCATTTACTAGCCTTATTTCAGGAAACAGTTATGGCCTGTACACAAAGTCATCAACACTGATGTGCTCAACAAACACTGATATTACAAAGTATGATTTTTCATTGTTACATTTGTAGAACTATTGTAAAGGCCGTGATTTTCAGGGTAACAACAGGGCACTTAGAAGTTACAGAGAGGGTCAAAACAGGAAACCAAGAAACTTCTGAGAAATTAAAAATGACCGAAATATATCTTTATAAAATGCAGCCAGAACTCTGTTCATTTCCCTTTTAAGTCGGATTCTCAATTCGGACATTGCGGACACTGCATTGTTTCATGGAGTCAGGGAATTCCTCGATATCTCGACCACTTCCATCGTCAGTCGCCATAGTGATTGTCACAACACTTAATTTTAAAATAAGTGAACTATCCCACTCTCATTACCACTGAGGCCTATCCATTTCTCGATTATTCGATTTCACGATCATAGCGGTAGAAGTTCTGGATCGTCAATCTCTTGATAGTCAGACACCAATCTTTTTTCAACCATAGCAATCGTCAGTCATGACATTCGATCGCTTTTTGGCCTTGGACCATAGCGGCCATTATCGATACTCTCAACCACAGCGATCGACTTCTTCAATCACCAATCGATAATCTCAATCATAACGATCGACATTTGCGATATCCAATCGATAAACTCAGCCATAGCGATCAATTTCTTGATCACCAGTCGAGCACTCATACCACTTTTGACTGATATCGCCTCCCATAAGCATGCACTTGATGCATGACTTGACATGATCTTGCGACATGAATCAGCTGTAGTTCAAACAGTGCAAATGGAAGCACCAACAATGTCATTATTATTTTTCACTTTTTCAATTTGTTCTCTTTATTGGCCATTACCGTGCACAAATTCCTAAATAGCGGCCTGTCAAACAACTTACTAAACCACTAGAAATGAATAGTAATTCATGCATAGCTAGTTGAATAACGCAATTGCTGTAACATAAATCTTGGTGTCTTTCATGTTGTTAAATTGCTCTTCTGAAGTTTGCTGGGCTTTCTATTGTAGCTGTACGCTCTAACGTACTCGCTATTTGTAGAACGATAGCAAAAGGAAAGCTGTTTACACTGAAGACTTAAGCTGGGTGCAACTGGGTGACGAAAATCGTATCTGCATATCGAGTAACGGCATGGCGCACCGAGAGCTGGTTTTTAGCTCGAGAGTGCTCCGACTCTATATTCACTGACTCTATATGCAGTGGCTCGCTTTACAGGAGTTTAACTGAGGCTAGCTAATGTTTCGTGTAGTTTGAGATTAAAACAGCTTAAAACTGAAGGGCAAACAATATCAACAGAACATCTCACCAAAAAGTTACAAAACTGAGATCAAAATCCTCGCTAACCCTGGGTTAGCATAATCGGGCTTTGAACAACCCGGCCCAGGAGTTTAACTGAGGCTAGCCAAACATGGAACCATCGATTCTTGTTATTACACCTTTACTCCTTTTCTTCAACCAGGACCGATATATAGAATTCCACTGTTTCGAGCTTAAAGAAATTTCTTCAGTTTGAATTCTTGTTGGGTTGATCACACGATTTTCTCGCTATCAAAATCTTCACAAGAATATGTACGGTTGAACGCCGCTATTTGGAACTCTCAGGGGAAACGAAAAATAGCATGACTGCAGGGCAAATGCAAGGGGAATTGGTTTGACTTCGAAATAGCGGGGAGTCTGAAATAACCGAGTTCGAATCAGCGAGTTCCAACTGTATATGTTCCTGGTATTGGCGAGGGAAAGCATTTTACGATAATTTACAGTGTGATTGATGTCACAATGTGAAACCTGAAAAGTGGTTTTCGATCTCGATCAAGAGCACGTATCAGTGACCATGATTATGCGTATTTTGCTCCATCCATCCACCTTCTCGGTATTTGACATTGTTTCGGAGTTACAATGTTGGTAAGGATTGAGAATAAACTCGGAATGAACCTTCCATCTACAGGAGCATCAAGAACCACCTCGCAGAACGCCTATTGTTCTCGGGACATTTTATACTTACAGTTCATGAAATATCCTAGGTCTGTCATATTGCATATTATTATTCAAACAAGACGCATATCTGCGTGAATTTGGTCTTCTTTTTCGCATATCCAGTGAACGTCAGAATTTTGACATGATGAAATGTTGTCTTTTTATTGATTGTTTTACAGCTAGCCGACGTTTTGGTAAAAATATTCCAGAATTATTGGCTGAGAGCTAAACTTTGAATGGGAACATCTTTTTCTAACTTTTCTTACGTGATTTAGACGAAAAAATTACCTCGGCGGGCTAGAATAGAGAACAAAACAAAAAAACAGAACAGAAAGCATAGCAAGCCGCATTCAAATTTACCGCTTCCCCGGTTATGAAGCGGGAGATGATGGGAAAGGAACATGATTTCTCTCCTGTCCCTCACTTAACAGTCACTCGCACAAAGAGGAGTTTGCTACTCCGTTGAACCCGTGAGTATCCAGGATTATTCTCGGTCCTTAGGAACTTGTAATGCTATAAAGGTAAGAGCAGATTATTTCCAGCTGAGTAAGGGCACCTTTGAACTTAGCGGGTGAGGGGGACGGTGACATTCTTGCCCGAAAAATTGCGCAATGCCCGAATTCGTGAGTATTGCAATCAGGCTAAAAACGCACTCAAATTACAATTTAAAAAAACAATCATAGTGCTCTATGAAGAAAGCCTGGGGATCAACACGATCTAACCTTTACGCAATATGGAACTACTCTTGTCATAAAAAATAGATCTGCATGGCGGACATGCCCTAGTTATACGAGTTATTTTATTGACCTCGTTACAACAAATTAGGTGAATGGTTTCTTGCTTGAGTTTTCTTGAAGTTCAATCTCGAATGTCTCTTTGGGCATATACTACATGACGTACAAACACAGCTGCACTCCATTGTACATGAACTGCATTGATCGGCTTAATTTACTTATTCTTGATTGCGCAACTCTACCTTGTGAACTTCTCGTCGCCTAATTGAAACCGATAAAGGTTGCCCAACATGTTTTCCTTGTCAACTGGCTTTCCATTGCCGATAAACGTTTTTTAAATGATTCTGTTATGGTTCATAAGTGCTTAATTGGACGGGCGCCTGACTATCTCAGTCAAAAATTTACAAGGAGACTAGATCTACATAACAGAAATACACGAAATAAAAAAGATCTGACTCTACCGAGATGCCGGTTAACAACTGGGCAGCGATCGTTCGCCTACAGAGGCGCTGCATGTTCGAACAGTCTCCCCAAAGACCTTAAGGAAGTAGCGGACGTTAGAATTTTTAAGAGGCGACATGTCAATATGCTTTTAGCCTGAATTTTGTTTTGTCTTTGTATTATTTTAATTAGCTAATATTTTAGTTCTATTCTTTTTGTATATTAGTTAGTCTTAGTTAGTATATTGTGGCTGAAAAGCCCTGGGAAGGGAGCTTCAATAAATTGTATGTATGTATGTATGTAACCGAAGACGAAAGCTAGTCTGCTATACCCAACTCAGCGCTGCTAGATCGAGTGCGCGGGCGTTTAGACGACAAATCACAATAGGTTGCGAATAAGATCGAAGCGACTCTGCTCGAAGGGTAGCTGAGAAAGATCAGCAGAGAATTCGGGGATTTTTTCATGAAAGCCATCGATTGCGATTCGATTATGCGAAACAGCATGTTTGCATAACATTAAAAACCGTGTTCTTATCGCGGGTTCCAACCCTGAAAGAAGCACATGGATATTTCTCACCAAAAAAAGGGTTAAACAAGAAAAAAATAGTGGCTTTAAAAAACCGATCCCTGAATAACATTCAGTTCTTTCTGGAAACAGTTTACTTCTCGTAGCTAAAATCTGGCATTGTCTTAAATGCGCGATTATCTTTCTCTACTTTTACTTCTGCCGCGAAAACTGTGGAGAGGTTACTTTAACAGCTGGGAGGCGCTGCAGTGGTCGCTGCTGTCGTGGAGAGATGGCTGTACGTTGCAGAGTGAATCTATCGACCGTCCGAAAAAGAGTGACCGTTATAGAACCATCTGCAACTAAATCCAATCAACTGCAAGGAGATTCGCACGTGCTTCAAGCGCACTCTCCCTTTCTTCTCTCAGGTCGCCATAGAAGGGGTTGAGTTCGAATTAGTATCTTCCGCTAAAGTTCTTGGTTTTGTCATAAGCAGCGATCTCAAATGGTCTGCGCACATCGACTCAGTCACGACTAAGGCTGCCAAGAGACTTTATCTCTTAAGACAACTTAAGCGCGCGGGAATTGCTCATAGTGTCCTTGTAAGATTCTACTGTAGCGTTATTAGATCAATCCTTAAATATGCATGCCAGGTCTTCCATTGTACTCTACCGTTATATCTTTCGGAAGAAATTGAACGCATTCAGCGTCGTGCGTTACGCGTTATTTTTCCTGATTGTAGTTACAGTGAAGGTTTAACTAAAGCTGGCCTTACAACTCTGTACGATAGAAGGAGTACGCTATGTAAGGAACTCTTCAGTGACATTGATACGCAAGGGAACCATAAACTCAGTCACCTTCTACCAGTGCGTTCTCAGCAGAATTATACTCTGAGATCGACTCGCGCTTTTGCCGCGCCTGTCTGCAAGAAGACAAACAGGTTCAGAGACAGCTTTATCATTAGCCATTGTGCGTAATATATTTTAAATTCTCGATATACATTTTTGTTGTAATATTTTATCTTCACGTAATTCAGCCAATTGGCTGCAAGGTGTATTTATTAATAAACGGTCCTACTACTATAGAGAGGTGGCCGTTAGTAGAGGTTTGACTGCACTTTTATTTCTGCCGCGAAAATTGTCGTGCCTTGGGCTAGTGCAAAATGACGTTTATTGTTGACTTTGTCCTCAGTTTTGCATAATGATGTCATGTGAATCCTCGATTAATTTAGATCGTTGAAGTATCCTGATGTCAGGCATTAATAATCAAAATTGTTTTTTATTCGTTTTGTGGTTAAAGTTATTACTTTACTCGTCCGCTCAGAAAAATTTCGTCCTCACTTGGGTGGTGGGAATTGTCTGAAAGCAGGAGCCATAATCGGGGCTCCTGCTGAAAGATATTCAGTTTATCGGTCCGCCTGGAGGCTAGAAGTTTTATTCATGATATTTTACTTTTTCGATTGGGTGGGATAGTACTGACCCTTGTGAATAGGTTCCCGATGAGGGTGAAACAAAATCGACAAACTAAGTGAGTCCACGTGCACTCCTGTTTTCTGTTTTTCTTTTTTTATTTGTTTTTGTGTTTGTTTTTTCGTGTAGTAAGATATCCAGGTTATCTTCAACCCGAGCTGTCATTTGAAAATCAATATAACCAGGTAATGGGCTCCTGATTTAACCATGTTATAACGTTCTCAAGCGCAATAGCATCTTGGATTCGAGAGGCTTAATGATGGCGAGGTGCTAGTGGGAGATGGAGGAATAGTAAGTTTAACCAGGTGAGGAAAACATTTAGTTATTTGGTTTGTAAGGTTGCATTTATTTTTCCACATAAGGAAGTAATAAGGCGTCTGAGAGTCGGTCTGTTTTCTGGTGACGAAAGGTTAGTGAGCCCCGCTCTCATGTTCGAAGTCTAAGCAATTTCTTACAGTGTACCTTGTCTAGATAAATCACGTGGGTAAGTCATGAAAAGAACTTCCGATCAAGTTAACGACTGATGACTTTATAAACGACTCAAAATAATAATTTTGGAACAAGTGATAAACATCATAACCTTTGATCTTTGCAGCGAGTGAAGTAAAACAGTTAATTACTTGATTGACTTATAAGTGGCATGAAGCAAAACGCAAGACCTACTCTACAGTAAATACATGTTAATTATAATGCAAAATCTGCAAGGTTCATTGTACGAAATTCCATGGCTCACTGCAGTTAGCTCCGTGGTCCAGGTCTACTTAACGAAGGGCAAAATGGACGACCGCTGGCTGGTTTTAGATTCTCCCAGTAGGCGCGATTAGCTCTGAAAACAAACAAGGAAATTACTTCTGGGTCAGTCTTTATGATAGTAATCTCCATTTGGAAAGAAAGACAGACAAACAATATAAGGTCAATATTGGAAGCTATTTATTTTTTTCATAAATAAGAGGAAAGCGAAAAAGATGTCTTATTGTGAACGAATTTCTAAAACTGTGGCAGTCTTGACATAGCCGTTGGATGCTGACGAGCTGGCAAATCAGTTTAACATTTATATACATTTTAAACATCAATTAATCGAGTACACGAAAGCATTGCTCCAAATTTGGAAATCACTGCCAAATAAGTCCTTTTCAGTCTAAGAGTGCCGGGGGTTTCCGTCATGAGTTGTTTTCTTGAATATTTCTTTTCCGAAGCTAAATATGCAGGGTCATTAACTTTAAACTGAAAGAGCATGAGGTTGAATTATATTTTTATAAGTCAACGGAACTCTCTGAACTTGCATAAACAATGGCTCTAACAGGCCGGTTTAAAATATCGTCTGGGGTGAAGCAGGGCTATATCATGTCGGGGTTTCTGATGTCATGGATTGAGTGACGAGGAAACCAACAGAGGGGAGAAGAAGTGATATAAGTTAGGTGGGACTTCATAAGTGTACTTGAAGACTTTGACTGCGCAGATGACATTGCGCTGCTGGTACAATCTCGTTCCCAGAGTCTTCGTTCCCCTTGACCAGCGGTCGGAAAACGAGAGCTCTGGGAGCAACCATTTCAGGCATGCGCCATAGATGAAGACCGCGTAGTGAAACCGGATGGGCAGAATTCGGTTATTTCCTCTGTTATTTCAAAATGGTTGCTCCCAGAGCTCTCGTTTTCCGACCGCTGGTCAAGGGGAACGAAGACTCTGGGAACGAGATTGCTGCTGGTATCCGAGTATGAGCACATCCAGGAGAAAACGGACAGGCTGATCACCGAGGCAGGCAAAATAGGTTTATGTTTAAACGTACCAACAAGTGTTACGAATGAATACAGCAAGGATGGACAAGGTTAGAGCCGGGAGTGATAAGACGGAAGATGCCACAGAGTTTGTCTACTTGAGTGCCGAAGTCTCGAAGGATGGGTGGCGGAACAAAGGACATTAAGAGTAGGTTACGGAAAGCCCGAGGCGCCTTTCACTGAAACCTAACAAAGGTATGGAACACTAGAGGAATCGGAAAGAAGAGAAAGGTTCAACTGTACAAGACACTCGTTAGAACAATATATTCCCCTATGGGTGTAAAACATGGGAGATGACCCACTCAGAAAAGAAATTAGAGGCATTCCAGTTTAAATGTTCGAGAAGGATTCTAAAGATCAGATGGTCTGCACGAGTGAGAGAAATATCGAAAAGATGCATATCAACAAAATCGGAGATGGGATAAGAAGACGGCGTTGAAGTTGGATTGGACATATACTGCGTGGAAAAGATCCAGTAAAGTGACTGCACGGTGACGACCAGAACGTAGAAGAGCAGCAGGAAGACTAGAAAGACCTAGAGGAGGACACTAGAGGAAGAGGGGCGGCAAGCAGGGTGGAATAACTGGAACGGTAGAGCGGTAGCTAGGGGTAGGACACAGTGGAAACAGAGTGTTTAGGCACCTACTGGCACAAAAAGCAGTGATGATGATGAGTTTGGCATATAGCAACGTAGGTTTTTAACTCTGTATAGTGAATAAATAAAATAAAAATTTTCGGTGTCAGAGTATTTAGCTAGATATTAGCTAATTGTGGGCACTAAAAGAACATTCCAAATACAAAATAAAAAAAATGAGAATAGGGATGTGACCACTAGAAACCAAGCTGTTCGAAGATCTCTAGAGCTCTCCCCAGTCTCACCTGTCACGGACTTCAGCTACCGCGTGGTGTTTGAGTGCCTCTCCCCAGGGACTGTGCTTTTCACTAGCTGCAGGAAATCTTCCTCGTTCTGGAGCAAGCTGAAATTAAAAGTAATATTTCAGGTTTAATATATGACATGCCTCATGAGCAGGCAAGATCAACCAAATTCTGCGCTGTGATTGGCCACCGGAGTGGGCAAGATCCGCTCAAGATTACATGCCGCGTGTTCGTTATCCCATATAATAACTCCTTGTGCGGTCAATTTGCCCAGCAGGCGATGAGTGGGACGAGAAGAAGGCCCCGTTATCATTTTCAACTCCAATCAAATTCTCCTCCCTGAGGTGGCGGCGTGTGAAACGTCCGGTTCCTATTTTACTGCTTTAAAAAACGACGCCGCCTCCTGTAGCACCGGACTTGAAATCCAGAAATCACGGGTGTAAGTCTGGTCTTGACATCTACGACCACCAGCTGGTGTTGCCCTCAGTAGTCCCGAGCTCAGCACGTTGGCCACCTACGTAGATAAACAACTGGTCTGCCTACTGCCATTTGGAATTCCGATTGGTTCGTCGTTTGTTTTCACAAGCTCTAAAATCCCCGTTGAAAGGAGTGGTCAATTTAGTAAACGTACATTATTTATTCATATGTCATACCTCTTCAGCAATAGCCCGGATGTGGTATGGTTGAAAGCCACAGCAGCCTCCGATATACCTCACTCCCATATCATAGGCCCGCCGAGCGTACTTATGCACATCCCAGCGAGTTAGCGTACGAGGCTCCAGAGCTAAACAAGTGAATGATAAAGATCGTTAATTAATTTACAAGAACCGAAACGTCTCTTTCGGTCTTTTTGGCCGAGAAATACTGAAAGGCAATAAGGGTGTGGACCACAAGAATGACGTAACTCATAACTAGACGTCAAACAATCTCCGAAAAAATTAAAGATCGACGGTGTGTTTTTTCCTTAAAAAAACGAGCCTGGCGAGTTTTGAAAGTTGGGTCACTTAACAATATTCCCGGCTTCAAGCTGAGACTAAATTGATGCTAAGAGCTGACCCTGTAAAATTCTCGCTAATTTCCCTCAAATTCACATGTATTTTAGACTTTTTGGTGAGAAAAGAAGGAAACAAATTTGCTGCAATTTCAGCGACCTTTGCACGGTCTACGTATGCTATGGTCTACTACAGTAGATATTTTTACAGCATCAAAATGGCGTCCATGGAAAACTGTCGTCGATTTGATTCCATTGAATATGAGCAAGATTTCTACTTGGATTTCATTTGATTGAACGATTGAGTGGTGCGGTAAATTCGTCAAAAAGAGCCGGTGTATTTTCTGGTCAAAAGCTTAAAGAACGAAGCACAGTCAAACTTGTTTGTTACGGATATTATGGCTGATCTACGCAATTACTTATTAAAAGTTTTTAACATTGTACGATAACAGCAATGAAGCGTACAGAACACAAATTGACGCCGAAATTGCCCTGTGGCGATAACTGTGATGCAAGCTCCTCTTGTATTCTTCCGTCAAGTCCGTAGGCATCAGTTCGACAGTGCTGAACATGGATGGAAACAGCTAACTCACCAAACGGGGTTTCGGGTAAATATGCAAATCCATTTCCGTCACTATCTGGAGTATGATAACAAATTGGTTGAATCATCAGATGAGGCTTGAGTCCTTCCTTGTCCAACGCCTCTTTCATTTGACCAATGGTCTGTAAACTGATGTCGGGACTGAAGCAACAGTTTACACCAATGATATCAGCCCCTTAATGAAAATAATAATACAGAAAACATTAAAACAAGTTAAACCTGTGAGGGGAGTAGGGATGGTGCAGTTGTGAGACCGCTCAGTCACCCGGTGCCATATGTGGATTCAGTTTGTTGTTGGTTCTCGCCTTTTTCTGAGGGTCGTTCAACAAAACCCAACATTTCCAAAGGACTCGAATGAAAATCAGCTAAGGCAGATGTGGTTTCCTCTCTAAATAGTGTAATTTATTTGTATTCGAGCTTGTTTCTTGGAGTTAGTCTTGCAACTTAGCTCTTTCATTGGTTCGTTAAAAGTCGTGCAATGTACTCCCACCAATCAGAATAAACATGCACTCGCTAAGCCAAACAACAAAATGTGATAGTCACGGTTCATTGGATTAAAGCTAAAGCTTTAACTGCCTGTGCAGCGAGCACTCTCAGCTTTGTTACAATAGCCCTAATGATGTAAAGTATATATGAAATAACTGCGGTTGTAGATCAAAGTGAAGAATGATCATCGCAGTAAATTTTCCAATTTAAGCAATTGGAAAGAAGAAGCCTGAAAAAATCAAGGCTTCAACGGGATTCGAACCCGTGACTTCACTCCTCACGGGAGATATGAACTCAATAAATTGGCCTCGCTCCCAATGTGTGGCTTCATAGCTCAGTTGGTAGAGCATCGCACCGGTATCGCGGAGGTCACGGGTTCGAATCCCGTTGAAGCCTTGATTTTTTCAGGCTTCTTCTTTCCAATTGCTTAAATTGGAATGAAACTTTACTGCGATGATCATTCACTTCGGGAGATATGAACTTTGATGTGTGGCTTCATAGCTCAGTTGGTAGAGCATCGCACCGGTATCGCGGAGGTCACGGGTTCGAATCCCGTTGAAGCCTTGATTTTTTCAGGCTTCTTCTTTCCAATTGCTTAAATTGGAAAATTTACTGCGATGATCATTCTTCACTTTGAATAGCCCTAATGTGCGATGACATCAGCCTAGCAAAAATCACCACCCTCGCTTTGATAACGCAAAATGTAAATTTTATCATGAGCCAATTCCCAAAGCAGTCAAGATAAAAAGAATACCCACGTGAAAACAATAGGAGGGCAACGAAAGTTTGAGCAAATGCCGCACAAACGAGGTTTGAGCATGTGACGTAATCGCGCATAAGACCTATTCGACTCTTGTTGCCGTCAGAAGAGCTTTTCAAATTCGCTGGGTGTTGCTGTGCATGCGCTCTTGTCCTCTCATATGGAGGACCTTCCTGTTCCATCTGAAGTTTCACTTGTGTCAGCTACACTGACTACACTGGATTGTTTAACAGTACCTGCCCTTGCCAGCCTCACAGCACATTCTCCAGCTGACACATTTTTCTGATCACCGTGAGGTCCAATACACAGCGTTATGGCCGTTGGTTTGCCTGTGGACTTTAAAACTTCTGCTGCCCATTCAGCTTCCTCTACGTGTGCAAAGAACTGAGGAAAGAGAAAACGGTTGTGGCTGAAAAAGTTAAAATTAAAATAGAGGAAAGATAAGTATAACAAAGTATAATGGTATCCCAAGAAAGAGAACATAACTTAAATGATCACAGGTCACCCAAGTCTAGAGCTGTCGTCAGATGAAGTAAGGAATAACACTTAAAAAACTTTATTAAGCGCTAATCTCTTGTCTCCTTCTTGAATAATATGAATAGCGTGAAGCAAATTAAACGAGTTTTGACCGTCAGATAGTCGGGTAATAATAAAAAGTGAGCGTTGCGGCCGCAAGTTCCAATGCTGAAATCAAAACACTGAAATTGAGATGCAATTTAAGACAGCTCACCTCCGCAATAATCAAATCAACATTGTTCTGGAGAAAAATCTCAATTTGGTCTCTAAACTTCTTCATCACCACGTCTTTTCCAGCACCTTGTGAATACAGGAAAGCAGTCTGATTGATGCAGCCAGCAAAATACACCCCGCCTTCCTTGGCCACCTCTTTGGCAAGATCGCATGCTGCCTGGTTTATTTTCGTGGTCTGAGAGGAAACTTCAGCGTCAGATAAGAGTGATAATGATATTATTGCTAACACTTTGAGGAATGCGGAATCATAAAGCATAGTCATAAAATTCAAATATGTGGCCGGGAAATGTTAAAAGGATGACCTGTACGCGTAGGCGAGAGCTCGAAGCTTTTTACAATTTTCAGCTGTTAACTAATTACTATCTGGAGGCTACTGTATCTGTTATCTTTCAAATTACACGAAGTTCTTCACTTTGTTAATAATTTTTTGAATGTAAAAACAATTAATTTTTATTGGTGCTCACAAATACACACCCCATATTTAGCTTGATCACTTTCTAAGTCATCATCCATCGAGAATGTAAATGCTTGAATGATATCAGCTCCTGCTCGCAGGAATTCCCGATGGAGCTGTCGAACTGAAAGAAAATTGACAGATTGTTCATGGTAGGAAGAAAAATGGGTGAGAAAGACAGAGGACGATAGAAAAGAAGGGAGGAGGAAACAAATGTGTTTAGAAGCACACTTGCATTACACGTGTATGTTCGAGCGTTAAGATATGATCCTACAGGTGTAAATTGTTTTTTGGGAGTTGTGTTATCGTTGTCTTTTGTTGAAAAGAAACTTGTTTTGCTCTTCTCCGATTTTTTTTCGCACTTAAAGCTACCGAAAAAGAACCAACAGAATAAGGGGAGAAGGCACAAAAGGGAGAGGAAGATAAAAAGAAGGGAAAAAGATAACGAAGGAGAAAAACGATTAGATAATTAATCGGCAATTAATCGGCAACTGAAATTGGTTATCAGAGAAACACGGTCATTTACAAAGCTGGCGTTTTGAGTGTTAGAGTAAACGACACAACCGACCTGCCTCTGGGTGCTCCACTGTACACTCAGGAGTCCAAGGTCCTGCTTTAACATATCCACGCTTTTCCAAAGCATAAGTCATTCCTCCATCTCCTACTAAAACCTCACCGGCGTTAAGGCGCTCCAATATACCACGCTAAAACAAAGAATGGTCGGAAACAACATCAACTGTCTTTCGCAATAACTTTAGGTCACCAGACGTCTACAAGATATCTCAGTACTCCTGCATAAGGTCGACAACAGTCTTGTACCAGATAACGTCTCCCGGCCCTAGTCATCCGTACATATTCTATGCACTAGCTACGGAACGGTGATTTTGACACCACGTTTCAATGCCATACACTATGATATTGAAACATCAGATACGCAGGATCTTTATTTGATAAACAACTTAGCAGGTTAATTAAGCCGTGTATAAGACTGTCATAAATCACAACAGGCCTTTGAGAACACGAGGGAAATGTAGAACACATGAGCCGCAGGCGATTGTTTTCTACATTCCTGGCGAGTGGAACAGGATTTGCTAAACGTAACCGGTCTAGATGGGAAAATCTAGACCGCTTTAGCCTGCAGAACAGCCGGATTAGCGGGGCCAGCGCGATGCACGAGCGCGCGCGAAAATAAATTTCAAATTGAACGAGAAAACCATATGATTACTTATTAATAATATAAACATGGAAAATTTGTGTGGAGGAAGGGCCGAAAGATCTTTTTTGACAACCTCGTTCCCAGGATCTCTCTCCCTTCCACCCCTGGAGCGAGAGAGAGACTTGGAGTATTGGTCTGGTCACGTGTGTCCCAAAATCTGAGACGCGACAAATAAAAGATTAATGGGAGGGGCAGATGAGTGTGAAATTTGTCTTTACCTAGTATAGGGGTGAGCGGAAAGTGTTGTAGGTCATCTTTGCGTGTCGTACTCGAATTAACTTTTTCGGGGTTATTTTTGCGTGGACAAATTTTACAAGGGTCGAGTGGAATCTCGCAAGCTCAGACGCCGAAGAAAACGTATAAATGTAGTTTTAGTATAAATTGAAGTTGCCGCAGGTTTTGTAGAGGAAGAGAGACCCTGGGAACGAGGTTGCTTTTTTTGAGCCATTTTTTTCTCATTCAAGCAAATCTTTTTCAAAGTTTCCGCACAAAATTTTCGTCATCATTTTACGGGATATTATTGGCTCTGAAACTTTGATTCCCTATTTTCTCTCAGCCAATCGTAATCTAGAATTACCAATGTGCAATTTGCACTGGTGTTACACTTTTAGCATTGTGTTACACTTGAACTGCACTACTCTCAGCCAATCAGAATCGAGTGACTTTTAGATGTGTATTATTATTATTATTATTGTAAATATTTAGTAAACACTTTTGACATTTAAGCACACTTTCTTTTGCAGGATTTAACTTTATATTTCGCAACATTTTGCATTGTGAGAAGAGAAAGTTTGGAAAAATCTTCTGCTTTCAACTTTTTGTCCGCTTTATTGACCTTGATTGAGCACAAAATACAATGTAACGTCATCTTTCGAATCACAGTCCACATTATCAACCCGGTTTATAAAACCAAATTACCTTGGAATACTCGACACTGACGCAGAACCTCAGTTTCTTAAGAAACTTGCCGCTTTATTCACAAAATACAATACCAGCTTAATCCTGTGTGAACAACTAAACCATTCGAAACGTTTCGGTTGCATAATTATTCATGTATAGTTAACATGAATAGATCATACGCACTCGCAGTCGCTGACCTTTCAAGATGAATCTTAGTGTTTCCTCCCCTGAAATTTGCTGGGCTTTACGGCCACTTCACTATTATTAATATATTTTCTAAGTATTTTGTACACAGTCCCCGTGGCAGAGAGCCGCAGGCAGTGTGCTGTCTGATTGCGTGACACAATCGCACTCGCATTCATCGGTTGTTATAAAACCGAATAACGACTTAATGGAAATCGACAAAACAAGTGGTCTTTATCTTCATTTGTTAGCTTGAGCGGCACACTGTGACTTGTTTAACTTCAGTCACCAAGCTCCGATTATTGCGAAATACAGTGACATACAATACAATATGCCGATTTGACCCAATTCAAGACAAAGCCTCGCATAGCTTACATTTTGAATTTTCCTTTGCCTTTCTGGCTATTAAAACAACATGATCTTATATATAATAGATAAACATATTCCCAGTGCTAGCTAGCAAGGGAAAGCATTTCATGATTATTTATGGTTTCAGACCTCGGAACGTTTAATCGCATCAATGATGACTCACCTCAGGATTTGACATTCTGTCACAGTTTAAATATTCGTAGAGATTGAGAATAAACACGGAATGGACCTTTGTTCCAGAGAAAGTTGTAACCTAACCCCGGTTAGTCTGGTGCGTGTTTACAGTGTATATAGGCACCCTTCAGACAGGACAGGTGGAGAGGATGAAAGGGGAATGAAGAAGGATTTCTCTACCGTCTCCACCAATAAAGTTTTCAAAGCACCCTGCATCCCCTCCTGCACGCGAGCACAGGATGCCCAAACACTCTGCCATTCGCGCAATCGCAAAAGCCATCGCAAAACAACACATCGATCAAACTAACCGCCGTTTCAGATCCCTTTTAATAGCCTTCCTGCCCATTCTCTATATATGGGCAACATAGAACTCGTTCCTCTCGA
>CBDDTI010000459.1:0-7040 GCA_965233585.1 bacterium
GTTGTTTACAACTGGCTTTCCTCGGAATCTAGAATTCTAGGGGCCATCATTTTAGACTTTATCAAATGAATTTGGTTTTCGTCCATGTACTTCTTTCATGTTTAGTAACGACACGTTCTACTTTAAGACCATTGAAAATATTAAAGTAAAATGGTTTGGTATTTCACTGGTGTTTATATAATAAACAGAACATTACATGCCCGCTTATGGATATGAATTTTATCTTCTCGTGGTCAACTCGATATCTCACTCGTTCGCTGCGCTCACTCGTGAGATATCGAGTTGACCACTCGAAGATAAAATTCATATCCACGCGCGGGCATGTAATATCCTCTATATACACAACAGCCAACTTAAATATTGGCTGTCAACAATTTTACTTTCAACAAATTGTAACTTGGGCATTTGTACTAGGAAAGAAACACTCATGACATACTTGTAATGGTAATTTTGTTTAAATATAACTTTCTACCCTAGACAACCCTGTATCTCGGCTGGCAGAGGTAATTAAATCCGTTGGGATGTACATGAACAGCTAAAACCCAAAACAAAATGTACTGAATGAATGACTGATGCAAGGGTGATGTCAATGACAATTTTTGTGTTTCTTTACTGCACATATATAAGACAAATAGATTCCATATTGCCATGTGTCTGTTCAGTAATATATAACAGATGGGGTCAAATGTGGTAATCTGAACATCAGTGAGTCAGACACACTCGTACCACATTTTGATGTCATCTGACTGTGATCTATTCCATGTTGTTAACAAACCTTTTTTGGTGGGTTGTATCTATTGTACTCTTCTCCCCAGAGCTTAGCATCCATTTGGAGTCGCACATCATCAAAATAAACATCTCTGCTAACTGAATCGATGTACTGTTTGCATACATAATTTGCTGCATGCTTCCAATTCATGTGTTTTGAGAAATTTGACAACTTTTTCCTGTAATAGAAAAGATGGATGTCTTAGTCTTATCACATACATGCAAAGTCAATTTCAATTCACTCAGGATTTCTGAGAATGAATTCAAACCTGGACCAACAACAGGTAAGCACATGGCGTTTGACATATTGCTACTCACAATGGTGAAATTGTAGTCCTTCAAAACCAATCTAGTCTCACAAAATTTTTGTTGAATTTCAAAGGTCTTCAGTTGCTGTCTCATTTTTTTGGCGCATCTCATATCTTGAAGTCTCAATTTTTTGACATTAGCTGTCTTAGAGTCCCAATGTTTGCAAGACTAGGAAAGTCTTGAAGTCCTGATTTGTTTGGTTGTTTGTTCAAGTTGTAAATGACATCTGGTAGTGTAGCTACAAGTCTGATGCTCACATTTAAAACAACTTTGAAGTCTTGGTCAAAATGTCATAGCCTTGGAAAGAATGCTGACCCTAACCCTAAGCTACATGTACACTAAGGAATTGTATACAAAAATGCAATAATCGCCCAGTCTTATTATGCAGCATGCATATCCTAAATTTATGCAGCATACTCTAAATCCAACACCTACAGTAGATAGGCATGTACTAAAACCCGAAACAACGAAACGAAACGGCCGAAACGAAACGACCGAAATGACCAAAACGAGCAAAACGAGCGAAACGAAACCACCGAAACGACCGAAACAAGAGAAACGAGCGAAACGGCCGAAACGAAACCACCGAAACGAGCAAAAATAAATGAAAAAGTTAAAAAAATACGATTTATATTGTGTGACATCGTGACACCACAAATTCTCGCCAGGCCTGTAAAGATGAATGAGCACAAGCAGGGCGAGCACGAAGGCATCGAGAAAAAGCTGCATATTTTTCATATTTTGAATGGTATTCTGGCTAAAACAAGAATCATAATATTCTAAAAAAGGTTTCCTGGTCGTATCGTGGATTCGTAGGTGATGGCGAATGGTCTTTCCGAGAAAGACTTTGCAGCATTCCTCGTGCGAACCGAGACTTTCACTTGATCTCTAGAGAAAAACGAGGGCGACTTGGCATGCTTTAATCGTGCATCCTGGGCTCGGCGTTATGGGTGTTGTAGAGTGTTTTCAAGTGTTTGCTCGGCTGTTTGACTTCCTTTACATCAAGCGTCTGCATCACGAAGTTGTTGGTTTTCCTTGAGAAAAGGGGCCAATTACACACTAGCGGATAAATTAAGAATTGACTGGAACGAAATCAAAGCTGAAACTTTCTGGGGACGATTTTTAAGAAATCTGTCGTGTCGCATTATCCGCATTCAAACTATTTATAACTCTGTAAATCTGTCAAACATGTCAGCAAGTTTCTCAATGAATTTCCTCTTCGCGGTATGATGGAAAACTTCAAGCAGTGGAACTTTTTGCATCTTTATTGCCATAAATCTTACTCATATTGGTACAGGTTATGTTATGGTGCATTTCAAGAAATTGAATTCTCCTAAATCAGTTGTGTTTCGCTCGCGGCATCTGATTTATTGACAAGAAAACCAAATTGCTTGTTTCTTTTTTTTTTTTTAGAAAATTAGATTTCTTGTCTTAGCTAGGATACCATTCAAATTGTGAAAAATATCCACCTTTTTCTCGATGTTTTTGTGCTCGTCGTGCTTTGCTCAATCATCTTTACAGGCCCGGCGAGAATTTGTGATGTCACGATGTCACACACGTGGATTTCAGGAGTGCGAGATCAGGCTGCCATAGTAAGGTGACGGAGATCAAGACCGTATTTTTTAACTTTTTCATTTATTTAATTATACTTTTGCTCGTTTCGGTCGTTTCGCTTGTTTCGGTCGTTTCGGTGGTTTCGTTTCGGCCGTTTCGCTCGTTTCGCTTGTTTCGGTCGTTTCGGTGGTTTCGTTTTGCTCGTTTCGCTCGTTTTGTTTCGGCCGTTTCGTTTCGTTGTTTCGGGTTTTAGTACATGCCCAGTAGATAGTCATTCCCGGAATGAAGCAATATTTCTTTGTGAAATAGCTCAGCTCCTTGTTGTATAACCCTAAATTCAAAACCAAATGTGGCTTCGTGAATTAAAAAGTGGACATTTATAGGATGCACTGGGTGTTATGAAACAGTATCGAAACACTGCTTGTTGATTGATTTCATGGCAATACAAGACTACCTGTATGTACTTACAATCTGAAACACTCCCTCATTGCTCCTTGATCAAATGGCTACAATGAAACACACAAACAACAGGCTATGAAGCCATAGGCTGGAGTAATTCAACTTGTCCGTTTCAAAAGCAAGCAAGGTAGTGTTGCAAAAAGAGAGCTGGTTTGCAACAAATGAAAGATGACATTTAAAACTGGTTCAGCTCACTGGAGTATTGGCAATAAACCTCTTCCTTTTTGACTAAAAACTTTAAACAGCAGACCACTAATAATACTAGACAAAATACCCTAGGCCTGGCTCTAGGAAGTTATCTTTTTTCCAATATTGTCCATAACTCACTCTGTTTGTCCCCTACTTTTTACATAAACTATTGTACAGTTGTAAAATGCTCTTGGGAATATGCAGACCTCCCAAGAGCATTTAACAACTGCAACAGTTTATGCAGCTGCAATAGTTTATGCAACTTTTTGGAGAGCAAACAGAGTGAATTATGTGCAATAATTTGAGAAATGGTGAATGCAGCTTCAAAATAATATTGACCTTATATGTTTTGTGGGAGATTCAAACATGGTTAGAACTGTGTTTTTCATGTTCATGCTGGTTTCCGTTTATAAATAATGCCTGTGTGTGTTCAAACACTTTTCCAGCAGGGAAACAATTATTGCAAGATGTCACTAGGAAAATCTGATCACATTTTTTTCTAGTTTGCATGATCCTATCTTGTAGCCTGTATAGTAGCTTAGTGCTCTTTAAAGCCCAGTTATAAGTTTGATCTTCAACCCATGTAGGTTTACTAGTACACTCTTCATAGGAGAGATATTTATTGCCTGCCCTGAAATACATGTGGTGATGAGTTTTCTTTATTTTCAGCTCCTTTCCCTTCTTGTTTGGAGACAGAGGTTTAAGAAGAATTAAACAATGCTGACAAGGTGCAAACAGAAACTTAACATGAATGAACACAAGGAGTAAATTTAGAATTATTTGACAGTACACTAGGACAGACTTTTTAACCTATTACAATGTAATTATGGTTCCCACAGAAGACAAGTCCTAGGTTTCTAGACTGCACTATGACCAAATGTACTAGATCATTCAGATGTACAGAAAGCCTTGGCTCCTAACACTAAGTATTGTGCAATGTTTAGTTCTAGACAATATCTATATTCCTCTCATATCTAGAGAGTATTTTGGATTAAGCCCCTATCCCCCCCACCCCACATACACACACACACTACCCCACTGCAGAGCTTTGGCTTTTGAGACCCTCAAGTGTGCTTTTTACCTCACCAGTCCAGTGTGAACCAGAAATACAGTGTATGCTATTTCAAATTATTAAAGTGGTACTATGATCAAAAAATCATTTTCTTTTTTTCTTCCGATTTTGAAAGCGTATTCGCTAAACATCCAACTGGCAAAATTTTGAGCTTTGTGTTTTATCCGAAGGCTGTTTATTTTGAGTGTAAGTTTTGGATTTCATGGTCCGCCATTACTCCCGTTCAAAACTGACCGATAGGACATCAGAGGGTTGGATCTAGAGAAAATGACGTCATTTACTCACTCGCTTAACATTTCAGAGTGTAAACACGATTTATTATACATGCAAAACACGGGTTTAAAAGTCTGAAAGAACGAAACTCCCGTGCTGCATATTAATTCAGCCGCGTACACATGCATTGCATTCTTAAACTAGTGAGTCTTTGACGTCATTTTCTCCTCGACCCAGCTCTCTCAAAATTTTAAAGTTAGTAATAGTGGACCAATAAATAAGAAAATTACAGTTAAAATAAACAGGTGTCTTTTTAAAGTCAAAACTCGGGTCAGTTAGTGTTTAGTTAATATAGTTTTGAAATCCAAAGAAAAAAATAATTATTTTTTTGGTCGCAGCTTGGTCGTAGCACCACTTTAACTGAAAGAACAACTCACCAGCGATTCCATTTTGACTCTCACTTCATCCTGTACCCAGTTCTTTTTCAATGCATTATACCGATGTCTTATAGCAACTTCTGTAGGACAGGAATCATCTATGTGAAACTTTTCCCATGGATCTGGCAAACTTTTTGCTTTTTTTAGAGCATTTTGCCAACTTAAATGATGATGCAGCTTTGGATGAGTTTTTTTACTATCTTTAGTGACCTCCTGGTTTATGACATTAGTCTGTTTTAGCGGACCATCAGTTGTAACATCTTTACGCTGATCATTAATTCCTTCAGCTGTGATATTATCATCTGTTAGTGATCCAATTTCATCATTCCAATCATCCACCATTTCTTTCTCCAATTTGTTGCAGCTTTCGAATTCACAACTTGATTCCATTGCTGTTCCATTACATCTGTTTTCACTCATGAGACTTCCACTTGAATCACTTTCTGCACTTCTGTTATGGAACAAGCCATTTAATTCTGTGAGGATGTGATAACCATTGGCTACTAATTTTAACACTATATATTTTCTGCAATGTATAACAAATTATAAATGTATAAAGAAATTTAATTTTAGTGATACCTTTGAGGGGGAATATTTAGAGGTCATAATAATGGTCTACCTTCCAAGGATTTTCAAAGATCTTCTCCTAATAATAATACGAATAATACGGGTACAAGTAATAATAATAATAATAATAATAATAATTAAAAAGTTAAAAAGACGTTAACTGGTTAAAAATTTAAAATCACTAAGCTTTCGATTGCCAGTCTGCAATCTTTAAAAAGTGAGGTGTAAAGGGCGGAGGTAAAAATATATATACAAAAAGGTGAGAAAATAACGAACGAATAAATAAATATAAAAATACAAAAGAAATACTTGTGTGACAATAAAATGTAGATAAGATGGATAACATTATAACAAAATTGAGTATTGTCTTGGCAACTGCTTAGAATTATTGTCAGCATGGCTAGTGATTGCAGTGTGCCAAGATTCCAGCGTTTTTCTTACGCGTGAATTGCCTCTGTCGATAACACGTGCATTCTCAAAATCAATAGTGTGTCCTTCGAACCAAGCATGGCTGGCAATATTCGAACCATTTTTAAAAACTTTGGTGTTTCGTATGTGTTCCTTTTTTCTAGTGTGTAAGCATCTACCCATTTCTCCGATGTAATTCCAAGTGCAGTCCGAACAGGGGATTTTGTAGACAACATTCCTTTGCCGATCTGATGGAGGTCTTTTATTTGGGGGACGCAAATTCCTGTTGCAGGGTCTTAACAGGTCTGGTGGTGGCTCGGATGCCATTGTTATTGAGAATTCTTGTAAGTGGTTCAGTTACACCTTTGATGTATGGTAAAACTGCGAAACCAATTTGGGAGTCTGGTGGATCTGTCCACTTAAAAAAACATCCCCACCAACTCTTCAGGGGAAGGAATGGCTTCAGAGGTCGAATTCTTCCTTAAGATTTTGGATATAGTTGCCGATGGGTAGCCATTTGATTTTAACGCATTAGAGACGTAGGTCAGCTCTTTCCTTACTCCTTCAGCGGTGCTCGGGAGGTTGAGTGCCCGATTTAGAAGGGTAGAGGCGGTACTTATTTTGTGTTTTAACTCGTGATGAGAGTTAAAGTCCAGGTATCTGTCAGTATGTGTGGGCTTTCGATAGACACCAATAGTAACTGCCCCATTCTTTCTTGTTATCAAGGTGTCTAGAAAGGAAATTTGGCCTTTGTTCTCAGTTTCAATGGTGAAAAAAAAAACACAGGCCTTATCAACGGGGATGGCCGTAAAGAGTGAAACGACGTCAAACGAAACCATTACTTCATCCTCGGCGATTTCGCCGCATTATTACTTCATCCTCGGCGAAATCGCCGAGGATGAAGTAATGGTTTCGTTTGACGTCGTTTCACTCTTTACGGCCATCCCCGTTGATAAGGCCTGTGTTTACATCAAAAAAAAGCTAGACGAGGACACCACGCTACACTCAAGAACGAAGCTCACCACCGATGAAATCATCTCCCTCTTGGAATTCACCCTCTCTAA
>CBDDTI010000460.1:0-2500 GCA_965233585.1 bacterium
GGAGTGTTGTCTACCCAAACATCCAAGGACGGTAAAGGAAAAACCAAGGATATACCTGCGAGCCTCGAGAATTCAAACGTAAGATATTCTCCGTGTTCGTGCTAGTCTTTAACCTCTGCCTGTTGAAATACCTTAGTTTGTGACCAACATATGGTGGGCATGCATACGTGAGGGATTTTCTGTTCCCACGCCCCACTGTTCGATGTCTCGAACCATTCGATTCGTTATCAACGAATGGCGAGAAAATTTGCTGGGATTCTCGCAATGGGGTGTCTCCTAGCTCTTATAGAACTCTTGAAAACACGAGTCATTGACTTGAAGATAAAGAGCTGAGATCGTTTCGAATAGGAGCGAACATGTTTTTGCTTCAAAATTTTGGAGCTCGTTGAATGCGTTTTTCGCACGGATACCGTGCAGGGACTTCTATTTTTGGACACAAATTAAGAACCTGCGACAGATAAGCGAGCATTACAACTTTATGTTTTCGTTGTTTCTAATTTCGAAGTCAGAAGGTTAATCAAAGATAAAACAGAAACATTTTGAAACTGGCGTTTATCTCCGGTCGGTCTCGTTTTGCGAAAGCGGTGTTTTATCAGTCCAGTACATACAGAGCGGCCTTTCGACTTCCGTTCAGATCGGCTGCAATTCGGTCAGATTTTTTCGACTCCTTTTTCGACTCCTTACGCATTGTTTAGAATTATGACACGCACACATAAAACTACCGTTGTGATACTCGTGACATTAGAGCTGAAGATGGACAAAATTCTTTAAGAGTAACCTCGCAACTTCTCTTTGGTCGAGGAGATGCAAGAGCATTTTGGACAGAAGTGAAATTAAAGTAGACAAGCCACATCGTTCAACCTTTTGAAGTCATTTGTTTTTGAGGTTTCCAGCCAACAATTTCAAACTTCAAAGCGAAGCTCAGTCTTTCTGTCAGATCTGGAAAAACATTTTCCCGATTAAAGAAAGCTTTAAAGTCGTTGTAAAAACAGGCAATTAAAGTTTAAGAATCGTTGATTGATTGTACAGGAGCCTATGCCACGTTTATTTAGGTCGATGACATTTTCGCGCAGTTTTAGACATCGTTCTCGGTTATCGCTCGTAGATTGTGTCATTTTATCTAATTTAAATCATTTCACGTCTTAAAATAAAGGTCTTAACCCTTGGGAAACCTGTCTCCAGACCAAATTTAATTGCCTGAGGAATTTAGGCAAATCATCAAATTGCTACATATCATCTCTTTGCATAACACATAAGGTATTACGATGGGTCCAAAATATCCTTTTTGCCGGCCGAACTTCCATACAAGGGCATTTTTCTGCATGTTTTCTCCATTTCTTGCTTGAAATTCCAAGCGCGTTTTTAATTGTTAATCTGCTGAGCTGCAGAGATGAAAAGCTATTTGGTAGCTTTCAGAAGCCCATAAATCAAAACGAGCTTAGTTTGACGCCGATTAAAACGATCGATAAGTACTCTGAGAGGGTGCTGTTAACGTGATTGATGTTCAGACGTTACGTTTCGCTCAAATAAAGTAGCATTTTGATCATTTTTTGCAAGGATGGCTATTACATAATTCATACGTTTTTGTGGGCTGGCTTGCCAGTGATGTTACAAGATCCAACTTTGAAAATTCCGAACACTAGACATATTTACAGTGCTTGGGTTCTGACAACATTTTGAAAACGGCGCGCCTGAGTTTTCGCTGACAAAACAGCTTATGGATACTAGGAGCTTTCGTGGAGAGTTCTGTAGACGAATTTAAAATCTCACTTTATTTGTTACTTAATAGCGAGGTCAACACGACTGCATAGTTCAAAGATCCTTACAAGTTAGAAGTAGTAAAAATGTTGGTGGATAATTAATTAAGTTTGCATGTAGCCACATTCCGATTTTTAAGGCTGTTTAGTACACGTTCTTGTAGTAAGTTCACTATAATGAACTAGAAGGGTTTTTTAGACCGAAAACATTGAGTCTCAATAAATCAAGCTATCCATTGATATATGATACATTCATACGAAATGGCGGTCCATGTCGTGAACTCATGTGACCAATATGGTTTGGATGCGGCGTACCCAGAACCCGTTCTTGTTACGTTTTTACTGACTGGTTTCATTTCATGCTTTTTTTTTTTATGTAAACTGGTTTTCGTACCTTAAAATAAAGCTCTGATTCTGTAAAAACTGTAGCGGCTATCAGCTTTTTTGCGTTTTTGAAGGCATAAGGTCCAAAAACCATGCTTCAACAGTATGGAATGGCTCGCATCTTTCATCAATATAGATTTGCCCTGCTATATTTTTGACAATAATTTAATATTATGTTTTTAATTAGGTAAATACCTGAGTCACTGTCTCTGCTGTCTACTTAATTAATACCTGGTGTTGTCTTTCAACACTAGCCAAACTGTCCGCCCTACGTTATTTGTGCACACTGCGCCACCCCTGGATGAAGAGATTCCTGGCAATTAAGTTTAAAAACTATAAAAATAAAAACTCTGATAATA
>CBDDTI010000461.1:7500-10515 GCA_965233585.1 bacterium
ACACAAAGTCTCCCATTACAAATCACGCTAAACCCACGCTATGCAAAGAACGTATATCACTTTCCCGTTAATAGCTATCACACTTTGGCGGAAATAAAATCTATTCCTTACCAATCCAGCTTTATCTCATTTTCATATGAATGGTTGTGCACCAGGCCTCGCTTTGATCGAGAGGCTTAGGTGAACTCGGAATGGGCTATTTTAAATATACACCAAATAAATGATTTACTTATCTCCTCATTCAGTTTCAGCCTTAATAATAACGTAGTTCCACCTTATTTTGATGACTTCTGTATAGAGAATTTTAAAGTGCTTAGTTATAATACTAGGGGATCCAAGCAACTTGAGACATTTAAGAGAACAAATTATGGAAACATGCCATACTCTACTAGGGAAAAGATAATCAAAATTTGGAATGAAACACCAAACACCTGAAACACCATCAAATGCTCTGAATCTTTAAAAGTCTTAAAAACGAAAATCAAACAATGCCTTCAGCAAAGTGATATTGACACAGACTGACTTAGTAAATAGATTAGTTAGCTTAGCTTCATTCCTTCTCTGATGGCTGATACTACGTAGAAATTAGGGTTAACGGGGCAACGACACGATAGAGTTCAATCTGAAAGCCAAATTGCAACCGTGGACCGCTGTTTCGACCATGTTGGGTCTCTTGCAGCACGGTTTATCATGCTGTGAAGTATTTAGCTGGTCCACTGATATTCACAAACCCACTATATGCTACGGTGCCCATTAATACGGTGCCCATTAAGGGCCATGGTATAATGACATATTTTTGAACTGGCGATTCGCCACTTTGAACTGGCGATCGCCACTTTGAACTTGCGGTTCGCCTTTTTGAACTGGCGATCGCCACTTTGAACTGGCGATCGCCACTTTGAACTGGCGATCGCCACTTTGAACTGGCGATTCGCCACTTTGAACTGGCGATCGCCACTTTGAACTGGCGATTCGCCACTTTGAACTGGCGATCGCCACTTGGAACTCATTATCGCCACTTTGAACTGGCGATCGCCACTTTGAACTTGCGGTTCGCCTTTTTGAACTGGCGATCGCCACTTTGAACTGGCGATCGCCACTTTGAACTGGCGATCGCCACTTTGAACTGGCGATTCGCCACTTTGAACTGGCGATCGCCACTTTGAACTGGCGATTCGCCACTTTGAACTGGCGATCGCCACTTGGAACTCATTATCGCCACTTTGAACTGGCGATCGTCACTTTGAACTGGCGATTCGCCACTTTGAACTGGCGAACGCCACTTTGAACTGGCGACTCGCCACTTTGAACTGGCGATCGCCACTTTGAACTGGCGAAAACGAAGGTCGTAAAGGGCACAATGCTAGTGTCAATGGACGTAACTAGCCTATATACTAACATCCCACAGGAGGAAGGAATCAACATTCTATCATGTAAAACAAACGAAACAATCCACCTAAACAAACCTCCCATACCTTCCCTCTACATCAGAGATATGCTTAGGCTTATCTTAAAAGAAAACTCTTTCCATTTTAACGGCAAAAATTATCTTCAAACACATGGTACCGCAATGGGAACAAAAATGGCAGTCTCTTTTGCTAACATTTTCATGGCCGCGGTAGAAACAGAAATCATAAACCGGTAGCCACTTCAAGCCGCTCACGTGGAAAAGATATATAGATGATGTCTTTTCTCTATGGAACATAAAGAAAGAGGAAATAAACTCGTTTATAGAGCTAGCAAATAGCTATCATCCGACCATAAAATTCACGGCTGAGATTTCAGATAAAGAAATAACCTTCCTGGATACATGGGTATATAAGGGCGAAAGATTTAAGAAAGAATTCATTCTCGACGTGCGAACGCACTTCAAACCGACAGAAACTTTTCAATATACACATTTCACCTCCTGCCACCCTCCAGGCGTCAGGAAAGGCTTTATCAAAGGCGAAGCCTTAAGACTTCTGAGAACCAACTCTTCAAAAGCTACATTTGAAGAAAACATTACACAATTCAAACTCAGATTACGCGACAGAGGTTATCCAGATAACCTTATAGAAAATATTATCTCAGAAATTATCTTTAGCGAAAGAATGTCTGCTCTACAAAATTAACAAAAAACGCGCAAAAGAGTTTTGCCGTTTGTTACAGAATATCGCCCATCTGTGCCTTCTCTTAAAAACATTCTTATGAGTAAATGGCATTTAATAGAAAATCAGCCTCTACTAAGAGTACGGTGCCCATTAAGGGCCATGGTATAATGACATATTTTTGAACTGGCGATTCGCCACTTTGAACTGGCGACTCGCCACTTTGAACTGACGATCGCCACTTAAAATTGGCGATCGCCACTTTGAACTGGCGATCGCCACTTTCAACTGGCGATTCGCCACTTTCAACTGGCGATTCGCCACTTTCAACTGGCGATCGCCACTTTCAACTGGCGATCGCCACTTTCAACTGGCGATCGCTTCTTTGAACTGGCGATTGCCACTTTAAACTGGCGATTCGCCACTTTGAACGGGCGGTCTCCACTTTGAACTCGCCAATATGCCGCTGACCTTGTGATTGCTGGCGTAAGTAGCATCATGGCGTCCAAGTCGCCACCATGATTTAAATGGTGGAGAGGCCAAACACGACTCCTATTGGTCAAGATAAGAAGACTTTGACCTTCAAAGCTTTGCTCTAACGAGCACGTTTTTCAAAGACCTCCCTTTTCTGTATGAAAGCAGGGGAGGTTCTTTATAGATCTCTCTTAGTAGAGGCTGATTTTCTATTAAATGCCATTCACTCATAAGAATGTTTTTAAGACAAGGCACAGAAAACGAAGGTCGCAAAGGGCACAATGCTAGTGTCAATGGACGCAACCAGCCTATATACTAAAATCCCACAGGAGGAAGGAATCAACATTGCATGTACGAAACATTCCACCCAAACAAACCTCCCACACCTTCCCTCTACCTCAGAGATATGCTTAGGCTTATCTTAAAAGAAAACTTTTTCCATTTTAACGGC
>CBDDTI010000462.1:0-7502 GCA_965233585.1 bacterium
GAATAGTGCAACACAACTAATAATCAACCACTACAAGTGGTGGAGGTGTTAACCCTGTAACATCTGACTGTAGTGTTTTTGCTGTACAGTATCTTTTAGCAGTCTAAATATATACATTGTATTTCAACTTCTTGTGTGAGTTAATAAGAGCGCTATGCTGCAAAAATTGACATTAGCCATCGTCATCTCTCAATCAAGAATTCACTGTACTGACCATTACATTTAGGCTACTGTGTCCTCCATTTAAGTTCCTTCTTCTCTTGAATTTGATATTCTCATCTCCAAGAATTTAATATCACACTGTTATGGTTAATATGTTTTAATTCTTTTTTTTTTTTTCAGCAGTTTCCATTTGCCCCTATGCCACCCCCTCCAGCTCCAGTTAATAGCAATGATGTTTCTCATGATAGTGATGCATTAGCAAGCATGTTAATGGCTTGGTATTTGAGTGGCTATCATACAGGTTATTACCAAGTAAGTGATCACAGTGTACATAACTATATTACACTGTACAATGTATTGTACACAGCAGCTTATATCACTAATGCTTAGCTTAGAAAAGTTAACAGATAGAGCCTACATGTACGTACTCACATGTCCAGCAGCTATGCAAATTTATTGGAACAAAAGAAAGTGTTACCTAGGAAAAGAGTTGAACTCCTACAGGATTGGTTTGGTTCAACAACAAGACCGCCATTTCCTTATTTTGGAACACCAATATGGCTGCCAAGACATCATGTGCATACACTTTATACATGTACAGCTCTCATGGGCCCTTCCTTGAGTTTCATGCGAGTACATAAATGTAAGACTTCAGAGATCTCATTCATTTGGTGTGTTGCTGTTGGGTTGTCAGAGTAAATTTTCGGTCTCGTAACTTCGAACATCTTATGACTTGTTGTTTGATGGAAAGAAAATGATTTCCTCAAACCATGTTTCCCTTCTTTTGAACATAAATTCATACACTCGTTATCCAGTGCAGAAATGCTACATACATGTATCAACATTTTACTGCTCATGAAGTCTTAGGTTTAGTGGCATTACTGTTGCTGTCATACATTACAGTCAGTGTATATTTAAGCAATAGACCACAAGTTTCTATAGTTTATAGGCTGATAAACCACGCTACACGTTGGTAGAACACGAGAAGAATTCGTAAATCACAAGCCGCAGGCGAGTGATTTAAAAATTCCTCGTGTTTGCTTCCAACATCTCAAGTGGTTTATGCCTCTAGACCATAGAAACTTGTGGTCTATTGCTTTTATAGTGCAAAAATATAATAAACTCTAACTCTGTCTGAATATTGTCACTATTGTACACAACAAATATGAACTGCTGGTCTAAATAATTGCTATTTATAGGCCTTGGCTGTTTCCTTTGTCTTGCAGGCAATGCAAAATCTTCGTCATGGACCAAACACGGCATCTAATGAAGCTCAAGTATCTACAACAGACACAAATGCTAGCAAACAAGATTCACCTGAACTGGCTGCATCATAAATAAGCAAATGCTGGCATTGATTTTGCTTATTAGATTGTGTTTTTGTCATTTCATAAGATAGAAACATTAAAATTTATTGAATAAACAAGTTATTAAAGCAAAGACACTTTCTTGGTATGGTGGTCTAAGAAGTAGTAGAACAGATTTCAATTACTGGTATTATTATTATTATTATTGACTGATGTAATTAAACCAAAACTAATAGGCGTTATCACGGTTTTCGACGCCATCTTGACGGGTAGCCAAAGCGGTCAGAAATTAGTGTTTGTATGGGAATCTGATAGAATACAACTTCTTCCAAAATTGAATTTTATACAATTTCTGAATCGCAACGTTAAAATACTGGCGGGAAGATTTTATTCACCAAGTTTGAAGGATGTAGCTTGGGTAGAAGACACTCAGTTAATTTTCCTAATTTTCCATACATTTGTCTGTAAATTTGGCTGGGCAGACAAACATCTAAACGCGGTTCGCGGGAAAAAAAATTGCAGACAAATGTATGGAAAATCAAAAGAGTTAGTTCAGCGACTTATAGGAAAGCGACATCCTTCAAACTTGGTGAATGCAATCTTCTACCAAGTATTTTAACATTTTGATTCGCAAATTGTGAAAAATTTAATTTTGGAAGAAGTTATTTGCTATCGGATTCCCATACAAACACTGTAATTTCTGACCGCTTTGCCTACCCGTCAAGATGGCGTCGAAAACCGTGATAAGGCCTATTTAAAAGTGATCACTCTAGTCAATCACAAAGAACATAGAGAATCCACTGAATCCACTCACCAGTCAAAGCTCCAAGCAAATACTTATAACACATGTGAAGTTCTGGAAAAATGTGTCTGAGCAAGTCACTACTGGGCTTTGGTGTTTACTTGATTGGATAACAAAGTGACCTGAGATTTCAAGACCAGGCATTTCTGTATTACTTAAAATTGTATTACAAAACCAATGCAAATTACTCTCAACACTCAAGTAAACATGGCTCTAATGAGGCAGACTTGCAATGCTGCGATGGGAGCTAAAGACCTTGCAAACATGGAAAATCTTCACCAAAATTATGTGGAGATTGCAATCCATAATGTCTTTTACACACTTATTGCACTAATTAACAACTATTCACCGAAGTGGAGGTGGCTAGCGGTGGATATTTACCGAGCCGCGGAGCGGCGAGGTAAATATCCAACGCTAGCCACCGACACTGAGGTGAATAGTTGTTTTAGTATATACTAAAACAGTGAGATAATATACACCACAAAAACTTAATTTAAACGATTTCTTCACTTGTCGCGGCCGCAAAACGGGACGCCATTTTCTCTTGAGTTGCTCGGAGGTAAATAGCACAGGATATTCGGAGTTTGACGAGCCAATCAGCGCGCGCGTTTAACACTATCCACTGTTTTAGTATATACTAATTAAAGATAAGTTCAAATTGATTTAAAAACTAAAACTGTGGTAATTGGGCTTATGAACTGTAAAAGTACACTACAATGGGTGATAAGTGTTGAGACACTTGGAAGTAAAATTTGATTTTTGAGCATCTTGGACACATTTCCCCCAAACAATGTTTATTTTTCTGTTTCTTCGCCTGCACAGACCACAGCACCTAGTACACAACGTTGAATTGGGGGGTCAGGGGGTATCAGAGAATTAATGCTGGATGCAAATAAACTAGAACAAATGCTTAAGTATCAAAAAGCGTCTTTTCCTAAAAGTGACTCAACTACTTTTGTCACTCATCGTAGCGTGATATATATTTTGCTTTTTGGGTCTCTTCAGTAGTCTGCCATTTAATAAAACTGGTTTTCTTGATAATTATACTTGGAGAGCTTACTCAATCAAGCACCACTGCATTGGGACAGAAAGACTTTCAAACTGGGTGCAGTGGGATTTCTTTCACCAAAACCATGTCATATTCTATACCTGCTAAGTCAGTGCATGAGATTTTTTTGAGATTTTTCACCTGGGAGTATAGTACCAGGATTTTGAATGAACACCCTAAAATATCTGAAGGTGCCCTACACCAAATATAATACTGTCACATGAGAGATTCAAGTTTTCAAAATGATGGTTGTAGATGTTTCTTTTTTTTATTTTGCAACTTTTATATAGTTCACTATCACAAGTCAGCTATAAATTGCAAGGAAGCCTTTTGTGCTTGGGCAGGGAGGGTTGGGGGGTAAAGTATGTGAATAGGGGTGGGGAATAACACCCAATCAATCACTCCCAGCCATCGGGTTCTTTATCTTCCACAACACCAGTTGAAGGAAAGTAAACAGACAGCAGGGAAAATGACTTAAATCTGAATATGTAACAGTCTTCTTCTACTTGATTAAGTTTATTTTAGTGATTTATTACCCTGTATTACATACATAAGGCCATCCCAATAAAATGTTTCGTTTCCCATTGCCCTCCCTCTCGTGAAGGTGGGTCGGTTGGTCAGGCAAAAAAAGGAATGAACATATGAAAGGTTCTGAGTGCCAGTGAAGGGCGGGCTGCTAAGTACGAAAAGGCTACAAAAACAAATTATAGATGATAATTTAAGACAATTGGTGTTAATAAGACAAGATCGTGTGCTTCTAAACTAAAGTACTTGCTTCTTTACACGTGATTCTGAATTTTTTTACTTTTCCAAAAAAATGGGTCAGTCGGGCGATGGGAAACAAAACATTTTATGGGGATGGCCTAATACAAAGCAATGGGTTTTCGATATTATGCACTGCCAGACACTAGTGAGAGATCAGATTCCCAAGAAATTTAATGGTAATACCCTTTCCTAGGTGTCGTATGCACTTAAATGTAAGTTTTCTGACGGTTCACTTTACCTGCAATCCAGAAGGTGCTGGAATTTTTTTGTCCCTCCCCCTCCCATCCCCTACCAAAAAAGAACACCTGATTGTGGGTTAGGGGTTTTTCAAGTAAGCGAGCATGTGAGCAGGCAGGTATCTCTCCTCATGTGAGGTTTGTGCCCATTTGTGCATTCGCCCATTTGACCCTGACAAAAACGAGGAGCTTTTTCTGGTTTTGCAAGACCTCAGCTTTCATGCTTCATGCAGTTTTAACAAGGCATAATCCTTCTACAGTATGGCCATATCTCTTACGACTACTCAAGGTTTGCAGAGCCTAGTACAGTGGACAGTGCTTTAGCATAAGCTTTAGGATTCTTGTAGAATACACAATTGTTAGCACAGGTCTCGGGATTTGTATCCCAGATTGTTGGCCCACAAGAACAAAGCGGAGGAAGAACAATGTTTCTGCTCAGCACCTTCTCCTTCAAAATGGCTTGTAAAGCTTCTATATACCTTTCTGTCTCCTTCTCTTTCTGAAGTTTCTTCTGTTGTTTAGCCGAATCCATTTCGTGTTTCTTTTCTTTCCGAGCTCTGAGAAATGACTCTTCCTCTTTTCTAACCCTTTGCATTTTTAATTTGTCAATTTGTCGTTGCTCTATTTCGAGGCGTTCCACTTCTTTCTGGACTTTTAGATTCTCCATTCTTCTACGATGTTGTTTCATTCTAATGTTCTCTCTAACCTGCTCTCGTTCAATGTCCATAAACAACCTTCTGTACACAGCAACTTGGGATTTTGCACGAGCCTTCTTTTCCTCTAACAATTTTGAAGGTTGCAGGAGAACTTCCACACCTTTAGCCGTTTTCTTTTCCTGGGGATCACAAGCTTGCTTCCGCAGGCTATTCCAATCACTATTTGTAATTTCTACATTTTCATCGCCTTCAAAGTGGACCCGTTTCTCTGGATGTAACGCTAATCTTTGGCCTTCTTTTCCAGGAAAATCACTCTCGGAAATCCAACGTTCGTGATCAAAACTCTGATCTTTAATAGCATTCTCACCAATCCAGTAATCATTTTCCGAATCATCTTTTGCTAGTTGTTCTTGCGGCTTCCCGATTTCAGATCTTTGCCTTGACATAGCGTGATCTCTGGTCGGCGAAGTTCGCCACAAACCGCCAGGAAGCTGTTTACTCAACTCTTCAACTTCTGCTCCAAGACTCTTCGAGCTAAGAACATTTCTAGCATGTTTGGAACAATTCCGGATCTTTTGAGCGTGTTCCTCTAGCAAATGACTCGCCGCGTCTACTGCCGAGTAATCTCTGGTAGCGCTTCTCTGGATTTTTAGCTCAGAATCATCACGATACACACAATTATCACGTCTGACGGTGCTTGGCAACGAGCTTTGTTGTACAACATTTCGTTCAACTTCAAAAGCTTCCACGGACATGCCATGCTGTTCATCTCGTTTCATTTGCTCAAGATTCCTTACTCTTGCTTTCACCTCTTGTTGGAATTCTCTCAGCCTTTCTTCCTTTTCTTGAATAATCTTTTTCAGCCGAAGTTCTTCCTCGCGGGCGCCGTGTCCTAGGGTAACCGGTCCACGATGGGGCTCAACCCAAGCGGAAAATGGCAAGATCGTAGAAGATCGATGCTCAAGTTGACCCTGTGAACGAGTTCTTTGTGCTAGCTTCTTCTTCGTTCGTTGTTCTGGTTTTATTGGGTTGTTCTGGGGCACTTTAAACTCGATCGAAGCTGCCATCACGTTTGTAACGGTTCAAACATTTCAAAAAAATTCTTTTTTCAAAAGTGGTCAGCGGCTCAATTAGAAAGTTTTCTTGTCATGTAACACTCAATGAATAGACTTCTATAAAACGCTAGTCGTACCCAGTGCTGCTTTTTCGTACGCGTTCGTACGAAGAATGTCTTTGCTGTTGTTGTCCGTTGTCATTTTCCAATTTCATTGCAACAGCTCTTTCTGTCTGTTTTCTAGTGTGTATTTTACTTTGCTTATGGAATTATTACAACAGATCATTCATATCTGGCGTTGACAAGAAATTTGTCCTAGTTATCGGCTGCGACTCCGGTTTCGGGAGGGAAACAGCCCTCGCATTGGACAACCTGGGATTCGGTGTTTTCGCGACATGTTTAACGAGAAAAGGAGAGGAAAGCTTAAAAGCAGTTACAAGCAGTAGAGTGTTTCCTCTACATCTTGACGTTGCGGACTCGCAGAAGATCAAAGCTGTTTATGCGAGGGTGAAAGAACTGTTGCCTCCAGATTGCGGTGGGTTAGCTAGGGGCCATTCCATTTTATTTCCACCGCCACCTCCCGGCCTTGCCCACTTTGGTGAGATTTTTTAGAGTATACAAGAGACAATTCTCAGGGGGTTCACGGTCGGTATCATTACAAACATCATTTGAATGGATGTGCAAAAACTAATAGCAAAACATATATTCGAATGCTTTGAAAAAAGGAAAGGGGAAGACGGCAAAAGTGAATACTCTAGGACTTAAGGTGACTCGACCCAGTTTTTTTGGGGGGGTACCATCCTACTTTGAAGCTCTCTGGTATTTGCACCTTTACTTTTATCGTAAGTCCAACACATAGAATGGATAACATATAGATCAATCTACAATGTAACATAAAATTTTTGGCGATCGGAGTAAATGTCACGTGGTTATAATGCAACGCCCCTTTGAGGTCTGAGTCGAAAATCTGCTGTTGCTGGCATTTTTTCGTGAAAATCTCTCGGCTACATATAGTACGCATTAGTGCCTTGCGCTGAACAGAGTCTCATCAAAATCGCAAAGACCCAATTCGAGAAATTCAGCAGTTTCCAAATTTAGGTCATAATTTATGCGAGAATGGTAAGCAAACTTTACACGATTATATCTTATAAACTATGAAGTTGATCCCTTTATTTTGGGGATCGTTATGACAGATGGGTCCTTGCAAGTCAGCAAAAAGCTTTAAGGCCTTGTAAATGCGCGCGATTTCGAGCAAAGCAAACATATAGAAATTATAGTTTTAGCTATTTGTTGACGTTTGTCAGTGTTTAAGAGTCCTTCTCACAAAAAAAGCTTTTTCTTAAAAATTCGTAGTTTTTTTCACTTCAAATTTTTTCAGGGCTACAATTGATTAACAACCTACCTGGATTTTGAATTTCAGGGTCATTGAAAAACTCTGACATTATCTTCTATAAGCCCAAACGCGAGTAAAC
>CBDDTI010000463.1:0-16697 GCA_965233585.1 bacterium
GATAGATCGGAAACCAATCTGAAACCAGGCGGAAACCAGTCGAGTCGGAAACCAGTCTGAAACCAGTCGGAAACCAGTTTGAAACCAATCGGAAACCAATCTGAAACCTGTCGGAAACCAGTCGGAAACCATTCTGAACCAGTCCAAACCACAGTCTGAAAAGTCTGAAACCAGTCGGAAACCACTCGCAAACCAGTCGGAAACCAGTCGGAAACCAGTCGGAAACCACTCGCAAACCACTCGCAAACCAGTCGGAAACCAGCCGGAAACCAATCTGAAACCAGTCGGAAACCAGTCGGAAACCAATCTGAAACCTGCAGAAACATACCATCAGCTACATGGCTGGGACCCTGGATATTACACTGTAGACCCTAAAAACGGGGTCTGAAGAAGAGTTACATAGCTATATCACGTAAAAACAATTTCAATGGTGTAGACCCTTGGACCTTACAGATGCTGAAGGTCTGAAGACGTTTACCCATGCGTCAAAAATACAAAAAAAAACTGTTCCAAACAACATGTTTTCTCTCGCTCATTTTTGAAATCTTATGGAATAACAATTTGGAAAAAAATATTATCAAATCTTATGAATAACAATTTGGAAAAATCTTATGAAATCTTATGAATAACAATTTGGAAAAAAACTTATGAAATCTTATGAATAATAATTTGGAAAAAAAATCTTATGAAATCTTATGAATAATAATTTGGAAAAAAATCTTATGAAATCTTATGAATAACAATTTGGAAAAAAAAACTTATGAAATCTTATGAATAACAATTTGGAAAAAAAATCTTATGAAATCTTATGAACAACAATTTGGAAAAAAAAATCTTATGAAATCTTATGAATAACAATTTGGAAAAAATCTTATGAAATCTTATGAATAATAATTTGGAAAAAAATCTTATGAAATCTTATGAACAACAATTTGGAAAAAAAAATCTTATGAAATCTTATGAATAACAATTTGGAAAAAATCGTATGAAATCTTATGAAAAACAATTTGGAAAAAAAAATCTTATGAAATCTTATGAAAAACAATTTGGAAAAAAATCGTATGAAATCTTATGAATAACAATTTGGAAAAAATCTGATGAAATCTTATGAAAAACAATTTGGAAAAATCGTATGAAATCTTATGAGTACAATTTGGAACAAAATCATCTTATCAAATCTTATGAATAACAATTTGGAAAAAATCTTATGAATAACACTTTGTCCAGACCTTTGTACGACCTGGGGAATCTAGCGTGGCAAAGGTCTAGAAACACAATGGCCAGCAAAACCAATCTGTGTTGATCAAGGCCAGAAACGCTGTCCAGACCTTTGGACAAACTGTGGAATCTAGCTTGGCAAAGGTCTAGGGCTACAATGGTCAGCAAAACCAACCTGTCTTGATCAGTGCCAGCTGTAAGAACTGGGGAATCTAGCTTGGCAAAGGTCTAGGGCTACAATGGTCAGCAAAACCAACCCGCCCTGATGATTGCCAGAAAAGCTGTCCAGACCTTTGAAAAAGCAAGATCTGCCTTACATCTTCAAAGTTGAAAATTATGGGACATCCATATATCATGTCCAACATAGACACGCTCAAGGGTCTATAGTACCTTAAATGCAGAGGGTCTACAGCGCTCTAGGAAGTACTCTAGACCCTGGGCCCCTGAGACCTGGGGGTCTGGGTACCCTGGACCTTATGTAGTTGTGAGGGGATGCAGAAACCAGATTGAAACAGTCTGAAACCAGTCGGAAACCAGCCGGAAACCAATCGGAAACCAGTTGGAAAACAGTCGGAAACAAGTCGGAAACCAGTCGGAAACCAGTTTGAAACAATTTGAAACCACTCGAAAACCACTCGGAAACCAGTCTGAAACCAGTCGGAAACCAATCGGAAACCAGTTTGAAACCAGTTTGAAACCATTCTGAACCAGTTTGAAACCAATTTGAAACCAGTCTGAAACCAGTCGGAAACCAATCGGAAACTAGTTTGAAACCAGTTTGAAACCATTCTGAACCAGTTTGAAACCAATTTGAAACCAGTCTGAACCAGTCTGAAACCAGTCGGAAACCACTCGCAAACCAGTCGGAAAGCATTCTTAAACCGCTCTGAAACGATCTGAAACCAGTCTGAAACCAGCCGGAAACCACGCGGAAACCAGTCCGAAACCGGTCCGAAACCAGTCGGAAACCATTCTGAACCAGTTTGAAACCAGTCGGAAACCAATCAGAAACCAGTCGGAAACCAGTCGGAAACCAGTTGGAAACCAGTTCGAAACCAGTCGGAAACCAGTCGGAAACCAATCGAAAACCAGTCGGAAACCAGTCGGAAACCAGTACTACTCTCCCAGTACTACTGTGTACTACAAAGCTCGCGCAAACAAACTCGCACAAAGTCGCTCCATTACTACCGTATACTACAAAACTGCTACAAACACGTTGCAGTACTACCGTATACTACAAAACTTCTGAAACCAGCCTGAAACCACTCGGAAACCAGTCGGAAACCACTCTGAAACCAATTTGAAACCAGTCCGAAACCACTCTGAACCAGTCTGAAACCAGTCCGAAACCAGTCTGAACCAGTCAGAAACCAGATTGAACCAGTCTGAAACCAGTCGGAAACCAGTCGGAAACCAGTCAGAAACCAGTTGGAAACCAGTCGGAAACCAGTCGGAAACCACTCGGAAACCAGCACTACTCCGCACAAACTACTTCCCACTACTCTTGTGTACTACAAAGCTCGCACAAACTACTACCCAGTACTACTTTGTACACAAACACGTTCCCAGTACTACCGTATACTACAAAACCCGCACAAAGTCGCTTCAGTACTACCATATATACTACAAAGCTCGCACAAAGTCGCTCCCAGGACTACCGTATACTGCAAAACTCGCACAAACACGTTCCAGTACTACCGTATACTACAAAATCCGCACAAACACGTTGCAGTACTACCGATATACTACAAAACTTGCACAAACACGTTCCAGTACTACGGTATACTACAAAACTCGCACAAAGTCGCTCCAGTACTACCGTATACTACAAAACTGCTACAAACACGTTGCAGTACTACCGTATACTACAAAACTTGCACAAACGTTCCAGTACTACCGTATACTACAAAACTTGTACAAACACGTTCCAGTACTACCGTATACTACAAAACTTGCACAAACACGTTCCAGTACGACCGTATACTACAAAACTCGCACAAACACGTTCCCAGCACACCGTATACTACAAAACCCGCACAAAGCCGCTTCAGTTCTACCGTATACTACAAAACACGCACAAACACGTTCCAGTACTACCGTATACTACAAAGCTCGCACAAAGTCGCTCCCAGTACTACCGTATGCTACTGAACTCGCACAAACACATTCCAGTACTACCGTATACTACAAAACTTGCACAAACACGTTGCAGACATCTCAGAGATCTCCGACTAGATTGAGCGCGAGCTGAACGTTCACTCCTGAGTGGGTTGGTAATTAACTCTTGTCACTGGTTTTTTGATTACAAAATCCGTTAACAGTTGACCGTATCAGAGCGTGACTACCTTGTCCATGGGTCAAAAAAAGCCCTGCGTTAGCAGGGCGTGTGTGTGAACCATCTGAAAAAATGTAAAACTTCGATTTCCGTTTTTACTTGCTCATTTTAAGCAGGGGGTATGCGGCCATCACGCAAACGCATGCCAACGAAGCTATGCATGATGGTGGAAGCCGGGGCTGATCACCCTGGTGTACCTGCTTTATCATTTCAATTTTCAGCAATGGGACGTGGCTAACCCGAGAACCACCTTGCCGAATTTTCTTTCAAACTGTGTCAAACCAAACCCAAACTCTCAGTTTTCCATTCGATGTCACTTCACTGCCTGCACGGTTTTCGCAATCTGTTAGGAGAGAACCATTTCGAATTTTCTCGGATCTTGTCATCATACCTTTCCTGTCAGGTTTAATTGAAGTGCTTTTGCACGAAAGATGCATTCCACATCAGAATTCGCAATGTCTGTTCTGAGCAAGTGTGTGTGTGTGTGTCAGTCCTGTGTGTGTGTGCGTGTGTGTCTGCGTGTATATATGTGTAAACATGTTTCTCTGCCTGTGTCTGTGTTTGAGCGCCTATCAGCATATCTGTGTGTGTTTGTATTTTTTCACATCTTCTCTACAGCATACCTTGTCTGTCTCTTGCAACTAAAACCCTGACATCTTCACATCTTCTCATCTTGACATCTTCACAATTTCTCACGAACATATTCATGTAAGTCTTTGGCGTCTGCAAATCATACAACTTCATAACACATCTGAGTACGTGTACACCTACTCGCTCTCGGGCCAACTGTCGTCTAGTTTTCTCCCATTATGAGGAAAATCCGACAAACTCGGCGCCTCGTTGTATTTGATCATCACCTTGTCCAAACGATTTTCCAAAACCCTGATCTGCCGCATTTCTGGAGACGTTTCGTTGGAGTGCATCCTGAAGGACGGAGGACGGATGTGTAACACTTTAAGGAAATTTAACGTCAAAAATTGGTAAACACCATCAAAAAAAGGATTTAACATGATTTAACTATGGAAAGGGATTCAACATGGAAGTACATGGATTCAACTATGGTGTCATCTGACAATCTGCGAGGAATGAGCTGGAAGATCACCCTCTTTTTAGGTCATCAATCGGTCATATTCGCTAAGTGAAATTACGGGATGGTCCTAGAAAAATCAGCAGCGCAGATCGAATCCACAGAAATAGAGGTTCTTCGTTTTTGAGCCGTTTTCTGTTCAGAATTTGAGGTGTTTTTTTGCGTCATTGATCATCAATGATCATCAATGATCGTCATGGCAGATGAAGTTGAGATGGACATATTTGACTGGTTGTTTCTGCACTAGTTTCAACCCCACTACCAAAAATTGGATCCAACAAAGTAGAATTAATTCATCCGCAGATCATCACAGATCTGTTGGGTGCTGAAGTTGCCTGCGAACACGAAGATCACAGTGTGTTGCCATGTTCAAACCATTGCAGCCTAAGAAATGAACCAAAGGACCAAACTCTAAAGACATGAAAATTTGAAGTTTGAGGACTTTGGAATTAAGTAAAATCGAAACCAGTGATAGTCGTGATAGTCACTCTGCCATCATCGTAGGTGAAAATCCTTGGTGTCAAAATGTTACCCTCATCGCTTTTGATCCTCCGGTTTGACCCCAAAACCCCGTCATTCTCCAGTCAACGCCTCTTTAAATTCTCAAATCGGAAAGGGGCTAAAACATGTTTTTTAACATGTTTTTAAACATGTTTTTTAACATGTGAATATGTACCACGGCAATGGTATACAATGGTATATACAGGTGGCCTGACCCTCCGAAGCAAACTCCAAAACTCCAAATTCCGACAGGCGGCTTGGAACCCATCGACAACTCGTCTTTTTTGATGTCCAACTGATCCAGAAAGCCACGCCTTGAACGAAATTCCATACAGAATCCGAGCCAGGAACTGTCGGAACTGTATCTCCAATTCAAAATCATGAAAAACTGGTGGGAATCGATTCAAATCGATACCTCATTTTTTGCACTATTCAACACATTTCAATAATTTCAATGTTTAAATCTGTTGAACCCAGGGCATGACAGGGCCGGGCCCCAAGGGTCGGGGTCCCCAGGGTCGCCAGGGTCGCCTCTTGTTGTTCTCGTTTTTGATCATGTCAAATCTCCTCCCAAAGGCTCATGCCACAGTTGCAGTTGCAAACATTTTAGATATTAAATATAAAAATATGGCATATAAAATGTTTAACAGCATATATGACCTTTATGCTTAAATATTTCAAAATATCATGATATCCTATAGCTTGTGTATTGTGTAATAACCTTGTACAGTATCATGCTTTCCTAATTTTATATCGTAAAAGTATTTTCCCATCCATTTTCATATGTTTCCGAATGTTTCCTCCCATCTTTTGCCAATCATTAAACAAGATGGAAGCCACGAACCCGAATGTATTCACGTTCTTGGGCTACGAGTCCAAACCTCTGCAATAGGAAAACGAACTTTTTTTTCACGCATCGTGCGTTCATATCGTCTCAGCGAAGGCACTTGAGCAACAGTTCACAAAGAGACAACTAACCAGCACAGCAACATCACCACCAGCAAAAAAAATCACCACCAGCACAACAACATCGCCAGCGCAATGAAATCACAACGAAATCACCAGCGCAACAAAATCCCCAGAACGAACGAAATCACCAGCGCAACGAAATCACCAGCACAACGAACGCACCAGCGAACAGCACCAGCGCAACAAAATCACCAGCACAACGAAATCACCAGCACAACGAAATCACCAGCACAACAACATCACCAGCGCAACGAAAGCACCAGCACAACGAAATCACCAGCGAACAGCACCAGGGCAACAAAATCACCAGAACAAACGAAATCACTAGCACAACGAAATCACCAGCACAACAACATCAACAGCACAACAACATCACCAGAACAACGAGATCACCACCACCTGCAACACTCCACACTTTACCCACTGCACACTCCACACTCCACACTCTACACTTTACACTCCACTCCCCACACTCCACACTTTACACTCCACACGCCACACTTTACACTCCACACTCCTTACTTTACACTCCGCACTCCACACTCCACACTCGACACTTTCCACTTCACACTCCACACTCTACACTTTACACTCCACACTCCACACTTTACACTCTACACTTTACACTCTACACTCCACACTCCACACTCTACACTTTACACACTCTACACTCCCCACTCCACACTGCTTACTTTACACAAAATTTGCACAAACTACTTCCCAGTACTACTGTGTACTTCAAAGCTTTCACAAAGTCGACCAGCGCAACAGAATCACCCGCACAAACAAAATCACTAGCACAACGAAATCACCAGCACAACGAAATCACCAGAACAACAACATCACCAGCACAACAACATCACCACCACAACTTAACACTCCACGCTTTCCACATTACACTCCAAACTCCACACTCTACACCCTACACTGTACACTCCACACTTTACCCACTGCACACTCCACACTCCACACTTTACATTCCACACTCCTCACTCCTCACTGAACACTCCACACACTACACTCCACACTCCACACTCCACACTCCACAACACTCCACACTCCACACCCAACCACACTCTACACTCTACACACACCACACTCCTCACTCCACACTTTACACTCCACACTTTCCACTCCACACGCCACACTCCACACTCTACACTTTACACTCCACACTCCACACTCCACACTTTACACTTTACACTCTACACTCCACACTCGATACTTTCCACTTCACACTCCACACTCGATACTTTCCACTCCACACTCCACACTCTACACTTTGCACTCCACACTCCACACTCCACACTTTATACTTCACACTCCTCACTCCACACTCAACACTCAGCACTTTGCACTCCACACTTTACACTCTACACTTTACACTCCACACTCTACACTTTACACTCTACTCTTTACACACTCCACACTCCCCACTCCACACTTTACACTCCACGCTCCTTACTTTACACAAAGTTTGCACAAAGCACTTCCCAGTACTACTTTGTACTACAAAGCTTGCACAAAGCACTTCCAAGTACTACTGTGTACTACAAAGCTTGCACAAAGCACTCCCCAGTACTACTGTGTACTAGAAAGCTTACAGTACTACTGTGTACTACAAAGCTTGTAGAAACTACTTCCCAGTACTACTGTGTACTACAAAGTTTGCACAAACACAATCCAGTACTACTGTATACTACAAAGCTTGCACAAACACGTTCCAGTAACACTGTGTACTACAAAGCTTGCACAAAGTCGTTCCCAGTACTACTGTGTACTACAAAGCTTGCACAAACACGTTCCAGTACTACTGTGTACTACAAAGCTTGCACAAAATCGTTCCCAGTACTACTGTGTACTACAAAGCTTGCACAAAGTCGTTCCCAGTACTACTGTGTACTACAAAGCTTGCACAAAGTCGTTCCCAGTACTACTGTGTACTACAAAGCTTGCACAAAGTCGTTCCCAGTACTACTGTATACTACAAAGCTCGCACAAACACGTTCCAGTACTACTGTGTACTACAAAGCTTTCACAAAGTCGTTCCCAGTACTACTGTGTACTACAAAGCTTGCACAAACACGTTCCAGTACTACTGTGTACTACAAAGCTTGCACAAACACTTTCCCAGTACTACTGTGTAGCTTGCTTATATTTAGCTGTATTTTTGTATTTTTAAGTTTTTGGGGGGCCTGAGATATTTTTTGTATTCTTTGTTTGGCCGAGCTATTTGAGAATCTCGTTTGCTTCAACAATAACTGATTTGGGATACCCTTTGCAACCCTAACTTGTGACATCTAAGGCATGTACGGAACATGTTGTTTGTTTTCCTGGTCCTTTCCTTTGCAAAATTCATACATATTCGTACATTTTTTTCACTTTCCATTGGCTCTTTCAATTTTTCTCGTCGAGGCAGCTGAAGAGGTATTTGAAACTATTGCTGGCTTATTTTTATTTCTCGTTTGCAATTTGGGTCAGTAGCTGTCAAACACGACAGCAGCATTGCTGCTTTTGCAATGGCAGATTGCTTCGATCCAAGTGGCTTGTCTTGGGCTGGAAATGGGGCTCACAGTTCCGTATTTCATGTCATCACCCAGAGCTGGGAACTTGGCTGCGCACGCCGTGGGGTGTTGACTGCACGGTTTTAGCCAAAGCGGATTGACAAGCGTCTGAGCAAACAATGCCCATTCACATTCAAAAAAACATTCCAAAAGCATCAAAGGACAAAGGCGGGCTCTGGAGCAGTCAGACATTGGCTTCAGGAGGGCGGTGGCTGTTCGGCTGCTTAGGCTCAGCATGTCCACGCAGGGAGGAGGGCTGTTTCGGCCTCGGCTCCTGCTTGCGAAGCGTTTTCAAATGTTGACCTCAAGTGACGCTACTTCGGCCTTAGCGGTAGCTGTTTCAGCCAAGCCCTTGCAGCATCAGGCAAGCTGCTTCCGGCTGTCAAAGCTGCTTTGGCGTGTTTTGACGCTGTTCCGACTTCTCAGTTTGAAGCTGCGTTACATACTTCTGCGTTACATACTTAGTCAGTTTTTGTACATAGCAGGTCGTGATGGACTTTTCGCAAAAATAGGAATTGGCTGAGGTGGGCTGAAGCGTCAGGGTAAAGACTTTGGGTTTCTGGTCGCTACATGGAATCTACCAATGGGTTGAATCTAAGAGACGATTACCCACAAATATTGGGAGATTCAATGAAAGCTTTGATTTGGAGAGAGGCTTGGCTACTTAATATGTGTTTTTTGTCCTCTCCTTAGGAGCATCAAAAAAATCAACGGACCTCGAATCAACGGGTGGGAATGTCCTCTCCTTAGGAGCTTCGGGGTTGTCCTTGAACCTCCTAAGGGGAGGACGACAAGGGGACGAAACTGAAATACTTTTAAATATGAGTTTTTCAAAGGCCTTTGTCCCATGGTTGTCCTCTCCTTAGGAGCCTCGGGGACGTCCTTGAACCTGCTAAGGACAGGACGAATTGTCCTCTCCTTAGGAGCATGCCTGAGATCCGCTTCGCTTCAGGAGCCTCGGCTCAAGCACTTCACGGAAGCTTGTGGCTGAAAACTGGCCACGCCATCTCTACGCCAAAGAGGCGGCAGCTGTCTCGGCTACTGTAGCTGCAGCTGCTTCGGCAACTTAGCTGCTTCGGCTTCTGGTGGCTGCTTTGGCCACAAGTATGCCACCGCGGCATCGACCAAAGTCAGATCAGCTGGAAAGGGCCGGATCTTAGCCACATAGACTGCGGCGGGGTGCTGTCTTCAAAGCCGGATGTAAGATGCAAAAAAAATACAAGTGGAAAAGTGGATAAACATGCGTTGCGGCAGCTGCAGACACCCTGTAGACTCAGTTCAGCAAACAGCAATTGATTTATAACAGGTGCAACGAAGATTAAAAAAAGCTCACACATTTCAATTTCAATGTGTTTCCTTCTGCAGCTGTTTCAGCCCAAGCGCTAACTCAGAATCAGCCAGCTGTGCACTCTGTAGTGCTAAGGACCCTTTAAATCAAGCAAGCTGAAAGAGATCTGCGCTTAGTCCAAATACGGATAGTTGGAACTTTGGGGCTCGAAAAGCTGTTTCAGAAGCACCGCAAGTTGAAATGCAGCAAGTGGGGATCCCGTGGGCCGCCCATGTTGCATATTAAGAAAGAGGGGCCAAAGATGACTTTGCCAAAGCTGAAGTCGGCTTGGTATTCCAATTGTGGCTGTTTCAGCCAAGGTCTGTGTCGGTTGTTGGATGGTGGCTGGTTCGGCCATCAACAGGTCTGTTTCAGTTTCTAACCCAATTGCTTCAATCAAAACGCAAAAAGATATTTGCAAAACTCGTCTGCTAGCGGGGGAAAAAGCGTGGCCACGGCTCTTAAGATATTTTTCTCAAAGTTGGTGTTGAGCATTGTGTCGCGTATCTTTGCCGCGACTAAGTTGCAGTCTTAAGTTTGTGTTGGTCTTTTACATTCTACTTCAAGGTTGTTTATTGTGAAGCCCCTCTTGTTATGTTGCGGCAAAGTTTAAGGAAGAAAGACGTGAAAGATATTTGTTATTCTCGTTTGCACCTCTTCCTTTTTGTTGGATTTCTCGTTGACGGCCCAAAAAAAACACAAAAATACAGCTAAATATACGCAAGGTAGTACAAAGCTTGCACACACACGTTCCAGTACTACTGTGTACTACAAAGCTTACACAAACACGTTCCCAGTACTACTGTGTACTACAAAGCTTGCACAAAGTCGTTCCCAGTACTACTTTGTACTACAAAGCTTGCACAAAATCGTTCCCAGTACTACTGTGTACTACAAAGCTTGCACCAAAGCACTTCCCAGTACTACTGAGGTTTTGCAGCTTCCCCCATAGACACGGCGACGTGAGCGCAGCAAAACGAACGAGGTTTTGCAGCTATAGACACGGCTACGGCACAGGACAAGCAGAGACAGAGGTTTTGCAGCTTCCCCCATAGACACGGCGACGCCAGAGGAGAAGCAGAGACTGAGGTTTGGAATTCCCCCATAGACATGGCGACGTGTGCGCAGCAAAACGAACGAGGTTTTGCAGCTTTCCCCATAGACACGGAATTAACGACGCGAAAAACGTCGCGAAAAACGTTGCGACGACTAACTGGCGGCGAACAAGGGTCCAGCCCCCAGACCCCCAGATTATAAACGGGAACCCTTCGCTACGCATTCGGGAAATGTGACAGGTTGGTCGGGCGAAAACCGCACGAATGTCCTCTGCATTTGTTGAACCTCATTACCTGCGATGAACTCGGGGACATGAAATGTTCGAAATGTTCGCTCAGATTCCTCGTTTTTGGTGGACCAACCGAGGTTTCAAAAATATCCAAAAACGAAAATCAAGGATATGATAGATATGCATAATTACATTCGTCAATTGGAAAATGTGAAAAATATGGAAAAAATGAACATGTCAAAAAATAAAAGGAAAAAATCGGAAAAAAAAATATCACATCTTCCAGCGTTTGTCACCCTTTGTCCAGGTTGCTGGTCGAATCCAAGACTTTCTCCAAGGATTGTGGTTTCTCATCTCGCAACTGTGCGATCTGATTTCTGAGCCTCAGCCAGCTGCCAAATCATCCAAGGTATGTTTGGAGTAACCCCCAGAAAACCAAAGTACTTTGCCACAATCCTAGTACTATCTATTAATACAAATTATTAATACATCTATATACTAGGATTGAAAGATTTCAAGTCTTTTGCAAATTACTATATACAACCTTAATGTTGGATGTTTATCCGCCAAATCCATGGACTTCACAAGATATTATTGCCCTCCAACCAATTCCTTAAACTCAGAAAATCGCAGAAATTCACAGAAATTCATCGCAGAAATTCACATGCTTTTCCAAGCAACATCTTGTTTTCATCCTTCATCTGACCGATGATTTCCTGGTGATCTTCACAAGCGGAAAATCATCAGAAATTTCACAACTGAAATCCCATTAAAAACTCGTTGTTTTAAAGGGGTTCCCAGCTCCAGTGCCTGACTCACGAGTTGCAATAATCTCTATCTAACTAGGTAGATCTAGGTAGATCATGGTAGATCTAGGTAGTATAACCAGAAAAATAATCTAGCAACAACAGTACTTCGGTTTGGGCATTGCACAGGTGCTTCTGACGGGATCGGATTCTCAGGATGACTCAATAGAGACCATGCAAATTAAACAGCAAGAAAAATAGCACCTGTCCCTGGGGCCAATTCCCAAATTCGAAGCACTGCCTTGTTCTGCTGAATATTCAATTTGGCGGTCTCATAGGTCGCCTTCCTTTCCTCAGCCGAATTCGACTGATGGAGTGGTAAAGTCCGATCTATGTCCGATCTGACACCGATCTGTTTAAAAAAAAATGGTCAAAAAGAAATTCCCACTCAGCGGCGTCGCACCTGGGCCATGTTTAGAATCAAAACATTTTTAGATATGTTCAGTTATGTTCAGTTGGTAATTTTTGCACGGATGACACTAGATCACTGCAATTAGAAGGTAATCCACTACAAACTACCAATAACATGTGTTTGTTCGTGAAGTGGGAAGAAATTACAGTAAAAATCCGTCAAAATGAAAGGCAAATGAAAGCAAAAACCATCCTTTTTCCAACCCCTTTCCGACAACAAAAACACCAAGGGCACCAACAACAGCTTCACCAAATTGTCTAGCCTCTTTTCAACAGCATCTGCATCTGGCCTACTTCCGAAATCCTGTGGCATGTGTTTTCGGAAGGGACTGTTGCGAGCGGTGAATTTCAAGTTCTTGGGGTGGACATTCAAAGAAGAAACTCACACTCACAACAGTTTGTTCTAAATGTAGGCTATCCTATAGCACGTCTCTTCACAAACGCATGTGTCTGGCACATCAACGCTCTGGTCTGTCTCACTTCCACCAAGATTAATCCTGATTATACCACCGGACTGAAAGTTAGAATGCCATTTTGGTGGAATTTCATGGACGGCAAGGAAAAAAAAACGCGTACCGCGTGAGAAATCCGGGACGGGCATTCTAAGCCTATTTATTTCGTCCTGAAACCCCTAAAACTCCAGAATTCTGAACGAAATTTCGACCGTCCCGTGTCTTCCATGCACTGCAAATTTGCAGAATATGCAAAAAAAATTGCCCATGATCAATAAAAAATGTCATAATATGCAGGAAAAAAATCCAATATCGTATTGAAAATATGCAGACTATGCAGGTGTTTGACAAAAAAACATGCTCATGATCAGCAAAGAAGTACATGATCAATAAAAAATTGCAAAAATATACAGAAAAAATGCTATATCGTCATCCGCCGATCCAAGAACACCTCGTTTACTCACATCTAATTTGTCTGCACATGTACATACATGTAATATTTACAGGGCATATATGTGTGTATAATGCCGTTTTCGGAGGTTACCATCCTGTTTAATCAACATGTTCATTATCGTGGGGAATACTGTGGGAAAATCCTCAACGGGCATTCTAAGCCTATTTATTTAGTCCTGAAACCCCTAAACCTCCAAAATGTTTCACGAATTTTCGACCGTCCCGTGTCTTCCATGTACTGCAAATATGCAGAATATGCATGTAAAGTGCGAAAGAATCTACCCATGATCAATAAAAAATGTCATAATATGCAGAAAAATGCAATATCGTATTGTAAATATGCAGAACATGCAGGTATTTTCAAAAAAAACATGCTCATGACTCATGATCAGCAAAAAAACATGATCAAAAAAATGACATAATATGCCGAAAATCCGCCGATCCACGAACACCTCGTTTACTCACATCTAATTTGTCTGCACATGTACATATATGTAATACAAATATATATATATATATCTATATATACAGCGCATATATGTGTGTGTAGTGCCCTTTTCGGAGGTTACCATCCTGTTTAATCAACATTTTCATTATTGTCGGGAATACCGTGGGAAAATCCCCGATGGGCATTCTAAGCCTATTTATTTCGTCCTGAAACCCCTAAACCTCGAAAATTCTCCAAAATTCTTGACGAATTTTCGACCGTCCCACTGCAAATAAAAAAATGACATTAAAGGACCGGATAACCCCACATGTTACCAACTTCTTTAGACTTAGACTGAGCATAGAAAAGCAAGAAGGGAAGAGGAAGTATAAGAGTGATGGAGCGGTGATGGTGGGTGAGTTTGTCGTGTGTGTGTGTATGTATGTTCATGTACAGTGAGTGAGTGAGAGTGTGAGTGAGTGATGTGAGTGTGGTGTGTGTGTGAGGGATGTGAGAGTGAGTGAAGTGAAGTGAAGTCCATATCGTATTGTAAATATGCAGAACATGCAGGTATTTGCAAGAAAACATGCTCATGATCAGCCAAAAAATCATGATCAATAAAAAATGTCAGAGTTTGCAGAAAAATGCAATATCTCAACCGTCATTGGGGACCAAGATTTTATTTATAGATTGAAAATCTATATCGAATTCAGAAGTTTTGGGGGCATATTCTGCGGAGGCATTCTAACCCTACAAGAAACAAGGTTTAGTGGCCCTGGGGGGTCTTGATACCTTAGATCAACCAAAACACACAAAAAGAAGGTGCTGCCAGAAAACCAGGTTTTTGGAGAGAAAACCGGGTTGATGTCGGTTTTGGACTACGGTTTTTACGGGTTTTTATTGGTATGGTTTGTTTTTATAGGTGTTCAACGGTTTTTCTATGGGTTGTGGCGAAGCTGCTTCATCAAAAACCTGGTTTTGTTGACTACAAGGCTGAAAACCAGGTTTTAAAGCGTAACCAATATTCACAGGCAAATTTGATCAAACAATTTTTGAAGATGTTTATCCACATTTACCAGCATAATACGGTACCGACTGAAAGGTAGAATTGTTGGTAGAATTTTTCAGACAATTTTTGTGGGGCATTCTAACTTTCAATGGAAAAAAATTGGTGGAATCCCGGTCATTCTAACTGTCAGTCCGGCGGTATAATCATGATTAATCCAAACCAAACAAAATTGAAAACATATTTTTAACAAAAAATATAGCAACAACTACTCTGACCCCTGGACTAGTTGCCAAATCTTGTTTTTTTTGTTTTTTTGATCGTTTTTTTGGTCTTTGTTTTTTGGGGGTGGTTTTCTCGAGGTTTTGGTGCAATCCTGATTAATCTGGAATAATCCTGATTAATCCAGTTCATAACGTCCTACATCATAACTCCGGCTAATTCCGGCCTTCTTGTCCCCAAACAGGGAAAAATCAGATGCTCAGAGACTTGGGCATGGGCTGAGGGCAAGTGTGTATTTCATCTATTTTCATCTAGTTTTCTGAAGAATTTAGCATTTTTCAAAAACAATGCCGATAAAACTGGAACGAAATAAAGCAGACAAAGTGCACTTAGGACATAGGTTGGGCATTTTTTACATACAATCCTCCAATGCCTGTGATCCCAAGTCGTATTTTTCAAAGAACGTGATATTCCTTCAAGAAAACGTGGCCTGACTTTGTGCCTTCCCTTTGAAAGATTGCAATGTCTATTTGAAAAGAGTGCAGTGATGGTCTGAAAAAAATAAAAATAAGTTAATACGTATACAATTTCATAGAAATATGGCGCCTTCTGCTAACAGATTCCAGCACCATTCAAAATTAAGATCCATTTATATATTTATATTTATTTATTTATTGATGTATTTATATATATACCATTGTGTTTTTTGCGATCATGCCATTCTTTGAACTGAATGTTGATAATTATCTGGAATATGTTCCTTCAAAAAAGTGCATCATCTCTTTGAAAAGGGTGCAAGATTCCCTCCAACCGTAAAACATCATTCCAAATTTCAACATAGAGTTCTTTTGTGTAGATTGTGGTCCTTCTATCAAAAGAATATGGTATTCCTTGACGAATGTGTGGAAAATTGTGTTTGTTTTTTAACTATGAACTCCTTGAGGGAGATCCAATATTCTCTCAAAACAATGGAACGTAATGCCAGAATGTGTTTTTTTACACATGCAGCACTCTTTCTGAAATAATATGGATTTCCCTTGGTGCATAAGGCATTATTTTGGGAAGTATAATGAAATAACTCCTTTAGAGAAAGACCTGGTTCTTAAGGAACAACAAACAAGGCATGTTGAACCCTGTCAACAGGAATACAACATGTGTGAAGAAAATTATCTATTTTTGCAGGAACATGGTTTCTTGAAAAGGATACTACATTGCCCTATGGTGCGGTACTTGCCAGGTTAGTCATCTTACAGGATTTTCAAGGGATATTGCATTGATGCATTGGATATTGCACTTTTTGACGTGAATTCTGCATATTAAAAGGTTGTTTTTAATTGAAAAACACGCTACATATGGCACAAGAATATTGTTTTCTTGAAGGGATACCATATCATTTCCAAGAAAATTACGTTTCTTTCAAAAAAAATGTTGCATCTTTGAAAGGATTCTTTCATAATGTGTAGGGGTATTGTTTGTTGAAAAAACATTGCATTGTTTCAAAAAAAAATGCAACTTATATAATGAAACATGTTTCTTTACAAGCTGGGGATACTTCATTGTTGCATTTAATATTGCATTTTATAACAAGAATGCACAATGCTAAAATTCATGCTACACATGATAGAAAAATGGTT
>CBDDTI010000464.1:0-6630 GCA_965233585.1 bacterium
GAACATGGCCATTTATAGTTGATTTACCCATGAATAGCATGGTGATTTTCCACAGTTATGTTAGTTTACCAGAGGGTGGCCATGAAACGCTCTAAAAAATGATGAACAAGTGTAAGAAATAGATGGAGATATTCATGAATCACTGAATGCTTTAAACAACGGGAAGACACAAGGGGGAGACCCCAAGCTCTCGGCGCTGGCAAAACGGGGAGGGCACGGAGCTGCCGCTGGCCAGGCCTCGGCTGGGGAAGGCACAACGGGGTGTTACAACAAGGAGTTACAACGGGAGAACCGCTACGGGAAAATGATGCAAAATGAGAAATGTCACTTTTATATTTTTAATACTTTTTAAAAAATAGATTTCTATCAAAAAATTATGTCCACAATCAGTTTTAAAACATTCAGTGGTTCATTTTCAAGGTATTGGAATAAAAATTGTTTTTTTTATTTGTTTGTCAAAAGATGTTCAAAAATGAAATTTCTACCGATGAATTATGTCCAAAATCAGGTTTAAAACATTCAGTGGGCCATTTTCAAGGTATTGGAATAAAAATTGTTTTTGTTTTTTTTGGTCAAAAGATGTTCAAAAATGAAATTTCTACCGATGAATTATGTCCAAAATCAGGTTTAAAACATTCAGTGGGTCATTTTCAAGGTATTGGAATAAAAATTTGGAATATTTTTTTTTGCAAAATATTTTTTGTCAGAAGATGTTCAAAAATAAAATTTCTACCCATAAATTATGTTCAAAATCAGGTTTAAAACATTCAGTGGGTCATTGTCAAGGTATTGGAATAAAAATTTAGAATATTTTTTTTGCAAAATATTTTTTGTCAGAAGATGTTCAAAAATAAAATTTCTACCCATAAATTATGTCCAAAATCAGGTTTAAAACATTCAGTGGGTCATTTTCAAGGTATTGGAATAAAAATTTAAAATATTTTTTTTCAAAATATTTTTTGTCAAAAGATGTTCAAAAACGAAATTTCTACCCATAACCCATGAATACCCATGATCTCTTGACCCTTGGAAATAGTTCAACCCTTGTTTGCAATGAAATTTTATTACGTGTGGAAAAACCATATGAAAGGGCTCGGGATTTTTACACACTCCCAATATAATGATTCCTGCGCAGCAACTCATCTCTGGCAGACGCCCCATCCTTGGATCTGAGACATCCGTAGTCTGAGGTGGCTGGCAGATGTGCAGTGCGTCGCAGCTGCATTTCGGAAAGAAGTGGAAGAAGTGACGTTTGAGTGTGTTTGATGGTGTGTGGCAGCATCGGCTCAGTTCATGTGCAAAAGACTTTGGTCATTTTTGGTCCTTTTTCCCCAACAGCGTAAGCTAATGGGGTCTTCAGCCCAGAATAGCTCTGGTGTGCACTGGTGCAAGCGCCAGGTCAGGTTCAACAGGGTTCCGGAGAAGGTTCCGGAGAAGGTCTGGGAGGCTTTCAACGAGGGTTTGGGAGAAGGTTGTGGAGAAGGTTCCGGGAGGCTTTGGTGCAGAGCCAGGTCAGGTTCAATAGAGGGTTTGGGAGAAGGTTCCGGAGAAGGTCTGGGAGGCTTGGTGCAGAGCCAGGTCAGGTTCAACAAGGCTTCGGAGAAGGTTCCGGAGCCTTGGTGCAAAGCCAAGTCAGGCTCAACAGGCTCCGGAGAAGTTTGCAGAAGCCAAGCCAGGTCAGGTTCATTTAATTCACGGATACCCAGAGGTGTTTCCAGCGCTTGGCTTCGCAGCACGCTTCAGAAAGATTTGTAAAAATATAACGCTGCGGCTGTTGGGGATACCACCGAAGTTTTTTTTGTTCTTGTCTTGGAAGAGCACTGCTGCAATGAAGGAAACGCCGTACACTGAAATTGCCCGAGTGCTATTCAGGATGGGGCCCTTCTTTTGAAAAAATGGTTCACGTCACAGCTTCATACCCCCTCATCCTTATCTCCAATATATACATATTATATTATATAATATTGTATAATATGGTACATATCTATATACTTGAAAAAAATCACCGTTTTAAGTAGATTCGTTTGGAAAGGATTGAAGGTTGTAAAGGCATGTAAAGGCTACAAAACACTTTATCCTTCAATCATCCAGCTGTGTTCGATTCAAACTGGCGTCTTGAGGTTGTCCTAGATCGAGATAACCTTTGGCACTCAGACCCGGAGGCTATGGGGCAAGTGAACAATGAAGGTGATCGAGATCTGGGTCATGATTGGCCTCAAGGAGGGTCAACGATTGGAGCGGCACACTTGTGGTGTGCTCTTCAAGTGTGTTCTTTTGTGTTCAAATAATTTCGATATGTTCAAAATGATTTAAAATGATTCATTTGAAGAAACAGAAGAAACATGCATACGGCATACGATAGCATCGCAGTGGCCTTCGGAACGTATTCGGCTCCAGGCGGTTCGGGGTGCTGGCATGGTGAAGCTGCCCCTACGCTGCTTTAAAAAAGTCGAAGCGGTGGAGGATGAGGCGAATGCGATCGAATGCGATCAAATATGACCGAATAGATAAGAGGATGAAAGAGGATGCATCTCACACAGATTCGCAGTTTCACTGACTTTCTGCACTCGCTCTTTACCTTATTTCACAATTTTTCAATGCTGTTCACATTCGCTCAAAAGTTGTCCGAGGCCTCAGGCCATCCTTTCTCCCAAAACGGTATTAGCCCCATTTGCCTGCCGACTAAGATGTTTGAATTGTTGACTTTTGTTTGACTTAATTGCTTCACCAGGCTTTCTGCAGATTCTTGCGTCTCAAAGGGTCATTTTTCCTTCGTTAGGTATTTGCGCGGCAGCCTTCCAGCTTTCTGATTTTTTTCTGGAGGCGAACTGCACTTTGCGAATACGCAGCAGTGACGGAGAAAGCACCTGGTACCCTCCCTAGCTAAGTGGCAACTGCCCTGGTCAGAAAAGGCCTGAAGGTTGAACAAGCTTGTGTTGAAGTGCATTGAGATGCACTGGCTAGTGTGAAGCATCCTAAAAGGAACTTGGATCGATTTTGCATTCTAAGCTAAAAACTAGAATCGACGGATATCGTAGGTATGGAAATGAACATCAGATGCATCCAGAGCACCTGCAGCGCTGCAATTGATATTGAGGCGTGCAAGGAGCTGGCTTGTCGGCGCATTCTTGACCAGACAGTTACAGAGATATTTTTGGAACTCACAAGATCTCACAAATGCGTTCAAAGTATTTTAAAGTTGAGTCTTGTTGTTTTGAAGATGAAGCTAAAGCCAATGGCTAGTCAATATGCTTGGGGCGCTACTGTAGCAGTGCTTCACCGTATAGAGCCCTTTGATTGATTTCCCATGCTCATAATCTATCCTGTTTGTCGAATTGCTATGAGAAAGTAGGATGAGAGCCTACTCAGTGTCATGTCGCTAGGTACAAAAACCTTGCATCTTCATGCATCTTCCTACTGTAAAGATCTGTAAGGCATATTTGTGGGTTTGATGGGTTTGTGCACACTTCTTGCACTGGCACTGATGGCGCTCGTAGTCTCAAAGAAAAAACTGCACCAGGAGCACCAAGCATCGAAATAGCGGCTTGTTTGCAGTACGCAACTGCTCCACCATTTTTCAAGCAGCAAGTTTGTCACATTTGTGGGTGAAGGGACAGTGAAGTCAAAAGTCAAAACAGTTCATGTTGCGAGTGCGCATTCTACGACGCTGGTCGAATCCGATTTGTTCACTGTTCGGTGTTTTGCACCCAATTACCGCAATCAGAGCAGACTTAATTGAATAGGTCGATGGATAGATGAATGAAGGGATGGAGGGGAGGGATGGATAGATAGATGGATAGATAGATGCATAGATCTAAAAGCTCTACATTGCTCAAATACGTTCTATGCTTCTTCAACGATGATCGGGGATCAGCAAGACCAACCTGTCAGGTTGGCTAAAGGTCTTGACCACCCAGTTGCAGGCAGAAAATCCTGGTGATGTATCGCAGGATATAACGATTCGACTATCCTCATCTAATTTTCACTGGATTTTACTGGTACTTTGAATTGCAGCAAAACGCACAGATTGATCCAAATAAAGCCAGATGACCTCTGAAGCGCTCAGCCTTCTCTTCTGAAACTTGATCAAGATCCGTCCCACAAGCCAGGGAATCAACATGAATCAAATAGGAAAACTAGGCCAAGGGGCAAACATATGTTGTGTCAGTGTCCCTCTCGGACGTGAAGATATTGGTAGCATTTGGTAGCCTTCACGTGAGTTCACCATTTTTGCCTTTTCCATCCTTTTTCCATCTTTTCCCCTTCTGCGTAATTTCCGTCCTGAAGATCCTGAAGCTTCACGTGACAGTCGGGATTTCAAAACTGCGCCAGGCGCTGACGGAGGCTGAATTATTTTTCAAAGCCCAAAATGCAATCGGTGATCTCGAGGCAGGGAAGCACACACCAGTGACATTTGCAATCCCAGGAATTCCATGGAATTCCCAGGATTTCATTCTCAAGGATGAATGAAGGAACTTCACGGAACTTCGAGATTCATCCAGATTCCACTTGCTGGAAACATCAAAGATGTAAGTTTCTATACGTCCTACAGACGCTGCTTTGTCGCTTGGTGATCACCAACATTCACCAACAATAACCAACCATAAGCAACGATATGCCATAATTGATACTTATCATACTGTACGTTGTCACCTTTTTAACTGTGCAAACTTTATTCAGAAGAGGCCCGACGCTGCGATGACGACTTGGCTCGGCTCGAGACCTTTGACACGGTGCCCTGCATTCCACCAATGTGTTTTTTCCCTTGAATATCTTGAATGGGCGCTGGAGATGGATATAGATGGATAAAGATGGATATAGACGGATATGTATATATATATACATACGCGCAACGCGTTGCAGCGTAGAGGTTTCCCACCCAAACAAATGTTGATGCAACTTCACAAAATTCCTATGGGAAAAACAACAAAGGTACTAGGGAATATTAAACTTCCACCCCCGTTGAACCTTCAATTCCTACGGGAAAACAACAAAGGTACTAGGGGATATAAAACTCCCACCCCGTTAAAATTTACATTCAATTGGGAAGATCAACAAAGTTACTAGGGAATATTAACCCCCCACCCCCGTTAAACTTTACATTCAATTGAGAAGATCAAAAAAGGTATTAGGGAATATAACAGTCCCACCCCCGTTGAACTTTACATTCAATGAAGATCTTCAATAAGGGTTTATTTCTCCCACCCCCGTTAAACTTCTACATTCATTGAAGATCTTCAAAAAGGGTTTAATTCTCCCACCCCCGTCAAACTTCTACATTCATTGGAAATCTTCAATAAGGGTTTAATTGTCCCACCCCCGTTAAACTTCTACATTCATTGGAGATCTTCAACAAGGGTTTAATTCTCCCACCCCCGTCAAACTTCTACATTCATTGGAAATCTTCAATAAGGGTTTAATTCTCCCACCCCCGTCAAACTTCTACATTCATTGAAGATCTTCAACAAGGGTTTAATTCTCCCACCCCCGTCAAACTTCTACATTCATTGAAGATCTTCAACAAGGGTTTAATTCTCCCACCCCCGTTAAACTTCTACATTCATTGGAGATCTTCAACAAGGGTTTAATTCTCCCACCCCCGTCAAACTTCTACATTCATTGGAAATCTTCAATAAGGGTTTAATTCTCCCACCCCCGTCAAACTTCTACATTCAATGAAGGTCTTCAACAAGGGTTTAATTCTCCCACCCCCGTCAAACTTCTACATTCATTGAAGATCTTCAACAAGGGTTTAATTGTCCCACCCCCGTTAAACTTCTACATTCATTGGAGATCTTTAAAAAGGGTTTAATTCTCCCACCCCCGTCAAACTTCTACATTCATTGGAAATCTTCAATAAGGGTTTAATTCTCCCACCCCCGTCAAACTTCTACATTCATTGAAGATCTTCAACAAGGGTTTAATTCTCCCACCCCCGTCAAACTTCTACATTCATTGAAGATCTTCAACAAGGGTTTAATTCTCCCACCCCCGTTAAACTTCTACATTCATTGGAGATCGGAGATCTTCAACAAGGGTTTAATTCTCCCACCCCTGTTAAACTTCTAAGTTCATTGAAGATCTTCAACAAGGGTTTAATTCTCCCACCCCCGTTAAACTTCTATCTATATTTTGAAGATCTTCAGCAAGGGTTTAATTCTCCCACCCCCGTTAAACTTTTATCTACATTTTGAAGATCTTCATCAAGGGTTTGATGATGATGATGATTATGATGATGATGATGATGCTGATGCGTTGCCTGTCGTGGTTGCGGTTCCGGGCAAAGCCCAGGCATATGCCGTATATATACATATAGATATCATTGAGATTGATAATATATGTATATAGTACATCGTAGTACACATATGCACAAACGTTTGTAAAAAGATGCGCAAGGCGCGGTATTGTATTATTACTAGGTGTGTACTGTACCAGCTGATGCAATGGACTGCAGCATCATACGACATGACTCTCTGACGGATCGATTCCAGGCCAGCCCTTTGCATACCTACTTGTAATATCTTGTAATACCTACTAATACCTGGCATATTCGAAGGTAAATCTTCTTGCCCTGATGTATAAAGGCAGGCACCCCTCATGCTATACCTGCGTGGTGTTCTTCACAGGAGT
>CBDDTI010000465.1:0-10000 GCA_965233585.1 bacterium
ACAAGAACTCCTTTAAAAGGTCTAATTTAAGATTACGTTTAAAACTGCTTACACACTGACTGAATTTCAATGTAGGGCTTATAGTGTTCCAAATACTTACAATACGGTAATAAAAGGACCTCTGGCCGGTTGCTGATTTACAGAGTGGGATATTTAATTTTTGTGAATTACGGGTTGCTCGACCACTAATACTGCCCCTAGAGATAAACTTATTACTTAAATAATTTGGTGAAAGACCTGTCATACACTTAAAGGCCATAACTGCATCTCTTAAATAGAGGTGTGATTTCACAGGAATCCATTTTAAGCCTTTTAGAGCTGGAGACACATGATCATATTTTCTAATGTTACATACTATGCGAGCAGCATAATTTTGAATCCCTTGCAGCCTCTTTATATTAGTACATATGAATGTTGTGCCGCGTAGCACTATAAACACAAATGTGGGAACAGAGAATTAACTCTGAAGTGTAAATTAAAGTGCTATGAGAAACCCATGAAAGACCCACTGGGCGTTAGCCCTAGTAAAGGGAATCAGGGAACCACACGAGGTAAAGAAAAATTTCTTTTGACCTCGGTGGGAATCGAACCCACGACCTCCGGATTAGATCTACCGTCACTCTGCCGACTGAGCTACGAGGTCGGACAGAGAAAGTAGGGGACGATTTAGAGTGACGGTAGATCTAATCCGGAGGTCGTGGGTTCGATTCCCACCGAGGTCAAAAGAAATTTTTCTTTACCTCGTGTGGTTCCCTGATTCCCTTTACTAGGGCTAACGCCCAGTGGGTCTTTCATGGGTTTCTCATAGCACTTTAATTTACACTTCAGAGTTAATTCTCTGTTCCCACATCTTTATATTAGTGTCAGTAGAATCGTGAATCTTTTGACCTTCATGCTGCGAAGTTTGAAAGCAGAGCGATGCGATTTTGGGGGGAAAATCGCCCCGGCGCTGGAACCCTTTCAAAACAAGGTTTCCACCCTTGTCTCTCTATTATAAAGAACAGTCAACGGCGAACTCAAATTCATTCAAAATCGCTCAAAAAACCGCTTTTGAGGCAAAAGGACGACTATACACCACAGGTAAGGTAATTCAACGTTTATTTATCATTGATTTATATACACAGTTGGCGATTTACGGCTATAGGTGAGGCAAACGGTAAATCTAGTACATTTACTATAAAATAACAATCGGCTACCCAGACAGATTGTGTGGGCCCCCTGTGCTATTCCCTGTCATTTCTTGATGGTTAAAATGTAAGCTTATAACGGGCAACTTTTTTTACTGTTAACCGATTCACTTTAGTGATAAGGTACATGCAGAGTGAAAACTGACCTGTAACTTCACAGCTCAGGACACTAATACAGTGAAAGCAGTTGTTCTAAGGCTGGATAACGCTATCCACCGGATAAATCACTATCTAGTGTATAAGTGTTAAGGTATCAGTATACCCCAAAATTCATAATTTTTCCAAAAAATTGTTTATTGCTCTTTCAGATAGAATGATCTTATGGGATCTTTCATTTACAAAAATTCTATGAAAAAAGATTGATTCTATCCAAAGTTACAAACTAGAAAACGTTTCTTGGCATAATCATCCCCAACTGATAGCTGCCAATGAGTTGTCATGGAAAGTAAACCTGCATTTAAAGTTGCTTGATTACCAAAGGTTTGTGTTTGCTATAGTCGTCAAGCTGGTCTGGGTGTTCTCCGTTTGTAGATTGTTGAGTTAGATGTAAGCTTAAATATAAAAGTTCATGTCCATTTGCAAGTAAGAAGAAAGGTTTTAAAGCCTTCGATCAGAATTATCCATTTTGGGAACAACCTTTAAGGTAAAAATCAACACAGGGTGGTAAAAGGACTGTTGAACAATTTGATTAAATGGTCACATACTATAGTCAAGCTGGTTACAGATGTCCAGACTTTAATTTTTTTCATAGTGATATTTTTAAAATTATTAGGGGGAGCAACGGCACAGTGGTGAGAGCACTCGCCTCCCACCAATGTGTCCCGGGTTTGATTCCTAGACCCAGCATCATATGTGGGTTGAGTTTGTTTTTGATTCTCCTCCTTGCTCCAAGAGGTTTTTCTCCGGGTACTCCAGTTTTTCCCTTTCCTCAAAAACCAACATTTCCAAGTTCCAATTCGATCTGAATTATTGTCAAACACTTTATGGCTCGGGTGATCACATAAGCACTCCCTGTGTTTTACATTAAATTTACATTTACATTTATTTTCTAAAAACAGCTTTCCACCTGCACAAACTTCCAAGCATAATAATCATACAAGCCTTTGTGATTAAAACTGTCACTGTGGTCTGTTTCTACATGACCATAAGGAAAAATGTAAGCACAAAGAAAGGGGGAAATATATCTCCTTTCCTTTGAGCTTTTTGCTTTTTGTTTAATGAAATTAAGTGGACTGAAAGAACATTATTTAAACAAAATTGCTCCAAAAGACAACTAAATGTGCTTTGAAGTTATGTCTTGATAGCATAAAAGTTTTGTTCGTTTGTGTTTTCTTGATCTAGAGAATGAGACTTTTTCTCAACATCACTGCCTTAATAAATTTACAGTAATTTTTTATTTTAAGTGCTTTTTTGTAAATCTTTAAAACAGCATGATATATTTTTATAAAATGTGCACTGTGCATGCCTGTTTATGTCCACAATCTCATTCCAAAGGTTCATTAGCATTGACACACTGGAACACTTTTAAATTTGTCCATGAAGTACGCAAGTGAAGCCACGAAAAAGTTGCACATTTCCCTTGCCACACATCATAATTTCAGTTCTAAATTCGCATCAGCTGTTTAGATCTAGCTTGACAAACTTCACACTATACCGATTTTCATTTTTGGTATACACATATATATCTTTTTCCAACATCTGTTGTAATTTTCGCATCAATAAGATCAAGGAAAGGTTGGTAAAATGCCAACTGAAAATGCTAGGTATGGAAAAGGAAAAACTGTATCAAACCATCTTAATTCCCATAGCATCAACATACAGTTCCAGTTCTTCCGTCATGTTGATTTTGTGGTCATGGCTAAATCAGTCAAGAAGTTTTAGGACAGAACTAGTACATACCTTGTCTGCAATAATGCTGGCAAACCTCACTCGGCAGTCACAGCCTCTTTCCGCTGCAACGGTGATGGTCATACGTTTACTCCGCTGGGGAACTTATCTTTCAGTTCACCAGTAATGGAGACACTTAAATACATTTTAGGAATTGTATTTAGCAACTTACAATACATGTACAATACACACCATTAAGTTTTCCAATCAGATCACTTAAGGCCGATTTACACGGTACAACTTTGTCGCATACAGCAAGCTTACGACAGGCCTACAACACGAATTGTTTCGTGTAAATCAGACCTACAACTCGCTTACGATGTCGTAGACCTGTCGTAAGCTTGTTGTATGCGACAAAGTCATACCGTGTAAATCGGCCTTTATAATGAACAATGTAACATTTACAAAGTACATGTCCATATCAAAGTTTACGACAATTCTACATTTCTGTTTCTCTTTTTCAGAGTTTTCAAAATTATGGATGATGACCAAAATAGGACATTAGATTTTAATGAGTTCAAAAAAGGTATCCGTGATTATGGTCTTTACCTGGAACCTAAGGTAATTTGCTGTCATTTAGTATATAGATATAGTTCCAAAAGTTGTTGTTACTAACAAATTCATTTTCACTGTGAAGAATACTACACATAGCAGTAATTACATTTTTGTAGGAATTACAAGAGATGTTTTCGGCCTTTGATAAAGATGGTAGTGGGGTTATAGACTTTGACGAGTTTCTCCTTGCACTCAGAGTAAGTTTGATTGTATTATGATCAATCTTTAATAACAATACATAATAAACATTGTACAGGACAAACACGTATTAAATTGCAGGTATAAATTTCTGATTACTATGTTTATGTTATCTTTGAAGACATAGAGTAATTGATTCAACTGCAGTGTTAAATACATCATTCAACATGGTCTTTAAAAAAATAGAATATGAAATAATGAAAGATACATGCATTCATATTTAATTTTACCCACTGTCTTGTTTACTCACAAGAGCTAATCTGTCATTGTGTGAATGGTGTGCATACATGGTGGCTTGATTCAAAACTTTTTTATTGTTTGAATTTTTATTGTTAGCACAATAAAACCTTCATTCCTAAAATGCTATTTGCTCAATGGTGAACTGAAAATCTGACTTGGTATGTAACATGGAAGCCAGTGCTGAATCACAGACACTGCCAGTATCGACCGTCTCTGCGCTGGCCCCCCAAAACTTGTTTTGATATCCCGTAGGTTTGATATCAAATATCTTTTTTACGATAACAGTGCAAATTCTTGTGTGCTCATTGGCTTATTTTTATCGTCAATAAGTGGACAGACACATGAATTTATAATTTAGACAATGCGGCAACGAGCGAGAACGGACAATTTGACTGTTTGTTATCGTAAAAAACAAATGGATGCCAGTTTTTCATGCATTTGTCCTGTTATAGACAATGAATTTCGTCATAACATTGTCAAAGTACATGTAGCTGTGGATCCACAGCTACTTTGACAATGTTATGAAAAAATTCATTGTCTATAACAGGACAAATGCATGAAAAACTGACCTCAACTTGTAGCGGACTGATGAACATCTGCTTTGAAAATTATCCCATAGTCTGAAGACAATGCATTGCTTTTTTTAATAGCATACTTAGTGCTTCATGTAAGCCTACATCAACAGATTATAATGTGTATGCAAATTATGCAATCTTAATTGTCTGGGCAAAGTGGAGATTTATGTTGAACTTCTGCTATGTAAAAAATTTCAAACACTGGCCAGTAAGTAAATATTAATTATTGTTGATGGTTGTTTTCGTGGATCATTGGAAGATGTGCATTGAATCTTGTCTTGTCATTTGTTTAGCCGCCTATGAGTAAAGCTCGAAAAGCTATAATAGCTGAAGCATTTAATAAGTTAGACAAGACTGGAGATCAAGTCATTACCATTGAGGACCTAAAGGGGTAGGTGTAATTGTTATTAAGAGACTTACTTGTAGCATTAAAGAACTGGTGAAATTGTGTTGTTACACTTCCCAAGTCAAATACGTTTTCTAATTGGAGGAAAACGTGTGACATGCCGTGGGGCAAAACTCACTAATTCCCAATGACAAACAAAACTCACTACCTCCCTAAGAAAACAGCAACATGAACTTTCAACTCGTACGTGATCAGGTCTTGCTCCTTGAAACCTTGGCTAACCATGGCAAATTTATGAGCCAGCTGGCATAAAGAGTTCTTCACAGTTTTTTCTACTTTTGATTTGGGACGTACAGTAACAAAGCACTTATTATGCCTGGCGCTGCGGGAAACAGTGAGTTTTGTTCCCCTTGACCTCAATGTTTCCCTCGGCTTCGCCTTGGGGAACATTGAGGGTCTGACGGGGAAACAAAACTTGCTGTTTCCCTTGAGAGCAGTCGTTAAGTACTTATAGTAATACAGGACTGTCAATAACAGCCATAATGCTTATAACCTGAGCATGTTTGATGGACACTTGATGTTACAGGTGAACTGGCCTGTAGTTGATACAACTCACCCATAATTAAAAGTAACAAGTTTGCTACAGGTGTGAAGATCAAGGCTACACCTACATTGTATGAATTGAAACCTATTGACAGCCCTGTAATGAGACACGAAAATTGAGTAATAATAGTTTTCGTCTAGCAATGATGCAACACATGTTTAGGGAATTTAGAAGTCAAGAATATTGTTGGTTTTTGTATTTATGTATTTTAAGTATGTTCAAATTCTCCCTAACTCACCTGAGTGTTTATATACATGTAAACATTGAATAAACCAATTTTAAAAGCTCTTCCAAAACAACCATTTTTTATTTGTTTTGTAAAAAGACCAAATTTTATGCTGATACATCCTCATTCAAGATGACTATTTGACCAGTCAGGGCCTGTGAATTATATTTAATTAATATATAAAGCTGAGAGACAATAGACCCTTCTCCAAAATGGCAGCCGGTAATTCAAATTAGTCAAAATTAAAAATGTATACCAGCACTAGAAAGAACACCTTTACTTTAGTAACCCTGCAAAGGTTCAGCATTTCAGATATAACATCAGCTGAGAAAATGTAAGTTAAAAATTGAAAAATTTAGAGACTTAATTTTCTCAGCTGATATTATACCGGAAAAGCTGAAACTTTCCACTTTTACTTAAGTAAAGGTGTTCTTTCTAGTGCTGGTATACGTTTTTAATTTTAGCTAATTTTAACTTATCTGATCATTTTCGGCCGCCATTATTTCTGGAGAAGGGGCTGTTTGCACCAGACAGTTCCTTGTGGACTGACTTGTAACACATTTTTTGCTGTAGTTTCAGTACATTGTAGTTTATTAGACAGTATTTTGTTGTGCATGGGGCAAATTCTTTCTGGTAATCTTATTAACTTTACAGTTTTTAACAGCTGTTGACTGACTTTTTTCAGTGTTTACAATGTTAAGATGCATCCAAAATACCAGAATGGGGAGATGACAGAAGAACAGATTTTTATAAAATTTTTGAACACTTTTGAAGTTGGCAGTGCCGAGATGGATGGAACGGTAAGACTTCACTGCAGTTGTGTCATGCATAATTTGAGGAGAAAGTTTCTACAGGTCTTTAGTATAATTTAAACTCATCACCAATAGATGAGCATGGAGATGGTGCCTGCCAAAGTGAGCAGTGATTCTGGGGTGAGCAACAAGCCTTGGGCCACAAGCCCTGAGGAGGCCACACAGGCATCCACGGCAACTCTGTGAGCGGCAACCACCCACCAGGCACCGTCACACTGACCAAGTCATTGGAGATACTTACCAACCCTATACTTACCAAGTCCACCAATGAGGGAGGGAAGGGAAGAGGGGAAAAGTAGAACAACTGACTGAAATGCTGCCTGAAAACAAGCAGCACCTCACACTGCAGAAATGAACAACATGTGTGAATCGAGAAACCCCGTTTGTCACCTCAAAGCGCATGATTCCCTGACAACCGCTGACCAGCATTGGCTTGATTTTAACTTAGCCTAAATTACATTTAGCCACATAAAAATGTTAAATCCTCTTGCAAAGTGTTGGCACCTGTTGTACATGTAATTACACACACTGTACCTATAGGTAACACGTAACTCCCTGAGGGTGCCAATTGGCACATAACTTCATAACTTTGTGAATATTCGATAGATTTCTATGAATTTTTGCCACAAAAAATGTCTTTGCAAAGATCTGCTCATTAAAGTCAACAATTTGTGACCCTTCCTATCCAGAATATGGTTGACCACACAGCAAGTTTCTTTTTTTTTTTGAGATGCACAAAGAAACTATGCAAGACTTGCTAAATGAGCTATTAATAGTTCAAAGGTGCACCCTTGAGAGTTGTTACATGTATATGCTGGAAGTTTTTCAGTTTTACAATTTAGAGCAAACATGATCACCTCCTACATAGCTGTTGACTCAAATTCTTAAACAAGCTGATCAGTGGCTCTCAACTGGTATATTGCGCACAGGCACAGAGTCTTTATTTGCTGATTTGAAAAAAAACTGCTGTTCGCCATAGGCGATAAAGGGTTAATGTACTGGCCTGGGTCTGTACATGCTTGTTGAAGTTCTTGGGCAGTCCACTTGAACTTCACAGTGCCTCTCTCTAACCAGTGGGAAAATGGTGGAATTTGGATCAGGAAAAGATTGTCTGTAGCAATCATAAGATATTTTAAACAATGACTGATTTGCCACGGTTTATTGCTTATAAGCATTATGCTAAAAAAAGGTGTAAAAGTACTGAAAAAGAATCAAAAAACGTTTTTGATTTACTTGTATACGAAGTTGTGATCAGGGTGATGATGAAAACTTCATTTAAATTTTAAAATGTCTGACATTTTACGTTTTATGTATTCTGAAATATTTTTTTGGCCTTGTAAATAGCAGTTTTTATTAAACATGAACATTATGGAAAAGAAAAAGCTGCAAAGTATTAATATACACTTTGTCTAAAAAACATACATGTGCTGAACTTTAATAGCAAACATTTGCCTTTCCTATTTTCCAGATTACTCGAGATGAATTCATGAATTACTATGCTGGTGTCAGTGCCTCTATAGACAATGATGCTTACTTCCTCCTTATGATGAAGAGTGCCTATAAACTGTGAATATTCGCCAAGCTTCCTGTTAGAATACTCGAGTACAACTTAGAACTACAGCTATGTGGTGTACACTTAGAGCTGATAGCCAAGGAAGGATGGTTTAGGAAAGTTGATGATGGGCAGCTTTTGGTTTAGCCACTGCTATAGACCACATGTGGCATCAAAGGAATTTGTACATACTATTATGACAGCATTTAATGCTTTCAGAAACATTTTATTTACTTAAAATAAATATCACTTTCATGGAAATTAATGTCCAATTTTTACTTTCTCGTTACTCCGTTGCAACGCATTCAAGCTGGTAGTCTGTGATATTGTAGGACTTGCTCACCACATGGTATCGCCTGCATGGAGAAACAGATTCTTCAAAGAAGATTTATTCACAATGTATGGAAAACAATAAGGAGAAACTCAATGTTGATCATGAGAGTGAAACGATTATATATCGACAACGTTTTCTATTCTGTTTATTAGTTGTAGGCGAAAGTGTGTTCGCCCTATTTCAGTTCTTTTCCGTTTTTTTTTTGTTTCTTGAACTCTTGTTGATCTTGAAGAAAAATTTTTTTCCAATACTTTTTATTATCATTATTATTTTTGAATTCATGCTATTTGAAGGGCCGTTTGTTTTTTTGGTCTAAATCTTCAAATGAAATGTAAAGCTCAGTCAATAATACATGTAATTGTAACTTTACTTTAGGCATTTTCCGACATTTTCCGAAATAAAGATAAATAACTAAAAATAACACAGACAAAAACACTGTTGTTTTTAAGAGGAATAGGGCCTCTCTCTCATACACAGTAGCACCACTTTTTCGTCGGGGAATCCAGCCCAACCACAAAGTAACGAAGATTTCTTTCAATTTATGAAAACTTCCCGAGCAACTTGTAGACAGTTCATTGGACAATATTTTGTTAGTTTTATCTTGTAATGCGCTATTCAAGATAGTGCGACACACAAGTTTTCATCGTTTCGTCTGATGTTGGTACCACCACTGTACGGTTTTCCGTTGACCAGATATGCCGGAAGTAGCCTCCCAGGCAGATATTCTTTGGTCTGCGTAGGAGGATAAAAGCTACTGAGTGCTAAAGCTGGAAATTAGAATCAGTACTTAGAGGACACACTTCTATCCAAATAACACTACACTTGTCCATCGGAAGCAAAAATATCTCTCACTTTTTATTGCGTCCCAGTTTTAAACTGTTCATAATAAACTATAAAACAACTGAAGAGAAGCACAAAGCCTCAACAGGCCATGTCCCTATTCTCGGTATTGGACTGGGACTAGCTTGCAATGGAGGATTCATTAGTTTCAGTTGCAAGCTAGTTCCAATCCAATAGCAAAACAAGGTGAGAGGGAGGCCTGAGGTAGAGAGCGAGAGGGGAGGGGAGACTGGGAAAGAGCTGGACAGGAACAGATGATGGGAAGTCACAAAAACAAACTGAACTTAGGACGCAGGAACAACGTTAAAGTATTTGTAATTGTAATTAAGTGCAACAAAGATGGCTGAAATGGTATAGCGCAGTCTTGTTTCACTGTTGGAGACCACTACTAAGAATTTTAAGTCAAAGTATTATCAAGTTAGTGTTGGAACAAGTTTTAGTGAGTATCTGGCTCAAAATATGACCGCAGTCACGAAAAGCTGGGATAAGTAGGACAATTGCGCTGTTTCGTTAAGGTTTGACAGGCTGGGTTGAGGTCGAAAGCAAACATTTACTCGGTACAATATCTTCAATCGTTATCATGTTATCACACGAATCAACTGGAACAATAGGCTCGATTTCCGCCACTCTCTCGTGTCTGGTCT
>CBDDTI010000466.1:0-31147 GCA_965233585.1 bacterium
GCTGCCAGCTGCCATTGGAACTGCTTGGAACATGCAGACATCACCTGTCAGATGTCAGCTGTCAGAGTCAATGGGGATCATCGGGCCATGGGTTATCATCATGTTATACATTGAACTCCAAAAATAGCATGTTAATGTATAACCCATTGATTATCCCATTTTATCATTATCAACTATCAACTGATGTGAATTGATGTTGATAGATGGCTACATCAGTGACCTGTAAACTCCAAAAAATTGCAACGACAAACATGGATTTTTCGGAGAACTCCATGTTTTTTTGGCAACCCAAAGTCAAGATCCAAAGGATCTACAAATTATTGCACAAATTGCTGGTTGTGGTCACTCTGATCATCCGTATTCCTCATGTATATATATATATGTATGTATAGTTATATATATATAATACATGTACCCTCTGGTAAATTAACATAGACCATTTTTAGTGCAAATCTTCCAAACCCTATCTGCCAGGGTCTCAATTTACTGGAGGGTCTATGATTTCAACCCTCGGATCCGCCAGTTAGGACACCAGAATTTCTTAAGCCATATCTGCCATACAAAAACCATCCATTTTGGAGATCTCATCATGTTGAATCCTACGCAAGTAAAAAACAACTCCAAATGTTGTCATGTCGGTCATGTTGGTGGATTTTGGAGGCATCATTTCTGCCACTAAGGGGCCGAGGTATAGGTGGCCAGTGTGGGCAGCATCTTCCGCTTCTGCGCAGATAGGAGAAAAGACACCTGCCGCTGTCGGGATTTTTTCTTGGCCGTCCCGGAGGTTTAATGTGGGGTGTTCACCATAAAAAATGGGAATTTCATCAACAAACAATGGGATATTCGTCATCAGACATAAACATGATATGAATTTCATCAACAAAATGCGGCCTGGAGTGTCAGATGTTTTAATATCCTGTAAATTTTTGACCCTATCTAGAGTGGAACAAAAATCGTGAAAATCTTCGGACACCTACCATATTATGCAAAGTCTAGAATGATTTTGGATCATTTTGGGAACCCAATTGAGTTGTGTTTTTTGATGTAGAGTGTTATCATTTTAATGATTTTCGATCTCGATGGTTGCTGCCCACTCTTTCTACTCGATTGGCCAAGCACCGCCTCTTGTATGCCTTCAAGATGGTTCAACATGCCCCGCAAGATCTGATCACCTGCATCACGGCTGAGGATGAGCTGGACGGTCACTCACCCTGGTGTCGTGCGCTTCGACATGCCATTGACTGGCTCAGACTTCATGACCCACAAGGCATTGCCCAGTGTTCTGTTGACACGCCTGCTACGTTGATTCAGTGGCTGCATGATCACCAACGTGATGGACCATCCCTGGTGCGAAGGCTAGCCCGCAGAGTTGTCAAACAAGATCAACTTGCCTATGACTTGAAACAGAAGACTCGACAGATCTATGAAGCATGTCGGCTACAAGGTGTTGTTTTTGACCATGTGCCCGAAGAGCCTCTTTCTGCCTCAACCACAGCGTTTGTTTGCACAACGTGTGGGCAGGGATTTAGCTCAGTTCAAGGTCTTCAAGCTCATCGCTGGCGCAAGCATCAGATCTTTTCAGAGGAACGGCGATACATATATGACACCACGTGTCGAGCCTGCAACCGCTGCTTCTGGACGGTTCAGCGCTTGCAGCAGCATCTCCGTTGGAGTCGTCAGCATTCTGATGGCTGCTACTATGTGCTGCAGCGCTATTTCCAACCCCTTGATGTTCCAGTTCAATGCAGCCTGCCGGACTTTGCACGTGGGATTTCACGTCTACCAGCCAGTGTGGTGGAAGGTCCCTTACCAGATGTGATGCCTACGGTTTGGCAACTTCAACAGAAGGAGAAGCGTGCTCAGCTGATGCAACAGTGGCGTCATTGTGGTTATCCTGATGATCTACCACCAGATTTTCAGCAGCATGTTTATGCCCAATGCACTGCCGTCACTTTGACATGGTGCCAAGACACGCTTCTGGATGATCTATGTGATGATCACCTGATGCACCGTTGGCTCTCCACATTGGACGACATTGCAGATGCGGACACTGAACAAACTCATTTGGCCACGTGGGCCTTTTTGCTGTGGGGACAATTTGTGCTTCCTGACCTTGTTGAAGGCACCGAAGACCCTGATTTTCAGATTTGCATGGATCGTGCTTTCTTTGAGGTGGCCAAATTGTTCGAGATGGGCGATCTTTTGAATGCTTTGGATAAGCTTGATCGTGCTCGTGAACCAGAAGCTGCTTTGAGCGACCCACCCGTTGTGACCACCGACTCCAGACAGAGAGTGACTCTTGAGCCCTTTTCCCAGGGATACCTTGACCAAGCATTGCTTTTGCGCCCTGTAACACCTCCGGTTTTGACTTGGCCTGAAGCTTCTGCTGTCCCTGTGGTGATGGGATATCATGAGAAGCCTACGTTGTTTGTGCTGCACATGTTTTCAGGCAGACGGCGAGCGCTTGACTGTCACCACTGGATTGAAACGTTAGCTCCTGTTTTGCTGCCTGAGTACAATGTGATCTCTCTTTCTATGGACACAGCCATTCACCCTCAGCTTGGCAATATCCTGGAAGGAACAAGCCTGACTCATGCAATTGCTCTGGCCCAAGGGCATGCAATTGCGTTAGGGCTGACAGGGCCGCCTTGCGAGACATGGACGGCGGCGAGACACATTGCATGTGATGAACTCCATGGCGAAGGCCCTCGGCCACTCCGTTCATGTGAACATGCTTGGGGCCTCATCGGATTGTCCTTCAAAGAGCTTTGCCAGCTTGGAACAGGCTCTGGATTAATGCTGAACAGCATGCTTCTGGAGGTTTTGATTTCATGGGCAGGGGGCGGCAGCATCATGGAGCATCCAGCGATCCCCGAGAATGAGGAGTACGCTTCCATCTGGAGGACGCTGATCCACCGCCACCTCATCATGCGCGCGCCGATGGCTCAGATGGTGCGCATTGAGCAGTGGCGCTATGGAGCACCATCGGTCAAACCGACGATTCTGAGAGGCTTAGGACTGCCCAAATTGGCGAAGCATTTGCATGCGTGCAAACAGCCCGATTTGAAGAGACCCACGACAGTCTTGGCCGGATTTGACCGCACCAAAGGGTGCTTTAGAACTTCTGCGGCAAAGGAGTACCCCGCCGGCCTGTGCGAGGCTCTTGTTCGCTCTGCATTTCAGAGCCTCAAGCTCCGCCTTTTGCGCTCAGGCACCAAACCTGTACAGTGGCAAGACTTTGACCCCAGTGCCCGTTCGTGGGCTGGAGGTTCAAAGCACCATCGCTTTTGCTCCATCCTACCTGCCGGACTACCAACCTTTGTAAAGTGTACACAATTGGTGGTCCCAGGATGAGCGCTTTTCTGCTGCATGTCCGCACAGTCCGTGAGACTTACTGCGAGTGAATTGAAAAAAAACCTACGCGAGGCTTACATTTCGCGTACGCGCGCACAATTTCAGCCTACGCGGAAGCTTGGGTGGGGATAGGTTGCCTACGCAGGCCTACGCGCGTGAGGTTTTATGCAATTTTTAGCTAAATATGCCTACGCGCCCACAGTCTCAGCAACATTTTCGTATGATTGCGCACCCTTTTACAAAGCTGTTCATGATCCAATGATCGCATTAAAAACAATGAGGAGGAAGAGGGCCATGTGCTTATTCATCGGTTGTTACATGGTGAGAAGACATTAGGCAACTACCTATTTCGCCAAAAATGCATCGAGCACGTTGAGCGCGCGTTTTTGTTTCCAGTCCGCAGATGACTCAAACGAAGAGGAGGAAGAGGAACTTGAAGAAGAAGAAGAAAAAGAAGAAAAAGGAGAAGAAGCAAAAGAAGAAAAAATTAGTCCGCAGGTGTAAGACGCTGGTTCTGCCGTCGCTTCTTGGCAGCAGGGATATAATATTCGTTGCAGGAGCATGTTTGGGGGCATCCCTGGTCATGAGAGTTTTCGCCTACGCGTTGCCTACTTTTCGCCTACGCGGTGCCTACGCGGGGGAGCTCCTTTATTTTCGGATTTTGGCCATGCAAACTTCGAGGCTTGAGACTCTGCAGAAAAGGGAACGGAATAGTTCCATTAGCTTTTGTTTCTCAGCAAAACAGTTGCTATCTTCTAATTACTTGTAACCTCTGTTCTTTGATTGGGATAGTTTGGTTTTTGAAATGATAGTTTCATTTTGGGTGAAACAATGCAGTTGTTTTTTGCTTTTCAATTTGGGGATGGTTTTCCAACATGTTTCTTTTCATTTTCTAGGGTTAAGTTTTCATGCTAAAATTGAAACCTGGAGAGGTGGGGGCAGGTCAGAACAAAAAAACATGCTGTAATTCAAACAACAAGTATCATGATTACTGAACCAAACGCACACACACATACACACAGTTGTCATGCTTAAATTGAAACCTGAAGGGGTGGGGGCAGGTCAGAACAAAAAAACATGCTGTAATTCAAACAACAAGTATCATGATTATGAACCAAACACACGCACATACACATACACAGACACACTGCCAATGACCATCAAGTATCATGAACATATAAATATATACATAAATGTCTTTATATATATATACTTAATCAATGGTCATGCACATATGATACCAATATAGTGTCACCAAGAGGCATGCACGTATGTCACCATCACAAATCATAATATACCATCCAGTGTCCCACAGTTGTCATCCACTTGTGATACCACCATGCACATGTCATGAACATAAATATGATACCATTAATTTGTACCTGCAGGTTTCCTGGACAGGTGATGCCGTTGCAGCAGCCTTCAGCTGGGGATGGTGGGGATAACGTCCCTGAACAAGGGACTAGCCCTGAACAAGGGCATCATAACCCCTAAAATAATGGGCTTCAATTCCAAGACTTGGCATTCCAGGCCTTGGCAATTGAATTAAGACATCAAATTCAATTCCAAGACTTGGCGTTCCAGGCCTTGGCAATTGAATTAAGACATCAAATTCAATTCCAAGACTTGGCGTTCCAGGCCTTGGCAATTGAATTAAGACACCAAATTCAATTCCAAGACTTGGCATTCCAGGCCTTGGCAATTGAATTCGTATCCGTTCCAAGAAAAGGGTTAAACAAAAATCTGTCCCGTAGCTGGCAAATACATACATACACCTCCCTGTCATTTTCAAAGTTGTGAGAATTCATCAGGAATAATTCCAGTCTAGATTTTTTTTCATATTCTTATTTTCACAAATGAGTTGGATGACTATATGCATAGTTCTTTTTTTTGTCTGGTGCGTGGCATTTTTGGGGCTTGGTGTGATCTACAGGTGTTCAATGCATATACATGACTATACTCATACACTTCTAGTGGATTGCATGCTCCAACCATCAGGTTCCCAAATGTGGTTGTAGGAATGGAGCTGCATAGGAACCTAAATACCGACTGGTTTGACATTAGGATTTCAAATGGCAGACCTTCAACCAAATTAAACAAAAACACACTGTTTTTGAAGACATGATTAGATATGAATAGTTGTGACTAGTGTAACGATGGAACAGTTTGAATTTGCTTACTATGGTCTTTGCACCAAAAGGTGTCGAACTTTAGCTGCTCTTGACAGAAAACACATTGTACCAACAGGGCACTGTTACTCTTCTAGATAAACCATACTCTTAGAGGGACATTCCATCATGCCTCCCTCGGGGATTTCCATTCAAGGTTCCAAATGTCCAAGAGGAACAGAATTGCTTGTTTGCTTCTCTTGGGTTCAATTTCTATATGATGTTGTTATTGATGATGATTATTAAATGTGGAAGCTGAACATGAAATTCAGACTTGGTCATTTTCCAAGTCTGCAAAATCTCTATGGTTCGGTCTCCCAGACAATGTTTTGGCACAATAGTGAATCTTCAATGCACTTCAAGACTTGGCCTCTCAAGTCTTGCACTGACAAACGTGATCACTGAGACTTTAAGGTTTTTCTCGATGTGATGCAAATGAGTTCTTCAAAAGTTCAAGGCTTGAATCCAAGTCCAACCACTCATGTTTGTCTCAATTGGCTACACTTCCCAGGTCTTTCACATATGGTTGATTCATGGTAGTTACCACTAACATGGTTCAGAACTTGGCTGTATCAGTATTACTTTTTTGTCCTTTCATGACCTGGTCTTTCAAGACATGAACACATTTTTTTCAAGACTTGGCATCCCAAGTTTTGAAACAAAAAGGTAAGAGTTCACCCTTAAATTGTCCAAATGCATTGCACCAAGTTCTGGATTTGATTGGACTTGGCATTCCAAGTCTGGAACTCAACTTGACCCATCTTGGTAACTATTTGACCTTCCAAGTCTTCAAGCTCAAGACTTGGGTTTTTGTTGCAAGGTTTTCTGCCTTGGCTCACCAATGAAGTTAGTCTTTGCGACTTTTTAAAAATAATAGGTTTCAACACTTGCTACCGCCCTGAGCCTGAAAACTTGCAAACAAGCTGTTCTGTAGTTTGATACTTGTTATGTTTCCTGTTGGGTGTCCAGAGTGGTAAAGATTGGTCTTGTGCTCACAACTTGGAACTCCAAGTCCGGAGCCCAAGAATGATATATTGCAATACTTGGCCTTCAAGTGTTGGAAATGATTTTATTTCACTTCCAAATTTTAACCACTCCTAACATTTTACAACCATGTACTAAAATGTGTAACAAGCGGAAACTTTATACATGTGTTTTTTCCTGCCATATGTGGGGCTGTGCCCGCATGATTCTTTACACATGATGCAATCTTAAAACTTGGCTTCTCAAAATTTGAAACCATTTGGTGTTGTATGCTTGCACATGCCTTTTACAAAAGACACAATGTGGAATTTCATGGCATCATGCCATCTTCAAGACTTGGCTTCCCCAGTCTTGAAACTGTTTGCAGCTAGTTTTTGCTAACAATAGACTGTGGACATCCAAGGTATGAACACGATGGGTTGTTTTTCAAGACTTGGCATCCCAAGTTCTGAAACGTGACAATTTTTCAACTCATGCCCCTAACTTGACAACGGTACCAAGTGTAACACCCATCCAGGTTTGGCAGTCCAAAGCGGTAGGGATGGGCATTGTGCAGCTTAAGAATGGTGCATTGCAAAATTTGGCCTCAAAGTGTGAAAATGAGGTTCCTGAGAAAATGGTTTAGAAACTCGCCACACTTGCCTTCCCAAGTCTTGAATCCTTTTGGGGCAAAGAATTTCAACATTAGACCCTTGCCAAGAATTATGTCTTTCATGATTTGGCCTTCCAAGACATGAACACAAGTGAACATGATTGTCAAGACTTGGCAGCCACAGGTCTGAAATCTTACACCTTTTTTTTGAAGACTTGGCATGCCAAGTTTTGAAATGTTACATTTTTGCAACTCCATGTCCCCAAGTCTTGACAATGACTGCACTATTCAAGACGTGGCTTTCCAAGTCTTCAAACTTGTCGGGGTAACGAATTTCAACATTAGACCCTTGCCGAGAATTATGTCTTTCATGACTTGGCCTTCCAAGACATGAACACAATTGGAAAAAGTTTTTCAAGACTTGGCAGCCACATTTCTGAAATCTAACACCTTGTGTTCAAGACTTGGCATGCCAAGTTTTGTAATGGTGTTACATTTTTTTGCAACTCCATGTCCCCAAGCATTGACAATGATTGCCCTATTCAAGACTTGGCTTTCCAAGTCTTGATTTTTTTGGCGGTATAGAATTTCTTCAGTATAAGTAAGATTTACTGTATGTCTTTCATGACTTGGTCTTCCAAGACATGAACACAAGTGAAAATGATTGTCAAGACTTGGCAGCCACAGGTCTGAAATCTTACATTTTTCTCTCAAGACTTGGTATTCCAAGTTTTGAACTGCTACATTTTTGCAACTCCATGTCCTCAAGTCTTGGCAATGATTGCACTATTTGAGACTTGGCTTTCCAAGTCTTGAAACTATTTGCTGTATAGACTTTCAACAGTATAACAAAGACTTATGTCTTTCATGACTTGGTCTTCCAAGACATGAACACAAGTGAAAATGATTGTCAAGACTTGGCAGCCACAGGTCTGAAATCTTACATAGTTCTTTTAAGACTTGGCATGCCAAGTTTTGAAATGTTACATTTTTGCAACTCAGTGTCCCCAGGTCTTGACAAATAACTGCACTATTCAAGACTTGGCTTTCCAAGTCTTCAAACTTTTCGTGGTAAAGAATTTGAACGTTAGACTCAAATAAGAACTTTCATGACTTGGTTTTCCAAGACGTGACCACAAGTGAACATGATTGTCAAGACTTGGCAGCAACAGGTCTGAAATCTTACATTTTTCTTTCAAGACCTGGTCTGCCAAGTCTTGAAACGTTACGTTCTTTGGCAACTCCATGTCCCCAAGTCTTGACAATGATTGCCCTACTCAAGACTTGGCTTTCCAAGTCTTGATTTTTTTGCGATATAGAGTTTCAACAGTATAAGTAAGATTCATGTCTTTCATGACTTTGTCTTCCAAGACATGAACACAAGTGAAAATGATTGTCAAGACTTGGCAGCCACAGGTCTGAAACCAAGTCTTGAACTGCGGCATCTTTTTGCAACTCCATGTCCCGAAGTCTTGACAATGATTGCACTATTCAAGACTTGGCTTTCCAAGTCTTGAATCCTTTTGGGGCAAAGAATTTCAACATTAGACCCTTGCCAAGAATTATGCCTTTCATGACTTGGCCTTCCAAGACGTGAACACAAGTGAACATGATTGTCAAGACTTGGCAGCAACCACAGTTCTGAAATCTTACATTTTTCTTGAGACTTGGCAATATCCCATGTCTTGAAATGTTACATTTTTTGGCAACTCCATGCCCCCAAGTCTTGACAATGATTGCACTAGATAAGTCTTGAAACTTTTTGGGGCAAAGAATTTCAACATTTGACCCTTGCCAAGAATTATGTCTTTCATGACTTGGTCTTCCAAGACGTGACCACAAGTGAACATGATTGTCAAGACTTGGCAGCCACAGGTCTGAAATCTTACATTTTTCTTTGCTACAATTTTGCAACTCCATGTCCTCAAGTTTTGACAAAGATTGCACTATTCAAGACTTGGCTTTCCAAGTCTTGAAACTTTTTGCTGTATAGACTTTCAGCAGTATAACCAAGATTTATGTCTTTCATGACTTGGTCTTCCAAGACATGAACACAAGTGAAAATGATTGTCAAGACTTGGCAGCCACAGGTCTGAAATCTTACATAGTTCTTTTAAGACTTGGCATGCCAAGTTTTGACATGTTACATGTTTGCAACTCAGTGTCCCCAGGTCTTGACAAATAACTGCACTATTCAAGACTTGGCTTTCCAAGTCTTGAAACTTTTTGCAGGAAACAGTTTGATAATGTTTGGCTTGCGCTTGTTGGTGCTTGTAGCCGCTGCTGCTGCTGCCCCTGATGATTCACCCTCAGCTCGGTATGCATTGCCCTCCCTGTTGAGAGCAGCATTGTGCTGCTGAACCACCTTCATCCATTCATCCCGCACTTCTGGAATGGTGAGCTTCTCCTCCATCGCATCCAGGAAGGCGGCTCTGAGAGGAAGTTCATTCGATGCACTTGGAAATGTGCATGTGAAATCAGCAGAATTCAAACTGGGCATGATAAGATTTTCTGCGTAAGTCGACAATGGCTCCCAATTTGGAACGACTGTGATGCCTTCTGTGGCTAGCCTGAAGCCGCCTCTTCAGGGCGACACAAAGCCAATTCGCAACTTTCGCCGCATCGACCTTCCTGTTGGCACCATTTGGATCACGAGTATTGGCCTCGGCCCAACAAGGCCGACACAAAGCATTGATGGCAACTTTGTGTTGGAGGACAGCCGCATGATGGCTTCAGCCATGCTGTGGTCATAGGCAAAGGTGTCAATGATGCAGCAGCCCACTGAGCCATCAAGGCCAAGACCAAGCAAAAGGCCCTGTAGCCATGCAGATGGCAAAGAAAAGCCTGACAGCCATTGCTTTCGCCTGCTGGCTCTGGACAAATCCATGACTCCTGCAGAAGTCTTGAAGTCACGCCGAGGGTCGACGTAATTCCTCACTGAATTCATCTGCACCGTGATGTCCTTGGAGGATGGAGTCACCTGTCGTTTCCAAGCTGCAGACTTGGCAAACACACTGACATAATCACCTTCTTCCTGCAAGTCACTAATGATTGCACATGAAAAACTTGTGTACACCAGGTCGGTATGACTGTGGTGGATAACTTGAATGGTCAAACATCACAGTGACTTCACGCAGCACGAGTCGGTGCTCTGGCATCTTCAAAAGTTCCATCATCTTGGCAGCTGTATTCGCAATTTCATCCTCATCACATGCGTTGCCATATCCACCAACAGTCGGGCATGCAAGGACCAAGCATGTGTTTGCTGGTGATGCTGCGATCAAACCAGCATACTCCTTCACAGCTGTCACTGTGTTCTTCCAGCCATCATACCCCAAGGTTGAAAAATTGAGCCAGTAGATCTTGAGAAACTTGTTCTCAGCCAGACCCTTCTCAGCTGCAAAGCGATGGATTGATGCCTCATAGAATGTCGTTCCATGGCCACATTCTGAAAGATCTCGGACTGGGAAGTTGCACTCTTGCATGGCATTGATTGCAGCACGTTGAGCCTCACGCTGTTTCTCAAGCATTTCTGCACGTAGACCCAGACCGACCTTCTGAAAGTTTTCAACGCCAAGCTGGTACTCCTTGAACTTGGTCTCTTCTTTTTTGGAGCTTTGCAACGGCCTTGACCATCTCAGCTTTCTGTAGATCCAAGTTGGCTTTCTGCAGGTCCAAGTTGGGCCCCAGCATCCCCTCTGCAACACCATAGTCAGCCAAGAATCGGAAGTCGCCAACTTGCAGGGGACTGGATCCGGATCTCCTCCATCATCTCAGTGGCCAGGTAACTGCGGACAAACGTCAACTCACAAGCTTCCAGCTGTGCATCTGTGAGCACCTTCTCGAATGCCGGGCGAAAGTGTGCAAACAAGCAGCACATTTCCCTGAGTCTCCGGAATTAGTAAATTTAGGTCGAGCTAAATTTACGTAAATGGGAGCAGTTTAGGTAAAACATTTACTAATTTATTTTTCCACCTAAATAAAAAATCAAATTTAGGTTACGACCTAAATTAATTTACTGATCGACCTGAATTAATTTACTAATCGACCTAAATTTTTGGATGTTGTATTTTTACTTAAAACTATTTAGTTTTGTTAGCATTTTGCATGTGGGGTTTTTACAGAATCATCAAATTTTGCTGTGATTTTGCATGCGTTGCCCTAAGTCTGCAAACCTAGTAACTTTACTAATTTAGTAAACTTACTAATCGGGAGGAGACTGCGATTCTTTTTTGGCCAAGTCACCCAATATTAGTAGATTGTGTGAACAATGAAAAATGCACCAAAGGTGCATCAAACATGCCTGTTGTTGTTGTTGTCGTCGTCGTTGTTCTATCTATATAGTTGCCATGCATCTGATACATGGGGAAGAATCTGCTAACAAAATTTTGCAAATTTAGTATATGCTGTTTGTTGAGAATGTTCACAAGTAAGCCTCTGTAAAAAACACATGATTTTTGCTAAACTGTATTACGTGTAAGCTAGATTGATGCGAAAAAGAAGGCCAGAATCTTAGCAAGTGACCACTCAAGTAAAAAAAACAACTATTTAGGGGAACCTACATTGGGATTTACATGAGGTATCTGTATTATATCAAGTGTGATTTTTCTAGTGAAATTTACAAAAGATAATTACATTGGAATTTACACGAGTGACTGCGGAGCATTCCAGTTTGGGATGAAAAACATGTTAGGTAGATTGCAATCACATTAAAACAAATCATATATCAAAGCAGGAAGAACTAAACCATAGCTATGAAAGCTATGCTCTTTGATAAAGAACAAATATAGAGGGGTATTGTTCGTTTTGTTTTTCAGCCTGGTTTCTTGGTTTGTGTGGTTTTTCTGATTTGGTCTCTTGGCTTTAGTGGCTTTTGGTTTTTATGACTCATAAAGTGTGCTGCAATTGCTTTTGCGGTTTTTGTGTTTTTTTCGGATTTTGTAGTTTTTGTAGCTGTTGTGGTTTTTATGGTGTGTGGCTCTTGTGGCTCTTGGTTTCTTCGCCCTTTGGGGTTGTTTTGGTTCGTTGGCTTTTGCGGTTTCTTGGTTTTTGTGCTTTTCCCTCTCTGAGTTTATATGCATGTGTTTGCGAAAGGGATTAACACATGGTTTCAACAAGTGTCCTAACTTGCCCTTTTCCATGTTCTGAAAACAGTATTTCAGGACACTTGTTGAAATTTATTGTCCAAAAAAATTCTACTTGATTTGTGTTTCACAACAAATAATCAGTGGGGAAAAAGGGGTGCTCAGTTCTTCATTTGAACTTACATGGAACCAATAGGAAAACCAAAACAAATGAACGGTACTTCAGAAGAGATTCAATTTCACATTGCCTTCATTTGGGTTTACTTGAGCTAGCATTCAGTTTACATGGCATGAGTGTTTGCACAGTGGACTCTATTTATTTGAGACTGCTTTTAGGGACCCTGCATTCACTTAACTTTACTTCAGACTGCGCTGGTGGCTGCACTTGGACTTTATACTTGAGAACAATTCCAATGAGTTTGCTTTTGAAAACAACTCCAATGAACTTTACCCGAGAGGGAATCCAGTGAACTTTACTTGGGAACAACTCCAATGAACTTTACATATCTGAAAAAAAAACTTTACCTGAGAACCCTTTTTTAAGGCTGCTCAAGACGATATTGGGGTCACGTCCAGTTAACTTGGTTTGAAACCATTTCCCTTGAACTTTTGGTGAATCCTATCTTACAGAAACAATTTTCTTTTAGATTCAACACGCCACCTGAATCTTCATGAGATGCCTCATCTCATCATCAAATGCATTCAGCTTGTCATCTTGTCTACATGTTTATTTTGGAATTCAACTATACTATACAAGGTTGCTTGCGACTTTCATTCTTAAGACTCATGTATTCCACCGCAGTTCAAATTGCAAAAACATATGAAAACTATTTGGAGTTATCTTGAATACAGGTTTTGCTGTATTTTTATATTTACGTTATGGTTTCACGTATAGACTCTTGTTTTTTTTGGGGGGGTCACAACACATGGTTCTTGTACACAAGGCCTTCAGGAAATCCCTTTTGAATTTCTTATGAACTTCTTGTGACATTTCATGATCTTCTTTTGCATTTTCAAGAAATCGTTATGCATTTTTTATGCTTTTCTTATGCAGTTCTTATGCATTTCTTATGCATATCTTATGCAATTCTTTTGCATTTCTTATGCAATTATTTTGCATTTCTTATGCAATTCTTTTGCAATTCTTATGCATTTCTTATGCACTTCTTATGCAGTTCTTTTGCAGTTTTAAAAACTTCATACACTTTTGCCAAAACTGCATACACTTTTGCCAAAACTGCATACACTTTTGCCCAAAACGTATGAAGTTGTAAAAACTGCATAAGAATTGCATAAGAAATGCATAAGAATTGCATAAGAAATGCGTAAGAAATTCATAAGAAATGCATAAGACATGCATAAGAAATTCATAAGAAATTCCTTTACAAAAAATCAGAAATGCATAAAAACTGCAAACAAAAATGCAAAAGAAGTAAAAGGAATTCAGGAGAATTTCAATAGACATGCAAAAGGAATGCATCAGAATTTCAGAAGAAATTCACAAGAAAATATTGCCATTGTGTCCAAAAAATGATGAAAAAATGGAATGCCTCAGGAATTTCTTTTGAAATTATGTTGCTGTTCCTTTGCACTCTTCATGCACTTTCTACTGCATAGAAATTTTCTCCAAAATTAATTCAAACCTCATCAAACACCGAAAAACGTTCATCACATGTTTATCAATTTTCGTTTGCACAACACTGACTTCAACTGAATCTGAATTTGCCAAAACAGATTCCAGGATATTTTGACCCAGCTGCTCAAGTAAAACCAAGCCCAACCCATGTAAACCCTTCAAGGTCTTATATAAGTATGCAACAAATAAATGCGATTATACTTACAATATGTTATTATGTTACTATAGCTTTAGGCCTCCCCACCTTCAACCCTAATGCTCAAACAACATCAAGAAAAACCCAAGCAAAACGAACAGGTTTGAACTACCTTTTATGATCACAAATAGATCTTAAATACGTTCATGTAAACCTTCAGGTGGGGATGTCTCAACATGAGGTGTCCTTTTTTCTTTAAAGTGACATTTTATCCCATAAAAAGGACACCTTATTTGTTTGATGATTTTTTTTAGAGTTAAAGTGTTTAGCTTTCAATTTTACCAGAAACGTGGTCACTTGCTAGGATCCTGGTTGTACTTTAACATGTACATTAAGGGTCCAGATTACAGAAAAAATGGCCTGCGGTCTACAAAACGGAAGGGGACAGCCTGAGAGTGTTTTTTTTGTGTTTTCTACACCTGCAATGGATTAATTTGTTCTTCGCAGTCTCGCCTTTGCATGGTCTTTCCTTTTTGCAGAATACAACACCCCAAAAAGAACAAACACAAACAAACAAGAAACCCAAAAATTCCACCAAAAAAGAGCACCAACCCAAGAAACCAAAATACAAAGAAACAAAACAAATTGCACACCCAAAACGGGGGAAGATGCAGAGAATTGGGTCCCGTCATGTTTTCTGTTTTGTTTGTTTTTTTGGTTTGTCTTTTTGGTTCCTTGTTTCTTTTGAAGGGCTGGCAGGACAAAAAAAGTGGCAGGACCTAACCTTCTGCTACTTCTCCCAGCTTAGGGTTTGCAAATTTGATTTTTGTTATTGTTTGCTGTGGGTCTGTGGTTTCATGACAAAACTACGACAAAACCACAGAAAAATGTAGGTATCATCGTGGGAACTTTGTGGGTTTGGGACATGGATTGGGCAATTTTATGTCCGATTCAGTTTTGAAAATATGCCAAAAGATTATGCAAAACATAGGCAGCCAATCAATTTGTAGGATTGACTTTGCTATTGGCATTTTTCAGTCAAAACCTTAGGTCAACAACACCTGAAATTAGTCCATTAAATATGAACAAAAAACTAATCACAGTTTTTGACCTACCCATGGAACACTTTAAAAAATGTTCAACATCCAATACATACAACACATTTCCAAAACATCTACATATCAAAGCAGATGCATACAAAACACGTATACAAAATCACAATTTCTCATCAGAAATTACATTGATTTTTAGATATTCCAACATAGAAACGTTAGTAGGTGTTTTTCTAACATAAGTGAATTGTGGTACATACGTAGATTTTACTAACACAAGGAAAACTCTTGAATTTACGGTAGTAAGTCCCACAGTTTAAATAATTTTGTGCGCACCTAAATTCACTAGCTTTGCGGACTTATGGTGGTTGCTGGTGCATCTATGTTTGGCCTAATGGTTTTCACTTGTGTGGGAAGATTTAGGAGAAAGGATGAGAGCTATGACTCCTGCAGTTGAAACACAGCTTACCTCAAACTAGCCTTGTTTCTTGATGTTACTTATGCCATTGTTTTTGACTTTGATTGACTTTGCAGCTTGTCACTTTGCTTGATTTACTTGTGATGGCTTCTGTTACTTCACATCAAACCACTTGTTCTTTTGAACAGCCAACCGCACACACACACGTGATATTTTTGAAAACAGCACAATATTTATAGAGAAACTCGTCAGATCAAGACACATAGCTGACTTGAGAACATCATGTGAATATACCGAAAACAACAGAAATTTAAGCAAAAAAAAGTCACTATGAAATTTAGGTTACGACCTAAATTAATTTGGGTCGTAAAAAATAGGTCAATTTTTGCACCTAATTTTTTTGGATTATCTAAATCAAGGCCCTAAGTAAAATTACTAATTCCGGAGACTCAGGGTTGCCATGAGTGTGCATCATCTCGAACATCACGAAAACTCTGGGCATTGCTGTGCAGATTGATCTTTTTCCGGAGACGCTTTGCTTCTGCCAGCCTGTGGACAAAGTAGCGCACCTTCCTGCTGATCCACATGTGTCGCTTGTCATTGTTTGGAGCCAGGATTTCCTTCCACAGGTCAGAGTCCACTTTGGGTTTTGCACCATTCCCTTGGTCAGTGTCAGTGAAAAAACTGTTCAAAATTCATACACAGCAAAGTTTCTGGACCTGAAAAGAAAATATACCATCAAGAATTGCCAAGGGACGCAGAACCTCAGAGCCAATGATCTTCAAGGTGAGGGCTGAAGTCTTGGACTCGAAGTTCGACCAGTGATATGCCACTAAGTCCTGTGTTGCTTGGTGCAACGTGGGGTACATCTTAATCACAGAGGCCTCCAAGGCTGAAACCTTCTTGTGTTCCCTGCCACTGCCACCATTGAACTCCTGGATAAGCTCACCAATCCCCTCATTCCAAGTTTTACCCGTCTCATCTGGCGAAACATGAACGCACACTGAATTGGGTCTGGTCTTGGCCTTGATGATTCACTGAACTTCTCTGCAAGGCAATTGAACTGGTCAGCCTTAGCATCACCTGAAGTCTTATGAACACACCTGAACCCGTAGCATGCTGCAAGGAAAGGGTAAAGAGATTTCAGCTCAGCGTCTGTCAGAGACACATCGATGGCAGCAACCAGGATGAGCTTCATGGCGATGATTTTGGTGTACCCATTTGTGATGGTCACTGAGAACGGGTCGATGTTGGACCCAGGGTTCAGATTCTTGAAGCTGACACCAATGGGATTTTTGACTGAGTGGTATGGGACTTCAAGGAACTCTTGCACGAGCCTGAGCACATACACACTCTTCGAGGTTCCTTTGAAGCTGAAATCTGGTCCAAAGCCCAGCATCCAAGGTTGTAAGACAATCTCCTCTGTACTCCCTTCTGCTGGTGGCACCGGCACAGCCAGAGCTGCTGCACGTCGCTCAAACTGAAAAGAAGGCTGCACCCTCTCAATGCAAATCATCGGGTCATGAAGGTCACTGCGAAAAGCTCCATGGTTCTGCCCGAACTGGTTCACCAGGTAGGTACCTTCAGTGAATCGACTGACACTGTCACTCAGGTGAAAATGCAATTTGACCACTCGAACAACATATTTCTATACTGGGGCCTAAGCTGCAGTCCACTGCATCATCCATTTCTGGGCTGCCAGATCCACTGAACATCTCAGTGGACCAGTTGATGAGCTTCTGGGCTGCGGCTTTTGCCTCAGGGCTTGCCCTCCACGCCATGGCAAGTTCCAAAATTGGGATGTCCTGAAAAATTCTGAGCCAAAAGTGCTGAAAGTCATCATTCTCAAATGACTTCAGATGATAGTGCCAAAACCTCCTGGTCCTGTGCCAATGCTCAAGAACTGGCACTGGCCACCCCCACCAGTGCCATTTCTCATGAATTGCTACATGAAGTGCTGCCAAAAGTTATCCACCATCAGTTAGAGTTCAAGAAAAGGCAGCTGAAGATAACTCAATAAAGAGAAATGGCACTAGCGGTGGTGGGCAGTGCCATTTCTCAGCTGTGGAAACTGAATCCTGAGATTGGGCACAATCAATTGACATCACTAAGTATCTCCTCAGTTTCAGACAAACCTCTATTGGGACATCACTGAAGGCGGTGAAGCCCTCAGAAATGGCACTGGCCAGGGTGGCTAGTGCCATTTCTCCAGATGCCAATAGTGTAGTGACTTTGGAAATCGGGGCCTGGTACCTTACAGGCCACTGGAAAGAAACTTTAAGACCAAATAGGCAATGTCATTAAGATAATGATGTCCTGAGAAATGGCACTGGCCAGGGTGGCTAGTGCCATTTCTCCAGATGTCATTATTGTAGTGACTTTGGAAATCGGGAGCTGAAAAATGACAAAGAAACTTCAAAGACCAAAAAGGCAATGTCATTAAGATAATGATGTCCTGAGAAATGGCACTGGCCAGGGTGGCTAGTGCCATTTCTCCAGATGTCATTATTGTAGTGACTTTGGAAATCGGGAGCTGAAAAATGACAAAGAAACTTCAAAGACCAAAAAGGCAATGTCATTAAGATAATGATGTCCTGAGAAATGGCACTGGCCAGGGTGGCTAGTGCCATTTCTCCAGATGTCATTATTGTAGTGACCTTGGAAATCGGGAGCTGAAAAATGACAAAGAAACTTCAAAGACCAAAAAGGCAATGTCATTAAGATAATGATGTCCTGAGAAATGGCACTGGCCAGGGTGGCTAGTGCCATTTCTCCAGATGTCATTATTGTAGTGACTTTGGAAATCGGGAGCTGAAAAATGACAAAGAAACTTCAAAGACCAAAAAGGCAATGTCATTAAGATAATGATGTCCTGAGACATGGCACTGGCCAGGGTGGCTAGTGCCATTTCTCCAGATGCCATTATTGTAGTGACCTTGGAAATCGGGAGCTGAAAAATGACAAAGAAACTTCAAAGACCAAAAAGGCAATGTCATTAAGATAATGATGTCCTGAGAAATGGCACTGGCCAGGGTGGCTAGTGCCATTTCTCCAGATGTCATTATTGTAGTGACTTTGGAAATCGGGAGCTGATACTTTACAGACCACTGGAAAGAAACTTTAAGACCAAATAGGTAATGTAATTAAGATAATGGTGTCCTGAGAAATGGCACTAGCCACCCTGAGTCTCCGGAATTAGTAAATTTAGGTCGAGCTAAATTTACGTAAATGGGAGCAGTTTAGGTAAAACATTTACTAATTTATTTTTCCACCTAAATAAAAAATCAAATTTAGGTTACGACCTAAATTAATTTACTGATCGACCTGAATTAATTTACTAATCGACCTAAATTTTTGGATGTTGCATTTTTACTTAAAACTATTTAGTTGCGTTAGCATTTTGCATGTGGGGTTTGTACAGAATCATCAAAATTTGCTGTGATTTTGCACTGCAAACCTAGTAACTTTACTAATTTAGTAAACTTACTAATCGGGAGGAGACTGCGATTCTTTTTTGGCCAAGTCATCCAATATTAGTAGATTGTGTGAACAATGAAAAGTGCACCAAAGGTGCATCAAACATGCCTGTTGTTGTTGTTCTATCTATATAGTTGCCATGCATCTGATACATGGGGAAGAATCTGCTAACAAAATTTTGCAAATTTAGTATATGCTGTTTGTTGAGAATGTTCACAAGTAAGCCTCTGTCAAAAACACATGATTTTTGCTAAACTGTATTACGTGTAAGCTAGATTGATGCGAAAAAGAAGGCCAGAATCTTAGCAAGTGACCACTCAAGTAAAAAAAACAACTACTTAGGGGAACCTACATTGGGATTTACATGAGGTATCTGTATTATATCAAGTGTGATTTTTCTAGTGAAATTTACAAAAGATAATTACATTGGAATTTACACGAGTGACTGCGGAGCATTCCAGTTTGGGATGAAAAACATGTTAGGCAGATTGCAATCACATTAAAACAAATCATATATCAAAGCAGGAAGAACTAAACCATAGCTATGAAAGCTATGCTCTTTGATAAAGAACAAATATAGAGGGGTATTGTTCGTTTTGTTTTTCAGCCTGGTTTCTTGGTTTGTGTGGTTTTTCTGATTTGGTCTCTTGGCTTTAGTGGCTTTTGGTCTTTATGACTCATAAAGTGTGCTGCAATTGCTTTTGCGGTTTTTGTGTTTTTTTCGGATTTTGTAGTTTTTGTAGCTGTTGTGGTTTTTATGGTGTGTGGCTCTTGTGGCTCTTGGTTTCTTCGCCCTTTGGGGTTGTTTTGGTTCGTTGGCTTTTGCGGTTTCTTGGTTTTTGTGTTTTTCCCTCTGAGTTTATATGCATGTGTTTGCGAAAGGGATTAACACATGTTTTCAACAAGTGTCCTAACTTGCCCTTTTCCAAGTTCTGAAAACAGTATTTCAGGACACTTGTTGAAAATTATTGTCCAACTATTTCTACTTGAATGTGTTTCACAACAAATAATCTGTGGGGAAAAAGGGGTGCTCAGTTCTTCATTTGAACTTACATGGGACCAATAGGAAAACCAAAACAAATGAACGGTATTTCAGAAGAGATTCAATTTCACATTGCCTTCATTTGGGTTTACTTGAGTTATTAGCATTCAGTTTACATGGCATGAGTGTTTGCACAGTGGACTCTATTTATTTGAGACTGCTTTTAGGGACCCTGCATTCACTTAACTTTACTTCAGACTGCGCTGGTGGCTGCACTTGGACTTTATACTTGAGAACAATTCCAATGAATTTGCTTTTGAAAACAACTCCAATGAACTTTACCCGAGAGGGAATCCAGTGAACTTTACTTGGGAACAACTCCAATGAACTTTACATATCTGAAAAAAAGAACTTTACCTGAGAACCCTTTTTTAAGGCTGCCCAAGATGATATTGGGGTCACGTCCAGTTAACTTGGTTTGAAACCATTTCCCTTGAACTTTTGGTCAATCCTATCTTACAGAAACAGTTTTTTTTAGATTCAACACGCCACCTGAATCTTCATGAGATGCCTCATCTCATCATCAAATGCATTCAGCTTGTCATCTTGTCTACATGTTTATTTTGGAATTCAACTATACTATACAAGGTTGCTTGCGACTTTCATTCTTAAGACTCATGTATTCCACCGCAGTTCAAATTGCAAAAACATATGAAAACTATTTGGAGTTATCTTGAATACAGGTGTTGATGTATTTTTATATTTACGTTATGGTTTCACGTATAGACTCTTGTTTTTTTTTGGGGGGGGTCACAACACATGGTTCTTGTACACCAGGCCTTCAGGAAATCCCTTTTGAATTTCTTATGAACTTCTTGTGACATTTCATGATTTTCTTTTGTATTTTTAAGAAATCTTTATGCAGTTCTTATGCATTTCTTATGCATATCTTATGCAATTCTTTTGCATTTCTTATGCAATTCTTTTGCATTTCTTATGCAATTCTTTTGCAATTCTTATGCATTTCTTATGCATTTCTTATGCACTTCTTATGCAGTTCTTATGCAGTTTTAAAAACTTCATACACTTTTGCCAAAACTGCATACACTTTTGCCCAAAACGTATGAAGTTGTAAAAACTGCATAAGAATTGCATAAGAAATGCATAAGAATTGCATAAGAAATGCGTAAGAAATTCATAAGAAATGCATAAGACATGCATAAGAAATTCATAAGAAATTCCTTTAAAAAATCAGAAATGCATAAAAACTGCAAACAAAAATGCAAAAGAAGTAAAAGGAATTCAGGAGAATTTCAATAGATATGCAAAAGGAATGCATCAGAATTTCAGAAGAAATTCACAAGAAAATATTGCCATTGTGTCCAAAAAAATGATGAAAAAATGGAATGCCTCAGGAATTTCTCTTAAAATTATGTTGCTGTTCCTTTGCACTCTTCATGCACTTTCTACTGCATAGAAATTTTCTCCAAAATTAATTCAAACCTCATCAAACATCGAAAACGCGCATCACATGTTTATCATTTTTTCTCCAACCAGCTCCCTTCTTTTGCACAACACTGACTTCAACTGAATCTGAATTTGCCAAAACAGATTCCAGGATATTTTGACCCAGCTGCTCAAGTAAAACCAAACCCAACCCATGTAAACCCTTCAAGGTCTTATATAAGTATGCAACAAATAAATGCGATTATACTTATAATATGTTACTATGTTACTATAGCTTTAGGCCTCCCCACCTTCAACCCTAATGTTCAAACAACATCAAGAAAAAACCAAACAAAATGAACAGGTTTGAACTACCTTTTTTATGATCACAAATAGGTCTTAAATAAGTTCATGTAAACCTTCAGGTGGGGATGTCTCAACATGAGGTGTCCTTTTTTCTTTTAAAGTGACATTTTATCCCATAAAAAGGACACCTTATTTTTTGATGATTTTTTTAGAGTTAAAGTGTTTAGCTTTCAATTTTACCAGAAACGTGGTCACTTGCTAGGATCCTGGTTGTACTTTAACATGTACATTAAGGGTCCAGATTACAGAAAAAATGGCCTGCGGTCTACAAAACGGAAGGGGACAGCCTGAGAGTGTTTTTTTGTGTTTTCTACACCTGCAATGGATTAATTTGTTCTTCGCAGTCTCGCCTTTGCATGGTCTTTCCTTTTTGCAGAATACAATGATACAACACCCAAAAAAGAACAAAAACAAACAAACAAGAAACCCAGAAATTCCACCAAAAAAGAGCACCAACCCAAGAAACCAAAATACAAAGAAACAAAACAAATTGCACACCCAAAACGGGGGAAGATGCAGAGAATTGGGTCCCGTCATGTTTTCTGTTTTGTTTGTTTTTTTGGTTTGTCTTTTTGGTTCCTTGTTTCTTTTGAAGGGCTGGCAGGACAAAAAAGTGGCAGGACCTAACCTTCTGCTACTTCTCCCAGCTTAGGGTTTGCAAAATTGTTTTTTTTTATTGATTGCTGTGGGTCTGTGGTTTCATGACAAAACTACGACAAAACCACAGAAAGATGTAGGTATCATCGTGGGAACTTCGTGGGTTTGGGACATGGATTGGGCAATTTTATGTCCGATTCAGTTTTGAAAATATGCCAAAAGATTATGCAAAACATAGGCAGCCAATCAATTTGTAGGATTGACTTTGCTATTGGCATTTTTCAGTCAAAACCTTAGGTCAACAACACCTGAAATTAGTCCATTAAATATGAAAAAAAAACTAATCACAGTTTTTGACCTACCCATGGAACACTTTAAAAATGTTCAACATCCAATACATACAACGCATTTCCAAAACATCTACATATCAAAGCAGATGCATACAAAACACGTATACAAAATCACAATTTCTCATCAGAAATTACATTGATTTTTAGATATTCCAACATAGAAACGTTAGTAGGTGTTTTTCTAACATAAGTGAATTGTGGTACATACGTAGATTTTACTAACACAAGGAAAACTCTTGAATTTACGGTAGTAAGTCCCACAGTTTCAATAATTTTGTGCGCACCTAAATTCACTAGCTTTGCGGACTTATGGTGGTTGCTGGTGCGTCTATGTTTGGCCTAATGGTTTTCACTTGTGTGGGAAGATTTAGGAGAAAGGATGAGAGCTATGACTCCTGCAGTTGAAACACAGCTTACCTCAAACTAGCCTTGTTTCTTGATGTTACTTATGCCATTGTTTTTGACTTTGGTTGACTTTGCAGCTTGTCACTTTGCTTGATTTACTTGTGATGGCTTCTGTTACTTCACATCAAACCACTTGTTCTTTTGAACAGCCAACCGCACACACACAAGTGATATTTTTGAAAACAGCACAATATTTATAGAGAAACTCGTCAGATCAAGACACATAGCTGACTTGAGAACATCATGTGAATATACTGAAAACAACAGAATTTTAAGCAAAAAAAGTCACTATGAAATTTAGGTTACGACCTAAATTAAATTAGGACGTTAAAAAAATAGGTCAATTTTTGCACCTAATTTTTTTGGATTACCTAAATCAAGGCCCTAAGTAAATTTACTAATTCCGGAGACTCAGGGCACCTTGGCAGACCAGAGTTGTCACGCCAAAAAAAACACAATGTAGTTATTTTGAATTTATGCTCCTTAAACTCTGATTCTGTTTGGGGATGACAGAGAACCACACTGCATCATGTTACAATCAAAAAAGTATAGTCTTTTTCAAGCAACTGACACCATGGAATTCAAAGTTCTCACTGAACTGGAAATATTTCACGTATGTGGCAATGGTCAGATGACACACCCAACCATTCATTGGATTGACATTTGAAACATGCAGCATAGAAATGTTGAACACTTGAAGTAACAGTGTGGTATTTCCTGGCAATGTCACGCACAAACAGCTCAACATTTTCCCATCCAAGCATTGCTCTCCATTCTGGACTGATTGCCTCTGGATCTTAGTCACAAGAGACCTTTGAAACCCTTTCTGCGTTGAATGGTCTTTTAAGACCTTCCTTCGCAACGATGCCCCCATTAATGGCATCCCCTTGCCATGGTGACGAGGAAATTGAGCTGTCCACTTGCATCGCCGACGTTCAGGCATGGTCCATGGAGCCTTTGAGTTTGTCATGAGTTGGTCCATCGCTCGCTGTTTCGGCTTCGTGAAACTCTCGTCCTTCACGGCGAGCTTGCCCAAGACCACACCACTCAGCGGCATCTGCATGGAGAACATCTTCTTGTGACAGACAGGCTGGACATGTGGGCTTCCAAGCTTCTTCACAAGCACGATCCTGGCTGATGTTTGAGAGCAATTTTGGGGATGTGCGGTAGAAAAAAACAAATTCAATCGGTAACTCACATGCTTTTTCGTTTAGTACATCCCAAGTTCACAGCAAAATTAATATTGAAACATGTTTTCTTCAACAGAGGTGATGGCCCCCAAGTCCTTCCATACCCATTGTGGCGAAGAACCAGCTGATCTCCAAACTCGTTGAAAACTGCCAGCCGGAACTGAGGGAACTTGTTGTTTTGAGCCGGTACTGCATTGCAGAGCCATCTCCTTCAAGCAAGCAATCTTCCAACCAGATCTCGTTGCCCTCTGTGATTTCCTGCAGCATGGCACACAAGAGGCACTACAGTTTTGAACAAATCAAATCAACAAATAATAGTCATGCAAATCAATTCACAAATTGTTAAGTCGTTCTTTTTTCGACTGCCCCACCTCCCAACCATCCTCGTCCAGAAATTCCTGGACCAGGGCCGTTTGCCTTCTGTAATAGTGGTAGGCTGAGATTTCCTTCACTTGCCAGGCAGCCAGTGCACGAAACCAAGCCATGGCAACACTAGAGATTCAATAATAGAGATGCAAAAAAATGTGGTCAAGACTGCACTACAAAGAGTAAGATGTGAGATGTACAAATGAGACATAACCAGCAGTCAAGCCATGGCACTTGATGCCAGATGTACAAAAAGCTGCTGCTGCAGTAAAAACTCGCCGCAATAAGATCTGGAATGGGTCACAGAATCTGTTCATGCAATTCAAATTGACTGAATTGGCTGACCCAAGTCTTACTCATTATTTGTGTGCCATAATCAGATCTTGAACCTGAAATACACAAGGAAGAAAATGCGGCATGGCAAAGCTCGTGGCAGAGCACAACTTAGAGGCACTGAAAATAGAACATTTAAATTAGATGTTTTCATTGTCATGTGTTTCTGTTTTCTTCAACCAGCATTACCTTAAGATCAACCAGCTGTACTGAAATCCAGAAAGTGTACCACTATGCTTACTTTTTTCTGATTACACAGTAGCTTGTTCTCATAGTACCTGCAGACAGACCCTTGTCTTTGGGATATCGAATCTTGTGATACTACAATATGGTTCATACTGCTGTACACTCAAGATCCTTGATATGAAGGCTTATGTTTGAGATACATAGATTTGACTAATACCATATTTGGGTAGTAACCAGTACGCAGCAAGACCACATGCACAAGAGATGTCGTGAGCGCATTTTTGTTTGCATCAGTTTTGTGATTACTCAATGTTTTCGAAATCATACAAATGCAGTGACATAATTTTTGGCAAGGGTCTAATGGCTAGTGTTGAAACTGTTTGCCCTAAAAGGTTTCAAGGCTTGGAAAGCCAAGTCTTGAATAGTGCAATCATTGTCAAGACTTGGGGACATGGAATTGCAAAAAAACGAATACCATTTCAAAACTTGGGATATCAAGTCTTGAAAGAGAAATGTAAGAATCAGACCTGTGGCTGCCAAGTCTTGACAATCATGTTCACTTGTGTTCATGTCTTGGAAGACCATGACATGAAAGTTCTTACTTGGGTCTAATGTTGAAATTATTTGGCTCAAAAGGTTTCAAGAGTTGGAAAGCCAAGTCTTGAATAGTGCAATCATTGTCAAGACTTGAGGACATGGAATTGCCAAAAAAAACATTTCAAAACTTGGGATTCCAAGTCTTGAAAACATGCAAGATTTCAGAACTGTGGCTGCCAAGTCTTCAAACATATTTCCAAATGAGTTCATGTCGTGGAAGACCAAGTCATGAAAGACATAATTCATGGCAAGGGTCTAATGTTGAAGTTCTTTACCCCGAAAAGTTTCAAGACTTGGAAAGCCAAGTCTTGAATAGTGCAATCATTGTCAAGGCTTGGGGACATGGGGTTGCAAAAAAATGTAACATGTCAAAACTTGGGTTCAAAGTCTTGAAAAAATGTAAGATTTCAGAACTGTGGCTGCCAAGTCTTGAAAAAATATTTCCAAATGTGTTCATGTCTTGGAAGACCAAGTCATGAAAGACAATTCGTGGCAAGGGTCTAATGTTGAAAGTCTTTACCCGAAAGTTTCAAGACTTGGAAAGCCAAGTCTTGAATAGGGCAATCATTGTCAAGTCTTGGGGACATGGAGTTGCAAAAAAGTAACAGTTCAAGACATGGGATATTGCCAAGTCTTGAAAGAAAAATGTAAGATTTCAGAACTGTTGTGGCTGCCAAGTCTTGACAATCATGTTCACTTGTGTTCATGTCTTGGAAGACCAAGTCATGAAAGACATAATTCGTGGCAAGGGTCTGATGTTGAAATTCTTTGCCCCGAAAAGTTTCAAGACTTGGAAAGCCAAGTCTTGAATAGCGCAGTCATTGTCAAGACTTGGGGACATGGTGTTGCAAAAAATGTACATTTCAAAACTTGGAATACCAAGTCTTGAAAAAAAGATTTCCGAACTTGGTCTGCCAAGTCTTGAAAATATTTCCAGATGTGTTCATGTCTTGGAAGACAAAGGCATGAAAGGCATAATTCTTACTTATACTGTTGAAATTCTTTGGCCCAAAAGGTTTCAAGAGTTGGAAAGCCAAGTCTTGAATAGTGCAATCATTGTCAAGACTTGGGGACATGGAATTGCAAAAAAACATTTCAAAACTTGGGATTCCAAGTCTTGAAAACATGCAAGATTTCAGAACTGTGGCTGCCAAGTCTTGAAAAAATATTTCCAAATGAGTTCATGTCTTGGAAGACCAAGCCATGAAAGACGTAATTCTTGGCAAGGGTCTATAATGTTGAAATGCTTTACCCCGAAAAGTTTCAAGACTTGGAAAGCCAAGTCTTGAATAGAGCAATCATTGTCAAGGCTTGGGGACATGGGGCTGCAAAAAAATGTAACATTTCAAAACTTGGGGTACTGCCAAGTCTTGAAAGAAAAATGTAGGATTTCAGATCTGTGGTGGCTGCCAGTTCTTGACAATCATGTTCACTTGTGTTCATGTCTTGGAAGACGAAGTCATGCAAGACATAATTCTTACTTGGGTCTAATGTTGAAATTCTTTACCCCGAAAGGTTTCAAGACTTGGGAAGGGAAGTGTAGCAAGTTTCTGACTGTTAGATAATTTCATCCGCATGAGCCAATGCAAAGTCTTAAGAAGCTAAACCATTTTCTCAGGAACCTCATTTCCACACTTTGAGGCCAAGTATTGCAATGTACCATTCTTAAGCTGCACAATGGCCCATCTCTACCGCTTTGGAATGCCAAATCTGGATGAATGTTACAATTGGTACCGTTGTCAAGACCTAGGGACATGAGTTGAAAAAATGTCACGTTTCAGAACTTGGGATGCCAAGCCTTGAAAAACAACCCATCGTGTTCATGCCTTGGATGTCCACAGTCTATTGTTAGCAAAAACTAGCTGCAAACAGTTTCAAGACTGGGGAAGCCAAGTCTTGAAGATGGCATGATGCCATGAAATTCCACATTGTGTCTTTTGTAAAAGGCATGTGCAAGCAAAAAAAACAAATGGTTTCAAAATTTGAGAGGCCAAGTTTTAAGATGGCATCATGTGTAAAGAATCATGCGGGCACAGCCCCACATACGGCAGAAAAAACACAGGTATAAAGTTTCCGCTTGTTACACAGTTTAGTACATGGTTGTAAAATGTTAGGAGGGGTTAAAAATTGGAAGTGGAAGAATATCATTTCGAACACTTGAAGGCCAAGTATTGCAATATATCATTCTTGGGCTCCAGACTTGGAGTTCCAAGTCGTGAGCACAAGACCAATCTTTACCACTCCGGACACCCAACAGGAAACATAACAAGTATCAAACTACAGAACAGCTTGTTTGCAAGTTTTCAGGCTCGGGGCGGTAGCAAGTGTTGAAACCTATTATTTTTAAAAAGTCGCAAAGACTAACTTCATTGGTGAGCCAAGGCAGAAAACTTTGCAACAAAAACCCAAGTCTTGAGCTTGAAGACTTGGAAGGTCAAATAGTTACCAAGATGGATCAAGTTAAGTTCCAGACTTGGAATGCCAAGTCCAATCAAATCCAGAACTTGGCGCAATGCATTTGGACAAGTTAAGGGTGAACTCTTACCTTTTTGTTTCAAAACTTGGGATGCCAAGTCTTGAAAAAATATGTTCATGTATTGAAAGACCAAGTCATGAAAGGACAAAAAAGTAATACTGATAAAGCCAAGTTCTGAACGATGTTAATGGTAACTGCCATGAATCAATCATATTTGAAAGACCTGGGAGGCGAAGCCAATTGAGACAAACATGAGTGGTTGGACTTGGATTCAAGCCTTGAACTTTTGAAGAACTCATTTGCATCACATCGAGAACAACCTTAAAAGTCTCAGTGATCATGCTTGTCAGTGCAAGACTTGCGAGGCCAAGTCTTGAAGTGCATTTAAGATTCACTATTGTGCCAAAACAATTTCTGGGAGACCAAGCCCAAATAGATGTTGCAGACTTGGAAAATGACCAAGTCTGAATTTCATTTTCAACTTCCACATTTAAAAACCATCATCAAGAACAACATCATATTGAAATTGAAGCCCAAGAGAAACAAAAAACAATCATGTTCATCTTGGACATTTGGAACCTTGAACGGAAATCACCAAGAGAGGCATGATGGAATGTCCCTCCAAGAGTATGGTTTATCTAGAAGAGTAACAGTGCCCTGTTGGTACAATGTGTTTTCTGTCAAGAGCAGCTAAAGTTCGACACCTTTTGGCGCAAAGACCATAGTAAGCAAATTCAAACTGTTCCATTGTTACACTAGTCACAACTATGCATATCTAATCATGCCTTCAAATCCATGAGTGAAACCGTGTGTTTTTGTTTAATTTTGTTGAAGGTCTGCCACTTGAAATCCTAATGTCAAATCAGTCGGTATTTAGGTTCCTATGCAGCTCCATTCCTACAACCACATTTGGGAACCTGATGGTTGGAGCATGCAATCCACTAGAAGTGTATGAGTATAGTCATGTATATGCATTGAACACCTGTAGATCACACCAAGCCCCAAAAATGCCACGCACCAGACAAAAAAAACTATGCATATAGTCATCCAACTCATTTGTGAAAATAAGAATATGAAAAAACATCACCTTCTAGATTGTAGTTATTCCTGGTGAACTCTCACAACTTTGAAAATGAAAGGGAGGTGTATGTATGTACTTGCCAGCTACGAGACAGATTTTTGTTTAACCCTTTTCTTGGAACGGGTACGAATTCAATTGCCAAGGCCTGGACTGCCAAGTCTTGGAATTGAAGTTGATGTCTTAATTCAATTGCCAAGGCCTGGAACGCCAAGTCTTGGAGTTGAATTTTATGTAATTCAATTGCCAAGGCCTGGAATGCCAAGTCTTGGAATTGAAGTTGATGTCTTAATTCAATTGCCAAGGCCTGGAATGCCAAGTCTTGGAATTGAAGTTGATGTCTTAATTCAATTGCCAAGGCCTGGAACGCCAAGTCTTGGAATTGAAGTTGATGTCTTAATTCAATTGCCAAGGCCTGGAACGCCAAGTCTTGGAATTGAATTTGATGTCTTAATTCAATTGCCAAGGCCTGGAACGCCAAGTCTTGGGGTTGAAATTTATGTCTTAATTCAATTGCCAAGGCCTGGAATGCCAAGTCTTGGAATTGAAGCCCATTATTTTAGGGTTTATGATGCCCTTGTTCAGGGCTAGTCCCTTGTTCAGGGACGTTATCCCCACCATCCCCAGCTGAAGGCTGCTGCAACGGCATCACCTGTCCAGGAAACCTGCAGGTACAAATTAATGGTATCACATATATGTTCATGACTTGTGTGCATGGTGGTATCACAAGTGGATGACAACCCGGGGACACTGGGTGGTATTTTATGATTTTATGACTCTTGGTGACATTATATTGGTATCATATGTGCATGACCCTTGATTAAATATAAATATATATATATATATATATTTATGTTCATGATGCTTGATGGTCATTGGCAGTCTGTGTGTGTGTATGTTTGTGTTTGGTTCAGTAATCATGAAACTTGTTGTTTGAATTACAACATGTTTTTTGTTCTGACCTGCCCCCCCTCCAGGTTAGTGTGTGTGTGTGTTTGGTTCAGCAATCATGATACTTGTTGTTTGAATTACAGCATGTTTTTTGGTTCTGAACTGCCCCCACCCCTCCAGGTTTCAATTTAAGCATGACTACAGTGTGTATGTGTTTTGTTTGGTTCAATAATCATGATACTTGTTGCTTGAATTACAGCATGTTTTTTGTTCTGAACTGCCCCCACCCCTCCAGGTTTCAATTTAAGCATGACTACTGTGTGTATGTGTTTTGTTTGGTTCTGTAATCATGATACTTGTTGTTGGAATTACAGCATGTCTTTTTGGTTCTGACCTGCCCCCCCCTCCAGGTTTCAATTTTAGCATGAAAACTTATCCCTAGAAAATGAAAAGAAACATGTTGGAAAACCATCCCAAAATGGAAAAGCAAAAAAATACTGCATTTTTTCAGCCAAAATGAAAATATCATTTTCAAAAACCAAACTATCACAATCAAAGAACAGAGGTTTTGTGCTTTTTGGACAGCGGAAATTTCACATGCCGCATCGAGCTACACTCATTAGACCCTTCAATCTTGACCCACAGGCTGCAAAATTCGTCGAATCCGCGGTCGCCTACGCGGCGTCTGCCGCAAAATGAAGCAAAATATGCCTACGCCAGCCTACGCACCCCAGCAAACTGCCTACATCCAACCATGTGCAGGTCAACTTTCATATAAATCTTTACTTGTAAAAAAAAACTCTGCTCAATTGGACATGACGATGGGCCATTTAAAGGTGCCAAGTATGACACATATCTTTCTGACCGGAGTTTCTAGGTTTCTTGTTGAAATCATAAGGTCAATGGTCAGTAGATTGATGTAGGAAACACGGGTTTTGCATAGTTTTGCCAACAATGGGGTTTGCCTTAAAAAAGAATCCTTC
>CBDDTI010000467.1:0-5400 GCA_965233585.1 bacterium
TCTAGCTATAAAAGACCTTGTTCAAGGTCCAAAGTCATATTTTCTTAGGTTTGCCTAAGCTACTGCTCACATTTTAGTGAATCTCTATTTCAATTCCCTCCCTCCCTCCCTCGAGGGCGTTTGTTTTTGTTATATTCAATAAACTAGGGTCACCTCTCTTAGCTTTGGTTCGGTTAAGTCTCCACAGCGACTTCCCCAAGCTTTGTATTTGTTTACGTTCTCAGTTTTATGCTTTTCGACCTAGCTGCCAATACTCTTGTCCGATCCAGCAGTGCTGGGGAGATAAGTGAGGCTTCATTGGTCGGCGTTTAGTATACTTTTGCGCGTTGCTGGCCTTAGGTTCGAGCCGATGTTGCTACATTATAGCGCGTGGCCGGCCTAAGCTTCAGCTCGTAGCGCTTGTTGTTATCTGTCATGGCGCGTTGCTGCTCTGCAGCTCGTAGTGCCTTTAAATTGTCACGCAATGGGAAGTTGTCTGTCGTGCCAACCACTGAGCGGTGTTCCCCCAAATTACGCCAAACGTGTCTGCGTTCTTTATTAATTATATTAGGTCTCACAGTAAGACTAAATTAGTTAAGCGGAACTGTGACATTAATAGAAGGTAAATTTCAGAGTGAAGCTTATGCGTTTTTAAAATTGATCTGATGGTTTTGGTAATATACCCGGGCAATATATGAAACATGAAAGATCGTGTGTGAACACATTTCCATACACTGAGAAGAGAGTCGAGAATACGACGCGCATCGGAGTTATTTTGACGAAATTCGAGGTGTTTGGATAGCCGATGAAACAGTCTCGAGTGTTTGATATATCTTCTCAATCGAAACAAAAACTAAGGAGTAAACGGAGAAGTAAAATCGTCAAAATCTATGCTAATTAAGACCATGTATCCAAACCTCCTTCGCGGTTTGTGATTTTCTTTGTTTTAACTTATCACATTATTATAAATTTATTATTAATGAGTTTGAGAAGGTAAATTATATTTGTTCACTTTCAGGAATCTGATGAGCAAGTGAGCACCGCAAGTTTGGTGTAAGATTACGTGTTTTGAGAGAGATACTCCTCGAGGGCAGTTTTTTATTGATCGACCTTCAATCATTGTTGATGGCTCTGACAGTGCATTTGACGTAACAAGGTAATTCATTTATAACAGGAGTGAATTAAGCAAACGAACAGATTCTTGGCTTAAGGGGCTTTGTAACTCCCGGATGCTTTAATTCCCGAGGGAAGGAAAGAGCTTGTGGAAGAATTTTGAAACCAGGGTTTGAAACTACAGCTTTGGTCTCAATGAACCACTTTTTGCGGTTGTTTGTGTTATGATTTGATGCCAAAAGTTGCAAGAGTTTTGTCAAGGTTCGTTAGTTTTAAAGGCCATTTTGCAGATTACAGCAACGCGCAAAACTCGCGTCACATCGAAGGAAAACTTCAAATAACAGTTTACTACGACACTGATGCTGTGACAATAACCCCAAATAAAACAAGAATTATAAAGATTGGGGAAGGTTGTAGATGGATGATGAACTAAGATCGTAACTTGGTCTCACTGTCATTTCACAGAATCGGTCTGGGAGCCTTGCCACCGAGTTCGGACCCCAACGTTATAAAAGTTCGTAGCTGCGTAGGAAAGGTGAGTTGTTTTGTAGGGGCACATCATTTTATGGAGTCCGAGGAGCTCAAGAGATCCGTTTGGTAAATTATCTGTTCGAAAGGCTTTAAATCCTCTCCGATTTTCTGAGAAAACTGTCACCTCGAAGTTTCGTTATTTGAGAAATTTGATACCCGTTGTTTTCAGATGGATAAAAATGTCGTTTTGAGAACCCAAAAAATGTCAGCTATGATTTTCGGAAGGGTTATAAGACCTATGAGTTTTGGGAAATAGAGAATAAAGCCCTAATAAATTCGAAATGATTTCATTATTAACAAAACTAAGCAGAACTCAGCTCACACAAGCTTCATAGCTGATTTCCTGAAGCATGCTTTCTTGGTTTTGCTTGCCCCTTTAGAAATACAAATTTAAAAGTTTTTCACTGTGGAGTTTTATGCGCAGGACACATTCAATTAGACCTCTTAATTTTAGTAGTTGCAGTACTCGTGTGACGAGTTCCACCAATGCTAAACTGCAAGACAAATTTAGTTGGGTTACAGGAGTTTTCCCGCGCTTTCACCGGTTGCATGTTTTCTCGCCCTTTACGCGCGCGCACGTTTTCCTGTACCTTACCCCGATTGCTTGTCAGTTTTCCCGCGCTAGGCACCAGTTGACGCCTGTGGTTTATATTTGCGTTGAATTATGATTGTTCCTTTGCGTTTATTGGGTTTATTTTGATTGGCCCCATGCGATGTGGATTGCCGTGGACTGGGCTTTTACGGCAGTCACTAAAAAACACAAAACAACTCTTTTAGGTAGCACGCAAACTTTTCCGTCTTGTAACATTTTGTATTTCTTGGGCAGGGTGTGGAGATTGTGAACGATGAACTGGGAAATGTTTGGGCGACTCGTGGAAGCAAGAATAATATTTTTGTAAAAGTAGAAGAAAACGTACAGTGATTTTTGAATTTACTTTTATGGACCTCATAGTTTCTTATGACTGAATGCTTACTGTACGCCTGTTTGGTGATTTGTTTATAGGGTCATTACTTATCCGAGGATGTGATCGCTTTGACAGGTACCTTGGAAAAAGTACCACGCTGCAAGTAGGTTTTGTATTTTTTTTATTAAATACTAAAAACCGGGAGAACCTGGTCGCGTCTCCGAGGAGTATTGCTGTTCAGGGAGGGGGGATGAGATGCAAGTCTAGCACTGTCCCCCACCCTTCCCTCCCACTGCCATTTTTCCGGTTGCCCTACCGGTTAGTCACTATCCATTTGTATATTGGGGTTGACGAGAGGCGCTGTAAGTGTACCGTTAATTTGTCTCGCCTAAGAACACGACACAGTGTCTCTGGTCAGGGCTCATACTCAGACAACTCGAGTCGGAGTCCAGTGCTGTAAGGTCATTCCACTGAAATAGAACCTGCGCTGAGATTTTTGTCAAACTTTGCTAACTGATTGTTTATATGATAGAAAGTTAAATTTTAATGTAAAAATGAGGGATCCTCATGTTGGTTTAGGAGCAACAGCGCGTTTTTTATACCCCATAAATCCTTATAATAGCAGCATGATTATAGTCACGATTAGTAGACACCACACAAGTGAATAGCACTTTTCGCGCGCGCTGATTGGCTAGCTCGGAGGTGATTAGCTTAGTACCTTTCACCTCCGAGCAGCCGAAGAAAAACAAAATGGCTTTTGTCGGCATATTGTCACAAATAAAGTTACTCTTTGAGCCGCTAGTTATTCATCGTCTGTGGTATATACTAAAACAATTATTCACCTCCACTTCGGTGAATAATTGTTAATTGCTTGCTAAATTCATGTTTCTGACGATCGTTTCTTGTTCTACACTGAGATCTGGTTCATATTTATTTTACATAGAGAAACTTATTACACAATTCAAAACGTTAGAAAAAAATAATAGATCACCGTACTCGTTTTTGAGAAACTGACGATTTACATCTATGGCGAGGTCCAGCCGTAGAGAAAAAGCGGCCATTTTTTTAATGCGCGCGCGCTAATCACGCGTGAAAATATGCGCAGTAGGGATGCGCAATGCAATACTGGGGAATGACCTCAAGGTTCCCTTATGCCTCGGTTTCAAAACGAGTCCTCGTGAATAACCTTTCTTATGAAAATAAATTTGATTTGTATGAAAATGAACATGCAGGGGAAACACATTTTCTTATGAATGGTTTGACACGAAGAGTCGTTTTGACACAGAGGCAAAAGACAATTCCAAATGGTCTATTATCAAGCCACCGTCTCTCCACTATTTATCATTTACCAAAATATATTTTCTCCTTATCATTTCTATACATTCTCAGACATGTTACGAGAATCAAGACATCAATCACTGTGTGACGCGTCTGTTTCTGCGTTTCAGGTGTTTGACTGGGAATCTTTTAGTCTTTAACATTTTACTTACACGTATTTCCTCCAATTTGCACTCGAAATCAGTTGATAACCTGTACAAATTGCGATCAGTTTAACTTCTTTTTTTAATACATGAGGGGACTACAGAGTTTGAAAGTTAGCCAGACTTTCGCAATATAATATCACAATTTTGTGCATTCGTAGCCAGCTACATCACTCCTTTTACTGTTTCACTGCACGTATGTAGTAATTTATTTTACAAAGCTAGAGCCATTATATATTCAGTCTTCAATCAATGAAACTGTGTTTTGGGGCTTTGACTTTTTTAAGGTTTGCTCATGATACTGAGCTATACTGCACCTCAAACTGACTCATGTTGTTCTTTGTTAACAGTTGTCTGTAAATATGCTCGCGATAAAAAGATACAGGAGAGACAACAGAAGCTGAATTCATTGCCGCCAATTCTTCGTCCCAAGAATAAAAAATCCCGCGAGCTTGCCGCCGTTGCGCATTTTCAGCAGAAGATTCGTCCCCGACGATTTGTGAAACAGACAAGTTAAATCGGAAGCAATGGGCGCGAACAGAGTGACTTCAAGTCCATTCCTTTATGGTAAAAAAGACGAGTTGACTATGGTTCGTCAGAGCCCCTTAAAAACACTTCAGAGCAACGACGACCCCGATGAAAGCCTCGATGGCGCGTTCTCTTTTCCCCAGTTCCTGTCGGCTGCATTTGACAATAGCTCTGACGTCCCGGATGGGAGACCTGAGCAGACTCCAGCGACAGGGAATTGCATTTTGGACTAGGAGTCTGGAATGGGGCCCAGAATCAAGGAAGGGGCGATGCGGTGGCAACGTCATCTGGTCTGAAACCCAAGAAAGTCTGGGCCAAGAAAAGGTTCGTTGATACCAAGGCTGAAAAGGCAAAGAAAAGAGCTTCATCTAAATTTAAATAACACAGACATATTGCACCGTAGCTATTCCAGTCACCTTAGCAGTCGTAATTTGGGTCGTTACGCAAACGCTTCAATCATGGTGTTGCCGCCTGACGATCCAGAAGAAATTTTAGAAAATGTAACGCAAGACAGGGATGTTTTACCACCAATTCTATTTATGTCACGCAATTGAGGCCCTAAATCGATATAATAAGTCGCATTTTTCGTTTCACTGCACGAACTCTCTCAGAGCCACATTTTCAGGATGGAATGTTTTGGACCGAATTTCAGGCTTCTCTCAATGGAGAGAAAAATTAAACACGTGAAGACAGAGGTGAGTTCACTCAGGGGAAGGATTAAACCGATACAGAGTTATTTTGATGCAGAAAAGTCTTTTGTAAATTTTCTATATACAGTATTTTGTAAAACGGGTAGAAATGCAAAAATTTGTAAAGAAATTCAAATTTTGCGTTGGAAATAAGATTTCCCGTTCCATGTATGG
>CBDDTI010000468.1:0-5735 GCA_965233585.1 bacterium
CTTTTCCTCTAAGGGGGAATCTGCACAGCATTGCCGCCACACACGGTTTGTTTTTATTTGACTTTGCGGGCCACTTCAGTCAGTGCTTCAGTGCAACCTACCAAAATACCGTTTGTCGTGTTTGGCACAAGGAAATAATATTAGGCTTCCGAGCAGCCTAACTAACTACGCGATCGTCTACACAAATTTGTTTACAAACAAAGATTGTGCGTATTTCTAAAAGCACGTGTTTTGCCCGCTTCTGAATTGATCACGCGATAGGCTACGATACTATGTTTACAAACACAAGATAGTGCGTATTGCGGAAAACACGTGTTCTTATTCAGTTAAGAGCTATCCTTAGTGCTTTTTCTGGAGCCTGTATCAGGTCACGCGATCGTTACAGAATGGTGCTGCTTTTTATCAAGTTTAAGAGTTACAATTGCGAAGGGTCTCAAAAGTCGTAAATATTGTACGCATCTTTACCACACAGCTAGACCTAAAATAACTTTTTAAATAAGATGGACATTCAACGGGATCGTGTGAGGAAGAAATTATTGAAATAAGAACTCTTTTAGTTACAGACGGTGATAATAACGGCATGAAGGAATTTTAATAAAAAATCTCCTGACCCCCATCTTTAGGTGGCTGACAAAAGTGCAACCCTTCCCTTACTTACACATGGTTTGTTCCAAGGGGAATGTTCTATGCCGTAGAAACCTCAGAACATTGCGCATGTGAACGCAAAATGTTTGAATACAAATACATCTCGATATTGAACGTGCGCGAGCTGAAACAAGAAAATGCGAACAATCAGTGTTGGATATTTACGTTTTATAGCTGAAGTTTGAATATGGAAGTATATTAAACATTGAATATTTTAAAAGTTTTGAACATAAAATATCGAAGGGAAAATACGGGCTTCCTTCTCCGGCTCGCTAGCACTGCTGTTGTTTATTTTTGCGAAATCTGACTCTTAAAAACAAGTATTTCCTTCATTTCCAGATTCTGTTAAAAGGCAGGCAGGCTTCTGTTGGAAAAGAAAACTTTTCGCTCATGATTGAAGCATCATTAAAAACAGGTTATAAGCGGCAAACAGGTAATGACAGGAAGCGTGCAGAAAGAAAGCAACAAGAAAACAATGAGATTGACTGGGAAGATCTCTAGCACAGAAACCAGTTGCCATCCCTTAGAGAAGGTGAACTTGAACTTTATATTTATCACAATATTGCATTTAAAGGAAAGAGAGATGAGAAAGTGAGGGTTGTGAAGGCACATATTGGCAGTAAGATTTTGACTTCTATTGTGCAGGACAGTCAAAACAACACTGATTCAGCCAGCCTCCGACTCAAATTTAGCGTCTAACAGTGACAGTGACAGGGTAGAGCACATTGTTGGATCTAGCAGTAACTCTTCAGAATTAAATGACTCGGGAGATCAGGCAGCGGGTAGTGAACAGGAGCAAGAAGCTGAAGAAACGATACTTGAGACTTGAGACTAGTACGTCTCGATACGGACGGAAAAGGACATGAGTCCTCTGAGACAGCTATGTGCCATGGCATAATACACTTGTAGATATGTAGCCTAGATCATATAGTATAACATCAAATTAAATCAAAGTAGGGGGACAGAAAAACTTAATCTGTAAGAAAAATGGAAAGCAATGTCACAAAAATTCTCATTAAAAGAATCTGGAAAAGGTGTATGACCCTCCCCTTTTGGTACTCACTTTCACTGATGACCCTCCCCTCTGAGGCCCCAGGCGCTCCCCCTCCCCCCCCCCCAAGAAAAAAAAAACGTACCTTCTCTTAGCCTTCAGCTCAATTGGTTCTTTGTTTATGAGGAGCTGATAATAGTCTCCATTTTCCATTTTAGTTAAATTTATGCATATCTCTGAGGAATGCTGAAACATACCATTTTTAAAACAACAGATCTGTCTAATCGAGATCTGATCTGTCCGTGGGCTCTGTCCTCGCACTTTCTGCAACGTGTCTAGGAATGGCAGAATCTACTTGAAAATAGACGAGAAGTGGGCTGCATCTAAGATCATATTTTTCCCGATGAATTCCAGTCTTAGTAAAAGGGAAATTTGCCATCTGCTTTAAAAAGATCACGTACGAGATAGATGCTGCGATCAAACCAGCTCCTGTAAAATATACTGTGACCGTGGATCAATATATCTTTGTTGTTGACTGAAATTTGTTCTTGGCCGGACTGGTTTAAGAAAAGATTCTTTTAATTCCAAGAAATACAGGAGAATCAGTTTGTAGAACTGAGGTATCCCAATCTGATCGAGAAATTTCTTGCCATAATTGCACCGTAATATAAAGTTTACGTCCTCGTATTTTCGAGATCCAAGCTAACTTCAGTGATTTTAATAAAACATATATACTAGGTACTCGTAGACCTCCTTGGTCATAATCTAAAAAGATCATTTTAAGCTTAATTTTATCCTTTTTATTTTTCCAAATGGATTTAAGCGAGGCCGAATTCACATTCAGCTCTAAGGTATTTGAGAGGAACATCAAGGCTGGAGATAGAGTGCACAAGTTGCGAAATGCCAAGACTTTTAGTTATTCAACACCTTCCAAATATTGTAAGACTCCGACAGTTCGATGTATCAAGGATGGTCTTCAATTTTTGCAATTTTAACGTAAAGGTGTATTTTTCATTTTCTTTCTCATTATAGGAGAAAAAAGTGCCCAGCACGCGAATGGTTTTTCTGACCTTTGAAATCTAAATGTCTCCACTATTCTATTCCTTTGCTCCTCCTGTCAATTTTTTGTTCAACTAGTGCTGCTCAATATGCTTCGAAGTTTTGTCAGCCCATTGTGCAGCCTCCGCTCAATCCTGAGATGTGTTTGAGGGCGGACCACAGCACTGGGAATTACTTTTGCTTAGCTACTCTTCTGATCAGTGTGTAGGTTCTTCTGCGTCCTATTCCCGTTTTACAGGTGGATCATGAAGGAGACATGGCCGAACGGCAATCCCTTCCAGATTTTTTTCAAACTTGGCACAGTAATACTATAGCCATGCATGGGACACCATGCTTGTGTCGTCCTACATGCCCGAGTTTCAAGTGCCTTTATTGAACTGGGTAAGAAATGTTCAATGTTCTTTGACACCTGTAGGCCGTCAAGCCGAGTTTCCTAAGAGAGTTGGTACCCCATCTAGTACCGTGTAAAGTGCACCATTTCTATTTGCAGCTGATCTGAAATATCGTTCACGTACCAAACACGTCATGGTAAGAGGCCTTTCCTTTCCTTTCAGGCCTCTCCTTTTAGATTTCAAGGTTTGTAAGCTACTTTCTCTGACATTTGCCTTGCAACAACAATGAGCTATATTTGCACTTGCAAATAACGCGTTTACAAAACTGCAAGTGACCTTTTTCAGCAGGTGAAGTACACTTGAGGTCTGATTTGATTGAGACCAGTCCCAGGCGTCTCAATTATAAGTCAGAATAGGTGAAATCGTTGTGTCAAAAATTTTGCAAGCAAGAGATGGTTTCAAACTGCTGAAGTCGATGCGTCGCCTTAAGATAAACAGAGCATGAACAGCCTTTTCTCTTAAGTGTTCGAGTAACAGAGGACACAGAGTGTGAAGTCAGTCCCAGCTGAAGAAATTTGAGTTCCCAGGCATGTTTAACTTTGGACAATGTCAATCTATTCATTGCCTATATAAAAATTGCAGACATATTTTTTCGCTCGTCTTTGAAAAATCAGAACTTTGGTTTATTTATGTTTAGACTGAAATGATAATATGAGTGACCTGGGGTTTTCTGTTAGCTACAAGTCATTTGTTATACAGTCGAACCTCCGGTTGCGACTACCTCTCCTCAGCGACCAGTTTTCCAAAATACAAAAAGATTTTTGGCCAAATCACTACATAGCCCATTGCAGAAACGTGAGGGCACTGGGGCGAGTTTCTTATATTGATTAGATTGAAAACTTAACATTAAAACTGAAATGTTAATGAATGAAACGCTACCCGACCAAGTTTAAGAGTTTTCTGTGGAAAATTATCCAAATGGGAACCTTGCAAAAGTTTCAAAATTCCATACAAACCCTTATAATTTTTTGGCCTGTCTACCCAATCCATACAAACTCTCTATTTTGGGTGATATTTGTAGAGCTACCATTTTGCTATGTTTTTCCTCCAAATACTTCTATTCGTGGTCAAGACTCTAAAATATAGTTGGTCTTTCATTTGAATATCTTAGTTTTTCAAACAAACGGAAAACAACCATACTCTTTCCCATTCCTCTCACGTTTCTGTAATGGCCTATTGCGAACCTCTTGTAAACGAACACCTCTCGTAGGCGACTGCGACCACGTTTAGAGCTAAAAGTTTGAAATTTTCTTTTGTTTTTAACCTCCCGTAAGTGACCACTAACAGATAATAGAGAGGAAATTGGATAATAAGGTGCTGTAACCGTTGTAGTATTCTCGGGTACATATATGAGTACAAGAGACGGAAATTTCTCGATGGAAGAAGCGGTATTTTTTCCTCGAAACTGACTTTTCACATGAACGTAACATTGCATCGGCATTGGCGCATGTGGTAAGTCTCGGCAGTCACCATATTCTAATTAGGCAAAATTTCGATTAAGGTGATTCCTCAGTATTGCATTGCGCATCCCTACTGCGCACGATTTTTGCGTCATTAGCGCGCGCAAATTAGCGCGTGCACGTACGCAACAAAAGAAATTTCCCTCAAGCTTAGCTCAATTGCGAAATAAATGTTCGTTTTCTTTTAAACTAGCATGGTGACCTATATTTTTTATTGCATAATAATAGTGTACATATTATCCTCCTTAATTTAAAAGAAAACTAAAAAACTTTGTCGGAAGGAAAAAAAGATATAGGCGAAAGCGTGCGCGAATCCGTTACTCTGCAATGCAAATTATGACCGCAATAATAACGACTCTACGAACGCTTTAAGTCCACGTCGCTTCAAATAGTGCGATGTTCTCACAAATTTTATACGATATTGTTCTATATGCTCGACACTTTCTACCTGCCAAGTTTTTTTCCCGAGTATTACTTTTATAAAGTATGTTTCGAGCTACCGCAAAATGCAACGTGGACCGATGAAAAACGCACGTGATTAGCACGAGTACAGGCACAAATGAGGCAAGATTGGCCAATCACATCTCTTAAACGAAAATGGTGACCTATCATTTTTATTGTATTTTTCAAAACAGTACTTGGTAGAGAACATTCAGTGAAAGTTTCAAAAAAATTCATCGGTAAATTTTATTTCTGAGGGATCACCTTAAACATGGTATAAGCTCTCGTAAGCGATTACCTCCTGTAAGCGAGACTGTAAGCGACCACCTAAACTTAACATTTTGGGTAGTCGCTTACGGGAGGAAAACCAGGATATTATTTCCTCTCCCAATTTTCTAGTCAACAAATCTAGGACAGGACACGAATAAAAGCGAACGAAGACCAAGACTTTTGTTTTTATGAAAGCCGCCCTGAACAAAGCCGTTTGAAACTGTCTAAAATATTTGTCTTGAATTTTGGTCTTGAGTCTTTTAGTACGTCCATGTTGTTTACCATCATATTTGCGTGTTTTCTTAATTCATGGAGGGCTTAAAGGACTTCCAGCAATGCCTCTTGCTGTTCTTTGAACGTCTCGAGTCTCGAGTATATTGAGACGCTCGTCTCGAATTTAGGATAGCTTCTGTAACGATCCAAACGGTGCATCTTGAAACACAAATGTCTATGCGTGTAGCCGATCAGCCGATCGCT
>CBDDTI010000469.1:0-7286 GCA_965233585.1 bacterium
TATAAGGTTCAATTTATTGTATTACTTTATCTTTTATTTTCATTTGTGGTATAAATAAATGTGGTTGTTGTTGTTAAAAGACACGTGATGAAAGTCAGCTAATGAAATCATTCAAGGTATTACAGTAACCACTATGGTTATTATAGGCAGCTAATACCATATTATAAGGTTCAATTTAATGTATTACTTTATCTTTAATTTTTTTTTTTTTTTGTGGTATAAATAAATGTTGTTGTTGTTAATAGACACGTGATGAAAGTCAGCTAATGAAATCATTCAAGGCGTGGAACGAATTCCCATAATCTTTGTTGCCCGCCTTAGCGGGGGTAGTGGTGGGGGGGGGGGGGTACTCAGGGGATTTTAAGGGAATCATTTCATCTTTGGATTAACAAAGAGTGAGACCAGACATTACAGAGAGCTCTAAAGGAGGGGGGCGCTAAATGTCACAAGCGCATGCGGACTTGGTAGACGGCTTTTGGCATTCTAAAAAGTAACTTAAGAGTGGTATATTCTAAAAAGCAGTTTCCAAGCACTTCGATGGTTAGATTACTGGTATGTTAACTGACATAAGATATTTGGATCCAGACTAGCAAAACCCCGGATCGAGAGACCGCACAATCGCGACTTCATTATACTGTAAGTACATCATAGCTAGCTCTACTTGTATACGAATTTAAAAAGACCTGAAAAGCACTAAATGTTCACGTCGAAAGGTGAATATTTGTGTGCGAAAACGTGGGGGAATTACGAAATTTGTCAATATAGTTATGAGTGGAAATCGCTTCAGTGAATCGCTTCATTGAAATAACATTTAGAGGGGGATCAGCTAAATGCTACTGTCATTAGCCGAAAATCCTCCGACCGACCCCTCAGGTGAAAAATAGTGACCATTCCCTTATAAGTTTGAAATTCGCGCCAGTGTGCCTCGTGGCGTAGTTTGGAACGATTATCAATTCTTGTCGTTTCAAAACTGTGCAAGTGCAGTACGTTGAACCTCCCCTGAGCGACCACCCAAAATGTGAAGACCAAGTGGTTGCTTATTGAAAGTGGTAGCTTACGAGAGCTTAGACCATAATGGCTCAAAATATTTCCTCATTAGAATATGATAACTGCCGAGACTTGATCCATGCGCCAATGCCGATGCAATTAATTTCGAGAAAAAATCTAGTTCTTCACCCTTAGGGAATTTCCGTTTCTTGTACTAGTTCCAACAGGCTTGGTATTCAGTTTTCGCTCTATTATAGGTCAAGTGGTCTCTTACAGGAAATTAATAACAAAGGAAATTTTCAAACTTTTAGCTCCAAAAGTGGTTGCGGTCGCTTACGAGAAGTTCCAAATATATTGATTTGACTCGGAAACTTTAATATTTTGGAAAAGTGGGGGAGGTGGTCGAAACCTGAGGTTGCGACCACCTGCGACCACCAAACTTCGCAGATTTTGGCTTCGACAGTAAAATTTAGTTGTACCCCCTTTATATGTTATTCTTTTGAAGTATCCCTCTCATAACTATTAATACATTTCGTGATCAACCCCACGATGTCTGTAGGCTATTGGCATTACCCCTCAAGTCGATAGACAACTGACTCCAGATGAGAGGCTAGCAGTCAACAAAGTTAATGAAACCTTAAGATTCAATGGAGAGAGATATGAAGTTGCCGTGCCTTGGAAAAATGACAGACCGACACATATATTCACCTCCCGACGTTTATCATGTTTAGTGTTTGTAATGGTCATATGATGAAAGTAATATTTCTCACCATGATGCTGACTTACAGATTGAAGCTGCCATGAACTTAATGGAGTCTTTTGAATCTTTTGGATAAGATTTCTGTTGTTTTGCAATAGTTACTTTTTATTGGAGTGAAAAAAAATCCTCCAGAGGATAATTAATCTCTCCCCCCAATAAAATCTTGCACTGCTTTGTGACTGAAAATAATATCTGCCTTGTTAGTCAGTAGTGATAAAAAAAATTCTTATAAATAAGAAGTCTTTCAACCTCCCCCTCAAAAGTTAAATGGTTCGCCCCTAAATATTGCATGTTGTTAACTTAAGGACGCGTCCTTACTGCTCACGCAAATTCACACGCGACGTAATGCATCGAGCGCGCCGCGCCCTAAGTAATCAAAGAAAAATGGACGATGAAAACGATAGTGGACTGTTCGGTGACCCGTATTCAGTTTCTTTTCATGGACCAATTTCTTTACCAATTTTCTACGTTTAGTATAAAATAAAATAAAAAAACTCTATCGATTAGAAGTTTGAATATTTTTGCAAAATGCACCAGTCAAGACATCATCTGGCAACTTCAAATTTCGTTCTTTTTAACTTTTCGTTTATCTGTGCCGCGATTTCAAATGCCTCTTGAAGGGTTAAGTTTTGGGAAAATGTTGACAACATTTAGAATTACTTACCCAACAGACCCACTGCTACAAAATGTGCACGTGACTTTGACCGTTTGCCTCCATTAACTCACCTTCGATATTTTTGACTATACTGAAACCCCTGTAGACCATGCTGAATTACGTGCGGCAATTTTTCAAAATTAGGGTAGTTTTTCACACGCTTAAGGTCTGAAGTGAAGTCAGTGACCCCCATTTCTGACACAGGTAGCTCGTTATCTGACTGCAGCAAAAATTTTTTAAAAAATCTATCGAATGGAAAATTTTCGCACGAACATCTCCTTAGTAAGCAAGGAGGGGAAAGAAAATGAACTCAAATGATGCCACTGTCTTCCCCTCCAGTTCTAACCAAAAAAAAAAATGAATAAACAGCCAAGTAAATAATTATTCCCTTTTTGTGTCAGAGAAGCTATTCCTGAAAACATTGAGAGCAGGTTGATTGTAAACAGGAAATTAACGGATCACTTGGCAGAATATCGCGTCCCACGGCAAACTGGACGGGCCTTCCCATTCTACCAGCCAACTTTATTTGTCGCTTTAAAGTTTACGAATTGTCTCCTTCCCGTGTTTTCTTCCTTTAAAGAAGCTGGCTCCCTTAGGGCTTTCTTGGAAATTTTGAATTGGCATGAGTGATCTATTGGGGTCTGTTCTTTCAGCTCGCGTCATTCCTCGAGGAGACGATCCGCTCGAGCGACCGCAAGAAATGACACGCGTGAATATCGAGAGAGAACCTCGCAAGCGCGAGAGTTCGTAAAAGCGCGTGCGAGTGCGCTAACGTTTAACTCGCGCGTGGTTGCTTGCGGCGGTATCAGTTCACATTTGTAGTTTTATACTAAAGGAAACAATTATCATATTTTGGAAAATGGATTATCGAGATGTGTAAGGGAACACTCGGGATTCTGGCCGCCATGCTCACTTTCACTTGACCTGGTGTGTCTGGTGAACTTAACTTATGCTCAGCCCTGCCAAGCCCAGCCCAACCAAATCTAGTTATGTCTTTGTGGTTAGGACCCTGCTAAATTAGTAACCCTGTCGGACTTGCTTCATTCATTTTCTTGTGGAAAAACAATATTATCACAGAGCAGTAAGTCCTTGGTCAACTGTTGGCCGTCACCTCACGTAGCATTCGTGACTGAACCTTACGTTACGTGAACATCACGACCTGATGGTCACGAAACGTTGATCCAAACCTGAGAGGATTTTAAAGTAATCAAGCAGAATTCTGAAGAAACCAAGTGTTAGCGTGTACGTTGGCGTTGATGTTGCTCTGTCAATGTCAGTGTTGTTGGAAACAATAAATCCCCAAGTTCCGATTTAACGTAACGAACGGGAAATCTACCTTGTTTATCAACAGCCGACATGAATTTCTCGAAAAGTCTGAGTATTTGTCAAAGAGTCTTAGAAATCCACAGGTAGGTAACGTGTCGTTTTGCGCCAACGTCAATAAGTGTTCGTATTTACTGTGTGGGTTACAATTCACTGCTTGAACACCATGCATAACAGTATTGCTCTTGCCTGTTTACGAGGCGGTTTTTCGTGTTTGTTTGCCCTTTAATCCCTGCCAATTCCATCGAATCCCTCTTGCCCGGAAGAGCCAAGCCTAAAACAGGATTAAGACGACAACACGCCATCATTGTCTGCCATTGATAATCACAAAGACGGTAAATTTAGGACCCTCAAATGAGTATTTAGTTACATTTTTATCGTGAAACCGCAAGACCTATCCCCGTACTTAAAACCTGGCAATTATCAAATGCCAAGGAGACTATTTAACGACTTTGAAGACTGTCAAACGTTTCGTGCTAAGGGGAAACGCTACAAAAAATCACTGACACGGTGGTCGACGCAGCGCATGATTAACGTCATCTAACACAAGAAACGACGAAAGAGCCACTTGAGAAGCCCAGCAGTTAACCGAGGAGCTTGTGTGAAGTCACGCCGAGTCAATACCTGATATATTTGGTGAAAGGCGGCTTCGTCTATAGACTTCTCTAAAGTGAAGGATCGTTCGGACGGGCTCCAATTCAATTTCGTCGACTTATGGCCAACGGTACGACAAAATTGAATGTCCCGATGCTATTATTGTGGTTTGTTCTCCTATTTTATGGTATGTGGCATTTACATTGAAATTTTATGTTGTCTTTATATTAGCTTGTGAAATGACGAAAGTCTGGTCAAAGACGGACTCGTGTGCTCTTGAGATAACTTTGTGATGAAGGACAACGTTGTATATCATTCTCTTAATTGACAATTATGTGTTTCATTACTTCATCACACATGGGAGAGATTGCTATCAAAAGAAATGTTGACATTTTCTTGCAGAGTGAACTAAAATGTAACTAACCTATCACGTAAAACGTGCGCTAAACGACATTTTTGACAAGCAAAGAGTTTAGTTTTAGGCGTGAAAACAACTCAACTAAACGCAAGCTGTATATTTAATTAGATATTTTCGTATCTGAAAATGAAGGATTGAACCATGAGGCTGTGGCGTTATCTCGCGAAGATAAGATCGCAGCTGGGATATTGTCTCGATCTCAGCGCTGATTAAATGAACGGGCAAATTAATAGGCTTATGTTCTTCAAGGGGGGAGGTAGTGCGTGATCTTGGTTATTATCGGGATCTAAACAGCTGTCGATTGTTTTTCGTTTTCGTGGTTTATCTTGTTATCTTCTAATAAGGTCTTAAAATTAAATATCTTAGCTTGTGGTTGGAAAAAAAATTATATTGAAATTTATATCAAACATGACCAGCATTTAAACGAAAACCTTAGTTTGAAACTCTTAAAGGGAGAATTGTGTCCGTATCCAAAGGGAATAAGAAACCAGTTAATGTTTTTCTTTCAAACTCCAGAAATACAGACTGACAAAACAAACGTAAAAACAACAACTGTCAGTGTTTCATACCCAACTTTGTGGATCGTTTAATAGATTTAGCACGTCGCACGAATCAAAACACCTACTGTGTTCTTTATGTGTACCATACATTCCGAAACGAAAATGGTTGAAACAGGTCGGATTTAAGTGTTGTTGTTCTTGTTCGTGTTTTTGCGTTCACTTTTCGTAAATACTCGTGCCCATTTTAATCAGTGATGCCGTGGCCATAGCTAAGGACATGACATTCCAACATCAAACCGTCTTTGTTTGTCCTACGGTGTATCACATCTAGGATAATCTTTAACAAAAATAGCGTGGAACGGAAAGCCGGTAGATCTGTTTCAAAGCTAATACTGTCCACACTAATGCGCGGGCATTTAACTTGAAGAGTGAACGTTTTGCTTTATGGCCACACAAAAACAAGGGTAGTTTTAATTTTTAACATCATAAACAATAAGTGTTCATTGGATATTTTTGGGGGGTTGACGTGAAATTGAATCATTGTTACAAACAACAAATCAATAAAGTTCTCTAATTTAATCCCTCTCTTTCGCGAAGTACTATGCTGTTGTGAAAAATGTGACTTCTAGAAATCGTCACGTATCTTCTTAGACGATGCATTTTACCTGCAATCACTCACACTTACGCATTGCGGACCTATTCTTTACCTTCAGCATATCCAGCAAAAGCAGTGAGAGCCGGGAAATGCCCAGACTTTCCGCGCCAGCAGAACTGTCCCGATTCTGCTATCGACCAGTGCAAGTACGACGAAGACTGTAAGGAGAACAACCAGCAGAAATGCTGCAGGATTGGCTGCAGAAGGATTTGTTTTGATCCAAGTAGTTTGGCGTTGGTCAGCGGTAAGCGCCTTTATGTGTATCCCCTTTGAAATAATATATCAACAACGACAAACAGTGTTTCATCAAATTTTCGAATTAAAAATAAAATCTTAACTCTTTCTAACGATTGAATGAGTTCTAGATAGTTGATGAGGGAGATTTCGCCTCATAGAAATCGAGCGAATAATCTTTTGTTTAGGGACTGGTCAAAAAGTATAGGGGGGGGGAGTGGGCCGGAGCAGAGAGGGGGTGGGTCATCAGTTTTTGAACCCTTGGTAAGGGGTGGGTCGTGCAGTTGTTAGCTACCCGTAGGGGGTGGGTCATCCTAATTTTATTATGGAAATTGACACACATTTGACACAATCTACAAGAAAGGTAACTCTTTTCGAACACTAAAAGCAAGTGACATGCTCTCAAACACCAACCCACGGTCTGGCATATGCACAGCCATATCACCCAGGCAGGAGCCCAATGGGCTCCTGACCTAGGTAGTGGCAGCCATGGACAGCTGTTTCTGTTTCTGCCTTATTAGGCCTCATAGGCATACACATGTAGCATAGCTGACGGGAAGAAATAGGACCAAGAGCCTTATGTAGTCTGCCCTTTACTAGCAAGACAGGTGCAAAGCACCCCTTTATTAAAGCCCCAGCTCCACACGACACATGTGGAAGCTGTTGGCTGTGCGTAAGGCACTTGACAGACTGTGGGTTCATGTTCGAGTGTCACTTCCTTTTATTGTATGTTAACTCCTTTCACGTTAGCTAGTAAAGAAAAAAAAACTTTTCAAGCCGTATTTGAAAAAGTAAACTTGGCTGATGTACAGTAGAGATGATACCTTATGTATTGTAAAATCTGTAGAAAAGCTAATGGATTGAGCAAGGAGTCCCAGGGCAGAAATATTCAAAATACTGCACTCGGTTGGCATGCTGGTATTCAAAAACATCAAATGGCCAACTTGTGTCTACTTGATGATTAAACATATAACACAAACAGTTGTGACATATTTTTAATCAAGATACGATGGACGAAAACCGAAGAGTTGATATGATATTGTGTCTACATGTTATTTTTCCCCAAGGGTACGGGGCACATGCACAAGGATCTGGGAGTTGTCTGGTTATATTAATCCCAGGACTCACTACATCCATTTTCTAGATGGATCACTGCTTTG
>CBDDTI010000470.1:0-4484 GCA_965233585.1 bacterium
CGGTCTTCGTCCCCTCCCTGGAGAGAAGCGCCGGCTCCTTGATTTCACGAGCAACGGCTTGTGATCGACCCTACTTCAATCACTAAGTACGTCTTGTGAAGTCTGTTAGGTCGTTCTCAGAATGTTCTACAGATCGTTTTTACCCTCACACATCCGAAAAAATAAATCAAAAACTATTCAGTAGATATAGTCAAGAAAATTGTCATGCTGTAGGAGACTGGTAAAGAAGGCACTTCTCGAAGGTTTAGGGTTCTGCGTTCACCCAAAATTCGGAAATTCGTCGAAAGGGTTTGAGGAAATTTACAGAGCCCAGTATGGAGCCGCCATGTTGGTGGAGCACATGTGCTCTACCAACGAGGCGGCCGAAAAATAGTCTGAACTGAAACTTACTTTGGCTATATAGGCGACTGATTATCAATCCTGAACCAACAAACATTTACACAAGCTTTTTTTAACACTTTAACTTCTAAAAGGCTAACAATCACTGGGTGAGCGTCTTTTTTTTCCACAAGCGTGATCGGAGCGGTATGTCACGCACTGCCATAACTCTAACTCGCCGCTGGTTTCCAAACCAAGCACACTGTTGAACTGAAGCGTTGTAAAAAGATGCAAATCAAGATCCCCTTACGCCTGACGAGGATAAAAACTTTCGTGGCTCTTTAGTTGTGGATTTTGAAATCATTGATAACGTCACGAGAAAACGATCTATCGTAATACAAAGGTAAAATGAATGTCCTTAATTAAAATTAAAAATCATAACAAGAGTACATTCTGTCATAACACTCTTCCTGAAAAGTTGATCTTATAGATACAATTGTTAACAGTCCAGAATTTTTCTCTCTGCAGGCACGTATCGTACAAAGTGAAATCGGAAGTGTTTGATCGGCGTATTTTAAACCCGGAAGTTGTTCTTGAGAAGTTATCTTTAAGCTTATTTAAAAACATACCGAAACACTGCAATCGCAAGCATCACTACGACAAGGGCCAGTAGAAATCTTTCTAGTCTGAGACTCATGAAGTAAGAGAAAGCTCCAGTTAACCCGCTTCTTGGATTGTTTCGAGATGCCTGCTCAACAGTGGCACTTGTGTAGTCCTCTGACACCGACAGAGTCCTGTACAACACTCGAACTTCTGTTTCCCTTAGTCCGTTCTCTCTAACCGCTATTTCTCTAGCAAATCGTTTAGCAAACTCTAAACAGTCGTCAATGATCAACCGATACCGTGGTGGAACTACGGTGAGGCAGAGCAACTGAAGATAAAAGTAAGCCATGGCAGTCTCGCCAACATAGAAACTCCGGGATTTCTGCAGCCAGGTCATGTAGTACATGTTACGAGCCAAAATATACTTAGTGCTGGAGTCATCCAGGCAAATGTGATATTGCTGCAGTGGTATGGTGGTAGCCATTCTTTTAGCAGCTTCGCTGTCCTCCCTGAATGCGAGAGTAGGTCCATCTATCATCTGTCCCCAAACAGGCGGAAATAAAAGAGTATCGAACAGTTCTTTATCAACAACAACGATTGATGCATGGCCTTTGTATATTGTGATGAGAACATATTTATCTTTTCCTGGTGACATCTCGTTTTTTGCTGCTTCTAAATCGAAGACGCTTTTGCCTTGTCTTCGCAAACGCTGAGCGATCTTAACCATGTTCTCCTCAAACAGACTCTTGTCAATGTTTTCTCCGAACAACACTTCCTCATCTTGATTACCCGCCATTTTGGAACGCGTAGACCGGAAGTAACATGAAAGCGAGACGCTCTTCCCAGTCTACTTATCCATATCGGAACAAAGTTTATAGCGAACATAACATAACTAGCATTGGTTGTTATTTTCAAATTAAATGCTGGCCCAGTTATTTTGCCCTCAGAATAAAAGCGCCAAAAAAAAAAAAAAGAAAAAGAAAAAGGGAAAAACCAATGTACTTCGCAATTTTCGCGGGGAGGTTTTCACAAACGTTTTATTGCAGTTTTGGTGTATGAGTTAGCTTGTACGTCCATGGGTTAAAGCTATTTTCCACTTTTCGACTTTAACTCATGGTGAATTGAAATCTGTTTAAAAAAAACCTGCTTAGCCTTTTTTGGCTTCTGATTTATATTTCTCAATTTTGAAGTAAGCCAGCTTTCAACAACGAAAGAGGTCTTAGGCCCGTTCCAAACGCCGCTCCACTCATGTGCCGAACCAAACTCAATACGGTTCGACTTTGGAGTGACTTTGGAGCGACGGCTGATTCAGACGGCGTACTTGCATCGGACTTAATTCGGGAAGGTCATGATAAATATTTTTCGATGAGAAAAATATGCGATCTGAATTCACTAACTCTGTCCAAATAGAAAAGCTGTGATTAATATCTCGCTGTTAAAGCAATATTTAGGGAAGCGAAATTCAATCGCAAGGTTCCGTGTTTGTATTTAGACAGGTTTTCTCCCAGTAAATTCGACCAGTTAAGGGGAATCTCATAAGCTGGGCTAGTATCACGAAGAAACAGCAAAAAATGAATTTGTGCTCTACAAACTCGCTCAAACAGTCCCGTTTCTCGTCAATAGACGGCAAGAAGGGAGCTCCGAAACGTGACAGAATGTTTGTTGTGTTTATTTTAAGCAACGTCTCCGAGCTTCATGCAAGACTGGTCACGCCACTTACTTTTGAGCCAATCACGAGTGCCGTTATATGAAAAATACATTACAGTAATCTATGCATTAGGTTCGGCACATGATGAGAGCGCCGTATGAATCAGCCGCCGCTCCAACGTCGCATAGTGCGGCAGACCTTGCCGAATTTAATGTTGTTTGCCGCTCCAAATCTAATCTGCCGAACCGACCTGATTCAAACGCCGCTCTTCTGCCGTACTTAACTCATCAGTCAGGTTCGGCGCATGAATGGAGCGGCGTTTGGAACGGGCCTTAGCTGTCTACCATATGGTCGTAGCCAGGAAAAAAAAATATTACGTACTGAGTCAATTCCCATGAAGAAAATTATACCGATGGCAAATTTCGTGGTTAAATTTTTTCCTAGGCATTTAGTGTGTTAATGATGACTTTTAACAACAAAAAAGACAAAAAACATGACTGATTTAAGTGTTCCAGTAGCTACTACCCTGCACATAAAGTGTTTTTACACAATAACATCTCTCTCCTTTGCAGAGGTTCCGCAATTTCATTAAAATCGCCATTTGCATTTGAAAAGAGTAGTGGTACCTCATTTCAACTTGTTGTTTTTGAAATACAATTCTCTCGGTTTAGCTTCATCCGGCATTCTTCTTCGATAAGAAATAGATCGACTCAGATGCGTTACATGAATTAAAACAACTCATAGAATTAGTTCACACATGGTGTTTTCATTTCATATTACTTTACTCCAGTGAAAATGTCTTATTGGCGGGTCTCGGGTTGCTTTGAGAGTTTAAAATTAATGCAAATGTCGGCCAATCTACATGTTTTCCGCAAGCAAACAAAACTTTTTATTTGTATAGTTTTAATTTGATCAAGTCATCTTAAAAAGTCTGATACCAAATGTGTTCCGTGCAATACATAGAGCGTAGGTAATATGATTGTGGATATTCAGGTATAATAGCAATATCGAAATTGAGTTAACCACAAAAAAAAGCATTTTAAAATGTTTAAATTTACAGGAAGTTCTGTGCATGTGACACGATCCATTATCATTTCAACGCCGTTTTCACATCTGTTTGCGTTTAATAGAGGTATAGATTGGAGGCGGAGAAGTAAAAAATTATTACATTAGAGAAACGGCATACAAAGTTTTTTTCCTCCAACCAAAGAGATTTGTTAAAACTGTGACAACTCAATTATGAAGAAAAAGGTGATGAAATAAATTAAAAATCTAAATACTTCCATCCTCCAAATGGCAACGCATTGCCACTGGCAGTTTGTTTTCTTTTTTGCATGCATGTAAAGGCAAAACTAAATATCAAAACGCGTGCTTTCATTTCCTCTCTCCGTGTGGCAAAACTGATCTTTTATTATTGCTTCGACCTTTGTTCTCACAAATTTAATTTAACGAACAATCTGTATTCAAGTTTGCCCTGAGCCAAAGTCCTGTCAACTGAGTCGGAGCTGCTTTTGAAAATAAAAAGACATTCTGTCGGCCATGAATTACTTAACTCTAATTTGAGCGGTAAAAAGTGTTTTTTTCGATAAGCCTTTTTATTGATAACTAAACTGAAAAAAAACTTTCGGCTACTATGGAAATGACAGTATTTTATGGAGTCTTTTATTACTTAATTCCACTTTTGCACCAAGGATTTTAATTTTGCTGTCCTAATGGTCTTGGAAATAAACTTTTATTTTCATAATAAATGTTAGTTGACTTTTCATATTTTCCTGGTCGATTCAAATTCCCTCGATTCCTGCTTGAGACTAAACTGGTCACATCGCCCGTTACGGCTGTAGAACTGATTTCTTTCTCCCCTAGTGACCTTGACTGAGGTATGGCCAACACGATTTCTTCGCCGTCTATTTTGTAG
>CBDDTI010000471.1:0-7863 GCA_965233585.1 bacterium
AAACTTAGAGACGAACGGACCTAGTCCTGTAGCGATGAGTGTAGTACAGCAAAAAGCACAGGTGTTTAGCATGAACGTTTTGTTAGTCAGAATGGCTTTTGTGGCTGGTAAAATATCCTTTAGTCGTCCTTGAATGTGCTCATCTTTAGGAGGCAAAAGTCCTTCCTTAATCGCCGCCATTCGTCGTTCTCGGGCCCCAGGCATCTCTTTAGGGTAGCCAAGGAGGGCTATTGAGGTACATAGCAGTAGAAGTCCCCCGAAAAAGTACCCTAGCCACCAGGCCCCAATCCAGCGGGGATCATCGGGGGTTAACTCAACTCCAGGGGGCTGGAGATTAAAAGAAACAGTTTCACAAGAGTAAATAAAATAAATGGAGAACTGCAAAAAGTCTGCCTAAAACAACCTGCATCGTTAGGATATTGAACTCAAGGGAGACGGTAATTAAATATAGAGGCACTGAGACGAGCAACACCGGCATGCGAAGTGGATAAAATCGTACAAAGGTTTTAGACGCCTTACCTGAATGAGATCTACCCAGACATTCAGAAGCGACCCTCCTGCTACGTAACCAATTCCAGGGCCGAAAAACGTGGCCGTAAACCACACCCCAAGATACATGGGCGCCACCTTGGGGTTCACATTCTCATCAATATACGCCGGGCCAAGAGTAAACAGGGGCGTGGTCCCAGCTCCTAACAGAAGCTTAGCTCCTATAAAGACAAGCATGTACTTCCAGGCGGTGTATCCTTTAGCTTCTGCGCATGTCTCTTCGTCTCTGGGTGTTCCAGTAGTGTTGAACAGACAAGTGTCCCTGGTCCCGGTCGTTGAAAATTGAAGAGGGGTGTACTTGCCCACCAACAAGTGGGGCAAGGCGAACAGAAGACATCCAAGGCTAGTTACCAGGGCTCCTATGCCTAACCAGCGCGCTTTGTTCCTGTGGCCTCCAAAGTAACTAATAAAGATGATTAGAAGAAGAGCGGATACGTCGTTGGCTGCTATTATCATACCAGTCTGTTTGCTACTCAGTTTGAATCTCTTCTCAAGTGAAGTGAGACCTGCAGCTGTCAGCCCAGTAGCAATCATTCCTGAACAGAATGAAAAAAAAAAAAACATTTTGACCGCACTTTCAGTCTACCTAAATGAGGATTTTACTCTCCCTCCCCCTGGGTGCCATTAAAGTCTTTCCCGGCCAGCCTATCCCTCGGTATTTTGTCTGAGTGACCTAGCAAATCCTAAAACTTCAGTATACAAGTCTGAATAAGAGCCACGTGACTCATCAGGCCGGAGATTATCCTGGTTTCTGTAGTATGAAGTGACTAGCAATATTTCTACTCCCCACTGGATGAGATGCTAATCCATCGTAGGGTTACTACCAGCATTAAGTTCGCTAGAACCCATTTATACACCTGGGTGGAGAGAGACACTGTGAGAGTTAAGTGTCTTGCCCAAGAACACAACACAAAGTCCCCGGCCAGGGCTCGAACCCGGACCGCTAGATCCGGAAAAGAGCGAACTAACCATGAGGCCACCGCGCGTAGTGTATGTCCCCGTATGACATAAATTTAATGAAGTTGGAGGATTAGAAGTGAATTTTTCTTACCTTGCATGAAGGAATAAAGAGTAAGAAACACGAGAAACCATTTTGGCGAGTTGAGTTTCTGTAGGACTTTAGGTCTGAATGATCTCCACCCGCACAACAGATCTCTCTCGTCGGGCTTGGTATCGTCTTCTTGCATATTTAGCGGAATAACTTTACAGCTTATACGTCAAAAAAAACTGAGAAAACCATGACCCTGAGGAAAAGAAAATTACTTAATTAACTCGAATTCAAATAAGAGATCACAAGATTTAAGCTATCTGTAACTACAACACACTGCGTTCTCCGGCTCGAAGTGAAAGATTTATTGCAGCTAGTGCCGTTCATTTTTGTCTGTTTGTTTGTTTGTTTGTTTTTCTGATCGGTCATAGTTCATGTACGCGACGAAATGTTGAGCCAGCCCAAGAGTACCACATGGAAGATGTTTCGAGGTGTGTTACTTAGAAATACACTATTTCGTATTATAACAAGCACCTTAGATAATTCTGCAAAGAGCAGAAGTGAGTTACGATAAGGTAAAACAACAATCAGAAATCTTAATTCTCGTTACATCAAAACTTTGTCAAGCAGGCACCTGATAGAATAAAAATGCGGGCTGTAGCACGGTTGTACAACCGAATTCTCCTAACAAACATCAAAAAGAATGTATACGAATCAATAGGAGAATTTATAAATTGACAATGTAAACGAGTTGACAAATGAATGATTCCTGTGTGGAATGTTTCGAAGATCATTGATTCAACCGAGTTTTTTCTTGCCCACAGTGGTACAACGTCTTCACTAAATGGAGAATAATCAGTCTTTAGGTTAAAAAGGGAGCTGACAGCCGAAACCCACAACACCCACAACACAATGTATCATGACGCTTAAACTATATCGAAACGCTCAAAATTTTCATAAATACCTAATCAAAGAACAAGCAATTAATTACTCGGCTACACATGGCATAAGTTTTGTCTAAGACGGTTAACTTTCCTGGGAATATAGACCACATTTTCTCGCACTTTTTCTCCAATAGCTTTTGACACAGAACGATTATCAATCCAAATTCTGTACAGGTACTCGGTCTTTGTTTTATTTTACTATTTTAAAACAGTCCAAAAAAACTGGTCCTGTCATTTGTACGACGGCTAATTAGTCTAGCCGAATAATCCATCGCGTGTATAAATTCTCCAGTAATACACTGAAAACAAAAGGTCGAGATATTTCAGCGCGTTCTCTTGGACGCTTTTCAAAGGACGAGGAAAATGCTACCAAGAAAAAAAGTATATTCGCAAGCTTTTGGCAGATGCCGAACTTTTCAGGCGCGAAGCTAATCGAAATAATTAACAGTAGAGACAAAATATAGAGCCCACACTAGAGAAACAAATTAGTAACCGAAATTAAAAACACGATAGTACAAGGTTCGAGTGAATGTAAACAAAACGACTGCGTGAGGCGACCGGCGAATAACATACAATATTCTTAGACAATATTTTATGAATTCGAAATGATAGAAAAGAGCACTTTGTGTCGAAAGGGACTTGTGTTTCCTTCCATGACGAAGATGCAGTAAATTAATCTTTTCAATTTCTGGTTCCATGAAATTAGACGGTATTGAAAATGAAAGGTGTTACTGATAAAGCTGACGCGACAAATTTTAAAGGAAATCTTGGAAGTTGACAGTTTGGAAATTCAATTTTGTTCTGTGTAGTCCGAATGATTGTTCTTCGACACAAAAGGCGTCATCTAAAAGTGCAAAAAAATTTAAAAGTATCGAACTTCTTCAAGGTCATGCCTTCAGCAACGTCTATTACAAATATCTTGCGCGCTGGGAAAAATTGAAACCGTTCCCCGCTTTCCAGGTTTCTCAGTGTTCAAAGTTCATATATCTAAAACTGCAAGACAGAAAGTTGCAATCAGAGGTCTCACCTTCGAGAAGTTTCGCGTTGGAACCACATGTCAAGGAGCCATATTACCAGCATGGCAAACAGAATTACAAAGAGAAATGCTGATTCACGACTGGAGCAAAGCGAAAAACAACACCAGCTGTAACGCCGGGATAATTTCAAAACTTTATGCTTATTGTAAGTCACAAAATGAAAACAGTGGGTTAACCGCATGCGAGGTGTAGGATAACTATGGACCACGTTCTCAAAAATAAAACAACAATTTAAATTAAACCGATAAAATGCAACATCCTTGGAAGACTTTCGGAAGAAAAAAGAAAGTTTCGCCAATAAAGCCGCCCACATCATTCATATCCGGTTAAGCTGAAAATTTTAGCCACAGAACAAGCACTGCGATTGGTGACCCACATGGTCTGAACAGCTCTGTGTAAACACGGCAATTTCTTCAGGCAAATTGTATTATTTTTTCCTCTTAAGAAAAAATCGATGACTCACAGTCAACATCTTTGGTCTTTCAGAAATAAAAACCTGGTTTCAAACGGTCAAGTCTGTTGTAACTTTCACGTGAATGTCAGCGAGATTTACTTCAAGTTCTTGCTGTAGGTACATATGTTCGGTGAAACAGATGGTTGCACATGCATGATGCCATTTAAGGAAAAATTCCTTTAACGGTGTCAACATCTGTACACCAATTATTGCAAAATCTTGTATTGACTTCAGATAGACGTTCACCAGTTTATAAAGAAAAATGAAGACAGAGAACAAAATTTTTAGGTGACGTTGCAAATGTATTATTTCTTTTATACATAGGTCGCACTGTAATAAGTTCTGACATTTTTATGTGGCGAGAAGAATCGGCAAAAGAAAAATTCTACCAATTAATTTACTACTGTTTAACGCTTATAAAATGTTTAGCTGCGTATCTGTATTAGTAGTGTACTAGAAAAATTGACATACAAAACAATTTACTTTTTTTCGCCCGAAGTTTTGTGATCTATGTACAAAACTCCTGAATGCAAATATATTTTATATCGATGGGTTGACTTCTACAAAGAAACAAAGACCTCTGGAACCAGGATAACAGCGAAATTGAATCCAGGGATATTTTTTATTTACTTCGCCAATTTTTACACGAAAAAAATACTAGTGCGAAACATAGGGGCAGTACCGTGTGGATATCATCTCAAGTAGTAACCCCTTTCCACCAATCAAACGCTCGATTTAGACTTTTGATTGATTGGGACATCAAGACCAGTGCAAGCTGTGCGAACCACGGACAAAACAAAGAAGATAACAAAGACAAAATTAGGATTGTAAGTAAGCGACGTGAAAAGTAGCACGACCTGACATGGATCACACTGTACACTTTGTAGCGTTCTGAGTTTTAAAAATCAGACCCCAAGAGACTATAAGTTTCTATCTCTTTTACTTTCTACACTGTCATTTTGCACAGATGGCTGGCCCGAAACGAGATATCCATCAGCGTGTAAAGTGAAAACACCACTTATCTGCGACAAACTATCCGCAGCCTACGAAAAACTGTTTACAAGCGAGCGTAAAATCAGTCACCGCGAGCTTTTCCGCGCAGAGAGGAATTCCCGATTTGAACGCTCAAATTATCTGTCACCAATGGCAGAACGACCTGAAACCCAGGAATGATGTTTTCACTTTTTTTTATAGTCCAGACTTCGAGCAGTTCAACTTTGGTTTGAAACAGTTCTGACACTCTTTTAAGGAAGAAATAATTAAAGTTTACCAGTCTATACCGAATACCAATTTGGGAAGTAAAACTAGAAGGGTTATCTGTCGAAAATGGTCAGTAATCGTCCTCTGTCTTGACGGATGGAGGGTTGGCTGTCCATTATGTGTACAGGGGCGATATGTTTTGTCGCGGGTCAAACTTTCCGATTCCGCAAAGTTTGTTCTTTATATGATGGCTTCACAAACATGTTTCTTATGTCGCGATTGCGCTACATTCTTGAGACATGCGCAAGCAACATATTTATAAAATCCAAGAGGAGTCTTTCTCCAAAGCTGTGCACTGACACCGACATGAAAGTCTTTGCATTTTTAGTATCAAAAAAATGTTCACACAATTTGTAGATTTTTCGCATTCAATTGAGCCGTGTGTTTATCACAAAGAATTAACTTAAAAACAAGAAAACGACCTGTGCAGTAATAGCTATCAACCTGCAAGACAAACTTCGTTAAATATTTCATGCTATGAATAAAACATATCAAAGTTCACTAAAAAAATATCCAAGACAAAAACATCTTTAACGTGAATACCGCTAAAAAAAACGTTTGAACAAGTGAGGAAAATATGCCGTGAAAATACTACATTTAAACTCTTAAAGGTACAATTGAACGATAACAATACTCTTGAAATTAAGACAAAGACTCCACTATACAGCGGTTAAACATGGTATTATGTAAAGCTGAAGAAAATGTGCCGAAAGCTCTCCAGTATTGTTGCAGTGACATAAATTAAATAACTGCGCCAAAATAAAAGATAAATTAATCAATTAAAAAGCGAAAATTTCGGAAATGCAAAGGGCCAAATTACCGACTGGGTTAAGCAATATTGTGTCACGTTCTTAACACAGTAATGAGCTGAAAGAAGTAGCTTGTGGAACGCTGACTGCGCACAAACACACGTTAACGGTAACTACAATTACCGAGGTAGCATCCTACACAATGAAGGACATTCTCAACATTGTTGAGGTCTGGAATCAAACATTCTGCAAGCTGCAAGACTAAAAAACACACGCTTACCTGTCACAGGTTCTTAATCAACAACAGAGAACGAAGCGGTCAACAACACATGCAGCTGAACAAAAACGAGCCCTGCAGAGAAACATAATAGGGTGTAATTAGCACTTTAAGCCCTCTTGTCAGCCAACATTGAGAATTCCCCTTTAGTGGTCGAGGGCTGTTGAATTTCTTGTCGTGCAAGTGGGAGAATTTCGTTTCCGATCACGCTGGCTCACTTAACACCTTCCCGTTACGGGCATTTTATCGCACCGACCCAAGGAATTAGTTGATAAGGTAAGTTAAGTCTGCATACAAGCAAAGTGGCCAATCAGGTCGTTGCTTATCCCGGTTTGTGTAGCACAAAGCGACTAGCAGTATTTTTTGCCCTCCCCGGAAGGAATGCAAGTCCATCGCAGGGTCACCCCTAGCATTAACGTCGTCGGTACCCATGTTCACGCCTGGGTATAGAGAAGCAATGTAAGAATTAACAGTCTTGTCCAAGGACATAACGAAATGATCCCGGTAACACCTCGAACTCGAAACCCTTTAGCCCCATCCAGCGCTAACTAACTATTAGGCCGCTAGACCTCCTATAGGGCCTAAAACCTGCGCACAGGGCCTAAAACTTGTGTACAGGGCCTAAAACGTGTGTACAGGGCCTAAAGCGTGTGTACAGGGCCTAAAACGTAAAATTGCCAACAAAGAATGCCTAAGAGGAAGCCGGTCAAACCTACATAGTCAGACTCTCTACGATAAAATCCCTGTGAGCTTTAGGATAAATTCCGTCTTGATTTTATGGAGAGAAACTTGATTAACGCTGAACTCCAGCATTGAAAGATAAAATGTAGACCAACAAATGATCAACTAGTAAACAGAAAATCTAGATCTCAACCTAAACCCAAACACCACGTTAGTGCTTTTTTTTTCAGTATTATATGAACAATATTTAAAATGGTCTTTCTTCTGTGCAGAACGATCTTCAGTCAAAGTCCTAAAGGTTCCCACGCATTATACATCACCTCCTTTTTAAAAACGTTCCTCCTTTTCTGAAACAAAGCCTTCCACCTCTGATTGTAATAATATCGCTTAGAAAGGGCAGCATATTAATTGACAATATATTATTTTAATATTCTGTTTCATTAAGTTCAATTGACAGCCAGATGTGCTTTGTGTAAGTATTTGCATGACATCTGTAGGTACCACAGCGCATTTATTTTTCACGCGTACCTAAGTTTTTCCAACGCAAAATCCCTTCCAATTCAACGTGAAAGCTTAATTATCTTTTCAGTCGCAAAATCCTTCTGATCATAACCCACCCAGAGAACCTTTAAAACAAACTGAAAAAGGCTGTAACTCATACTGTACAATTACCATAGCAAAATGTTTCCGAGATAAGAAATGCTCAAAGCGAATTCTATGTTAAAATGATTTAATAACTGCCGTGAAAACGGTGGTGAAATTCGCCGGCCACAGTTAACAATTATTCACCGAAGTGGAGGTAAAATATCCACCACTTTCACCGGCACCGAGGTGAATAATTGTTTTAGTATACACCACACAAGCTGAATAACTAGCGGCCCAAAGAGCCACTTTACCTGTGACAATATACCACCAAAAGCCATT
>CBDDTI010000472.1:0-8037 GCA_965233585.1 bacterium
TATGGATGACTTGCAGCTGTAAGGATGGGATGAACTGAAGTTGAGGTAAGAGTGGCTATCCGTGGCTTTGTAATGTATAGAAGTGGCTATGCGATTACCTTGAGGCTTCATGCAGATATCCAGGAAAGGAAGTTTGTCTGTTGAGACCGACCATGTATATTCAAGATTCGGGTGGAACGAGGAGGCAAACTCGAGGAAATGACGAAGGTCCTCTTCACTACATGAAGCAGCGCCAGCCACATCATCCATGTACCGCTTGTACAAGTCTGGTTTTATACCGGTGTAAGAGGAAAGCATACGTTCTTCCACGTAGCCAACAAAAAGACAGGCATAATTTGGCCCTAGACGACTACCCATGGCCACTCCACCTGTTTGTTTGTAATATTCTCCATTAAATTCAAACGTGTTAAGTGTCAATACCAGTTCTGCCATACGTAGGAGAGTAGGTGTGGGTGGTTCAAGGATTTCTCTCTTGTCAAGATAGTATTGCAGTGCGCGGAGACCTTCATCATTTGGTATAACCGTATACAGAGACTTGATATCCATAGTGAAAATTGAGCGCTGTCCGTCACAGTCCCTGAATCGGAAGGAATCGAGGATGTTCAGCATGTGTGTGGTGTCTTTCACATAGCTGTCAAGGTTCCGCACAAAAGGTGCCGTTAATTGATCAAGATAGACCGCTAGAAGTTCAGTAGGGCACGAACACGCGGAGACTATAGGTCTACCGGGATTACCTGGCTTGTGAATCTTGGGTAACAAGTAAAATTTGGAGGTACGTGGGTTTTCTACAATGAGATTATTAGCGGATGGAGGAAGCTGGTTGCTCTCTATAGCAGTTTCAATAAATGACTGGACCTGTTGTTGAGAGCTTTGTGTGGCATCACTAGGAATCTTCTCGTAGAACCGTTGGTCTTCCAGGTGTCTGTTGGCTTCAGCTATGTAGAGATCCGTCCTCCACACAACAAAAGCTCCTCCTTTATCAGCCTGTTTGATGACCACGTCCGTTCTATTCTTCAACTTGCGTAATGCAAGTTGTTCGTCATAGGATAAGTTGTGCCGTGTCAGTTTGCGCTCGAAGTCAATTTGATTAACTTCCCTACGACATTTATCAATGTAATGATCAACGGCAGTAAATTGTCCAAGTGGTGGGGTCCATTTGCTTGGTCTGGGTTTTAAGTTTTCTATAATACCTGTTGTAACCGTGTCCTGCTGCTGGTTAGCGTTAGTAGCATCGATGTCGGAAGAGTTGGTAGCTATGGTGTCATTGAGCTGGTGGTCGTCTGTCCTATTGTGGGTGTCTGTGCTATTGTGGGTGTCTTCAGATGTTTCGTGAAAGTGGGCTTTCAAACGAACGTGTCTGAAAAATTTCTCATTATCTTCCTTCACTTGGAATTCGTCTGTTACTGATGTTGTGGGAATAAAGTTAGCCCCCTTTGCTAAAAGAGATCTTTCGTGTACACCCAATGGAAGATCTTCCGGAATAGTAACAACTAGCTTATCTGTGTTAGTTGGGATTTGCGCTGACCCATTAACAGCTGTACCAGTTGCATTGGTGTTTGGCATTAACCGATTGATGGACAGACGACTGATCTTATTTTCCTTTTCTACACACAACCGTTCATATAGCTGTCTATTCAGGCGATGAATTGATTGTGCAATTCGGCCGTACACCTGTGCATCAGGCACAGTTTTCAAAGCATTACGGCAATTAGTCATCTGCAATGTTAAATTGTCATTGGTTCGTTTCATGGATGATATGGTAAACTTCATCAAACGAAAAGAACAAGAGAAAATAAAAGCTTCTACCTGATGGAGTGGTAGGCCGCTGGTTGTATCAAAACCAGGATGAAAGTTGACTCGAAACCCAGATGGGATGAATTTCTTTCTTAAGCACTTCCCTAGAAATTGAATGTGGCTGGAATATCTGGTCTTTGCAAAGGTCTTTTTCGCTAGCGCAAAGGCTTTTATCCTCACTTCCTGTTGATCTTGTTCCAGTGAGGACATAAGTGCGCAGAAGAGTTCGTTAGTAAACTCTTTCAAACTGGGCATAGTCTTGTTGGTGTTGTAAAGTCGCAGGAGTGAAAATACTCGTATATTAAAGATAGAAATCCTGCGCAGCGTAGTTGGTCATTTGCAAAATTGAAAATTGTAATACTGACGCTGTATAGAAATTCATCCCATCCTTACAGCTGCAAGTCATCCATACCTTATAGTCAGTTTCTCAGACTACGCAAGATTTGTAGTGATGACTCTGACTTCCACATCGAGGCAGCAAGAATGGAGACCTTTTTTGCAGCACGCGGATATCCGAATGACCTCATTAGAAGGGGAAGGGAACGAGCATCGACCATATCAAGGGCTGAAATTTTGAAGAGTGACGCTGCAAGCAACATCACAAATGACAGAGTTCCATTTGTCACCACATTTCACCCCAGTAACCTTGTTGCCGAGAAAATCATCTCAAGGAATTTCCAGATCCTTCGCGAGGATGGCACGACAAGAAATATCTTTACTAAACCACCACTGAAGGCTTTCAGGCGTGCCAAGAATCTGAAGGATCTGCTAGTCAGAAGCAACCTACCTCGGGACCTGCCACAGCAATCGCCAGGTACCTTCCCTTGTAACAGGACCGTTTGCCGCACATGTCCCCATGTGAATTCATCATCCACAATCACAACACCAAAACGGCATGTTAACATCACGGGACATTTTTCCTGCATCACGGAACACGTGGTTTATTGCTTGTCTTGCACGAAATGTCCATCGACAGTTTATATTGGAGAGACTGGACGCAGGTTGGCGGACCGCTTTCGGGAACACCGCAGAGATGTGATCAACGGGAGGAATGACCTTCCGGTACCTGCCCACTTCAATTCAACAAACCACACACTGGATGACATGAAGGTAGCGGTATTAAAAGCAGGCCTAGCCAACCAGGACTACAGAAAGAAGCAGGAGATGAGGCTGATATTTAAATGTGGGACTATGAGTCCTAGTGGCCTTAACCAGGACTTTAGTTTCACGTGAATCATTTTTTGCTTACTCGCACGCCGGCACGCGCTATCTCATGTGGCACGCGCGCGAGTGCGCAATCAGGCACGTGAGCTAATCATAACGAACTTTTTAACGGTATTTTAGTCTTGTACCCTGAAGAAGGCAGCATTGCCGAAACGTCGGTACGTTAAGAATTTCTATACAGCGTCAGTATTACAATTTTCAATTTTGCAAATGAGTTTTCTCTGTAGAGACGTTATATACGTTTATCGCCAAGCGTAGAAACAGACGATTTTATGGCTCGATCAAAGTGAAAAATTTCGAAACTAGCGGATCTCGTGGAAGCCATAAATCTACCGTGGGTAACTGTCAGCGTACAGTCTAACAAGGCACGCGCATTACACATTAAGGAGGCTCAAAACAGTAATAAGCCTGGGCTCTAACGGGCCCTTTAGCGCGGGCAATCACGCAATCACTCGAGGGTTCGTGAGACAGCGCGCGAGACTTAAGTTTGCAAACCTCGCAACAAACATGGCGGCGCGAGGCTTTATTCGTAAAACTATGTTTCTGCCAAATTTAGTGAGCCGTTTACAATATCGCTTGTTTTTACCTTCAAAAATATCCATCCCTCTGGCAATTTCAAATGGAAAATCATTCTTTTAAACCGCTGAGCTAGAACGTGAACGAAAATTGTGATGTTGATGTTGCGATCGATCGTGCCGGCTATCAATCTTGAAAACGGCAGCAAACAACTACATTTCAAGTTTTTTTCGTTCTTTTTACTAGGCCAGCTTCACCTTCGGGTATTTATGGCAGTCTTCCTCTGTCGCTTGTGCTGCTAACAAAAACAGCGAAAAAGAAAACACTATTCGCGGGTCATTCGCGGGTATTCACGTTTCTTCGCGTGGAATTGCGGGCTTTACTGATCAGCGGACCGCTTTCACGCGTGCGCAAAGTGCGATCTTGCAAGGTCCCGATTTTAATTTGCGCGTAGAACGCGCGAAAAATCCTTTATTCACGAAGCTAATATCTCAAAAACGGATCCGGTGACCCTACTTTTTTAATGCAAAAACTTATTCAACAGCAAGAGCGGAATGCATGTGCGAAATTAAAAAAAAAACTGCGGAGTAGAAATTTTTAAACTTGGAAATTTCTATTTTTTTTAATTTCAGCAAAATCTACTCCGCAGAATTTTTTCTAATTTTCCCTGTTTCTTCTTCTGTATGTAATAAAAAGATTTTTATCAAAAAAATATGGGGTCACCGGCTTAGTTTTTAAGATAGATGCAATTAATGGTAAAAAGTGGGTCAAGTTTGTTGCTATGCAACAGGACAGTGCTACCTTAATTTATGACTTAAACGCCATGAAAGGAACAATGAAGAGTTATCTTAAAAAAATAGAACAGGCATTCAAAACCTGAAAAATCGCGCCTAGTTCTGCAAGTCTCAAGAAATCAGAAAACTGTTTTGAGCCACCTTAAACGAAACCGGTTTTGAAAACCGGTAGGTTTGGACTAGAAATTTGGTCGGCGGCTTCATCAAACAACTCGTCGGAAGCCGACAGAGGTCTCTCTCCTCTCGTTTCATTTTGCCTCGTCGTGAGAGACCTCTGCTAACAGGGAACTATGACCTCGTCAAATGGTGAAACAGAGAATTAACTCTGAAGTGTAAATTTAAGTGCTAATTGAACCCACGAATAACCCACTGGGCGTTAGCCCTAGTAAAGGGAATCAGGGAACCACACGAGGTAAAGAAAAAATCTTTTTGACCTCGGTGGGAATCGAACCCACGACCTCCGGATTAGATCTACCGTTACTCTGCCGACTGAGCTACGAAGTCGGACAGAGAAAGTCGGGGACGATTTAGGTGGTGAATCGCGGCGAAGAGTTCAATTACAGGGGTTCAACTAGCACTTAAGTTTACACTTCAGAGTTAATTCTCTGTTTCACCATTTGTGTTCATAGTGCTACGCGGCACAACATTCATATTACTTCGTCAGTTGATCGCAAATAAAAATAGAAGTTTTGAAAAAACGCATGCTTCGTGTAGTAGTACACGAAAAATAGCCGCTCCGAGCTAGGTCTCTAGACTTGCTAGAGTGTCACAACAGCCCTCGGGATGCGGACGTAATTCCATTCCCTTTTTGAATTGATCAACTTGCCCTCCTCAACCTTATTTATCAGCACAGACTCCGTTATCTAGCATGAACGGGGTGCCACTGTAGTTATCAATTGTATGAATGCGAGACTCATTTTCCGAGCTCGGGAGACCTGTGGTCATGCCAGTTGCGTTACATGTAATTTTTGCAAGGACCATCGTGACAAAACAGAAGTACCGGATCTTTTCGCTTTAGAAAATCTAATCAGCCTGTAAGCTGAACAATAAACGAAAATTAGCAAGGCTGATTACACAGTATAGGAATATATTTTCCAATATTTCGGAAGGCACGACCTAGCCGTCCTTCACCAGGGTGTTACAAAGAATTGAACGTTACAAATTTAAAATATGAGAAATTCGATCCCAGAATAATATAACAAGTGAAAAGACAAGTAATAAGTAACGATGAAAAAAATATCGTAAAAAATGTTTAAAAATATGGGAAAAGGTTACGGCCTGAAATGCAGTAATTATGGGCTCCTGGTAATGGCAGCTATAAAATTAGTACTGTACAAATGACCTAAACATTGAAAGCAAATACCAAAGAAACGTACTAAGTGGTTCAAGGGTTTGACCTCTTTCAATGAGATATGCTTCTCTTGCTTGACGTACACTGTCACGATTAGGTTTAGCGAGTTCAACAGGAATAAGCAGTGAATAAATCTGTTGCAGGTCAGTAGCGTTTAATATAGCTATAGCCAACTTCAGAAACGTGAGGAGACAGGGAAAGAGTATGGTTGTTTTCCGTTTGTTTTGAAAAACTAAGATATCCAAATGAAAGATCAACTATATTTGAGAGTCTTTACCACGAATAGAAGTATTCGGAGGCAGAAAATGGCAAATTGGGAGCTCTTCAAATATCACCCAAAATAGAGAGTTTGTATGGATTGGGTAGACAGGCTGCAAAATTTGTTTGTATGGAATTTTGCAACTTTTGCAAGGCTCCCATTTGGACAATTTTAAGCCGAAAACTCTCAAACTTGGCTGCGTAGCTTTTCATTCATTAACATTTCAGTTGAAATGTTTAGATTTTCAATCTAATCAATATAAGAATCTCGCCCCAGTGCTGTCACGTTTCTGCAATTGGCTATGCTCAAACTGTGGAACTGGGAACGAGGTTGGCATTTGCACTCATTTATTTGCAACTGATCGGCGCTACTTTTGCAATGAAACGCGTGATTACGTATTCAGGGTCCTCCAGTATGGTGTACACTTGTAACTACCACTGTTTTGTTCTTCTCGCTGTCATAACCCTGTTTCTTGGTCTTCCTCAGTTCACATCAGGTGAGTTAGCAGTTCTAAGCCTTTTAGTCCTGTTCTCGTGTTCACTACAAGTCACATCACACCTCGGATATCAATCAACTCGACGTTGCGAGCAGATCGAAGGAGACTCTGCTCGCAGGGTATGTTGCAACTGACCTCTGCTTTGATTAACTAACGTAGTTAGCGCCTTCCAAGAACGAGACTCTCAGTTAACGCAACTAAACAAACGAATTAAACGAGCGAGAAAACCTGCGACAAAAATAAAGATTTCATCATAATATGCATAATGTGAATAATTCGTCCACTACAACACCAAAACATTATTTATTTGGAGTCGCTTGGCATTTCTGAACGAATGTCGAATACTCTCAGAGGGTGAAAGTGGAGAGTGATCATCGCAGTAAATTTTCCAGTTTAAGGAAAGAAGAAGCCTGAAAAATTCAGGGCTTCAACGGGATTCGAACCTGTCACCTCTGCGAAATACAGCGATGTCAATTGGGTGTCTAGAAAACGACGACCTGGGCCTGAATTTTTGCAAGATCGAGCTAATTTTTGGCAGACTCGCTTGTTTTGGCATGAAAAGCATCGTTCAGTAATTGTTTTTGTCGATTTGCACTTCGTTCTCCAGAAATAATGTATGCAAAAAATCTTAGTTTTGCAAGCGGCATCTTTATGAGTGAATCTTTCGAAGGCGGATTTCGACGCGACGCAAACTTAAACGATTACTTTCAGCAGTTTCGACAGCGCATTTTATTAAATAGATGTTTTGGTTTTTGAAATAAGTAGAGAAACAGACCAAAAAAAAATCGACGGACCTTGTATCGAACCGGTGTCACAACGAAACAAATTCGCTTGCGCCAACAGTTTAGCGTGAAACAAAAGGTTTCTTTTGTTTTTCGTTGAACAAAAGGTCTCCAGAGGAAAAGTGAGTTTTTTTGCATATGTTATTTCTGGAGAACGAAACACAAATCGACCAAAACAATTACGGAACGATGCTTTTCATGTCAAAACAAGTCAGTTTACCAAAAATTAGCTCCATCCTACAAAAAATCAGGCCTAGGTGGTTGTTTTCTAGGTCGTCGTTTTGCTAGAGACCCAGGTCTATTTATTGAGTTCGTACCAGTTCCCGTGAGGAGTGAAATGATGTGAAGAATATATGAAATAATTCATATTTGAACTGCGGTTGTAGATGAAAGAGTGATCATCGCAGTAAACCTTCTCGGAGGGCTTAAACTGTAATTTGTGTAAACGTAAGTCCATGAATCTTGAGCCTGGAGTGTAAGCATGAATACTTTGGAAGTGTGGAAACTCCGAGATCTTATAACATCCCCACGCTCAACTTCAAAGTTAAAAATGGAACTTGAAATCGCTGGATAGTTTCGTTCTAAGAAGAATTGAACCGGAAAGAATAAGCGGAAAGAGTTTTAAAAAAAGAGGACTCGAGAGCCAGGAATCTAGACACAAATGATCAGTTGTTGCGTTCGACGAAGTGGAACGCAAACCTAATTTTGGCCTGTGATTTTGTAGAGTTGGTTGCTCTGTGTAAGGTTATATGCTGGAAAACCCACATTCCTGTAAGGACACAACAATGGCCACCCCACTTAATTTTTGCAGGGGCATGTCA
>CBDDTI010000473.1:0-4836 GCA_965233585.1 bacterium
GAACACATTATTTCATTATTGTGCTGGTGAGCTGGTGAAACGTCAAGTAAAACAGGAAATTTTTATTAGACCATGCGTTGTCTATGGATAATGTTTGTAACCGCTGTTTGTTTTCTATTCCTTCTAAAGTTGAAATGGGCGAAGAACAAGAATATTTACGATGTTACTTTTGAGCGGTATGGCCAAAAGACGCTGAAATTGGTTAGAGATTACGAAAGAGATCTTTTACGTTTTAACAAAGCTACATTGGATATTGGTTTTCTGCAGAAATGCAAGTTGTTTCGCTTCTTCCCCAAGTTTCTCGACTTCAAGCTCAGCAGACGCGAATTTCAAGATACGAAAGCTTGTCGCCGTTTCAAGGAGGATTTGTTACTGTTTGAAATCAGGCAAAAGACGATTCTGCGTCGTAAACACAAGGTGTCGTTTGAATAAGTAAGTAAGTACGTAAGTAAGTAAAAGTAAGTAAGTTTATTAACGTGACCAAACACTTAGCTAACCAGCTACTTTACAGGAATACTCACAAAATAAAGTGGTAACAATGATAATAAGAGGAAAAAGTAATGAAAATGATAAATAAAAATATTTTAAAAAAGGTACTATTTACAATGTTTCTAAAATTATTAAATATTATAGTATAAAATATATACAATGTTTTAAAATATATCAACATGTGATTACGACATGTAGCGGCCAGCCAAATCTACTCTGTTCATCCTAAAGACTGTTTTGTCTCTTCTTGATTTTAGCCACATTCGTTCCTCGGTTGAAGCTAAAACGGCGAAGATTAAAGATCGGTTGTCCTCAAAGCTTGAACGGAAATTCAACACCTTAAAGCGTCGATACGGTATACCACAGGTTTCCAATTTGAGCTACGACAGTGTAATTTTCAACTACTCGCACCGGGCTTTGACTGAGACGGAAAAAATGGTTTTGGCAAGGGGCTTGCGTTTTTGTCTCCCACCGAAATCTGTTGACAGTATTAACATTAAATGTTCATTTGAAATGCTCTACCGTGACCGTATTGGCTTGGGTCAGTCTTTAACAAGTGAGGACCAAGACAGATTGAAATGTCAACTCAAAAATGCTTCTTACGGCTACATTTACTCTTATGATTATTCAAAGCAAAAGCGAATTCTAACTAAGGAAGAATGGATGACTCTTAACGATTTGAGGAAAGATTCTTCTATTATTATTACCAAACCTGACAAAGGAAATGGTGTTGTGATTGTAAACAGACAGGATTACCTAAACAAAATGAAGCAATTGATTTCCGATGGAACAAAATTTAAGTTGTTGTCACACAACCCAACCAAGTCAAGGGAGAACAGTCTTATTTCCTATCTTCGGAACCTCAAACGAGATGGTATTAATGATGAGGCTACTTATAGTAAAATCCTTCCCTGTGGATCAACTGTGGGTGTCCTTTATGGTCTTCCAAAAGTCCACAAAACTGGTTGCCCCTTTCGTCCGATTGTCTCATCAGTAAAGACATACAACTATAATCTTGCTTCTTTTCTTGTCAACGTCCTTAAACCGATCTCCACGAACCAGTTCACAATCAAGGACTCCTTCACTTTTGTGGACTGGGTGAAGGCTCACCAGCACAATAATGAAATAATGTGTTCCTTTGACGTTTGTTCCCTATTCACGAATGTTCCACTCGACGAGACTATTGAAATAAGTCTTACTAAGTTATACTCTCTGCCTGACCCTCCTTCCTTACCACGGCATGTACTCAAAGAATTGCTTTTGTTTGCAACGAAAAAAAGCCACTTCGTTTTTGATGGTGATTATTACGATCAAGTCGATGGTGTCGCTATGGGGTCTCCACTCGGTCCAGTATTAGCGAACATTTTCATGTGTAACTTTGAAGAGAAATGGGTTGCTAATGTTGATTCTCGTCCCTCCATCTGGTTTAGATATGTGGATGACACTTTTGCGTTGTTCGACAATGTAGCTTCCGCTACTAGCTTTCTGCAGTATCTCAACACCAGACAACTAAAATCCAAATATCAACTTCACAATTGAATTTGAAGAAAACCACGAGATCCCATTTTTAGATGTCCGCGCCAAGCGCAACCTAAACACTTTCACCACAACGGTACACCGCAAAACAACTTTCACTGGCCTCTACACCAAGTGGGACTCTTTCACTCCTAGAAAGTATAAAATCAACCTAATCCGCACCCTAACTTATCGCTGTTTACGCATTTGCTCGAGTTCCTCCTTATTACAGTCGGCACTTTTTGATTTAAAGAAGACTCTCCTTCAGAATGGTTACCCGAGAGGCGTGCTTTGTTATAACATGAATCATGTTTTGAACAGAGAAAAGAACAAGTCTGCAGAGCCTATCGCCACTGTTCCAAAGAAAGATATATTCCTTGTCTTGCCTTTTTTAGGTTCCCAAAGTGAAGTTCTTGCGCGACGTATTAAATCTTGTGTTAGTAAATTTTATGGTTTTGTCAATCTTGGGGTTATTTTTAATAATACTTGCAGGATTAAGTCTTTCTTTCCATACAAAGACCGTATTAACCGCTCTCAAAGATCGAAAGTAGTGTACAGGGCTAATTGTTGGGACTGCGATTCTTTCTACGTCGGTAAAACGAAACGACGATTACATGATAGGAAGACTGAACATTTTAAGGCTCTCTCACAAGGTTGTCACGCTTCCGCCTTGGCTGACCATGTCATCTCAACCGGTCACAACATCAAATGGGATCATTTTGATATCCTCACTACCGGAAAGTCCGACTTACAGTGCAAATTAAAGAAACTCTTTTGATCAGTGAGTTGAAACCCTCACTTAATGAAAATGTTGGTAGCGAGAAGCTATTTCTTTATTAATTTCTACTGGTAGTATCAACTATCGGTAGTATCATTTTTGTCATTGTTTTTATCTTGTCACCAGTTCCCCTCTTTATTTTTGTATTTTTTAAAATGTTTGTAACAGTTTTAACCATTCACTTCTGAAGATGTATGTTGTAGCATACGAAACGTCAAGTAAAACAGGAAATTTTTATTAGACCATGCGTTGTCTATGGATAATGTTTGTAACCGCTGTTTGTTTTCTATTCCTTCTAAAGTAAGTTAGGTTATCTCTGGGTACCCTCTTCAATTTGGGTGCAAAATGTAATTTCGAATTCAATGTGTTCAACGTTAAAGTCGTCATTGTTTTAGTTCTTTCTTGTTGAATTCTTCTCGTGTAACATCACGTTGATGTTACTCAACATAATTGTCACTGGTTTAATATCCGTCCAGTTTCTCCGAGGAAATCTTTCCGCGTTGCGTCACATAATCAATGCCACTGTCAGTGTATCAACATTAGACGCATGTGATTCTTATAACCTTAACGTTGGAAAATTCCGGCAATAACTGAGAAGGGAAAACCGAGGACGAAGCTCCCACTGAAATCCACCACCAGTCGATAGTGCAAATTGGCAGGAATTAACACGTAAAAAAGTGGAGAAGTTTGGCCAGCTATGTTACTTTTAACTTGTTTGCTGAATCACAGGACTGGAAAAGGATAAGACAAAACGTCCCAAGATTACCCTTACGTAATTGAATGGTAGCTTAGGGCGATTGTTAGAAAAGATCGTTAGGAGAACCGCAATTAAAGCGTATTTTCTCGGGGAACCGTGCATGTTGTTTCGCGATCCCGCGTGAACGCTTTAAGGAAATGTTAGATAAGGCAGTTTTTATTAAATCCAGCATTGTAATGAAGAGTAAACGTATGACGGGGGCGTAAAGCTGAAACAAGTCCCTTCGTTTCTATTAACGGAACGCATATTACAGTATTTAAAACTAAAGTCATTTTGTTGGTGCTTCATAACGTATGAACTCAAACTCAGCTGAATTAACATTTTGTCTTCGCGACAAAATTTTTTCGCCACAACGTGAAGGGTCGCTTCAACATCTCCCGGAGCACTTTATGCCTCCATAACATGTACCTCAGTGTGCGCCGACCTTTAGGATAAGAAAAAACAAAACAAAGCCTAGAGGCATTTTCTTTGCGGTTTACGTTTCGCTATAATCAGTCTCTTACTGACATGGCACGCAATTTGTTGCGCAAAAAAACCAGTTGAAGTACTCGTGTCAGGAGCCGACCATTTAACTCTTGGGGGGAGGGGGGGGGCGTGGGTGGTTGATTTTGAAAACAAAATTTCCTGCAAGCGCTTGTTGGAAGAAACAAATTGCATGCAGCACAAATAAAATAGAAAAAATTCTTGCACTGCTGCAAGCAAAAAAAAAAATGTTGCAAAGCTATTTCATCATTCCTGGGGGGCTTTACAAAATGATCCCAGCAAAACTGTAACCATTTCGGATAATCTGCAAGCCAGCGAGCCACTCTGGTTTGCCTATTAAACTAACACATTGATTGGTCTAAATAACACTTCGGTTAGCCTTAACAACACACCGGTTGGTCTACAGTTAGCTTAGGTAACTTGCGGTTTGCCCTTATAATGAGAGTAATAAGGGATTTCTTGCTCGGTTCACACATGGCTCCAAGTCATAGGCGTCATGCAAGCCATTACGGTTAGCCTAAACTTCACATTGGCTAGCCTGGTTAGCACTGCAGCTAGCCTACAGTTCCTTAGGTAGCTTGTGGTTATTGGGATCAGGGATTTCTGGCTTGCTGGCTCGCTCTGTATCCAAACTCGTTAGCTTATCACAAGCAGTAAATTTTTCTATTTTAAGAATCAAGTTTTATCAGACAAAGAAAAATAATTTGTTCATTTTTAATCTTTTCAACTGAAGCGTTTTCATGTAATTATTTTCTATTGCAATATAAGGTTTTGGCAATGTCTTATATAATATAAGACAACATATCAGAAACAA
>CBDDTI010000474.1:0-8575 GCA_965233585.1 bacterium
TTGGTTTTGGTGATCTGAATGGTGAATTTTGGCTCGGACTGGACAAAATCTACCCCCTGACATCAAATGATAACAGCACGCTGCGTGTGGACTTGGAAGACTCGGTTCATACTCAGGTGGTTTAATCTAAGAAATAAAAGATCAGTTCTATCTGCCCGTGGGTAAAAGCAACAGGGAGGACTTTGGAAAGTTTTAACACTAAATTTGTCAACTCTCACAGAGAGTTACAAAGGGTAATCTTCAACTCTCAAACAGCCTAAATTTTAACAATCAATGGTCAAAATGCTGAACCTAAATAGACGAGTGAGTGACGGGCGGATTACAGGGGAGGGGGGAGAGGACGCTTTGATAAATAGTAAAATTTAAAAATGGCCCAAAATCCATTCCAGCGGCAGACCACTGAAATAAGATGTCACGAAAGTCTTATAAGACGTTCCGACCACGTAAAGACCCACAATTAGTAGTTGGGATACTTGAGCTGTATCACGTATCCCCCATGCCCCCGATCAATGTTGGAAAATATCGCGTTTTCTCCAACAAAAAGGGAAAGAATCACCATTGAAAGTGGAGGGAGGGGAGAGCTTACTTCGTGTCCCAACTCTTTTGTCTGGGATTGCAGCTATCTAGGAATAAAATGTCCATACCTGTCACCGATTGAACCCAAAGTAAGAAAAGTATTTAATAGGGACCTTTGAAGCGAAACCATGGAAACAAAACAATTGTAATGTATACTGAACACGTTATTTAGGTTGTTGAAGTTTCCTAGTAAGGAATTCGATATATATGGGCTTTTTAGGTGTATACCGCGGGATAGAGTTGAGTTTTTGAGGTTCTTGATCCTTAAATAGGGTATTATCATTTTTGCCCCTGTTGACATTGCGTTCCCGGTGTGATCCTGTTATAGAGTACCCATATGCTACAAGGCGAGAGTCACATTTTGCGTAATTAAACGATCGTTAGGTAATAGTAAATGTCGGCAGTAAATATGTCACGTTTCAAGGGGTGAACGTGGGCATAAAGATGAAAAATAGTAACTCCTCGCGTCGTGAGCTTGGGCCCCCTGAAGGAGGGATATTTCATATTTCCCATGATGCATCACTTCAAACTATATTATCAACTGAGGCGCGCCACGTGACCTGGTCATTTCATCATGGACGCGCTCGAGGAGACGTTTTGGCAAGCTCAGCAGTTCCAAGATTGGAACCTTCGCTACCTCTATTGCATCGATTTGAGTTACGTGTTTGAGCTCACAGTACCTAGTTTGTCGTTCCTGAAACTGAATTGCATGTTTGCACACGTAAGTTTCCCTGGTTCTCTTCGTGAGAGGCAAATGGTTGTTATCGCTCGAAGCAATAATCATTTACGTAAGATGGAGGACATGAACTCGCCTTACGTTATCGAGGTCATTTCAAGTGTGAATTTCGAGGTAACCATGCCACATTTCCAAGTCAAAACAGCCTAACAAAGAGCGCCCTAAATGAAGATTGCAACAACAATTGAGCAATGATCGATGAATCGTTTCACTGTGTTTTTACAGCATCAAACCAAAGTACAGACACTGAAACTAACCTTGAGCTATATCTGTCTCGGAGAAATCCACGCATGGAAATTGCACTCGTAACCGCCGACCAAAAGAAATTGCTTCCACGCCATGCAAAAATTTGCCGCAACTCATGGCTCAAATACTGGAAGCCTGCGGAAAGTCTGGTTGGAAGCAAAACGCCAAACTAACTACCTTCCAAACTACTGGCGTGTCCTTTTATCGAGTGTGTGAGACGATAATCTGTTTAAATCATCTTCGATAAGCCCTCTATAAGGGCAAGAAATGTTCCATTGGCTTCAGCAGACGTTCGTGGTGAAGAAAGATCGCGTGTCAATCCCAAAGAATTTCTGCGTAGGAGTCTATCAAATAATTAGAGTACTCCCATATTCTTGAAATTGTGCTTTTTTAGACAAGGAATAGTTCTGCAATAAGCTGGTTGTATTACCACTATTCTGTGCACAATAGTTGCGAAATGAGAATCGAATGAAACTGGTCGATTTTCATCCCAGTTGGGACTCGCCAAACACATGAAATTGGATGTTTTCACATGACGTCACTAACATTCAAACTACAAAAATATTGATCCTCCTAAGATTTTACTTTCATGATGTATAAGAGCAGATGAAAACTAATATTTATACAAATTTTCGTTCCGAATGCAATGCGAATGGGTTCTTGATTTTGACGGTGATAGACCACGCTTGAATTCTAAGCTTTTGCGTGACGTGGCATTTACATTACGGCCGAAAGAGCTGCCATTTTGACTTATTTCGAGGAATTTGGCTATCTGAACAGTTTATGTACTAGTGAAAGTACTATTTTAATGTTTTTGAGTTCCACGAGAGATAAATATACGCTTTTGTAGCAAAACTCAGTGACAGATGTTTCTGTTAGTTTCTGGCCGCCATGTTGGTGCCCATCTGGATGGACACCAACATGGCGTCTCCATACAAATATCTTAAAATTTGGGTAAACAATTCCCCACATATCTCGGTTAAGAAAAATTGCTGTAACTTGAATCTTGGCGAGAGTCTTTGCATATTTACCTTCTTTCTTTTTCCAGACGGTTTTGATTTTGATTTTGATATGGCGTGACTCTGAAAAACAGCAATTGAGTGTTAAGGTTAAATCGAAAATGTCGTTTTTTCAGAAAGACAAAACTATTTCAGGGAAAAAAACTACTACCTGTTTGCACTCTTGCTATGGGCTAGCAATATGCAAAAGAACGAATTTACGTTTTCCAGTCTTGTCGGAGAAATTTGATTTGGTAGGTTTTTGAGGGCTTTCAGTAGAAGGTATTAACTTTAAACACCCTCTTGCTTTAAATTTGCTTCCTCCTTACATAGGAACCTACGGGGTACGCACCTAACCGAAATTCACGGTTCATTCTCGAATGTAAATTCGACAGTTAATCATTTGTTAATTTGATTTTCAGGAACTGCTGGTGACTCTCTTTCTTCTCATCGCTATGAACCTTTCTCCACTAAAGATCAACAAAATGATAGGCATTTGATGGCACACTGTGCAAGAAAGTTCCACGGCGCCTGGTGGTACAGCGCGCCGTGTTCCAGATCCAACCTAAATGGCGCCTATCGTCACAAAAATCCCTCGCCCTGGGATGATGGTTTGAAGTGGAAAACCTGGAAGGGATATTTCTACTCCCTGAAGAGGATCGAGATGAAAATAAGACGAGTGGATTTCGAAACGTTGTAAAGACAGGCAACAACTTTGCGCAGACATAGACTTATACATAGATATGCATAGACATAGACATACATACACATAGATAGACATACATAGGCATAGACATAGACCTAGACATAGACATACATAGATATAGATAGACAAAGACATAGACATACATAGACATAGATAAACATAGACATAAACATCGAAATAGACATGGATAAAGATAGACATAGATAGACATAGACATACATAGGCATAGATAAACATAGACATGGATAGACATACATAGACATACATGGATGGATGAATGGAACCCTTTATTTTAATACGGCATTTTATCAAATTAAAATATACAGCAATATTAAACTGATTTGGTTTACATAAAATCCGTGAGGTAAATATTACAATATAAATTACATATTTACTATTAAAAAATTAGTTTTGCTGGTGCTGATAGTAATGGTCAAACTTACCAATGAACCTTTTTAGCAAACTTTCTTCCTTTAAACTGTTTAGCAAGTCATTCCAGATTTTCACTCCGGTAAATGCAAAACTGTTCCTGTAAAAATCCGTGCGACTTTTAGGGAGCGCAAGATTCATTCTGGAAGATCGCAGTCCATAATCATGAAAAGAGGCGCTATGGGTAAACATTTCAGACAGGTACGGTGGAGTGAGACCATTTAGTATTTTAAACATCAAAATGGCTTTTTGACGTTTTCTCATTGCTTCTAATGTCATCCAGCCTAATTCACAAAGGACACCACTACTGAGATCTTTGTAAATAGGAAGCACCAGTTATTACATACATACATACATACAAACTTTATTTATACACGATAAAATATCAAAGCTAATAAGCTTGTGGGGTCGTGTACTAGTAAGACACATAAGAAACTACAATTAATAAATAAAAATAATTCTTATAAAATATAATTTTGATAAAAACGAATGAAGTCAATAGTTAAAAATAAATAAAATTCTCCGATCTATTGTTGATTATTTGTGGGATTAAAACATTAAAATTATAATCCTTGAAAGTGTGACAATTAACAACATTTTTCAAAAAAGACTTCAGGTCTGTACACTCTAGTATCGATCTATCAGATCGCCCTATAGTGTTCCAGAGGACAGCCCCTCTATAGGAAATGGAGTTTTGAACGTATTTCATTGAGTAAAACCCGGAGCTATCAACCCATGCTTCAGTCGTGAAGAAGGTCTATCGACGTGGATAATCAACTCTCCAGCTAAAGTGCTAGGGAGCATGCCAAGATAACCCTTGAAAAAGAGTTTAATTAAAGAACGTTTATACATATATGTTAAAGAATTCCACCTAACGGTAGCTAAAACGTCAACTGTTGGCATGTCCGATGGAAAACCAAAAATAATTCTAGCAGCACAGCAATGTTGTCTTTCCAATGTTTTAAATAACTCTGTCTGATTAACCCCGCCCCAAACGGGTAACGCATACGTAATGGATGGCTGGATGACCTTTACGTAAAATGACTCGCACACTTGACTGGGTAGGAACTTGGATTTCTTCAGGAGGCTCAATTTGTTTGCAACGTTTTTAATGACTTCTTTCAGATGAGGTATCCAGCTAAGGTTTTGATCCAAGGTAACACCCAGAAGCCTGGCCGTAGCCTTGTATTCAATAGGGACTTTAAGATGTGGTACGGCGAGGCTGTAGTACGGGGGCAAATTGTGAAAATCACTTCCGGTGACGTCATGACGCGTGTTTCACTACGGCTTTCCCGCCGTAGCCTTGCTTTCTACTACGGTAAAGTGCCTAGTTTGACGTACTATTCACTACGTGAGTACATAGCCTGCTGTTTACTTCTCATTTTAACACTTTTTTCACTGTTTGAACAGCCTAGTTCGAAGATAAAGTACTCAATCATAAAAAACGGTGGAAAATAATTGTTTCCTTGTCATTGTACAGAAAATTCGAACGATTTTAACAACTACCGTAAGCAACAGGCATATTTTATTGACCGGTCCGAACAGCCGTAGATAAGAAAGCTTTAATTTGTATCGACTAAGCAGAGCTGTTCAAAATGTATTTTATTAGAATTGAAAGCTTTGTATTTTCGGACTTATCACATTGTACGAACACCCTACCTTTTTATCAATGTCATCGGTGTTATTTTGTTTTGTGGTTGGAATTACAGGCAGATATAAAAGCAGCTGATCATGAGAGGCAAATCTAAGTTCTGGGAGATGTAAGATCAACACAAGAGAAGGAAATCATTGTCATTGATCAAGCCTTTGTCGTATCCATACGTATCCATTTTTGTAAAGACACGTAGATACTGAACACCCCGTTGCCGTACAGCGAAATCTTAATCTGTTTGAAGTTTGCGGAGGAAACGGAGTTGTCAGCCTAGTCCCTCGCGGCCGAAGTAGCCGTAGTAGCAGCCCGCCGTAGTGTATCTTAAAGTCCCTAATAATGGACTTGCCAATGTAAATGGCAGGCAGCGGACCAATAAGCCGAGCTTTGGAGAGTAACATTACCTCGCACTTGCTAGGATGTGGAGTAAGGCGGTTGTTAATACACCAGGTGAAAAGTTCTTCCAGGGCACAATTTAGTCTTGCGAAGAGCCTGTACAGAAAACCGTAGTGTCATCAGTGTACATAAAAGTATCTCCAGATTTAATAGATGAAGGTAAATCATTCGTAAAAAGCGTAAACAAAGTAGGACCCAACACCGAGCCCTGTGGTACTCCGCACCTAACGTACATTTTCGAAGATTGTTTTCCCTTTACCGTCGTGAACTGCTTTCGATTTGAAAGGTAGCTATCCAGCCATGCATAGAGTTCACCATCAATGCCGAACTGTCCATGTAATTTGTCCAATAGGCGAGAGTGTAAAACGCTATCAAAAGCTTTCCTGAAGTCTACAAAAGCGACAGCGACTGTGAGGCCGTCATCAACAAACCTCCTCCATTTCTCTGAGAGATGAATGAGAAGTAGCTCAGTGGAGTGAGCCTTTCTATAGGCCCACTGATTAGGAGTTATCAAGTTATTGTTCGTCACATGATTGACGATGGCGGTATTGATTTCAGATTCGAGCAGCTTACCTGGAACCGACAGGGTAGAAACCGGACGATAATTTCCTGGATCGGTGCTGTCATCCTTTTTGAAAATCGGGGACACTCTTGCAAGTTTCCAGCCCTCGTACACAGTTCCCTGGTGGATGCTCCATCGGAAAAGGCTCGTAAGGTGAGGGCTCACTGCATGACTGACTAATTTCAACAGTTTTGGAGAAATACCGTCAGGACCGGTAGTCTTATTGGATTTAAGATGCTTTATTTGTCGCAGAACGCCAGCTTCAGAGATATTGACCTGAGAAAGTGATGGTACGATTTCCGTCTGTGTCACCAAATCAGAGGACAGCGATCGCGTGATTGAAGGCGGGAGATCAAGCGCCAATTTCTCACCGACCGAGGCAAAATAGGTGTTCATCAAGCAAGCTTTCTCATCGTCCTTAACAACAAGATGACCCGACTCAGTTTTTAGTGGACCAACAACAGTTTGCTGCTTCGGTGCAGTGGCTTTTCGCACTAGATTCCAATATGCTTTAGTAGTCTTAATCTCAGTAAACAAATCATTGAAATACATAGCTTTGGCCTGACGAAGGTCAGTGGTAATTTCGTTTCGAATCCTCTTGTAATCGCTCCAATTATGTGAGCATTTGGTGTTCACGGCCAATTTAAATAGTTTGTATCTTATTTGTATCTTATTCGTGCTGCACGTTTTTGGAGCTTTTGCAAATTAGCAATCTGTGTTTCACTTATACTATCCCAAACAAGCAACAATATGTGAAGTAAGGTTCAATTATTGACCTGTAAATTACAATTGGGTTTTCTGTCTTTAGCAAAAGTTTAACCCTTCTTAAAACATCCAAGTTACGGGTAACTTTCTGTCTTATACTTAGCATGTGGTAAAATAAAATCAATGGTTAATTTATACAACAATAAAAATGACTAGTTTAGATATCTATACTGAGGTTGAGAGATTTCAGTTTGTTCCTAAACGTTTCGAAGGAGAGCTCAGATTTCATATCATTAGGGAGTGCATTCCAGTTCTTAGCTCCCGCAAACGCGAAACTCTTCCTGTAATAGTCCTTTCTGGCCTTGGTTCTGGCTATGGATGGGTGGATGGAAGGATGGAACCCTTTACTAGTTTAAATACGGTATTTTATCAAATTAAAATATACAACAATATTAAAATTTGGTTTACATAAATCCGTACAGAAAATATTACACACAATATAAGTTACGTATATTTACTATTAAAATACTAGTTTTGCTGGTGCTGATAGTAATGGTCAAGCTTACCCATAAACCTTTTTAGCGAACTTTTTTCCTTTAAATTGTTTGGCAAATCATTCCAGATTGACATTGACATAGACATAGACAGACATAATCTTTTAAAAAAACGTTTCATGGATCATAAAGGCGCACGTTATCAGATTTAAAGAAAGTAAAAGGTTAAATAGATTCCCCAGGGGTTACTAAAGCATGAAATACTAACACGTACATCTTTTTCCCTGAAATCATGAGTTAAAAAACGACTTTCCCAAAGATATCAGACAATGTAACTTTGAAACAATGTGTCTAAATCGCTAAACAGCAAAATAAATATCTTAAAACGATAAAATCACATGCGTGCTGAATCCGCTGGCGTACCTATGCGCTAAAGATGTGTCATGTGATGAAAGAACCCTTTAATGTAACAGTCCGTTAAAACCACATCTTTGATCAGAACTGCGTATGTCATCTCACTGCTCTTTACGATTCCAAGAAAGAAAAGGGTAAATGGTTCCTTTACAGGTTATGTTTCAGTGCAAAACAAGAGCAAATTACTAGTCGGGCGAACCCTCGTCCTCGACAAGACTAGGACCGCAGAGAGATGAGTCGAGAGTTGTCGTGCGCATGCCCTGTTGAGTAAATTTACTTCCGGTAGCCGTCCTAGCTCGTCCCGTCCCTAGCTTAAGGTGCCTAATAGAGAGGTTAAGCATGACGTTTACGGCAGACGGCCAACGGCAAAGACTACCTCTGATTTTCTATTCTTTTCTTGTAATCCTTAAATAAATCACACAAAAATAGAAAAGTGTCTCTTACTATTCACAGAAAATACAAATATTTTGATTTTACTGTGCAGAGAGCTGAAGACAGACGGCAAAAGTTTCATTTGTGCCGTTTGCCGTAAACGTCATGCTTAACCTCTCTAATAACTAGCAGTCAAACGGGAAAAATAACCACTACTTCGGACTCCTTCTTGGACTTTCCCTCATCTTAAATGTGACATTGAATTGCTATTCTACTCTAGACTATTACACGTT
>CBDDTI010000475.1:0-7201 GCA_965233585.1 bacterium
CAGTTTTCCTCGAGCTACGCTCGAGTCTCTGACCTTCGGGGAACAGACAATGTCTGCGGACGAACATCCGAGCATATTTTCGCGCCCAATTTAGACTATTGTTTATTTCTCGTTAAATAATGACGAAACAATACGAATGCACTCTACAAGCAATACATCAAGCCAACAACCAGTCAAGAATGCTTGTTCCTCCATAAAGAAACAGCTTAAAAAGGACTACATTCGAAATTTGCTGAAGGCTCGTAACAACACTTCCGAATGTTCCAGAGAGAAATTTACACATAGAGAAGTCAAACACAACTACCAATTGGAAGACTATCTCAGAACTATCAGAAACCCAGCACATAGAATAAGTATGACAAAATTGCGTCTCGGGGTACATAGCTTGCGAATCCAAACTGAGAAATACGAAAATAGAGGTGCACCAATTCCGGTAGAAGGAAGAATGTGTCTAGTCTGCAATAGAGGCTATATAGAGGACGAGCGGCACTTCTTGATGTATTGCCCAGGATACGATAACATTAGAAACGAGCTCCATTGTCTCCTTTCAACACACGATGTTGTTTTCAAAAGCTTAAATGATGAGGATAAGATAAAGTATTTACTTACCCTAGAAAACGAAACCACTTCAAAAATAGTAGGTAAATACACATATTTAATGTTTCAGAAGAGAAAAGATATTCTACATTCAAAATATAATTAAACATACTGATCTTATACCAATTATTTTAGAAGTTATTGTATGACCTTTTTAGTTACTTAGTTATTCTAGTAGATATCATCACCTTTATTGTAACAAGACCGATACCTCCCTTTGGAGAGTAAGGCGCAATAAAGATTTACTGTTACTGTTACTCACTCTCTCACTCACTCACTCACTCACTCACTCACTCACTCACTCACTCACTCACTCACTCACTCACTCACTCACTCACTCACTCACTCACTCACTCACTCACTCACTCACTCACTCACTCACGCACGCACTCGCTCGCTCGCTCGCTCACTGACTCACGGTTGGTTCTAATTTAAGATAAATATTTATTATCGCATGGGTCCGAAGGTAATTAATTTCACGCGTATTTTCAAGATGTTTGAAAATACAAGTAAGATTAATTCTAAATTGCTCAAGGGCACTTCCGATTACTTGTTTATCAAATAAAGGGCAACATTATGTACAAAGAAAAACTTTCAAGATCTCAGTTGCCGTCACGTTTTACAGGATTGCCGGTTGTCATCAAAGAACAGGCTAGCAGTGGAACAGAGAACAGACCAGAAAGCCTACTATAATAGTAAGCAAAACACAGCTAGTTCAGTTCACTGAAAGCAATTTCTTTACAAATAACACTTTCAACAATCTAAATTTATTCAACTGAATGGAGAAAAAAATGCCGCTGTCTGAACCAATCAGCATTCAGTAAGGTTGCATATATGTGATAAAGGATGTTAGCACACATTGGTATTGACAATCCTTTCTGCGCACGATATTCATGTAGCAACCTCACGCCACGTCATACATCGAGCGCGCGAGCTAATAAAGAAAGCATGCAAGTATAGGCAATTTATTATTATCTTCGATGCTCGGTGATTCCTACTTTACTTTTCTTTTCGTAGTTCAATTCCCGTCCCCATCTTATTTATTTTAGAAAGAAAGGGAAATATCTGCCCGTAAGAAGTTACAAATATTCCGTTTTTTCTGCTCTTTGTGAACGAACCTTTCTTCGAATGTGGACTCGGGGAAGACTATTATTTATTCTTTTTCAAGGCCTATTTTGGCTGAAGGAAGGACATCAGTTGCAAAAGTTTACTAAAGATATTTAGTTGTGTTGAATTGAGTACATTTTTGTGTTCTCAATTTCGTTTATGCAGCTTTTTATGGCCGATAGTTGCAAGCTGCTATTGTCTTAAAATAACGAAAACCTCTGAAAGCGGATGATCTTTAACGCATACACGGGTTTATGCGCGAGCAGTAACCAACTTGTTTACATCGGTAGCTATGATGAAGGTACATCAAAAAATTAAATCCTGAAAACATTGAAAAGTTAGTATTAAAAGAAGAACCCAGAGCTGGGTAAGAAACGTTTCTCAGCAGTATTTTGGTTGCATCATCAAGAACAGTGAAAACAAACCTAGTCTGGGAAAATTCGAAAGGTCTTTAATAAACGCTAAGGAAAGCCATATACGTTAAAAAAAAGCTTACGATTTGAGGAAACTTCAAGGAAGAAACTGATCACCACGCAAATGAGAATCTGTTTTGTAGTAGGTTCCATTTTCAGAGAGATTTAAATCCATCCACTTGTTCATATAGTTCACGTAAATATTACCATTACTGCACCGAAAAATGTGCAAAATTAACTTAGTATGCGTACGTCATAATTGATGAATTATTGACGTCAACCTAACCAATCAGAGTACACATTTCCTGTTAGGATCGCGTGCTCAGAAAAAAAGAATGGTATCAACGAATTTATAGAAGAGCCTCAAAAATGTATCAAGGGGGCAAGTTTCTAAAGAAGCTGTGGTGCTGCGTCGGTGGGAGTATTACAAGATAATTTAGTTTTGTCAACTGAGTTGATAATGTAAATTGGCCACCGTAAAGAGATTCGAAAGCTGACGTTTCGAGCGTTAGCCCTTCGTCGGAGCGAATCGAGGAATTAACAGGTCCTTCTATTACTTGTGACTCGTCACTTGAAAGACTTAGCCCCGTAGTTACTATTCCAAAAATCTTCCGCTTTCCGACGCAGAGAAATCTGTCCTCAGTAAGGGCTTGAATTTTGTTCCTATATCCATAAAACTTGAAGAATTCTCTGTTAAGCAAGATATTGCAAAATGTCTTCGCCGCGTTCAACTTAAAGCCTGGGTCATCCTCGGTGTAAAAACCTGTGACACTCACCAGTGACGTAAAACAAAGAAAACAAAGAAGTCAACATAATAGACCCTAACCCTAACAATAGCTACCAAACATAGAGAACCTTCACAGCTTTTTACACCGAAATAAACCCTAAAGCCTTTTCCTTGATAGAGAGGATAATTCTAACACCTCGGACAAAGACATTTTGAAGACGCTTAAGACTCGAAAATCGAAGTGGACTCCCCCAGAGGGCCAGTTCGCCTCTTGAGATTTTTTCATCAATAAATGCCGTCATGACATCAATAAACCTAATTTCAACTGAAACACCAAATTTTCCAACTTTTCTTAGAAAGAGAGAGCGGCGCTAGAAAATCTTAGGAAGAGCAAAGACAAAATTGTCAAAGCGGCTGACAAAGGCGGCGCTTTGGTTGTGTGGCGGGCCGACCTCTACCAAAAAGAAGCTTTGCGGCAACTTTCTGACACCTCTTTTTATGCTAAAGTCGATAAAGATCTCACTTCCACTAACCAACAAATTGTCAAGAGCACTATTAACAACCTTATAATCAAACAAGAATTGCCGGCTTCTACTGCTAATCTCATCATCACCACTCCTAGAACTTTGCGTATTTACTTTTTACTTAAAATTCACAAACCTAACAACCCAGGCAGACCTATCGTCTCCGCGTGTAGTTGCCCTACAGACAAAATTATGGCACCTATCGTCAGATCTTTACCGTCATACGTTAAAGACAGTCAACACACACTTCAAAATTTCCGCAATTTCAGTTTCCTGGGCGAAGAAAAACTTATTTTCACTATGGACATTACATCTCTTTACACCGTTATCCCTAATGGCGAAGGTCTTCTAGCCCTCAAACATTTTTTTGATTTACGCACAGTCAAGGATTCAAGCTTGGAAACACTGCTCCGCCTGGCTGAACTAGTGTTAACACTAAACTGTTTTTCATTTGCTGACAGTTATTATAAACAAATCAATGGTGTGGCCATAGGCACCAAAATGTGACCCAACTACGCCAATCTTTTCGTAGGCTACATTGAACACCAATTTTCAATCAATACGACGGCCCTTAACCTGAACTCTACCGTCGCTACATTGACGACTGTGTGGGCGCCACTTCCTCTTCCAGAAAGGAACTCAATCAATTTATAACTGCTGTTAATTCGTTTCATCCGTCCGGCTCTAAAATATATACCTGAGAAATTTCCGATACTTCTTTAGCATATCTAAATATCAAACTTTCCATCGAAGGCAACGGTTTATGCACCAGTGTGCACTACAAACCCACAGATTCTCATAGTTATTGGTTGTATTCGTCTTCACATCCATCACATGTCAAGAATTCTAATCCTTATTCTCAGTTTCTAAGACTTCGTCGCCTTTGTAGTGAGGACTCTGACTTTTCCTTAAAATCAGAGGAAATGTGCGACTTCTTTGACAAACGTGGCTATCCTGCCTCTGTTGTTCAGACAGACCATCATCGCGCCCAATAAATTGATCGACAGTCAGCACTACAAACGTCTCAGAAGGAGAATAATCCCATTCACCCTCACATTTCACTCTCACAATCACGCAGTAAAATCCATCATTCTAAAAAACTTTAAATTACTTCAAAATGATCCTGATACTACTAGAATCTTTTCGCAACCTCCACTAATTTCATTCAAACGCGACAAAAACATAGGTAAATTTTTAGTCAGAAGTGCATTCCAAACGAGTGATCAACCCGGGACTTTTAAATGCGTACGCGCACGATGCAAAACATGTCCTTTCATTTGCAACGTTGAGAAACATCTGGGGACAATTTTCTGAAGGGAAAGTACAATGTTATGTTGATGAAAAGTGGGAACAACAGCGACCTGTCTGTAAATGTAAACATTGATTTTTTTTAATTTTTATTTTTTATCATAATTATTTTGCAGACAAATTAAATATAAATATTTTACAGACAAATTTAAGAAAACATACTAATAAATTAATAATAATAACAAGACATTGACAATATAATTAATAAACTACTCTAAAACAATATAAAACCAAAATTAACACAGATGTTACAAACTGTTTGCATAATTGCATAGTAAATGAATATACTGACTCAATAACTGAAAGTAACGAATTTCTTTATCGTGCTACATTAAAAAGGGGCGGCGATGGTAGTGGCTAAATTTCTGAAACGAAATCTTTTATAATGAAACAGTGCCATTTATTATTAAAAAGCCTGGCAGTGTTTTTCATTACAATGTATCTTTCAGTAAAAATGTTTTCCCGATACTGTAATTTAAACAACGAGAAAAGTAAGGGATCCTCAGCCAAGTTACATTTATAAATAAAGTATTTTGCCACTAACAAAGCTAGGCTTAACACTTGATTGTGTAAGTTACTCAAGTTAACAGGTCCATATAGAAGGACAGAGTCTGGTAAATGAATTTTTTTGTTGGTGATTTGCGCCCACCAGGCAAAAAAATTTATTTCAGAATAAGATCATATAGGTACATTTTAACATCATGTGCTAAATTGTATGCTTTTCCCTTTCACAAAGATGACATACGTCATTAGATATTAGGTTAACTTTTTTGAGTTTGTCTTTGGTATAGATAATCGATTGTGATTAATCTTGAATAGAAGCATAATTAGCTTTGTATTTTTAGTAGTTAAAAAAGGCCAGTGGTAAATTGAACTTGAACGTCCCTTGTTTATAATAAGTTATCACACCAACACAGAGATAGGAAACAAGCAAAGGCAGACGTAAATCAAAATGGCTAAATTAATTCAAACTGATGTTAGTAGCATTCAGACTGACAAACTAGGCACCCAAGAAAACGGTCCCATTGAAATAGGAAACACTGCATGGTAAAAATAACTTGAACTGAGTGAATAAAACGATGGTTTTTTTTTGCGAAAAAACCTTTGTATTGTTCGCTTGTTTTCAATGATAGATGGACATAATTACATACCTATTAAACAAATAGATTCCATGTTGCCGTGCGTCTGTTTAGAAAACGATCACAGATGACGTCAAAATGGGTAAGAACAAAAAAGTGATACACGAGGCGATAGCCGAGTGTGTCACTGATGTTCTTACCACATTTTGACGTTCTTACCATATTTTGAAGAAAAAAAGCCATTTGAAGTAATCTATTATCTTTACAAAATGAAGCAACTTCATTGGTTTCTATGCGTAGCAAAGAATTGTGATTGGTCGAGGAAAATCACGCCACTGTCAAACCTGACTGGAATTGAACTGCGAAATCTAAAAATCTTAAAGAAAATGCTGGAAAAATCAAGTCAGTTTTTGTCATCAGAGCAGCTCTGTGAGCCGAAAAGCTTGGACGTTGCCTTGAAAATTGCAGGAGTTGAAAAATACTCTGGGAAAAGTTATGGTTGCCATCAACCTAGAGGCAATTTGATTCGAGTTTTGAATGAAAGGAGCCTAAATGACGGTGGAGATCTTTGTCTTCTGCGGTTGGTGATTCTCAAATCAGTTTGATATAGTGTGGGAGACACATTTGAGCTGCGATACTGTTGGCCGTGAGCTGTGGTTAGCTATACTTAGCTCGCTGCTGTGCCCTAAAACGGACAGGAACATTCGCATTGTGTTTATTTTATTCTGATTTTAAGAAGTGAGGATTTCATGTTTCATTCCTGACATCAATCAGTGTGCCAACAGTCATTATGACACTAAGAAAAGTTGAATTTTTTTAAACAAAGTAATTTCAGAAACATTTTGTTTATTGGGTTTTGTTGAACTCGGCTTACCTATACCAATTTTGCGTGTGGTTTAGTCACGCTCGACTGCCGAATGAGACTGCTCAAGTATTTTTTCTGAATCATTTGCTAAAAGAAACGGCTTTATCTTTCCTCTTCCTGCTTCTCGAACGTGTTTAATGCCTCGGCAAGACTTTATCTTTTGCCCAGTCGCGTAAAATATATTATCGTAATTCTCAAAACTGTCCGCCATTTTAAAACAACAGAGGGAAAAACTTTGTGATGATGACGTCAATTTGTTTTATATAACAACGAAACAAACTACTACAGAGGAAGCTTTTGTATTTTAGAATATTTCAACAGGACTCGAAAGCCACCCTTTGCCCACTTCGGCGAACACGAAAAAGCCATTTCACGTAATCTATTGTCTATACAAAATGAAGCAGTCTCATTGGTTGCTATCAGGAGCCATAATCGGAAACGGAGACCCTAATACCCCATTCACACCAACTAAACATGTTTAATTAAACTAGGTTTAGAAAAATTAAAACTGTTAAAGAAAAACTGCAACGGAGGCTTTTATGCAGGATTTAGATGAACGTAAACATGTTTTTTTAATTTGT
>CBDDTI010000476.1:0-22674 GCA_965233585.1 bacterium
CTTTAATCTTTCCTCATTTAATTTAAAAAAAGAACGGGCAATGCGTATTTCCCAAACCTTTTCAACCTAACATAGAGGAAGGGGACGCCGTTGACTTATATCGGCATTTATACGACAGTATAGGCATTTCGCACGGCAATCAGTCCATTGGCTTGACGTATGATGCTTTTATAAATGGAAGATTTTTTCTGGCGGCCGACTTGACACCAGATCAATGTAATTCGTACCACACACATCCAGAAAATTATGGAAATTTAGATTTAGAGTTGGCTTTTTCCCAAATCACTCCCCATCCAATATACGTTCTGGCCTTATCTATTTTTAACTCCGGTATTAAAATAGATCAATTTCAACAAGTCATAAAAGGAACCAATTAAAATATGGAGGGTGGGTTATCAAATATCTTTTTAAACAATTACATTCAACCCAGATGTAAGAATGTCATCGGAGTATTTTCGGTCGACGACTTGCCATCTGATCCGCTTTCATTGCCTTGCTGTCTGATCGCTAACTTATCCAAAAGAAATCAAGAAGGATCTCATTTCGTAGCAATGTACATTAACAAGAAAAATCAACTCTATTATTTTGATTCTTTCGGTTTTTTACCACCGATATGGAACAAATGTTTGATGAAGTTTTTACGACCCTGGATAGAGAAAAACTCCTTCAAAATTATCTTATCTCACTCAATTCAGAGTTTCCGTTCTTTGTTTTGTGGATGGTACACGTGCGCATTTTGTTTATCTGTGGGCAACAATTTAATGACCCCTCAACAATTTGTTAAATTATTTGTAAAAAATCCCAAATCAGAAAATGATAAAATTGTAACTCACTTTATAAAAAAATTGAAAATAAATGTTAATATATTTTTACTTTCATAACTTTGGATATTTTCCTGAAAAAAGTTTTTTAACAGAATCTACTTTAGCTTCTGATTTAGACATTTTTCTTGTTTTTGATCTGGTTTTTGCAGGAGACACACCAGCTTCAATAGGGTCCCTGTTTATTGGGCTTTTAGATTGTGACATTTTCATTGATTTTGATCTGGTTTTGGTTTGTGCAGGAGTCATGTTAGCATCAGTGGAATTTCTTTTTGTTGCACCCTTCGATTTAGCTTTTCCGGCTGAAAATCGTATTTTAACAGGTGTGAGTGGAAATGAAGGAGAAGAGCTTCCAATTCCTCTTAATCTTCTTTTTCGAGGGGTAGAGGTCATTCCAAAAATTTTATCTTGATTTCTTACAGACAATTCTTTATAATGATCTTTCATCATATGTTTGGCAAATTGTGGAATGCCGACATATTGCTTCCCGCAATTGGGAAAGGGACAAACTATTTTGCCAGCCGCATTCTTTTCTTTCACTGCTTTTGCAATAGGTGTATTTCGCCAATTTAACACAACTGGAGATTTTATTGTAGAAAGTGCGTATGAGTAATCCGTTTCATTTGAGCTGTTTCTTCTAGCGTAAGGGCTGGAAATCATTCCTTTAATGGTCTTTTTGTCTTTCAAAGCTATATCTTTAGGATGATCTTTTAGCAAATGTTTGCCTAATTGCCCTTCATCAACATATTGCTTCCAACAATCAGGAACTGGACAAACTAATTTGCCTTTTGAATTTCTTTTCGTCATCGCTTCTAAAACAGGTGTTTCTCGCCATTCTTCTCGTTTGGTAGTAACAGGAGTTGAATAAGCTGATTCGTTCGGACTTTTTGTTTTTTCAGGACTAAGAGATTTTTCTGCAACAAATTCTCTTTCAATAATGGGGGTACTAGGTAAATTATTTTCTTCTTGTTGGGGAATTTCAGTGGGTGTTCTGTAAAGAGATACGTCCGTGAGATCCATATTGGTATCAATTCGAGCAGGTGTTAGTGTATTTGGTATTTCTTCTCGTTGCGTTATTTGGGTGGATGGTGATCTTAAAACCGGGTGGTAAGCGCGGTCAATACTGCTACCTTTTTGGTAACTCGTCCAGGAGACATTACATTCTGTATTTCTTCTCGTTGAGAGGATTTGAGTGGATGGTGATCTCGAAAGAGATTGGTAAGTACGACCCATGCTATCAGATTGGGCAATTGATGTGACATTCGGTAATTTATCAGACCCAAAACGAAGTAATTTATCCCCAGTTTGGATTATTTTCTGTCTGTCTTGTAGATTTTTAAATTTAATGGCATTTTCAATATAGTTGGTTGTTTCCGGTTTTTCATTCATAGAAATAAGTTCCTTTTTTTAATTCATCGTCTTCCGTATTTTTTATTAATGAATAATATAATCTTTTAGGTACTAAAAACATGGAATACATTTCATCATGTGGTTTTATTTTTACTCCTGAGCTCATTTTTAACGACGACGTCGCGAACTCTTATTTGCAATAATTTGAGCCAAAAGAGGGATGACGGTGCTGGCGATCGCTGATAAATCTCCTAAAATTCCGCCCTTTTGTAATATTTTTCTTTTTTTTGAAATGTCGGAAGAACGACGCGGCGGTGCAGCAAGACGTCTAAATTCTGTCAAATGAGCTCTTATCTTTTTTTGAAGACGTGTTCGTACTTTGCCATGTATGGGCAAGTCACCGTTCAACACGTAATGTAATATATGACAAAGCAATTCAACTCCGCGATCGTCCAAATGACTTAAAAAATTGGCACAATCCTGATGTTTTAATTTTTTTATTACATAAAAAAGTGAACTAGCTTTTCCTAATGTTTTAGACATTTTGACAGTTGCAATTTTTTATTTTTCTTAAATAGATATGAAAATCCTTTAAACGGTAACGTAAGCTTTCATCAGTCCCTCGTACGGAAAAATGTTGCTTCGAATTCTGACTTTATCGTCTTGTTGTTGATGGAAATCTAGAAGGAGATATCCGTGACTTCGACCGTTAACAGCTTCCCTGTATGCTTTATTTAAAATTCCGACTCGTCCGGGGAAAATTTGTTTAGCCAAATGCGCAACCGCACTTCTGTCCCGAGGATTGTTAAAAAGAACCATATACTGTGTGTTTATGCTTAATGTCCGCAAATCGCCTTTTTTATCAAATAAATTTTGACACAGAAAAACGGTGAAACAATTGTAGTGATGAGTCAAAACCGTAAAAAAAATGTCTTTGCTTTGTTATATCTGTATTGTACTTTAGAGGCCTTTAATCATACACTTTTATAAGTTCTTCCATTTTAGACTGCCTTTCATTTCATGAATCACTGGGTGTGGTTTCTATCTCAAAACTGAGTGGGGAATCTGTTGATTCCGGACTCACGCAACCTTTCATGCAATCTCACACCTCCCCCCAGTTTATAGCATCATACCATTTAATGATGGTGTAAACTAAAGGGCCTGGATCCGGATTCAGAATGGGGTGCAGCATCGCGAGTATGTACATAACGTTAAAATACTTAATCGAAATATGAAAGGAGGCACATAATACGTGAAGATAAAAGATAAGCGGAATATGAGAAACTGACGGTACGCGAATGGTTGGGTACGATTAAAATGTTAATGCTCAGTGGACTTCGGCTTCTTGGTAGGTCTTTTGGAGCTTCCTTCCTCGTGATCGTCTTCGATTTCTGCAATCCTGGATCGCTGGTGGAACGAGCGTTGGATTCGTTGATCGAGGGGTTCATATGTAAGGGCGAGCTGTTGGAACGCCCTGGCGACTGAAGGATCACACATTGGGGGTGGCCAGTGCGGCGATGGAGCGACCGTGTGGGGCGGCTCCCAGCCGCTGGTTGCCGGTCTGCCGATCTGCTGCTGCCTCCGTTTATCCCCTCGTTTCCGGCGGGCGATGCAGAAGTATAGAATCAGAGCCCCTAGGACAACCAATCCGAACCCTGCTCCAAGGGTGGGGAAATGGACTTCCAACATGTGGAAGCCTTCGGAGGACTCCATGGACGAGCTTTGGACGTTGGTGGTGCCCGAATTTGGCTTCGATGATGATCCACCCATTATTGGAGTGTGAGCACGAATGTGTGGAGTTTCCGGAGCAACTGGGTGATAGTCTCAGATATCTCCGGATAGAATATGGTAGCTGCCAAGCACAGTGCTCCGATGATGCTGAGGATCAGTAAGAAGTCGATGACTTTGCACATCGCCGGGTTGACTGTGACTGGCACTAACATTGATTACAATTTACGGAGAAATCTGCGATTGCGACGCAGAGTTGACCCGTCTGAGAATTTTACTACGTAAGATCTCTTATACGGCAGGCATTCATGAATGATGCCTCTCCGATTCCACTTGTGTGAAAGCATATCCTGACACAGCACATTGTCTCCCTCTACAAGATCTGGTTGTATGAATGCATTCCGATCAAACGACTTCTTCATGTCTCTATCGCGTTTCTCCCTGTCATTTCTCGCTCTGGCCATATCTATGGGGTCGTGAGCAACGGCCAATCTGGGTATGCATGTCCTTTGCGCCCTTCCGAACATAAGCTGGGCAGGGCTGAGGCCGCCAGGTCTTGGTACGTTCCTCCACTCCAGCAGGCTGGCCTCGAAGAGTCTCCAGTCTTCCCCACATTTCTGTAGGAGATGTTTGCAAATTTTTACACCACACTCGGCGTCGCCATTGGACTGCGGATAATGCGGCGAGCTGGTTTCATGTATCATTCCGTGTCGAGCGCAATAGTCGTCAAATTCGCTTCGAAAGGCCGGCCCGTTGTCCGTCCTGATCGTTCTGGCAAATCCAAAGTTCATAAAGATTTTATGCAGCTGATCGATGACCGCTTTGGCCGTCATCGATCGCAATGGCGCCGCAAACGGAAATCCGGAAAACCTGTCCATAACACAAAGGAAATGTTTGCCTCCGGAATCGAATATATCCACCCCCACTTGCTGTAAGGGGTAAGTTGCCACCGTGGGCTGCAGTTGCTGCTTCGGCAAGCTGGGCAGGTGGTACTGACAGGCTTCACAGGCCTTGACGAAGTTGTCGATTTCGTTTGCCATACCCGGCCAATGATATAGTTGCCGGAAGAGGGTCTTCATTTTTTCCGCTCCGCAGTGGCTTTTGTGGCCGTCTTGCAAGAGCCCCCTCCTTGCTTTTCTCGGCACCAAGACTTTGGTGCCATCAAGAACAATGAGTTTTCCATCCATGGTAGATAGTCTGTCCCATAGGCTTTGTAAGGACGCAGCTGGATGTTCGGCGGGTAAGTCATTGATCGACACATTTTGATTGATCGCTGCGAGCTGATGTTGGTACCCCTCATCCTCGTCAGCTGCCTCCAGAAGCTTCGTCAGGCCCGGATCCTCCACGCCAACTGCCTGGATGGAGATCCCATCTTCCTGATTTCTCGCCGCGAATACGGGTGCGCGGGATAGGGCATCCGCGATGTCGTGGATCTTCCCGGCTTGCCATGTCACATTGAAGGTGAAGTTTGCCAGCCGTTCACGCATTCTTAAAATCCGGGCATTCATTGCCTCATCCAAGGGTTTGGATAAAAGCGTAACAAGTGGCCGGTGATCGGTCACCACGGTGAATCCTGGGTGGCCGAGTAAGTAGTGCCTGCACTTAAGAATTGCGTATTCTACGGCCTTCGCCTCTAATTCCACAGTGGACCAGTTCTCCTCCGCAGACGTCAAGGATCTGCTGCCGCATTGGATCAGGAACCTTCGGCCAGCTTCATCCTTCTGTGTCAACGCAAACCCTAGGCCTTGTTTCTTCGAGGCATCGGTTAGCAGCTCTGTCTGTTTGCTCCTGTCAAAAAGTTTGACAACCGAGGGTGAGGTCAGCAGATCTTTCACCCTGGCAAATTCCTCCTCATGTTCAGGTAGCCAAAGGAAATTAACCCCTTGTTTCAGAAGATGCCTGAGGTTCATGGTCATATGGGAGAGATCCGGCCTGAAGTTTGCTAACTGATTGGCCAGACCAAGGAAGCTCCTCAATTCTTTCACACACGTAGGAGCTTTGAAGTCCGCTATTGCCTTCAACCTGCCAGGATCCGGCATGACTCCCTGCGCTGATATGATGTGCCCCGCAAATTTGACACTCTCGCTGATGCGAAATTTCTTCAAGGATACGATAACATTGTTCTTTTTACAGTTGGTGAGCACCGCTCTGATCCTGGCCTCGAGTGTTATAATGTCCGGAGCTGAAACAAGGACATCGTCAACAATTTTCTGGACACCTTCCAATCCCTCAATTACCTTGTCGGATCTGCAGCACCACTCATCCGATGATGCGTTGAGTCCCATCGGGGCCCGAAGGAAGCGGAACTTTCCTGACGGCAGCAAAAATGTGGTTAGTTTAGATGCACTTTCCGATAAGGCGATCTGATGATATCCTTGCACCGCATCCAGTGTAGCAAAGACCCTACCATCGGGTGGTAGCTGTTGCAGAATATCCTTGGTGGAAGGGAAAGGGTGCACAGGCCTTTTCACATGCTGGTTCAGCCCGGTGTAGTCAACAACCAGTCGCAAGTCCTTAACGGTCACCACCACCATTCCTTTTTTCAAAGCCTCCTTCACCTTAGGGTCTCCTTTCGGCACAAAAAAGGCGGGTGCGATCCAATCCGTAGGGCCCTCTTCCTTGGTTATGACCTTTGATTTCAAAAGTGTGTCGATTGCGGTTGCAGCTGGGTCCTGCCAGTGCAACGGTACGGATCTGGCTGTCAAACACTTTCTTGGAATTGCGCCGGCTTTAAGGGTGATGTCCATCGGTTTACCTGCCATTGGGTTATCTGTGAGACCCTCCCCGAAGGTCCCCTCGAATTCATCGATCAATCTACCCCTCAGCCGCTCCATGTGGTCATCGACATCGATTGCTGCCGTCTTGTTTATCCGAGCGGAGGGGAAAGACCTCGGCAAGACCTCCATCTCCTTAAGATCCCTTTCGGCGATTAGCATTTCCCTCGTCATCGATGATGTGATCAAGGCCATGATCGGAGTGACCTTTCCGTCAAAAGCTACCTTGATTGGGGAGCGTCCCTCGCATCTCATCCCCTCATTGTTAGCGGCGTAGAGCCTTTCCTTAGCCCGATACATGGGCAACCCGAACTTCTGGGCCAAGTCCAGGCTGATGATAGTCCTGGAGCTACCGGTGTCTGCACAGGCATTGAACGGAAACTTGCCATTGATGATGACCTTCACTCTAGGCGTTGCAGATTGATCGCAGATTTTTCTGACCGTGACTCTCTTGGCTTCCTCACCGAGCTCCTCCTCGGATTCATATTCAGGCGGCGGCACGTCCTCCATGTCCGACGCCTCCGTGACGACAGCGCGGGCACGAGCCTGATCGTTGTTGCCTTGGCGCCCCGCCCGCTGCTTGGCTCGCTCTTTCTGACACGTCCGTTTCAGGTGTCCCACCGTCTGGCAACCGTGACAGGATGCCGTCTTGTGTTGGCAATCCTTGGCTTCATGGCTTTCACTCCCGCACCGTGTGCACCGGCCCTGCTCCCTCAACTCTTGCAGGGACGGTATGGGTCGTTTTCGTGGTTGCGGAGCGTTAGCCTGTTTTTTCTTGACGAACCTCGCAGCGGCAGATGGCTGGTCTATGGTTTTCACTGAGCTGGCCGCAACCTCATATTGATGTGCAATCTTGTCCAAGATCTCCATGGTGGGTGATTCTTCCTTGAGAAACCGCTCCCGTAGCTTCATGTCCACGGTGCCCGTGATGTACCGCATGACGTAAATGCCATCGGTGGACAGCTCCGATAGGGCGGCCTCATCGCCCAGCGCTTTCACCTTGGACGACCAGTCGCTGAAGGACTGTCCAGTTGTCTGCATAGACTCGAAAAACTCCACCCTCCTGGCAAGCAGGGGGTACTTCACAAGGAATTCCTCCTCCAAGAGACCCATGCAGGACACTTGCGTGTCAGATCCGAACACCGGCGTTGTCTCCTGGATCTTGGTTGACAGCTTCATCTCGAGGTGGATGTCGATAACCATTCGGAAATACGCCTGCTGTTCTTGGACCGACGCTGCCTCCATGTTAGAGCTCGTGAACCACGCCTTGAATTTCTTGCACCACGACTTCATTTCCACCGTATTGTGGTCTCGAGACAAGACGTGGGGCTCCAAAGCCTTGTTCGGTTTGACCCTGTCGGGCTTGGTCGCGGTCGTTGCCGGAGACGTGCCAGGCCTCTGTGACGGGCGTTCCTGGCCGGCCTCAAGCGCCCTGAGGATCCTGTTGACGGCCGCGTCCGCTCGGTCGGCCTCTGCATTCAACTCTACCTCCCTGTCGGCGTAATGCTCCTCATCCGCCGCCATGAGCTGCAAGTATTTCTCCTCTAGGGCCTCCATCTGCGAACGAATTTTCCCCAGCAGCTCTGCCAGGACCTCCATGACATGAGATGACGGCCTGCTGCCTGCCTCGTCTATTGCTTTAGTAGCTGAATTGATACGTCTCGTCAGGTGGCCTTTCATTGCCCGAATGGCATCCTTCATTGCCTTTATCTCACGGACAGGGACCCGAGGACCGAGACCGGCCTCATCAGAGGTGCCTTCGCTGTCCGACATCTTTCGTCAGCTGATCTCCACAAACTGAACTGCGGCCCCTGACACAGGTTCACTGCCGCAACTGCGCCATCTTTGCTTTGTTATATCTGTATTGTACTTTAGAGGCCTTTAATCATACACTTTTATAAGTTCTTCCATTTTAGACTGCCTTTCATTTCATGAATCACTGGGTGTGGTTTCTATCTCAAAACTGAGTGGGGAATCTGTTGATTCCGGACTCACGCAACCTTTCATGCAATCTCACAATTGTCTCAATATTGGTTTGCCGCACTTGATAATATCTGACCTTTTTTACATTATGGTAAAAATAATGACCCTCCATTTGCTTAGGTAAAGTTGTTGTAAACATAATTGTGGAATAATTATCACTGTTAGGAACGTCGGAAATAATATTTGATTTTACGTGAACCAAACCGGGTTTTAAAACGGAATACACTTTATTTGCTATGGTTTGAAACCTAAAATTTTTTTGTAACGGATAATACACATATTCGTTGTCAAATACCTTAATTGTTTTTTCTCCAGAAAATAACACTCCGTCTTTATAACATCTTAACTTTATAATTTTTATTAAATGTTGATGAATTAGTAAGTATCTATTATAATTGTAATTTTCATTTTCCGACTCATTTTCAGTTTCTTTTTTAGGACCTTCTTCAATTATGTAGACTCTTTTATTTTCACCGTCTGATTTGACGTCACCACTAGTCAATTTCATTCCTTCCTTGTAAATATATTGCATCAAGTGCTGCATTAATCTATATATTGTCAGATCCTCTTCATCTAAATCGGGCAAAACCCAAACGGATTTTGTCTGGTCTAAAATCTCGGTCTTTATCTCCTCTTCTGAAGAATTTATAGATGTTAATTCGTTTTTTAGCATTATGACACCGGTTTGACCTTTTGTCATGGTTAATTGGTTGTAATTATAATGTAACCCCATAGATACTATTCCAATTTCCCATTCTCTATTTTTCAAATCTAAATTTTGCGGAAATAAATTGGTAAAGGAATTTAAAGTATTTTTGACGTCCGTATTGGAACCAGCGTTTGACACGCAATAAATGTTATAATCCATTCCGCGTTATTGTGACACATCAACTACATCTTTTTCATATGTCCAACTAGGGTTTTTATACCCTTTCCATTTCACCAAAACCATTTTTTTGCCTGTTTTTTTATCTTTTTTTGTTCGTAAAATCTTTTCAATCACAAATAATTCCGGCTCATTCACGGGAGTAAGTTCACTCTCGTAAAAATTCCCTTCCAGAGTTTCATCCTGTTCTAAAGTTTCTAATTCATAAGTAGGTTTAGGCAAACGAGTAAAAATTGATTTTATTTTAAAAATTTCTTCCTTAAATTGTGGTGTAAAACCTCTGTCAAATTTTTCCTTCATTATGCTAATGCGCACGGTTTGACCAATTTTGTATTTCGGTCTTTTTCTTTTAAACTTTGAATAATGCAATTCCTGTTTTCTTCTAATGAGATAGGTCCGACCAGGGAGCTCGGCTTCAGCGGGTGACATCCCAATCATGCGATGTTTACGATTGTTGTAGGTATGAACAAGAAAGGGCAACGCATCGATGTACCTATCTGTATTTTCGTGAGTCATGTATTTAAACATCAGATTTTTTAAAGTTCGGTTAAATCTTTCCACAAAGGGGGCGTGCACAAAATTGTTGCTGTGTAATAGAAGAATGTTATTGTTTTTGCAGTAGGCTTGAAACAATTTATTCTTAATTTCTGCGCCCTTATCAGCTAAAATTCTACGTGGAAACTTTTTTGCTCTTTTCATAATAGACTCAAATCCCTCCATAAAAGTTTTTGCTGTTTTATTTTTTAAGGGTTCTACAAACGCGAATCGTGTAAAAATATCGATGGCTGTTAAAAGGTATCTATTTCCGTCATTTTCTTCGATCAAATTTCCTAAATCTATAAGATCAATTTGAAATTGATATCTCTTATGATAAGCAAATGTCGGATTTCTAGGTTTAGGTAATTTTGGTTGTTTATGAAGTGTGTAAGAATCAGTTCCCTTTAACCATTCTTCAATTGTCGTCAAAGGAATTTTTTTTCCATAATAATAATAAATCAACGCAGGAGATGCAAAAGCTATTGGTGAGCCTGGTCTTGCATATTCTTTTAAAAAAATCTCTTTTGTTGTCATTTCTTTTTAAAACAGGGGTTGTTTAGTTATTCTCCGTCTTTTTTTCCTAGATTTAGCAATTGACGGGGTTTTCCTCTTTCTGCTCAAATTTTGAGCCCGATATTCGTTGTCGGTATCTGCTTGTCTAGCAGCGTTAAGCAAAATACCGCGAGTAGCGGATTTTAAACGTTGTTTAGCTTTTCTGCCGACCGGTTGACCCTCCAAAGCTTCTAATGCTGTTTCTACCACCGCCTTTGTCGCCTCTTTTTTTAAAGCTTTACCTGCGGATCTTATCGGCGCGCTTCTAGCCACTTTTCCAATAGTTTTTACCGCTGATCTTGCTACCGGCATTAAACCGCGAAAGATTCCGGAAAAAAGTGATCCGATTCCCGAGCCTCGTTGCCAACGTAAGCCGCTGTGGTAATTCATATATTTTATTAATGCTTTAGACTTTTAAGACATCTGTATAAAGACATAACACTAACGCCTAAAATACGAGCCGTATTTTTGACGCTCGGATATAGTGTTCTTGTTTCTTTTAAAAAGGCATAAGCACATGCTGCTAATAAAGTCCTAGGAGCAAAAGAACTATTTTCATTTTTATTCAGTTTTTCTTTTATAGTTGTCATCTCTTGATAATTTAACTGTAGAGGCTGTAAAAAATATTCTGCCATATCTTTTGCTTTTATAGAATTTTCTGTTTTAATTGTGTTGGTCGAATCTTGTCTGTATAATTTTATCCATCGCCATACCGTTTTTGGATTAATGCCAACTTCCTGACACAAATGACTTATTGGACGGGGAATTTTTTCCTCTATTAAACTTTGATACAATACCATAGCAATTAAGCCTTTCGGATTAATTTTAATTTTTCCATTTTTTTGATAATGCCACGCTGCTATTTCTGACCACAAATTAAAAATAGTGTTTGTGACATCATTATTTAAATGTAATTTATTACATAAATTTTTTAAAATATTTTTTTCTTTCTTCAAATGTTCGCTGTTTTGTTCAAATTCTTCATTTAAATTTTTTATTTTTTCCCATTTTATTTCTAAATTTGGTTCACAATATATTTTATCAATAACTAAACCACACTCAGTACACACTACGTCTCCTTGTCTGGTGTCTTCTATTATATATTGATGAATGCACATTTTAATCCAATCTAATTTTTTGAACATAATTCCATTGTTTATTGAATGAAGTTCAAAATTTGACTGAATTTACAAATAAACCAACGTAATCTTTTATTATATTGAATTTATTCGGTTTTATATTTTTTCAGCAATTCATAAATAATTTTTATTCCTTGTTTAGCGTCTTCTTCGCTGGAAGCTCCAATTATTACTATTTTTCCAGACGAAAATATTAAAGCAGAACACTTCTTTAATGTTAAAAACATTCCAGGAAATTTCTCAGAGTCGTATCTCTTTTGGATAATCCCAAAATCTACATTTAATTTCAAATTGTTGTAAAATGTTAATAAATTGATTCTTGATGACATTTGACACAAACAAGTCATGTTTTCTATTTTAAACTTTTCAGTAATAAATTTACTACTTATAACAAGTTTTAATTCGTCTAATGCTTTTGGTATATGCTCTGTGGAAGGGATTTTAGTGATATTTACGTGGAAATTTCGACTCTGTTTTGTTTTGGTAAACACAATAAAAGAATATTTTTTTTTAACAACAGTAAAATTATTATAATGTTTTATTACATTATCGGTATTAAAAGAAATTTTGTCGCTGTCGATGAGACGAATTTTGCAACTGATTTTAACATTGCTGACCATCACTTCCATCTTTGGTATGGGCTTGCCCGATAAAAGCGGAATTGCTGGATTGGCCGTGGAACAAAACGATGGCACAGAAAGTGGTTTAGCGCTTCACGCACCCTTAGAAGTAGAAACGGGTCTATTGGAAGGGGCTCACGTTATTTACAATAGCGTGGCTTCTATCACTAACACTGGACCGGTAGAATTTCTTGTTCCTCGCGACAACGAGTGTTCTTTTATACTGAGTCAAACCAGACTTAGTGGACATTTTGTAGTGACAAATGATGACGGCGGCTTTGTCACGGACGCAAGTAAAACTGCGTTGGTAAATCATTTTGCTGCTTGTTTATTTAGTCAAGTGGAAGTATATTTGAACGGTGTTCAAGTAGCTGATTTGAGTTCGGCGGTCACCTACCCCTGGAGAATGTTTTTACAATCATATTTAAGTTACAATATTGACGTAAAAGACACTTATCTGGCTGCTGAAGGATATTATCCTGAAAATGAAGACGAAGTTACTGCTACCAAAATTACTGAAGACGTTTCCTCTCATTCTTTAAAAAAAAGAAAAAAGTTAATTTTAAACGGAAAAAAAGTATTTTTCAACTCGCGTATAGCCGTTGATCTGTTTGACACTGATCGATTTTTACCTCCAAATGTGGATATCAAGATAAAATTGGTTAGATCGGCTGAAACATTTGGTTTGCTTCAAGATCCTGCAGCAGCAAAACCTTTCAAAATTGTGTTGAAAGATGTCAAATTGCATATGAGAAAAGTGTTGCCCACGTTGATAATACGAGAAAGTTTCAAAAACAAACTTTTAAAAGAACCGTGCTACCTACCTTTCAGCTCTACACGTTTAAGACATTACGTTATTCCTCAAGGCGTGTCGTCTTTTAACATCGCTAATATTGCTAATGGAACATTACCCAAACAAGTGTTTTTTGTGATGGTTCACAATCAGGCTATGTCGCATGCTCCCGACAAAAATCCTTTTAATTTTCAACACTTTAATCTTTCCTCATTTAATTTAAAAAAGAACGGGCAATGCGTATTTCCCAAACCTTTTCAACCTAACATAGGAGAGGGGGACGTTGTTGACTTGTATCGGCATTTATACGACAGTATAGGTATTTCGCACGGCAATCAGTCCATTGGCTTGACGTATGATGCTTTTATAAATGGAAGATTTTTTCTGGCGGCCGACTTGACACCGGATCAATGTAATTCGTACCACACACATCCGGAAAATTATGGAAATTTAGATTTAGAGTTGGCTTTTTCCCAAATCACTCCTCATCCAATATACGTTCTAGCCTTATCTATTTTTAACTCCGGTATTAAAATAGATCAATTTCAACAAGTCATGAAAGGAACCAATTAAAATATGGAGGGCGGGTTATCAAATATCTTTTTAAACAATTACATTCGACCCAGATGTAAGAATTTCATCGGGGTATTTTCGGTCGACGACTTGCCATCTGATCCGTTCACATTGCCTTGCTGTCTGATCGCTAACTTATCCAAAAGAAATCAAGAAGGATCTCATTTCGTAGCAATGTACATTAACAAAAAAAATCAACTCTATTATTTTGATTCTTTCGGTTTTTTACCACCGATATGGAATAAATGCCTGATGAAGTTTTTACGACCCTGGATAGAGAAGAATTCCTTCAAAATTATCTTATCTCACCCAATTCAGAGTTTCCGTTCTTTGTTTTGCGGATGGTACACGTGCGCATTTTGTTTATCTGTGGGCAACAATTTAATGACCCCTCAACAATTCGTTAAAATATTTGTAAAAAATCCCAAATCAGAAAATGATAAAATTGTAACTCATTTTATAAAAAAAATTGAAAATAAATGTTGATATATTTTACTTTCATAACTTTGGATATTTTCCTGAAAAAAGTTTTTTAACAGAATCTGCTTTAGCTTCTGATTTAGACATTTTTCTTGTTTTTGATCTGGTTTTTGCGGGAGACATACCAGCTTCAATAGGGTCCCTTTTTGTTGGGCTTCTAGATTGAAACATTTTCATTGATTTTGATCTGGTTTTGGTTTGTGCAGGAGTCATGTTAGCATCAGCGGAATTTCTTTTTGTTGCGCCCTTCGACTGGGCTTTTCCAGCTGAAAATCGTATTTTAACAGGTGTGAGTGGAAATGAAGGAGAAGAGCTTCCAATTCCTCTTAATCTTCTTTTTCGAGGGGTAGAGGTCATTCCAAAAATTTTATTCTGATCTCTTACAGACAATTCTTTATAATGATCTTTCATCATGTGTTTGGCAAATTGTGGAATGCCGACATATTGCTTCCCGCAATTGGGAAAGGGACAAACTATTTTGCCAGCCGCATTCTTTTCTTTCACTGCTTTCGCAATAGGTGTATTTCGCCATTTTAACACAACGGGAGATTTTATTGCGGAAAGTGCGTATGAGTAATCCATTTCGTTTGAGCTGTTTGTTCTAGCGTAAGGACTGGAAATCATTCCTTTAATGGTCTTTTTGTCTTTCAAAGCTATATCTTTAGGATGATCTTTTAGCAAATGTTTGCCTAATTGTCCTTCGTCAACATATTGCTTCCAACAATCAGGAACTGGACAAACTAATTTGCCTCTTGAATTTCTTTTCGTCATCGCTTCTAAAACAGGTGTTTCTCGCCATTCTTCCCGTTGGGTACCAACAGGAGTTGAATAAGCTGATTCGTTCGGACTTTTTGTTTTTTCAGGACTAAGAGATTTTTCTGCAACAGATTGTCTTTCAATAATGGGGGTACTAGGTAAATTATTTTCTTCTTGTTGGGGAATTTCAGTGGGTGTTCTGTAAAGAGATACGTCCGTGAGATCCATATTGGTATCAATTCGAGCAGGTGTTAGTGCATTTGGTATTTCTTCTCGTTGCGTAATTTGGGTGGATGGAGATCTTGAAACAGGGTGGTAAGCGCGGTCAATACTGCTACCTTTTTGGGTAACTCGACCAGGTGACATTACATTCTGTATTTCTTCTCGTTGAGGGATTTGAGTGGATGGTGATCTTGAAAGAGATTGGTAAGTACGACCCATGCTATCAGATTGGGCGATTGATGTGACATTCGGTAATTTATCAGACCCAAAACGAAGTAATTTATCTCCAGTTTGGATTATTTTCTGTCTGTCTTGTAGATTTTTAAATTTAATGGCATTTTCAATATAGTTGGTTGTTTCCGGTTTTTCATTCATAGAAATAAGTTCCTTTTTTGATTCATCGTCTTCCGTATTTTTTATTAATGAATAATATAATCTTTTAGGTACTAAAAACATGGAATACATCTCATCATGCGGTTTTATTTTTATTCCTGAACTCATTTTAACGACGACGTCGCGAACTCTTATTCGCAATAATTTGAGCCAAAAGAGGGATGACGGTGCTGGCGATCGCTGATAAAACTCCTAAAATTCCGCCCTTTTGTAATATTTTTCTTTTTTTTGAAATGTCGGAAGAACGACGCGGCGGTGCAGCAAGACGTCTAAATTCTACCAAATGAGCTCTTATCTTTTTTTGAAGACGTGTTCGTACTTTGCCATGTATGGGCAAGTCACCGTTCAAAACGTAATGTAATATACGACAAAGTAATTCAACACCGCGATCGTCCAAATGGCTTAAAAAATTTGCACAATCCTGATGTTTTAATTTTTTTATTACATTAAAAAGCGAACTAGCTTTTCCTAATGTTTTAGACATTTTGACAATTGCAATTTTTTATTTCTCTTAAATAGATATGAAAATCTTTAAACAGTAACGTAAGCTTTCATCAGACCCTCGTACGGAAAAATGTTGCTTCGAATTCTGACTTTATCGTCTTGTTGTTGATGGAAATCTAAAAGGAGATATCCGTGACTTCGACCGTTAACAGCTTCCCTGTATGCTTTATTTAAAATCCCGACTCGTCCGGGGAAAATTTGTTTAGCCAAATGTGCAACCGCACTTCTGTCCCGAGGATTGTTAAAAAGGACCATATACTGTGTGTTTATGCTTAATGTCCGCAAATCACCTTTTTTATCAAATAGATTTTGACACAGAAAAACGGTGAAACAATTGTAGTGATGAGTCAAAACCGTAAAAAAATGTTTTAATATTTGTCCAACATCGTCTAAATAATCGTCAAAAACAACTAATTTGGGCATTTTTCTTGGATATGATTCCAAAATATCTTTCAATTCTTCAATCGAATTTGGAATACTTTTAAATTTACGAAATGTTGGAAAGCGAGAGTTTGAACGTTTGTCTCGATTCATATCTTCTTCCATGTATTCATAAGCTTTTTGCGGTTCTTTGTAGAACAACAACATTGTTTCTGGCGGAGTTGCAAAATATTCGTGCCTACCAACCACTAAATGTTTAAGCCACGTTGTTTTTCCACTCGATGTTGGGCCAACAATTAACATGTTGGAAGGAATACTGAACCTTAAATCAAAACCATCCATTTTGCTAGTTTTTGAAAGAATATTTAAAAATTTTTTCTTAAATAAAAGTAACAATATGTTTTATTTATTTACAAATATGGCATTTAGACGATTTGTTGTTGACAATAAGACAATTTCCTAGTGATAAAGTGTGATATCCGCAATTCAAAATGTGTCTTTTGGAATCCATTGCTGATAACGCAATCTTTCTTTGAAAACATGTCCGAATTTTATGATTCTTCGATCTTAAGTTTTTGAAAGATTTGTAAATTAGAACAGTCTGTTTCAGACATTTTTTGTAATCGTTATAGGACAATTGCTTTTTTATGCTAGATTTTTTTAAACCTTTGCAAATTTTCTTTTCTTCTGTTTTGTTTTTGTCTAAAAAATCAGTAATTTTCATAGAATAACATTTTGGACGTAAGCCTATAAAGTGAGTAATAGCTGCTCTGCCTTTTAGTTCGTCTTTGAAATAAAAAAGCTGATTGGCTCTACTGTCATCGAAAAGAGGATGTTGTTTGGGGTACTTTGAAAAATCAAATATGTGCTCCAATTTTTTCATTTCCCTTTCCAAGTTGTTGCATCTTACTTTTAAAAGAAAAGAATCCGTGTCTGAGAAACATAAAGACACATTTTCTTTACCAAAATGTTGTTGAATCGTGTCATAATACGATCTGTACATAAACAACTTGGACAATTCCAAAATAGAAAATCCAACGGCTAAAGGCTTCTTGAGCTCTATTATTGCTGGCTTCTTGTTGACAGCCACCAAGTTCTCATTGATGATTTGAAAACTGTTGATGTGTTGACCAAGACTGGCTTTCCTTAAGCTTTGTTCATCTCCACAAAGGACCACTTCAGAGTAATTTCGAACATTTTCTGAAATGCAGAATAAGATTTATTTTATAAATAAATATATTGTTTTAAAAGAAAATTGATTATGCGCGCAAACACCTCAGCTAACTAGCCGTCCTATATCACATTTCATTTTCCTCTGTAATTAGCAATGTGCTATAATTTACTACAATTTGAGATCATTCCGTTTTTTAAGCCCGACATAAACGGTCATCAAAAATTCTCACAAAATAAACACCAAGTCAAAATGGATAAAAAAGACCAGGAAAAGAGCAAGGCTTTTTGGTTAAAAGTGATAAAATCAGGTCAGGAGGAGGCAACTTCAAGTCCGACTTCTGGCAGTAGCTTTACTGGGGCTGCGGCTGGGGGAGCATGGTCATCTACTAAAACTGGGGGAGCATGGTCATCTTCTGGGGCTGCGGGTGGAGGAGCATGGGCATCTTCCGAGCGTCCCGTGGCTCCTGCTTGGCCATCACGGACCCCGTACAAAGTCCGTCCCACAAAAATCAGGGTCGGAGTCGTGGAAGAGCACATCTACTGTCGGAGCCGGGGGTGGGGGAGCATGCTCATCTACTAAAACTGGGGGAGCATGGTCATCTTCTGGGGCTGGTGTGGGGGGATCATGGGCATCTTCCGAGCGTCCCGTGGCACCTGCTTGGCCATCACGGACCCCGTACAAGTCCGTCCCACAAAAATCAGGGTCGGAGTCGTGGAAGAGCACATCTACTGCCGGAGCCGGGGGCGGGGGAGCATGGTCATCTACTAAAACTGGAGGAGCATGGTCATCTTCTGGGGCTGTGGGTGGAGGAGCATGGTCATCTACTAAAACTGAGGGGGCATGGTCATCTACTAAAACTGCGGGAGCATGGTCATCTTCTGGGGCCTTGGGTGGGGGATCATGGGCATCTTCCGAGCGTCCCGTGGCACCTGCTTGGCCATCACGGACCCCGTACAAGTCCGTCCCACAAAAATCAGGGTCGGAGTCGTGGAAGAGCACATCTACTGCCGGAGCCGGGGGCGGGGGAGCATGGTCATCTACTAAAACTGGAGGAGCATGGTCATCTTCTGGGGCTGTGGGCGGAGAAGCATGGTCATCTACTAAAACTGAGGGGGCATGGTCATCTACTAAAACTGCGGGAGCATGGTCATCTTCTGGGGCCTTGGGTGGGGGATCATGGGCATCTTCCGAGCGTCCCGTGGCACCTGCTTGGCCATCACGAACCCCGTACAAATCCGTCCCACAAAGGTCGGAGCCGGAGTCATGGGATGAGCAGACCTCTCATCGCGTGTCATTTGATTTGTCTTCACAATCGACATCAAAATCTAAACCACCACCCTATCGTCACGTGGAACCTTCACCGACGCCAGAAGTGCGTCAAGTAACAGCATTTCCATCGGTGTGGTCTCCGTCTACAGCTCGAAAAGTTACCAAAAAAAATTAAATTTAAATTTTGATCATTTTTCTTTTTCCTTTTAATTACAAAATAAACTCAACATTTTATAAAAATTGATTTTTCAAAAAGTTTGCGTACTTGACTAATTAATTTCGCGAATTCTTAATTTAATATTGATTTAATATTATGAATATTTATGAGATAATTTGCTAATTAATATGTAAAGGTTTGGAGATTCATTTTCTAAAATTGACAAAACCATGCGGGAAAATTCAAAACAAATTTTTAGAGAAGGAAGAGGAGAAGGAGAAGGAAAAGGAAAATGGACAAAGGAAAGTTGGGGAGGATGATGAGGAGGGGGAAATACGAGGTATTAAAGGTAAAATGGACGGAAGAGGAGGAGGAGGAGAGGTTCAAGCTGTTGCCGGACCCACCATCGAGCGAGGCACCGCCGCGTCCGCCACTGATGGGAGGCGGTGGCCGTCTTAGACGGTTCGCCAGGGGCTTGATCGAGATGATCAGGACGGCCGCCGCCTCCGTTGCCGGCTCCATCACCGGACGTCCGGACGTCATCCCCGTCGACGTCATCCCCGCCAACGTCATCGGCCCCGCCAACAAAGCCGAGGCCAAAGACGACGACGATGACGATTTTGACATCGGCCCCGCCAACGAAGCCGATGATGCCAAAGACGACGATGACGATTTTGATGAGGCTAAGTGTGTGGTTGGTGCCGGCAGGACGTACTGCCGCAACTGTCGCCGGTACCACCACGCACTTGTGCCTCAAATTTAAAGAAAATATAAAAAATGACCCCAAATTCATTTGAGTATTTAACAAATTCATTTTTTACAGAATTACTATTCGCGCTGCGTCAATTTACGCTTTTGCGTCTTTTACAATTCCAACATCATTAAATTATCTTATCTCAAAACTTACCAATAAATTTTCCAAAAGTAGAGTTGGCAAAAAGTTTAAAAAGCCGGAGTTCAAAGTCATTGCGAGCATTTGATCGCAGCTTTGTAACCTTTTCGATGAACTCCTTCAAAAAAGCTTTTTGTCGAAACTTCATGACTCTTCTTATCTTCAGCAATTTCATGCCCTTTTTCAAGTAGTACTGCAGGTTTTCCAGATGCACCACGTACTTTTTTCGGTCATAAAAAGTGCTCAACAATTTCTTGCTCCGGTATCTTTTGTTCCTATAATCTCGAGGGCAGTGATGTTTCAGTAAACGGCGATTGTAAGGAGATAGATGTTTAAAAGAAACCGTGTCTGTATACGGAGCCAGCGGAAATTGATCGTGCGCCTGAAAATGATATCGTGTAACTTGTCAAAAACAATAAATAACGTATCACAACAAAGATCGGATTTACCTGGTGAAGATGGGAAGGATAATGCAAATCAACTTCAAACGCATATCCAGTATCGTCTTGCGAAGGAATGTTGATAATATCTTTAGCAGTCCATTTTTTAAATTCAGTTTTTGGAACCCATTGGAAATCAGAAACTGGTAATTTTAAAGTTTCCATACTCCCATATAAGTTGTTGGCTGAAAAATTGTACGGATCATAACAAAATGATTTTATCAGATAATACAGTATAAAATTACCATCAATGTATAACAAGTGATCGCCGCTTTTTCTAGGATTGCTATTCCCTTTGGCATAACGCTGAGCGATAAAACTTTGCCCACCTCTGATACCCTTTGTAAAAAAACGCTCCATTTCAGGATCGGAATAGACATCTAATGATCCGAGGGGTTTGGAAGTTTCAGATTCAGATGTGAGCTTATTATCTGATTTAGCTTGTTCTGAATTTTGAAAGAACATAAGCATGACATCAAAACTCAAGCCAGGAATTCCTAATTTAGGTAGAATGAATTTAGTATTACGATACATCCAACGGTAAAGATTAAAATTTACCTAAATAATAAACAGGATCCAATTGAAAATGTTCCATGACCATTTTCCTGTACTGAAGAAATGCTTCACACAGCAAAACAACGTCTAAAGAACAATAGAGCATCATGTAATCCACCACATTCTTGCATTTGAACGATTTAAAGACTTCTTGAGCATGGGAATAATCCGCTTCCGTAATGTGTTCTTCGTTCAATTCGGAATAAAACGAATCTTTAGACGGAAGGTTTCGACTTTTCTTCATCTCTTGTAGAGATTGGAAATGTTCGTAACAAAAAACACCTTTTCTTTTTAAAAGTTTTAAAGCTTTTGATTTTTGACGAACAGGAATTTTTTTATATCTTTCCATTTGTTGTAAAATGGGAAAGGTAAAATTTGAGGTCTGATTCAAATCTTGAACAAGCGCATCTAGACTGCCAGAAATGTGCTCTAACGAATCTTGAATTTTAAATTTGCCCAATGTAAGAGTGCGAAACTTTTCACTGTTTTTTGCTAAGACTTTTGGATTTTGCTTAAATTTGGAAACATTTAACTCTTCCACGATTAAATGCAAATCGTATCTGAAACGCGTACATAATTTGTGTTAGTTTAATAAAATAAACCCATTTAAGATTTCTTACCCTTGAGCGTTGTGGAAAAAAATTGGTGTGTGAAAGGGACCGGATCTCGTCAAGTTACACAGTGAATGAGCCGCGCCCATTATTTTCCCTGTCACGTGATCATGATCCAGAACTTTTCTGTAATTTCTAGAGTACTTTTTGAACTGACCACCACAAATATGACAAACTTTTGCTTTTTGATACATTTGCCATTCTTGCGGACTAGATTGATTTTTAACAATATGTCTAAATTTTTGTTTTCTTTCTTCAACAACTATTTCATAGAAGGACATCCGATCCAAAAAATGTTTGGCTGCATCCTCCCCTACATATTCTTCTTGAAAAAATACTTCATCATTCGAATCCACAAAAAGCAAGCTATACCCCACCGGTCTATGCACGTTTATATCGTCACTGGTGGGAAAAGCACACAAACACTCGGATTTTTAAACAGAGTCGACATTTAGATCGTTCTTTGTTTCTTTGAAGTACACATTCAAAATCACAAAATCCAACAACAGGAGCATGAAATTTATGTTTGTGATTGGTAAAACTTATGGAGGAATTTTTGGTTGGGTAGAGAGCACGTTGTTTATCACAGCAAGTGTCTTCGTGTTTTTCTTTTTTAGATTTGGATCGAAAATGTAGCAGACATTTTTCACAATAGATGCGCTTCTGTTGACCTGCTTTTTTACCCGACAACAGTCCGGCCCGATTATTCAAAAAACCTTGGATTTTGGTAATTTTAAAGAAATGGTGCTGTTGATTTAAATCCTTAATTTTTTTAAACTTGGAAGAAAAACCCAATTTGACATTAGAACTACAATTGACAATCTTTTTACGGGAAGATTTTTTCTTGCGTTGAATTGGTTTTGCAAGGCGGGAATTATATGGACACTCATTTTCAAGAGAGATTTCAGGGTCGTATTTTATCATAAGCAAATTTAAAATGTTCTTGTTTCTGTTGTTGTTTTTATTAGTAAAAAAACCCAACTTTGAAACTTGACCCTCACTCTCATAAAAAACTGAAATTGAAATTGGTAAATGGGAGTTTCTATTTAGAAATTTTTTTAAATTACAAAATTGAAGAGGGAAC
>CBDDTI010000477.1:0-33071 GCA_965233585.1 bacterium
TTAGATAGAAAAAATTCATCCAAAAAAAACCTTAAAAAAGAGTCAGTAAGGTAAATTAGGTAGGGAAAGCATTCATCAGGGAAAGAGTTAGTCAAAGAAAGAATTCGTCAGGAAAGTTTTAGTCAAAGAAGGGTTTGTTAAGGAGAGAGTTAGTTAGGGAAAGAGTTCATCAGGAAAATAATTAGTCAAAGAAAGAGTTAGTGAGGGAGAGAGTTAGGGGCAGAATTTTTTTGTCACTTTTAGATTGTCAGGAAAGAGAGCTAGTCAAAAGAAGAAACAAAATAAATTGCAACTTTTAGAATGTCAGGAAAGACGTAGTCAAAAAAAGAGTGAGAATGGCTTTGCAAGTGGTGCTGGTGGAGGAGTTGCCAATGGAGTCTTGATGGAAGTCTCGCACGAAATCCGTTTTTCAGAGATAGAAGATGCACCGTATTTTTTCCATAGACAGTCCGTCCCCGAACCTCACTGATCTACCTTTGTGGTGCGACGGTTGCGAGACAGCTTTGTGTGTGGTCGGATCATGGTCGGATCGGTTCCGCACCTGTTTTCGTGCACGTTCGGTCCACAGAATTCCATCGTGATTTGATCACTCCTGCAATGTAAATGGGATTGCAAGTGGTGCTGGTGGATGAGTTCCCGATGGAATTTGACTGTGCTTTTGTTTGTCCTTTTAGGATCCAGGTGGTATTAGTGGAGGAGTTGCCAATGGAGTTTTGAAGAATGTCTTCCATGAAATGCGTTTTTGAGAGATGGCAGATGAATGAAAACCTATGTTTTCCACACAAAGTGCGTCCCGAACCCAATGATCTACACGCCGAAATAGAAAATATATCCTAAAAAATAACTTTCGCCACATTCATGCAGCGATTCCAGTATGATCTAGGAAGTCCAGCCACAGCACGAAGCAACCTGGACGCAGCCATTCACTTGCATTTTATTGGCAATGCCATTTGCATTGGGGGAACGATCCTACAGTTGCAAATCACAATGGACTTCTGTCGACCGCACATGTATCAAAAAAAGTTGAAACCCCAGTCACAATGCGGAACCGATCCGACCGTTAACCGATGGAACGAAAGTGTCCCGCGTGTTTTGTGTCTAAAAATCCTTTGAAGGGTGATTCAAAATTATTTTTTCGCGCTTGCTTTGAAATAGATCCGCTTTTGGACCAATCGCCGTTGCGCGTACTTCTATTGTGTTTTTTGCAACCCAGTCTCTGCAGATCGCTAGGCAATGGCCCCGTCAATGTTTCTTCGTGCTTTTTCTGCATTCGTAAAAACTATTGTCTTTTGCATGTGGGCTTCGTGAATGAAATTGGGTTGTTGCTTGATATCTGCCACAGTGATTTGTCAGCAGATGTTTTCCATTGAGACGCTAGTGATTTTCCTTGAAAAATTCTTTTAAAAAGCGGTTCAAAATCGTCTTTCTTTCGCTAATGCGTCGAGATCCGTTTTGGAGCTACGATTTCCGACGCCTTTGCGCGTAGTGCTTTGTGTTTGCAACATAATTTCCCCCGATCGCATGATAATGGCTACGTCAAGGTTGCTTCATGCTGTGGCTTCATTCGTAATACTATTATGTTTTGCAGCTTGACTTCGACAAAAATTTTATGTGTTGGAGTGCGTGCAGAAAGCTGCGACAATGATTCAAAATATTTCCCCTTTTGGCGCTTGTTATTTTTCTTTCAAACTCTTTCCAAAATTGCTTCACTATTGTCCTTTTCCCCTTGCGTTGAAATCCAGTTTTGGTGCTACAGTTTCCGACACCGTTGCCCAGTTGCTTCGTTCTGTGGCTGCATTGGTAATATTATTTTCTTTTGCAGCTGGAACTCCTACATCGTATTTGAGTGGCTGGATGAAGGCTGCGACATTGCTTTGTTGCCATATATTTTCCATTTTGCCGCTAGTGATTTCAAATTCTTTGGAACAATGCTTCAAAATGGCTTCTTTTCGCTCTCGCGTCAAGATCCGTCCGGTTTTGGAGCCACGATTTTCATCGCCGTTGCGCGTAGTTCTACTGTGTTTTGCGATTCAATCTCTGCTGATCCCATTGTCGTGGCTGCGTCGAGGTTGCTTGGTGCTGTGGCTGCATTCGTAATATTATTTTTTTGCAGCTTGATCTCGTACATTGTCTTGGCGTTGCTGCATGAAGGCTGCGAAATGGATTTGTTAGAAAATTTTGTTTATTTGGCACTAGTATTTTTTTTTGTTTCACGTAGGTTTTAGAGCATTGTGAAGTCTAAGGCCTAAGAGCGCAGCGTGAAGTGTGTGAAGTGTGGAGGAAGAAATGGGAAGTGTGAAGTGTGGAGTGTGAAATGCGGAGTGTGAAGTTTAAGTTTGGAGTGCGTAGAGGGCAGTGTGAAGTGTGCAGTGTGAGGCTCGGAGTGTGGAGGAAGCAAGCAGTGAGAATTGAGAAGTTTGAAGTGTTGCGTTTGAAATGTGGAGTGTGAAGTTCAAGTTTGGAGTGCGAAGAGCCCAGTGTGAAGTGTGAAGTATGAGGTGTTGAGTGTGAAGGAAGCAGTGCGGAGTGAGAAGTGTGGAGTGTCAAGTTTGAAGTTTGGAGTGCAAAGAGTGCAGTGTGAGGTCTGCAGTTTGAGGTTTCGAGTGTGAAGGAAGCAGTGAAAAGTTTGAAGTTTGGAGTGTAGAATGTGGAGTGTGAAGTTCAAGTTCGGGGTGCGAAGAGCCGTGTGTGAAGTATGAAGTATGAGGTTTGAAGTGTGAGAGGAGAGAAGCAGTGCGGAGTGAAAAGTGTGGATTGTCAAGTTTGAAGTTTGGTGTGCGAAGAGTGCAGTGTGGAGGGAAGGACAAGGCCCGGACAGGTTGTTTTTGAACTATAGGTCATTTATTTTTGGGAAACTTTTGCCACTTGCTTGACGCGTCTATGTTTGTTGTATGTTTATTTATATATTTTGGGTATGGGAGTGGTATGCGCGTATTTTATGAGTAGATATTAATTGTAAAAATGAAATCTGATTAAGTTATTTGCGCAAAAATAATTGTATAAGTCGCCGGCCAGAGGACGCAGCAGGAAGCAAGCGGGAATACACAATCCAAAGCCCGAACCCCGCACAAAGATAGAGGGAATTACACAAGTAGCAATGATAAAAAGCACAAATAAGATATCATGGAATTCAAATCACTGACAGAATAAGTAAGTCAAACAAAGATGTTCATTGCAGAAGACGCTTGGAAAAATTTTGAAAAAAACAACTAACTTTTTTTTGGAAAACACCATGCTCTCAAAAGATTTTCATCTTAGAAGACGCTTGGAAGTTAAATAGAAAAGCTTGGACAAAATTATCGTTTTTCAAAACGCCACCCTCTTACAGGAGTCTCATCTTAGGAGAGGCTTGAAACAATTTTGATGGAAAAAATGGAAGAAAATCAATGTTTCTCAAAACACCATGCTTTCAAAAAAATCTTGTCCTAGATGTCGCTTGGAACAGTATTGACGGAAAAATTGGGAGACAAATACCGTTTTTTTTCCAAACACAAAAAAATCATCTTAGATTTTTTTGGATTTTTCTGATAAGAAAACCTTGAGAAAACCACCTTTTTTTTCGATTCCTTTTGTTCTTCAAAATTCTCAACTTAAAAGCGTCTTGGAACAATTCTGATCGAAAAATTTGGAGGACATCACAATTTTTCAAAACACCATGCTCTGAAACGATTCTCATCTTAGAAACGCCTCGGCACAGTTCTGATGGAAAGATTGGGGGTAAATCGCCGATTTTTCAATATACCAGGCCCCTCAAAGATTCCCATCTTAGAAGTTTCTTGCAACTTTTTTTGCGACAAAAACGATGCTCTGAAAGGATTCTTTCTCATCAAAGAAATAACTTGGAACAATTGTGATAGAAAAATTGGGATGCCATCACCGTTTTTCCAACCGTCATGTTCTTAACAGATTCTCACTTTAAAAGAAAGCAGAACATCGACACTTCAGCCTGTGTTGCAGTTGGCTCTCTTAAGAAGACTAGTTACTTATTTCCTAAGAAAATATAAGTTTTCGAAGCAGTGTTGATCGAAAAACTGGGAGAAAATCCTTTGATACAAGAAAAATGGGGTCAACCATCTTTTTCTTGCCGTTTACAAGATGAAGAGTTTCATGGTTTATCAAGACGCCATGTTCTTAAAAAGTTCTCATCTATACCTACCAACCTACGTAGGTACATACATACCACACCCAACCCACCCCACAGGGGGGCTGGGCAGCATGTGTACACCTTGCGTGATAGCTGGATTCCAGGGAGGTAGTACACCCAATCCCAGGAACCATCCCCATCGCATACATACATACGTACGTAACATACATACACATATAAATATATACAAACATACATGAACCTACGTAAGTACATACATACTACACCCAACCCACCCCACAGGGCGGGGGCGGGGAACAAAAGGTACCTTGCATGATAGTTGGATTCCAGGGAGGTAGTACACCTAATCCTAGGAAAAGCCCCGTCGCATTTATACATACATACGCACGTACGTAACATTCATACACATATACATGCATACATACATACATAAACCTACTTAGGTACATACATACTACACCCAACCCACCCCATAGTTGGATTCCAGGAGGTAGTACACCCAATCCGAGGAACCACCCCCCATCGAATACATACATACATACATACGTACGTAACATGCATAAAGATATGAACACATAGATACATAAATAAACCTACGTGGTTACATACATACTACACCCAACCCATCCCATAGTTGGATTCCAGGGAAGTAGTACACCCAATCCTAGGAACGATCCCCATCGTGGGGATGAGAGGGGGTTGCAGGCCTGTACCATATTTATATGTATATATTTTAAAAAAACATACGGAAAACATATTATGTTTAAAAACCAAAAATGCTTATATATATATATATTTTTCAAATTTATAAACACCATACCTGCCACATAATATAGAAGTCAATATTACCAAATAACATATATTCCAAATAGAACATATATTTATACTACCAAAGTCAAGATTTATCCCACCAAATAACACTAAATGTCATCAAATACCATACCTTCCATACAATTACCCGCGACGACCATGGCGCCAAACAAAACCCAAGCCGCTATCACACAAAATCAAGATCAATGCCACCAAGTAATACATAAGGTATAATAATTAACGTATTATATATAGGGTATGCGTGAGTAAATATGGGGTGGTGTGTGAATGAGTTGTGGGTAAGCATGTTGTGCGTGAGTAAATTATGTACTAGTTCTATGCGAGTAAGTTGTGTGTGTACGTGTTGCGTGTGAATGTTATGTGTGTGTATATTGTGTGCGATGGTTAAAAATATAAGTAATATCCGTGTGGGTGACAGTTGCGTGTAAGTAAGTTGTATGTATGTGAAAATTGTGCCCAAGGTGTTTGATTAATTTGAATATAAGCGTTATTTGTATAAGTCGCTGGCCAGAGGACGCAGCAGGAAGCAACCGGGAACACACAATCAAAAGCACGAACCCCGCACAAAGATAGGGGCAAGTAGCAATTAAAAACTAGACGACGGATGGCCCAAGAGCGTAGAGGAGCAGGGTCTTCTTTTGTTAGTATGGAGACACAATTTTACAAACAATATATGAAAGATGTGTTATAGGCAGTCGAGAAGAGGAGTAGCAAGACAAAATAGTGAGAAGTGCAAAACAATAGTTTGCATCGCAAACACTTTTACACACAGACGCTTTTACACACAAAAGCTTTTTTTTACACACAGAAGCTTTTACACACAGAAGCTTTTACACAGAGACTATTACACACAAAGCTTTTACCCACAGAAGCTTTTACATATAGACGCTTTTACACACAGATGTTTTTACACACAGACGCTTTTTACACGGACACTTTTACACACACACACACACGTTTACACACAGACACTTTTACACACAGACCTTTTTACACACAGGAGCTGCTTTTACACACAAACGCTTTGACACACAGAAGCTTTTACACATAGACGCTTTTACACACAGGCACTTTTACACACAAACACTTTTACATACAAACACTTTTACACACAAACACTTTTACACACAGATGCTTTTACACGCAGACGCTTGTACACACAGAAGCTTTTACACACAAACACTTTTACGCAGAAACACTTTACACACAGACGCTTTTACACACAGACGGCTTTACACACAAGCGCTTTTACACACAATCACTTGTACACACAGACGCTTTTACACAGAGGCCTGCCAATGTACTCACAGCGAAGTCATCGTTGTCGTGGCGACCTCAGCAATCGGACGGGGTGGTGTGGCGAAGTCCTATTTCCATGTGCCTCGGAACCAGCATGTATAAACATGTCATGCAAGCTATGTGCTTTGTGGCCCCCCAACCAAGGTGGTTTGCCATCTCTTGAAAAAAAGTATAAACGGGCGGACCTGGCAGGCGGTGACCGTTTCTGGGCTGGGACACGCACAGTATTACAATATGATATATGTTGTTCTTTATGGGTTTAGGGTCCTGACTCCTGACTGTGACTGGAATTGAAACTCTTATCTTAACACTCATACATCCATCTCTATATTTTAACACTCATACATCCATCTCTATATCATATCTCTAGCTCTATCTCAATAAAAAAATATATCGATGTGTCTCTTTGTGGTAGCAGCTTATCCAGGTAATCCATCCCATCCCGGGGCCCTGACTCGATGCAAACCTAGCTGCACAGACAAACAATGCGGACACGCAAAGCATTCAAGGACTATGATTAATGACTGTGACAGATCACATTCAGCGATGTCACGGCACAACTATATGCGCAAAAGGAATGGGCAGCTTTATTGCTCTTCTATGGAGTCTCAGACCGTTCTGCTTGACTCACGCCGATACACTATGGTGAGACAGGATGCACTATGGTGAAACTGAATGTCTCAAGCAAAGATGCGTGCATCAGCAAGTCTCAGACAGTTCTGGTTGAGCCAAAAATTATCATAGATTCAATTGGGGGGAGGTAACAATAGATGTACCATGGCTCATGGCAAGGCCATGGTTCACCATCACCTCCATTGAAAATTATACGACCTGAGGAGGAGCCTGGACACGTATACCTTATATCGTGTGTGCATGTGTCGATGATGGCGTGGCGAAGTCCCATTTCCATGTGAACCGGAAGAAAAAGGAAATGATGTGACTCGAAACCAGCATGTATAAAGATGTCATGAGGGCTGTGTGCTTTGGGCCCCCCAACCAAGGTGGTTTGCCATCTCCCCAAAAAGAAGTATAAACCGGCGGACCTGGCAGGCCGCGAACGTTTCTGGGCTGGGACAAGCACAGTATTACAATATGATATAATGGGATGGCCCTTGTGCCCCTTTCCATGTGCTTTTTGGGTTTAGGGTCCTGACTCCTGACTGTGACTTCAATTGAAACTCTTATCTTAACACTCATACATCCATCTCTATATATTAACACTCATACATCCAACTCTATATCATATCTCTAGCTCTATCCCAATATAAAATATATCGATTTGTGTCTTTGTGGTAGCAGCTTATCCAGGTAATCCATCCCATCCCGGGGCCCTGACTCGATGCAAACCTAGCTGCGCAGACAAACAATGCGGACCTGCAAAGCATTCAAGGACTATGACTAATAACTGTGACAGATCACATTCAGTGATATCCCGGCACAACTATATGCGAAAAAAGAAATGACAGGTTTATTGATCTTCGATGGAGTCTCAGACCGTTCTGTTTGACTCACGCCGATGCACTATGGTGAGACAGGATGCACTATGGTGAAACTGAATGTCTCAAGCAAAGATGCGTGCATCAAAAAATCTCAGACAGTTCTGGTTGACTCATGCTGATACACATCTCATTTTCAAATCGTCTTTGCGCCAAAATGATTACATGTATGCAAATGCTTGTGCCACCGGTGAGAGGTAAACGGAAATGCTTGCGGTCACGTTTGCTCGGACAGTTCCGGTAGCAAACAAACAAACGTTCGTGCCAACCTCAGCAAGGAAATATTATGCTAATATGTTACCCACAAACTCCACAATCCAAAAATCAGTGAATCCCAATGTAACTTCATTAATCCATTCATATTTCTTTCAGGGTACAAGTAAGCATGCCTACTGAACATGCCAAGCAAACAAGTCAGGACTGCGTCAAACGGATGACCGGAAAACAAACATGCCAAAGAAAACAAAACATGTAAGCAAGGCTGCTTTCACACACACATTGCCGCTGTCACACAGAAACACCTTTTACACAGAAACCCTTCTGCACACACACCATTTTATACAGAGACGCTTTAAGACACAAACCTTTTACACACAGACACTTTTACACACAAAAGCTTTCACACACAGAGACTTCTACACAGATGTACTTCTACACACAAATACTTTTACACACAAACATCTTTACACAGAAACACTCTTACACACAAACCCTTTTACACAGATACACTTTCACACACAAAAGCGTTGACGCACAAACACTTTTACACAGTTGCACTTGTACACACGAACACTTTTACACGCAAACATCTTTACACCGAAACACTCCGACACACAAACACGTTTACACACAAACACTTCTACACACAGAAGCTTTTACACACAAACACGTTTAAACAGATGCAATTTTACATACAATCACTTTTACACACAAACATCTTTACACAGAAACACTCGTACACACAAACCCGTTTACACAAAAAGACTTTTACACACAGAAGGTTTTGCACACAAGACTTCTGCACAGATGCACTTGTACACACACAAACAATTTTACACACAAACATCTTTACACAGAAACGCTCGTACACACAAACCCCTTTTCCTGCGAAAGGATTACTCCAGCACACGAAAAATTGCAATTTTACCTCAGTTTTTGCCGATCGACCCTCATTTCGTGCGAAAAGGTTGCTCCGGCACACGAAAAATCGCAATTTTACCTCAGTTTTTGCCGATCGACCCTCATTTCGTGCGAAACGGTTGCTTCGGCACACGAAAAATCGCAATTTTACCTCAGTTTTTGCCGATCGACCCTCATTTCGTGCGAAAGGGTTGCTCCAGGACAAGTAAAATCGCAACTTTACCTCAGTTTTTGCTGATCGACCCTCATTTCGTGCGAAAGGGTTGCTCCAGGACAAGTAAAATCGCAATTTTACCTCAGTTTTTGCTGATCGACCCTCATTTCGTGCGAAAGGGTTGCGTTTCGTGCCGTCTCGTTTGCACTGCCCCTGCCCCCGCCTTCAGAAGAGAAATAGAAAAGAAGGAGAGAGCAAGAGGGCAAGAGGGCAAGAGGAGAAGATGTGAAGATGTGAGGATGTGAAGATGAGAAGATGTGAAGATGAGAAGATGTGAAAATGTGAAGATGTGAGGATGTGAAGATGAGAAGATGTGAGAAGATGTGAGAAGATGTGAGAAGATGAGAAGATGTGAAGATGAGAAGATGTGAAGATGTGAGGATGTGAAGATGAGAAGATGTGAAGATGAGAAGATGTGAAGAAAGGAGAGAGCAAGAGGGCAAGAGGGCAAGAGGAGAAGATGTGAAGATGTGAGGATGTGAAGATGGGAAGATGTGAAGATGAGAAGATGTGAAGATGAGAAGATGTGAAGATGTGAGGATGTGAAGATGAGAAGATGTGAGAAGATGTGAGAAGATGTGAGAAGATGAGAAGATGTGAAGATGAGAAGATGTGAAGATGTGAGGATGTGAAGATGAGAAGATGTGAAGATGAGAAGATGTGAAGATGCGAAGATGTGAAGATGAGAAGATGTGAGAAGATGTGAGAAGATGTGAAGATGAGAAGATGAGAAGAAGATGGGAGGATGAGAAGATGTGAAGTTGAGAAAATGTGAAGATGTGAAGATGAGATGTGAAGAGGAGAAGATGTGAAGATGAGAGGATGTGAAGATGAGATGTGAAGATGAGAAGAAGATGAGATGTGAAGATGAGAAGATGTTTTACAGACCCCTACTATTGGAAGAACCCTGCGCTCAGACGCTCTCGGGAAAAACACAAATAACATATCATGGAAATCAAATCACTGATCGAATAAGTCAGACAAATATTTTCATTGTAGAAGACGCTTGGAACAGTTTTGAAAAAAATTGGGAGAAAGCAACCGTTTTTCAAAACACCATGCTCTCAAAAGATTCTCATCTTAGAAGACGCTTGGAACAGTTTTGATAGAAAAGCTTGGACAAAATTATCGTTTTTCAAAAACACCACGCTCTTACAGGAATCTCATCTTAGGAGAGGCTTGGAACAATTTTGATGGAAAAATGGAAGAAAATCAATGTTTCTCAAAACACCATGCTCTCAAAAAAGTCTTGTCCTAGATGTCTCTTGGAACAATCTTGACGGAAAAATTGGGAGACAAATACCGGTTTTTTTCCAAACACCAAAAAATCATCTTAGATTTTTTTTAATTTTTCTGATAAGAAAACCTTGGGGAAAACAATTCTTTTTTTTCGATTCCTTCTGTTCGTCAAAATTCTCAACTTAAAAGTGTCTTGGAACAATTCTGATCGAAAAATTTGGAGGACATCACAATTTTTCAAAAACACCATGCTCTGAAACGATTCTCATCTTAGAAACGCCTTGGCACAGTTCTGATAGAAAAATTGGGGGTAAGTCACCGATTTTTCAATACACCATGCCCCTCAAAGATTCCCATCTTAGAAGTTTCTTACAACAATTTTTGCGACAAAAATTTGGGAGAAGATCACCTTTCTTCAAAACACCATTGCTCTGAAAGGATTCTCATCATAGAAATTTCTTGGAACAATTGTGACAGAAAAATTGGGAGACCATCACCGTTTTTCCAAACATCATGCTCTTAAGATTCTCATTTTAAAAGTTTTCGAAGCAATTTTGATCGAAAAATTGGGAGAAAACCACCGTTTTTCAATTCAGAATGCTCTGATAGAAGAAAATGGGGTCAGCCATCGTTTTTTTGCTGTTAAAAGATGATGAGTTTCATCTTTTATCAAGACACCATGTTCTTAAAAGATTCTCATCTTTGAAATTCTTGGGTCAATTTTGATAGAAAAATTGGAAGAAAAATACCGTTTGTCAAAACCATTCTTTTAAACACCATGCTCTTAAAAGATTCTTATCTTACAGCTTCCTTGGACCAATTTTGATAGAAAAATTGCGAAAACATCACCGTTTTTCAAAACACAATGTTCTTGAAAGATTTTTTATCTAACAGGTATTGCTCTGAAAAAATTCTCAATTTTGAAATGTTTTGAAACAATTTTGATAAAAACAAATTGGGAGAAAATCACCGTTTTTCAAAACGCCATGCTCTTAAAAGATTCTTATCCTTGAAATGTCTTGGAACAATTTTGATAGAAAAATTGGGAGAAAATCATCGTTTTTCAAAACATAATGTGCTTAAGAGATTCTCCCAATTTTTCTTTTAAAAATTAGAAATTTCTGAGGTGGACAAGCATGGCAAGAAATTCCATGCGTTCCAAGACGCTTTTGAGATCAGAAATTTTTGAAGGCATGGTATTTTGAAAAATGTTCCCAGGGCATGCTGTTTTGAAAAACACTGATTTTCACCAAGTTTTTCCATCAAAATTTTCCCAAGGCACTTCTAAGATGTAAGAGCATGGTGTTTTGAGCAACAATAATTTTCTTCCAGGTTTGCTATCCAAGAGACTTCTAAGATGAGATTTTGTGAAGAGAAGGGTGTTTTGAAAAAAATGATTTGTCGATTTGTCCCAAATTTTTCTTTCTATCATATCTGTCCAAGAGACTTCAAAGATGGGAATCTTTGAAGAGCATGGTGATTTGAAAAAGGGTGGTTTCTCCCAGTTTTTTTCAATACTGTTCCAAGCGTCTTCTACAATGAAAATATTTCTCTGACTTATTCGATCTTTGTGTGGGGTTCTTGTTTTTGATTCTGTATCCCGGGCTCCTCCGCCTTCCGCCTCCTCCCGCCGATACTCACATACCAGAACTTCACACACACTCACACACACAAATTTAACATACAATAACTTCACACACACATACCATAACTTCGCACACACAAATTTAACATACTATAAATTCACACACACTCAGACAAACACACAACTTTGTCACATACCATAACTTCACACACAAATTTAACATACAATAACTTCACACACACACACAGTCCCGTAGGTACGTTTGCACGGGTCCCGGGGAGGTGTCTTCGTTGGTCACCGACCCCCCCCGGGACCCCGGTGACCCCCTGCAAAATAAGAAGTTTTACATCTATTCAGATTGTACACACACACGCCCCACCGCGGCGGGGCAGATGAAATGAAAATGAAAGTGAGGTGACAATGAAAATGAAATGAACATTTCCTAACCAGGACGCGAAGAAGGGAACGCAAAAGAAGAGGGACAGAGAGAACACCAACACGACACACCTGGCCCGGAACGGGCAAACCCTGAAAAGGCAAGGGAAAAGAAAAGCTGAGGCCGACGGGCAACGGAACAAGACTAGCGGAGGGGGGGAAGGACGGAAGCGCCTGAACCAACCTAACACGGCGAAAACCCACGCCTACCTCGGCACGCGCAGGACCCAACCTACCTAAAGAGAGGGGAACGCAGAAACACATGAGAAAGGGGGCCCATGGGGGACAGGTTAATAAAATGATGCAACCACAACGCATGCAAAAATCTTGATAAGGCTGAAAGGCCCTCGGTATTCATTTCACAACCCTCTGGACAGCTTATGGGTTCAACCCCTGAATTACGTGCACAATTGAACCTCACCAACGACCATAAAAAGAAAGAATCACCACACCTGCAGGAATGTCCTGAAGCCTTCATGTCATGGTGAAATTGTCGAGCCCCGTACTCTCTTGGGCATCATTGAAAAAAAGGATGTTGTCGCGGCTTTCAGTAGGCTACTCTGGAAATGCAGTCACTCTGAAAAGGTGAGTCCCTGGTACAGCGGGCAGCTGTTGCAACACAACGACATCAACGAGTGAGACCAGGAAAGAAGGCCAGCAGTTCACATTACTCAGACGAATTACTAATTCAAAAGTAAATTCAGACATCGTTTTACTGTCCAGTGTTAGCCTAGAAAGGCTTTCCCTGAAAGGTTCCTGCCAACTTGACGTATGCAGCAGGAAAGACACACTTGCTCAAAAATATCTTATCGAATTACTGATGTGGAATACATCGGACGTGCAAAGAAAACTCAGTTAAACCTAACAGGAGAAATGAATATATATAAGGAACTTCCACAAAAGTTGGTGTTTTCAACATGTTTGGTGTTTTCAGATATTCCTGTAGCACGTGGGCATGCGGCAACATGATCTTTTTAGCTGCAACAGGGACAAGTGTTCCAGATGTGTGATGGCGTTGAAAGTGTTCGAATGGGCTCATACTTTTACAGAAACTATAGCATGTTGTGTGCTTTGAATTTTGAACATGTGTCAGTTGTAAGTTGTACTTAGACTTCAGAAAATTAAGCAACTCAAAGGAAATAGCGCAGAGATATGGCTTATCTGCGCAGAATATGAAGCACATTCAAACACATTCCTGTCGTTTCATTCCCGTCCGCAAAGAACCATCACTCCTCTATTAACAAGACAGTTGAACGTTACGCACTTTAAATATCTTAAACACTCTTGTGCTGTAATATGATTGTCCTTTTCCCTCCACAAATACTAGATCACTAACCCCTGCTGCTGCTGCTGCTGCCGCCGCTGCTGCTAAACTCAATTTGCTTTCATCCTGACATTCTTCCTTTCCAGAGGGGTTTTAACCAACCACTTCTTGGCCTCAACACCTTGCCCTGAAAAAAAATCCACCTTGCCAAGGTGCTAAACCTGATGTCTTTCTTGTTTTGAAGCTTGAATCTTCTCTCCCTTTCCCACATAATTTGATATTATATACTACATCTGTCTACTCCAACTGGGTGACGCTGAAAAGGCACCGTCCAGAATAAGGACTTGAAGTGAGACATCATGACATCGTAGGAACAATATCTCTCCACTTTGTGGAATATCATTTAGTCCTCAAAGTGGAGAGCTCTTCCTAGAAGAGCTCTCCACCAGTACTTCAAAACATTCAAAGCCAGTACCAAATATCCCTAGCTTCGGTGATCCCAACCAACTTTGCACAGTAGCAACCAATGCTGCTGGAAAGGAAGGTGGAGAGCTCTTCCAAGAAGAGCTCTCCGCTTTGCAACCAACAGCAGGCATTCCAAAGTGGAGAGGGATTGGTCAACCGTGGCCAAAATCAAACTTGACACGGGGTAGGGGTGGAGAGCTCTTCCAGGAAGAGCTCGCCGTCCCCCCGAAAGGAATTTCTCGCCGCCCTCCAAACAACCGGAATACCTCGCCGCCCCCCTGTTGAAAATTCCTCGCCGCCCCCCGAACAACCGGAATACCTCGCCGCCCCCCTGTTGGAAATTCCTCGCCGCCCCCGAAACAACCGGAATTCCTCGCCGCCCCCTTCTCAGAAAAAAATGCGGAAAACCCCGATGGCTTACCCTTGGAATCCTTTAGTGGCCCTTCGTATGGGAGAAGCTAACTGATGGCAGCCAAGTGCCCCTAATAGTCACTTTTGGACAGTTCGCAATTTCGCAAGAGTAAATACTGACTATGCTTAGTTTATTCTTAAATAAGTGGCTATATTCCCTGACTACTGGAAGTCTAGCATTCTCTTGGCCTAGTAAGGTTTGGAACAATTGTCATTAAAATTCAAAATGCGCAAAAGATTTCGCACTGCTGCTGCAACACCCGGCCAAAACTGAAAACACAAAAGCTTTGAACATGGAGCCCCCTAAGAACTTCTTGCCATCGATCAGAATCATATAATCAACACATTCATGGTGGCACTACTTCCATGTTGGTTTTCAACAAAAATCATATCCTAAGCCAACCAATACCGAAAACACCAAAAGTGTTGAAAACACTAACTTTTGTGAAAGTTCCTTATATATATATATATAAATAAATATATATATATGGGACTATGGTGGCCACCAGCTGCGATTTAAATGCGCCCAGGTGCACCACCACAGTCCCCGCAGGTACGTTTGCACGGGTCCCGGGGAGGTGTCTTCGTTGGTCACCGATCCCCCCTGGACCCCCGGTGACCACCTGCAAAAATAGAAGTTTTACATCTATTCAGATGGTAACAGTTTTGCATGGCAGGCATGGCCCAATCTCACATCCACTTTCGTTTTGCATGGCAGGCGTGGCACAATCTCACAGCTGCCTTCGTTTTGCGTGGCAGGCGTGGCGCTCATGGGCCTGGGTGGCGCGCTTGGGCCGGTTTTGTCACGGATGACGCCGCGGCACTTTGCGTGGCAGGTGTGGCAAAAATCTCAAACTTAACTGTTTTGCATGGCAGGCGTGGCGCAAGCTCACATCCACCTTCGTTTTACATGGCAGACGTGGCACAATCTCACATCCGCCTTCGTTTTCGCGGCAGGCGGCGTGCCGCTCATGGGACTGGGTGGCGCGCTTGGGCCGGTTTGGTCGCGGATGACGCCGCGGCACTTTGCGTGGAAGGCGTGGCGCACATCCACCTTCGTTCTGCATGGCAGGCGTGGCACAATCTCACATCCGCCTTTGTTTTGCGTGGCAGGCGTGCCACTCATGGGACTGGGTGGCGCGCTTGGGCCGGTTTGGTCGCGGATGACGCCGGTACTTTGCGTGGCAGGCGTGGCGCACTCTCACATCCACCGTCATTTGCATGGCAGGCGTGGCGCAATCTCACATCCGCCGTCGTTTTGCATGGCAGGCCTGGCGCAATTTCACATCCGCCTTCGTTTTGCGTGGCCGGCGTGCCGCTCATGGGGCTGGGCGGCGCGCTTGGGCCGGTTTGGTCGCGGATGACGCCGCGGCACTTTGCGTGGCAGGCATGGCACAATCTCCCATCCACCGTCGTTGTGCAGGCGTGGCGCAATCTCACATCTGCCTTCGTTTTGCGTGGCAGGCGTGGCGCTGATGGGACTGGGTGGCGCGCTTGACTCTTTGTGGCACACTCTCACATCCACCTTCGTTTTGCATGGCCGGCGTGCACAATCTCACATCCGCCTTCGTTGTGCGTGGCAGGCGTGGCACTCATGGGACTGGGTGGCGCGCTTGGGCCGGTTTGGTCGCGGATGGCACCGCGGCACTTTGCGTGGCAGGCGTGGCGCACATCCACCTTCGTTTTGCATGGCAGGCGTGGCGCAATCTCACATCTGCCTTCGTTTTGCGTGGCAGGCGTGCCACTCATGGGACTGGGTGGCGCGCTTGGGCCGGTTTGGTCGCGGATGACGCCGAGGCATTTTGCGTGGCATGCGTGGCAGGCGTGGCGCAATCTCACATCCACCTTCGTTTCACCTGGCAGGTGTGGCGCAATCTCACGACCTTCGTTTTGCGTGGCAGGCGTGGCACTCATGGGACTTGGGCCGGTTTGGTCGTGGATGACGCCGCGGCACTTTGCGTGGCAGGCGTGGCACAATCTCACATCCACCTTCGTTTTGCGTGGCAGGCGTGGCGCAATCTCACATTCACCTTCGTTTTGCGTGGCACGCGTGGCACTCATGGGACTGGGTGGCGCGCTTGGGCCGGTTTGGTCGCGGATGACGCCGCGGCACTTTGCGTGGCAGGCGTGGCGCAATCTCACATCCACCTTCGTTTCACGTGGCAGGCGTGGCGCAATCTCACGTCCGTCTTCGTTTTGCCTGGCAGCCGGTTTGGTCGTGAGTGACGCCGCGGCACTTTGCGTGGCAGGCGTGGCACCATCTCACATCCACCTTCGTTTTGCGTGGCAAACATGGCGCAATCTTTCATCCACCTTCGTTTTACGTGCAGGGGTGGCACTCATGGGACTGGGCGGCGCACTTAGACTGGTTTGGTCGCGAATGACGCCGCGGCACTTTGCGTGGCAGGCGTGACGCAATCTCACATCCACCTTCGTTTTGCGTGGCAGGTGTGGCACTTATGGGGCGTGCTTGGCTCGCCTCCCGCCTCGTCTCCCGCCTCGCCCCCGCCTCGCCTCCCGCCTCGCCTCCCGCCTCGCCTCCCGCCTCGCGCCTCCTTCCGCCCACCTTCACACTCTTTGACAACACACATTTTCTCAACACACACTTTGTCAACACACACACATAAATGAATACATGCATCCATACTATCTTAAACACACAATTTTGTCACTCAGACTTCGTGTGCAGACAATGATCGTGTCGTTCTGTTTTGGTTGCTTTGGCTCAAGTAAAAAATTGCAGAAGATAGTGCGACCTTGCTGGCATATTTCCTTGGACATGTTCTGGCTTTCGGCATGTTAACCTACTGGTGTCGTCGCCATGTTTTATGTTCTGGTACGTTTATTCCTTCGGCATGTATGGGGGTGTTTCAATATGTTCTGGTACGTTTATTCCTTCGGCATGTATGGGGGTGTTTCAATTTCTGCATGTTTGTTTCTATTCACATGTGCGGCCTTGCTGGCATGTTTAATTGGGTATGCTCTCTCTTCCGGAATGGTGTTGTCTTCGGGCATATTAACCTACTGGTGTCGTCGCCATATTTAATGTTTCAGCAAATTTATTCCAACTACATATTTGGGCATCTTTGAATTTCTGGCATGTTTATTTCTATTCACATTTGCGGTTTTGCTGGCATGTTTAAGTGGGCATGTTCTCTTTTCCGGAATGATACTGTCTTCTGGCATGTTAACCTACTGGTGTTGTCGCCGTCTTGGATGTTCCGATTAATTTCTTCCTTCGGCATGTTTGGGCATGTTTGAATTTCTGGCATGATTATTTTCTTTTCATATTTGCGACCTTGCTGGCATGTTGAATTGGGCATGTTCTCTCTTCCGGCATGGTACTGTCTTCCGGCATGTCAGTTTATTCCAACTGCATGTTTGGGCATCTTTGAATTTCTGACATGTTTATTTCTATTCAGATTTGTGGCCTTACTGGCATGTTTAATTGGGCATGTTGTGTCTTCCGGCATGTTAACCTACTGGTGTCATCGCCATGTTTGATATTTCGGCGCATTTATTCCTTCGGCATGTTTGGGCATGTTTGATTTTCTGGCATGTTTATCAGCTGTCATTTCTATGCACATTTGCGGCCAGGTGCTTCTCATTGTCTTTGTGGTCGCTACGACAGGCAGGGCCGAAGTGCTTTGGAGCAGCGCTGTGCAGCGCAGACGTGGCAACGCGTTGAAGCTTTTGGCGTGCAAACTATGATCATGCTGGTCAATTGTCCTGGCAGTGGCCCAACCAGGAATTGCTGACAACAACTGTAGCATGCATGGTAAATCAAAAACGGAGTTATCAGATTATCTTATTGCTGCTCTGGTTGCTTTGGCCCAACGTGGAAAGAAAAGACCGGGGCAGCGTAATTCTCCTTTGGTGACCTTCGCAATTCTCCTTTGGTGAGCTTCGCCCAAAGTGGAAAGAGGCCACCGAAGCAGACATTGCAGAGGACAGTTTCGCCACCACTATTGTTTCGTGAAGCTATGGCTGTGCAAAAACTTGCTAATGGTCCGGGGGTGCACGACATCTTGTGTAACGTTGTGTGGCACAGAACAAGCTTCTTGCGTGGAGAGTATCATGATATTCGTCAGTTTTGGTCGTGGTGGCCCGAATATTCTTTCGGCCTGCTTCTTTCCTGTCACAAATGCGGCCAGGTGCTGGTCTTGGTTGTGGGCCCTACCGCAGGGAGGGTCCAACTGCGCTTAAGAAACGCCGTGCAGCGCAGACATTGAGCAGACATTGAGATATCAGCATGCAGACTCTCATCACGTGGTTTTTTGGTCGCTTTTGGCTCAACTAGACGTGGCGGACAACAGCTCTAGCACGCATACCTACGCAATGACTGTTATAGGCAGTCAAGTTCATACCATTACAACCACAACTACAACTAGTCAGTCAAGTTAGATTGGCCAATTGCAAAGAAGTCATCGGATCATCTATTCCTGCTCTGGTCGTTTAGGAGGCCACAGGCGCGCGTTCTGTGGCGAATGTTGCCAAGCATGGTGCCGGTTGGCGTGCTCATTTAAAGGGTGCCGAAGTAGTAAACGGCCCTACCAGGCCATCCAAGGCAGCTGCAGATGTCAATGCCAGTGGACTTCAGGGTGCGCTGCAGATTTCTGCCAAAAGAGCTACAGTCTGTTGCTCAGCGGCTGCAGCAGGAGGCTGCTGATGTAGTCGCAAGAAGTAGCCGCGAAGCTCGGTGCTTTGGGATTACAGCGACAGCAGAAGAGGGCCAGACTGCGTGCGAAAAATGTCGCGGATGATTTCTGACCCTGAGCTGGCCCCGAAGCGTGTGCAGCTTTTGGTCTTTGCTTTTCAGGATGTGGAAGCATTAGCACCGCGCAGCCAAGGGTGCGTGGATGGTGGATTTGGGCTTTCACACTCGACTAGATTATGGCTCTCGGCCCGCATGGACAAGCGGCTTGGAGCGCGGCACGGCATGTTGGCTTGAAGAATTTAGGGAACAGCTGCTGGCCCAATGCGGTGTTGCAATGTATTCGGTGGACTCGCTTGCTGTACAATGCTTCACGACTCCGTTGATGAAATGGGAAGAATCGATTCTGGGATCGTTGGTGCAAGATGTTTTACAGAAACGTGCAAGCGACGACAGGGATTATGTTGCACCATTTGCTGTTCTCAATCAACTGTATGCAACCTACCAAGGAAAATTTCGACCTGGTGAGAGCGCAGATGCAGCAGAAGCTTGTCGCTTGTTGATAGACCGGTGTGTCAACGGCAGTGATAATGTTCATTTACTGCCAACGATGTGAAGGCGCACCCATTTCAAAGGCATCAGCGGTGGCCACAAAAGCGGCGTCATTTCCTATGTCCACTGCTGCAGCGGAATCTCCGTCTGAACAGCGTCGTAAGAAGACGTCGTGACAGCATTGCACGGGAGAAGATTTTTTTCTGTAATTATGATACACATCTTTCTGTACATATCATGAAATGGTTTGACGCAATGTGCAAAGAACCGTTTGATGCTGAGCAAAATTGGTTGTGTGTTTCTGAATATAAGGTGTGAAGAATCATTCTGGCCCGGAAAGCAACATTTCTTGATCCGCAATGAGTTAGGAGTAGCTTCCAGTAAGATTTCATTGGCTGCCCCACTCATGTTGTAGCAAAATCGCACGCATGAAGCCTCTTTGTGTTTGCTACTAGCTCAGGTGCCCATCCAGTGAGCTTCTTGGACGGAGGAAAGGCGCGTGTCGCATGGCCCGACAATGAGTCCACGAGTCTATGTCCTCAGGAGCAAGAGCTTTGACCCAATGTGGGAAAAAGCGTATGCAGATTCATCGCGAACCGACACCTATTTGAATGTCTATGATGCCTGTGTGTTTCTAAAATTTGTGGTTGGTTGACATATTTTGTCAGGTAATTTTTTGTATGTCATCATCGTCGGATTCCTGGCTGTAGGAAAGGCGTGGTTGTCACGTAGCACATCTCGTAGCACAGAAGATAATGGAATACCTCATTCAGCCGATTCCAGATCCGCAGTGCTCCCGGATGGAGAGCAGGTGACATTGCAGCGCTGGCCAAAAAAATGGTCTGCACTGTCGCGCACACAAATCATCTTTCATACGCCGCATCTTTCACACGCAACTTACATACATACATACATGCATACATGCATACAAACAAAACGAAAAACCCCACAGGATGGCTCTCCTAGTAACGCCGGAAGATTAGCAGTTGATCCTGTCTATATGCCAGGTATGATTACCAGCCACAGGGTATGCAGAAAGAGTTCGCAAAATTCGCGGCTGCGCCCGAAAGAGTGCAGAACATTACCTTGGTCAGCGGAAGTATGGTGAGCAGACCATCGCTTTGATAGCAGAGCCTGGTGGAACTCGAAGCAAGCGGAGCAACTTACTCACAAACAACCTACTCACAAACAACTTACTCTACATACAGACATACATACATAGATACATACATACATTACTATCTTTTCACACACTTTCTTGCTTTGTCACACACCCTCTTTCACATTCTACTTTAACACACACAACTGTTTTAACTTCTTTGAAGCTCATTATTGGAAGAAGTTGACTTGTGGGGTTATCCGTTCCTTTAATTTATCAAAACGGTTCCAAGAGATTTCTAAGATAAGAATCCTTTAAGGACATGGTTGTTTTGAAAAACGTTGATTTTCAACCACTGACTTCTGAAAAGAGAATTTTTCAAGTGCATGGTGGTTCTAGCAACAGTAATTTCCTATCAATTTTTCTATGAAAATTGTTCCAAGAAACTTTTAAGATGAGAATATTTTGAGAGCACGGTGTTTGAAAAAACGGTGATTTGCTCGCTTTTTTCCATCAAAAAAATATTCCAAGATATTTCTAAAATATTTTTTTTTAAAGTACGGGATTTTGAAAAACGATGATTTTCACCCAATTTTTCTATCAAAATTGTTCCAAAAAAATTCGACGATGAATATTTAATAAGAACATGGCCTTTTGAAAACGAATAATTTTTCCCTATTTTTTGCAAAATTGTTCCACGAAACTTCAAAAATGAGAAAGAATTTTTTGAGAGCATGGTGTTTTGAAAAACGGTGGTTTCCGCCAATTTTTTTGAAAATTGTTCCGAAATATCTAAAGTGAGCATTTTTGAGGAGCACGGTGTTTTGAAAAACGGTGATTTTCGCCTAATTTTTCTTCCATTTTTTTGCGAGACATTTCTAAGAAATTGCTAAGATGATTTTTTTTTCAAAATATGATAATTGAAAAACGATGCTTTTCTCGCAATTTTTAAACCAAAAATGTTCCAAAAGATTTCTAAGATAAGAATCTTTTAAGGGTATGATATTTTGAAAAATACGGATTTTCTATTTTTTTCCATAAAAATTATGTCAAAAAAATTCTAAGATATTTTTTTTTTAAAATCCATGATAATTTGAAAAATTAGGAGAGGAGAATTATCAATTTTCAAAATATCATAATCTTAAAAAATTCTTATTCGTCAAATTTATAAATAATTTTCATTTTTCAAAATACCATTTTCTCAATAAATTTAAATCTTTGAAATTTCTTGGAATAATTTTGATGGAAAAATTGGGAGAAAATCGTCATTTTTCAAAATTTCATGTTCTTAAAAAATTCTTATCTTAGAATTGTCTCGGAAAAAAATTGTTGGAAAAATAGGTAGAAAATGATCGTTTTTCAAAATATAATGTTCTGAAAAAAATTGATCTTAGAAATTTGATATTTTTTTTGCAAAAAAATGGGGGTGAGGCCCATCTATTTTCATAAATTCGTATCTGAGAAATTTCTTAGAATTCTTTATATAAAAATTAGATAAAAATTATTATTTTTCAAAATGCCACGGCCTTAAAAAATTATTATAGAAATTTTTAAAAATAATTTTGAAATTTTTCAAAATATTATGCATTTAAAATATTCTTATCTCGGATTTTTTTTTGCAATAATCTGAATAGAAAAATTAAAATAAAACTATTATTTTTCAAAAAATCATGCTTTTTAAAAAAATACCTCAAAAATTTCTCGGCAGAATTTTAATCAATAAATTAAAAATTATTATTTTTCAAAATACCATGCTATTAATAGATTTTCATCGTGGAAATTTCTTGGAATAATTTTAATATAAAATATTGGGAAACAATTATTATTTTTCAAATTATTATGTCCCTCAAAAATTCTTAGCTTAGAAATTTCTTGTAACAATTTTTCAAAAAAAATTGGGAGGAATTTACCATTTTTTTACTTATCATATTTTTAAAATAAATTCATCTTAGAAATTTCTTCGAACAATTTAATTAAAAAAAATTAGGTTAAAATCATTATTTTTCAAAATACCATGCTCTTAAAAAATTCTTATTTTAGAAATATTTTGGAAGGATTTTGAAAGAAAAATTGGACGAAAAATACGAATTTCAAAATATTATATTCTTAAATGATTTTTATCTTAGAAATATTTTGGAATAAATTTAATTTAAAAAAATGGGAAAAATTACCATTGATCGAAATATAATGCTCTTAAAAAATCCTTATCCTAGAAATTTCTTGCATAATTTTGATAAAAAAAATTAATCAAAATTATTCTTTTTCAAAACATCATGATATCATCTTAAAATACATTTGGAATAATTTTAATAAAAAATAAAAATCAATTTAAAAAATTGGATTTTTTTTTTCAAAATATTATGCTTAAAAAAAATCTGGCTCTCCAATTATTGTCATCTTTGAAATTTCTTGGAAAAAAACTATTAGAAAAAAATAATCAAAATTATTAAATTTTTAAAATATTTAATTCAAATAAATTTATTCCCGAAATTTCTTGGAAAAAAAAAACCTTAATATTTCTTATTTTAGAAATATCTTCGAATTCGAATCTTTTTAATAATAAAATTTGGAGAAAATTATTTTTTTAAATTTACATGCTCTTAAAAAAAATATAGATATTTTTTGGAACAATTTTGACAAAAAAATATCGGAACCATTTTTAATAAAAAAAAATGCGGACGGAACAAAATTGAATTCAATATTATTTTGGAAATATTTTAATAATTTTAATAAAAATATCGGAGAAAAACATAATTAAAAATTATATTTTTTAATAATTGTTATTTTCGAATTTTTTCTTTAACTTTTAATTTTTTAAAAAAAAATATATGATTCTTTTTCAAAGCTCCATTGTCTTGAAAATTTTGATTCTAAAATTATCTTGGAAAAAAATTAATACAATAATAAGGAAGAAATCACCGTTTCTCAAATTATTATGTTTTTTAAATATTTTTATCTTAGGAATACAAAGTGGAAAATACAAAGAATATCGATGTCAATTTTTCTGCAAATATCCCTGTCAGGAATTCAATGTATAAAATAATTAATTTTATTCCTCCCAATAATTTACAACCAAAAAAAATCATTAATAATTTTTTTCCATAAATAATATTTTTATATTTAAATTAATATAATTCAAATATTTTATTTAAATTAATTACTTAATAATTTTTATTAAAAAAATATTAATATATTTATATTATTCCCAAATTTCATATAATCAAAATTTCCAATCGAAAACTTAATAATTACCAATATATTATTTTTTTCCAATAAATAAAAATAATATATATAAAAATTTAGATAAATTATATAAAACTAATATAATATAAAAAATATATATAATATATATAAAAAAATATATTTAAAAAAATAATATATTAAAATTATATAAAAAATATTATTTAAATAAATTAAATATAATTATATTAAATTAAATTTATATATATGAGTTGTGTTTTAAATGTCTTGCATGGCGGCACCAAACAAGGAAAAATTTACGCTGCTGCTTACGCATTGCTTAAGCGCACACAAGTTTTACTTACGCACGTTATAGTACCTTGCGCAGACCTCACGCGGACAATTTTTAGCACGTCACCACAGTTTCGACTTATGCGCAGCAACTTTTACATGCAAGAATCGAGGCAGTGATTGGCAAAATCAAGCAGTGGACGATGAAGATGTGGAAGAAGAGGAAGAAGATGATGAAGAAGTACCACCAGCAGAAGCTCGCCAAGCACGAAGCTGACGACGTTTTTTGACAGCACCCTTGCTGAGAGCACGGGCATGACTGGAAAGTTTCTCTTTGGGCGGCATGGGCAACTACTGACAAAAGCACCTTTGGCTTACGCGCAGCTTACGCGACACTTACGCGGTCCTTATGCGGATGTCAGGAAACAACTACGCAAAACACCCACTGAAGATAACCAATGTTCCTTCAAGAAAAGGCATTCCAATGCATAGGTTGCCTGTCACTCTCTGCATCTGCCCCTTTCTGATATGCTGAATTCTTAAGTACATGTAGGTCCCTGTAAACCTTGAACAACGAATTTTTTCAATTTATAAATTGTCCATATCGACAGAAATGGGGAAAACCATCCATACTCTATAAGACCAGGTAACCTGAAATTGATACCAAAGCCATACAGGTGTGTTGAACTGAAAAACAGGAGGGCTACCGTGGCCCTAGGAAAATCAAAAACCCGTCCGGTTATGTCAGGTTAGGATACATCATATATACCACTACTTAAAACTTCATATTAAAACCGTTGAAAATGAGCTTACGCCATCCTTACGCCAGCAATATTGGTAAAAAAAATGCTTACGCAAGCTTACGCGCATCAGTATTTTGCTTACATAACAGGCCCTTACAAGGATCCCAATACTAAATATAAACACGGAAGTTTAAAACACGGCTCATATCATAATTACCAGTAGTACCGCACAAGGCGATGGCGGAAGTTTCAAAAATAGGAAACCTATAGGAGAAGTTGGTTGTTGTGAATCAGGGATGGCAGAGCGAAGCCACTGATTGACCGAAAGGTGGTTGGAATTGTGTTTGCCGGAATGGTTGCAATGGTTGCAGTGGTCACCTCACCCAGAACTGCTGGATGTAGTGTGATGTATTGCAACTGGAGTTGTAGTTGTAGCGTAGTGGAGTTGTATGTGGTGTAATGTAATTAGTGTAGTGTAGTTGCAGTTATATAGTTGTAGTTGTAGTTGTTTTGTAGTTGTTGTAGTTGTAGTTGTTGTGTGGTTGTAGTTGTTGTGTAGTGTAATTGTAGTAGTAGTAGTTGTTGTTGTTGTAGTTGTAGTTGTTGTTGTTGCTGTTGTTGTAGTTGTAGTTATAGTTGTTGTTGTTGCTGTTGTTGTTGTAGCTGTAGTTGTTGTAGTTGTAGTTCTAGTTGTAGTTGTTGTGTAGTTGTAGTTGTTGTTGCTGTTGTTGTTGTTGCTGTTGTTGTTGTCGTCGAAGTTAGGGTAGTTAAGTTAGTGAAGTTAGTTAAGTTAATTAATGTCTACTTTTTCGACATCTTCACGTCAAAAAAGGCTCAAAACCCTCAGTTTTTTACACTTTTGACTTCGAAATGTGCTTCGCGCCACAACGGCGTGCACTTTTTCGACATCTGAACCTCCAAAAGTAGTCCGAGACCGTCAGTTTTTAATACTTTTGACTTGGAAACGTGCTTCGCGCCACAACGGCGTGAACTTTTTCGATATCTAAACCTCCAAAAGTAGTCCGACATTGGTGTGTTTTGTACATTTTGACTTCAAAATATGCTTCGTGCCACAACGGCGTACGCTTTTTCGACATCGCAACTTCCAAAAGTGGTCCGACCATGGTGTATTTTGTACATTTTAACTTCAAAATATGCTTCGCGCCACAACGGCGTATACTTTTTCGACATCTCAACTTCCAAAAGTAGTCCGCTCCTCTAGTGTTTTGTTCATTTTAACTTGGAAATGTGCTTCGACGTACACTTTTCATGTCTCATCTAGCCAGCTAGCTCCGCACCCGCCGCTTTAACGAGCCTACTTTTCGACCCTCCGGAGTTACAAATCATTGGAAAAACACAGTACATCACAACGTTCCTATTTTTTCGCGCACCCACCTCTTCTTTCTTCTAATCTTATCTCTTCTAACTCTTCTCATCTCTGCTTTTCAACTATCCATATTGTCGAAAATTTCACTTCTAAACTTCTTTCAATTATTTAAAAAAATATTAATATCACCAAAAATAATATTTTTTAAATATAATAAATATTTATATTACCAAATTCAAAATTATTTCACCAAACAACACTAAATCTCATCAAATACCATACCTCCCATACAATTACCCGCGACATTCATAGCGCCAAACCAAAACTATCCCACAAAATCAAAATTAATACCATCAAAAAATATATAATATACAAAATATAAATTACATATAAATAAATATAAATTATGTAAATATATAATTAAAAATAAATAAATTATATATATAATATATGTTTATATATTATGTTTATATATTATGTAAAATAAATAAATTCTATAAATAAAATATATATAGGTATATTATACCTAAATATATTATATTTAAATATAATATACCTATATATTATATTTAAATAAATTATATATAAGTCTTATATTATGTATAATAGTTATATATATATATATATATAAATAAATATTTTATAAAAAAAATATTTATACATATATTATATATATACAAATAATTATATAAATTGTCGATCAAAAGACGCAATAGGAAACAAGCGAAAATATACAATCAAAAAGAATAACCCCCGCACAAATATATAAGGAATTAAATATAAGTATCAATCAAAAAAGAAACACAAATAATAAAACATCCTGGAATCCAAATCACTGCTCCAATAAATCAGACCACAGGGTTTCTGCATCCGTCCGCAATCCGGGCCACTGCCCCAACAGTGGGGTGAATGTTGTCAGCACCGTCCAACAGTTACACAACAGCAGGCAAATGGTACACACAAAGTTTCTGCTCTACGCAACTGCCCTATGCTGTCCAGGTCACTGTTCCACCACTTGGAACCATGTTTTGTGTGGAGTTGTTGTGGCTGCTCCAACAGGTGGACCAATGCTGTAAAGCAGGCATCTGGTGCGCTTAAAGCTTCCGCAGTCCAGGCCATTGCTCCCACAGTTGGACCAATGTTGTCAGCAGGCAACCGATGCATACATACCTTCGAAGAAGGGGGGGAAGAAGCCAGCGGAATATTAGCAGGCTCTTAGAAATTCTTTTCTGATAGTTCTCATCCTGCTTTGCTCTTCAAAACGATACTGGGAATGCGACGAAACAATTTTCATACATTTATTGATACTTTTTTCCGGGATTTCTGCGCGTGCCATTTTCAAAGACTAATTAAATGAATTGCTCTTGCAGGGACAAATCTTGAACATCTGCAAACCCGTGAGCTGGCCAGTGGCAACTACTAGTCATCACGCTCAATCATCGTCGTCGTCGTCGTCATAGCCGCACACCTGAAACCAAGATGCGGCGCGATAACGATGGGATCCAAGGTGCTCCAAGATCTATTAGAACGTCCGAGAAACTGCAAGTTTGTAGTCCCCTGACGCAGATGAATCAGACTCCTGATCATCAGGCGTCGGACCGCACCAGGTAGCCAAAAAATTGCGCCAACATGGGCTCCAGATAGCAAAAGATATTTTTTGGCAGACTTCTCGCGGCCACCCCCTGCAGCGACACCAGCATACAAGCTTCATAGCGCACACCGCACTCTGAGAGCAGCACCCTGTAGCAGCACCCAAGTTGACCTCCACAGCGCATATGCCACTGTAAGCATCACTCTGTTGCAGCGGCACCCGCATGCCCGCTCCAAAGCATACACAGCAGCACCATCCAGCAGCGCCCTGCACTGGCACCAGCATGCCCGTTCCAATACGTTGCGCCACTCTGACAGCAGCACCCTCAAGCAGCACCGCGCAGTGCACCAGCATACCCCAAAGCGCAAACACTACTCTGAGAGCAGCGCCCTCCTGCAGCGGCGTGCACCGCTCTAGCAGCAGCACCCTTAAGCAGCACCCTGCAGCGGTACCGTGCCGCGGCACACCAACGCGCGCGGACAGCACTTGGAGAGCAGGGCAACTTGCAAAGCAGCACCTGTCAGTGGCAGCAGCACCTTCACGCAGCTTGCAGCGGCCTTCCTGCAGTGGTGCCAGCATGCTGCAACGCGCGCACACCACTTTGACAGCAGCACCCTCAAGCAGCACCTTGCAGCTGCACCTCGCAGCGGCACCAGCATGCCTGCTCCAAAGCGCATACACCTCTGATAGCAGCACCCTCAAGCAGCACCCTGCAGCGGGTACCCTGCAGCGGCACCAGCATGCCCGCCCCCAAACACAGACATGCAACTCCTCCTATACTTGAAGTAAGAAACACCAATAACTTCGCTATCTAGAGAACCAGGGCTGGATTTGCTGTGCCTGACGCCAACGCTTTAGCGAAGCAAAAAGATTTTCCCTGAACTTCAATTGGGTGAAAAAGTGTGCTGGTGATCGTGTTTTCGTGATTCCGCGGCTCCTCCAGTTCCTCTTGGCTGATGATCTTGCCGAAAGTCGTGTTCATGTCGACTTTCATGCGAGTTTCCACCTGAAATGCGCCACCAAAGAGCCACAACACAGGCACAGCGCAGGAACATGAGAATACGATAGAGAACATTACGACCATGGGCTGAGTCTTCAAGCTGGAGGTGCTTCGGGAAGGAACACGACGGTCAACATCAGCAGCATGAACCTGCACAAGCTGAAAACGATAGAAATATCTAGCTCCACAAAAGAAAACTTGCTGACAACTGCTTTTGTCTGGTGTGTCTCGTGCCCAATGCTTGACAGCCACCATCCATAATCCAAATATGCGACCACAGGCCATGGAATTGGTGGGTGCGGATATTCGTAGCCTCAGACCGAAGATCGGCTTTGAGCCAACGGTGTCACTTGCAGGCCCATCTGTTCCATTTCAGCGCAAACCGCCTTTGCTGCACAGAGAACTTTTGTCTGTGATTGCCAGTAAATGACTCCGAACATTGGTGATCCATTTCGATAGAAAACTAAGATTTCTTGTGAACTTCCCATCACCGAAGTCACGGAACACAAACTGTCACTCCGCCTCTCTGTGGCCTTCGAACTCTGATATCTAAAAGCTCTGCAATGAATGCAACTGATGTGCGGATGGAAGGAATCTGGTCCGGTGTCAACTCCTCGGACCCCAAAACACCGGCGTTGCCGGAAAGCTTGAAGAAAACGCAGCGTTGAATTAACGGCGTGGTTCCGGACATGTTTGGGCGAATTTGTTCCGAGCTGCTGGATGGAAACTCAAAACGTCAATTGTTCCGACCACTGGCAGCATGAATGTGTGAAATGTGAAGAGCCCAAACCAGACTTTCGTCCCAAACCTCAGTTCAGCTCCGCTGACAGTGTTCGTGACAATTCCATTGCTTGCTGACCTAAAAATCACACACTGTCTCACTTGGACCAGACAGAGATTCTTGCAACAGAGTAGCTCCAACTCAGGTGCTTCAATGACGTTGCCAGCCAGCATCATCCACATGATGAACCTGAGAGCTTCAGCCAAATACAACATCAGCATTGTGAAACACAACGCCTCTGCTGGGTCCTTTTTGCAGCAACAATTGCGTTGAGTGGCAGAGTCGCCATGAAAAGGAAGAGGTGGATCTGCACAGCGGAGCACGCTTCAACAGACTTCAAAACTTGAGGCCCAGGGGTAAGTGACGAAAGCTAGCTTGGCAGGGGGCTTGGCATGAAAACACCGAGTAGCCTCACAAACTCATCTGTATCAAAGGATATTATGTCCAAGACCAGGCTTTGAATGTCTTGGTTTGGGATGAACGGGACACATTGAAGGTGGATCAATGTCACATAAAGAGAGCAAAATTTTGTATCACACGTGTACATAATGAGGAAACTCCCGCTCAGTAGTGTGGTGGTCACTAAAGAGGAAGAAGATTCAAGGGTCCACCTTCAGCATCGGAGTGGACCTTGAAAGGCTTAGAGGCTTAGAAGTTGCAAGAAAAGAAGAGGTTGAAAGCGTGGCTAGGTAGATGTCATGAGGGCAAAAAGAGGAAGCATGCCTGTGCAATTGCTCCGGAAGATCTTTGCAAACTCACCTGCATGAAGGAATACTATGTCCAAGAAAAGCTTGCCATTGTGAGAACTAGCCCTAAACTACATGACAGATGTCAAAGACCTAATTAAAATTTGGAATACTCATGTTTGGATCATACAATTCTGCAGGACGGCCTCTTGGAAATTGCTATGGTTTTACTGGGTTACCTCGTCGTGTCCGATGCTGGATTTAAATGAACAAATCTTGATGCTCAGAAATATGTGCGGAGCATCTGGAAAGGCCATAGGAATATTTAAATTCTGCAGAAGAGCGGCCGCATTGGGGTAAATTTATTTCAGAGTGTTGCGCTGCAGTTTGTCGATTTTCTAACATTTGTTTCGGTAAGGGTTTTGCAGCCTTGCATTGCGCTTGCGCTGTGGCTCCTTGGGGGCTTTAGCTGTTGTGTGCTCATGGGGCGAGCACATCTCACTGACAGTATGCTTTTTGTGCGCCTTTGTGCTTTGCCACTTCGGTGAGATTGCGGGAAGCATCTCGCAGGCCGTTTGGCAGCTTGAATGAAGGTGGAAAGCATCTTACAAGCACTTTGCTCTTGCACTTGCGTATGGGAGTTACAGCGTGAAAAGCATCTCAGGAATCCTCAATGTAGTTTTCACATCGGAGCATCACAGCCTCGTCCTATGTCCATTCACAAAACTAATCTTGAAACCAGTCTCTAGCTTGCCTAGCCATAGACATGCATTTTTGGTTATGGTTCGTTTATCGTTCCGGTTTTTGTTCCGGGCCACGACCAAGAAACAGAAAGTGCACGTACCAAAGAGAAGCCTTCTCTTGCTGTGTGTGGCTGGCTCCAAGTGACAACGCGCTAGCCAAGAATGATTTCCACAATTGCAGTTTTGCTGCGAGCGCGGGCATTCAAATAAAGGGATCAACCAAGACCATCTCAGAGCAAAAGGTTTCTGCTATCTTTGAATGGCAGGGTCAAAGAAAATACCTCAGCGGAAGGTTTCCGCCCGTAGCTCCATACACAGATTCAACCGACGGCATATCTTGGGTAGAAGGTTGTTATCGTTCTATCAAAATTGTTGACGAAAAGTATATCTCCATAGACGGTTTCTATTATCGTTCGCTGTGCAGAGCAATTCAAAATTGAAAAGCACGCACTTAATCAGCCGCAGTTTGTTGCAGGATGGCTTCTTAAGATAAAGGCTAAAAAAGCCATGGGGACAGCAATGTTTCAAAAGCCTGAATAAATGCAAATCCGTGTTTTTGACGGAGCTCACATGTGAAGGTCTAAAATGAAAATGAAGCTAGCCTTTAATTTAAGGCTAGCCATGAACATGCCAATAGTGAGAGAGGCTGCACCAGTGACTTGAAGCATGCGGTGTTGACCACGCCAATGATGCTGAGGATGCGGATGCTGCCAGTTTGGCGACATGCCGACGGTGTCTCCAGCAGGGGTCGAGGCACGGCCAAACTGCTTGTGAACCAGCCAGGGCGGGGTAGTTGGCCCATCGCACGCAACAGCCCGTGGGTTTTACCGCGTTTTTCGCTGCTTTTTGAAGATGATGCAGCGTTGGTGGAGGTTGCGGTGATGACAGCACACTGACAGGGAGGGGTGATGGGGTGGGCGGGTGTGTTAACGTTCCTGACACTTCGCCTTGAAGATGATGTTACGCTACGGCACGTTGTCTTGGAAGTTGCGTCATGTCATGATGGGGTCAGGGTTGGGCGGGTGTGTTAACGTTCCTGACACTTCGCCTTGAAAATGATGTTACGCTACGGCACATTGTCTTGGAAGTTGCGTCATGTCATGATGGGGTCAGGGTTGGGCGGGTGTGTTGACGTTCGTTTGTTGACGTTCCTGACACTTGCATCTTAAAGATGATGCTACGTTACGGCACGTTGTCTTGGAAGTTGCGTCATGTCATGATGGGGTCAGGGTTGGGCGGGTGTGTTGACGTTCGTTTGTTAACGTTCCTGACACTTGCGTCTTGAAGATGATGTTACGCTACGGCACATCGTCTTGGAAGTTGCGTCATGTCATGATGGGGTCAGGGTTGGGCGGGTGTGTTGACGTTCCTGACACTTGCGTCTTGAAGATGATGCTACACTAAGGCACATTGTCTTGGAAGTTGCGTCATGTCATGATGGGTTCAGGGTTGGGCGAGTGTGTTGACGTTCGTTTGTTGACGTTCCTGACACTTGCATCTTGAAGATGATGCTACGTTACGGCACGTTGTCTTGGAAGTTGCGTCATGTCATGATGGGGTCAGGGTTGGGCGGGTGTGTTGACGTTCGTTTGTTGACGTTCCTGACACTTGCATCTTGAAGATGATGCTACGTTACGGCACGTTGTCTTGGAAGTTGCGTCATGTCATGATGGGGTCAGGGTTGGGCGGGTGTGTTGATGTTCGTGACACTTGCGTCTTGAAGATGATGCTACGTTACGGCACGTTGTCTTGGAAGTTGCGTCATGTCATGATGGGTTCAGGGTTGGGCGGGTGTGAGGACGTTCCTGACACTTGCGTCTTGAAGATGATGCTACGTTACAGCACGTTGTCTTGGAAGTTGCGTCATGTCATGGTGGGGTCAGGGTTGAGCGGGTGTGTTGCCGTTCCTGACACTTGCGTCTTGAAGATGATGCTACGTT
>CBDDTI010000478.1:5000-7056 GCA_965233585.1 bacterium
GATGGAGGATGTTTTCATTTTCGCTAACTCGTTCGCCCCTACGATCAAGTTTACTTGTGAAATGTCATCCGAACGCGCTGTTTTTCTCGATACAGAGGTATTCAATCGACCTCGTCTTTCAACTCTTAGAATTCTCGATTCACAAACCCACTGCAAGCCCACTGGAACTTTTCACTATGCACACGATCCTGCCACCCATTCAAAACGAAAAATGGTTTTATCAAAGGAGAAGCATTACGTCTTTTAGCAACCAACTCAGTCAAGGATAATTTTTATAAACACAAACGAGACTTTGAGTTTGAACAAAGACTCTCTAACAGAAGCTATCCCACGGCGGTCGTTCATAAAATCCTGACTGAAGTTCAGTTCTCCGACAGAACAGAGGCTCTTCCTAACAAAACAAAGAAGGCAAAAAAATTTGAGCGTTTGCTACTACTTATAACCCGGCTACATCGAATCATACGACCTTCTGTTAGCAACACGCTCAGCTTGCGATCGCGCATCTCTTACCGCAACTCAACTGAGCAAACAAAACTTGCCCATGCTCATTTACTAGCCGCTCCTTCGTTTTCACTCCAACTACTATATTTTATATATACAAAAGTGCTGAAAAAGATCCGCAGCGGAACATTCCTTACATCTCACCGACCTACGTGGAGGCGCAACTCACCAATTTCGCAAAGCTTGAGAGCGGAATGCCCTAAGATCAGTTGCATGGGAGGACTGGCACCGGGCCCAAACCCACTTAACGCTGCCGCGTATTAGATGCAAACCTTGAACTCTGGCCGATCTTTCAGCTTGTAATGTTAAATGTTGCAAAATCTATTTTTATTTAGACGGACTAGTGAATTTCCATCATTGTGGTTACCGCTGTCAATACGAAAGCATCAGCGCATGCGTATTTGTAAAGAGTGCCTTCAACGAAATTTATCGAGAACAGGAGCCCATCACCCGGAGCGTGCAACTTCCATACAGCGTCTGTGAAACGGCGTTTTCACAAGTAGGTTTATTTTTAGACAAGCCTTTCCCGCGAATTAGTTTTCAAAAGCCAATCAGAAGCGAATGCATAATTAATAATAAACTGTTAACTAGTGACAACACACGCGTTACAAACAAACATGGCGGATGCATGCGAGGAATCTTCTTCTGATTGTTCTGACAGTATTTCAGGCGATAATTCCAGTTTTTATACGAAAAGTGGTAGCCGAGAAGAAAATCTGCGATACGAAGAACCCCGTACGTCTTCCTCACCCGTGGAAAACCTAAAATCACGCCGTGAGGAATCGATTTCATCTTCGAAACGGTCTGCGAAAAAGAAATCTGCGAAACAGAATACCCCGCCACTTATTTGCATCTCATTGAATAAGAATAGTATCTATTGTTATATTCCTCGTTCTTCAAAGCACACCGACACACGTAATGGTTCTACCGGGGTATTCTGCAATCGCTCCGAAAGCTAACGAGATCGAAGGGATTGTCCGCTGAAATCTTCTTGAATCGCCTCGTGTGAAGTCCACCAAAGACAGGGATCACCAGCGCTTTGCGAAATTAATATTTACTTTGTGAATCACAAAATTAAAAACGAACTTTCAACAGCCGATTCTTGGATTCTGTCGCAAGTTTTCGACGCTTGTAAGCGAGTGAGCCTTATCAACGGACAAGGTGAACAGGAAAGCTGCCATTTCTGTGACCTTCTGTGGCTTGGATGAAAATACTGGAGAATTTTCAAGTCGGAAAGGTCACTCGAGAGGATTGATAATCGAACGTTTTTCGGTTGGACTGCAATCGGAGTCACAAGGCTACATGTGTTTAGAGAAAACGCGTTGTTATTATATTATTATTTTAGGGGTTTTGGGAACTGAGAGTGAAGGTAACGTCCATACCCACCGTTAAGAAGGTCATCTGACACTATGATAACCGGGAAAGCTTTGGGGAAAGTATTAAATACAATTTATCACCAAAAAGTCTGAAGAATATTCAATGCACTGGGTTAGGGGCTGGCGGGGGGGGGGGGGGACGGCGGGGGGGGGGGGGGACGGCGTGGGTATGCATTTTC
>CBDDTI010000479.1:0-6657 GCA_965233585.1 bacterium
TCTTGAATTTTTTCTTTGAACAAGCTACTTTTTCATTTATCTAATAAGACCATCAACAGAAGCTCCTAATAATTTCTTAACATCGGTTTGAACTAGGTAACTATGAGACAGGTCTGAAACAGGGTATTGGTTTAAAGTGCCTGTGAAGTAAAAAGTAATTGCTGCTTATTTAAAAGGCTTTTCAAAGTCAAGAAGAAAGAGGTTTTCCTTTTTGGAATATCTTTCTTCGTTTTAAAGATATTTACGTTTTTATGTTACGCAAATGAGGAAAGTGACGACATCATAGGTCATTCCACTAAAACAGTACAACACTCAATCAAGAATATCTCTAGAACTATTAAAGCTGTGTTATTCAAACTAAGCACCAGAAATGTACATCACAAAAGAAAGAAAATGACATCCATCAGGCTGTTGCCACGACAACAGTTATGCCACTGGTATTGTTTTAACTGAGACTAAAATTCCCAGAATTTAACGTAAACAAGGATCATCCACTCCCAACAATCTAATGGCAAGAGTTAAGACCATATGAGGTCCATGTGTATTCAGAACAAGGCCCTCTTCAAAAGGTTGCAAAAGGGGGTATTAGGCTTTTCACAGAAAGGAACTGGAGTCAAGAGTGTTGCCATGGCGAACAACATAGTAGGTGTTGCTCTGTTTCTAAAACCAATGTATCATCAATCTATATCTCTAAAACCAAAGATGATATTCCAAAAAGGAAAATGCCATTCATCTTGGCTTTGGAAACCCTTTCAAATAAGCAGGAATTATTTTTTACTTCATAGGCACTTTAAGGGTCAGGTCTTAAATAGCATATCAAATTTTTGATTGGGGAAAATCACAGATTTTGGTCATAAAATAGGTACAGCTTTTTAAAAGCAGGTCTCACAGATCTACCTGATTTTTCTGGGAGTATCCCCCCTCCTACAGGAAAACAGTTTCTACATGCTCAAGTCAAGATATTGTATAAATTTGATCAGGTTCTATTACAGCCATGGACACTTTAGCCGACATACTACAAGGTGCATATGTCTGTCCCAAAGCCAAGGGGTGATTTTTGACCGATTGTCTAAAAGTGGGTCTTTCTTGAAATTTATAATAAATAAAAGCAATAATTACCCAACATTACCCAAAGCATGTGAGAGTGGGGGGTGGGAATTTTATGTCAGTGGTGTGTGGTGTAGGAGAGGATTTGAACAAGTTTGACTGGTGAAAATTTAATCAGTTTTATATTGCAATAGTAAGCTTTCATAAAAGCAATACTTGGGACACCGTGAAAGTGCTAGAGGATGATTTTTTTTGTTTTCCTCTAATCTTTTTGCCCTGTATGTCTAGAATGTAGTATATGATCTAATAGTGGGTCATTTGACTGACTGTTTTTTATCCTGGGGGAATGGGAATACACCAATATTTTTAACATGTCAAATGCTGGGGGGTATGTTGAAGATTAGAACTGACTAAATACACTACCTGATGATCACGCTCTTGACGAGTCAGGGAAGCATCTGCATGCATAGACATGTCGTACAGGGACATTAGAGGAGTGGCATACTCAAGGATAAAGTGATATTCCTTCATCCGCCCATCTGGGCTGGGCATCTCTATCCGGTGCACTGAATGCTTGTAAGATCGCGCTTGTATACCAGCCCTGTTAGTTAAATACTCTGGGAGGCTACCAGCGTATTTCACCCTGTTATCCGCCTTTACAATGCTATCATACGTGTAGCAGGTTTTGGGCAGCAAGATGAAAAGCTTTTTCTTTGTTATCTTATAACGAAAGTCCGTAGATTTTGTGATCTGATCCTCAAGTTTTGGAAGCACTAGCTTCAAGTAACCAAAATAGTAACTCCATGCCAGTCCATCAGCAACATTCTTGTTTTCTTTTTCGTTGATCTCCGATATTTCTACAGGAGACAGCTCCCGAACACCGACAAGGAACACCAACTGTGGAACCAAGAAACAGTTTACTGCAAACATGATGGCATAGTCTGGGTGGGAAAAGACTTCATAATGTTCGTACAAAGCATAGCACACGACCAAAGCGGGAACAACGGTAACGGATATGATACTGGACCCATTTCCGAAAGCGAAAGTGGAACTGAAAACGTGTTTCCAGTTTCCTTGGTATCTCTCCTTCTTGTGTCGAACTTCTTCAATGACCAGACACATTCTTCGCACAAGCTCACCAAAAACTACACTTAAGGTAAGCAAGGCAGCTGAAAAGACCAAAAACTGAATTCCTTCCTTGCTTCCTCTCTCTCTTACCGAAAACACAAGAATAACTCCAAAAATAATAACGATAACTACTGAAGCGATCACTGCCGCTCTTCCACGAGGCTTAGAAAATGGTCCAAATCCATTATTTTCTTGTTGAGCCACGTTCGCGTCTGGAAGCTGGTCAGCCATGAAGGAGTGTACGTGATATCGGAAGTCGCTAGAAAGAAAATCTGCACCAAAATGCGTTTTTATGGCTGTTCCGAAAACGTTAACGAGGAGTGCGGAATATGGTCTCCTTCGCCGCCGTTTTTTGGAATGTCACGCAACGCTACCCCAAAAATACGTGACATATCCGGATACAGGTAACCCAAGCTCTCTGGGCACCGTCAACCTGACCATGCGTGCAGCGGTATTATTAGAGTTTGTATGGGAACAGATATAACGATCGTACGGAATAGTTCAAAATAAGGGACAAAATAATAAAATCGACTTACCTTTTGCTGTTGTGTGTATACCTTGCGTTTTTATGGCGTTTGGAGGCGTTTCAGAAGTATTCTGGCTAGTCTGTATTCCTCTCAGCTCCACGGAAGCTAAATCTAGCTAGAATCGCTCTGAAACGCCTCCAAACGCCATGAAAACAGAAGTTATACACACAACAAGAAAAGGTGAGTCGATTTTGTTATTTCTCCCTTATCTTGAACTATTCCGTACGATCGATATGTTCCCATACAAACTCTTATGATAACGCTATCACGCACTGTCATGTTGACGGTGCCCCGAGAGCTTGAGCTACCTGTGGTCTGGAGGGAAAAAAGAATTTAAAAATTAAAAATAAAATAAAAGTGAAAAAACTCAAAAGGGGATTAAAAGAATAATGAAATACATAAATCATAAATAAACTAGTTTTAGCTTCTCTGTATTCCTCTACAGAGAAGCTAAAACTGGCTAGAATCGCTCTGAAACGCCTCCAAACGCCATGAAAACAGAAGTTATACACACAACAAGAAAAGTTGAGTCGATTTTATTATTTTTTTTCCTAATTTTGAACTATTCCGTAGGATCGATATATTCCCATACAAACTCTTATAATAACGCTGTTACGCAATGTCATGTTGACGGTGCCCACAGAGCTTGGGGGACCTGTGGTCCGGAGTTAAAAAATTTTAAAAAAATAAAAATGAAAAAGACTCAAAACGGAATTAAACAAACTAGAAATGGAATTCGAAATTTACGAAATAAAAAAAAATAATTGTTAAAAAATTCACACCGCCTGAAGTGGAGTGTTCATATCGCGTATTTTTCATTCAGGCCCCGTCCACAACTTTTTCTTTCCGGATCACTCTACTACCCAGCGCTCCTCTGCCACCATATTGGTTTATTGTTCGGCTGAAGAGACTAGACACGAATTTCTGCGTCATCGGATTAGAAAATATCCGAATTGTTCACCCGTCCACACGTTATCGGATTCATTGAGGATCTATTTTTTTCCATTCTGGAGAGTGGAAGTAAAAATATCCGGATTCGCTGTCGAATTCGCCGGATGCGTGTGGACGGAAGCCGTATTCGGAAAGAAAAAGTTGCGGATTCAAAAATATCCGGATACGTGTGGACGGGGCCTCAGTCCACATTAAAAAATTGACGTCAGTTTTTCATGGGTCCGTCCTCTTATTGGCTCGAATTGCAGCCGTTTTGTGTACCGGACTCCCAAAACGGCTGGAAATCAAGCCTAGTCCTCTCATTGATGATAACTTGCGTCATAACTGTGGAACCACGAGCCTCAGGTGGGTGGTTTGAGCTGGTTTCGCAGTAAGCTTTGACAATGTTATGACCAAATTTATCTTCAACAAGAGGACAGACGCATAAAAAACTGACGTCAATTTGTTTGTTTACAATAACAAGACCCCGAAAATGGTCAAATGCATGCCGGGAATAAATGAGGGAAAAGACGCCGTGAACTTGACGTAAACTTTATTCAAAACGACTCGAATATTGTCAATAGCTTTTTTCGCTTTTTGATTGGCTCCTTAAGAAAGTCAATAAAATCCCATTGATTAAAAAGTTGACAGTTTGACAGCTGAACGTTGAACTGTTGAAAGTTTGCATAAATTAAAGGTTTTATTAGACTGTACTCGTCTTATTGATTGCAAAAATGAGCCAATCAGCGCGCGAGAAATTTGACAGTTTTTGTAAAATGATGTAGTCAACTCACAATTTTCTTATTTAGCAGTTCATTTTTAGGAAAAAAAAGTAAAGAGTAGTCCAGTTTTGACCAAGTCTAGAAAATGTGGGAAATTACACTTTCGGTTTCCCTGGAAAGCCGTGTTGCCTCGAAACAAACTCATGCTTTGCTTTCCAAAAATAAACTGCCCGTGTGAATTCACCAACTTGTCAACTGCACGTCCTAAAGTTCTCGCAATTTGATTGATGAAGTTTAAACTAAAACCATGAAATGTTTTAAAAGAAAGATAAAAACAAATGTAGATTGACATAGTAGAAAAAAAAATACACAGACAAAATTGCACTTGGAGAAAAGAAATTATAAAAATAAAATATATTCACAAAGGGCCTATTGCACAGCGCCGCTTGTCTCGCTAATTGCACATGCAACTAAATTTTTAGGGTAGGTGAAAAACGCGGGATGTAGAAAAAACGGGGCGTAAAAAACACGTCGAAATTTTGTTAGTTCAGGATAATACATGGGTGCTCGTAGATATGAAATTGCTCTACGAGGGTTCAACTTGATATCCTCGTTTCGTCTTTCCTATATGTTCAGCAGGGACGGCGAAGCCGGGGGGGCTGGGGGGCGGGCTTTAGCCGCCCCAATTTTAAGCCAAAACAAATATTCATAAATTAAAAATGACAACATAATAAAACAAGAAAAAGAAAAGAAAAAACAACTAAAAGAAACAAAAAACAAAACAAACTTATTAAAGCATTTAAATGCAATAAATAAATTACGTAAATAATTATAGTTAGTAAACGATTATAATCAGCGGTATCCATTGCAGGAAATTTGCGCGAGCCGATTTCTATGCATTACAAGATGGCGCCTGAGTAATTTCTCACATGTGATCAATGATCAATTCATTGCTAGACTTGGTTCTTGCTCTGATATTCAGCAACCTACATCCCCTTTTCTCGGATTTTCCGTTAGCCCTTTACAGTTTCTCGAAATTTTGCAAATTGTTTTAATGTTAAGATTTTTCATATACCATTAAGAATTTTGCGTCGTAAAGTGAACATAAGCAACTTTATGCCACCGATTTTTAGCATTTCGCCAGCAGGCTAAACACGTCGAGCTTTTATCAAGTTAAAAAATCTCGGCATAATCGGATGTGAGAACTGAAAACACATGTGATTTTATACTTGACTCAGATTTATTTTGTGACGAAATATCTCGTGGAGAATGCTGAAAATAGCATTACCGTAACTCTAGATTTCAAAATTTTCTAGGGGAGCATGCCCACAGACCCCTCTAGAGGCTTGAGCCTTCGGCGCTCGCTTCTGTGAACATTACCTTAAAAATTCTATTTTTCAAGCCCCCCCCCCCCCCCCCCCATTCAAATTACGCTTCGACGTCCCTAACTGTTGTAAGTTACAGCGGTTACATTGAATCATGTAGATGAGGTTTTTATTGTCACAGGCCAGGTTAGAATTTATGCGCGTTTCACCGGTGGAAAAGAAGGATATATGTAGTGGGTTCGTGAGAAATGTAGGGACAAGTAGCAGAGTTTTTGCCACAACGGAAGGAACCAGAAGAAAGTTGGGGATTGGCAGAATTTGGGGAGAGTTTAGCCGTGACTAGTAAGTCACGAAGGTTGGGGGAGAAAAAGTCTTTTCTAACCGAGACTCTATTCGTAAAGCCAGGGCCGGGTTGTTCGAAAGCCGGTTAACGTTGACCCAGGATTAAACGTTACTGTGCAGAATTATTTTTTCTTGTTTAAAAACGATTTTCACCTTTAACATTTGGTGTGGTTTGGGAGTAGGGGAGTTTTAGCAAACCACGACGGCAACGAGAAGGTTTAATGAACAGAAAGCTATAGCCGTGCGCGTGCGTTATCAATCTTTGCACATTTCTTTGCCATTCCCTGCAACTGAAACGACAACGTGAAATGACCGGCATATTGTAAAACATGGAGTGGAGTGGAGTGGAGTGGAGTGGATTTGTAAAACATGGAGTGGATTTGTAAAAGGTCGATTTGTAAAACATGGATTTGTAAAAGGTGGATTTGTAAAAGGTCGATTTGTAAAAGGTGGATTTGTAAAACATGGATTTGTAAAACACGGATTTGTAAAACATGGATTTGTAAAACATGGATTTGTAAAACATGGATTTGTAAAAGGTGGATTTGTAAAACATGGATTTGTAAAACCTGGATTGGTAAAAGGTGGATTTGTTAAACATGATAATTTGAAATTAAAGCGAGCGACGAGAAAAGT
>CBDDTI010000480.1:0-14235 GCA_965233585.1 bacterium
ATTTAGTAGTACCGGAAAGTTCTAGAATCTTATGCTGTAGAGTATATAAGAGAATCGGTGTAGTTTTTAGATGGTTTTTCCCAGGAGTGTTGAGAGAATTGTCTCGTTGAGTCAGTAGTGTTTACTGAAGTGTGACGAGGGTCGCGTGTTTTAAAACGTGTCGACAGAGGTCGTGTTTGTTGAACTGTAATAGAGAGGTTACATGTATTAGGCAGAGGCCGTGTTGATACAAAAGTGACGGAGGTCAAGTGTATTTACAAGCCTAGCGTGAGCTTGTTGAGAAGTCTTGTGTGGAATTACCAGCTGTTTTTTTGCATAATGTGCAAATGTTGCATTGCAGGACTCGTCGAAGGTGCGCTGTTGTTTTTTTTGGTTACATCTGAATGATAAGAGCAAAGTTTAGAATGATTGCATTCACGATTGGGCTCTCTGCGATCTTTGTTCGAGGATTGGGCAAGGACTTCACCAGATCTGCCCTCTGTACCCTCCTCTGAGACTGCCCATTTGAAAAAGAGATGCAGGCCATGGCTGGTTATCATAATATTTGAAAAACTCTTCCAGATTACTATCTCTACTTTGACAAGCTATGTACAACCTTCAAAAAAGTGCACATTCCTCCATCAAAATTTTTACTTCCGCTTTTTCTTTTGAAAGGGTATTTTTTTTTGTTTGTTATTTCTTCAAAGGACCTGTAATAAGTTTGCTTCTCTTAACGAATCCTCCTTAACAAAGTATTTGAATAGCTCCTCTTCCTCTCCAATCTTTGGCACATTCTGCACAGAGTTAGCAACAGCCATATCCATGACATCCTTTGTGTGGATTGAGAGTAACTGAAGACCTTCTTCTCTGAACAGGTTTCGCATTTCTTCAAAAGAAGGAGATAATAAGACTTTTTACACCTTTAGTAAATGCATTCTGGAAGCCCTGTTAACGTTCGTTTTGGTGATGATCCTCAACAGAAGATATGTTGCCTTAAAACTCTTCCACCATTTGAGCTAATTCAGGACCCGCAACCATCCATCTTTTCAGAGCTGCAGGGTTTGTCCTACAGCACCCTCTCTCCTTTGACCCCAGCGTTTACAGGTTAGAAGAAAAGCTCTTCTTTGTCTTGTTAACTACAAATGAGCCATTATATATTTGTGCAAATCTGGATGCTTGCATGGAAGCTCACACATGTCTCGGTGATGTACAGAAAGCCATCTGGCGTAGTTGGTATGGTCCAGGGCAAAGAACCATGGTAAAATCTGCTTTAATTGGCCTTGATATACATGGAAAAGTTGGCCTCTCTGAAAGCTCTCATGAGCTGAACACAACAGAGTTGCAAATCTAGTATACCAGCCCACACATTTTTAGGGCTGCCATCTCAATATAGAGTCCGCCAAGCATTTTGACATTTATCTTCATTTTAGATTTAACCCAGTGTCCATTGAGTTTGTTCAGCCAAGGGGATCAGCGGCTGGTCTACAGCAATCGCTGGTATTTGGGAGGGGATTATGCGCTTGGCAGCAGACTTGAACAATTTCATGAAATGAGCTATCATAGCCAACGAATGAGCATGGGTGAAATGATGGCAGGCTCATGACAACGTGGCAAAGAAGATTTTGAGGCACAATATTCTGCTCAAGATGCACAGGTTTGTGCAGCTGTAGAGGGGAACTACAACTAGGACTGCCCTTTAGAAACAAATAACACTTACAATACATAACAAAGGAAACAGATCAATAAGCAGTCAATTGTTGTTTAAAAGGGTCAATACTGTAGTGATTACTCAATCAGGAGAACTTTTGCAAATATCAAATGAAGCAAAGTAAGAGAAAAAATAAATGGTTTTAGCAATGGATTGTGTGTTTTTATGCCTAAGGAGAGCATCAGGTTTTCATTGCGAGGACAATGTATTTGTTGAAAGTTTTTTTTCTTGTCAATTTAATATTCAGTTTCACTGAACTAGAAAATTAGCCCCTTTGACTGTTGTTTTCCTTGTTTCCTATCAGCCTCGTTTTCATGCAGGATTGTTCAAATACGTATTTAAATCTGCCAAAGTAGACTTTGTAGTTTTTACACTTACTTTGCACTTTTAAAACAAGCAGAAACAAAAGCAATGAATAAGCGATCAATATTTGACTCCAAAACACTGAATTCTTTTAGCCAGAAGGTGTAGTCACAGGCATCCCACTCATTAATAATAATAATAACTTTATTTCTATAGCGGTATATACCAAAGCTCTATATCGCTTTACAATCTAATAAATATCTAACTAACAATAACAATGAAACAAAAAGTCAATTAAAAGCAAGTCTAAAAAGATAAGTTTTCAATCTGGATTTAAAAACGTCAACTGATCGACTTAATTTAATGTCTAATGGAATATCATTCCAGTGCTTTGGGGCAGCGACCGAAAAGGCCCTACTCCCATAGCTCTTCAGGCGCACATTCGGTACTTCTAATCCCCGCACTCTTTTCAATACGGTCAATAAGCTCCTTCATAAGGACGTGCCAGCGGAGTATCCTTCAGGGTGTGCGTCTGATGGTGATCTTGCCAACAAGTTCATTGACTTCTTTGCTGAGAAGATTACAGTTCTGCGAAACTCACTCGACTCCACATCTGACATTGTTTTGGAGTCCGATGCCATTGTCCATCAGTGTGCCTTGTCATGTTTCAAGTCTGTAACATTGTCTGATGTTTCGGAATTACTTGGTTCGACGACTATCAAGTCCTGTCCTCTAGATCCCGTCCCTGCTTCTGTTTTGAAGCAGTGCACATCAGTGCTTTTGCCTGTTATGACTCAAATTGTAAATCAGTCTTTAAATTTAGCTACTTTTCCAGACTGTTTTAAGCTTGCATTGTTGAATCCTCTTCTCAAAAAGCCCACACTCGACGTTGAAGTTCTTTCGAATTTTCGTCCTATTTCAAATTTGATGTTCATGTCTAAACTTCTTGAAAAGGTGGTGGCATCTCAGTTGATTTATTACATTTCTAGTAATGGGCTTGATGAAATACTACAATCTGCATATAAACAACTTCATAGTACCGAAACAGCTTTAGTCAAAGTTTTTAATGATATTATCCTAGACGTTGATAGGAATAGGACTGTTATCTTACTTCTATTAGATCTATCGGCCGCTTTTGATACGGTTGATCACACTATACTGATTGAGAGATTAGCAAATCGCTTCGGTCTTTGCGATCTAGCTCTGGCCTGGTTTAAATCATACCTGAGCGACAGAACTCATTTTGTGAGCATTCGTGGTGCACGGTCTGTCACGCGTCCGCTGTCGTGCGGGGTACCACAGGGTTCCGTGCTTGGACCGATTTTATATCTGCTCTATACCTCCCCATTGGGGGATATTGTCAGGCAATACAACATGGGCTATCATTTCTATGCTGATGACACGCAGTTGTATCTGTCTTTCAATTCTCTCAGTGGGGATGATCAAGCTTATTCTGTTGCTCAGGTTGAATCTTGTGTTAGAGATATCGACCGTTGGATGTCTTGTAACAAACTTAAGTTGAATAGAGACAAGACGGAACTGCTCGTTATCAGTTCAAAATATCGGCCACGTCCATTTTTAGATAGTGTTCTGGTAGGTGATCATCGTGTAAAGCGGTCTGACAAAGCTAGGAACATAGGAGTAGTTTTCGATGAGGACTTGTCACTTGATAAGCATGTGAGTTCCGTTTGTAAATCTGCTTTATTTCATCTTCGGAATATCGCAAAGATTAGAATGTATCTGACTTCTGAGAGTACAAAGATTCTCGTTCATGCTTATGTCACTTGTCGACTGGATAACTGTAACTCGTTGCTCCTCGGGTCACCGAAGTATATGATTCAGAAGCTCCAGCGCGTTCAAAACTGCGCTGCACGCCTTGTAGCTGGGCAACCTAGGGCTGCGCACATTCGCCCCGTCCTTAAAGAGCTACATTGGTTACCTATAGAGCAGCGAATTACCTTTAAAGTATTACTGTTAACTTTTAAAGCTCTTAATAATCTGACGCCTCCGTATCTAAGTCAACTTATAGTCCCATATAACCCTTTATCTTCTCAGTTTCCGGCCATAGGGTCACGTGACACCATTTTAAGTTTTACAACAAAGGTTATGACCCCTTTAGGGGAGCAGGGATGGCACAGTGGGGAGAGCACTCGCCTCCCACCGCTGTGGCCCGGGTTTGATTCCCGGACCCGGTGTCACATGTGGGTTGAGTTTGTTGTTGGTTCTCGTCCCTGCTCCGAGGGTTTTTCTCCGGGTTCTCCGGTTTTCCTCCCTCCACAAAAATCAACATTTCTAAATTCTAATTCGATCTGGAAACAGTGGACGAAGAGCCACCTCGTGGAAATGCCACTGCAAATTCCGTTATTATTATTATTATTATTATTATTATTATTATTTATCAACATAAGAAGGTTAAATGTACAAAGTTAGTTTGAAAAATGGCATTTTAAAGGGTTTTATTTTCAGCCTTGTTTCCATGTTGACGATTTTTAAGGCGTGCGCAGTTCTCAGCACCAATAGCGAATTTTAACTGGATCCATATCAAAAAATGTTGGCCTTAGGGATGGTAGTAATCTGGCAAAGTTTCATGCTTTTATCATCAAAGTGAACAATTCAGCATATTTTTGAACGATAACAGCTGGACTAAGGATGAAAGTTGTAGGTCAGAAAGTCAACAATTACTTTGAGATCAATCGTATTTCAACTGTGCTAAATTAGTAGCCATTTAGTTTTCTCGACAGTTCTGAGTTCTGTTCTGTTCTGAATAAGACTCCAAAGGTTATATTTGAACGAAGCGAATAAACTAAACAAAAAAACCGCGGCGATGGTTGTCGCAAATTAAATATGCAGAGATCCAGTTTGCAAAAATAAAGTTCACATTTAAAACCTGAAATTCGATCGCTGTGATGTGGAGAACACGGCTGAAAAAAAAAAACTCTTACCGAAACCGGTCGGCATCACTGCGAAAACATCCCTCCCTTCTAGTAAACAATTCACAGGTTTTTAGTTTGAAACCTAAGTCAGCATTAATCAAAAGCTCGAGGAACGCTCCTTGAACAAAGTCTACAGACGGTTTGCGTGATGTGAAATACGCTGAAGTTGCACTGGTTTCTGTAACCTGTCAATTTAAACCAATCGGAGCGCTGCGTTCGTCAGCGAACGCAGGGAATTAAAAAATTAATAGCTCGCGTGCAGGCTCACATTTCCTCGCCCCATTCTTCTTCGCAGCTTCCCGTCCAAACAAGTGAGCCTACTCGCAGGCTATTGCGGTTCAGGATCATTTGGGGTCCAGTTTTGGGATCATCGTTCTGGGGATCATTTGCGCTCGCATCGGGGATCATTTGCGGCGCTGTACAGTTGTCAGTATTTTTGTCAGTTAACCTCCAGTACAGTACGTGCAGTAATGGTACAGAATAATATTCAAGAGAGGTGAGTACAATGTCCGGCGCTTTATGGTACACTTAATCATCAGGAAAGATCTTGATTTTTCACCAAACTACTTTATTATTATATTGAATTGCAAACATTCCTTTCTACAATAAGACTCAAGCTTGCATTGACATAAACTTGCAAACTTATACTTTGCACTTGCTACAGTCCTTGATCTGAAACTAATCGTTTGCCTTGTCCTTTAAGAAGAGACGAACTCAGCTATTGAACGATGCATTGTTGTGTCTACAATCAATATTATCGTGAAGCAGGAATCTTATTTGTTTGCTTGCATCACGCACCAAATAATATGATATGATAACGCACCAAATTGGACGACACGGTACAACGTTCTGTTGTCAATTTATCTTAATGAGAATTCCCGGTGAGAACAGTTTGAAGAATCAAATACTCCCGGTCATTTAAACGTTTTGGTGAATAAATCACAAGAGTTTAATGCTTTTAGATCCGGTACAGTTCTTGGGTAAATATTGCACCTATGGCATTTTAACTGACTGCTAGCTGATGAAGGATTTATCCAATTCTGACAAGTGTGCAAGAAAGAGGGAATAGCAGCTCGATGCTGACTGTAGCCATTATCCAAATGAGAATTTCTAATCATGTTTGTTGGTGAAATTTCAATAATAAGGGGTTAAACAGCTACTCGAGGAGTCGAGGGCGCACTTCGAGATCAAAAACAATGAGTTACATTGCGAAAGGTGAACTGGTCAATATGACATGAGCGTGGGTCAAAGAAAAAGTTTAAGTCCCCGGCAGGAATCGAACCTCTGATCTCTCGAACATATCCGCTGAGCTACTAGAACTCGTGGAGAGCAAGGTCTTAACTGCGTTGATCTGTCCTACGCTCGAGTCAAGTTAATCAATTCACCTGTCACACTTCATCATCGAGCTCAAAATTTACTATCTTTATTCAGTTATCAATTAGTTACATAAGCATAATCACGCGATCTAGACCATACACTACGAGCAGGTATTCTTTCGTCTACATCGTCTCACGCCGAAATCATGTGTTTCAAAGCGGTTTTCAGCAAAAAAGTCAGCATTATTAGTCGAATTCTTTCCCTGGTTTGTAGTCTTCTTGAATGTCATTTAAGTCAATGTTGCTCGTACTTGTTTGTCCGGTTTAGAGTGCCGGCGGGGAAGGGAGGGGGGGGGGGGGGGAGGAGTGTACTCCCATAGAACAGAACAGAACAGAACAGAACAGATATGTTTATTTGGAGTCTTATACAAAGATAGTACAAAAATACAAATAGCAAGTTATTTTAATTAATTGATGATTTCTTAAATTACATCAATCAAATAGTTAATTAAATTAAATTAATTAAATTAAATTAATTGAGGTAATTAAATTAAATTAATTAAGTAAATACTCAAGGACTTTAAAGTCATTGAGTATTTACTTTGCCGTCTTCCCCTTTCCTTTTTTCGAAGCATTCAAATATATGTTTTGCTATCAGTTTTTGTATTCTAACATTTCCGCTAGGGGGATTTATTAGAAACATGAATATTCTGTTCGGTGACATTCTGCTTATTTTTATTCTATATTCGTTTTCCAAATAATCTAGTATAACCCATATCATTGTATTGGCTATATGGGTATGTGCGGCGGGATAGGGTTTGTTCGCCTCTGTACGCATCGTAATCTCGGTATGATCCATAGCTGGATCCGCTAAAATTCCAGGACGTAAATGCTGAGCTCTAAATGAAACAGACGCACGCCAGGCGTGCAAGAGTTATTTTTTTGCGCAAATTCAAAGCCCCTGGAGGTAAGAACATTCAGTGCACTCTTAATCGAGTTATGATAAGGTAATTGTTTAGTTATGATGTACTGAACTGGTTTCACGGCTCAAGCCTAATCTTATCAAAGTGCGATTTTAACAATTCGTTCAGTAGTTTTGTTTAGTAGAACTTTAATGGAATTGTCTTCAGCAAGACAGCTAACCGTCATCCAGTCTGTAATAGCAGCAAATGGAAAACGGCAGATTGCTGTTGATTCTGGGTAGTTTTTCTGGAGTTGTTCTACCAACTGACCTCGTTCCCAGGGTCACTCATCTTACCGCCCCAGGGTCTTATTCTGTTGCCAGCATTAATTGATTGTACTTTCTTCGTTTTTAATATTCCACAAGACAATTTCATTAAAAACTATTTAAACGAGAAGACATTATTCTGAAGGTAACAACGTTACTTAAATTGCGACTAGAATCAGCCAGAAAGTTGAGACTCAGTGAAAACTGTTCCGCTATCATTCACAGAATGAATATCATGGCAAAGGTCATCCTGATGCTACTCTTGCTGCTTATGGTAGAAAGATCTTCAACTTCACCTGTTAAGGTAAACAAAACCAAAATCCTCATCCTTGGCGCTGGACTCTCAGGCGTCACGGCAGCAAAAACACTACTGGACAAAAACATCAATGATTTTCTGATTATTGAAGGAAAGAATTACACTGGAGGCAGAATACATGCTGTGCCATTTGCGGGTTTGAATATCGAGGCAGGAGCGAACTGGATTCATTTCACAGATGATGAGGCCACAGCATCGCTTGTGAAGCTGAAGGACGCGAAAAAGATGAATGGTATTCGGTGTAATTACTCCGACTTTGTCGTAAGGTAATTAGATAGGTCTACGCTCTGTAAGAGTTACTAATGAGAGTGTCTTACAGACTATCTCACGGGAGGCGGTGCTTACTGTATCTCAAGAAAACGGAGCGGGCAACTAAAAAGTAATACAGACTAACATCTAAAGCTTAGGTCTAAAACTCCAATCAAGTTGCAACATTTACGGGGGGGGGGGGGGGGGGGAGGTACTCCCTTATATGAGCTATATAGATATGTGCGGCCCCAAAGGGTATGGTTTTCGGCTGTTCTGGTCTTAAATAGGGTATCCATTTAAGCTGATTTCGGCCAATTTGGTCATAAGTAGGGTATGGTTTTGCACTCTAACCTTGATGTGGGTATATATTTAAGAAGAAGCCACTTCATCATTATCGAAAAGAAAATCAACAACTGCCCTTCTCAAATTATGTTTACGGTAATTTAACATTGGTCTGAACTAGGGAACTTATTATAACGCTAGTCAGAAACAGGGTTTTGATTTTAGGGTCAGGTCACTAATAGGGATTCGAATTTTTGGTCAGGTCATAAATAGGGTAGGGAATATCGCAGATCTTGGTCATAAATAGGGTAAGGGTTTTGGGAAGTGGGCCGCACACCCCCACCCAATTTTTCAGGGAGTACCCGCCGTGCAGCATTTCAGTATGTTACTTCAATTTGTCATAAGAGTTGAATACAAATGTTTGGCCCGTTCTTTCGCCAGTGATTTTAATCACCGATGACTGGGTGGAGGGAGAGTAAAATCACGGTAGACTGTTCACAACCTCTCTCTTTACGCACGCGGAAGAAAAAGCGAGCGAAGCCGTGCGCGAGGTACGCGAGGGTGGGGTAGGGTATGCGAGTGAAGCGAGTAGGAAGAATACCTCGGTCCCCACTCCCTACCTAGTAAAGTCTTCTTAGTGCTCTGGCGTCCAGTTCTCTCCGGACGTTCAACAATCGAATGAAAATGCGAGCTGAAAATAGAGAGCTGTGAGCATTTTATGTTTAAAACTGCAACAGACATAGAGAATCGAATTCTTGTGACAAAGTTGAGGATGGGATAATTCTTGGCTTTTCGAAGTTAGCCAGACACCCTACACTGTTGCTTGACTTACATTCTAGTGCATTTCCAAAAGTTTTCACCGATTATATGCGTCATGACCAACAGTTATTACAATGATAGATGATTATGTAATATTAACACTATTTAGAAAACAGCCCCAAGAAAAGACGCGGGCTGATTGGTTAAAAACCGAGTTTCCATAACTCGATAGAAACACAGAACTAGCACGAGCTGTTGACGTAATGATGACGTCAGCAAAGAGAATTTACATGTTGATGATCAAGTAAAGAAGCTGAGCTGTTTCCTTTTTTCTTCGTCCCGGTGATTCTCCGTGTCTCTATTAAGTTGTGGAAACACTCGTGAAAGTTTGGGAGAACTCGAAAAAGCTGTGGAACTCACCTACGGCTCGTGTTCCCAAAGCATTTCTCGATCTCCCAAACTTCCCCTCGTGTTAGATTATAAGCTCGAGATTTCTAGTCGTTCAAAACTTTATCCAAATCCACTTCACAGAGACTTTAAAAACGCCAAGTAGTGGCCGACATTTTGTTAACTATCGCGCACTGCTACGCTACTAACTATCACTGATGAGATAGTGAGTAGTGTAGCCAATCAGAGAACGGCATTCGTGTGAGAACGCCAGAAGATTTACACTAAAACTCGATAGAAACATGGTATTTTTATAATTGAACTTATGTATGATTCTCACAGGGACGAACAAGGCAAAGATATAACCGATTTTGCAGTTCTCAAAGACTTCCATGACAAAGTGGAAACTAAAGTTGAAGACTACCAGGAAGAAAGGAAAGAACAGAAATTGCCAGATATTCCAGCCCGTGTCGGTGTGCAGTTGATGGGATGGAAATCTAAACGACCCATTGAAAAAGTTATCGAATATTTCAACATGGATTTCGAGTACTCGAAGCGCCCAGAACTGGTGTCTTTTTACCAGCTTTTTGAACGTGGAGAGGATTTCTTTGTCACCGACCAGCGTGGGGTTTGGTCCATATATGAAGGTCTCTACAAACCTTTGACTAACCGAATTTTATTGAGTAAAACTGTGACAGAAATCAAGTATTCAGCCACCTCAGTTGAAGTTACCACATCCGATGGCGACAAATTTGCCGCAGAATATGCTCTGTGCACATACAGTACTGGGGTGCTGGCCAGTGACATAGTGACTTTTAACCCACCCCTCCCACAATGGAAAAAGGAAGTGATCTTTAAAAACCCAATGTCGGTATACACGAAAATTTTCCTGAAATTTCCAAGCAAGTTCTGGGACGATCACGAATATATCCTGTACGCCTCTAAAGAGCGCGGTCGTTTTCCCGTTTTCCAAGACTTGGAACGACGAGGTATTTTACCAAATGGCAGCAACATTTTATTGATCACTGTGACGGAGGACGAAGGGAGAAGGATTGAACGACAAACATACAATGAAACGAAGACAGAGGTAATGAAAATGCTGAGAACGATTTACGGGCAGGGCATCCCTGATGCAACAGGTAAGGATAAATAGCTCACCGACAGCTTAATTGACATTGATTATAATCCATCAAATATTTTCGCTCGCACGCGATTGGTATAACCATGTCACGTGAGCCAATATTTCCCAGCTAAAACCGGGGAATATCCGAGATTATAGTCCATCAAATCTTTTTGCTTACGCGCGATTGGCCTAAACTCATCACGTGACCGAATATTCCCCAGCTAAAACTGAGGAATATCCGAGAATATTCCCCAATTTTCAAAACTGCGCGCGTTGCGAAAAAGATTTGAAGGATAATAAAGACAATAGTCGCCATTTGGGGCGAAAATATGCTCGGATATTTGTCCTTGGACATTATCTGTTCCTCGTAGCTCACAGTTTTCCTCGAGCTTCGCTCTCGGAAATCTGTTCGCTTCTCGGAACAGGTAATGTCCGCGGACAAATATCCGAGCATATTTTCGCGCCAAATGGCGACTATTGTTTATTTAGTATATACCACACAAGTGAATAGTACTTTTCGCGCACGCTGATTGGCTAGCTCGGAGGTGATCAGCCAAGCACTATTCACCTCCGATCAGCTGAAGAAAAACAAAATGGCTTTTGTCGGTATATAGTTGCAAATAAAGTTACTCTTTGGTCCGCTAATTATTCAGCTTGTGTGGTATATACCAAAAAAATTATTTACACCATGCAAGTGAATAGCATTTTCGCGTGTGGTGATTGGCTAGCTCGGAGGTGATTAGCCGAGTACTATTCACCTCCAAGCAGCCGAAGAAAACAAAATGGCTTTTCTCGGTATATTGTCACAAATAAAGTTACTCTTTTGTCCGTTATTCCGCTTGTGTGGTATATACTAAAACAATTATTCGCTTAAGTGTCGATAAAAGTGGTGGAGATTTACCTCCACCTCGGTGAATAATTGTTTAATATTCTCAATTTTCAAAACCGCGCGTGTTGCGAAAAACGATTTGAAAGATAATAATTACGATAGCCTCCATTTGGCGCGAAAATATATATGTTCGGATATTTGTCCTTGGACATTATCTGTTCCTTGAAGCTCACAGTTTTCCTCAAGTTACGCCCTCGGAAAACAGTTCGCTTTTCGGAACAGGTAATGTCCGCGGACAAATATCCTAGCATATTTTCGCCCAAAATGGAGGCAATTGTTTACATAACAAGAATAACTTTCTTTTGCTCGCTCTTGAGAGCAGCTACCCTTTAAGGAGCAAAATATAATTAAATTGAGCAAGGTCAGGGGCGCAGTAATTAGTTCCTGCTATATGTAAGAAAGTTATACTCTCCGAAGTAGAATTTAAATACCTTCGTCTAACCAGGAGCTCCGGTTTTAGGCTTGGCTAGATCTTTATGTGGTCTACGACGGAAATGTATCATCGAACACGATATGTGTCTCGGTGTAATCTCTGACAAATTTAATTTCGGTGGTAAAGTCTAATTTATCTAACAACTTACAACTCTTGATAGGTGTTGGTGCTGTTCTTGATAGAAAGGTTTTCACTTAAGTGGCGATTGACGTAAAAACCTCGCGCCCCTTTGTCATCCAATGAAAAGTGGACCCAAACCAATCGTGACCGGCTTGCACAAGTTTTCGTACCCTTTGCGTGAGCTGCATGTATTTTCTTGGAGATATGAGTTATTCAGTTTGTTATCTGCCTTCTTTGTTATTGACTAGAGTGATAACTTTGATTTTGGTCATAGGATACACAAACAAAAACCCCACTCTCCAGCATTTCGAATAAATAGGGCACGTTCGGCATATCAAAATTCTAACATACACCGAATGCAAATATGGCGGACCACTCGGTCTGCGCCCGGGACGAGTCGCATGAAAGCGAGGTTAGTCAGGCTTTGATGTTTTGTTTTGACAATGCTTTTCCAGAGAAGTCTTGCTTCGTTGTCGATTTGGTCACTTTGTTTCGCCCTCTCTACCCGTTTTTGTATTCCTGAATGCCACCGCAAGAGAGTGGAATCTTCCACAGCAGAGAAAGTGTTCTTTTCTTCAGTTATCTCGTTCGTCTTTAACGGAAAACTAAAGGGACGGCAGTAAGGAGTTTAAGATCGCCGAAGGAACTGTTTAAGTTCAGGTTCGAAGATCTTAGAAAATGAGTAAGCGATCGCATTTAGCTCCAAGTCGTTGACATTTGGCTCAATGCTTTCACTGGTTTCAGCGACGGGGCAGTCAAAGTTCATTCGCTGGGTTATTGCACCGTAGTATTTGTTTCGTGCGATTCCGTGAGAGTGGATGCGAACGCAAATAACTCCTTGCTTTGAGACAGAGGATATCTTTCAAGAAAAGCTTTTCTATGACTTGGAGAAACTGTTGGCCATGAAAGTCGTACTGGAACACCACCAAACACCACATAAGCTCGTCATTTAAACGATTTTTCTGAGATCTTCTATCCTGGAACGTACCAAACAAACTTTAGTTCACGCGGCGATCGTGAACTCCTTTTCGTGGTCTCAACGAATTGCATTGATCCACTATTTTCCCTTAGAGGTGAACGGTGGAAGATTTCTATCCTTTCTCGTCGCATTCAGGAACACAGCAACTCGCAGGCACAGCGAAATAAAACAGAACAGATCGACGATGAAGTAAGACTTCTCTGGGGAAGCATTGTCAAAATAAAACATCAAAGACTGACTAACCTCGCTTTCATGTAGCTCGTCCCGGGCGACGACCGAGTGGTCCGCCATATTTGCATTCGGTGTATAGCTCTGACGCTTTTAGGACAAACTTGTTTATTTGGTGTTGTTTTCTTTGTTTTCAAGTCTCTTTTGGGAATTGAGAGACAAAAGAAACTTGTAAAATTTATTTACAATTTTGACCCAAAAGCCTCGGAGCCACGTTAGAATATTGATGTAACGAACATGGCTAATTGACACGTTTCGTGTTCTTCGTCCCTTCAGCCATTTACTATTACCGCTGGTCGCAGGACCCGTTTACCCAAGGCTCGTATTCAGAACCTGTTGTGGGCTTTACTTTCAAGGATTTTAGTAAGCTCGGACAGAACCTGGGGCGACTCTACTTTGGTGGCGAAGCGACCAGCTCAGAGTGGTATGGTTACATGCAAGGAGCCTACTTGACTGGAGAAGAGAAAGGAAAACTGATCGCTTGCCAAATTCTTCCAGGTGACAGTGAATGTAAAGCTCCAGAGAAGAAAAAGCCGAAGAATGAAGCAGCTGTCCCAGCGAAGTCTGCTCCTGGAGTTTTGTTACTTTTTATCTTGTGTTCATGTTCGTTGATATAAATTGCATTTTGCCAGAAGACTGTTCTGGTAAAACTGTGAAGTAGTCAAGTGATTTTGAAACTTTGACTTCTATAGATAACTGTTTAGTGGGGGGAACTGGCATGTATGTCACTGATGCTCACTCAGTTTTTAAATACTTTACCAACAGTGGCACTAACCTGGCGAGTACCGTGAATTTTTTAGCTCATTTCTTGGTAGCAAATTTAAGATTATCCTTCATCCATGCTAAAATCCACCGATATTCGTGAATTGGAAAACATTTGTAGCTTGTTTTCGCTGAGAAAGGCTCCTGGTTATGACAATATTTCTAATCGCGTGATAAAGCGTTCATTTCACCTGATTTCTGCACCTCTATTTTTTTTTTTATTCAAAGGTATCTTCCCAGA
>CBDDTI010000481.1:0-3928 GCA_965233585.1 bacterium
TGCAGTTGCTTCCGATTGACGCATGCGCACAAAAAAAGCCTCGGCACCTCCAGCGCATGTGGATTTACTATGATTTACTCGTGCGCATGGAGTCGTGTTAAGTTCCGTGCCCGCTTCCGACTTCTTCAGCAATTTGAACTACAGTAGATGGACAAAATATTCAAACCCTGCAACACGCACTGTGATGAACCCCCGCACCCCCAAATCTCAATGTTTCAGCGCGCGTGTTAGCAAAAGTGATGTTAGGGGTTTGATTATTTTCGTCCATTGGGGCTAACGCACTTCAGGTTACAATAACATTGAACTTTGGGGGCGAGGGGGTTGTACCGGATAGAAGGGGTTTGAACATTTCGTCCATCTACGGTACCAACTGGGGTGTGCAGCATGCCGGACACCCCAGTTGGTACCGTCTCGCTCTCTGATGTTTTCACATCTTTTGGTCTCCTAACTCTGTTGTGGAAACATCAATGTGCATGCTGCTGATCTCATTCCAAACTGCGCAAAACATTGGCTTTTCACAAGTAAATGCCTCCTGTCTGTCTCCCGTCCCATTTTTTCTATTCCCTTATTACTAAGTGCACAAAACATTGTGTTTTCACAGGTACGAGTAAAGTGCAACCTTTGTGCTTCCCGTCCCATTTTTTCCTATTCCCTAATTCGCAACTTATGCCAAATGCAAAAAACATTGTGTTTTCTCAGGTAAATGCTGCATGTGTATCTCGTCCCATTTTTTCCTATTCCCTAATTCACGACTTATTCGTTTGACGTGGCCCTGCCAATGGATGGAGGCATTTACTTGTGAAAAGCCAATGTTTTGCGCAGTTTGGAATGAGATCAGCAGCATGCACATTGATGTTTCCACAACAGAGTTTGGAGACCAAAAGATGTGAAAACATCAGAGAGCGAGACAGTAGATGGACAAAATATTCAAACCCTGCAGCACGCACTGTGCTGAACCCCCGCACCCCCAAATCTCAATGTTTCAGCGCGCGTGTTAGCAAAAGTGATGTTAGGGGTTTGATTATTTTCGTCCATTGGGGCTAATGCACTTCAGGTTACAATAACATTGAACTTTGGGGGCGAGGGGGTTGTACCGGATAGAAGGGGTTTGAATATTTCGTCCATCTACGGTAGTTTCGGGTAGCAGCATGTCAAGTCAGTCGAAGTATCCATCCTCTTCTTGACTATCCTCCAGTGAATATGTGAAACAAGAGGGTATCGCAACTTCTTGCAAAAGATCTTGAGAACAAAGTCATGGGTGAGCAGCCTGCAATGGACACCAACTTTCTTGCTGCACGCTTTCTCTCAAGAGCTTTCTGAGTGCCATGGAGAGCCTTTTGGTTTGCTAGTGGCAGCAGCTGTAGCTTTCATTCTTTAGAGAAGACCGTACCAATTTACTACCAAAGGTTCACAAGAAACACTGCTGCAACAGCTGGATCCCAACATGTTGCAACAATTGCTTCCCAGTCTGCCAATTCAGATTTTTTAACTATGGACTACTGAACAAAGCGCAGCCAAAACGTCACAACAATCTCCTTGACGTGACCACATAGCCTCCGTTCGGCATTCTGTCCTTTGGCAGTGAATCCAAGTTCATTTTGCTGCTCCCGAGCTTGCGGTTACAGGCTAAGAAAGGCGGGGAGCAAAAGCCTTGGCAAAGATCTGGTCAAAGTCCTGCTCAAATGTTGGACAGAGTTCAAAAAAGAAGAGGCATCGAACCTCATTTCCGTATCCATCACAGTGCTGGGTTGATATAGTTTTTTGCCAGCGGCCCGCGAAAAAATTGACACAGCCTTGTGGCAGTGGCACAAGAGTATGTAGCTCCACTCCTGTATTTGTTCATTCGTTTCTTACCGAAGCTTCTGGTCCTTAAAGGGATCGTGACCAATGATATCCTCAAAGAGATTGTATGCTTCTTCCATGTCTGGATTCAGAGACTTTTCCAAAGGTTCTGCTGAAGGTCGACTTAGCCTCAGAAGCTGAGGGATTGTGCTGCTTTAAAAGTCTTTGGAAGGTCCCTTCGTGAAGCTAAATGTAGAAGGACAACTGAGAGACCCGGATCACCCACGGCGCTAAGCCAGGAACCCTGACTGGGAGCTTTGCCCAATTTCAGATGCCCTTGCAGATGTCTTTGCGTGTCCTGGCCTGGCTTTGTTTGTACCTGACAGTGAAGCACAAGGAAACAGCAAAGTAGTCAAAATTAGCGCTGACAGGCTTGAGAAGCATAGAAACTTGGAGAATGGCCTGAAACAACTCTGGATTTTGCGTCCTCTTGTGGGGCTTGCGCAGATTCAATGAGCACCTCACACTGCTCAAAGTGTCAATTCAACCCAACGTCCACTAAATAACTGGTCTAAATTGTATTGGAGCAGCATACATGTCAAACATGTGTTGAAGCAGCAATTATTTCGGAACATGATCAGCTGCACACCTTATAAGCCTCAGCCACCTTCTTGAACATTGACTCTGCTGTGCCCCTGTCCTGAACATCTTCATCTTGAACAATAGCTTTGGTGCTGCGCAGTTCTAGTCTCAGTGGAAACAAGGAGGTTCAAGAGAATTTGTAGTGCGTATTCGCGGCTTTGTCGTCATGGTCTTGGGAGCAAGGCCCAAAAGACATCGGATTGGCCCGAAGAAGGCAGTGAATGCGGTGGACACAAACAGCAGGTTCGAACCCATTCACGGCATTGGAATGTTTCCGACTGCGTCATTCTGGTACTTCTAGTTAAATGACAGAGACATGGTCGCATAAATTTCCAGCCATGTGCGGCCTCAATCGGACGATTGTATCGCAACTGTATGCTCCTGAGGGTTCTTGTCTGGGTGCCAGCGCAATGCAGCCTGGTGACAAGAGATCATCGTCTTCTGAAACGGTCGAGATGGAGGATGAAAGGAAGCGCTCGCCAGAGCATGAAAAAACAAGGCAACCGGTTGACTCGGCTGCCAGTTCAAAGTTTTATTTGGAAGGACTCCACTCCACTGAACTCCCCAGTTCAATTTTTTGGAAGGACTTCACTCCACTGAACTCTCCAGTTCAAGTTTTGGTTAGATAGTTTCAAGACCAATGGCCTTTCAGATTGATAGGTTTTTATTTTTTGAGAACCCAGCTCAAAGATTCAAACTCTGTCTTCTGTGGATTTACAAATTGAACTTGGTTTTGCTGAGCCAGTCCTTGAAAAATGATTTTTCACTTTATGAATGAACTTCTCTTGGATGAATTATTTTATTTAAACATTTTTTTAATATAAAAAATGACAAGTGATGAAAAGTGATTTTTTTATTTTTGGATTCCATATAGTTTTGGTTGTCAAAAAAAAGAAATGTAAATGATTTCTTTGGAAATAAAAAATATGCCCTAAAACATTTTTTGATGATAAACATAAAAGTTTTTGGAAATAATTGTTTTGACAGTAAAAAATGAAGCAAATCACTTTTCATCACTTTTCATCACTGTTCATTTTTTGTGATTTTTGGATTCCAAATAGTTTTGGTTGCCAAAAAAAGAAATGTAAATGATTTCTTTGGTAATAAAAAAATATGCCCTAAAACATTTTTTTGATAATAAACATAAAAGTTTTTGGAAATAATTGTTTTGACAGTAAAAACCATGAAGCAAATTCACAAAATCACCAAAATATATATATATATATTAGAATAATAAAAATATTTTGAAAATATATGATATTGTTTTTTTTAATTGTTTTGTAAATAAATTAAAAAATAAAATATACAATTATCGAAGGAAGTTTAGAAGTCAAACTTCCGACAATATGGAGAGATGAAAAGCAGAGCAGGGCAGAGGCAGAGAGAAGAGGAAGATTAGAAGAAAGAAGATCAGAAGAGAAAGAGTAAGAAGAAAGAAGATGCAGATGTGCGAAAAGGTAGGAAAGTCGCGAAACACTGTGTTTTTCCCATGATTTGGGGCTCC
>CBDDTI010000482.1:5000-6013 GCA_965233585.1 bacterium
AAGGGACCCGATGCGTATTTTGCGATGCAACATCATTGTCTTCTCTGAGCAAAAGAAGAAACAAATTTGATAGCACTGGGTCATTATTAGTACTTGACAAAGTTAACTTAGACTTACGAACCGTTCGGCTTTGTTCAAGTGGCAATTTGAGTCAAAACTAAAAGCAACAAAACATCATGACAGAGAAGGACTCACAGGGAACCCTTATTTCCGTTAGAATATGAAAAAAAAAAAGATTAAACTACCTTTATCACGTGTTTTTTTGTGTTTTGAGGTGGCCATTTTGAAGTTTTAATACGCGCTCGCGGTCTGCTAGGTTGAGGTCTGGAATCGAAATTTTAGAAGCCTGGGGGCACCTTCCTCTCGACCAAAAATTCCGAAAATTCCGGGTGGGGGAGCGAATGAAAAAGACGCTTTCTGGAATTTCATTGTGAAATTTTGGGTGTACCTTGCGAGGTCGGCCTAAAATTCAGGAAAATCGGAATAACCGGAAGATTCCGTCCATTCGACCATTTCTGCTCGGGCCTTTTTTTCTCCATCCGAGCCTGGAAATCGAATTTAACTTGGCCGATCCTCAAACTTCTAACTACAATATAAATGCTCTATCGAACAAACGACTAAAACATCTTATTTTAACATTACTGCAGTGGATTGCCCTCAACAAGCTTTAGTGATTAGTGCGAAAATACATCTGAGCTACGCGAAATGTGAGCATAACTGCTCGAATGAACAGCTCCGATAGTCATTCGAAGGTGACCCTTGAAGTCATCAGCAAATAAACAGGTATTGAACCTAATCGTGGGCAAATATATGTCCTCGTTTGCCAGGGCCTTTACCGTTAATCGGAATTCCCTTTTCTCGCGGTGCCTTCTTCTCGGGGTTTGGTTCTGCACAGGGTGAGGGCAAAGCCGTGGTCAATTGGGAAGTGCTGTTCTTATTTTAAAAGTCGAACGGATGGATTGGTAGTCACGAACTCTGGTTGACTGTTGAAAGGCGAAGATTTTCGGGTGGCC
>CBDDTI010000483.1:0-4431 GCA_965233585.1 bacterium
CAAAACTAATTGCTGACTTAGTCAGGTGCATTTTTCTGCCCTATGCAACGGTCACGTGTATTGGCTTCAGTTGCGTTCTTATTGGCTCATCATGATTATGATGTTGTGATTTGTCATTAGGGAGCTTGACCAAACCACGGCGACGACAGGAACGAGAATCTCAACAAACACAAAGTTTAATGAGCCCAATAATAACTGTGGAAGTGCGTTACGAATATTTGAAAACATTTCTTTGCCGTCCTCTGCAAAACAGCAACGTGAAAAGACCAAGTTCTGCGTCGTCTTCGGCACGTGAACGACGACAGCTAATTTTTCTTATTTCCCTTTTGAATTGAAGGCCTTCGTTGCATATTTAGCTTCAGTGCCTTTTTAGATCCATTGGCGTACCGAACAGATCTACACAATCGCGAATTTCGCTTGTAGAATATAAATAGGTGTCGTTCTCGGCGTCCTCGTCGTCGTTGCTTAAGCTCCCTATTGTAATACCCCATTCTCTCTATGGCACTTGCGCGCAGGGAGTCATGGCAGTAGTTAACAATTATTCACCGAAGTGGAGATGAATAGTGGTGTTATTTGCCGGGCTGCGAAGCGGCGAGGTAAATTTCACCAACACTGAGGTAAATAATTGTTTTAGTATATACCACACAAGCTGAATAACTAGCGGACCAAAAGTAACTCTGTTTGTAACAATACACCGACAAAAGTCATTTTGTTTTCTTCGGCTGCTCGGAGGTGAATAGTACTTGGCTAATCACCTCCGAGCTAGCCAATCAGCGCGCGCGGAAAGTACAATTTACTTGTGCGGTATATACTAATAGGCATTATCGCGCACCAAGTCTCTAAGCGGGGCATATAAGCGCCCTGCTCTAAGATGTCGTTGGCCGATGTACGCAACTACCATGATACCTGCGCGCAAGTCCTCTACCGGGAATGTCTCATTGCTTTGGTTTTGGGGTAAAGACGCCGTACTGAAAACCTCTCTATTTCAATATCCTCTCCACAGCGTTGCTCTCGCAGATGATTTTTATCACATCTCGTACTTGTGGTTCAGTGCTATTTCGGTAGTAACGTCATTTATCGTGGGAATCTTGGCGAGCTTTGCTTTTGGTGAGTGCGCAAAATGTCATCTTAAAGATTTCACCTAATGGTGAGAAATGGTAGGTGCGTTTAGTGTTCCAAGTTGGAGCGCTGGTCCTAGTCATTGTGTCGGGTTGTTTTCTGTACTCCTTGTTTGGTTTACTATGATTTTTGTTAAATAACACCTTGCATACGTCTGTTGCGCCTGAAATTTGAATTGACCTCGCAGTCACAATTCAGCAGACGGGAAAAATGTTTCGTCCTGACGTCGTGTAATTATGTTAACAAGAAAGGCATTTTAGTCGGGCAACACTGGAGACGGCATTGAATATTTACGAAAAAAAGATTTATAATTCCAAAAACTCTATCAAATTGTATAAAGAGAAAAATATGAAACATTCACCGTTTCCAAGCTTTAAACTTGGCGACAAAAATGTGGCGCCCGCGTTCCGGCAACTCGCTCGTAGTTCGTAGAGTGTCGCCGGGTAAGATAATATTTGTGAAGTTTTGAACAAGATATGTTGATGCTCGTCAAATTAAACCCAGAATTCTCTAGTTAAGTATTAGAAGAGACAAAGCAACTATAGTATTGTCTTAAATATTTTAGCTGCCTTAAGAAAAAGACTATTTCCCTTTCGTTTAGGTAGGACAGCTCGGCTTTGACTGCCGCTCGTACTGCTGGTGCAGCCTTCTTATGCCAGCTTAATTAAATATTTTACGCTATTTTTTCCTTCTTAGAAACCAAAGAAGACCGCTCAAGAGAAATTGATCCCAAGCTGCTTTTCCCGCTGAAGGAGTGGTTACGTGGGTTTTTGCCCGATCACAAGTTCTCCTGGGAAATTGATGAAAGTCCACCTGAATTGAAGGAATTTGCTCACAGGGTACTGTATACTGGATATAAATTATCAGCTGACAATGCAACCTCCTTAGTTAGCTTTTTGAATGTCCGTTTTTATAAGTCAGTACACCAAAAACTAAAATTGATTAGCTGCCTTTGTATTTATTTACTTGTTCTTTTATTCTGTTAGGAAATTATAGTTGGTGCTTATAATGATGACGATGAAAACCGTAGAAAACGCCGCGGACACAGTATCTTGGATGAGGAAGTAACTGAACATAACGAAACAGTGTTCTGAATATTTCAACGGAAATCAAGTACTCGTCGCCTCCCTCGAAGGCTTTAGAAAAAAATTCTTACACATAGCTGACTTAATCTTGATTTTCATTTAGTAACTATTTTATGTAACCACTCGAATTGGTTGTGTTATGCAAAGGTTGACGTTCATGGTTATCGAATAATACAAGCGTGATTTTTTCAAGTATTCACTCTTTCCTTTATTCTCCGGAAGAAGATGAAAAATATTGTTTGCGACTGGGCCATTTGTAGGCTGTTAAATATATACTGTAATGTTTAATTTTGCTGTATAAATCGAACAAAAAATTCGATTTCGTTGCTTGCGAGCTTTTAGGCAGCGTAAACTATCTTGCATGAAAGCCATCTCTTTTTCCCGCTACTCGAGTCATCGTGTTTGAAATTATTCTGGCCCGGTACAAAATTAAAAGAAAACCTGAAAATACTAGTTTAAGAATATAGAAAAACACCAAAGAGATAATAAATAAGGAACAAGGATGGTAATGATGGATTTAACACGGATTACAAGCGACGAAGCTTCAAATATTTAGGCTTAACTTTTCAACATGCGTAAACCAAGACTGTAACACAGGTACTTCAAGGATTTAGCGAGCACCCAACTGATCTCGGGCGCTTATTTGCGACAAAGGATCGCTATTATATTGCTGAGAAAAATATTTGCGACAGGGAAGATGTGAACAGACCCTAGCAAAGTAAGAAATGACCAAAAAAGCAATGAACTTAATAAAACCCCATTGTTTTGTCTACTAGATATTTGTATACTAAGCAGATGCTCTATTTTTATTTATTTATTTGTTTTGTTTTGGTTCTTTTGTTTGTTTCTTTTGCTATTTTTAAGGAAGTATAAAATGTCATTGTAATACGTGTGAAACCCCTCCAAAAATAACAAAACAAATTGCAAACGTTTTGCCAAAGGCGACAGACGACATTGATAACTACTGTCAGTCAGTGTGCTAGAAAATGCCGTTTGCACTGAATTTCTTCTCGTCTTCGAAAGGGGCCGACAATTGTCTGCTAAGGGTCTTCTAACACATCATACCCTTAGGCAACATGTATGTTATTCTTTCTTTATTCTTTGCGGCACTTTGACCTTGTAAAACCATTAAATCTTTACATAATCCCAGAATAAACAAATAATCACTGTTATTGCGTTCGTCAAAGAACGCTTTCATAATACAGTCGAAATCGACATTCTTGGAATTTTTGAGGAGTATTCATCGTTACAAATTTGGCCGCCCCAAAAAATTTTTCAGGGGCGAAATTATTCAGGGCGAATGACGTAAATTCCATCGAGCACGTGCTTTGTTCCTAACGGGAGTCGAGTTTCACGTTTTGCCTTGCGTCTGCTTCCTTGTCGAGTTTGACCTTCTCTTCGCGTTCAGTGTGCTTTCTCTGGACTGTGCTTCCTTGTTTATTTATGTCCACGAACACGATCGCGTATGCTTTCCGATGTCAACCGAGGAAACAGCTGTATTTGATTGCATTTGTTGACTTAGTTCCAGTCGCAACAGAAAAGGTCAGTCTTTACATCCGGTCGAATACTGTTTGGAATCGATGGAAGAGTACTCTTAGCACGATCCATAAGGATGAACCTGAACCACGGAAAGGAAATGTAAATACCGTCTACTTTATTAATCAGGCCAGGGCAAATACTCGAATCAGTCGCACGGAGTTTATTTACGATGAAAGCATGCGATTGCAAATGGTTTATTACTTACATTTGAGCTTCCTGCTTAGAATAATGTTCGTAAAAAATATACTTTTACAAATTAGCTTTTACGCTTAAACATTACAAGTTAATGTGAGAATATTTAGAACGAAACTTTAATAAAGGCTGATGTAAATATTTTAGTCCTATAATTATACTTTTGAGTCTACGGAAACTGGCACCGTCACGCAACGTAGTTTGTATCGTGACCTCTTCAATCAGAATGTAATGGACTTTGTCACTGAATATCTTCTGTAAAAACCCGGTTGTTGATGAAAACTTTTTGATTTTAGCAATAGAGAGAGGTTGAAAGTCGGACAGGTTAATCATTTAAGGTATCTGTATTAAAGTTACGGCGTCGAACGCACTCTCATAATCTTTGATTACTACTAGTCTTAGCTAGATGGACGTATTCATGTCTTCACGGGGGGGGGGGGGGGGCTTAGCATGAAGGGGTACCTTTTTTCAGCCTTTAGGTATATAAAAGGGTAGG
>CBDDTI010000484.1:0-8026 GCA_965233585.1 bacterium
CTGTCTGTATGGGGTGTAGCGATTGGCAACACTCAAGAGGGCCTTTTATCGACGGTTGCGGTAGTATCAGCTTAGTCTGAGCGTTCAAACCAGCCCTGTACCACAACTATTCATCAATAATTCAAGTAGTATCCGGATGTTCCACCAAAGCACAACTGCTAATCGACACTACGTGATAGTTGGTGATATTATGTTACGTTTCGGGTCACATGGTACGGACCAGTCAAGGTAAGATGAGGGATAAAGATCTGAAGTAGCAATTCGCACCTTCACCTGTGCTGGGTACAGAAGAAAATGAAGGAGAAACAAGCAAGGAACCTTGAGAGAACTGTTTAAATTAATTTTTTTTTTATTTTCTCCAATCCTTTTACGAAATATTGCTCTCTTTTTTCTCTTATTTACAAAAAACGCAAAATACATTACTTCCTACTTTTTAGCTTACGTTTTCTTGAAACGTTTTCACAAGGCTTGATTATTAAAACTCTCTTCGATAATCGGTTGACAAAGTTGTTTCAATGGATTGGAAAAGAGTTCTTGAATAGACTCAATTCAATAGAGGAAGACATTTAATTATACAAAAAAAAGAAACACCCAAAGGACAGACTATTAACACTTTCTTTGGCTTCAGAGAAAGCACGAAGACAATAAATGTTCTCCTATGTGGAAAATCTCCTTTTTCTGACATATTTAGAGCCTGTTTACAAGAGAGGTTTACTCTAGCAAACGGGTTAACCCTAGGCGAGGAAGAGGGCAAAACACAGCCCAGGTTTACAAGCAAAATTTCACAAGTTCGCGGTTACACTCAAAAGCCTCTGGAAACATTCAGAAAATTAACCTGGGTAGGCGCCGGTTTAAAAGGGAAAACGATAACCTGCCTGCCAGTTTAACCCTAGCACGCAGACAGGATAACCCGCATACGCTGGTAACCTTAGCTGCTTTGTAAACACGACGAAGAACAAAAATGGAGGAAATAAGTTAATGCTAGGGTAACCCGCTCTCCTTGGTAACAGGCCCTCAGATGACCTAAAGTTGTGCAATTCTTTCTATAAATAAGAACATTTGAAACTCCTGACCGTGACAAGTAATCTTTCACCTACAGCAACTACCGTGTTGCGACGAAATGCCCACGGTATGCATCGAATGTAAATAGAATATAAATAGTGAGGGAGCGAAATTACAGATGGCTTTTCCACTTCATGAAAAATGAAAAACTGCTTTACGAAATTTTGCGCCTATTTTGCGCCTTTACTAATTTCTAGTTGCTCGCCTTTAGCGCCTTCCCTGTTTTCAGAACAAGTCACGCGGTTGGAAGAATACTCTTTCTCACTTACCCCTTTGACCCTTCCTGGAGTTAACCACACTTACAAATTTTTTCTCAAGAAAATCGATTAAAGGGAACTTTCGGCTTTGGGGTCACGTGCAAAACTCAAAACTTCATTTAAGCTAATGAACTTCATCGCCTGAACTGACATTAAAGCATGTGCACTATTTTGCATACGGATTGTTCCTCCTTTTTCCTGGGCTAAGCAATTTATATTTTCTTCCTCCAAGGGTACCGATCGCTTTGAATTAGAATTCGTTCGTCTAGATTAACCCTATATTAGCCATTTTTTTGGTCTTTGGATCAATTTAAAGTCCTAGACAAACAGCACTTTCAACTTTCTCCTACAGTCTGTTCAAATGTAGTTTCTTCCGTTGTAGTAGTTGACTGTTCTTCGCCATCAGCAATGATAGTCGTCGTTTGGGACGTGACGATGTGTGTGACGATGTTTGATTGTTCTACGCCCTCCAGAGGAACTTCAGCTGTTCCGGCATCTTGTTCGGCTGCACCTGATTCGGGGGTTAATTCAATCGATTTTTCTGCGGGGCTTGTTTCGACTGGAGTTTCTTCTGAAAGCGTTTCCACAACTTCAGCAGGTTTCTTGTCAGGCACAACTTCGACAACTTCAGAAGGCTTCTCGTTGGTTGCAATTGTGGGTTCGTCAGCGGTTCCTGGCTGAGATGCCGGTTTCTCGTCCTGTTTCGTCTCCTCCTTCTCTTTCACTGGTTGTTCCGCCTTTTTCTTGGGAGCAGCTTTCGCGGACGGTTTTCCGGTTGCAGTCCCAGCGTTCGCTTTCCCGCCAGGCTTTGCCGATTTTGGCCCGGTCACCATGGATTTGGCACCAATAGCATTCTTAGCAGCCGAAGCTGGCCTTGTCGTTTCTTTCTTAGTGGTGGTGGTGGTAGTTTTCTTATCGCCGCTCTTCACTTGAGTCACCGTTTTGGTGGTAGTAGTCTTCAAAGGAGCGACACCACTCTTTGTAGTAGTGCTAGTAGTCGTCTTTTTCACGGTCGCTGTTGTAGTGGTTGGTTTTGGTTTCGCACTTTGCGGTCGTGAAGTAGGTTGCTTAGCAGCACCGTCTGTTTTGTCGCCAGGCTTTGCACTCTGAGGTCGGCTTAGTTTTTCAGCAGCGGATTTCGTCGCAGGTGCGTTTGTTTTTAAAGGCGTTGGCTTAGCAGAAGTTGGCCTGGAAGTTGTTGTCTTTGGAGCACTTTTTGGTGGACCAGCATCCTTCACGTCTTTACCTGGAACCTTAGTGCTAGCAGGTTTCGAGGTAGAAGCAGGTTTCTTAGTAACTGCACTAGGAGGTCGAGCCGTGCCCGTAGTACTGGTAGCCGCTGTTTTCATCAGGGGGCGACCTGTCGCAGCACTCTTGGGCCTCTCTGGTTTCTTTTCCGGCTCTGCCTTCGCTGCTGTGGTTTTAGCTGCGGGCTTCTTAGAACCAGGAATCGTTGAAGTTGCCGTCTTTGTGGCTGGGGCTTTAGCAGCAGAAGAAGGCTTGGTAGCTGGTGTTTTGGTAGCTGGACTGGGTTTGATGTCTCTTTTTGTAGCTGAAGTGGAGGGTGCCTTTGTAGATGATGACGTGCTTACAGGTCCTGTTGGTTTCTTTGTTGCAGTTGATTTTGCCGCCGGGGCTGCTTTAGGAGGAGACTTTGTCGTTACAGTAGCTGAATGAGGTTTTGTTTTTGTACCTTTCGGCTCAATATGCTTCTTCGTTTTAAGAGCCTCGCCTTTCGGAGGCTTGGCTTCAGCCTCAGCAGGCCTAATTTCTGTCTCTACAGGCTTGGTTTCTTCCTCCACAAGCTCGACTTCTGTCTCTACAGACTTGACCTCTTCTTCAACAAGCTTAGGTTCAAACTCCGCAGGCTTGGCTTCTCCCTCAACAAGTTTGGTTTCATCCTCTATAGGCTTGGCCTTTTCCTCAACAAGTTTGGCTTCATTCTCTTCAGGCTTGGCTTCTTCCTCAACAAGTTTGGCTTCATCCTCTGCAGGCTTGGCCTCTTCCTCAACAAGTTTAGCTTCATCCTCAAAAGGCTTGGTTTCTTCAACAAGGTTGGCTTCATCCTCTACAGGCTTGGCCCCTCCCTCGACAAGTGTGGCTTCATCCCCTACAGGCTTGGCCTCTTCCTCAACAACTTTGGGTTCATCCTCTACAGGCTTCGCCTCTTCTTCAACAAGTTCGATTTCACCCTCTACAAGCTTGGCTTCTCCCTCTACAGGCGTGGACTCTTCTTCCATGGACTTAGCCTCTTCTTTCCCCTCGTCAACCTCCACTGAAACGCTCTCGATTATTGTAACAATTTCTTCCGAGCTTTGTACCTGCGTGATTGTCTCGTCACACACAAGAGAAGCTTCATTGCTTTCTCCTTCCCAGTTCACCACAGGTTCCTCACTGGGAATGGGCTCATGGACTTTGGCAGTTTCTTGTTCAAGTTTTGGAGAAACCAACTCAGATTCCAAAGTAGGGTCTACTGCAACGGAAGGGACGTTTTGCACGTTGGCATTAAGGGCACTTTCCTCACATTTTACTTCTTCTGTTGAGTGGATTTGTTCAAAGAAATTCGTAACTACTCCTTCTGCAACTTCAGGTAACTGTGCTTTAGGCATTGCGTGTTCCTCAGCCATCGCATACGAAGATTCGAACAAACCGTCTTCCGTCCGAGTTTCTGTGGACTCACTCGATTCTTTGTCCGGTATCAAGTCCTCCAGAATATCCGGGGGTGAAGACTCGACCATCAGTTCTTCTGTCTTTGTTTCCACCGATTCCGAGTCCGCCAGTAAGTCTCCCAGGTCAATCCGAGGAGTAGACGCAACCTCAATCTCGTCTGGCTCAGATGAAATTTGCTCAAATCCGTCGGTGGTCTTCGGCTGCTCCTCGACTTTTTCCGGAGGTGTACTAGTATCGATCGAAATAAGTTCGTCCTGGTCTGGTGCTGCAGCAAAGGGATCAAACGACGAGATATCTATAAGATTCTCACCATGAGGCGCAGCTTGGTAATTTTCGATCCCATTCATCGGACCACTTTGCAAATCCTCAGTCCAATTAGCGCCATTTACGTGACGCGTAGAGGAAAAACTTTCGGCAGGCCCGGAACCGTCAATCTCGTCCGAAACGATAGGTTGTGAGAGGTCTTTCTGCAAAGTTACATTCCCTTGGAAGTCTTCACTTGGGGCCGCAGACTTCCCCACTAACACATCTTCAGTTTCTCCGGACTGGGTTTGTTTCAAGTTCGAATCATTGTTGTTTGCATTGCAAGCTTCTTGCCGATCTTCGTTCACTCCTCCATCAAATGCAAGAGATGAGGCGATGTCCGCCATAGTAGAAGTGTCGCTCAAACGCCTTGAAATTTTCTTGCCTTTCACCGAAAGATCCGGAGATGAAGTTCTCCTACTCGTGCCAAATATTCCCTTGTCAAAGCGACTTTTAAGCTGGTGGAAAGTCTTGCTAGTGAAGCTGGCGGGTCTTGTAGCTAAATTCTTTGACACGGAAGACTCGATTTTTCGAATCGCGTCTGTGATGTCCTTCTCGTCGCTCTCGACCAGGGACAACTTTTTCTTTGGCGTGGATTGAGCTGCAGATAGCTGGCTCAAGCTTCCTTGAGAGGAATAAACTGGCGAGTCTAGAGACGGAAAAAATTAAATATTAATAAATATTGACAAAAAAAAAACTTTCCATCAAATATGTACATTTCTCAAACGCAGCGTCGCACAATAGTAACAGTAAAAAGCTACCAAGGGAAATTCTTGCGGCTCGTGCGATGGGTGCATTACGGGAGTTATTTACCTCTAATTCCAAGTTGCTCTTTCTTTTTGACCTTTTCGAACAGACTGTTTCTGTTCCCACTGCCTGTCGATATCGAGTTTCGTGGACTGGCAAGAGCTTGAGAACTTGGCACACTTGGATTATCAAGACCTGCAAAAAACAAACCGAATCTTAATAGGTGTTTTCGCTGTTGTCGGTTAAGGTAACGATCTGATGAAAACAATGGCAGAGCTTTTCTGTGAAACCCGTGAAACAACCGCAAAGTAACACACAATTCTCTGATTTTATTACTGAAAACTGCATGCTGTGTTACCTTGCCGTTCTATTCTACAACACACAAAGAAACAAATGCGACGTAAACAAAATATCACTCAGAGTTATAACTGAAGCACCCAATGTTGTTTAAATTAAAAGCAATTAAAGCCTTCTTGCGTCTCATTTCCTTGGGAGAGCAAATCGTGAAAATGCCAAAACAAACTGGTCAGCTATCAGAACTACAGGGGAAAATACATACATTGCAAAAACAAGGTTGAAATGAAGAGAAGTGTAAAACTCATTTATTATAATAGGCACAGGCAAACCTCCAATTCTGGGCGTTTCTTGATTTTAAATTAGGTATGCTATAGCAGCGATATTGGCCTAGACAAAACATATAGTCACTGGTGATAATTAATAACTTTTATGCTTGGAAACCGGCTAAAAAAATATGTTTTACAACTAGATCACAACAAAAAACTTTAATTATACAGGGTTCAGCTGACAAATGTTGGCATTTCATCAAGAAAGTAGCTTCCTTCACTCAGGGCAAAAGAGTATTTTGATTACTTGCAATTACTGACTAATTACCACCTCTCATTAGAATTGTAAATGGGGCATCTGAAAAAGCTTTGAATAAAAACTTTTTTATTTCTAAACAACAACAAGAGGAATAATTATTCCTGAACTGTGTCACCAGCCCACACAACATCAGTGAAGTACAAGTAAAGAAAGTCACATTTGATCATAAATTAATTCACCATAAACAGAAATTCATATTAAACACTAATTACACACATGGTAAGGTGTAAGGCAAACCTCTGTCAGTTGCCACAAATACAATGAGAATAATAATAATAATGAGCCTTAGTGTATAGTTTAAATGATGGCCTTCAGCTAAAATTAAACTCAGTGAAAATAGATCCTAAGCAAGATCACACTGCATGCTGAAAAATATACCCCTGAGATTGCACAAAACTTTTCTCACTGCACCTCCATAAGGCCCTGTTAGGGATTTTTGGAATGAGATACTTAGATAAAAAGAGTAACTGCATACGGTATATTTGGGAGAAAGATTAATGGGATGTGGGATGCTAAGGGAGCACGTAATGCAGGTAGTACAAAGCTTTTTAGCTTTTGAAAGATTAAATTATCAAGACACAATATTTAGGGCAACAATTCACAGGATATGAAATACTCAAATCCCCCCACCCCCTACACTATCAGCCTCCTCTGTGTGTTTTCATGTTGGTATTTTTTTCAATTTAGTGGGTTTGGGTATTTGTTAATTATAAAATTTATTATTTGCATTTTCAAAGCAAGAAATGTTGCTGAAATTAGCTAGTCTGAAAATGGCATGTATGAGGTCTATTATTTTTTACATCTTTTCCCTTAAAGAAAGAAGAATGAAAGGTAGTCGAGGCCTGATATAATCAATGCTGTAACACACATTTGGTAAGCTTACTTTCAATTTCTGCCTTTACCCCTGTAATAGAAATTAACTATGCTATGACTGGATATGAATTCAGGACAAAAAAAGGGACTGGTTGTCAGGGAAAAAAAAAACATTTTTCAAACATTCTTCAAACCTCCACAGCACCTGTGAGACTAATTTTCAACTGGGTAACTAATGGATTTTTTAAAAATAACTTGGATGAATTCTCAGTATTGTTTTGAATGTTGTTTTTTTTAATTGTTAGTAATAATTATTTGGAGCTGCGATTGAAAACAAATTGTTTCCTAACTCTACTTGAGAATATCTATGGGAAATTAAAACTCAAAGATATTCCAATTAGTATCTGCAAACTATATAATATCTGGGTGTGGTTATTTGCACAGGCTCCATAAACATTGACTGCAGCCTCTTATGCCCTGAGTTATGGGCTTATTCAACAGTCGAAAGATTACCCTTAAATATATTCTGCATGTGTAAAATCAGGCGAGATTTTTTTCTGGCTAAAATACTTAATAAACTGCAATATAGATTTAATTATATACCAAAATCCTTTCAGAATTAAAATGACATCATTATCATGAAAACAGTTTCATTTGGGGTCAATTTGGTTGTCAAGTTAATGTTAAACAATCTTACAGAAATCAGTCAAGAAATCTGAAAAATATGTCACGCAAAGTTAATAACACATTTCAAATTATGGATGACTGGCCTGATATTGTAATTACAAATTACATGGCAAAACAAATATGACAGGACTTATTGTTTACTACGTAAGAGGACAATAGTTATAGTACGCATTCCAATGCGTCAGTTACAGTATTTCGGACTGAAAATGTATTAGGAACATTAATAACTTAGTAGTTACTTTTCATGAGGTTCTTTCCCCATTGTGTATTTGGCATGGGCGAGGTGTAATTATGATTTCCATGGACATGGGTTTGTTTTATTCTCAGCTGGTGGTGCGACATATTCCAAAACTTCGTTCAAAGAATTCAGAAGAGCTAAATTATGAGATCCTATGCTTTCTTCACGCAATAAAACATCATTGACTACAGCTAACAGAACGTCTGAAAGGAGGTCCGCGTGAAAATTTGCACACGCCGATGAAGCGAAAATTACGGCACTGACGATTTCACGCCTTTCACTTTCACTATATTATTTTGTCTGGTGTGTTGAAGCGAGATTCGAACTTCTTCCAGGCGCAAGAAAGCAAGCGTAAGAGAATTATTTA
>CBDDTI010000485.1:0-7507 GCA_965233585.1 bacterium
TGGTACGGTCACGGGTGTATTTTGCCATAATACACCAGCCATAATACACCAGCCTAATAAGCTTCAAGAGCTTTGTCATGCATCGTTTTCTTTTCTAGCAAAATTGTTGCTGCCAGTGAAAGCAGCGGCATTAAGAAATGCGCCTCCGATCATCATTGTAATACTGGTCATTTTCTTCTCCAAAGAAGAGAGATATTTCAATCAGCTTAATTTTTAATCTGTTGGAAGAATCTTCTAGTCTTCGAGGTATTGTTTCAGCGCGACGCTCCCAGCCATGACTGCGGTGAACTTTGCATAGTTCAAGACATTGCTGCTGGGGGCAGCAGTGCAGTTCTCATTCACCACCTTTATCGCAATCCAGCTGATGCCAGCGGCTTGGCCGGTAAGAGTGGCTGCATCCATGACCATTTTCACGAGCTTGTTGTCAGACATTGTGTGAAATTTTCAATTGATGTGCAATAGGGGGCTTTCAGGTTTATGCGGACGGGCTTCACTACAGTCATCAGTACAGTTGCCCTCCTCGCTGCAGTCGGCACTGTCGTAATTGGGTTTAAACGTCGCTTAAAGAATTGCGCAAGTATAAAGGGGCAGACCGTTTTGAAAACCTTTTCGTTAAAGTTAATCGAAATCACGCCTAGCCCAAAAATTGCAGCAGTGCTGCTGAATACCTGTAGGACGCCAACCTTTGGTTTCATTCTTTCTTATATTTTAATGAGGGTAAAGTTCCATTTAGTTTTTCGATCACAGGTGATGGCGGGAGAGAATGTGGCGGCCTCTTGGTGGAAAGTCTTTTTATCTCTTCACGTTTGTTCTAGATCCCCACCATTGGAACGAAAATGCTGATGACACTGAGCCATTAAGTAGCGGTGAAAATATTTCTTTTTTTGGTTAATATTGTATTTTAAAAGCCCCCTTGAGGGAAGTCAATAAAGTATGTATGTATGTATGTATGTATGTATGTATGTATGTATGTATGTATGTATGTATGTATGTATGTATGTATGTATGTATGTATGTATGTATGTATGTATGTATGTATGTATGTATGTATGTATTTCTTTTGTCCTCCCTCTAGGGAACAACCGTTTTTGTGTTAGCCACTGGGACTTCTTTTGCCGGCTCTTCGAGCCAATTATTTGCCTCAATGAAGCAGCCTCGGCTGTCACCTTTTCTTTGCTTCAGGAGCCTCTCTTGCTTTTTAAGCGATGGCCTTGCCTGCAGCCACTCGTTTTTTCTCTTCGCCTGTTGACTAGAGGAGTCGGATTGCGTGGCAGCGGGTGCTTTAAATGTGGGAGAACTTGCACTCTTTCAGCTTTGAAATCCTCTGCTCGAGGTCATCTTGGGCAAGCTCGTCACATTCTCCCGGACACATTCTCTCTCTCTCTCTCTGCTACCCTAAACCTCGTTTAGTCTGTTTTCAGCGGCGACGCCCGAAATTTTCTTGTCTACCCTCCGGAGCGGATCTTCCATAAGTCTTCACTCTGTGTTCCCTCAGGCACCATGTTTTCTTGGTTTTTGCTTCAAAGGAAAAGGTCCTGAAAGTCAATAACAAAGCGAAGCACCAGGCTTGATCACCTCGTTCTCTTTCAGCTTTTGCACGGAAACATACAGCATCTCGCCGGGGTTGGCTTCAGGGCGGTCAAAAGAGATGTGCTTGACCGCGCGCTCGGCCTTCATGACGCGTTATGTCTTTTCGTTGCGTGTTGGGCGAAGGTTTTCTGGCGCAGACATTTCTTCTTCGAAGACGATATATTACAGACGGAGGAATATTCTACTAATTAAAAAAAAAATAGTTAACATATATATTGCAATGGCGGAGGGCGGTTTTGAAAATCCTGCTTTTGATCCCGATGAATCGCGCTGGGACGAAAAAAAGGAAAGCTCATAAAATGGAAAAAAATCGAAAAAGAGGTTCAAGCCCTGAGTCAACTAATCGAGCAATCTCAAACTAAGCTTGATGCTATTCAAGAGGAACATGGCTCCGATGTTGAAATGGAAGAAGTAAACCGCAAGCAGAAGCAGCTTATAAAGAATTATAAAACCGATCTTGAAAGCCAGATGAAAGAGATAGCCGCTGCTAAAAATCTAGGAAAAAAATCTATGAAAAGTAGAAGATAATTTGGTTTTATCAACTGGGTTCATAATATGAATAGGCCACTGTAAAGAGATTCGGAAGCTGACGTTTCGAGCGTTAGCTCTTCGTCGGAGCGAGTCGAGAAATTGTGGGTTGTGTGTGGTCTGTATACAGAAAGATTGAGCTACGCTATCGGCTGGTGCCTGGTAATGTGAAAAGCAACAGAATAATTAGTTGAATAAAGAGCGTCCGTTGATACCGGGAGGATTAAGAGTGCCGATTTCAAAACTAAATTTTTGTTCCAGAAATTTGCGGCTTTCCGTGCTTCCTTGATGTAGGGATCGACCGCAGACTGCCATATGTTGCTTAGAATGATTGGGCAGATTAAAGTGTCTAGCGACCGGTTTAGGTGCGTTTTTGTCGTCTTTCTCTACGTCGCGAAGGTGTTCTCGTAGTCGGTCGCCTAGTCGTTTCCATGTTTCGCCGATGTAGAACTTTTGGCAAAGAGTGCAAGTTATACAGTAGATGATATTGGCTGAGGTACAGGAAAAATGATCAGTGATCTTAATGGATCGCTCGGGTCCCGACAATTTCTCAACGTTGCAAATGAAGGGACAAGTTTTGCATTGTGCGCGTGCGCATTTAAAAGTTCCGGGTCGATCACTCGTTTGGAATGTACTTCTAACTAAAAAGTTGCGAAAAGATTCTACCCGTATCGGGATCATTTTGAAGTAATTTAAAGTTTTTTAGAATGATGGATTTTACTGCGTGGTTGTAAGGGTGAAATGTGAGGGTGAATGGAATTCTACTATTATTCTCCTTCTGAGACATTTGTAGTGCTGACTGCCGATCAATTTGTTGGGCGCGATGATGGCCTGCTTGAACAACAGAGGCAGGATAGTCACTTTTGTCAAAGAAATCGCACATTTCCTCTGATATAAAGGAAAAATTAGAGTCCTTACTACAAAGGTGACGAAGTCTAAGAAACTGAGAATAAAGCATGGAATTTTTGACGTGTGATGGATGTGAAGATGGATACAACAAATCACTATGAAAATCTGTGAGTTTGTAATGCACACTGGTGCTTAAACCGTTGCCTTCGATAGAAACTTTGATATCTAGAAATGCTAAAGAAGTATAGAAAATACTACTGCTACTAATCTCATCATCACTACTCCTAGAACTTCGTGTATTTACTTTTTTACCTAAAAATCACAAGCCTAACAACCCAGGCCGACCTATCGTCTCTACGTGTAGTTGCCCGGCCTACCGAACGCATTTCTAGTTATTTAGACAAAATTATAGTTCCTATCCTCAGATCTTTACAGTCATACGTTATAGACAGTCAACAAGCACTTCAATTTTTTCGCGATTTCAATTTCCTGGGCGAAGACAAACTTATTTTTACTATGGACATTATATCTCTTTACACTGTCACCCTAATGGCGAAGGTCTGTTAGCTCACAAACATTTTGTTTTTATTTACGCACTGTTAAGGAACCAAGCTCGGGAACACTGCTCCGCCTGGGTGAATTAATGTTAACACTAAAATGTTTTTCATTCGCTGACAGTTATTATAAAAAAAAATCAATGGTGTGGCCATGGGTATAAAAATGGGACCCAGCTACCCGGGGGTGGGGGGGGGGGGGTACTTAACAAAGTTTAATACGGGGAGGTTCCGCCCCGAGCCCCAACTCCATACCCTTTTATAGACCATTTTGGCAGAAAAAGTATCCCTTTTATATACCTTTTATTGAGGAACATTAAAGAACCACGAACATTAACTGAAGAAAGGTTAAGCAAACGACAAGTGTTATTTATTCAGTTCACGGCCCTTTTAAATACCTAAGCGAACGATTTCCTTCCCCTTTTATATACCTCAACTTGTGAAATCCTTACCCATTTATATACCTAAAGCCTGAAAAAGGTAACCCTTTCGGGCGGAGTCTCCCAGTATAGGCCATTCCAGGGAGTACTCCCCACGGGCCCAGCTGCGTCAGTTTTTTCGTAGGCTACATTGAACACCAATTTTTCAATCAATACAACGGCCCCAAATCTAAACTCTACCGTCGCTACATTGACGACTGTATCGGCGCCACTTCTTCTACCAGAGAGGAACTCAATCAATTTATAACGGCTGTTAATTCGTTTCGTCCGGCTCTTAAATATACCTGGGAAATTTCCGATACTTCTTTCGCATTCCTAGATATCAAAGTTTCTGTCGAAGGCAACGGTTTATGCACCAGTCTGCACTACAAACCCACAGGTTTTCACAATTATTTGTTGTATTCATCTTCACATCCATCACACGCCAAGAATTCCATTCCTTATTCTCAGTTTCTTAGTCTTCGTCGCCTTTGTGGTGAGGACTCCGAGTTTTCCTTAAAATCAGAGAGCAATTTCTTTGACGAACGTGGCTATCCTGTCTCTCTTGTTCAGGAGAGGCATCATCGCACCCAACAAATTGATCGGCACCCAGCATTACAAACGTCTCAGAAGAAGAATAATTATGGAATTCCATTCACCCTCACAGCCACGCAGTAAAATCCATCATTTTAAAAGGCTTTAAATTACTTCAAAACGATCCCGATAGGGGTAGAATCTTTCGCACCAACCTCCATTAATTTCATTCAAACGCGACAAAAACATGGGTAACTTTTTAGTCAGAAGTGCATTCCAGACGAGTGATCAACCCGGACTTTTAAATGCGCACGCCCACGATGCAAAACGATGTCCTTTTCATTTGCAACGTTTAGAAAGTGTCGGGACTCAAGCGATCCATTAAGATCACTAATCAATTTACCTGTAACTCAGCCAATGCCATCTACCGTATAACTTGTACTCTTTGTGAAAAGTTCTACATCGGCGAAACAGGGAGACAACGAGGAGACCGATTCCGAGAACACCTTCGCGACGTAGAGAAAGACGACAAAAACAAAACTAAACCGGTCGCTAGACACTTTAATCTACCCAATCATTCTAAGCAACATTTGAAAGTCTGCGACCTCTTCCTACATCAAGGAAGCACGGAAAGCCGCAAAACTCTGGAACAAAAATTCATTTTTCAAATCCGCACTCTTACCCTCACGGTATCAACGAACGCTTTTCATTCAAGTAATATATTTTTTTGTTTTTCACGTTACCAGGTAACAACCAAAGTCGTAGCTCAATCTTTCTGTATATAAACCACACACAACCCACAATTCCTCGATTCGCTCCGACGAAGAGCTAACACTCGAAACGTCAGCTTTTAAATCTCTTTACGGTGGCTTATTCACATTACGAACCCGATTGATAAAACCAAATTATCTTGTTATACTCCCACCGACACAGTACCACAGTTTCTTTAGAAACTTACCCCCTTTATATGAAAATTACAAGTAGAGGTCAACAGACTCACGCCAAAAGAAAGTGAAACGAACGCTATGGAAGTAAGGCCAAACAGCACAGAACCGTTAGATGACTTCAAAGAGCGAGAAAGCGAGCTTTGGCGCCAAAAAGAGGATGAACTGGCGATCATCCAAGATGAGAATACCTCACCCTCAGACAAAGACGTCGTAGAAGGTAGAATGGCAGAAATAAACGAGGAGCTCGCTCTTTTGCAAATGCAGATGGCGGAAAGAGAAATGGCGCGGCCTGTGTCAGAGAGAATCAAAGAGATCTTCCGGTAGCACGGCGTGACCATTACTGCCATTTTCTTGGCCGCGGGGCCACAATCGGGTCTGTGCTCAGCGTGATCGCCAAAGTTTTCAAAACCTCCGGCGCAGAAGCAAAGGCTAAAATGAAAAGAAAAAAAAAACAGCGAAGAGGTGAAAGAAATGGAAAACAAAGCGGCAATGATAATTTCTTTTGCAAAGTTTAAACAATTTCTATTGTTTGGAAAAGTCAATTTGGCTGCCAAGATAACGCTCTTTAAGCTAAAAACTCAAAATTAAGGTGGGGCGAAATATGTTTTTGGTCGCTCGGGCCTGAAGTATTCTCGTTTATGAGAGCAAAAGGAAGGAGGGGTGGGGGGGGGGGGGGAAGAGTGGGGTCGGTCTCCTAAGCAACTCTCCTAGAACTGCCACTTACAGATACCCAAAGTGTTAGTAGACATCCCAACCTAATGAAACGGGTTGATGTTAAATTTTCTGCTTAATTACATTCCCAAATGTAATGGGAACATGGATGAAAGATATTTTAGCCAATAACACGAAATAAGTACGTCTTCATGACGTCGTATTACGCTAGAGTATCTTTAGCTATATACATTCATGTTACATTATCCTATACTAGTTTGGTAACCAAAGCATACGCCCTTTACCTGGTGCGGGCCTCTGAAGGGTTTAGGATGGAGTATACAGGCAGTACGCTCTCAGTAGTCGTGTTTTATGGTGTGGTATACTGTGATCCTATGCACTTGTGTCCTGCAATGTGTTTTCTCAAAGAGAACTTATACACATATTTACGACCTTATATATATATATATATATATATATATATATATATATATATATATATATATATACCTTTCTTCAAATTATACAGGATGTGGTTCGGTGATTAATAACACACTAAAAAGTCCTGGATATCCTAACAAATACCCACCCGATCTGGACTGTAATTATACCATTCGTATTCCACACAACCGGACAATGAACATTTCCTTCATCAATTTTGAACTGGAGGATGAATCATCATGCAGGTAAGCACAGAGCAGCAACTTTAAGCTTTAAGACCTACCGCTGTCTACAACACGATATCTGTTTTCACTGAAGTGGAGTGAATGAAACTTGATTACACTGCTCTTGTTCTATAACAAAGAACAACAAAGGCTACAAGGCTTGTTTATAATATTCAGAGAACTCGGATCAGATCTTGGACAGCACTTGCAACTCTGGTTAGTTTAGTTTAGTTTAGTTTAATGAGTTTGTCACCAACTTGACAAGAACAAGTAAATTCAAATAGCTGAACAACTAACTTCAAATAGGCAAATAAATTCAAAATAGTACAGGATGTGACGGGGGGAAAGAAATACTTGGTGTCACAATAAAGAGCTAAACCCCTACTATACTCAATATACACTTAATATGTACACTAAAAATAAACGCTTATTAAATAACGAAGCCTAAGCCGTGTATTACTTAAGAAAGAGAAAACATGTATCGTGTTTCTATCGAGTTATAGAAGCACGAGTGGAAGTTTGGGAGAACGAGAAATGCTGTGAGAACTCAAGCTGCAGGCCAGTGTTTCCACAGCTTTTTCGAGTTTTCCCAAACTTGCCCGAGTGTTTCTATTTAACAAATAGATTCCACGTTGCCGTGCGTCTGTTCAGTAATAGATCACAGATGACGTCAAAATGTGGTAAGAACAAATAAGTGGCACATGAGGCGTAGCCAAAACTCGGCATTGTCTACAACTTGTAGCATGCGTTTGAGGAAATGTACAACGTTT
>CBDDTI010000486.1:0-7281 GCA_965233585.1 bacterium
TCAAGGTAAACACTGAAAACATTTACTGCACGTTGATTTTTTATCCTCATTACATCTCTCCTTAGGTTAACGGTTACCTTACAATAATGATGAATAATCTTAAGACTCGAGCACTCTCTTTATTATATGGTTCACTTCGCAATCGAGATTAATCAACTCAGCCTTGAAATTTCGAAGATATATCAACTTTTAGACAGTTTTGTTACGCTCTCAATTTTGATTCGGCGATTGAATATATTTTCCTATAAAATAAAACTGAAGTGTTTTAAAAATCGTCGGGGACATAAAGCGTGGTTTGACAAGGGCCATTGACATAATACAAGGAGTCGACCCATAATTGTGTACAGAAATTTCAATATTTCAGTGTGAAATTTGTTTTGGTTACTCAACTCAAAAATATATATGCCCTTGCCCAAAACTGGAGCTTTTCAACCCACTAACTACACTTTTAAAAATTCATGGCAGTATTAATCTGCTTTAAGCAGCCTCTTGCAAAAGAGAAGGATAAAAGTATCTTAATTACTTTAAACTTTTGCTAAAAAAGTCAGGTACAAGTGTAAAACTATGTTTAGAATATGGGTAAGCGGAATTCTCTGAGTAATGAGAATGTCGTTAAAGTTTAATCGTTAATAAAGTGGGTCCATGCCAAGAGTTAAGAACTAAATAACGTATATTTAACGTCAATCTCCAATGAAGTCTACACAAATATACATACATACATACATTACTTTATTTACCTCCGATTTTAGGGTAGCTTATGTAGATAACATCTCCGAGCATTTAACCATCAGGGCCCGGTTGTTCGAAAAGTGGACAACGGTATCCACCGAATAAAGCACTCTCCAGTAGATAGCGTGGTATGATTTGTCAACACTTATCCGTTGGATAGCAATTTGTCCGGTGGATAGCGTTATCCAGCCTTTGAACAACCCGGGCCAGATGAGAGATAGACCACCACACCGGGGACTACGTCCCCTACTCTTTTCGAACAGTGTGTGGGTTCTTTCCCACGGAATCAATTATGAAAAGCTGTGAGACTGGGTTTTCGGTTTATCGTCCTTATCCGAGAAGACTAGAAAGTGTAACCATTTGCAGATGACGTTACAAAGGTAGCACTTTCTCCTCAATTATATAAAGCCTGAGTGTTTGCTCGGCTGGGGTTTGAACTCGCTCGCGACCTCCTGCACGTTAACATTCAGAATAATTAACTTTTGGGATCAATATCAACTTTTCCTTTGTTATTGTATATGATTATGCATAAAGATGAGTATAAAAAACGGAAAAGGTGAGATTAAACCAAGCTTAAAACTGCACCAAATCATAAGTACGAATATAATACTAAATTTAAGTTAAAATTAGAAAGGCGTAAGATTTTAAACCAAAGATAACTTCACTAAGCCAAACATCAAAGAAAATATCATTGAAGACTACAGTTTACAGCAGTTTAGATAGTTTAATTGAGAAAACTTGTGTTCTTATGATATTTTTAGTCAGACGGTGTTACTAAAATCCGATGGATTTGACGACATCGAAACTACTTCACACATTGCTTAAAACAAAGTAACTCAGCGGCATTGCTTGGCTATAATATAACATATTATAGATGTTTAATTTGTTTTACATAGTTACAATAGACTTCCTCAAAAAGTAATATAAACAGAGGCTTTTGTTTTATTTTCAGATCACGTACGACAGCAAATATTTAAATATCATTGCAGAAAAAAACTAAGAAACTGTTGAAAGTAATCTGGTGAATTGATCTCTTTAACTGAAAGAGGTGAACAACAGATTTCGAATGCAGACTTTGGTCACAGACCAGGAAATTTGACGAACTGGCAAAATTAATAATGAATTACATACGTGCAAAACTCACTTGTTTACACATACTGGCAAAATATACGACATTAAAAGTTTGGCGAGAAGATGGGATATAACTTGGAGAGAATAATGCACTGGTTTCTTTTTCTCGTTGTTCCCGATAGGAGAAAGTATGAAAGAGACGAGCTATGTAACAGCCAGCGCTCTTACCACTTCCCCATTGCTTCGTGTTGTTATTTTTGTTACGTTGAAAAAAAAAACCCTACAAAAAAGCTGTTCTGCGATTAAGAACCTTCTAAATATTTAGGCAGGAAATCTGAAGTCTGAACCTCGGACGATAAAAATAATGTAGTAGATAATATCCTTACCTATGAAGCAGTAAACAATAATGAATAATAATTATGACACTTAATAATTGTAAAATACTCAACATTCTAATATCTTATTGCTTTCAACTTCATTGTGAAAATCCCTTAATTTTGTATTACTTATGTTTTACTTCTATAATAAAATGAAAAAATTACTCGATTCTGATTGGCTGAGAGCATTCCAGTTGAAGTGTAACACCAGTGCAAAAAGTGTAACAGAAGGGAAAATTACACATCGTAATTCTGGGTTATGATTGGCTGAACATTTTGTGAGGAAACCTTGAAAAAAGTTTTCTCAAATGAGAAAAAAATGACTTCAAGAAAGATCTCCCGGCACTTCTCCCACACGCAGTTTTTCATGTTTACATTGTTAATAATTAATCATACGGTTTTTCTCGTTCAATCTGGAATTAATTGGCACTTGCGAATTTTTTAAAAAAGCTGCATTTGCCGAAGCGAGGTAAACTATGAATGTAAATGTAAAGGAAAACATCTATTTCTCAGTTTTTCATGGCTCCGCTGGAGGAATAGGGGAAAGTTCATTTCATGTTTTTATTACGAGGGGTAGGGGAGGGAGTGGCCAGTACTTTAATTTTAAAATACATGATGTTTACATATATGTTTCTAACTGAAACGCTCAATTAGTTTTAATCAGTCTTGCTACTTACTTTCTTAGACAGTGCCTCAACCATCAATAAGGCTCTTGAAAACCAAACACGCACAGTCGATGTGAGCCACATTCAAGCCACAGTTTCTGTGAGTAATAACTCAGTCTCAATCTCCTCGACGCAATGGCTGCCATCACACTGCTACCGAGTCTGCGTTTGCAACAACTCCGAGGGTGAGTAACAAAGCGCATCGTCATCTGATCGTCTGATCATCCCATCATCATCATCATCATCATCATCATCATCATCATCATCATCATTAAAATCATCATCATCATTTTTTATAATGATGATGATGATGATGATGATGATGATGATCATCATCATCATCATCATCATCAACAACATCTACAGCTCAAGGAAACCAGAATAACCTTAATGGTTTTACTGTGTTACAACTTTAACTGAGAAATCAAATCGATCTTTGTTTTCAAAGAGACTAATGACGTTGGAACTCAAGGGCTAAGTCTTTTTTACTTGAATATATATAATAACGACTCCTCGATGTTGTATACCGTGACCCGATTTTGAAACGGCCAACCAAAAATCGCTTGAAACCGCTCAAAAGTTAGGAATGAAACTAATCCATAAAGAATGAGAAAAGAATGACAAAAAGCTTTCTATGAAGCTCGCAGCATTTGTTTCTGATTTTGTTGATTTTATTGGTTCAGTTTTACTAAAGAGATCATTATCTTTTGATTCAGAAGCATATCACCTAGTTCTAGGTGATATGCTTCTGTTTGATCTCAATATGCGTTCTTTTCCATTCTGTTGAAGTAGCCACACTGCCTTTTAATCTTAATAGAAAGCAAGCATGGGATCCAAATACTTCTATCCACACTCAAAGTAGTGAGCTTCGTTATCTTTAACCCTCTGACGTACAAGCTAACCTCTTCTCCCCAACCGTGTTAAAACCCAGCCCCCTCTTGGTTTTCGTTCTGTTAAAGCAGAGCTTTCTTTACAACATTTTTGTTGGAAATGACGTCATATGATGTCAAACATTTTAAACCCGTCATCTTGGTTCATCTTGGTTCCCGCCATCTTTGATTTTCCTTTTCTCAAAAAGTCACCAAATGACGGAAATTAGCAAAACATCAAGCCACAATGCTTATGAAATGTATAAATTCACGAATATGTGTAATTCGATAACGAAAACTGGAAAAAAACTACAGAATTACCTCAAAAAGTTGATTTTTGGTCAGACCCGGATGAAATTTGACGATTGCCCTGGCAAATCCAACATAATGAACACGCAATTGACAAATAAAAATTTCCGAAGAGTGTGAAGGAACGGCTACTGAAAGTTTTAGCTCCATGGAGCAAATAGTTTTTTTCAAAACCTTGAAAGAAACTTGTGGAGGAGGGGTGGAATCTACCCTCCTTCCCCCTGTACGTCCGAGGGTTTAACTATGGCTCGATGAAAACGTTTCCATGGTAAATCCCGTGGTCCTCTTTCCTCTTTCATACACAGATAATCCCTTCTTAACTATTTATGTATTTATGTTTTCTTTCTCTTTCAAATCAGGAAACATTTCATCCTTCATAGAGTACAATATGACTCATTCTGTCTCTATGACAACAACGTCAGACATAACGACGTCATCACCTCTTAGCATGTCATCCAACATGATAATGGGCCATACTCCTTCCAGTGTCGGGATGTCGTATACAGTGAGTGCGACAGTCGCGCCAATGAGCTCCAACTCCTCTGTCTGGCCGACACTTACACCTTCAGTGTCGTCTCCTTTTGTTTGTACTGGTGAATCCTGCAGGCAGGAGATCGAATGCAAGACAAGTGAGTAAAACATTGTAGTCTCGAACGAGAACAGCTAAGAATGAGAGTTTTGCCTCTATAACTGAGGTAACATATTCTCAGTGGTGTAAGTATGCGGCACAACATTCATATGTATCCTTACTTTCTCTTCGCCGCGATTCACCACCTAAATCGTCCCCGACTTTCTCTGTCCGACCTCGTAGCTCAGTCGGCAGAGTAACGGTAGATCTAATCCGGAGGTCGTGGGTTCGATTCCCACCGAGGTCAAAAGAAATTTTTCTTTACCTCGTGTGGTTCCCTGATTGCCTTTACTTGGGCTAACGCCCAGTGGGTCTTACATGGGTTTCTCATAGCACTTTAATTTACACTTCAGAGTTAATTCTCTGTTCTCACATAAGTATGTGCAAACCTGTCACAACTAAAATCGGAAAAAAATAAACAAAGCAAAGGCTTGAAGACCTTATCTAGCCGTTTCTCTCCCGTAATTGAGAAACGAAATCCTCAAGTAAAACTGATAGGCAGCATTGAGCGTAGTTAAAAGACACTTTGATCAATTTTCAGATTCTTCTTTGTTCCAAGTGACTTCTTATGGCATCACTTCCACACCCTTGTCAGATGTCCAAGCCTCTGAGGTGACCCAAGCAACAGGTATGTTGTAAATTTGTTATTGAAATCTCATAATAATTAGTGTGTAATTATCATTTTACGTTTTCCTGTTAGAGTGGTTTTCAACTGAGTGTGGTAAAACCAAAACCAAAGTAATTACGTTAGCCAATCAGAAAGAACATACACAATACAGTGAACCAATCAGGACTCGAAGTAATTACATGAACCTGACGCAAAGCGCAGGGAAACTCGTGCAAGCGAGATCACGGTTGGTTTTGGTTTTACATATGATTGGATGGAAAGGTTGCGCGAGTTTTTAAGCCAATCACGTAGCGTAGAAAGTGCAAAACCAATAGCTCACTTTGGATAAGAGTAATAGCCTGGGGACGAAGTTGCGCCGCAAGCGCTTATGGAATTATTTGGGGGGACGCAGGGCAAGACAAACATGGCGTAATTTAGTGCGGAATGTCATAGCTTGGATTGTAGTGGTGACAGCAGGGTTTTAATAGAACTACAGATAGCAATAAGATCGAGGTTTTTGTTTTAGACGATCAAAAGTCAATAGAATTGAGAAGAATTCGAACGATGCGTTCGACTGAATGGAAGTCCAGCCTCTACCTTTGTTTCGTGGACTACGAGAAGGCCTTCGATAGTATACACAGAGACACTCTCTGGAAGATCATGAGGTGCTATGGACTACCGACAAAGATCGTGAGAATGGTGCAAGTCATGTACACTAACTGCACATGTGCCGTGGTGGATGGTGATGGAAGAACAGATTGGTTTGAGGTGAAGACGGGTGTTAAACAGGGTTGCAACATGTCGGGGTTCCTGTTTCTCTTGGTGGTTGACTGGGTGATGAGAAGGTCAGTCGATGGTGCAAGGACAGGTATTAGGTGGAAGATGACAACCATGCTCGAAGACTTAGATTTTGCAGATGACTTGGCTCTCATCTCAAGTACATTCACGCAGATTCAGATGAAGATTGACCGCCCGAACAGAAATGGGAAGGGAACAGGCTTGAAAATTAGAACCAAGAAAGCCAAAGTGATGAGGATCAACGTGAACAACAGCAAAGCAGTTGTAATAGATGGGCAGGAAGTAGAGGACGTGGAGACCTTTGACTACCTAGGAGCAAGAATAACCAAGCATGGAGGGGCTGAGGACGACATCAAGAACCGGAAAGCTACAGGAGCATTTAACAAACTAGCCAAGATCTGGAGGAGTGGACAACTGAGCAAAAACACCAAGATCAGGATCTTCAAGTGTAATGTCATAGCAGCACTACTTTATGGATGCGAAACCTGGAGAATGACAAAGAGGGATGAAGTAAAACTGGACACATTTCTACACAAGTGTCTACAGAGGTTGCTAAAGATATACTGGCCCATGAAGGTGTCAAACGAGGAAGTCAGGCGACGAGCTAGAACTTGTACCATCAGCGAACAGATCAGGAGACGGAGGTGGCGCTGGATAGGGCATGTGTTGCGCATGAATAACCAACAGAATCCACGCATCGCCTTAACCTGGGCACCAGAAGGGAAGAGGACCAGAGGGCGGCCGAAGGTGACATGGAGAAGAACTGTAGAAAGAGAGAGGCAGAAAATGGGTTTTGCCACCTGGAGCGAAGCTGTCACTGCTGCAAGAGACAGAGCGGGTTGGAGGAGACAAGTCAACGGCCCTATTCTCCCAGAGGAGACTTAGGAAATAAGTCAAGTAAGTCAAGCCTCCACACCTTTAAGATCTCTAAGTACGCAGTCTCCATGTTCAGGATCTCATGAATGTTACGATGGTACTTCAACTTTTGCCATAATATCACCGACTGCTTCAACATCTTCAGTGGCTCCATCTGCAGAGTCTCCATGCTCAGAATCACTTACATGTTATGGTACGCTTACATTTAAAACTTTATAAATAACATCAAACACTAGTCCCCTGGGGAACAGTGAATTTTGTTTCCCGAGAATCTCAATGAAACATTGCGATTAGAAAGAAGTTTTTTATCGTGATCATATAATTCAGTTTTTTTTAATTGTGTAATATTTTC
>CBDDTI010000487.1:0-21728 GCA_965233585.1 bacterium
GGTAGAAGACGTTGAGATCTTGCTTTCTGTCAAGTTTCATTGAATTCGGTTCAGCTTTTTAAGTGGAGAAGTCGATAATATCTGGGTCAATCACATGGGAGTGAAGCCGTCATACGTAACCGATGGTACGCAGAACCAATACGCTGACAACGAACACACTTAGTATGTAAACATCCTTTGTTTTCGCTTTGAAGTTATCGCTTTTGTCGTAAACGCTGGTATGAACATCACTGCCAATAACTTTTATATATTTAAACCAAGGAAAGAAGTTTCTTTGTCTGAAGTATTTACTTTGTTCAACTGAAGTTCTGTTGGGTATATATCAGGAATATGTTTCTCAAATTCAGGGTTATCGATGGTGAATATATCATCAAGATATGGGGAGGTGTCTTTAAACATGTCTGTAAGGTCGTACTGTTTAGATTTGTGAAGGTTAGACATAAAATCCCTCTCATAACAAAACAAAAACAAATCCGCTATGAGAGGAGCACAGTTTGTGCCCATAGGAATCCCCAATATTTGCTGATAAACCATGCCTTCAAATTGCACATATATGTTTTCCATGAGGAAAGTAAAAGCTTCACATAACTCAGCGCAAGACCAACATTTATACGAGTCATATTTCTTGTTGCTAAAAAAACTGGCTTCTTGTTGCTAAAAATGCCCAAAGTTTCTTATACTATGCATGAAAATGTGCATTTTTTATCTTCAAAAGGCATGTAGGTATACATTAAACGTATGTCAAGTTTCGTTGAATTTCGTTCAGCGGTTTCAGAGGAGAAGTCGAAGATATCTTACCCAATGAGAGGCCGGGTCGGCCATCTTGTTTTTCCGACCTTCACAGGAAAATAGTAACATGCATAAAACATGGGTTTTTCAAACACACATGTTAAACATATGCAAGCATCAACACATGCATTTAATGATGTTTAATGTATGTTCAGTAAAGTACGTTTCACGTACGTCACGTGACGCACATTAAACAGCGTTTTGAAAATATACATTTACCAGAAAGTGTGTTAAACATACACTTTGGGAAAATCTAATTAAATGCACAAATTGTAATATGTAAATATAAAGCTTTTCAAGGGATTTTAAAATGCATGTTTCTTATACTATGCATGAAATACATGTGAGTATTTATGTATACATTAAACGTATGTTGCTCGATTCATGCCATTTACATGCGTTTTATAATGTGTAATTAACACGTTTTAGTACATTGAACATGCCTTGCACTTTTTGTTGTGTAGACCTTTAAGATATGACCTTGGGTCTAGATCACGACAAATGCTTGGGTCATGAACAACAATTGTGTGAAATACAAATGTATTATCTAGATCGGACAAGGGGTTAAAAGTTATGTTCCAGACAAGATGTGAACAGGCAGACGCACAGATGAATGGATGGACAGCAGGATTGACAGACAGGGTGAATCCTATATAGCCCCTTAACTTTGTGTGCGGGGAGTATAATTACCTGCAACATCTGATGTCTTCCTGCTGATTATCGCGAAGTTCAGGCAGTTTTGCACGTCTGCAGACATTTCATCCCCTAGCCAGGAACGTCGTCGAGTGGTGGGACAGCATAAGATGAACAGTCTCCTACCCTTCACAGCCAAGCTTCAAGTTCTTGTTGTCTACCCATAGCCAATGCTGAATCTGTAGTGTCATCTGGGAATAAGTGAATCCAGCATCTTCTCCTCAAATCAGCTGAAAATTGAATAGTAAATTGTACACAAAATCAAGCATAATGGCAAAAATTGCTTGCAAATTGCTGAGAAATTAATATTTACATTTACATGTTTTCTTGAAGCTTCATTGTCTATTATTCATACATAATTAAATAAACTATAGGCCCATGGGCTACTGTCGCTCACCTTGGTACAATGAGCACTTCTGTTATAAATTGGATTTCCTAGCTAATCAGAAACCATGACTGCCATATTTGTTAAATCAGTACGAAAAGCAAGCAAAAGGCCATAAGGCCTTATATTCAACACAGGAGTATAATAAGTCATCTTGTAGTGTAAAGACTGGAAAGCTACAGCAACAAACCAATTACATGGCAGTGATCTAGAAACTATTGTGTGAAGAAGTGTTGTTATTTTTGGCAATTTTTAGTTCGCCTGAGCTGAACACTAAGCGAGCTATTGTGTGTGTCTTAGCATATCGTCCGTTGTCCGATCATCTTCAACCGTCCGGCGTAAACTTTTCACATTTTCAACTTTTTTCAATCTTATTTCAACTTTTTTAATATTTCTTCAGAAATGCTTGATGGATTTTGATGAAACTCTGCACCAAAAAAGTCCAAAAAAGCTATTTCATCATGAAGTCTTCTTCGAAGTCACCAGATAATCAATATTGGTATAACCTAAATGGTATCATTAGCAGAGCATGCATAAAACATATGGAAACTCTATCTCTGAGTGACTTCAAAATGTATAGTAAAGATTGAAGTTGACAACAAACAAACCGATACACCATGTACACAAACAGCACAAAACAACATACCCGGATCATTCAACCCAGGGCCAAAAATGCTCCATCATAACAATGTGCATGCAAAAACCCATGATAGGAAAGATTGTGCACTCGCCACCACCATCAAGTTTGGTTTGCATATGCATCCAACATCCCATCAGATTGGTTGTAAGAGAAAAAAGGAAGAGATCTGACTTAGTCCTATGACAAAAGCCCCTATACCAATGGAAATGTCAAAGGGGCACGTGACAACACAAAGACGTCACCAAAAAGATCAATTACACAGCGATTGCGGACCGACTTAGGACGGTCAGTTTGTGTAACTACAGTCACCCAACTGGTGTGGTTTACCCGTTTTACAGGGCCCACCTTCCCACTCACCGCAATAGTTGTGTAATCGAGGGTAAGAACACGCAAATGTTACTCTGCAGTGATATAAAAGTTGAATATATGAATATATCATTCTAATTCATTACGTTTGTAACGCGCATTTTCATTGGCTGTGACTTCGAAAATTTGCGGCATTAAAATCATAGCGTTTATGCCATGAAAGCAATGATGACGTCACATCCTTAGCAACGCGACGTAGCAACGTAACGAAAACGTTTTGAAAAAGCGTTTCATCAGAACCAATTAGAATGGTGATAACACGATTTGTGTTTGAATGATTTGCAGGCATAAATTGTATCAATTTACGGTCGCAAATATCCGTTTTACCGCTCCACTAACGCATCGCGGTAAAACTAAATTTGCGACCATAAAATGATACAATTTATGCCATATAAATCATTCAATCACAAACATGTTATCCCCTAATTTAAAAGATATTTTAAGTAGTGTGGCTGTGCAGCTAGAAAGAGGTGAATCTAAATCTGTTTGAAGACTGAAGTGTCTGACTACACGACAGTTGCGGTACCGACTGAGTACGGTCACTCAAATGGCAACAGACAACATCCAATCGATTGGTACTACTATTGATAAGTAAGAAACCTGTGATGCATTGGTGTTTTAGTGTCAGCTGACTCGTAGTACGATGAGCTGCAAGGATTCAGTGCTCGCTTCTGGTGTCTTGGATTTTCTGCTGTTCGACTTCTCTCCTGGTTACCTCTCACTAACTGCAGTCTCACTGGTGGGACATACTGAAATGCATAAATGCAAAACAAATAACAGTACAGGCACTTAGAAGACAAATAATTCACTAGTCAAATTTGTTTTTGTAAAGATTTTTTTAATTTAACAGATTGTCAATTTAAAATCATCTTTTTACACTCTTTTTTACCTTTCAATTTCTAACAAGAAACCGCTAAAGACGGTATGACTAGATTGCAAAGGGCCAACATAACTGGAGAAGATCCACCGAGAGCAACATAAACCGTTAAAACGCAGAGGTAAACATAAAATACTGTATGTTTTGATGACCTTGAATAGACAAAGTCAAGATTAAGGTAACATTTGAAGGTCATAATATTTCACAAGAAGTCATCAAGGTCTATTTAAGGCCAAAATAAAATATATGTCTGTTTCTGATCGCCCAACCTACCTCAAGATTTTCTGCTGACCCTAAAGCTTTCTATTTAGTTTTGGTGTGTGAGTATACATTTAACACATTATAAGACATGATCTTGCTTTGCAAATTTTGCAAATTTATTTATTAGCAGTCCTAAATGAGCCTAAGTTGCAGATTTTCATGCATATAATGTGAACTAGTCTAATATCAACTTTTAGTGTAACTATATATGACAAATAAGAACCACATTTTTACAGTTACGCCATTTCAAAATAAAATGAAAAAAGTAAAATAAAATATTTTTGCGACCTACCTACCCTAATTACCATTACCAGAAACAGACATATATTTCACGTTTTGCCTTGAAACATAAAGGCTAACCTAAAATACCATGTGACCTTGAGTAGGAAAAGTTAAGGTCAAAGTCACAGGTAAAGGTAACAATTCAGTAGAAGTCATCAAGGTCTATAAGCCCACTAAGCATCAAATATGAACTGGGAGTGGGTACCATCGCACTTAAGGCGATTCATAAACAAACTCAAGTTAATATAATAGTGTGTTCACTGAAGCGTGAAGTCAAGGTCAAGGTCACCAAATTTTGTGTTGGTCGGAAAAAACTCATCAATGTTTACAAACTCACAAAGTTTGACTTGTGTATCATTTTGTGTGGAACTTAGTCTTGTTCAAACCAGACTCCGGCTGCCTTCATAAAAGCGAGAGTCTGGTATCAATGTGCATTATCGATTGCAGAAAGAGGCTTGCCAAAATTCTGGTAAATGTTTTGATTGGCCGAGAGAGACACACCTCCAGAAATGACAACAACAGACGATAAACAAGTGGCTCTGCCCCGACTGCGGTGTGCGTAAACTTATCTCTGGAATGTTTGTTTACAGCCGCTGCATAGAGAATAATTAATGTTGTTGTTAAAATGAGAGGATTTTATATGCAACCTGTCTTTCATTACTATAACACATGTGTTTGTTTGTGGGCGTTGTCATTCAAAATACCATACCCAAAATACACATCGCCACCTATCGTTAACAATTTGAAATGGACATGGATACCAGACTCTCGCTGGTGGGAGTTTTTCGAATGCAGCCGAAGTCTGGTTTGAACGAGACTTTGAGGAACTTTAGCTAAACACAACTGCTACTAGACAAAGCATGTTTGTAAAACATGTGCCCCCGCTATGGGTTTATTTCATAGAGGCAACAAAATTATAAGGCACACATTTCAAGAGTCATGACTCCTGCAAAATTTGTAGAACATAAATTATCGCCCCACATCTTCATCTAGACTTGTGGTGCAACACTCCTGCCAAGTTTCATTCAAATCCATGCAAGGATGTAGGAGGAGTTGAGAAGACAAGTTAAAATGTGTAAAACTTCTAAGTGTCAAGGACAATAACTCTGCCAAAATTTGTTGAACATGAATTATCTCCCCACATGCACTTCTAGACTTGTGGTGCAACATCCCTGCCAAGTTTCATTCAAATCCATGCAAGGATGTAGGAGGAGTTGAGAAGACAAGCTAAAATGTGTAAAAATTCTAAGTGTCAAGGACCATAACTCTGCCAAAATTTGTCGAACATGAATTATCTCCCTACATGCACTTCTAGACTTGTGGTGCAACATCCCTGCCAAGTTTCATATAAATCCATGCAAGGATGTAGGAGGAGTTGAGAAGACAAGCTAAAATGTGTAAAAATTCTAAGTGTCAAGGACCATAACTCTGCCAAAATTTGCCGAACATGAATTGTCTCCCAACATGCACTTCTAGACTTATGGTGCAACATCCCTGCCAAGTTTCATTCAAATCCACTCAAGGATGTAGGAGGAGTTGAGAAGACAAGATAAAATGTGTAAAAATTCCAAGTGTCGGACAATAACTCTGTCAAAATTTTCAGATCATGAATTATCTCCCCACATGCACTTCTAGACTTGTGGTGCAACACCCCTGCCAAGTTTCATTCAAATCCATGCAAGGATGTAGGAGGAGTTGAGAAGACAAGCTAAAATGTGGTTCCCCTCCACAGTTTCGTATGCAGACTGTTTCTGTAAATGAAAGCGGTTGTTGTGGAAATGCCATGTATATGGTAGAGTAAATTAAACTAAGCTCAAAAGTTGTGGTATGTTTGCAAAGTATTTACTTGTGTGATCATGAGAAATGATGAAAATATATTGTTCGCACTGTTTCGTATAATGATTGGGACCGCCTACAGACAATGCGAAAGTTTTCACAATTTACCAGACATTTTTGTACTTTTGTAGAAATTTAAACATGTTTATTAAGAAAAAATTGAAATATTTCACCAGACCGAAGCAAATTTCACCAGATTTGTCTGGTGTGTCTGGTGACTTTCGGATTGTCTGCGCCTAAAAGTGGGCTCCCGCATGGAAAATGTGTTAATCGGAAAGGGTTAATTTTGTCGAATACTTGCGTAACATGAGATTATGCGGAAACTAGCCGTACCGTACCAAAAATTTTTCGATATTTTTTTCTCCAGCATTTTTGCTTTTCGGACACATAAGCCGTTACGTCAAAATTTCCACGGAAGGTTGTCGTATCCGACTCTGGAAACACCTGCTTTTGCTATTTTTAGTACTTTTTGGACATGTTTTTGAGTCATTTTTGTGATTTATATTTCCAGAATTACTGAAAATTTTGTAGGCGCATTTGATAAAATGGAAAAATATAAGAAATTTCCTGTTTTTTGATATATAACTGCAGAGCTCCAGATAATTTTTTAGCCCAATGCGTATTTACCCCCTTCTTGTTGACTCAATGCTGAATTTAAAATTTCAAGTGGTATTTTCACCCTCTATATTTTTTCGCAATGCTGAAAAGAGAGGTATTACTGGGGGTTTTTTTGCGTATATCTGCAGTTTTGTGTCGTTTTGGACATATCTTTTGTAGTGATTTGCTTTTGCTTGTGGTATTATATTGGAAACGCTTGTTATTGTCATAACACTAAGTCTTGTTGTAACGCAAAGGAATCCATAATACTTGACAATATGTTGGCAAACGGACAGACAGATGGACCTCTTCAATCCAGAGTTTTTCTTTTGTTTTAGTTTTGATAATTGTTACGCACTGCTTTGGACACCTAATGCATACCGTGATATGCTAATGCGTATTTTTACGCCCTGTTTATTTTTCCAATGCGTTTTTGCCGATTTACGCTTTTACGCGCCTTATCTGTAGCTCTGATATAACTTGGGCAAAGACGTTGCATTATAAAGGATTTATGGCTGATTCAATGTTGCGAACACACCTGCATGGCGTTTCCGCATTTCGTCAAAGAAACTGTGGAGGGGAACCTGTGTAAAAGTTCTAAGTGTCAAGGACCATAACTCTGCCAAATATGTTGAACATGATTTATCTCCCCACATGCACTTCTAGACTTGTGGTACAACATCTGTACCAAGTTTCATTCAAATCCATGCAAGGATGTAAGGAGGAGTTGAGAAGACAAACTTTGATGTGACGGAAGGACGGAACGACAGAATGACGGAAGGATGGAAATACGGACAAAGCAAACACTAAATGCCCCCTTGCCATTTTATGGCGGGGGCATAAAAATGATAGCCTCAGCCCTGACATCTTATAGTTTGTGTTATACTGTACACGCAACTGCTAAACGCAATTGTTGACGCCGGACGGACGGAAAGAAGACGGATGGTCAGACAGACAGTTTTCGGGCATTTCGTCAATTCAAAGACTGCCACCCCCCCCCCCCCCTCCAAATAATACAGGCATCATGCCATTAATCATGTTTTGCAGTACCAATAGTGGCAATACCTTCTATCTTCTATTTCTTCTCTCAATCTTTTACCCCTGGTATATTTAGATGGGACTCTTACATGGTGTTGATGTTGTTACATGATGACTTTCGCCCGAATTAACTCGGCTAATATAATTATTGAAGTCAATTCGCTACAACGTCAATTTGTTCAATATATCGGTTCGATCGTGTCCGCCTACAATCTTTGGCTCGGACTCACTTAGGCCTAGTTAGTAAGTTTGTCCGTTGAACGACCAGGGTCGGATTCACAGTGGTGGATTTAGGGAGGGGTTGGGGACACCTCCCCCCCCCCCCCCGGTGTAATTTTTTTTTGCTTTTAAAATACGAAAACCTATAGTCCAAGATTGATCGTTTTACAGATCGAGCCACTGTAGATCACCATAGGCATAGCGCTACGCTAACTTCGTTACGTAAGCTGGTACGCCCATGGTAAAGGTTTGCATTCCTTTCTGATACCCTTCAACAGAATAACATAACACTATCTGCCGATAGTCGGTCACTTTATTCTCATGTAAATATGAAAATATACCATATATTCAAAAGGAAAATATATTTAACCAAGGAATTAAAAAAGAACCACTCTACCCTTGATTTAACTTTAAACATGTTAAAATATTCATATTGTAATAAAATGGTATTGAAAACCGAACAAACATTGTACAAAAATGTATATATAAATACAAAGAATAACTTTTCTCATATGACTGTATTTCGCATCTCATCATATGATTCAATGCAAAGTCGTCTTGTGATTTTTTTTTTTTTTTTGTATTTGTTTTTGTTTTCCTTTTAACTTCAATTTAAATTTCCGTGATTACTTACAAATGTACTAAGTATCTCGGTCTGATGATGCATGTATTTCTTACCAAGGGCGCAGGAGAAGGGTGAGGGGTAGGGGCACATGCCCCCCCCCCCCACTTTTAAAGGGGGGGGGGGGCACAAGTGGGTTTGTGCCCCCCCCCAGCCCCACCCCCATCCCACTTTTGGTCGGGGCAAATGTTCTGATTTCACAATTTGCTCATATTTTGTGGTTAAAAACGCAATTTTTTTTCAAAATTTTCTTAGCTCGCTTCGCTCGCCAATGAATCAATATTTTCTAAACTTTGCTAACTTAAAAACCTCTAGAATACTTTTTATATACATTTGTATAAATATCCTTCTTTAATTGGTCAACAATGTACATGTATACCTACAGATTTCAATATATAAATTGTCTACCTACATGTATTATGTAATTTTCAAATCTGATCACTATCAAATTATGCATATTACATAAATGCCATCTACCCTCTTGTTGTTGCATCACTGGTATATGTCATTTGATGTGTTTAGAAAGGCCTAGAATTGCCCAATTTTGTACATATTTCAGTAAAAAAATTCTTTTGGAGGACCCCCAGACCCCCTTTCAATACAACTTTAATAGAGATTGAACATAAGACAGTAGTTTGAAAAAGGTGCACATCTAACGTCCACGTTCACAATACCCTATCTTAAGTGGGCTTTAACGTCAACTGTATCCTTCGGATTAAAACCTCAAGTCGGTGGCATCAAATTTGTCACTGTTTAGAAACGATCCATTTTCCAAGTTGAGTGGCTCATAGCCACTTTGATCATATTCTTAATTTGATTGTTCTCATATGCGGGTGTTGAATGTTTCTCGATCTCGAATTTTTTTTTCCTTTTCCCATTGGCGTTCGTTACAGTGGGACTACACTGTACGTTTTTTTTGCTTTTAGTTTTTTGTTGGCGTTTTTCAATTCAGTCATTTAACGCCAGCCCTAACCCAAGGTTCTAGCTGAACGTCGAGCTGCAAGGTGTTTTTCTTCAAAATTAAAGTATCAATGAAACAGATTGACGTCAGTTTTTCATGCGTCTGTCTTGTTACTGATCATGAATTTCGTCATAACATCGTGAAAGTTAGACTCTTGAAAATATTATGATGAGATTCATGGTCAAAAACAGAACAGGCACAAGAAAAACTGACGTCAATTTGTTTTTGTTTTACACTAACTGTCTAATTTCTCGCGCGCTGATGGGTTTATTTTTATCATTAACAAGAGTAAAGTCGAATAAAATTTTAATTTAAGAAATCGACTTTTAGCTGTCAAACTATCAACTTTTTAACCAATGAAATTCTATTGACTGTTTTAAGTAGCAAATCACAAAGGGAAAAGGGAGAGAAGCTATTGACAGTGTTCGAAATTCGCTTATCTTTATCTACCGCAAGTTTAGGCGTCTTTTTCCAGGGGCACCCAACGAAACATTTTCACAAAATTCAACATACAGCCCATAACAATGATAAGTAAACGCTTTCAAGGCCTTTTTAGTATTTTTTTTTCTGTTGCTGGGAAAAAAATATCTGTTCCGCACTCCCAGCAGGATGGTAAGAAAAGTTCCACTTCCCAGCTACGTTGGTAGGGAAATTCCCAGCCAGCTGACTGTCTGCTGATTTTTTGCCAGCCAGCAATTGAAAAAGACATTAATTATTCAAAAAAGTATTCCTTTAGTTTTGGCCTTCTTTTGCTTCCACACATGAGGAAAACAATTCAAATTCAAATAACAATTCAAATAATAATATTTTAAAACTTCTCCCACCAAATGGTGGGAGTCATGATGTTGCTTGGCTGTTATGCAAAAAGGTTAATTGACAATAAATTATTTTATGAGTAAAACAATTGGACAATTACTTTTCACTGCCAAATATTTATTAGCTAGTTCGCGTAATTCTGACATACAGTGAACAGTGAGTTAGCAAAAAACAGGTACAATGATCTCGTATCATAAAGATTACATACAATTTTTACTTCACTCTACCATCTCCAGATTTGCTCAAAATTTTCCATATGCACGTCCTCTCCATGGTCAACTGCAAAATAAATTAACAAGAAAAAAAACTTACAGACAAATAGTATGACTGATTCAATGACATTTTCAGATGAAGTTATGGCCTCATGAAATTAAAGTTATTAATATCATTTGTAAAAAAGTAAAGGAACACTGATGGCTATTTCTTGAACTCAAACCCTTTGCAACACGTCATCAGTCAATTACTTTATTGCCAAACAAAAGCTGCTGAGGTATTTACATCTATTTCTTATCATGATGCAAAATGTGACCAAGTTAGGCATCAGAAATAGTTATGTCAACAGCAGCCACAAAAGCCTGACTGTTAAAATGCCCCAAACAAATAAACTTCTCATTGACATTAATTAATTACAAAATAAAATTGTTACCATGGCTCTACAAACTGTTGAACATCTTCATCTCAAAAACTTGAATAAGCAGACATTCACTTAAGGCGAGTGCAAATTTAAGAGTTGTCACATAGAAAAACAAAGAACTCAACCTCGTGGAAGAGAGAGGGTGACAAAAATGAACAAGCAATGAGTGGTCATCGTCACAAGCCAAACTCAACCTGATGGAAGAGAGAGGGTCACAAGAATGAACAAGCAATGAATGCCCATCGTCACAAGCCTAACTCAACCTGGTGGAAAAGAGAGGGTCACAAGAATGAACAAGCAATGAATGCCCATCGTCACAAGCCTAACTCAACCTGATGGAAGAGAGAGGGTCACAAGAATGACAAGCAATGAATGCCCATCGTCACAAGCCAAACTCAACCTGATGGAAGAGAGAGGGTCACAAGAATGAACAAGCAATGAATGCTCATCGTCACAAGCCTAACTCAACCTGATGGAAGAGAGAGGGTCACAAGAATGAACAAGCAATGAATGCCCATCGTCACAAGCCTAACTCAACCTGGTGGAAGAGAGAGGTTCACAAGAATGAACAAGCAATGAATGCTCATCGTCACAAGCCAAACTCAACCTGATGGAAGAGAGAGGGTCACAAGAATGAACAAGCAATGAATGCCCATCGTCACAAGCCTAACTCAACCTGGTGGAAGAGAGAGGTTCACAAGAATGAACAAGCAATGAATGCTCATCGTCACAAGCCAAACTCAACCTGATGGAAGAGAGAGGGTCACAAGAATGAACAAGCAATGAATGCCCATCGTCACAAGCCTAACTCAACCTGATGGAAGAGAGAGGGTCACAAGAATGAACAAGCAATGAATGCTCATCGTCACAAGCCTAACTCAACCTGGTGGAAGAGAGAGGGTCACAAGAATGAACAAGCAATGAATGCTCATCGTCACAAGCCTAACTCAACCTTGTTAGTAAGAAGATACATGATAAGTTTTCGATAGTCAAAAAGGAATAGTAAAAGATCTGCCAAGTAAAAAAATGTATAACGTTGGTCATAATAACAATTACTGTCATATACAATGCACAAAAACACTAATAAACAGAATCAATATTTATTCATACATTTTGAGTACCCAAGCCCCCAAGCCCACACAAAACAGCTGATGATCAGTTTCATTTCCACCAGTGGACCTACCAGTGGACCTTTGCCCACAGAATCAATATTTATTCATACATTTTGAGTACCCAAGTCCCCAACCCAAGCCCACACAAAACAGCTGATGACCTTTGTCCATGTTAGTCTGTCCTAATAAATTGATCAGGAGCAATGTCAAACAAAGGCCTAAATTTCACTCAGTGGAACATAAAATAATGTCTGCCCAGACAAACTTCACGCCCTGCCAAAATTTCCCCTGAACAGGCAAATGACCTGGTAGCAAAATATAATTGTTTCCAAGCTTGTGAATCGAAGGAATTCACAACAGTTGATTTATTGAAAACTTCAAGCCATATAGTATACCACCATAATTTGAGTATTAAATACCAGAACATCTTCCAACAAATTCAGACATTTGCCAGTCAATGTTGAATTTGCCGGAATGAAAACACGAAATTGGCAATGTGTTAACGATTATACATTTTATTTTTTGGCGCATGTTTGTTCTCTACAGCCTGGAGTTCTCGAAAGAAATTAACTGAATTAATCAAATTTTTACCGTAAAAGTACAGGATCAAGTCTTTTACCTTTTGTTTGCAGCTGTGTTTAGAGAATCGTTGCTGACTCTCGAACCGAGAGCGGGCAGCCGAACCGACACCATGGCAAACCTGCTGAATCTGTGAATGAAAATACTGCTGTTAGCTCATTCAATTCGTCTCAGCTGTAGAACGTTTTATTTTTTGGCACATGTTTGTTCTCTACAGCCTGGGGTTCTCGAAAGAAATTAACTCAATTAATCAATTTTTCATCGTAAAAGTACAGGATAAAGTCTCACCTTTTGATTCCAGCTGTGTTTGGAGAATCGTTGCTGTCTCTCGAACCGACACCTCGGCAAAACTGTCAAAACTGTGAATGAAAATACTGCTGTTAGCTCATTCAATTCGTCTCAACTGTAGAGGATCATCGCTAGAACTTCAGCATGCAGATAACAAAACAATGGAAAATTAACTTACATGTAAATGAGGAAGATACAGAATACATTCGCTCACAATAACGCTTAATCTTGCAAAATCCCGCGCGCACGAAAAATCGTTTTTTTTCCGCAAACGCGATCACTTTAGCCAGTGGTTACCACTTTGTCACCACTGAGGGAGTGGTGAAAGGGCTCATTTTCAGTCGTCATCCTTCAGCTCCTTCTGCTCGGCTTGAAATGCTAGAAGAAAAGTAAGTATTTCCCAGCCAGCGCGGCTTGAAATCATTGAAAAAGTCAGTAATTCCCAGCAGAGGCTACAAGCAATTAAAAATTTCCCAGCCAGCTGAAGGTGTACTGCGGAACACCTTTTTTTGCGGAACACCTCCGGTGGGTGCCCCTGTTTTTCCTTCATATTATTTATTCGCTGCACTTGACCAAATTGACGTCAGTTTTTTTTTATGGAAACTTTGATGATGTTTTGACGCAATTTATCATGCCTCGTTTGACTTTTTTCCTGCTTTTCTCTACTTTTTTTCTCCTCTTTTGTTAACTGATGACGCCAAAAAGTAATTCAACAAGACCACAGTCGAGGATTATCAATATAAATGACAAAATAATACACATGAAAAAATTACTCGATTCGATCTGATTGGATGAGAGCAGTGCGAAAAGTGTAACACCAGTGCAAAGTACACATCGTAATTCTGGATTATGATTGGTAGAAAGTCAATCAGTAATTTTGTAGGCCAATGATATCATGTAAAGCAATGACAAAAAATTTGTACGGAGATTCTGAAAAAAAAAAGTTTTCTCGATTGCGTAAAATGGCTTCAAGAAACATCTGCCGGCACTTTTTCCGCGCGAAAGTTTTTCATGTTTGAATTATTGATAAGTAATCATACGATTTTTCTTGTTCAATTCGAAATTAATAGCACTTGTGAGTTTTTCAAAAAGCTGAAATTCACTCGTGCAAATTAATTCCAAATTGAACTCGAAACCCTATGATTACCTATACTAGTATGGAAATCTGTTGGTGTCTTGAGTTTGCTATTTATTTGCCCTGACCTGTTCACTGACTAACTGGTATCTTATCTGTTAAAAGGTATTAAACATATTCAACGAGGAGGCATCCACAAAGAATGAAAGGTACCTAGCTTCATTAGGGAGCTTAAGAAAACTACGACGACAGCAGCAAGACTGTCATCAAACAAATGGCTTCATGAGCGAAACAACGGCTGTGCACGTGCGTTATAAATCTTTGTACATTTCTTTGCATTACTCTGCGCCGTCTACGAAAAGTGGAAGACGACAGCTATGTTGTGGTATTTCCATTTAGAATTGAGCGCCGTCGTTGCATTTTTAGCTTAAGCACGCGTTTAGAACAGATCTAGACAATCGCATATTTCGCTGGTAAAATATAAATTCATTTTTCTGCTGGCGTCGTCCTCGGCGTCGTCGTCGTGGTTACTAAAGTTCCCTGATATTATCAGAAAGCGGTATCAGATAAGCCTGTTCTTCTCGGCTCCACTATTTATTACTCTTCCTCCCCTTAGGTTCAACTAATGTTACTATTACTATAAATCTGTAAAAATCTTTTCCTTTATGCGCATTAAGCTAGTTTACCTTGCCCTGTGATTTAGAGAGCAATATCTCTTGTTGAACATGTTTTTCTTGTGCGGAATCTTACAGGGCCGATTACAGAATTATCTCTTAGTAAATGGTTTGTACCCAGGAATATCAGTAGTTCGTATTGTGGGATTGTCCGGCTGAGTGTAGTTCTGAAAAGAGCTGTTGTTGGTGACTGACGTTTCGACAACCTGAGCTGAAGTCACCTTTAACGTCAAGTGAATAGTGTTTGTCAGTGGATGATGTTATAAGTCTAGTTCGTTTGAAGCAATTGGTCAGTTAAGCCATAATGGTATTGGCTGAAAGCCTCGTGTTAGGTTTGTTATCAGTCATTGGTCGGTTTCGATCCGTCTTTTGTTAGTCAAATTAGTCGGTTTGAGGTCCATATTTTGTTACTCAAAATTAAGTCCGTCTATTAGCAGTCCTTTTGTCGGTTTCGTTTTTGTCGTGGATAAGTCGTTTGTAAGGCGCCGGTAGTTGTTGACATCTGTTAAGAGGCGTTTGTTCTAAGTTACCGTACCAGCTTTCCAGAGTCAGTGGTTGAAAATAGGTTTTACTTTAGGTTAAGCATTGAGCAGAGTCTCAGTCAATGTTGTGGTTTGTCAGTTGATGATGCACACTAATGTGATTGTTTGCATCACCATTTCTCGTGGCTCGTTTGTGTTCAGTCAGTCTCGTGTTAAGTTTTCTGCCAGTCTCGCCAATGCAAGGAAGGCTGGCAGCCGGAGCATTTGATCTTGTAAACTGCTCCTTGTCTGTTGTTGGGTTCGTCTCTGTCTTTAACGTTGGTCAGTAAGTGTCGTTAAGTAGTTGTAGGTTTGTGGGCGACACAGATGTTGTAGGGCTGTAACATCCGTAAGAAAAACCCTTAATGTGAGGTATGGTCACCGTAGTAACAGGTGTCGGGTTATTGTTCGTTACGTCAGCTTCAGTAGGTCGGAAAATGTTTCGTCTAATAATTATCAAGGCAGTGTTGTAGTTGTTCTTGAGAAAAGCACTTTCAAGGTATTTGTTGTCGTCACAAACTAGTTGCGCTGGTCTCGTCAATGTTTCGCTTACAACGAACTAGACTTACTGAACATCATCGACTGATACTATTTACTTGACTCTGAAGATGGCTTCTGCTCAGGTTGTCGGGCCCGCCGAATAAAGTCCGATGTTAGTAAGATGCAAGCAAGTGAAAAAGCCGAATCATGACTGATAAGTTTTGTATCGGCATGAATTCCCTAATCACTTCGTAGCAAAATGAGTTGCAAGGCCATGGCTCATGCTGGACGTATATATATCAAAACAGTCATAATCCCAAAGCAATTGTTTTTGGAAAGAGCTACACTGTAAACATTCTGCCGGAATTAAAAAGTTTTGAGCATACAGTAGCCTCTTGAACTACACTGTTATTAAGGTGATTCTTCAGTATTGCATTGTGCATCACTACTGCGCACGGTTTTTGCGTCATTAGCGCCGCAAATTAGCGCGTGCACGTACACAACGAAATAAATTTCCCTCAAGCTAAGCTCGATGGCGAAATAAATGTTCGTTTTCTTTAAAACGAACATGGTGAACTATATTTTTTATTGCATAATCATAGTTTACATACTATCCTCCTTAATTTAAAGAAAAGCTAAAAAATTTTATCGGAAGGAAAAAAAGATATCGGTGAAAGAGTGCACGAAACTGTTACTCTGTGATGCAAATTATGACCCGTGAAAATAACAACTCTACAAACGCTTTACGTCCACGTCGTTTTAAATAGTGTGATATTTCTAAAGATTTTACATAATATTGTTCTATCATGGATAATAGAGAGACTGGATTGGAAACTTGCTGACTTGACCGTCGCAACCTAGTGGAAATTTGTGACGTCACAAAAATGGTATTTTGATCGGTTGGCCATTATTCATCCTGTGATCCCAGTGCAAAAGTAATTGTGCGAAAGTTTTCGCTTCTTCTTTACAAAAGCCGATGCCTCCATATGCATTGGACATCTCCTTGTTGCTTACGGGCAGCAAATCGGACGTAGAAAGGTTTTCTTGAAGACGTTTAGCAACGGCTGAAGCGTACACATTCACGATAACTAATGTTTGTCAAATCAGAGGCCCGCAAGAATCTTCCAGGTTTTCAAATATTAATGTTTTGTAATTGCTTTTGTTTGGTTTTCTTTCTCGCAAAATGACATCGGGTGTCGGGAACCAGGCAGAGAGTGATGTACGTGACATTAACAGAGGGAGCCTGTCTTTTTCAAGTTGACCTTTCAACTTTTCGTTTCGACGCTCTTTACTTGCTCAACACATTCAGTTGAATTCACGAGAACGGCATCCAGAAGCACAGATGTCTTCAAATGCTGTCAGTATGCATTTATAATATACAGTAAGCTTTGTGTTGACCCTTCCACTCACAAGACTTGCATATGAATTCTTCTGTCCGCCATACATTTCTCATTTTGTTAGTTTTGATAATTCAGTGGTGTTAATTAAATCAAACAATCTCCTTTACATGTGGTTGATATTTGTCCTTGTTCTCATTTAATACCTGTTTGCTTGACAATAATATATTGATATTGAGGAGAAAATATTTTTTGGTCACACATGGGGAGTTCAAGAACAAAACTGCGGGCTACAAAGGCCTTTTGATAATTGTGAAAATAAAGTCAATGTTGTTGTTGTTGTTGTACTTATGCACCTATCAATGTTAAGCCGCTGGGGGAGGGGGGGGGGGAAAGCCGGGCATAGGTGGGGGATTTGACAGTAGTCATCGTCTTGTAGTGGGGACTTTTGACCGTTTTAATGGCCTTTCTAGCAACGTTTTATTGACTTTTAGTTGCTATTTTGACAATCTACAAATGCCCTGGGGTGGGGTATTTGAACAGAAACTTTCAGCTCAGTTCAGTTCAGTTCCCGTCTATATCCGGCCTCCCCCCCCCACCCCCCCCCCCCCCCCACCAACACCCAGCAGCGTAACATTGATAGGTGCATTACATCCTGTGGACCTTTTTGCACTTTAACATTATTTTGTCATTAGGCAAGAATAAAAATATATGTGAAAGATTAGAAATGACTGGTTCTTAGTCCAGCAAGATCTTAAATTTTCTTCCTGGTTTTCATTTGATGTCATTGCTCTATTCACATTTCCATCTTCCATGATCCAGGGATGGTGAGTCAGTGTGCAAAGAAAAATAGTGGCTCAAAAAGTTACATAAACGCTTTAAAAGGCTTGATCATACACATATCTTTTTCAATGTCTCGTTGGCCCATGATTATTAACTGGCCATGTCTGTAAGGCTCATACTTCCCCATCATATGAGATTAAATACTTCCATCTTCATCTTCTGAATCCATAAACTATGTGCACTAATTTCTTCTTGAAAGGTGTTTTCATCTAATTTTGGAAACCAAACTTTCTTGATTGGTAATAGCTTTTTTAATACTGGACTCATGAAGGAAATACCAGTGTCTTGGCATGATGTCATTGTACATGTTTTGGTGTGGAATTCCAATCAGTTTATGAATGAGTGACTGAGACTGACAAAATTTTGAGGAATCAAAGCAGGATGAGAATTCCAGGGAACCGATGTTAATTTCTCTACTTTTATACACACACTTTAAGATCAACATTGTAATTAACTTGGATGGAATGTTTTAATTGTATTCACTCTACTCAATGGACCAGTTGACTTGTGGTACTGTTGCTAGCTGTCTGAGTCAAAGGACTCTTTTCTCAGGTCTGGGTTAATATGCCTTACTGTTGCAACAAGTTCTAAACCACATTCCTTGTAATGCTTGCTTAATAAACTAAGATAACATATGGTCACAGAGGCCCGCCCAAAAATATTACTGAAGACAAGTCCAAGGAACAAATAGAAGCAATAATATAAATACAAAACAAATTACATTCTTTTTTTAACTCAGCAATTTACCTATAAATGTTTGTTTCAAAAATGTCATGCTACAAATTCACCTGTAAATTGAAGGAAAGCTGAAAATATACTTAACTGTAACTATAGAAAAACACCATACTTAGTGAAAATAAACCATAAAGGAATAAGGATAGTTGAAAACTGAAAAAATTGGCATGGATTCCAAACGAAAAACTGGACAAATTTAGGCTACACTTTTAAAGATGCACAAACCATGACGCAACTCCTTTCCTTAGCTAAAGAATTTGTAAAGTAGATCTTGTTGAATTTTGTTGCAGCGACATAATCACTTTGATGGAAAGAGAGAACTAGACTATTATTACAAAAGATTTCACACAAATCTGTAGCACCTCTAAAATCCCTGGTAAACGAGGACACATTGTTGCGGAAACATTGTTGCCCATGATGTTTCTTGGGCTGCGCAAACTGGGAAACATTTGTTGCGGACACAAAATGTTTTTGAACAAAATCAGAAACATTTTGTGTCCTGGACGCAAAATTTGTGTCCGCAACAAATGTTGCGCGCGCAGGAGTTGAACTCGGGACTACCGAGAACAAATCCAGATAGTGGTAGGGTGGAGGATTTGAACCAGGGACCTCCAGATTTCAAATCCAGCGCCCTAAACCACTCGACCACGCCGCCTCCCAACATAGACAGGCCTCGTGACCATAGCATACACATTTTTAGACTTCAGAAAATAGTAATACTGTCTTCACCTGTTCCTCAAATAGGAGGGCTAACGCTCAAAACGTCAACTTTCGAATCTCTTTACGGTGGCTAACTTACATTGTCAACTCAGTTGATAAAACCAAATTATCTTGTAGTACTCCCACCGACGCAGCACCACAGTTTCTTTAGAAACTTACCCCCTTTATACACATTTTCAGTTTTAAATGTAAGTGTCTCTGGGTGGGGGGAGGGGGAGGGGGGGGGGGGACAATAAAAGCAGTAAAATCTCCGGTGTGGAGAAGCACCATCCACGTGCTAGTCAAACACTGGTGTCCAGGAAGGGATATCAAAGCGGAATGGAATTGGCATGGGAAATCTCGCTAATTGATTGGTCAACAGCAACCAAACCTGTCTAACTGGTCCTCTGGAGTACAAACACCATGTGATATTGTTTTTAATTTTGGGCGTTTTGGGTGTTATTTGCACTCAACAAAGTGCAGTGGATAGTAAAATATTATTATTCACATCTCACCTTACGAATGATTTACACATACTGTAATTTGGAGCTGTGGCTTTATCATGGCATCATTATTTTACAATTTATTCTAAATGATAAGTTACAAAAAAAAAGAAGTAAAGATGCCTAAACTAAGCTAAAACACATTGAAAAAAATCACACAATAATTCAACCTTCGACAAATGGCAATGTTTTTATTACTTCCACTCAACAACTGTCAAAATATATCATGTCAACAAGCTCAATATTATTTTTCTACCAATATATGAAGTGAAAGAATTTTTAATATCGCCTCGCTTATTGAAAACTGCCTGACCTCTCCACGCATACCGCACACCTACGCCACGACGACAATTTATCACGAAAAAGTTTATCGTGTTGTCTTTTATTTGCAAGAAAACGTCGTTTAATTAAGCTCAAGCCACAATTTCAAGCAAATTCTATCAAGTAATCCAGAATTTCAGTAGCAGTTACCTGAAAAACATACCAATAAATGCGTCACAAAATACACAACACTTTATCCATTCTTGAACCTAAAAGACCTTATTCTGTGACGCGATTTTCTCAGAAACAAGGCAAAATCGAAGTAAACAACAACATCAAGTGGTTACCTTGAAGATTTCACGCGTGGCTTGGTCGGGTTGAAATCGCCGTAAAACAAAAGATAAAGCATTACAACTCTCAAATAAAAAAAGCGGTAAAACGATCCGTATGAACCCAAGTTGGACACAAATCCTTATAATTTTGCTATACTTACGCCATTTCTTCACGTCACAAATTTCCACTATGTTGCGGCCATCTTGACCAAAGTATCAGCCAATCAGCGAACCGGAAACACTCCAAGTGATCACTAGTTTCCAATCCAGTCGTTTTATAATCCATGGTTCTATATGTTCGACACTTTTTACCTGCTAATTTTTTTTTTCCCAAATATTACTTTTATAAAATATGTTTCGAGCTACCGCAAAATGTAACGTGCACTGATGAAGAACGCGCGTGATCAGCGCGAGTACAGTCATAATTGGGGTAAGATTGGCCCATCACATCTCTTAACCCTATTCAGACTGGGCTTTTTTGGTCAATCTCTGACTTGGGGGGTGGGGAGGGGGGCTCCTCGGACCCCCCCCCCCTCTGTATCTCTGGAACCAATAACGCTAGGGTCATGAAATTTACACACAATGATCATCTCCGTACAAAGAAGCCCACACTTAGTTTTGACTCTCTACGCCCAATGATGACGTCACAGCGACGTCATATTCGATTTTATAATGCTTCTTATTATTTCTCCACTTAGATGCGTAAAATATACTTACCCCTCCCCCTGATAAACATATTTTGTCTTTTTTTTTTGTTATCCTTTTTATGAACTAGTAACAAGGAAACACTTGTACAGCGAGAAAAAGCAATAGGAAGCAATAAAATTTAAAATTTGAAATGGTTGTCCGCCATCTTGGATCCGCCATCTTGGATTTTCGTTTTTTTTGTTAAAATTATAACGTAAAGCAACTTTCAAAGGGGAAAAAGCTCAGAATGTATAAAAGAAGTATCAAACTAATGTTTATTACCCAAACAAATGATTTTGGAAGTGCTATTTCGAAAATAGAGCAGCATATTTGTCAAAGCAAAAAAGTGACAAATTTTACCCCACCCCTCCTCCCCAAATATTCGATGTTGAAAAATTTTGATATAATACAAAAACTAGTCCCAAGCAAAGACCATTTTTACAACAAAAAGCACTATAAGTGTACAAACGTGAACTTAAAACAAAAAAATCACCATTTTTTCAATTTTCTAAAACCTATGAGTCAGAAACTGGTTGCCATGGCAACATCATTAATCACGTGGGCATGGTTATTATACCAAATTATT
>CBDDTI010000488.1:0-14147 GCA_965233585.1 bacterium
GAACACGGAAATAGGCTTAAAGGGGAAATATAGTATTTCTGCTAATAGTAGCACGCAAAAGATCTCAAGAAATATCTACAATAATAGCATTTTATTACGAAAACGGCACTTGAAATACCTCGTTTTCCTTCAAATATCATAGTTTTATTGATATAAAGTCAGTTCTATGTAAGTAATTGACGATTATTTTTATATAATATTGAAGCAGATGTTTTCTTCTATCATTGTATAACTATTGTGTCCAGTAAATTTTGTGAAATAAGAAGAAAACGAGGATTGAACATGCCTATCTTAAAACAACGACCAACTTCATGTACTCGACAAATAATGGTGCTTACAACGACGTCCGCGACTGTACAAACAAAAACACCGCTTTGCCCCCAGTCGCTTTATTCTCTTATAGCAGTTTAAGCTGAGAAGACGTTCATCTCTACATCTGAAAATGGCATCAACGGCAACCGCCACACCCAAGAAGGTCACCAAGGCAAAGAAGCCCAAGGTTCCTGCAGCCCACCCGCAGTACAAGGACATGATTTCTGCAGCCATAACAGCGCTGAAAGAAAGGGGAGGTTCATCCAGGCAAGCCATATTGAAATACATCATGGCAAACTACAAAGTCGGTGACAACGGCACAGCAGTCAACGCTCGCGTCAAGACAGCTCTGAAAGCTGGCGTGAAGAATGGCACTCTCAAGCAGGCTAAAGGCACCGGTGCATCTGGCTCCTTCAAAGTTGGCGAAAAGAAAAAAGAGGTCAAGAAACCCAAGAAGGCAACCAAGCCCAAAGCTGCCAAGCCAAAGAAAGTAGCAAAGCCAAAGAAAGCACCAGCCAAGAAAGAGGGCGGAGAAACCAAGAAAGCTGCCAAGCCCAAGAAAGCCAAGACGCCTAAAAAGAAGCCAGCTGCCAAGAAGTCGCCCAAGAAGGCTGCAAAACCAAAAACAGCTAAACCCAAAGCTGCACCAAAGGCTAAGAAGGCAAAGACCCCAAAGAAGAAGGCCGCTGCCAAGAAGGCATAAATTGCACTTTTGCTGAGCAAAAGCAAACACAAAAGCCCTTTTCAGGGCTACCCACATTTTTAGAAAAGAAGCAATAAGTTGACAAAACACAATTCAAACATAGCTCCCACACAATTACCTGTTTAGTAAAACATACATTTGGATAATTTATACCTTTTTTTCGTAAATAACAAATAATAATACGCTGTTTTTATTTTGTTTTATCTATTTATTTCTTTTTTCACAGTTAATGTCAGAAAAATAATTATTTTTATTATACATATATTCTAACTCCAATATGATATTTATCAGGTGTGTTTTCCTTAAAACCCATATTAATCGAACTTGATATTTCTTCATAAATTTGGTGATTTTCAACTTGTTCATAAATAAGTCCGTTCGTCCATCACTTTGTCAGTCTATTTATTCAGTTAATCTATGTCAACCTCTGCTTTATTTTGTACCATATGTCATATTTCAATGGATAACAAGGAATTATTTTTATTAATTTTATGAAATAATTGTTTTAAGCTATGAGGGAAATTATTTTGTAAGTTTTTTTATATCTTCAACTGTATGCCGATGTACAATTTATCCTTTTTATCAAAGAAAACCCGATGAAAATGCGACTTTCCAATATAGCAAAATTTTGTGCAAATTTGCACTTCCAAAAGCATTGAAACGATGTTTTACTTCAGCCAATCATTGTACAGGGATTTGACCAATCATATGCGTTGATACAAAGCCGGTGGCCAATTATCGCCGTCGATACAGTAACGGCGGTGTTTACAAACAAAGGCAATAAATAGAACGCTATGTGACCTTACACTTCATTCATTCGACTCTAAATCGTTGAAGAAGAAAGATGGCTCGTACCAAGCAGACAGCACGTAAATCTACTGGAGGCAAGGCCCCAAGGAAGCAGCTGGCCACAAAGGCCGCTCGTAAGAGCGCACCAGCCACCGGTGGTGTCAAGAAACCACACAGATACAGGCCAGGAACCGTCGCTCTCCGTGAAATCAGGAGATACCAGAAGAGCACCGAGCTCCTCATCAGGAAACTCCCCTTCCAGCGTCTGGTTCGTGAAATCGCCCAGGACTTCAAGACCGACCTGCGATTCCAGAGCTCAGCAGTGATGGCTCTCCAGGAGGCATCCGAGGCTTACTTAGTCGGACTCTTCGAGGACACCAACTTGTGCGCCATCCACGCCAAGCGTGTCACCATCATGCCAAAGGACATCCAGCTGGCAAGACGTATCCGTGGAGAACGCGCTTAAGCTGTTTCACACCACATACAAAAACAAACGGCCTTTTTCAAGGCCACCTCATTTTTTTCGAAAAGAAGCTATATTGTTGAAAACTACCAATACGAAACATAGGTCCAACACACCATCAAAACTCAAATATAGGTCCAATCAAACACAACACAAGAAAAATAAACCCCTATCTACATACTGTGTAACAATGTCTATGTAAGCTATATATTTCATATATTAATTACGCATGTATATAAATGCGCATATACGAGAAATATTGTGACAATTGTCTTTTTTACTGACAAAATACACCCTACATATATTTGAAATTATAAATATCGCGATTTTTCTCCCACAACAGTTCAATCTTGTATATATGTCCAGAAAGTAGACCATTTTAACGCAGTTTATACACAAATTTCATCCTGTAATAATATAATTTCACTTGGACAAATTGCAATCAAAATGGAAATTTAATATATTTCTCTTTTGCACATTTATTACATCAAATTACACATTTCTTAAAAACAAATACTGACTAAATTCCTTGTATAATTCTTTTATTCAGATTATAGATAAATAAGGAGATCACTTTTCGCTGCTATAACTTTCTGCAAAAATATTTTAAAATCACATAAAATTGACAGTCATAAAATATAATGTCATTTATTCATCAATTAATTTATTGATCACTCGTGAACAATGTTAATTGCTGTTAATTGCTTTTAATTACTCCAAGAGGATGTTTGTCCATGTTCAAATACCACAGCCAATCACAAACGATCTTACATTTATCACACCTATATGTCGAGCCGAACGATTCAAAATACTGTGTTTACTAGCGCGTCGTCAATTATCTTATAAAAGGCAATTTCAGCTCGCTAAGTCGTCATTCTCGCTGGTTACTCAGAAGAAGAAACAACAATGTCTGGACGTGGTAAAGGAGGAAAAGGTCTGGGAAAAGGAGGCGCCAAGCGTCACAGGAAGGTGTTGAGGGATAACATCCAGGGTATTACCAAGCCTGCTATCCGTCGTCTGGCTCGCCGAGGTGGTGTCAAACGTATCTCCGGACTGATCTACGAGGAGACCCGAGGTGTACTCAAAGTCTTCCTGGAAAACGTCATCCGTGATGCTGTCACCTACACCGAACATGCCAAGAGGAAGACCGTCACAGCCATGGACGTTGTCTACGCTCTGAAGAGGCAGGGACGTACCCTCTACGGATTCGGCGGTTAAACAACATCTGACCATTGACCAAGTCAAACAAACAACGGCCCTTTTCAGGGCCACACATATTTTTCGAAAAGAAGCGTTAAAGCTGTTTACAAATCAATAAAACACAAGATCACTTTCCCCTGCCCATGTAAAGAGATATATTTCCTTTTTATTTATAACAGTATCACTATAAGGTCTAATATATACATAATAAAATTGAAATACAACATAGGTGTACAGTTTAACAAGGACAGATAATTTAACAATGAAATGCTTTTTAAATAATATTTAATATCTCTGTATATTTTATAAAACAATAACATTACATCTGATTTGAATATATCCATTATAAAGATGTTATACAATATACAACAAAATAATTTTCAAATCTTGGTACAGTTGTTCTGTAACATTTCCAATATATTCTAATGTAAAATACAAAAGAACTGATGACATATTCACTCATCTTACATATAATCAGAATATGTGAATATGTATATATGTGAATATCATTCCACAATGTACTTTCGTTAATTCTATGTCAGGAAGACAATGCAAGTGTAAATGTAATATATACATGTGTGTTGCGTGTAAATATATATGTAGGTACAGTAACAATACATTATAAGTTTGGACATTCAAACATGTACATTATTCATGTGGTGTGGGACCCCTGTTTGTGTTTTGATTTAGTTCAGCTTAATCACTTCTTTTCGAAAAGTTTGGATGGCCCTGAAAAGGGCCGTTTGTTTGTTAGCAGAGTAAACAAGTTTACTTGCTGCTGGTGTACTTGGTCACAGCCTTGGTTCCCTCAGAGACGGCGTGCTTGGCCAACTCTCCTGGAAGGAGAAGTCGGACAGCAGTCTGGATCTCTCTGGAGGTGATGGTGGACCTCTTGTTGTAGTGAGCCAGTCTGGAAGCCTCTGCAGCGATTCTCTCGAAGATATCGTTGACGAAGCTGTTCATGATGCTCATGGCCTTGCTGGAGACACCAGTGTCGGGGTGCACCTGTTTCAAGACTTTGTAGATGTAGATGGCGTAGGATTCCCTCCTCCTCCTCTTTCTCTTCTTGTCCCCAGTACGCTGGGCCTTTGCCTTGGAGGCGGCCTTCTTGGATCCTTTGCTGCTTACTTTGGGTGGCATGTTGATGCTTTGCGTGCTAAACGAAAAGTGATGTCGTCGCAGTAAATTTTTCGCTTTTATACCATCGATCTGAGCGTGGCATTGAAACGATCTTTTAGTAATTAAGCGCGGACGTTTAAGTGAGCATACATCGAGCGGCGTCGTTACAAACTTAACCCGAGGGTGTTTATAAGAGCCGTGCGTTGATTGGTTGTTGTGTTTGTCTGGACTGGGTTTGTGTCGTGTGAATGCCAGCGGTGGGTATATAAAGGTTGACGGTGTGATTTTTGGTTTCATTCTGATTTGATATCGCATCAAGAGAATAAGCAACATGTCAGGCCGAGGAAAAGGAGGAAAGACGAAGGGAAAGGCAAAGAGCCGATCATCCCGTGCCGGGCTACAGTTCCCCGTCGGACGTATCCACCGTCTGTTGAGAAAGGGCAACTATGCTGAGCGAGTAGGAGCTGGTGCACCAGTGTACTTGGCTGCTGTTCTCGAATACTTAGCCGCTGAGGTTCTGGAATTGGCAGGCAACGCAGCCAGAGACAACAAGAAGGGCAGAATCATCCCAAGACACTTGCAGTTGGCCATCAGGAACGACGAGGAATTGAACAAACTCCTCTCCGGTGTGACCATCGCCCAGGGTGGTGTCCTCCCCAACATCCAGGCTGTTCTTCTGCCAAAGAAATCCGCCAAGGCCTCCAAGTAAACTGTATTCCTCAATACAGCACAACAAAACGGCCGTTTTAACGGCCACCAAAATTTTTCGAAAAGAAGCATTTGAGTTGAAAACACTGATATCAAACCCAAATATAGATCCCACACATCCCCTGATCACACAAACAATACTTCAATAAATGTAAATACATAGGAAATTAGTGCACTTTGAAATAAAATATTAGAAATGATAATGAATAGAACAATTTATTGTAGAACACAGATAGATTTATCGCACATAGATCCCACATTATCATTGAATCTTACATATTTGTACCCCATGAAATGTACAGTGAAAAAGTAATGAAAGAAATCGTTTTATGGCAACGCATATTTATGTTTAATTTCACCGTATAACTAAGAATATTCATGTAAAGTATAAGTGTAATTATAACGCATGAGTATAAAATTTTATATATGCATGATATGTGTAATCTCCTAAATAAACCTTCAGAAAATAGTGTTACTGAAATCTGCATTAGTCACAGTGAAAACATGGCGTCAAAACGACGTTACGATAACGTCATTGTCATGACGTCATAAAGAACGCTACCAAGACAAAACCATGCAACTCCTTACAAGACTTGGTGCTACGTGAAAGACTTCTGCATGGTAGGTGTGAATTTTCTGTTTAACATGAAAAATATTTCAAATTGAATTGAATGTCCATTATTTCTTATAAATGAAACAGCCACTGTGATTCATCGATACACGAAAAAAGACACATATTCTGTAAATTAAGTGTAATTAGAAGTCTTATGGCGTGTTTGATGAGTGTCAAAAAATGAATATAATTAAGTTCAATGGAAAGCTGACAGATTTGCCGTGTTGAGTAGTAACGAAAAAAAAAATCAAAATTGTTTTCATATTTATTTGTTATAAATTTTTGTCCATGAACATGAATATCAACAACATATTTATAACCTTCTGTGAGAAATAAACTGAATTTTCCATAAATGTTATTGAGCGTTTGTCATATATGAACAATATGGTCTGGTATTGAATTGAACAACGCAGTGTTTAGTAACATGTCAAACACTTCACTCAATATTATTTGTCGGATTGGCATATTTTACGTAAATCATTGTTATTTCTTGATATTTCAAATAATGTGTACGACTTATTTCAGAATAAATATTCAATGTTATCACAAAATCGTGTACGTCAGATGTGACCCGGTATTCATTTTCAAACGTATTTTAATTCACTTTTTAGGATTGAAGAACACGGAAATAGGCTTAAAGGGGAAATATAGTATTTCTGCTAATAGTAGCACGCAAAAGATCTCAAGAAATATCTACAATAATAGCATTTTATTACGAAAACGGCACTTGAAATACCTCGTTTTCCTTCAAATATCATAGTTTTATTGATATAAAGTCAGTTCTATGTAAGTAATTGACGATTATTTTTATATAATATTGAAGCAGATGTTTTCTTCTATCATTGTATAACTATTGTGTCCAGTAAATTTTGTGAAATAAGAAGAAAACGAGGATTGAACATGCCTATCTTAAAACAACGACCAACTTCATGTACTCGACAAATAATGGTGCTTACAACGACGTCCGCGACTGTACAAACAAAAACACCGCTTTGCCCCCAGTCGCTTTATTCTCTTATAGCAGTTTAAGCTGAGAAGACGTTCATCTCTACATCTGAAAATGGCATCAACGGCAACCGCCACACCCAAGAAGGTCACCAAGGCAAAGAAGCCCAAGGTTCCTGCAGCCCACCCGCAGTACAAGGACATGATTTCTGCAGCCATAACAGCGCTGAAAGAAAGGGGAGGTTCATCCAGGCAAGCCATATTGAAATACATCATGGCAAACTACAAAGTCGGTGACAACGGCACAGCAGTCAACGCTCGCGTCAAGACAGCTCTGAAAGCTGGCGTGAAGAATGGCACTCTCAAGCAGGCTAAAGGCACCGGTGCATCTGGCTCCTTCAAAGTTGGCGAAAAGAAAAAAGAGGTCAAGAAACCCAAGAAGGCAACCAAGCCCAAAGCTGCCAAGCCAAAGAAAGTAGCAAAGCCAAAGAAAGCACCAGCCAAGAAAGAGGGCGGAGAAACCAAGAAAGCTGCCAAGCCCAAGAAAGCCAAGACGCCTAAAAAGAAGCCAGCTGCCAAGAAGTCGCCCAAGAAGGCTGCAAAACCAAAAACAGCTAAACCCAAAGCTGCACCAAAGGCTAAGAAGGCAAAGACCCCAAAGAAGAAGGCCGCTGCCAAGAAGGCATAAATTGCACTTTTGCTGAGCAAAAGCAAACACAAAAGCCCTTTTCAGGGCTACCCACATTTTTAGAAAAGAAGCAATAAGTTGACAAAACACAATTCAAACATAGCTCCCACACAATTACCTGTTTAGTAAAACATACATTTGGATAATTTATACCTTTTTTTCGTAAATAACAAATAATAATACGCTGTTTTTATTTTGTTTTATCTATTTATTTCTTTTTTCACAGTTAATGTCAGAAAAATAATTATTTTTATTATACATATATTCTAACTCCAATATGATATTTATCAGGTGTGTTTTCCTTAAAACCCATATTAATCGAACTTGATATTTCTTCATAAATTTGGTGATTTTCAACTTGTTCATAAATAAGTCCGTTCGTCCATCACTTTGTCAGTCTATTTATTCAGTTAATCTATGTCAACCTCTGCTTTATTTTGTACCATATGTCATATTTCAATGGATAACAAGGAATTATTTTTATTAATTTTATGAAATAATTGTTTTAAGCTATGAGGGAAATTATTTTGTAAGTTTTTTTATATCTTCAACTGTATGCCGATGTACAATTTATCCTTTTTATCAAAGAAAACCCGATGAAAATGCGACTTTCCAATATAGCAAAATTTTGTGCAAATTTGCACTTCCAAAAGCATTGAAACGATGTTTTACTTCAGCCAATCATTGTACAGGGATTTGACCAATCATATGCGTTGATACAAAGCCGGTGGCCAATTATCGCCGTCGATACAGTAACGGCGGTGTTTACAAACAAAGGCAATAAATAGAACGCTATGTGACCTTACACTTCATTCATTCGACTCTAAATCGTTGAAGAAGAAAGATGGCTCGTACCAAGCAGACAGCACGTAAATCTACTGGAGGCAAGGCCCCAAGGAAGCAGCTGGCCACAAAGGCCGCTCGTAAGAGCGCACCAGCCACCGGTGGTGTCAAGAAACCACACAGATACAGGCCAGGAACCGTCGCTCTCCGTGAAATCAGGAGATACCAGAAGAGCACCGAGCTCCTCATCAGGAAACTCCCCTTCCAGCGTCTGGTTCGTGAAATCGCCCAGGACTTCAAGACCGACCTGCGATTCCAGAGCTCAGCAGTGATGGCTCTCCAGGAGGCATCCGAGGCTTACTTAGTCGGACTCTTCGAGGACACCAACTTGTGCGCCATCCACGCCAAGCGTGTCACCATCATGCCAAAGGACATCCAGCTGGCAAGACGTATCCGTGGAGAACGCGCTTAAGCTGTTTCACACCACATACAAAAACAAACGGCCTTTTTCAAGGCCACCTCATTTTTTTCGAAAAGAAGCTATATTGTTGAAAACTACCAATACGAAACATAGGTCCAACACACCATCAAAACTCAAATATAGGTCCAATCAAACACAACACAAGAAAAATAAACCCCTATCTACATACTGTGTAACAATGTCTATGTAAGCTATATATTTCATATATTAATTACGCATGTATATAAATGCGCATATACGAGAAATATTGTGACAATTGTCTTTTTTACTGACAAAATACACCCTACATATATTTGAAATTATAAATATCGCGATTTTTCTCCCACAACAGTTCAATCTTGTATATATGTCCAGAAAGTAGACCATTTTAACGCAGTTTATACACAAATTTCATCCTGTAATAATATAATTTCACTTGGACAAATTGCAATCAAAATGGAAATTTAATATATTTCTCTTTTGCACATTTATTACATCAAATTACACATTTCTTAAAAACAAATACTGACTAAATTCCTTGTATAATTCTTTTATTCAGATTATAGATAAATAAGGAGATCACTTTTCGCTGCTATAACTTTCTGCAAAAATATTTTAAAATCACATAAAATTGACAGTCATAAAATATAATGTCATTTATTCATCAATTAATTTATTGATCACTCGTGAACAATGTTAATTGCTGTTAATTGCTTTTAATTACTCCAAGAGGATGTTTGTCCATGTTCAAATACCACAGCCAATCACAAACGATCTTACATTTATCACACCTATATGTCGAGCCGAACGATTCAAAATACTGTGTTTACTAGCGCGTCGTCAATTATCTTATAAAAGGCAATTTCAGCTCGCTAAGTCGTCATTCTCGCTGGTTACTCAGAAGAAGAAACAACAATGTCTGGACGTGGTAAAGGAGGAAAAGGTCTGGGAAAAGGAGGCGCCAAGCGTCACAGGAAGGTGTTGAGGGATAACATCCAGGGTATTACCAAGCCTGCTATCCGTCGTCTGGCTCGCCGAGGTGGTGTCAAACGTATCTCCGGACTGATCTACGAGGAGACCCGAGGTGTACTCAAAGTCTTCCTGGAAAACGTCATCCGTGATGCTGTCACCTACACCGAACATGCCAAGAGGAAGACCGTCACAGCCATGGACGTTGTCTACGCTCTGAAGAGGCAGGGACGTACCCTCTACGGATTCGGCGGTTAAACAACATCTGACCATTGACCAAGTCAAACAAACAACGGCCCTTTTCAGGGCCACACATATTTTTCGAAAAGAAGCGTTAAAGCTGTTTACAAATCAATAAAACACAAGATCACTTTCCCCTGCCCATGTAAAGAGATATATTTCCTTTTTATTTATAACAGTATCACTATAAGGTCTAATATATACATAATAAAATTGAAATACAACATAGGTGTACAGTTTAACAAGGACAGATAATTTAACAATGAAATGCTTTTTAAATAATATTTAATATCTCTGTATATTTTATAAAACAATAACATTACATCTGATTTGAATATATCCATTATAAAGATGTTATACAATATACAACAAAATAATTTTCAAATCTTGGTACAGTTGTTCTGTAACATTTCCAATATATTCTAATGTAAAATACAAAAGAACTGATGACATATTCACTCATCTTACATATAATCAGAATATGTGAATATGTATATATGTGAATATCATTCCACAATGTACTTTCGTTAATTCTATGTCAGGAAGACAATGCAAGTGTAAATGTAATATATACATGTGTGTTGCGTGTAAATATATATGTAGGTACAGTAACAATACATTATAAGTTTGGACATTCAAACATGTACATTATTCATGTGGTGTGGGACCCCTGTTTGTGTTTTGATTTAGTTCAGCTTAATCACTTCTTTTCGAAAAGTTTGGATGGCCCTGAAAAGGGCCGTTTGTTTGTTAGCAGAGTAAACAAGTTTACTTGCTGCTGGTGTACTTGGTCACAGCCTTGGTTCCCTCAGAGACGGCGTGCTTGGCCAACTCTCCTGGAAGGAGAAGTCGGACAGCAGTCTGGATCTCTCTGGAGGTGATGGTGGACCTCTTGTTGTAGTGAGCCAGTCTGGAAGCCTCTGCAGCGATTCTCTCGAAGATATCGTTGACGAAGCTGTTCATGATGCTCATGGCCTTGCTGGAGACACCAGTGTCGGGGTGCACCTGTTTCAAGACTTTGTAGATGTAGATGGCGTAGGATTCCCTCCTCCTCCTCTTTCTCTTCTTGTCCCCAGTACGCTGGGCCTTTGCCTTGGAGGCGGCCTTCTTGGATCCTTTGCTGCTTACTTTGGGTGGCATGTTGATGCTTTGCGTGCTAAACGAAAAGTGATGTCGTCGCAGTAAATTTTTCGCTTTTATACCATCGATCTGAGCGTGGCATTGAAACGATCTTTTAGTAATTAAGCGCGGACGTTTAAGTGAGCATACATCGAGCGGCGTCGTTACAAACTTAACCCGAGGGTGTTTATAAGAGCCGTGCGTTGATTGGTTGTTGTGTTTGTCTGGACTGGGTTTGTGTCGTGTGAATGCCAGCGGTGGGTATATAAAGGTTGACGGTGTGATTTTTGGTTTCATTCTGATTTGATATCGCATCAAGAGAATAAGCAACATGTCAGGCCGAGGAAAAGGAGGAAAGACGAAGGGAAAGGCAAAGAGCCGATCATCCCGTGCCGGGCTACAGTTCCCCGTCGGACGTATCCACCGTCTGTTGAGAAAGGGCAACTATGCTGAGCGAGTAGGAGCTGGTGCACCAGTGTACTTGGCTGCTGTTCTCGAATACTTAGCCGCTGAGGTTCTGGAATTGGCAGGCAACGCAGCCAGAGACAACAAGAAGGGCAGAATCATCCCAAGACACTTGCAGTTGGCCATCAGGAACGACGAGGAATTGAACAAACTCCTCTCCGGTGTGACCATCGCCCAGGGTGGTGTCCTCCCCAACATCCAGGCTGTTCTTCTGCCAAAGAAATCCGCCAAGGCCTCCAAGTAAACTGTATTCCTCAATACAGCACAACAAAACGGCCGTTTTAACGGCCACCAAAATTTTTCGAAAAGAAGCATTTGAGTTGAAAACACTGATATCAAACCCAAATATAGATCCCACACATCCCCTGATCACACAAACAATACTTCAATAAATGTAAATACATAGGAAATTAGTGCACTTTACAAAGAAATAAAATATTAGAAATGATAATGAATAGAACAATTTATTGTAGAACACAGATAGATTTATCGCACATAGATCCCACATTATCATTGAATCTTACATATTTGTACCCCATGAAATGTACAGTGAAAAAGTAATGAAAGAAATCGTTTTATGGCAACGCATATTTATGTTTAATTTCACCGTATAACTAAGAATATTCATGTAAAGTATAAGTGTAATTATAACGCATGAGTATAAAATTTTATATATGCATGATATGTGTAATCTCCTAAATAAACCTTCAGAAAATAGTGTTACTGAAATCTGCATTAGTCACAGTGAAAACATGGCGTCAAAACGACGTTACGATAACGTCATTGTCATGACGTCATAAAGAACGCTACCAAGACAAAACCATGCAACTCCTTACAAGACTTGGTGCTACGTGAAAGACTTCTGCATGGTAGGTGTGAATTTTCTGTTTAACATGAAAAATATTTCAAATTGAATTGAATGTCCATTATTTCTTATAAATGAAACAGCCACTGTGATTCATCGATACACGAAAAAAGACACATATTCTGTAAATTAAGTGTAATTAGAAGTCTTATGGCGTGTTTGATGAGTGTCAAAAAATGAATATAATTAAGTTCAATGGAAAGCTGACAGATTTGCCGTGTTGAGTAGTAACGAAAAAAAAAATCAAAATTGTTTTCATATTTATTTGTTATAAATTTTTGTCCATGAACATGAATATCAACAACATATTTATAACCTTCTGTGAGAAATAAACTGAATTTTCCATAAATGTTATTGAGCGTTTGTCATATATGAACAATATGGTCTGGTATTGAATTGAACAACGCAGTGTTTAGTAACATGTCAAACACTTCACTCAATATTATTTGTCGGATTGGCATATTTTACGTAAATCATTGTTATTTCTTGATATTTCAAATAATGTGTACGACTTATTTCAGAATAAATATTCAATGTTATCACAAAATCGTGTACGTCAGATGTGACCCGGTATTCATTTTCAAACGTATTTTAATTCACTTTTTAGGATTGAAGAACACGGAAATAGGCTTAAAGGGGAAATATAGTATTTCTGCTAATAGTAGCACGCAAAAGATCTCAAGAAATATCTACAATAATAGCATTTTATTACGAAAACGGCACTTGAAATACCTCGTTTTCCTTCAAATATCATAGTTTTATTGATATAAAGTCAGTTCTATGTAAGTAATTGACGATTATTTTTATATAATATTGAAGCAGATGTTTTCTTCTATCATTGTATAACTATTGTGTCCAGTAAATTTTGTGAAATAAGAAGAAAACGAGGATTGAACATGCCTATCTTAAAACAACGACCAACTTCATGTACTCGACAAATAATGGTGCTTACAACGACGTCCGCGACTGTACAAACAAAAACACCGCTTTGCCCCCAGTCGCTTTATTCTCTTATAGCAGTTTAAGCTGAGAAGACGTTCATCTCTACATCTGAAAATGGCATCAACGGCAACCGCCACACCCAAGAAGGTCACCAAGGCAAAGAAGCCCAAGGTTCCTGCAGCCCACCCGCAGTACAAGGACATGATTTCTGCAGCCATAACAGCGCTGAAAGAAAGGGGAGGTTCATCCAGGCAAGCCATATTGAAATACATCATGGCAAACTACAAAGTCGGTGACAACGGCACAGCAGTCAACGCTCGCGTCAAGACAGCTCTGAAAGCTGGCGTGAAGAATGGCACTCTCAAGCAGGCTAAAGGCACCGGTGCATCTGGCTCCTTCAAAGTTGGCGAAAAGAAAAAAGAGGTCAAGAAACCCAAGAAGGCAACCAAGCCCAAAGCTGCCAAGCCAAAGAAAGTAGCAAAGCCAAAGAAAGCACCAGCCAAGAAAGAGGGCGGAGAAACCAAGAAAGCTGCCAAGCCCAAGAAAGCCAAGACGCCTAAAAAGAAGCCAGCTGCCAAGAAGTCGCCCAAGAAGGCTGCAAAACCAAAAACAGCTAAACCCAAAGCTGCACCAAAGGCTAAGAAGGCAAAGACCCCAAAGAAGAAGGCCGCTGCCAAGAAGGCATAAATTGCACTTTTGCTGAGCAAAAGCAAACACAAAAGCCCTTTTCAGGGCTACCCACATTTTTAGAAAAGAAGCAATAA
>CBDDTI010000489.1:0-4279 GCA_965233585.1 bacterium
AAGCCAGAGCATTTTGAATTTCCGGATTATGTAGGTGCGTGACACGAGCCTACGATCGAGTTTGTTGAAAAATATATACTAATCTCATGAGTTTGAGCCCTTTTAGAACTTAGAGCATTAGGAAAAGTGCTTATCTAAATGACTGTTTTTCAGTACTGATAATCAGTCGCCTAGATAGCCAAAGTAAGTTCCAGATGTTTACACCGTTTTCCGGCCGCCATATTGGTGTACCACGGAGGTACACCAATATGGCGTTTTCATACTAGGCTCTGTAAATTTCTGCGAAACATTTCGACGAATATCTGAAGTTTGGGGTAACGCACAGGTCTAAAACTTGGACAAAAGTCTTATTTATTTATCTTCTATAACATCACAATTTCTTAGCTTTGTGCACTGGGTAGTTTTTGATTTTTTTTTTATTGCGTCACATTGAAAACGATCTATCAGACATGTCTGTAATTAGCTAGCGCGGGGGAGATTACTGCTGTGGTTTCCGGTCTATAATTGACCTGCTGACAGCATGCGGCAATTATTTGTCCGAGTTTGTTTGAAGTTCAAGCGATATCTTCATGTAAGAAGCTCTTGCTCAGTCCATTCAGGTCGATTTAGGCCTTTAGAAAGCTATAGATCAACTCTCCGCTGTGGTTTTGATATCTGCAATTTCGTGTTTATTTAGACTCGAATTTCATTTTAAAGCACTGCTAATTAAAGTGCCTTTAACGCTTAGCCAGTTGCAAGGAATTTCGAAAATATATATCTGTCCAAGACGTTTCGCGAAGAAAAAAATCCCATTCTTCATTTCGTTTTTTTTTTATCGGCAGACAAAATCCCCGAAAAAAGCCTATTTTCCGCCATTTTGAATTCAAAAAGGAGCAGTTGACAGACTGGGTACTAACAAGCGTGTGACGTCGACTCGGTATCACATCTTGCAAGCGCTTGTTCATTTCTCAGTTGTTTCGCTGTGCCGAACTCAAAATATGCCGGGTAGATGTGTAGCTGGTGGATGTTCTGCCTTCCCAGATGTGGAGAGGGGTTTAGTTCTGCATGCTATACCTTTCTATAACGACGATCGGCCCGAAGCTAGGAAACGTAGAAAGAAATGGGTCGATTTTGTGAAACAGAAGCGGGCCAAATGGGAGCCGACGCGAAACTCTTCTCTATGCTCTAGGCATTTCACTGAAGATGACTTCATTCGTCGCTTCACCTTTGCCGACGAGACGAGTGGGAAACCCATCATCCCAAGACTTAAACGTGATGAATTGGGCATTAATGTAGTTTCAGTGACTCTTATCCAGCAGCAGCCCCAGACGTCTACAAGAAAACCCCGACACTGTACTGTCTGCAAACAACCCATGAAAGGGCACAAAAAGGTAACTAATTGCCCAAGAAATCAGCCACCAGCAGAATGATGAACAAGTCTGACTGCATCACTTTGAAGTCACCTGTCAATTTTGTTCTGAGCATTTTGATGTCCTAGTTTTTGTATGTTAAGGATAGTACAATAATTGGCAAACAGAATGAAAATTTGTTGTTGTAAGAGTTGTTTTCGTGACATTCAGAATAGTTGAGGTAAGAGTTATCAGCTGAGGAACTGAGAAGGCTGCTAACTGTTTCTAGGTCCTTGAATTCTGGATAGCCACAAACCAAATCCAGCAATATTGTTTTTCTAGACATAATTAAAAACAAATTTAAAAGTAATACTTCTGCCTCTGACGTTATGTACAAGAACCTGACATTATGGGCACCAGCTTGAAGAGAAGACAATACATGTCATGTCCTCATTAACAGGGAATTTAATATGATTCTTGTATAATGATGTGTCAGATTCTTTCAAAGGCCCTGCTTTTAAGAGTTCACTGTTTACAGAATCAAAGTTATGTTAGCCATTATCCAAACATGAACAATAATTGAAAGGGTGAGTGAAATTAAGCCTAAGTGACTTTTGGAAAATTTTGAAGCTGCTAGGATTGAATTACCTACCAGCAATTTTCACAGTTTTTTTTTTTTACTCTAGTGAAGACTAGAGTGAACTGTAACAAGTGCTTGTAGGTATTTCAATCCTGGCTGCCTCAACATTTTCCAACTTAGGGCTTTATTACACTCACCCCTTCAATTGCTGTACCCACTTTGCTCTAAAAAATGCATCACTTTATTTTACATGCGAAAACGTTTACTTGTTTTGTAATACAATTATAATAAAACTCCACGTTAAAAATTAGAATAAATTAAAAGAATGGTCTACATTCTAAGCTGCTCATCATTGAGTATCTTCCGTTTCAAATCCAGTGTATGTGGATGGCTCAGGAAAAGTTTCTCTAATGGCATGATAGCTACATGCGGGTAGGGGTATCCTTCTTCCACCTAAGTAGCCATGAACAAGGCGAGTGAATTCTCGATAAGAAATACCACGCAGAATTCTGTAAAAGAAGATCACAAGATTTAGGGCAGTTTATTCATAGACTTGCTTATAGACTAGTTATGCAACGCTTTTGAGTGGAATATCCCACCAGTCACTTGTATTTTCTCCAGCGTTTTGGCATAAAAATAAAAAGTGACAAGTGCACTATTCCATGTTATACCATGAAAAACCTTTACATAACTATATTATTTTTTGCTGTAGAAAATATACTGCAAGATGGGAAGGCTGGGTTTAATACCATCAAACATAAAATACTTGCCTGTGTTCTGATTGGATGTATTTTTAGGAATTGTATAGATAAAAGTAAGAACAAAATAAAAAAAAAAACCTGTCTTCATCTCAGATTTTTTGCTTCTCACACAAGTGTTATTGTGGAGTATATAGAAGCTAGAAATGCGCGGCATAGTAAAATGAAAATACCAGCTGGGAATGAGGTTGACATTTATCTGTGTTGAATGTATTTTTCGTTCCAAGAAGCCCTTGTTATCACTACATTGCCATCTCAACTTCCACAACGAACACTATTACATGATAGGAAGACTTGACAAATATTGAAAATTTCAGTTATGCACAGAATGATGCACGACTGCCAAAACGATCGACGTAGCAACAACAGATAAGAGTGTACGATTCAAGGGATTATTGACCACAAAACAAGGAAACAATAACGAGAGCAAAACGGAAATAACACAAGGGTTATTGAGAATATAGCATCTGAACTAAACCAGTGCTTGAGTTGAGATGTGCATACAAATGTATGTAGCTCAGAATAAACCAACTGAATTACCTGAGCAAGTTGTTGCCAATTTATAATAGACTTGAGGAAACTGTGGGAATAGCTCTAAACCAAACTAAGGCTAGGAGTGTATTTGTTGCCCACGAATACAGGATTTACGTAAGGAAAGTAGCAGGTAACTTCTCCTACACAACTGGATTCGGCCGAGAGAAAAGTTTGGGAATGAACCAGTGTAGGAAAATAACCCAAATGGATCTTAGAACAATAATAACAAATAGTTTGAAAATTAAAACTAAAAATAAGCTAAATTGACTTTGCCATATACGTAAAGCCGGGCAAAAATGTCGAAATAGCAAGCCATCGATTGAAGATTGGTTTTCATTTAGCCAAGCAAAAAACCAACAGAAGGCAGCCTACCTGTTTTCGGATCCAGTCTGGCGGTACTTGGTTTTGTTTTTAGTTTTGTATTTATCGGCAGCTAACCGCAAACTCCACCTTTGCAGGCAAACTTGGCTGAATCCAGGATGTAAAGTAACGCAGTCGGGTTTTTTTCCCACCTCTTCGATGACCATTTCGTGGGACAGGCACTCTACGCACTCGGCAATCTCTGCACAACACTGAAATTTGTTGGGGTTCTGTAGATATTGCGAGTTACATCTGCCACATTTGCACCTGTAGAATCGTACATAAATAAGGAGAATGACACGCGTATAGGAACGAGCAGGAGGATACATACTATGGTTCGAATTAAACGCGAGCATGGAACGGCGTGACAAAAGCAGTCGAAGGACGCGACAAACACTCACCACGAATTCACAAGTTGTATTCCTTCAAAACGGTCCTGAAGCTTCCTTTCAAAGTCAGCCTGGGTTTCTTGCCTTTTCTCATATTCAGAAACCCACTCTTCACTCGCAATGGGCTCGTCCTCGTAGGGTTTGAACATATCTGGGTCTAAGGTGTCGTCTGTTGGCGACGCCGCGGCTTCATTTGCGTTTGCTTCTTCGTCTTCAATTGCTTCAATCACGTACGGGCCAGGGATGTAATTGAACTCTGAATCATCTGAGCAGTAGCTTTGCTCGGAATCCGAGTCACTTTTGGACATTTGGGCTAAAATATTAAGCCAA
>CBDDTI010000490.1:0-2500 GCA_965233585.1 bacterium
CATAATCACCATACCCACATTGAATACGTGCACAGCTGTACATCTGACTATATGGTTGGCACTAATCTACGTGTACAAGGGAATCCTGTTGCTCTATGGCCTATTTCTCTCTTATGAGACAAGAAACGTGGTGTACGCGCATCTCAACGATTCACGTGTCATCGGCATCTGCGTGTACAACGTTGTTGTACTGTCTACCATCGGTGCATTCTTGGCACTTATTCTAGATACTGAACAGTATGAGGAGCTCTATGCTGGGCTCAGTGTGTGTATAATAATTCCCGCTACAGCTACCATATCCCTAATCTTCATACCCAAGGTAAAGATCAGGTTGAATTTGAGTACCAGAATTAGTTTTAGCCTTTTATCCTGGATAATTATTCTCGCGTTTATTCTTAGATCTCTCCTGGTATCCGAAATCGATCCTAGATGGATTTAGAAGAAGCCAATCGTGTCACGTGAATTTTACTCTCGTGCGCAGCCTAAGCCGTTTCACGTGCAACTCCATTCTCAACGAGAACAAGTACGCAACATGCGTGGAAAATTATCCGCTGGAGGACTGGATACCGTATCTAAAAATAACTTGACAGAGATTACTTAGGGAATAAGGCCTGACCTGGGATTAACTCTTTTACTGTTCAAACATGTCTTGTAATATAATAAAGATATCTCCATAGGTGTTGTGCATGGCTATATTCACCTGCAAGGCTCGTTTGCGCGAATTTTCTCAAACCTCTGGCCTGTTCGTGTTGTTTTCACGTGACTGTTTTCACCTTTGCTGCTTTGGAAATCTAGTTGTTCCTGGTAACATTTACAGTTTGCATCATCAAACCAAGGCTCGGCGGTGATGTAAGCTAGTCTGATGTCAATATGCAAAAGGACTCTTCAAACAGTGAATCCACGTCGTCGATCTGAGTGGTTTTCAGTAATTATAAAGTAAAGTAAACATAAAAACTAAGAATGCTTAGTAGTGAAAACAAAACTGATCTTAAAAAAACATTTAAAAATGAGAACAAATTTAAAAACGGGGGAAATTGGAATTTTTGTACATTCCAACAGAAGTTGCTGATGGGAAGAGTAATGCTGTGCCCGGTACTCTTTCTCTCTCTTTCTCTTCCCCAAACAAAAAGTGCCGTGTTTGCAGTTAAAACCATTCTTTAATTAATGTATTTGAATTTTTTCATTTTCTACTAGCTGATTCATCGCGTGAAGATGAATTCCCTCGATGACGAGACAGGAGAAATGACAATAACAACTAACATCAGAAGCCGTCCCTCCATTGACATCAGCAGCACGTATCACGGGACAGAGATGGGAGGGGAAAGGTTTGTAGATGCTTCCTCAACAAACACGCTCTGTGTCCATCAAAATGGAGAGCCCGGCCTCTCTCCGATTCCTTCACCGACTCCTCCTGCCAAGATTCAAGAACTGTCGCCAAAAGCTCTTGAAGATTGAGCCCGGAATGTTTTGAATTGTAATAAATGTATAATTTGACTGAACGAAAGCGTTAGCAGGCGACAAGCTAAAACTATAAACTTGATTGCGAGCTATTGACTTACTAGTCTTCCTGTAGGCATCTTTGGAAAGACTCATGGAGAACGTTCGATGTCATTCAGTTTCACGTATAAACTTTTTAGAAAGCCTCTTAGCTGGACAAGAAGGTGCGTACATTTGAAAGCAATGCACAATATGAGGGGAAAAAAAGTGGTTCTAACTAGGCAAGTTGCAAGATTATCTTTACTGAAATGTTCAGTACACTCATCCTCGTGTGAAGGTATTACAAAATACTGAAATTCCTGATGGTCAATCAAAATGAGGAGTATTTTTATGGTATCTTCCCAAAAGAACAGCAGTCAGCCAACCTCTTCATTTGTTAACCATGCACTCTCGGTGATAATCAAGTTCTTCAATGGAAGATTTAAGTAGATGATTTCAGAACACTCTTAGCAAGTAAAATAGAGAGAGTGTTTCATTGGTATAATCTAAAACGGGCAGCGTTCAGCTCACCTCTTCATTGGCCAACCACACTCGAAGCTCTCACAAAATTGGATGGGAAAATGACACACAGACAACAGTAACAATGGACCCTTGCCCTAAAACAATAGAGCTTCGTGCTAACAAGATCCAATGAAATTGGAGGTTCTAGAGAGCTTCGTGACAACAGCACTCGGTGATACCCAGGTTCTCCATTGGATGACTTGACTAGTGCAGATTTGTTGGTGGTTGGACCAAAGGTCGTTATCATTCCTTCATACATGCCGAGGCTGTCGGCCACAACCAGCTTGGCACAGTTGGATGCATTCGCACGGTTTCAGCCAGCATTTATTTGTACAGTATCTTGCTATTTTTTAATTGAACAATTTTGGACAATGATAAATTTCAAGGACCGTTATCGATGGAATCGGACTGATCTCATCGACGACTTCAAGTCCTGTCTTGGTTTGATTAAACTGAAACTCAGACCGTTCCTTAGAACGATGCTTGTAAGAAATGATTCTTC
>CBDDTI010000490.1:10000-16338 GCA_965233585.1 bacterium
CTGACTCTTTTACACAAGTTACAAAGGGAAACATCGCTGAAAAATTTGTTAAAACCACTGCCATTTTGCGATTTGCGTACACGCAAAGCAGACGCATACAAGTGGTTACTCACATTTTTCTGCATAGCATGTGCAAAAAAAGTGCCTCTACGCTGTTCTGCTCAATGCAAATAATATCAGGCTATTAACAAAATGTGACGCAGCATTACCGCTATCTTTTAGATACACTAGTTATTACAGCTAACACATTGGTTTTACCACAGATGTGGCGCGCGAATAAAAGTGGATATTGTTTAGAGCTAACAACAACCAAGATGATGATGTGCTTTTTCTTACAAGGAATGTCAAGAATGAACTACTCAATACACAGGCGGCCCAAGCTCACAACGCCGATCGCCAAGCTCTGCAGCTGGCAATACCAACCCCTTGTTGATTTGCAGCAGGCGGCTCGCTGGCCTTTGGCACAGTTCGTCCTTTTCCGCAGTACGCACGTGCTCTCCCAGGCACCCTCAACAGAAATATTTCCTCTACGGTTGTTGAACACACCGAAGCAAACCGTGCCTGCATTGCAGGGAGATACTCCGTCCAACTCATTGAACGATAGCTGGTAGATGCTCTCTTCTAAAAAGTGGGAAGGAAGTGGGTTTTTGTTTCCCCTTTCATGGGGATGAACCTTGGTTTTATTTTCCCGCCAAGGCAGGAGGTAACGAAGGGTTTGCCTGAGCAACCCATGAAAAACATTTGGCCTTTGACCACCACGTCTGACTCCCTTCGATACCTAAGGCCAGTCTCGTGGTTTGCTGTGCAAAAGACTGTTTTTTTTTTCTTTTGTTTTGTTCTGGTACATTCTGCGTTTGCATAGGTTCAGTTGAGTTTTGCACTGTTCCTTCAACTCGGGGTGATATTTCCGTGGGCAACTTGGTTGAAAAGTCGTCATTTTTGAACCATTTGAATCTTGCTAAGGCTTGCTTCGCGTTGTTGTTGCCAGGGCTTGCGTGCCAAGGTTGAGAAAAAAAGCGGTATGTGAAACATAGTTCATTCCTTGCGAAAGTAAGTTTTTTGTTTAAAAAAAATGAACGTTTCCCACAATCTCCCTTTTTCTCTCTCTCCCGATGTAGTTACCAATCAAAGCAGATATGAAATGACGACATCTACAAAGAAACCACCAACATTAGGTATTAACACACTTACCTCTCTCACAGACAAACTGTATTTTGTCTCCACAAAACCTGTCGTCCCAAGTCGTCAGGTTGTGAGATTTAGAACCCCAAAGTTGAGCACAGTGTTGGCTACCATTGTAATTGTTTGGTTCCCGACTGCCGTCGGAATACATGTGCCAGTTTGTGTACCTACCAGGCAGCCCAGTATTGTTCCAACGCCACAATCCTTCTTTTTGTTGGTCACTGTAGCCAATCCACAAGTCAGTATTATTACCCAGGAGACCAGCGACAAAAGTATTTTCACTCCTTGATTTGATTTCAACGAGATAAGCGCCTGGCGTTAACTTGCACGAGTTGACCGCGTCTGGAAAGGGTTGCTCGGATGAGCTGAGATTGTAGCACGATCCACAGTTGATACTCCACCATTGTGGACACGCTGATCATGAGTGGAATAAAACGTAAAGTTGGGAAACAGGACTTCTAATGCTGAACCGAAGCATATTATCGTTCTTTTTAGATTTCTATTTTGCGAAAAAAGAATCATATAAAAGAGCAGTGGTGGATATATGTGCACGTTGGTCACCAGTGCTTTTTTCACAAAAAGAATTTGTACGTGGTTTCGCATTTTTAGTGTGCATGTGTTCATTTCTCTTTTCTGGGGAGGGGGGGGGGGGTATATATAATGTTCTGTAAAGTTTTTCAGTGCGAGGTTGCTGTTTAAACTTGGTGTTACAATTTTTTTGATTTGTGCAACTTGGTCTGAGTTTATCTCTAGATTTCATTTGCGCAAAACTCCATAGCCATTCTTACAAGACAAGTTTGGTTAGGTGTTTGTACATAAATTGAACTCTTTCATCCTTATCACAGACATTATCGCCAGCTTTCCTGTCAACAAAACAGTTCGTCTTTTTGCATGTAATCGTTTTGTTGCACACGATGTTTCGATTCCGAAACTACGGCCTTCTTCGAACCCATGTTTCCGGGAAAAGCGTCGTGTAAATAAACGATTTGCAGGCCATGACCGTTTTTTTCCTATTTTGTCGTCTCGACATTCTTAATCGTGACTTGGATCCATTGAGACACTCTGAGGACACCGCTGACTCGATTTCGCGTCATACTCTTCCTCTAATGTACTCCTTGCTGGGTGTGGGTGAAGTTGAATGGGCCGGTGACTCCAAAAATAGGAGAGGGACATGCCGCCGACGCTGCACTTGCCCAGTCTGCATGTCCAGGGACGAATGGCTGCGGGCAAGACATTGGTAGTTGGCAACTGCACGAAAGAGTCTGTTTCGTATAATAGAAGTTTGCTCAAGTTTTCGGGTGTGCCTGCCGGCTGGCTGAGTTCACACAGTCTTTGCAGCGAATGTGATAAGCTTCTCCTGCAGCTGGTTCATTTCATGATCAAACTCGTACACGCCTCCTACACGTGGTACCTCCGTGGAATTCCTGTTTCGTTAACCAGGTTCTGAAGGGCTCACTCAAAACGTTTGATTGCACCAAACTGAAGTCACACTTTTGTCGCTTTTCATGTGGGGGAATGAGTAAGACACAGATGAGAAAGAACAGGACGAGTAGAAAAGAGAAAGGCGATCGTGATTCCATATGACGTGATAAGGAATTGCTTGTACATGCTCCATTTGAAAAAATAATCATCGCATAATAATATAATTCTTAATCAAGAGTTTACGAATATAATTCTTCACTCACCTGTTTGACAGGCGCTCCCAGGTGGACAATTGCAGACGTGTTTGTTTATCAATGGGTTGTATGTACAGTCTCCTGTGCGGCATGGTGAATGACTCTCGCAGAGCGATGGATTACCTAAGAAAGTAGACACAAGTTATTGTGCTATGCTTGCAATCCACTGCAATCCTTGTGTCACAGCCTTAAAACACAGTAGACAGGCCCGTACGCAAGGGGGGTTCGGGGGGTTCGGACGAACCCCCCCCCCCCCCCCCGCCCGCTCACGACGAAGGTCCGCTTTTTTTTTTTTTTTTTTTTTTTTTTTTTGTTCGGGTGGCAAAACCTCGAAAGGGCGCTGGTCTGTGTACGTAAAACCGCCGCGATTTTCCCAACGAAATGGGTCGAATTCGAAAACCCACAACCAACCAACGTCTGTTTTGATTGGGAGATGTGCGGTAACCGTCGCGCTTCCAACGAACGTTCGCCCACACTGTGAAGCAACTTGCGTGCGAAGAAATCTGCTTGTTTTCGTTCATTCACGGGGTCCGTTCCTTTGTAGAAGAAAGTGTCCCTGGTGAAGAGACTTGTTGAGCATCATGGGTAGGCGAGAGCAAAGGGAACGAGAACGGAAGCGTGCTGCATCGACCTGCCAAACGTTGGACCGTTTTCTTCCAGCAGCGAAACGTGTGTCTGCGAGAGAGGATCCTGAAGCTAGCAGTCACCGTGACGGTGCGTCTTTGATTGAGCTTGAGCCTCCTGGAAATTCTTCGCCTGTTCACCCTGGACAGTCAGAAGTTGGGAAGAGGAGCCGATTTCGAAGATTTGCGATGAGTGTAGCGGCGTGGATCAGGACGTTTCACTTCCGGTCTCACAGCGTCCAACGGTGGGCCTGAGCAAACCTTCCGGTCAAAGTTCCGGTCCCGCTGCAGCTGAGTGCGTCGACGTTGGTCTCTTCGTCAAAGACTGCGAGTCCGAGCAAGAGGTCGCGCAAAAGCTTCAAGAGCTTCCTCAAGAAAAGAAGTACGCTTTGCTGACGCAGCACAAACGCCCTCCACAAGGATTTCAGTTCCCACTTTTGTTGGAGGATGCAACCGGAGTTTCCGACCTTCGTGGTTGAGCGATCACCGCTGGTTCGCCTACAGCACTCAATTGGACGGCGCCTTTTGCGTTCCTTGTGCGCTCTTCAACGGCTCGGGAGTTCATGGTCGATTGCAGTTGGTAAACTGGTCACCAGGCCCTTTCGAGCTTGGCAAAAAATGTCAGAGAAGTTCGCTGAACATCAGTCGACAAAGTACCATCAGGCGTGCATGGAACTTGCGGACGACCTCAAGCGGAGGATTGAGCACCCCCAACAAGCGTTGCCGGTGCTGCTGGATCAGAGGAGAGCAGAGAACATTGAAAAAATCAAGCAATCGTTAAGTCATTGGCGAGAGCCGTTCTTTTCAGTGGAAGACAGTCTTGCAGTTGGCTTGCACAATTCCGGTGACCTCGTGTGAGTGTGAGAGAAGTGCAAGCGCACTGCGTCCGGCTCCACAACTACATGAGAGCAACAATGGGGAAGGAGCGGCTGTCCAGTCTCGTGTTGCTGCATATCCATTACGACCGCAAAATCAACCTGGATTCGGCAGTGGATATTTCTGCAAGGCTGCACCCCCGGCGACTGGAACTTCACTCCATCATTACCTCTGTTGACAACAAGTGAACACGACGTTTCCGTTGCACTGAGAGGTATGCATGGCTTGCCATAGCTGAAATTTTTCTTTTTCTTCTTCTTCTCCTCCTCATACTCTTTGTTTTTCACTTTTTTACCGTTTCTCTATCCTGATCGCCAAGTCATTTGGGTTCCATTTTCGTTGCACTTACCGATGCTCTTTTTGTTTAACTTTATGGGCTTTGTTTTTCTTGTAGCATACTTCCTAGTAGGCAGCTTCCTCAGTTTTATAATGCTATCTTTCCTTGTTTCCCTCCTCTTTCTCTTGTTATAGTCCTGCCTCTCAAGCCCGTGGTCACACTGACCTTGTACATAGTCTGCTTGTGGTTGCAAGCACCTGTGCCATGAATGTAAGTTACTTGTTATAAGAGAAAGCACTGATTATTGACCTGCGGAAATCGACTCCCTTTTTATCTCCTTGAACTAAAAGAACTAAAAAAACAGGGGTTGAGGCGCCTTAAAACCAAAATTTTTCCGGGGGAGAGCCCCCGGACCCCCCGATTTGGTCCACCCAAACCGTAAAAGAACCCCCCCACTCAAATCCTGCGAACGGCCCTGGTAGATATTAAGGCATCACTGTAGGAGCTATTTTTTAAACCTGATGGTCAAACGTTTTTGTCTAAAGGCTTTTTGAAAATGAAATGTTAAGAACTGAACCCGGGTTACACGACAGCATTCCCCGGTTTCAATTTTTTTTTTCTTTTCGCGTTCCCAACACACCAGACTCTGAATTTTTAATTTTGGACGTTGTAACGCGGGTTCAGTTCTGAAGATGATTACCCGGTCAGAAACATCGACGAACCAGTCCGGCTCAGCAATGAACCGGTCAGGATCGGCGGCCCAGTCCGGCTCTGAAATGAACCGGTCAGGGTCGTTAAGAACCTAAATGAAATGTTTTTGCACAATTCTGAAAATGTTGATCTACTTTAATAGGGTATCTAATATGGTAAAAAATACTCCCTATAACAACGCCTTTAAGTTAAACAGGCACTTAAGACAACTTGTAGGGAATTTCAAAGCAAAGGGGCGTCACGACATTCAGTGATTCAGAGCGGAAGAAGTGACCAACAGACCTGCGGGGATTTGAACCAGTATCTTTGGGTTACCTGGCGAACGCTCTTGCGACTGGGTAGGGGGTAGTGAACAAAAAAGAAAGGGGGACGCAACGCCGATTCACTCCGTACTGTCAGGTCTGCATCAGTACAACAGCACAAATGGCGATCAAATTTGCCGCGCATTTGGCCACATCTTCGCATACTAGTAGCTAGCGTTTGGCGCCAACTGATCGATGGTCATTCACAGGTTGCCAGCCCAGTCACTGGGGGTAGTGAAAATAATAGGGAGGGTTAGGAGTATCGTAATTTCGAAACTTACGGTATTTTCGGCCGCAGCCGGCTGAAAATACCGTAAATCCTATCGTGTTTTACGATACAAGCTCGACTTACCGTGAAGCTTACGGTAAGTTTTTTCGATCGGGGACCCTCTTGCCCGACGGATCGAGCTCGGTCTCTTTTTTTCGTCTTCGTTCTTTTTGTTCTTTTTGTTTTTTATTTTTGCTTAGTTTTGTTTTCGCTCATGCCCGATTGCACAACAACCCAGCCAAAGTTTTTCCCTGCTGTCAAGTATCAACTTTTTCGCTGCTCAGTCTACCTTTTTTGGGTAGCAACGACTGTGTTTTCCCGTTCTTCCCCTGCACCCACTCCGGAAAAGTCAAGCAGGCTTCGATGATTCTTCGTCGACGACCATCTCATCACAAAGATGCCGACACAAGAGAAGCCCTTCCA
>CBDDTI010000491.1:0-2500 GCA_965233585.1 bacterium
AAACATCACTGCATCTGCCCGGATAATTTTCTGCCACCTGACTGTGTAAACAGTAAGTAAACAGTAAATGTCAACTGTTGTTGAATTTACGCTTCTTCCACAAAAAGGGTATCTCTATCTAAATGATAGTAGGTAAGTAATTTTTATTTAGCCAGGGTGGCCCATTCAGCAAGTGATGGATCTTCAATCGTGGACAAAAGTCCTGGGACAGATTTGCACTTTTGGCGCTTTTGCACACACAACTTCACCTGCCTAATCTTTCCCCCCCCCCCCCCCCCCCCACCGCCCTACAATTTGTTGAAAACTAGTCCTTGGAATTTTACCTGACTTTTTTTATTGGGTGGAGAGGGGGACGGCAACGCGTTTTTAAAAGGATAGACGCTTTTTTAGTTAAAGCTCAGTTGTAAAACACTGACGTTTTTGCTCAATTGTACAACAAGCAAATAATATTTTCGCGTCAAATTAACCAGCAGGCGTCACTTTGTACCGCCCGTTGTAAGGCTTAAGGCGGGCCGGGTCGTATCTAAGGGCAATGGAAACAAGTTACTGCCCTGAGCAAGCTAACAGGTTCAGGGTACAAATTCTTAGGATCTCACAACATCAAAATAGCTTTTTAAACAGGATGTATTTTATCCGGGAGGATTATAGGTGATACGATAAGCAATGTAATCGTATCTATAGCAAAATTCTCGTTCCTGATTGGTTCTCCGCGCGCCTATTTGTCACGTAATCAGCGCGCGATCACGTAGGTGTCCAATTACAGGTGTCCGATTTGAACTTTTTCAAATGGGACACCTGCAATTGGATACCCACGTGATTTTTAAGTCAATTACGCGCGCTTTAATGGCTTCCTACAGCAATGTTGTCTACAGTTTTCAAACCTTAGGAAAAGCGCTACGGACGTTTTCGCTCAAAGGAAGTTCTTAGATGACATTTTTAATTCCGAAATTTGTTATAGATACGATTAATTAGTAATTGGACCTCGTGTCTTACAATTCAGGGAGTAATCGTGCTCGTAATTTCAAATCGGCCTCGCGCTATTACTCCCTGAATTGTACTCCACTAGGTCCAATTACTATTACTAATGAGCGATATGATTAGCGATATTTGGCTGGTAAGGTACTCAAAGTAAAGGAAGGCTTATATCGGAGGAGGACTCGGAATAGTTTTTGGGCGGGAACAGCTTTTAGTTTTTGAAAATCAGTTTTTACGTTCTTTAGACATCATTGAAACCTTGATGATCAGTTAGATGATAGATCCAATACGGGGATTTATAACGTCATTCAGGTGAAATGCGATACCACTTGACTAGCTCTGATAGAAAAGGGGCTTCGTCTAACTTTATCAAGTCTAAAATAAGTCATAAATGCCGTAAACTTTAAATAATGCCAGATCCAATAGGATCCCCCATGACGTCTTTACAAATTCTCTGCCATAAAGCAACCAGCAGCCTTTATGAAAACGGAATACAACTGTCTCTCCATCCTTCCGGTCTTTAATTCTGACGTTTGTTTTATCATGCAGAGACAGTGCATCCATGTGTTCCTAATCCCTGTCAGAACGGTGGCACTTGTCAAGTGTCAAAAGATAAAAGAAGTTTTACTTGCAACTGCAAAGGCAGTTTAAAACCTCCTCTTTGTAGTAAGTAACTAAATATCACTTTTCTGATATTTTATACTTAACATGGCGCCCGTCCCCAGTGTACAAACTCCTAATAGAAATTAGACCTTAGAGAGAAGATAAGAATACAACAATATGCCTTGGTTGTATGTTATCCTTGCTAGCCACTTTGAACACCTTACAAAATGACGTCTTTGAAAAGCACTTTCAGAATAAAATTTGAAGGAACTTGTTTCGTTGCAAGTGATCACAGGCGTCCCAAGCTCACGTTTGGAGAAAGCGAAGAATAATTATCTGTTCTTCCCTTCATAAGATGGCATAAAAACCCCAAAACAGCGAAAATAACGAAAAAGCACAACGGACACGCAAGAGGTGAGTTTGTTTTAATCATTTTACTCAAAAAACGTGGATATTTCAAAATATTTAGCATTGTAAATCGACGATATTTTATTCCGCATACAATGTCTTATACAGCGCTCAAATTCTCAACGGTTCTCGTGTAACCTAACACCGCGCAAGATGAAAGGTCACGTTCCAACTCGCACAGCCGTGACGTTTAAATGAATAAATAGATAATTATTCTTCGCTTTCTCCAAACGTGAGCTTGGGACACCTGTGAAGTGATGAGCGTTTTTCATCTTTTCAACTTGGGCGATACACTGAAATGTACTACATTTCAGTGCATCGTCTACAGACGAAAGGGTGAGCAGTCCCTTTTTTTGTGTAGTAGATTTACTACCTACTCTTCATTCTTTTTTGTACTATTACAAGCAATAATGAAGTGTTGATCACTGACGTCAATTATTTTCGGATTGACTCCTTTTTTAAAAATCAAAAACCAACACTTTAAAGACGATATGATATTAAAACAACAGTCATC
>CBDDTI010000491.1:5000-12627 GCA_965233585.1 bacterium
TTGGTTGCAAATTTTGAATTTGTCGATTTTCGAAAACCAAAAAAAAACATTACACAACTTGTGACCGTCTCCATGGAAATGGACCGTATGGAGAAATCCCGACCAAGAAAGAACCAATCAGAACGCTCGGATTTACCTCAAGACTGTCATATAATTAACCATGAATTACTCCATCAGCGCGGGTTGGATATGAGATGGTAAATACTGAGCCAAAGAGGCTCGTAGGGCTGAGTTGGCTATAACCAATCTCAAACAGCCAAGCAAAATCTCACAACTTCAAAAAACTGATCGTGTCTAAAACACCACAGAATACATATGAGTAACATACGAATAACATACGAGTACATACGAGTAACATACAAGTACATACGAGTAACATACGACTACATACGACTACACGCAACCAAATATGACAATATACAGGTTATATATGAATAAAGGGGGTAAGTTTCTAAAGAAACTGTGGTGCTGCGTCGGTGGGAGTATTACAAGATAATTTGGTTTTATCAACTGAGTTGACAATGTAAGTTAGCCATCGTAAAAAGATTCGAAAGCTGACGTTTCGAGCGTTAGCCCTTCGTCGGAGCAAATCGATTTGCTCCGACGAAGGGCTAACGCTCGAAACGTCAGCTTTCGAATCTCTTTACGATGGCTAACTTACATTGTCAACTCAGTTGATAAAACCAAATTATCTTATATATGAATACATTGGTAACATACTGATGCATAGGAGCAAAACACGATTACAGGAGAGTAATAGACATGAATTTTTGTCTTTTCTTTTTATTTTTACATGTGCGCAGGATATGGACTCACTGTTAAACTGGACTCACTGTTAAACTCTTTTAAGTAAATCAGGTAGTGCCTGATGAACTTTGCGTCACTAGAGCATAAGGCTTCCTTCACTCATTTTGCAGTTAACAGTTTGTTTGGTTACAGTTGTCTGCTTTACAAAATTATTACAACATGATAATTCTTTCCAAGCTTCGTTGAAAAATCATGGTTTACATTTTCTAAGTTTACATCATGATTTTGTTATTGTATAGTTAAAGGAGCTTAGTCACGGTATTTTGAGTTATTTTGAGCATCGACAAAATTACCGTTAAATTGAAGGAAACCTGAAAATAATACTTTACAAAGATGCAAAAACATCAAAGAGATGATAATAAACCATAAGGGAACAAGGATGGTTAAGGTGGAGAAGATTGACACGGATTACAAACAACGAAATTGAAAAGTTTTGCTAAACTTTTCAAAACCCTTAACCGTGACTCAGTCCCTTTAATAAAGCTCAAACGTTTCTCTTTTCTTAAATCATTAGACAGGTTTTCATATCGTTATAGTTTGTTCCAGTTTTCGAATCCAAGTTATAAGTTATTGTTCAACTTTCAATATACATTGATTAAGACTTTGTGAAGTGACGGGGATATTCATTTCAAAGTAATGTTATTGTTTCCAGCCTTTATAAAATGTTTTCTGACTTGCATTATGAAGGGTATATTGTATATCTGGATTAAAATATATACGGATTTTAAATATACTTATGCTAAGATGATAACCAAAATTTGCAAATTTGAAAGACAGGTTGACCGTTTTACCCCTTAGTTGAAGAAAGGGAGAGGGTTCAATTCATCGAATGAAACGATACCCTTCGCCCCTGTAACAGCACGTCACACACAGATACACCCTTAAGCTTTTACTATTCTATTACTTCATGGAAAATAATGTTGCGAGACATTTGCACGTCCTAAATCTTGTGCGCAGCCATCGTAATATGCATTTTTTTTAATGCCACAACGTTACATCTTATCACATAAGCGCTCAGGTTTGTTTGCACGTGTTTGGCGAGCGTATGGAGAACGTCGATGCGTGTGTTGTACGCGTGTATGTGACACTTGGCGCGCTCGCGTGTGCGGCAAGACATGACCCGCGCACATGTATAAAATGAAATGTAAAAAATGGTACATTTCATGTTTATTACCCTCCTGAAATGATATGTTGCTCTTATGCATTCGTATGCAATCCAGAGTCTTCGTAATTAGTATCACCCAACTAGTGGACTAATGCAAATCCTGCATTTTGATTGGCTACGCTACAAGGGGACTATTAGTAATAGTCATCCAGTAGCGAAACTTTCGGTTAGTTTTTCTTTCGTCTTTTTTGCAAAATAAATATTTCTTCAACTTGCAGTTGCTGACTTTATTATTGCCTTTTCTGTCCGACTAGTTGGGTGATACTAAAACAATTAGACCCTTTGCCCTCAAGGGCAACGGGTCAATAGCCCATTTAGCCTGCGAGCAGGCTCACTTGTTTGGACGGGGAGCCTCGACCAAGAGCTGGCGAGAAGAATGGGGCGAGGTAAAGTGAGCCTGCACGCGAGCTATTGATTTTTGAATTCCCTGCGTTCGCTGACGAACGCAGCGATCCGATTGGTTTAAATTGACAGGTTACAGAAACCAGTACAACCTCAGGGCATTTCTCATCACGCAAACCGTCTGTAGACTTTGTTCAAGGAGCGTTCCTCGAGATTTTGATTAATTCTGACTTAAGTTTTGAACTAAAACTGGAGCAGAAAATACCTGTGAATCGTTTACTGGACGGGGGGAATGTTTTCGCAATGATGCCGACCGGTTTCGGTAAGAGTTTTTTTTCAGCCGTGTTCTCCGCATCACAGCGATCGAACAGAAGAAGATTTGAGTGTGGTTTTAGTTATTTGCCCGTTGATAGGCCTGATCGAAGTTCAGATTAAGGAAGGACAACCTCTTGGTTTGACCTGTGCTTCGCTAGCGCTACAAGATGTATATGACCTTTTTAGCGACAATCCTTGGCCACAACCTCTGTTTGCATCAGCAGAGAAGGCACTCGATAATGACTAAAGACAGCTCTTCAGAGGTTCCACAACAAGTTGAATTGATAGTTGTAGACGAACCACACACTGTAGAGATCTGAACGGGTAAAAATAGTCGGTAGAAAATCAAGCTTTCGCTTTTAATTTGAACATGCGATCGCTTGTAGCGTAGCACGTCTGCGAAACATTTTTTTGCTTTTAAAGAGCTTTCTTCACCACTTGAATGAAAATTTATTGTTATTGTACTCTCTTTCGCATTTCTTTCATCTGGTTCCCTGTATTTCGGAATTTCAGGTTTTAGATGTGAACTTTATTTTTGCAAACTAGATTTATGCATATTTCATGTGCATATTTAATTTGCGACAACCATCGCGGTTTGTTTGTTTGTTTACTTTATTGGAGTCTTATTCAGCAACAACAGACTGGCTACTAATTTAGCACAGTTGAAATACGATTGATCTCAAAGTAATTAGCTTGTTTTTGTGGACCTTTTGACTTACAACTTTCATCTTTCTTTCGCAGCGCTCTAATATATTTCGTGCCGCGAAGAGATTGTTTGCTTTTGTGTTATCAAATTATCTGACACATGTGAAATGCCGACTTGACACCTCGCGAGGGGCGGAATTCAAAAATCAATAGCTCGCGTGCAGGCTCACTTTTCCTCGCTTTACCCACACTTTTCCTCGCTTCGCCGGTTCTCGGTACAAGTGAGCCTGCTCGCAGGCTATAGCCCATTCGGCTTCGCCTCATGGGCTATTGACTCGTAGCCCTTTCGGGCTACGGGTCTAATTGTTAAAAAACCTGTATATTACCATATTTGGTCGTGTGTAGTCGTATGTTACTCGTATTTAGTCGTATGTACTCGTATGTACTGGTATGTTACTCGTATTTACTCGTATGCTACTCGCATGTACTCGTATGTTACTCGCATGTACTCGTATGTTACTCGTATGTACTCGTGTGTTACTCGTATGTACTCGTATGTTACACGTATGTACTCGTATGTTACTTGTATGTAGTCGTGTGGTGTTTTAGTCACTTACAGTGACTTTCCTTGCCATCTAAAGGTGTAAAGAAATAAACTTGCGTTGATTAATCGTCTATCGAATTATAAAAAGGGCGAAATTCGTTCTAATTCGTTCACGAAAGTAGATCAACTCGACGGATTGCGCCCGCTGTAGTGGTCCGGGTGAAAAAATTGCGCCCACTTCAGGAACAAATCAGATCGCAGGGTTTCTTGAATTCCGCCCGCTCACCGGACGAAAAAAAGTATAAATATTGATACGTTTTGGCGAAATCCTGTCTACGCTTGAGGAAATCATTAAGCCGCATCAGTAAAAACACAGCAACAATAAATTGTTAATCAGGTTATATTTCTGTGATGGCTGAGCCGGATCTACACAATTACTGGTAGAATAGAAACTGAATATTAGGAGACTCTCTCTTTGTTGGATGCTGCTTACCAGTTTTTATTCTCTCCAGGGGTGAATCCTTGCAAGAGCAATCCATGTCAAAATGGTGGAGAATGCTTTTCTAGTCCCGATAATTTGTCTTTTATCTGTCAATGCCACGAGCCATGTACAGGGGACCTTTGCCAAAACTGTGATGGTAAGTGACATTTATAATGATCGATCATTTGCATACCATCCGTGTGTAGCCTAGTAGCATGTACAATGCTTCAGATTTTCTAGACTTTATACTAGTTCCACTTTGAGAGTATTCTTTAGTTCATTTTTCGGTAATGTATTTTTAGAGCACGTAAAATACATGAATAAATAAATAAATTAAATAGCTGTATGCAAGAGCCCATTACTAGGAGCCTGCAACTCCCATGATAAGCCAATGCAGCGGTTTTTTACAGACAAGTCTATTTTTAGATATTTTTCTTCCGAAATAAACCAGTTCCAGCGGCCTGACGTGAGCATATCAACATGTCAAACATTTTCGTAAGTTGATGGAACATGAAAAACTTTGTAAAAATTGTACAAAGTGCTGTTTTTATTTAATTTTTATTAAGTTACTCTTTAAAAAGCCTTATCTGCCAGATACGTTCTCTATGAAATTATGTTAAAATACGTTTTAATTTGCTTTTCTTTTTTGTTCATAACTATTCAGCTACTAAGATTTGCACGCCTGGATATTGCAAAAATGGCGGCACCTGTATAGTTGTGGGAACAAAGCCTTTCTGCATATGTCCACCGAGTTATCTACCACCTGACTGTAGTCATCATATCACAGGTACATGATTGATAGATTTAAATTTTGTAACCCTCTTAGCTTGTAATTCGCAACATAAAATTGAATACTGACTTTTATTATATCTCTTAGTTAGTACGCGCGCTGTGATTGGTCAATTTAGCGGGCCGTACTCTCCTGTACGGCCCGCTAAAATTTAAAGTTGATTCTGTTGCAAAACTGTTTTGTGATTTATCGCCAACTGTTCGTAACTTTCATAGCAAGTAAGAATTTAAAACTTTTTTTTACTCTAAATTATGTATTAAAGCGTGCTAACGACTTAAAAACGATTTCAAATTGAATCGTTTTGCTTTTGAGGTGCGTCAGAAATTTGAAGCCGTTTCGCGTGAATAAGAATCGTTCCTGAACCCCTCAGACACACAGTAGAGATATAATAACCTCGTTTTCTCGGTCCGTACTGTAAGTTACGGATCCTCGTTTTTTCCCCTTCGATTTATGGCCCGCGCGCTTCGCGCTTGGGCCATAAATCGAGGAGGAAAAAACTCGGTCCGTAACTTACGGTACGGCTCTCGAACTCGGTTAGTAAGAGGTATAAAGAATACATGAAGAAGGGAGTTTTTTTAAAAAATAATATAGCTCGTCTCTATTAAGATGTTTTTCCCAATTGTTTTCTCTTTTGTCCAACATATTTGACGCAGATCCAAGCAAACGTAATCTTTGTCATCCCAACCCTTGTCAGAATGGAGGTACATGCAGGATAGTAGGGACTAACACCCGTGAATGCAGCTGTCCCGAGCAGTATGGTGGAAAATACTGCGAACGTAAGTATTCCGGTAACTTAAAGTTTAATATCTAGTTTGTACGCAAGTAGCTTGAAGGTAATCAGAAAGGATGCTTTGATAAAGACACGATTTGTCAGGTTAACTGAAGGCTCGTTAGTTTGTCTGTGCTATAGCTACGTTAAGTGCTGCCAGAAAAACACCGGAGATACCAAGACTCAACACTTTTAAAATGAAGTACTATCATGTCAGGGTAAAACGGCCGGCTGAGTCAGTTCATGAATTTTATCACCAATTTACTGACTTATGTTTACGGAAAGGAATCCATGTGAGACCCTCTCCTTGAAAAAATCGAAAATACAGCAATCAAAATGGGTTTCGCTTTATCGTAGTTTTGTTTGTTATATTAGGTCAAAGATATTTAAAATTTGTATCTCTACTAGTGAATTAGACTTTCAGAAAAGTCCTTCGTCTTACGGCCGCTTCGCGGCCTAACATATTCCACCCCGAACATATTCTACCCCGAATTTCATGAAGTCGACTTGAAATTCATGAGGTCGACTTGTGGCAAGTCTACTAGTGAATGATCACTTTGATCACTGTGCTATTGAACAGATTGAGCAATTTCGATGATTAAAAATGTTTATAACCCACCCATTAATTTTCGAGTGATTTTATTGGCTACTTTACGTCACGTGATGTAAATCGCCGGACAGTTATCACGCAATAACCCCCGCCCGCGTCGATATTTGTCCTTGGATTGTTTCCGTCGAGGAGAAACATAGTAAGCGTAAGAATTTTAACTTTTCTTTTCTCTTATTTAACATGGAAGGAAACCAAACTAATGTTATTGAGTCTAGCGATAGTGACATTAAACAGCTGATGGCAAGTGCTGTTCCGTAAAGAACAAAAAAGTCACCAAAATATGCTGTCAATGTCTTTGAAGGTGAAGAAAGTCACGAGTAGATCAAATTTAGTCCTACGCAAATTTAAACCGAGTCATTTTATAAAATAGAGATCTAATACACTGTGATTACTAACTATAAAATAGACCAACCGTTCACGTCCAACTTTAGCGTGGAATAAGGAGAGAAAAATTCCAGTCGCACTTGAAAACATGCAGCCGGCAGAACGCAGAAGCCAGAAAAGTCAGTGGAAGGAAAACCATACAGTCGCAACACTGTGAAAGCCAATTCGTTCCGGGCTGGACAGACTTTTTGATGGTTCCCTTCGAAGTGAGCCGTTTTCCATTATTCGGGATAAGTATTCAAGCGGGCAAATGAAGCTCTAGATGAATCACTACAAAGTGAAAGATCTTGCGCGACATGGATTGATTTCTTTCACAAAGCACAAGCGTCCAGTTTCCAGCGAAGACCTTGAAGTCCTCTATGTAGAAAATCAGCTTGGTCTGAATGCTCCAGATAGTTTTCGTCATAGTTTAACACCATTCTCTACTTCGGAAAGAGAGGCCGTGAAAACCAACGCCAGATGAAACCCGGTAACCTTCAGCTCAAAACAACAACAAGCCGGCTGAAGTACTTCATATCAAGCGAGAGAGCGATGAAAAATCAGTCCACCTTCGAGTGCTTCATATTCTACACATTCTGTGTTTCACGGATGTAAATTCTGAGACTAAAACACATTTCTTTCTAGTCAAGTTTTTGAACAGTCTGTCGGAACATATGAACCAAAAGCGCCAAGTTTTCGAGTTTTTGATCCAAGGGGCGTTACGAGAATTAATTTCACATGACAGCTTGTCAGATTTGGTCCAATCACAGTAGAAATAAAGTTAGTTAAACAATCA
>CBDDTI010000492.1:0-8525 GCA_965233585.1 bacterium
CATGGTATCATGGGGACACATCGGGGTGATCTTCATGTCCCGTGATGTCGGGGGATCGTCGGGTACATCGGGGAGTCGGAGACGCATCGGGACGTCGCATAAATTTGAAATTTGAAAAGTGGCATAAAGAAAAAAATATATATGATATATGAAAATGCCGACTATCAAAGAATTGAGATCTCTCGCAAAAGAGCGTGGGGTAAAAGGATATTCACAACTCAGAAAATCTGAGTTAATCGATTTGATTGAATCGATGGGTTCGCGATCAGATAGATCATTACTCGATGATCCAGTCCCAGATATTAATGTACCCGTCCTTGTACCAACCATTGTCCCTCGAATGATCAAAACGGTGGCAAGCAAAGTGAAAGATATTGTGAAAAAATCAACAGAAGCCGTCATCGATTGGGCTGAATGGTTGCGCAATGCAGGTAAAGATATCGTTGTAAAACATGTTTCACCGAACCTCAAAATGTTAAAAGAAAAAGTAGAAGCGTTATTTAAGGCGGGTGCACAGCAGACTTTCGAACTCAAACAATCTTCATCGGCACTAAAAAAGTTCGCAACCCAGTATGTTATAGAAGGGAGGGAGGGGTACGACCCACAAACATTTCTCAGTGACGTGAAACGAGAAGTAACGAATCTTCTCGAAAATAATCGAAAAACAAAGGTCAAGTTAATTCTCAGGTGTATCATGGAGAAGACGAATATAGCAGATGGACAAAGGATTGAACAACCCGCTGCCTTTCATTCTGATGTTGAGGTTAACCTAGAAGGGACTGATGTTAACGAATTGTACGATACAATGATTGACAAGGTGATGGAAAATATCGCAAATTTTCAGATGCAGGGAAGCAATTGGACATTCAAATCTATCATCGCACTCGAGATTCATACCGTTGCATACGAACCGTTACGTGGGAGTTCTTACATCCCTCTGCCCCGTGCACTAGCGACAAGAAAAGCAATCATTAATTTGAAGAATGAAGACGACGAGTGTTTCAGGTGGGCTGTCCTCAGAGCCATGAATCCTACGGATAAAAATCCTCAGCGAATCGACAAAAACCTCAAAAGCAAACGGGATCAAATAAACATGGACGGGATCGAATTCCCTGTATCTCTCAAGTCGATCGATAAAGTAGAGAAACAAAATCCGAATATTTCGATAAATGTATTTGGTTATGAAGATTGCGTCTACCCTCTGAGAGTTAGTAAGGTCGTTGACAAAACAGCCATCAACCTCTTGCTCATTTCAGATGATGAAAAGCAACATTACTGTCTCATTGAAAATATGAGTAGACTGTTGTCTTCGCAAACCGGCAATCAGCAACATACCAGTCATTACTGTATGAAATGTCTAAACCCCTTCCACTCTCAAGAGGCGTTATCGAAGCACATTGATTATTGTTATTCAAATGAGGCCGTGAAAGTTGATATGCCCGATGAGGAAACAACAATTTCATTCAAGAATATACAAAAGTCTATGAGGATGCCGTTTATTGTGTATGCCGACTTCGAGTCTTTTGTTAAGCCAATAGATACCTGCGAACCCAACCCAAGCAAAAGTTACACGAAGCAATATCAGAAGCACACCCCATCGAGCTTCTGTTACTACATCAAATGCTTTGATGATAACGTTTACACCAAAGACCCTGTTACATATACCGCAAAAACAAATGATGAAGATGTGGCACAGAAATTTGTAGAAATGCTGGAAGAAGACGTAAAGAAAATCTACAAAATACCAGCAAAAGCGATGATATTTGGTGAAAAGGAACGTGAAGATTTCGAAAGAGCAACGGAATGTTGGATTTGTCAAGGCAAGTTGAAAGGTGATGATAAAGTTAGAGATCACTGCCACTACACTGGAAAATACAGAGGGGCTGCACACAATAAATGTAACCTGAAGTATAAGAAACCCTCATTCATACCTGTAGTGTTTCATAACTTGAGCGGGTATGACAGTCATTTGTTCATCAAGAATCTCGGGGCAAGCCAAGGAAACATTAAATGCATCCCAAACAATGAAGAGAAATACATCAGTTTTACAAAAGACGTGGTGATTGATTCATATACTGTCAAAACAAAACAAAAATCACCGCAAAAGATCGTCGAGAAAAACGATGTACCAAAGAAGACAACCGACGCGACGACCGATGAATGTGAACAAGATGTCGACAACGACGTCGACTGGGAAAGTATTATGTACGGTTACGACGACGATGTTCCGACGGAACCGACCAAGTCCGTATTTGCCGAATACTACGACAATGTTCCGACGGCTGACGACGAATCCATATTTGCCGACGACGACGAAGATGATTCAGAAGATATCGACGACGAAGAGCCAAAGAAGAAAAATATTGTAAAGCAGCTCAGATTCATCGACAGCTTCAGATTCATGGCTTCTAGTTTGGATAAACTGTCAAGCAATCTTGATAAAAGCTGTTTCACAAACACGTCAAGATACTATGACGGAAAACAACTAGAACTCTTACTGAGAAAAGGGGTATATCCCTACGAATATATGGATTCAATCGAGAGACTTGCCGAGAAGAAACTTCCGCCAAAAGAGTCATTTTATTCCAGACTTAGTGGTGACGGGATAAGTGATGAAGACTACGAACACGCCCAGAGGGTATGGGAAACATTTGGAATGACGACACTCAGGGATTATCATGATTTATACAACCAGTCAGATGTTTTGCTCTTGGCAGACATTTTCGAAAACTTCAGAGATGTGTGTAGTGACAATTACGGATTAGATCCTGCGTGGTATTACACGGCGCCTGGTCTAGCATGGGACGCTGCGTTGAAGATAACTGATGTAAAACTAGAGCTACTCAGTGATCCAGACATGCTACTCATGATTGAAAAGGGCATACGAGGGGGAATCTCGATGATCAGCAATAGGTATGGAAAGGCAAATAACCCGTACATGGGCTCCAAATTTGACAACACCGAAGAGACCCGATTTATTTCCTATCTCGACGCCAACAACCTCTACGGGTGGGCCATGAGCAAACCCCTCCCGACACACGGTTTCAAATGGATGGATGACGCTGAAAAAGAAACGTGGAAGAGTGTACCCTGTATTCTAGAGGTAGACCTTGAATACCCCGAGCATCTCCACGATCTACATAACGATTACCCGCTTGCCCCAGAAAGTTTAAAAATAGGTAGGGTGGACAAACTGATCCCAAATCTCAATAACAAAACAAATTATGTGATACACTACGAAAACCTCAAGTTGTACGAGAGCTTGGGATTGAAGATAACAAAGATTCATAGGGGTATCAAGTTTGAAGAAAGTACGTGGCTGAAACAATATATCGACCTCAATACCACCCTGAGAGCAAAAGCCAACAATGAGTTTGAGAAAGACTTTTTTAAACTCATGAATAACTCCGTATTTGGAAAGACCATGGAAAACATAAGGAACCGGGTCGATGTCCGATTGGTCAACGATAAAAGAATGGCAAAGAAGCTGGCAGCCAAACCAAATTTCAAGCACTGTACCATTTTTGATGAAAATTTGGTAGCGATCCACATGAAAAAGACCAAACTTGTTTTCGACAAACCGGTTTATCTCGGAATGTGCATTCTAGATCTGAGCAAAACGCTCATGTACGATTTCCATTACAACTACATGAAAACAAAGTACGGAACAAAAGCAAAATTACTGTTCACAGACACAGATAGTCTGGCCTACGAGATCAAAACGGAGGACTTTTACAAAGATATAGCGGGTGATGTAGCAGCCAAATTCGATACGAGCAACTTTCCCAAAAATCATCCCTCGGGTATACCAACTGGAATAAATAAGAAAGTAGTTGGAATGTTCAAAGATGAGGCTGGCGGCGAGATCATTGAAGAGTTTGTGGGGCTCCGGGCAAAACTATACAGTTACAAGATGTTGCAAGGATATGAAGAGAAAAAGTGCAAGGGCGTTAAAAAGCCTGTTGTCAAGAAGACCATCCAATTCGAGGATTACAAAAGATGCTTGTTTACGGGAAAAGAACAACTGAGAACGATGAATGTCATCAGAAGCCACAGACATAACATCTACACCGAAGAAGTAAATAAAGTGGCTCTGAGTGCCAATGACGACAAGAGAGTGATCTCAAAAGACGGGATACACACACTAGCACATGGGCATAACAGTTTGAATAAAATATGAAATTAAAATAAATGGATTCGTATATATCTATTGGAAAAGTCGTTTTGGCAAACAAACCATTAAGTAACATTGAATTGGTTGATGCAGTACAACATTTAAAAATACCCAACTTCAGAGGTGTATGTTTACGCGATACGTTGCCCAAGAGACCCAATCAAAAAGAATGTGGCATTTTGAATTTAGACTCCAGCAACGGGAGGGGAACGCATTGGGTGGCCTGGTTCAAAAACAAAGACGACAAGTACTATTTCGATAGCTACGGAGTACAACCTCCTAACGAAATGATAAAATATCTCCAAAGTCCAATTTTTTACAACACAGAACAAATTCAGCAAGCAGATCAAGTCTTTTGTGGTCATTTGTGTCTGTATGTTTTAAAAGAGATGAGCAAAGAAAAGGGACTTCAAGAAATCATCAATGGTTTGTATTAAAAAAATTCTTGATATATAAAACATGTCAGTCGACAAATTCGGAAGGAATAAGAAAACGAGTACACCTGAACAAGGTATATCACTATCATATTTGGAAAAGCATTTTCAAAGAAAAACTGATATTACACGTAAATTGGCGGACTTGGAAAACGACGTCAACAAATTGGAAAAACGTTACATTCAATACGTAGAAAAAGTGCAACGAGACCGGGGTAAACAATATATAACCATATGGGCCGAAGAAAACGGTAGTCTGGCAAAAGATACATATGAATATTCATTTGGTGACGGTATGGTTGGAAAGTGGGCTGGCTACACCGTACTCACGCCATCCAAAGTTTTAAAAATGGGGATCTCAGTTTCGTCTCGTGTTGATCCGGTTGATGTTGGTGTATCTCTCGTAGTTAATGGTGTTAAAACCAAGTGTAGTATTCTAAAACCTCTCGGTAAATTCACCCATGTTATAGATACACCAGAAATCGATTTGAGACCGGGAGATACAATAACATTTATGACCGATACAACGGCAAAACGTATTACCGGGGCTATTATTTCGCTTTTATTGGAAATTACGTTATAACATCATCCAATTCGATCTGGTCAGCACATCACCGAGAATCTGAAACGACTTCACATAGGACGGGGTAATGATCACCCCCGCTCCGCTACCCCCTGTGGGGTGATGTGAGACAGTAGTAATGAGGTGATCACCAGATATATATATTCAACCCTGCTCAAGGGTTCAATATATCACAGTGAAACACCGCGGACACCAGGGACGCACCAAAATGTCCCAGAATCGGAGATGTCGCCGACCATCGCGGACACCAGTGACGTCGTCGCACCAAAATCCGATTCTAAAAATAGAACTGTGCCAGAATCGGCATTTTCCTACTACTAACCGTGATACTCGGTCGATGGTCTTCATTTCGACGCTGCTCTCTATGGAAGATAGGGTAGGTACCTATATTTGTTAATTTTTTTGTCACAAACATTTATAATGAAAATAGAAGAGTGTAATTGTTTTACAGGCCTATTGTTATACATATATTACGCATGAAACAAGAATCACCTATTTAAAAAGTCGCAATACTTATATCTTATATACAAAGACTTGTTGGAGGGTCACGGCTTTACCACACTGCCGTGCAGGAGTTAAAAAGTATGAGAGCTGATAAAATATGGCAGTGCGTCCGTTTCCGATATCTGTAACAACCCCCCTCGTTTAATAAACAACATTATAATCATTCGCGTAATATCCGATTATAAGTTAAAATGACAATCAGTTCAAAACTTTCATACTAGCATTTTATTTAAACAATGAATCATGGAAAGCTCAGACATTGTATACAAAATAATCAACAATTACCATAAGTACGATCTAGAATAATAGTGATTTTTGGTGGATTAAATAAGAATTAACACGATTTTGAACAGTCTTATTGCTTAATTTTATACATGTTTCTCGTTGTACATGAATCTGAGGAAATGTTATGAAAATAAGCAAGAAATGTATATACTTCTTCATTACATGAAGTTACATTAAAGCTTAAGTAGTATTGGTTAGGTGTATGCCACGGTTGGTTTCCTTTGCATTGACATTGGCGAGCTGTGGGGCACGCCAAACAAGCGAGAATTACAAAATGAAAAATTCTTGCTCACGGTGGGATTCGATCCCGGTACCTCCTGCTTACTAGAGAGACGCGTTATCCAAATTGCGCCATGAAACCACTAGGATTGTTAACATTTATAGGTAAACTATATCCACATTAATATCGATATACCTTGCACCACGTGGACCTGTGAAATCAGATAGATTGTTTTATCGTGTATCAAAATGTAAAAAAAATACAATATCTGGATTTTTTGGTATTGACCATCGTAGATTATTTCTTATCACGGGCACTTCTTTATTCATGATAAAAAAACATTCGACCCAAAATGAATACACTTGAGAGAGAACTTCGGGTACTTGCTTCCTGTCAAGTGTTGCTTAAATCCCTTCATCGGTTGCGGAGAAGAAGTCTAAAAATGCAAACAGTCTTCAGATGACGGACAGAATCGAGTGATCACAATATGTTCCTTAAGCCTTCGGCTCGGGTTCGCCATAAGCTTTAAAAGTGTTGCCCCAATAGTGCAAAAACAAGCTGAAACCAAATGGAATGGTGAAATAAACCCACAAAATTTAAATGTAGAAAAAATCTTATGCTGTCAAAACGGTACAAATCAACCGAAGTCGAACGTAGAACTTGCATACATCTATCCTCGAGAACTTCTTGGTTTACCAGCAATGGAAATCATAATTCAGAATAATGAAAAGATCTAGAGTGATACATTTCATAATTGTAAGATGCATTATCTATATTCAACTCAGCAAATTTCTCTTTGGATGAAACATGATCCTGACCTTATACATTACAATCTCTAAAAATTAAAGATTATTCTTTGAATTTCAAACTTTACTCTCTGAATTTCAAAGATTAAATTAAAAACTTTTTCTTGGAATTCCAGACCTTAATCTTACTAATTCAACGAACGAAGTTTGAAATTCAAGGAAGTGTCTTTGAATCACCAAGAATATTCTTTGTGTGTAAAAAAAAAGAATTCTAGATTTTATTTGAATTTCACAGACTCAAGTCTCAAATTCAAAGAATATGGTTTAAAATTCAAAGAATAATATTTAAACACACAGAATATCACGGATTATTCTTTGTTTTTTCAATTCATGCTTTGAATTTTAAACTTTATTCTTTGACAACCAAGGAATATTCTTTGAAATTTGAAGATTGTTCTTTGAATTTAAAACTTAAGTTTTTGTACGTTAAAATTGAATCATTAAATTTCAAAGAATGAACATTAATATGCAAAGAAATTATTTTGAAATTCAAAAATTGATCTTAAAAAATCAAACCTTTCCTTTGAAATTCAAAGTTTCCCCAAATTTTTCTTTTATTTTCAAGTGGAGTCCTTCAATTTCAAACTTCTTTCGTGTACATTCCAGGACAAAATGATGAAATGCAACAATTTACCTTTGAAATTTACAAAATAAATTCTAAGTTTCAAAGCTTAATGTTTTAATTTTACAGACTTGAATTTCAAAGACTAATAATAAAGTTTGAAATTTTAAGAAAAATGTTTGAAAAGCTAAGAAATATTCTTTGAATTTCATACATTAATTTTCAATTTTAAACTTTATTCGTAATGATTAACCTTTGAAATTTAAAATGCAAACTTTTAAGTTCAAAGATTATTTCTTGAATGTCAAAGTTTCCTCTTTAAAATTAAAATATTACTCTTTAAAATTCAAAGAGTGATCTTATTCCATGAATTTCAAACTTTATTCCTCGAAATTCAAAGACTCTGTTTTGAATTTCATACATTATTTATTTGAATATCAAAGATTGTGTTTGACGTTCGAAGAAAAATCTTTGAAGTCCAAAGATTAATATATGGAAATCTAACAGTAATCTTTGAAACACAAAGCCTTTTTTTAGTGCTTTGGATATAGGCTCATTCAGTAAATAACAACATTAACAGTATTAACAACAAATATCAGGTATATCAAATATCAAACAAATTTTAAGGAACTATATGCGCGTAGAATTATATCAATGTATTTTGTCTGATAATTTTGTATTAGATTATTAGTGTGAATTAGTATTATTAGCATGTTATGTCCTATAAATATTGATAAAGCCTTGTTTTTAAGATTCAAACTGTATTCTTTGAAATTCAAATTTTAATCTAAGGCATTCTAAACTATTCTTTGAAATTCAAACATTAATCTTTGAACTGCAAAGAATGCAATTTAAATTGCTAAAAAATCCAATATTAATCTCTAAAATTCAAAGACATATTCAAACTTTATTGTTCAAAATATTCTTTTAATTAAAAAACATATTTTGTTTTAAATT
>CBDDTI010000493.1:0-33684 GCA_965233585.1 bacterium
TCCAAGGCCAGCTCCATGGACAGCTAAAAGGATGTCCTAAGCTCCGCCAAGCTGCCACACAACTGGAGAGATCGTGGATATCGTGGTGAATAATTTTGACACCTTGTGACAGCACATCGTTCAGGTTGATTTAGTCATTGACAATGATTGACAATGATTTTCTTCAGCTTTGGACAAGTCTCTGCGTTATGGAACTGGCGAAACTGCTCTATCCAAGGTGTACCATGAGCCAAACCCTCCACCTCCTTCACACGCAGAGTATCTGCAAATTTGCCGCGGACAAACTCCAGCACCTCAGAGAATCTACGAGCATTCTATGAGCATCTGCAGTCTTGAAATTGCATCAAATTCTCTCAAATTGCCCTGCAAAGTCCTACTACTATTACTATCACACCTTCGGCCACCCCATCTGCCTGGTGATAGTTTTGGATCCTGCGCCCATCAGTTGCTGGCCTCTGAATCACTGCGAGCCGCAGGATACCTGCAAGTTGAACTTGATTGATTCGCTTTCTGAGGAACTCAGCCCTGAGAAGCCTGCCTGATATTGCGACAAGCAAAAACAAACATGGCATAAGAAAACTGCTCGGCCTGCATCACTGGACACAGGCATAGCTGCCATAGTTGGAGTAGACTCATGGATCCACTGTTTCACCTGCGTTATACTGGTGCATGGAAGTTGGGGTGTCTGCAAGAAAGAGCGAAGTGAAGGAAGACCCAGGATCACCTGTTCATAGCTTCGCCCATAGTACTTCGCCAGTGACATGGCTGGACGGTCAGAAATCCATTTCAGAAGACCGGCGTGAATGCCGTTGGGACTCCAATGCATTTTGACTTTCTCGGTGTCAAAAGGGAAATCATGTTGCAATATGGACCAACTCGAAGGTTCTGTGTGGCCTCTGAAGTTGCCATCGATATCCCTACCTTTTGCAGTGGAGATAGCAAAATCTATGTCACCATGCGGGAATACAAGCGCAACATCAACTTCATTCTGGTCCAACCGAAGGAAAACCTTGGCATAGTAAATCAAAGGAATCCACCAATGCAAGTGGTGCCATGGATTTGCTTCCCATGACATGGTGATGGGTACCACCATGAGAATGCGCTCGGATGCATCGTCTGCTTCTGGTCGATAACCTTGATGATTCAAATACAGCCAGAAACGCCCATATTCAGTGCAAAACGGTCCGTGTGGTCCGTGCGGTCCGTGCGGTCCGTGTGCCTTGGAGTCGCTGGGAGATGGCAAAATCTGTATGTATTGCAACATGTGTGGTCCACACTGTGAATGCCATGGCGATCCCGTTCCAGCTGAAGTCCGGAACAGTGAAGATCTGCGAGCCCAGGCAATACGTTTCTGAAGTTTTGACGAAAAACTGATTTCACGCACTCGAAAAACTCCGTCCGATTCCTTGAGGAAGTTCCACACAAGCCTCGCATAAAATAGAGCAGCGTCTCGTACACTGAAACCCCACATCTGCGTGTCCAAGCAATCTTGGGCAAATGTGGTAAGCTGGAAAATGCTTTCATGAAGTGACATGACCTTGCTCAACTCCTTTTCCAGAATGCAACCGTGAAGCAAACCAATAAGAGATGCAAGGTCGCCCGGCATGCACTGTGAAGAAAATGCGATTCTCAAAAGCGTATCTGCTTCAAGACTCCTCTCATCTTGTTCTCTGCAATTTTGCAAACTCAAGGCTTGATGCTCCCACAGGCTACCATTGAATAGCACTCGAGGAAAATACAGGCTTCCCACACCGGTCTGCAAAAGTTGTGCGCCTGTGCGCGAATAGTACTCTGCCGCTTCCACACATCGACAAAAATCCCTTTGACCCCAGGCAGCTGTGTAAATCCTGGTGAACCCAGCCCACATGCGAACTTCCCGTCTTAACATAGCCTGCATCGATACCTGCATCGCTCGCATAGATCGATGCATAGATCGATGCAGTGCATGCAAAGATACAAAGTACGTCAAAGTGGCTCCGAACGCTGTTTCCATTGAAGGGAGTTCACCTTCAACAGTCCAATTCCTCACGCGGTCTAGGTGGATTTGTGCATGCTTCCAAGACTCATGCACCAGAAAGGTTGCGGCCACCGGAGATCGCAAACCTTTCTGGGTGTAAGCAAGAACCTGGTGCAAAAGATATGCTGAGATTGGTGGTAGTTTCTCAATGATTTGTTTCAAGGGTCCGAGGTGTGCAAGCGGAGCAGAACAGCATCTTTCGACATCGTCGAAGATGTCGAAGCATTGATGCTTGCGGCTACCATAGCAACAAGTAGCACGCGTGTGGCCGGAAGCCCAGCAGTCTGCGTTGGAATGGACGTACTGTGCATCTTGGACCCGAGCAAAGCCGTGTACTATGAGCATTGACACGATCCAGACCCTTTGCCATGGATATACAATATATACTCTGTTCATCACTGTTCTTTAGAGTCATATCCCAGCAGAACCATGGGCCAAAACAGGAGACACGATGGCGCAGTCACATGGGGCGTGGGTTAAGTGGACCGAGTTTGGTCACTGTACGCCTGCGGGACTGCTCTCCCCAGCTCTCCCCTACCTTCATGGACCTTCCCTTGCAAATCCTTTTGATATCTTTTGATGTACAATTGACAAACCCTTTTATTTCGTAGAAGGTGCTGCAATGCAAGAGTTTACCAGCCGGAGCCCAGGCAAAAAGGTTCTAGAATCTGCTAGTCCATTGAGTTGACAACACACGGGCAGTGCTCCTTGCAAAAGCGGGAGACAGGCCAACTTTCAAGTGACAGGTAGGGGTGAGACAGGTAGACAAACGAGATGGCAAGCTGGGTCGGGCAAGCTGGGTTGGACAAAGTAGAAACCCAAACTCAGCATTGCGCCAGAAAGCAGAAGTGACGAAAGGATGCCATGCAAGCAAACGAGTAAAAGTTGCAACCACTACTCCCACCACGTCCCGGCCAATAATTTCCTTACATTGCGGAAGGTTCGTGTCTCTGCTTGGGGCCACATGAACAAACAAGAACAGTCATGACAGAAGCAAAAGCAACAGGAGCAATCGACTCTTGCTCAAGTTTCAGATATCACATCGCGGTTTATTCTCAGTCGCAGAACACCTCCACTTGGCACGAGCCCCTTTGGGGATCAGAGAAGGATTTCTTGCCAGCTGGCTAGGAAAAGACCAGAAGTTGGACAGATGGCCTTTTATTTTTTTTTCTAAACTTGAAAGTTCAATGATCTTCTTGGACTGCCTTTTGGCAAGACCCTGCGCTTGTATCATTATCAGGCCGAGCAATGTCGGCGCCAAAAATTCAGCTTTTGCTGAATCTTTGAGCTTGCAACATCCTAGAATATCCTAGAGCAATACTAAATAGTGGTCCGAAAATATGCTTGGTAGACTTCTCTTATCAATCGAGAAACTGCCAAGCCTGCTTCAAGTCACATCAAAATACATCAAACACTTTTGTTGTGAATAAGGGAAACAAGATTAAATTTTAATAAATCAGTACTTGTACGAGGTGCGGGATCTGTTTGGTAACAGTCAACTGTAACAGTGTCCACAATCGAACCGTATGGAACCTCACTTGAGACTGGCAAGGCCAGCATTGGCAAGCTCTGATTCTACCTGAAGAAAACAAACACACATTGACAAACGACTTGTCTCCAAACATCTTCAAACGACTCAAGTCAGATACAGCCAAGCCAATCAAGCCAGACATATGCCAGTTATGGAAGGGTTATGGAAAAGTGTTGTCGGATGTTGTCGGATGTTGGCGGATGATGTCGGATGTTGTCGGATTGAGGTGGTAGGAGGAGCATCAGTGTGTGCATGAAGATCTACAGAGCACGTCAGGCGAAAATTGTCGTGGAAAAGGAGCTTGGACCCGTGCTGCTTCAGAGATGGCTGTCCGCCTCGGCAACAGCCACATACACTCCACACCCATATCCCAGAAGTCAGACTGGCGGCTTCAACGACCATTAACAGTTCTTTAATTCCCCACTGAGGCAAGGTCAAAGATGCCACCGATCGACTGCTACGAGTAGACCTGAAAAAAACAGGTTTCAGGAGAGTCTGTTCTGAATCGGATCAAGACCAACTCCTGCAGGTCCTTCTTTTTTAACACAAGAACAAATGATTCATGTTGATTCATTTTGTCATATATATCATATATGTTCGAATTATGTTCCATACTGTATGTTATTCTCCAACATTTTGGCACCTTCGTGTGCTTCTTGATGGTCCACACTGTCCGGGCTCAACCACCTCATTGCGACATGGCAAAGGCGTGTCTTCGCCCTGAAAACAGATGAAAACAGCACATTCAACAGGTTGAAAAAAAACACGCCAACCCCAAAAACACTCGAATAAAAAGGGACACCAGGCTATGGGGACTCCCAAGGAAATATCCCAAGGAAATATATATATATATTGTATATATATATATATACATAATAATTATATATTAATTATACTGCACATGATGCCTAGTATGATATGCTATTAGATTGTAGACAAAGCCTGTTTTTCATACTGCATATGACATATCATGCATATATAAACCATATATAATACACATATAATGCATATTCTGCATTCTCTTGCTCGGTTTTTTGTCTGTCAATTCGAATGGTCAAATTGCTGCGCCTCCACAAATGCGCTGGCACCGCTATTCTTATTGGCCTAAAAGACAGGACACATGGTTGTACCATGTTGTACCCAACTGTACCCAACTCCACTGCGAGAAACAAGGCCAGAAAGCCTCGTCCAGCTTGGCAGTCTCAGTCGGTCTGACCGCCTCATAGAGAAACTCGCTACCCCCAGCCCTAAAAAAGCGTGAATGCAACGTTGAATGCGTGAATCTCTTTGTCAAATTTGTCAACGTCCGGTACTCAACTACGTACATTCGCTGTGTGACGTGTGTTGCCTTACCGTGGCGAGCGCTTTGTTTAGGGTTCCTGGCATTCTTTCCAGTATGGCGAAATCTTTCCCACGACCTCAATTTTTCTTTAAGTTCAGGCTGCTCCATGTCTCCGTGTACAACACACACTCAACGCTCGGTCTTTTCGCTTTTCAAACGTGGCATCCCTGTCTGGTGTTCCAGTCTCCATGTTACACTTTCCAACTGGATCAATTGAGAGAAGTTTATCTGCAAGTCAGGACTGAGGAAGGTTCTTGTAACCGGCAATTTCTGGAATGGCCACAGCTCTGTGGACACTGATTGCTGGAACCTGTCGTCAAGATACGCTAGTGCAAGGTGAAATGGTTGTTCTGCAGAAGCCTTCTCATTGTTGTAGGGATCGAAAATGCCATCATCACCCTTCTTCGGCAGCGCATCTGCAGAGAGGAAACAAAACAACTTTGAAGCCCAAATCGAAGAATAAGAAGCATCATGAAATCACTGGCTAATCAATCCTTCCCTTTCAAAAGGAGCCGCATAGATCCCAAAGCAGTGTAGCTTCGGCCAAGACACTTGAGCCAAAGCGTCCAAGCCAATAAGACCTTCAAGAAACAGGGCTTGGCTCAAGCGGCTCAAGAGTGCTACTTCGCAGCTTCCAAAAACGTGAGTCCGATGTGTGACGTGCGTTATCTTTTTCTTCAGCCGTCGATATATAGATTCATTAGACTTAATAGCAAGAGCACCTTCTGCACCGATTCTCTCGGATAATGGCATCCTGGCTACAGGATTGCATGCGCACAGGAGGGGTTTGGTGTTCGCAGATCAAAAAAGCACCCGATGGCTGATGCATAGCTGCTATGGTCGGCTGTTTCACGCTGATGGAATTGGGGGGCCGCAGAACCAGGCAGCCAGGATAAGCCAGCGGACCTGCCACGCCAAGTTTGCCTTGACCTTAGGTCTTCGAAACCAAACAACAAAGTACTTCTCTCTGCCTATCTCTCAGATTCTCTCTCCCTACCTCCCTTCCTTCCTCGCTCGCTCGCTTGCTCTCTCTCTCTCTCCCTCTTTCTCAAGATGTCAACTCTGCGCATTTCCAAGCTCTCGACCGTCATCGAGTCAGCAGAGATGAAGTTGCTTTTCGATGCAATATTTTTTTCATGTGTTCTCGTCTGCTTTGGCGCACATACAGTTGACAAGATTGATGCTGGTAAAATAGAGAGAGAGACAGAGACTGTGCGTGCGTATGTGTGTGTGTGTGTCTGTCCAAAACTCGTTCTATCGATGTGCCCAACAAGTAGTCCTCAGTAGACATCAGTAATTTCCCTTGACTTGCTGTGGGCTACATGTGTGCGAGGCGCAAGCTAGCTCTTTCTAGGCTATGCTGCGGTACAGTACAAGCAGTCAATTTCTGGATCCGACTCTTGAGATTTGGTTGTTTGCCACGCATTGCGACGTCAAGTTCTGGTAGGACTTGTTTTCCTCTCTGGCGTCTTGCATCCATCAAAGGACAGCACCTAGGGGAAATGCCTGGTTAATTTGAACCAGCTAAAAATCTATTTGGTGGGTTTGCCCACTTACATCGTTAACATGGGTGACTTATCACCATCAGTGTCTTCACGCGGCCTAAGCGAAGCGAAAATGAAGCGACTGGAAGATGTGGCCAGGATTCACAATTCATCACAATTCCATGGAGTTCATTAAAGTTCCATGACTTTTTCGAAAAACTGTATAATGAATTGTCATGAATTGTCATGAATTGTCATGAATTGAAGGAAGTCCAATGAATTCGGTGAGAAGCTCCGCGAATGCCTGGTGCCACATGGTGCCACACACCTGCCTGGCCTGGTCCACTGAGTCCACTGAGTCCACTGAGTCCACTGAGTCCACTGGGCACAACGGACTGCCAAAAGCTGCCGAGCTCCGTTCACTTTGGAGCCGCTCGCCTGGCACGTTTTCAGTCACAAGATCGCCTCGAATGAGTTCATGTTAGATCTCTATTACTCTATACATATCTTTACAATTCTCCATAGGGTATATAAACATACAATATGTATATATATATATAGTATTAGTATATATATATATAATTATAATATATATATACGTATATATAGTCACACATAAAAATGCATGTGTAGCTAGCAATCAGATTGAGACTTGGAGGCTAGGTCAATGGAATAGCACACAACTTCTTGCATGATTGAGTATGCAGATTAGGATGCTAGCCACTAGGGGGGCAATGGACGAAAGGTTGGTGTCAAGTGTCAACTCGAAAATGTCCCAAGCGATTCAGCTGATATCATGAAAAACTATGGAAAAATATAAGATTGCTTTCTTCACACCTGTCCCATCATGTTAGGAAGGGACCTCCCGCCTCAGCCTCATTTGCAGCCTTCTCGATTCTGGCTTTGTGCTCCCTGTGCGATCTGAACACACAGGCTCAAAGATTGAAAACTGCCAGAAATTGCTGCATAGATCAGGAAGAGTCAGGAGAGAATATCTTGCAGTATCTTGCGTCTTCTCGAGACCTCTTGGAATTGCAGGGGATCTTTTTCTTTCTGTCACCACTGTAGCTCTCTGTAGTACGGTTGAGAAAGGAGCAAGGAACAGTAGTAAAGTACCCGGAACTTGACTTCCATACACATTTGTGCCGAGTCATGTTGATGTATGTGGGCACCTCTACACAGAACACAAGGAACATAGCGTTCCATGAAATATTCGTATTATGTCCGTATTATATTCGTGCAATTCGTATATCTGTCACTATACACATGTTCGTTCAATGTGTAGGGTCTGTGCTCAAATGTTAGCAGCCTCAACGTTGCAACAATGGACTCTTTCATCGAGCCACCTGCGTAAAGTTCTAAGATGTTCAAAGTGCTAGGTGTAAACCCGAATCGCTTGGATTTCAAAGTTGGACATCGACGTTGTCTTATTTTCGGACTGCCATTTCTTGCATTGTTTTGCCATGAGCACTTGCAGCAGGAGTCAAAATGACAACACAATGAGAGTCATGGAAACTCAGTGACTTGGAGTACTTGGAGCTCGGGGTCTGGCTCTTCAGCATGGCTAACATGAGGAATGCACATCTGCTTGCTGCGGCCAATACTGCGTGAGGCCTCAGGAAATCAAATTCATTTGGCGATGAAAGTTTAGTTGCACTAAACGCAGCGTGTTCATTGTTTAGTTTGTCATGTATGTTCCAAGAATACACTGCTGCACTATGCTGTGCATGATATGTGTCTCATTGTTTCTACACTTTCCCAGCTTCAAAGGTGTCCTCTATGCAAATCACATCTCAGCGTCAGGCTTTAAACAGCTCTCCCAGAGCGGCTGCGCAAGCTTCGGCCCCTTTCATAGTGTGCTGAGCAGATTCTATATAAATAGTGACACTATTAAATAGTGACGAGGGTGCCGCCCGTTCAACAGTGCGCATAACGGGACTGGGTCAGTGCCTGCTCAGGCTCCAATTTTAGCAGAATAAGCATTGTCGTCGTGACCGTGCCATTGTTTAGTAGACCAAGGTCATCCTTCTTTGCCTAGCAGAGAATCGAATTCAAACATATTCAAACTGTCTTTGCAAACATGAGTGACAAACCATAAAAACATCAGTCTTGCAAGACCACAATGTATAGATTGATTAGATTTAATCTTATAAGAATCTCTGCCAGCCTTACTCTGGAAATCAATGATTTAGTTATTTCGTCATTGTTTTTTCATTTTGGTTTTTTTATCATATTTACATTTTTTTTTATATGTTGTTCCTTCTTTTTGGAGTTTTCATTTTTTTAAACTAATTCTAGTGATTTAATTTGAGGCTGGGCCCCATCAGAGGATACAAGCGTTATTGAGTCATTGAGTTCAACTGTGATTTGTACCATAGTATACAGTAATCAAGCATACTTGCTTCTGCTACTTCATCAACTCCTACTATACAAATACATTAACTGTAAATATGCAAATATAATTCACTAGCCAGCTGTAACTCACTGAGCAACTCACCAGCTTTGGTAATCAAGAATCAATCACTACTAAGTAACAAGAAATTAAATGACAATGACACGTAGCAGGTAGCAGCTAGCAGGCAGGAGCAAGCTGCAACGAGCAGGGTGTCCCCAGCAAGAAATCACAGCCGGTCCAGCCTACCCCAGCCGGGCCCCAGCCCAGCCCAGCCAATGATAAAAAGAATGATAAAGCAGAAACAAATGAAAAAAAATGATTAAAAAAATGATAAAGCAGAAACAAATGAAAAAAATGATAAAATGATAAAGCAGAAACAAATGAAAAAATGAAAAAATGAAAACCAAAACAACAAAAATGAAAAAAATGAAAAAATCATGAAAAAATGAAAAAATGAAAACATGAAAAAAATTAAAAAAATGAAAAAAAACACTCGAGGAAAATCGACATTTTCCAAATTTTGGAGTTCACCCAGCAAACAGCCCCCACCTACCCACCCACTACTAGCCAGCCAGCCCACCCACCCGCACCACCATCCCGGCCCTACCAGCCAGCCCAGCCAGCCCACCCACCCCCACCATCCCGGCCCTACCAGCCAGCCAGCCCACCCACACCACCATCCCGGCCCTACCAGCCAGCCCAGCCAGCCCACCCAAAAAATGTAAAAAAAGTTGATTCAGTGAAGTTTTCTAAACTAATATCATAGCAGTATAACAAATCAAAATTTATTCATTAAAAAAAAATAACAGTCCAAAAAGCCAGTTTATATATTGTTAATTGCTTCACTTTTCTCAACAGTATCAACACATAATTACCTCATTCAATTTTTAAAAATCATAGCAGTCAAAGCATACTTACCTCATTCAATTTTTCAAAATCATAGCAGTCAAAGCATACTTACCTCAGTCAATTTTTCAAAATTATAGCAGTCAAAGCATACTTACCTCATTCATTCTTTCAAATTCATCAGTCAAAAGCATTATTACCTTATTCATTTTACAAAATCCTATCCATCAACCGTTCCTAAATTCCTTTTATGCTTCTCTGTTTTTAAATGTCTTGAATAACAGTGTGCCTTCATTGATGAATTACATACATTACAAAAGGCAACTTTATCACGATAGTTTTGTATTTGTTCCTGTTTCTTTTTTCTATATTCTTCATCTTCTTTATATTTAGTTCTTCGTGTTTCATTCACTTTATCTTTATGTTTGTCATAGTTCTTTCTCTTGTATTCCAAGCATGTCTTACAAGTCTTCAATCCATCTTCAAAATTATCAATTGGTAAATCTTTAACACAATATCTACAAAATTTATCCATTACATATAAATATGATTATCTTCTTAAATGTCTTTTCCAAGAATTCCTATAACAACCAAAAAACAAAAACAAACCAAGCGAAGAACAACATAAAAAAAAAACAATAGACAACAATAAACATTATTCCCTACCCTTTAATAACCCTATCTTACAAATCCATAATTCAAAATAAATAAATCTTATTAGAAATATGTTAGTAGTAAATATCTTCAATAATTATCAATTCAAAATGAAATGCTTGTATTCCTATTATACTATCTTTATCTTGGTCTTCTTCTATGTCGGTATTTATTTCTTCATCTGCTTTATTCAATACATCTTCTATATTATCTTCATCTACATATTCATCAAAGTCATGCATGAAGTAAATTTCTCTATAACTAAATTCATTGTCTCCATATTCTTTATCTGGGAGTTTTGCTACTATTTGGACTTCAATATCAAGTTTAACTCTAAAATTTAAATTATCTTCTTCTACTTCTTCATAAATCAAAGATAGTAATTCTTCTTTTTCTTCTGTTATGATGTTTCCTATACTTTTTAAACCAAATGGCACTCCCTCTCTCACAATACAGTATTCAATTACATATTTTTTTCTTGGTTTCAAATGTCTTGCTATTTTAGGACCAAATCTTGATATTTTATGTTTGTTCCGTATTCTCTTCAATGCTTCACTATGCTTTATTGTCAAATATTTAGGGTCTCCAATTTTATAAGGAACGATCTTACGCAACGCATCAACAGGCAAACCCTTCATACAATTCGTCTTATAAAAACTTATATAAATAACTTAGTCTTTCAGTATATATTCCAAGATTAAAATGTAGAATTCTTTGAAAAACTACTTAAAGATAAATCAACTAAATAAAATATATACTATTATATGATGAAAAAGGTTATAAACTATTTATTCAGGAATGATTTAGCAGAAATACCAAAACGAGGAAGAAGAGAATTAAAGTCAATAATAATAGATGATAAGAAATTCAGATACAACAAAGACAAACCAATATCTAGTGTCTTAACAAAGAAACTACTGACGGTCAAGAAAACTAATGAATACAGAAGTTATGCTTTAAACAAGGCAAAAGATGCGTTCAGCGAAGGAAGAGTGAGACAAATACTAACCAAACACGCAATCAGAAATAAATTTAGGGTCAGAGATATTCAATCAGCATTTAGAAGATACGCTAATTCAATAGTTTTAGAAAATAAACACTTTCAAGGAGAAAGGGGATTAGAAATGATTTCGCACCAAAAACAAAGACTATCATATTTTTTAAGAAATAATAGAAGCATGAAACTTAACATAAGAACGGAAGGATTATTTGAAAAACCTGAATTTGATGATGGAGGAAATGAATTAGGAAGTCAGGAACTTGTATATGCCCTACCATCAACCCGCTTCAATATTAGTAATGAGGATGAACTGACGCAAGCATTAAAGACAGTGTTAAACAAATCTTATTACAAATACAGAATTTAGAAGCATCAGCATCCAATTTAAGATTTAAGAAGATTTTGAGAATAACCATTCACTATGACAAATATGACCCAACAAGAGCAGGGAGATACATAGAATTACCTGAATGGATTAAGCTAAAAAAGGCATGGATCAACATAAAGAACAGAGACCAAAAATGCTTCAAATACTGTATTCAATCCGTAGTCTATGACAAAATAAGCAGACACCACCCAGAGGAAATGTTCCACTATAATAAACTGAAAGATGATATTTTGAACTGGGATGCGTCATTGGATAAGTTAGTTAGACTAAACAAATATGAAGGAAATGAAAAGATTAAAGATTGGGAAACTCGTTTCAGATATACATGCACCAACCCATATATCAAATCTAAAACTGATTTGAATTTGCTGACTGATAAGGGTGTATATCCCTATGACTACATGAACTCATGGGAGAAATTCGATGAAACAAAACTACCAAAGAAAGAATATTTTTACAGCAAATTATATGAAGAAAACATAGCTGACAAAGACTACACCAGAGCAAATATTGTATGGAAACATTTTAACATTAAAAACCTTGGTGAATATCATGATTTGTATTTGATGACTGATGTATATTTACTGACTGATGTTTTTGAAAATTTTAGGGACATGTGCTTGAACTATTATGGATTAGACCCAGCATATTACATCACTTTACCTAACTATTCTTGGAATGCCTTTTTATCATTGACAGGAGTTAGACTGCAACAAATACACATAAAAGAAATGTATGAGATGATTGAACATGGATTAAGAGGAGGAATGACACAGTGCTCCTTCAAGAAAGTAGGGGCAAACAATAAATACATGAATGAAGATTATGATAAATCTAAACCTTCATCATACATAAGTTATTTAGATGCTAATAACCTTTACGGATTAGCAATGTGTAAGAAACTGCCATATGGTGATTTTAAATGGCATTGCGGTAGAATGGATGAAAAGAGAGTATTGAAATATTGTGATGATGATGACATAGGATACATATTAGAAGTTGATTTAGATTATCCAAAAGAACTACATGATTTACATAAAGACTATCCATTAGCACCTGAAATCATGAGTATCAATGAGAATATGCTTTCAAAAGTCCAGAAGGATATACACAAATACTTTTATGGAAAAGATGCCAGTGATGAAAAGACAAATAAGTTAGTATTAAATGTAATGGATAAAAAGAAGTATGTTTTGCACATATCAGCATGGAAATTCTATCTGCAACACGGATTACGTCTTAAAAAAGTCCAGAGAGCAATAAGTTTCAAACAAGCAAACTTCTTAAAACCATTCATTGAATTCAACACTGAAAAGAGAAAGAATGCCAACAATGACTTTGAAAAAAATTGTTTAAGTTAATGAATAATAGCGTATACGGCAAGACCATGGAGAATGTAAGAAAGCATGGTGATTTTGAAATTGTCAATACGCCTGAACGCTTCCAAAAACTGGTAAATAAACCGCTATTCAAGCACAGACATATCATAAATGAAGACCTTGTAATTGTTGAAAAAGATAAACACACAGTGGAACTAAGCAAACCTATCTATATGGGTATGTCTATTTTAGACTATTCTAAAATTCACATGTATTCCTTCTATTATGATGTTTTGAAACCAAAATATCAAGATAGTATTAAATTGGTCTATACTGATACTGATAGTTATGTAATCAAAGTTGAGACTGATGACTTATATGAAGACTTTGTGGAGATAAATGAATACATGGATTTCAGTGATTATCCAGCAGAACATCCAAATCATGATAAATCAAACAAGAAGGTATTAGGGAAATTCAAGGATGAAATGAACGGTAAAATAATTACTCACTTTATAGGATTGAAACCAAAGGCATATTGTTATAAAGTATATGGTGATGAGAAGGAACACAAGAAAAGTAAAGGGGTAGTCAAGCATAAAGTGAGCAATCAGTTAAGTTACAAAACGTATGAAGGGACATTGAATAGAAACTGTAAAGAAGAAGTCAGTTTTAACACTATCAGAAGTAAGAACCATCAAATTTATAGCATTAATCAGACTAAATATGCTTTAAGCAACTACGACAATAAACGCTACTGGTATTCAGATTTTGAAAGCCTCCGGTTTGGACACTATGCCATAGAATATCTACATAACGAAAAGATGATTTAAGATATATGGATATAAATTCAACAACTGAAAAATTATGTCAAAGAATGGCAAGACATAGAAGAGCTTATAAATATTGTTTATAAACAATACAAACCCCCACAAACACCATCCTAACTCAATGAAATCGTTTGATGAGTTCGGTCTTGAAAACTGCAAACTAGTTCTTATTGCAGAATACCCATGCCAAAACAGAAAGCAACTCGAAAAGAAAGAAGGTGGATATATTGAAAATGATAAGAACGGTCTTAACAGATGTATTGCTGGTCGGACTTGAATGGAAGATTGCGGCGCCACAGGAGAGCATCACCTTCAACAGTAAAACATATCAGAATAGAGAATATTGAAAAATACAAAGAAAAAGACAAACGGCATCATGAGAACAATAAAAATAAAATACAAGAAAAAAAGACGAAACACTACAAAAATGAGGAGAAATATTGCGAGAAGAACTCAAAGCATAGAGAAGGAAACAGAGAAACATTGAGGCAAACACAAAGAAAAAGATACCAAAGAGAGAAAGATAAGATAAATGCAAAAAGAAGAGAAAGGCAAAAACAGAAGAAAGAACAACAACTACTAATCAACCAAAAGCAGCTCATGCCTATTATACCTTTTACTCATTTCATTCCATCTAGTTTATAGTATCTGTTATTCATCATATCAGGACCAACTAAAATCACTTTGTATTTCCTTTCACTCCACTGACTTCTAGTTTCCTTCCTTGATACATAGTTGCCCTTTCCTTTATCAAATATCTTAACATAATCTCCTTCACTTATGTTTGGATATTTTCTGTTATGCTTTTCTTTCAGTATCAGATTTGTTCTGACCTGAATTACGTTATCAAGATTGTGCGCATTATTTGGTGTTGTCTTGGTGCTACTGTGGATTTGGTTGTTGTATCTATTCAATGATGGCTTTAGCACTTCCTCCAATGTTTTGGTTTTGTAATGCCTCAATCTATCCCCAATCATTTTTTTGACCGTGCGTATCATCCTTTCTGCCTGATTTGCATGCGTCTTTGTTATTACGTGTCTGTTATACCTTCCTGCTTAAAAAATGTTTGCAGTTTCTTGCTGTTCAACGCTCCTTCGTCGTCGCTGTAAATCGACAAAGGCTGACCTAATACCTTGAAACACTCCATGACTGCTTTATAAACGTCATCACCATCTTTATTCTCGATAGGGACTATGTGACATTTTTTGCTGAATATATCTATGCATATTAAACCATATCTTAATTGACTTTTGATTTCAGAACCTACGTCTCGCAACAAACTGGTAACATCCATCAAGTCAATTTGGAATTCATACTTGGGAAACGGAGCAGTGTAGGAATTGTAGTTCTTGTAGTTTCTTGTTTGCTTGTTCGGCTGCGCCCTCATCCATGTAGATACCATCTCCGAAGTTATGCCTACATCGACTTTCCTAACCTTTTCGTATAAGTCCCTCACCGAACCGAAGCCCTCGTCCACGTCGTAGTATATTCTTTCCAATACCTTTTCTTTTTCCAATCTTGCCATTAAAAATATTTAGATTATAATTTTATGATATGTTCTTGCATCATAAAATCATAGTGAACTCAAACCAAGAACCTTTGGCACTTCTTCGTTTTCTTGTGCTTTGCCAAGTTTGATTTACAACTTAAGTCAGAACCGCATATATCGCATACGCACGGTTGTTTCGTTCTCTCTTGGTAATATCTTTGGAAATACTTTTCGTCGTTCGGTTTTCTGTTGTAATATCCGTCATCTTGTTTTCTCCATTCAGCATTGGTGTTTTTGTTAACTGATGAGTTTGCTTAGTAGCTTTCTTCAGATGAAGATGTTTCGCTGTCAATGAGTTCTTTGTTGCCAAAACCGTTCCAAATAAAGTCAAAGGTTTGATTTGTCATCGGGATTTCAACTCCACTACTTACCAGGTAACAAGGCATACTGCAAATATAGTTAATTATATATCTCAATATTTGTCTAAGTTTGTTTATACTATGTATATCAGTTTGTGCTTGTGGCATCTCGTACAAGTCCTTAACACAACCCCAAAACAGTTTCGACATCAAAGTTTATAGGTTTGAGCATTTTACCCTTCCAACTCCACCGGTTGACTTATTTTTAGTGACACCCAGTCCTAAACCCTCAAAAATCCAAACCCAAACATGCTTAGCGTTCAAAACAGTGAGACTTGGGCTTTGTCCCAAGCCAATCCAAAAACCAAACCAATTTTCCACCAAACCGCACCAGTTTGTCCCAAAAAAAGGAGCCTGTTTTTCCAAAAACGGAGCTTCCCAAAAACGGTGACGGATTTCCCCAAAATCGGTGGCAGATTTTCCCAAAATCGGTGACGGATTTCCCCAAAATCGGTGGCAGATTTTCCCAAAATCGGTGACGGATTCAGTGGCAGATTTCCTCAAAGTCTGTAACGGATTTTCCCAAAATCGGTGGCAGATTTTCCCAAAGTCGGTGACGGATTTCCCCAAAGTCGGTGACGGATTTCCCCGAAAACGGAGCCAGTTTTTATCAAAAACGAAGCAAGTTTGTTCCAAAATTGGTGGCTGATTTTCCCAAAGTCCCTGGCTGATTTCCTCAAAGTCGGGTGACTGGTTGCCTCAAAATCTGTGACGGATTTCCCCAAAATCGGTGTTAGATTTTCCCAAAAATTGCCCGCAAATCTCCACAAATCCTCAAATACCGAACCAGCTTTCCCAAAAGCGAACCAATTTATTGCCCAAAACCGGAGCCATTTTTTTGGCTCGAACAGAGCCAGTCTTTCCCTAAAACGTATTTTCTGTTGTTGCTTCAATTTAGGATAAGCACACACAGTCCAAAAGGATAAGAAAACCAGAAAGAAGAACTGTATTCCACAAATTTTCTCCGGATTTTCCTTCGATTTTCCATCTAAAACTATTTTCCCTCTTGTCATTGGCAAAAGTCAAAACGACAACGGCGCTTGCGTGCACAAAGCCATCCGTCAAACCAATCACCACTTCCATGAGTTTTTGCCACTCCATTTTGTGTTTGTGCCACGTTTGGGTGAAACTCTGCGCTGAACAGCTCTGTGGCTTCTGTACCAGCCGCTCACCGTTCGGTTGTGGCAAATTGCCTCTTCAACTCGTTATTTCCCAGTTTGATATGCCGCCTTTGTATCTTTATATCATCATCCCCTTTACAAGAATAACAATTAAAATCCCACAATGACAAAACCAAAGTGCAAAGCTTGCCACAACAAAACATATTACGCATCTTACAATGGAGAAGATGCAAATGCACGGAGCATGGAATGACACCGTCCAATGCTCACAGTGGGGCCAGAAAGAGCCTCACAAAGCAAAACTGCTTCAAGATGCACCATTTAGCAAACAAAAGCACTGCCACACTGCACACGTTGCTCAAAAACAAGCCAGCCTCTATGGAATGAGGTATCCATAGCAGTCCAACCTGAATGATTGGTTGACCCCTGCAATTTTGCAAGGCGTTTGTAACAAGCAAATAACAATATTGACATGGCTGATTGCAAATCACCAATTGTCTCAGCAAGATGCCAGCCTCTACGGCACAATGTAGCCATAAGGAGTGTCTTCAACAAGGCACTCGTCACAAGGATTAACACGTTCTACTGAGGGGAGGACTTGGAGGCACCGCGTTCAATGGAAGCTTCTTCGTCTTCATTGCTCCAGTTGCCGTCCTGCGGAGAAGGCATTCAAACTAGAAAGAACTCACCAAACACAAACTGGCAGGTCATCGACGCAACTGCAACTAGCAAAGAAGTTGCTGGCACAGACAACGGCGCGTCCTCTTGGCTAAATATTTCTATCTTCGACGGTGCAATGGCTAGTTCTTCTTCTTTCTTGATCGCCTCAGAGCAAAACAAGCTTTCAATCACTACTTTGTTTGTCTTCTACTCAACGTCAACTAAGGCACAGCATTGCACATGAACGCAAAACCATGAACTCACAGCACATGTTGTAGATGCGGACGCTCCGCTTTACATGTGTCATTTCTCTTCTGAAAAATTCCCACAACAAGATGAAAGAAATTCCGTTTGAGGTCTGCACCTTCTTCAAATATGCCTGACGACGTTCAAGTTGAGATACACAACATCTTATCCAAATTCAAATCCAGACCAAGCATGCACTAAAAAGCGTTCAACAAATACATGTCGGGAATGCGATATTTTGAGGCACTGGGTCGATTGGGAAAGGATTGCCGACGAGTTCAAAGCCACCCTTGTCGTCCTGCAAGGTCAGCAACCAAGACATTCAAATTCAACCTCTTCTAGCCTTGTGCTACTGGCTTGTGCTACTGGCATTTACTTACCAAAGGGCACAGCAAAGGAACAAGGGCATGGCAGAAAACATACAAAGTCTTTCGTCTAAAACCTCTCCATGAATGAAAGTAATATTTTGTAAATATCGCTCAACAAACCCTGAGGAATAAATATGCTAGCGTTTTATGTATAAAACATTTACTTCCCTCAAAAGAACATGGCAAAGGAACAAGCAAAGGGCAGAGAAACAACATCTTGCGTCTAAGTCCTTTCGAAGTTGAATATTGGAAGACATCCAAATAAACAACAATGTAATCCCCCAACAGTCCTGAAACAAAACGTGACAAGGCAAAGGATGCCAAAATGAAATCTCTTGATGAAGTTTCGGCTGAACAAACCACCTGTATTTTAACCTAACACTAGTCAGAGGATCTTCGAAGGGAACAATGGCATCAACTGTTGCAGTGGCTCTTGCAAATAACAATGCTTTTGACGCTTGAGTGGGAGAAATGATGGAACACAACCCTACCTTTATCAACAGGACCAATCCAGACCGGTTTTAGCACACGAACCGCGCAAAGCAACACATGAAAGGAACACATATAGGGATGACAAGGCTGCTTGTTCAACACTTGCTGTATCGCTCACAAGGTGAGATGTTGAGGTGGGAACAGGGAAATGGACATACCAAAGCAACAAGGGTATGGCAGAAAACATACAAAGTCTTTAGTCTAAATCCTCTCTTTCAAATTGAGGAAGATGTTTGGAATACATCTTTTAACAAATCCTGAGGAATGAACAACCCTGTTATCTACCCCCAAAAAGTCCTGAGCCGTGTCAAGAACATAAAAATGACACAGTAGTATTTTGCATAGCGGGCTTGCCCTTAATCACGCTTTTAGTTTGGGGCATGGCAGAAAAACATACACACCTGACAAAATTTCACAGCAAAGGAACAAGGGCATGGCAGAAAAACATACAAAGTCTTCAGTCTAAATCCTCTCTATCAATCGCAGGAAGATTATTGGAACATATGTTTAAACAAATCCTGAGGAATGAACAACCCTGCAATCTTCCCCCCTAAAAGTTATGAACCCTACCAAGTTCGTGGGGCATGGCTTTTCGTCAATAAAAGTTCTTCCTACACCTGACAAAAGGGCACGGCAAAGGAACAAGGGCATGGCGGAAAATCATACCAAGTCTTTAGTCTCAAACATGTCTATCAATTTGAGGAAAATGTTGGTAAGATATCATTCAACAAATCCTGAGGAATAAGCAACCCTGCAGTATACTCCTGAGAAGTCCTGAGCCCTACCAAGAAGATACAATGTCACGGTAGTGTCTTGCGTGCGGACTGCAGTATCTTGCACAGTGGACTTTCCCACAATCATTTGTTTGGGTTTGGGAGGAACATTACATAGACGCCCTTTCTTAACGCCCATCCTCTTTTTATGCTACACCCAAACTGACCATTCATTCTTAGCCACAACTAGACAAAGGGAACTGCAAAAAAAACAACAAGGAAGAGGTCTTCAACCCTTAAGGATTTGATGCTAGGGTGGGAGATTGTTTGACATCGTTAGCGTCAATGACTAAAAACGGTTGATAAAGGAACAGCTGGCATGACAAGAAATTCCATGGCTTCTTGCATCCAGAGGTGACTGATGTGTGGGGGCAGTCGGAGATTACATCAAACAAACCCATTCCTTTTCGCAGTTTCATCCGACTGAGCACAAAACTAAGCCCAACAAATCAAGAGCAAACACGAATAGCAACCCAAGAGTGGAAGGCTTTTCACTTTAAGGTGGGTCATGAAAAACCTCTCCCCAAACCTGCAGAGCAACGACTTTGCTGAAACAAAACCCGTTTTTACACAGCCAAACAGTCATTGCACTTCTTTGCAGTCCTTGCGGATTTGTCTCACCCAAACAGCTGGTGGTGCAGTCGCAGTGCCACCTTGCAGGGAAGAAGTATATGGATGCTTGTTTTGTTTTATCTATCAACTTCATGATTGTGCACCTATATAAATCTCAACAAGTTTATTCAACCTCTATCAACCTCCTGTTTGGAACAGTGTAAGCAAACAGAACAACAAAAAAGCAAAAGAGCTAGTTTGTGAAACACCGTCCTGATGTTGGCAAAGGAATGTTCTGGAGCTCATGGGCAATCAGCAGCTTCGTGTGATAAGACGATGGGATGACAGCCCATTTTTTATCTGCGCCAGTGAAGATGGTGGGTAAACCGAAGGTGATGGAATTCTTGTCGATGAACCCGCCCAGGTTCTCCTCCGCAATCATTTTAGCACCTTCGTCCACCTTCACATCCTCCACCAAAGAGAAGCCTTCCTTGGCGATGTTCTCGAGGTGAGCCCTCGCCGCTGCATTTTTCACACAGGAAGGCAGCCCGGGACATCGCACAACTGCAAAGGGGTCGAAGTTATCCTTCTTCCGAATGAGGCTCTCCAAAGCCTGCTTGGTGGTGAAAATGTCCCCGCCGAAGTACTCATAGAACATCTCTGCCAAGTCTTTGTCCATGCCCCAATCATCCTTCAGCATCTTGAGCATGTCTGACTCTGGCACTTCGCCGATGACAATGACTTTGCCTATGTCCCTGAGGTCTAACCCTGCAGCTTGCAGGCGGAAGGGATACCCAAACTCTGAGGAGATGAGGACTACGCTCGACAGCATGTCTTGCTTTGTCCATTTTGTTATCGCGGCCAAAGCTGACTTGGCTTCGCGCCTCTCCCCACTATCCTGTCCATTTGTCAAGCCGGGTAGTGCAAGGTTTGCCTCGTCGACCACAATTGCAGTTTTTTTTTGATTTTTTGCCCACCATCTTTAGAAATTCATCCAAAGCAGACCTGACCTTTTCCGTTTTATCTGCAACAAGTCGCACAAATGCATCCTTCACAGAATTGGAGATAGGAACTGCTGCAGGACCGAGGCCTTCAAAAGCCACTAAACCTGCAGAAAAAATCGCCGAAAGTGCAGGAAGGACCACTGCTTTGAGGTCCTGCCCCTCTTCAGTCCTGTTAGCAACTTGTAGCAATGCATGCAGCAAATTTGCTCCAGGTTTGTTTCTCATGTCCTCTGAGAGGACCACCAAGTTTGAGCTACACCTTTGCAGCGCAGCTTCTTTGAGAAATGATTTTCCCAAATTCTTGCCACCCAAGACACAGGTGAGCACTCCTGTCTGCTCCATTGACAATATCAATTCCTCTATTGCCTTACTTCTGTCGACATTTTTTTTGGAATTCATGTGACCGTTTGCAAGCGCGACAATTCTCTCCATATAGGTCTCGGCATCAGTCTTGTTCCTAGTGGCGGCTTGTTGCACCGCTACCCAAAAACCTTTTGCCTCACCCGAGTCAACACTAGGTAGAACGCGCAGCTTCACTGATCGCGGTTGATTTCTTGTTGCCCCTGTTGTCAAAAAGCATGCAACCACACTTGCTCAAAGGACACATGCGAGTGCACCACGCCATTTGCGTGAGCCGGACATCTCATGAAGTGTAGTCAAGAGTATTCAAATAACTTGAAAAGGTTCATCAAATTGCAACAAATCATGCGAAAGGTTGACCATGCAAAATCTCTGAGCGTCTTTACACATCTCTGTGCACGTATCGGGAACTAAGGTTGATATTACTGACTGCGCTCATACCACTGATAGTTTGAACACTAAGTTCCGTGACTACAATGAGGTTTAACGAGAAACAAATTCCAGCGTGCCCGAAAAACAGTGAATATTGTAATGTCCAAAGTTTGCAGTTGTCAGCGGAGAAATTCTAACACTTGCAGTGGCTTGAAGAGAAAGGACGGCACAGACAGAAATACAAAACGCGTGAAAAACAAATCCAACTTGTTTGGTTATAAAATCCACAGGTTTTGGAAATGATATCATGAAACCCATGCAGTCTGGAAATGAAATCCACCGGCTTAGGAGATTGCATCCAAAGGCTTGGAAACTAAATCCATTTGGAAATGACATCCTTGAAAATGAAACGAGAAAGCACATGTGTTCAAGCGTGCGAACATAATCTTAGTCCAATTTTGCTGTTTTTTCCAAATTCTATTGTTTCATTCGGATATGGAGCGCGCCTGTGTGTGCTTATCCTAAATTGAAGCAACAACAGAAAATACGTTTTAGGAGAAGACTGGCTCTGTTCGAGCAAAAAAACTGGCTCCGCTTCTGGGCAATAAATTGGTTCGGTTTCTAAGGAAAATCAGCCACCGATTTTGGGGAAATCCGTCACCGACTTTGGGGAAACCAGCCATCGACTTTGGGAAGCTCCGTTTTTGGGAAAAACAGTTTCCGTTTTTGGGAAAAACATGCTCCGTTTTTTGGGAAAAAACATGTTCCGTTTTTGGGAAAAACATGCACCGTTTTTGGGACAAAGTGGCTCCGTTTTTGGGAAAAAGCGGGTCGGTTTGGGGGGGGAAAATTGGCTCGGTCTTTGGATTGGCTTGGGACAAAGCTTAAGTCTCACTGTTTTGAACGCTAAGCATGTTTGGGTTTGGATTTTTGAGGTTTTAGGACTGGGTGTCACTAAAAATAAGTCAACCGGTGGGAAGTTGGAAGGGTAAAATGTTCAAACCTATAAACTTTGATGCTGAACCTGTTTTTGATTTTGTGTTAGGTACCTTTATGAGATGCCACAAGCACAAACTGATATACATAGTATAAATATATTTAAACAAATATTAAGATATACAACTAACTATATATACACAATATGCCTTGTTACTTTGTAAGTAGTGGAGTTGAAATCCCGATGACAAATCAAACCTTTGACTTTATTTGGAACGGTTTTGGCAACAAAGAACTCATTGACAGCGAAACATCTTCATCTGAAGAAAGCTACAAAGCAAACTCATCCGTTAACAAGAACACCAATGCTGAATGGAGAAAACAAGGTGACGGATATTACAATAGAAAACCGAACGACAAAACATATTTCCAAAGATACTACCAAGAGAAAACGAAACAACCGTGTGTATGCGATATATGCGGCTCTGCCACGAGCTGTAAATCAAACTTGGCAAAACACAAGATAACCAAAAAGTGCCAGAGGTTCTTGGTTTGAGTTCACTATGATTTTATGATACAAGAACATATCATAAACTCTAATCTAAGTATTTTTAATGGCAAAATTGGAAAAAGAAAAGGTATTGGAAAAAAAAAATTACGACGTGGACGAGGGCTTCGGTTCGATGAGGGACTTATACGAAAAGGCGAGGAAAGTCGATGTGGGCATAACTTTGGATATGGTATCTACATGGATGAGGGTGCAACCGAACAAGCAAACACGAAACTACAAGAACTACAATTCCTACACTGCCCCGTTTCCCAAGTATGAATTCCAAATTGACTTGATGGATGTTACCAGTTTGCTGCGAGACGTAGGTTCTGAAATCAAGTCAACTAAGATATGGTTTAGTTTGCATAGATATATTCAGTAAAAAATGTCACATAGTCCCTATCGAGAATAAAGATGGTGATGACGTTTATAAAGCAGTCATGGAGTGTTTCAAGGTATTAGGTCAGCCTTTGTCGATTTACAGCGACGACGAAGGAGCGTTGAACAGCAAGAAACTGCAAACATTTTTAAGGAGGAAGGTATCACACACGTAATAACAAAGACGCATGCAAATCAGGCAGAAAGGATGATACGCACGGTCAAAAAAATGATTGGGGACAGATTGAGGCATTACAAAACCAAAACATGGGTGGAAGTGCTAAAGCCCTCGTTGAATAGATACAACAACCAAGTCCACAGTAGCACCAAGACAACACCAAATAATGCGCACAATCTTGATAACGTAATTTCGGTCAGAACAAATCTGATACTGAAAGAAAAGCACAGCAGAAAATATCCAAACAGAAGTGAAGGAGATTATGTTAAGATATTTGATAAAGGAAAGGGCAACTATGTATCAAGGAAAGAAACTAGAAGTCAGTGGAGTGAAAGGAAATACAAAGTGATATTAGTTGGTCGTGATATGATGAATAACAGATACTATAAACTAGATGGAATGAGTAAAAGGTATAATAGGCATGAACTGCTTTTGGTTGATTAGTAGTTGTTGTTCTTTCTTCTGTTTTTGCCTTTCTCTTCTTTTTGCATGTATCTTATCTCTCTCTCTTTGGTATCTTTTTCTTTGTGTTAGCCTCAATGCTTCTCTGTTTCCTTCTCTATGCTTTGAGTTCTTCTCGCAATACTCCTCCTCATTTTTGTAGTGTTTCGTCTTTTTTCTTGTATTTTATGTTTATTGTTCTCATGATGCCGTTTGTCTTTTTCTTTGTATTTTTCAATATTCTCTATTCTGATATTTTTTACTGTTGAAGGTGATGCTCTCCTGTGGCGCCGCAATCTTCCATTCAAGTCCGACCAGCAATACATCTGTTAAGACCGTTCTTATCATTTTCAATATATCCACCTTCTTTCTTTTCGAGTTGCTTTCTGTTTTGGCATGGGTATTCTGCAATAAGAACTAGTTTGCAGTTTTCAAGACCGAACTCATCAAACGATTTCATTGAGTTAGGATGGTGTTTGTGGGGGTTTGTATTGTTTATAAACAATATTTATAAGCTCTTCTATGTCTTGCCATTCTTTGACATAATTTTTCAGTTGTTGAATTTATATCCATATATCTTAAATCATCTTTTCCTTATGTAGATATTCTATGGCATAGTGTCCAAACGGGAGGCTTTCAAAATCTGAATACCAGTAGCGTTTATTGTCGTAGTTGCTTAAAGCATATTTAGTCTGATTAATGCTATAAATTTGATGGTTCTTACTTCTGATAGTGTTAAAACTGACTTCTTCTTTACAGTTTCTATTCAATGTCTCTTCATAAGTTTTATAACTCAACTGATTACTCACTTTATGCTTTACTACTCCTTTACTCTTCTTATGTTCTTTATCATCACCATATACTTTATAGCAATATGCCTTTGGTTTCAATCCTATAAAGTGAGTAATTATTTTACCGTTCATTTCATCCTTGAACTTGCCTAATACCTTCTTATTTGTTGTGTCATAGTTTGGATGTTCTACATTATAATCACTAAAATCCATATATTCATTAATCTCTTTGAAGTCTTCATATAAGTCATCAGTCTCAACTTTGATTACATAACTATCAGTATCAGTATAGACCAATTTAATAGTATCTTGATATTTTGGTTTCAAAACATCATAATAGAAGGAATACATGTGAATTTTAGAATAGTCTAAAATAGACATACCCATATAGATAGGTTTGCTTAGTTCCACTGTGTCTTTATCTTTTTCAACAATTACAAGGTCTTCATTTATGATATGTCTGTGCTTGAATAGCGGTTTATTTACCAGTTTTTGGAAGCGTTCAGGCGTATTGACAATTTCAAAATCACCATGCTTTCTTACATTCTCCATGGTCTTGCCGTATACGCTATTATTCATTAACTTAAACAAATCTTTTTCAAAGTCATTGTTGGCATTCTTTCTCTTTTCAGTCTTGAATTCAATGAATGGTTTTAAGAAGTTTGCTTGTTTGAAACTTATTGCTCTATGGACTTTTTTAAGACGTAATCCGTGTTGCAGATAGAATTTCAATGCTGATATGTGCAAAACATACTTCTTTTTATCCATCACATTTAATACTAACTTATTTGTCTTTTCATCACTGGCATCTTTTCCATAATAGTATTTGTGTATATCCTTTTGGACTTGTGAAAGCATATTCTCATTGATACACGTTCTTTTGAATAATCTAAATCAACTTCTAATATGTATCCTATGTCATCATCATCATCACAATATTTCAATACTCTCTTTTCATCCATTCTACCGTAATACCATTCATTCATGTATTTATTGTTTGCTTCTACTTTCTTGAAGGAGCACTGTGTCATTCCTCCTCTTAATCCATGTTCAATCATCTCATACATTTCTTTTATGTGTATTTGTTGCAGTCTAACTCCTGTCAATGATAAAAAGGCATTCCAAGAATAGTTAGGTAAAGTGATACAATATGCTGGGTCTAATCCATAATAGTTCAAGCACATGTCCCTAAAATTTTCAAAAACGTCAGTCAGTAAATATACATCAGTCATCAAATACAAATCATTATGTTCACCAAGGTTTTTAATGTTAAAATGTTTCCATACAATATTTGCTCTGGTGTAGTCTTTGTCAGCTATGTTTTCTTCATATAATTTGCTGTAAAAATATTCTTTCTTTGGTAGTTTTGTTTCATCGAATTTCTCCCATGAGTTCATGTAGTCATAGGGATATACACCCTTATCAGTCAGCAAATTCAAATCAGTTTTAGATTTGATATATGGGTTGGTGCATGTATATCTGAAACGAGTTTCCCAATCTTTAATCTTTTCATTTCCTTCATATTTGTTTAGTCTAACTAACTTATCCAATGACGCAGTTAAGAAAGCAAAACTATCTTTAAACTGACAAGCGCCAAATGAAAAGGTTATAAACTTTTCGCTGTTTTGTGCTATTGCATCTATTCTTTTGTTTTGGTTTAGTTCTATGTTTAGTTCATTTGCTTTTGCTATGATTAAGTGCGCGTCATAGTTTTTAAGATTGTGAAAGAAGATAGGGATTTTAAAATATCTATATAAATGAATAATCCAGATTACATTTTACATGCGCTGCGCCTCTGTATTTGCCTGTGAAGTGGCAGTGGTCGCGAACCTTTTCATCGTCAGGTTGGAATTTCTTATTACATATCGAGCAGCGGGTTGCTTGTTTAAATTCTGTCTTTTGTTGAAAAGTTAGTTTATCCATTGGTTCATTGACATTCATTTTTGCAAATATATCTTGCTCAATTTCCGTCAGTTTCTCTACAAAGTGTTTCATACAATCCTCACCCCTGTATAAATACGGTTTGCAAGTATTATCAATCCTGCTTACAACATTCAACATATAACCGCAAGGTTTATGTTCCTGATATGTGCCTTTTATACCATTTTTAGAGTTAGTCGTTAGACATTCAAAATCACCATAGATTACAAAAGGACGAGGCAATTTAGTATTATGCTTTTCAAATTCTATATAGGTGTCTTTATCTGGCATCTTTGTTTGTTGTCCTTCTGATGCCATACATCCGTTTTCAAGATGTTTCTTATATACCTTTTCTGATTGAAAGGGATTTAAACAATGGTGGCAGTAAAACTTTTTATTTGTGTTGCTACTGCTTTGACCGTTTAATAATCTACATTTATTTTTAACTAATACGTAGTGATAATTATTATCTTCATCATAGATTTTTAGTAAATCAATTTCGTATTTAGCATTTCTATTTTTAGTGCCTCTATGCAATATAATCTTATTATCATTTAAGCTGTCATCGGGTTCAAACACATTTATTGAAACTGATTTATTGTTCTCTTCAAATCTGTCAATGTCCCTATTGCCAGTTGGAAAATGTACACCATCTCAGTTCAAAATATCATCTTTCAGTTTATTATAGTGGAACATTTCCTCTGGGTGGCGTTTGCTTATTTTGTCATAGACTACGGATTGAATACAATATTTGAAGCATGTTTGGTCTCTGTTCTTTATGTTGATACATGCCTTTTTTAGCTTAATCCATTCAGGTAATTCTATGTATCTCCCTGCTCTTGTTGGGTCATATTTGTCATAGTGAATGGTTATTGTCAAAATCTTCTTAAATCTTAAATTGGATGCTGATGCTTCTAAATTCTGTTGTAATAAGATTTGTTTAACACTGTCTTCTAATGCTTGCGTCAGTTCATCCTCAGTACTAATATTGAAGCGGGTTGATGGTAGGGCATATACAAGTTCCTGACTTCCTAATTCATTTCCTCCATCATCAAATTCAGGTTTTTCAAATAATCCTTCCGTTCTTATGTTAAGTTTCATGCTTCTATTATTTCTTTAAAAATATGATAGTCTTTGTTTTTGGTGCGCAATCATTTCTAATCCCCTTTCTCCTTGAAAGTGTTTATTTTCTAAAACTATTGAATTAGCGTATCTTCTAAATGCTGATTGAATATCTCTGACCCTAAATTTATTTCTGATTGCGTGTTTGGTTAGTATTTGTCTCACTCTTCCTTCACTGAACGCATCTTTTGCCTTGTTTAAAGCATAATTTCTGTGTTCATTAGTTTTCTTGACCGTCAGTAGTTTCTTTGTTAAGACACTAGATGTTGGTTTGTCTTTGTTGTATCTGAATTTCTTATCATCTATTATTATTGATTTTAATTCTCTTCTTCCTCGTTTTGGTATTTCTGCTAAATCATTACTCAATAAATAGTTTATAACCTTTTTCATCATATAATAGTATATAATTTATTTAGTTAATTTATCTTTAAGTGGTGTTTCAAAGAATTCTACATTTTAATCTTGGAATATATACTGAAAGACTAAGTTATTTATATAAGTTTTTATAAGACGAATTGTATGAAGGGTTTGCCTGTTGATGCGTTGCGTAAGATCGTTCCTTATAAAATTGGAGACCCTAAATATTTGACAATAAAACATAGTGAAGCATTGAAGAGAATACGGAACAAACATAAAATATCAAGATTTGGTCCTAAATAACAAGACATTTGAAACCAAGAAAAAAATATATGTAATTGAATACTGTATTGTGAGAGAGGGAGTGCCATTTGGTTTAAAAAGTATAGGAAACATCATAACAGAAGAAAAAGAAGAATTACTATCTTTGATTTATGAAGAAGTAGAAGAAGATAATTTAAATTTTAGAGTTAAACTTGATATTGAAGTCCAAATAGTAGCAAAACTCCCAGATAAAGAATATGGAGACAATGAATTTAGTTATAGAGAAATTTACTTCATGCATGACTTTGATGAATATGTAGATGAAGATAATATAGAAGATGTATTGAATAAAGCAGATGAAGAAATAAATACCGACATAGAAGAAAACCAAGATAAAGATAGTATAATAGGAATACAAGCATTTCATTTTGAATTGATAATTATTGAAGATATTTACTACTAACATATTTCTAATAAGATTTATTTATTAGAATTATGGATTTGTAAGATAGGGTTATTAAAGGGTAGGGAATAATGTTTATTGGTGTCTATTGTTTTGTTTTTTTTTAATGTTGTTCTTCGCTTGGTTTGTTTTTGTTTTTTTGGTTGTTATAGGAATTCTTGGAAAAGACATTTAAGAAGATAATCATATTTATATGTAATGGATAAATTTTGTAGATACTGTGTTAAAGATTTACCAATTGATAATTTTGAAGATGGATTGAAGACTTGTAAGACATGCTTGGAATACAAGAGAAAGAACTATGACAAACATAAAGATAAAGTGAATGAAACACGAAGAACTAAATATAAAGAAGATGAAGAATATAGAAAAAAGAAACAGGAACAAATACAAAACTATCGTGATAAAGTTGCCTTTTGCAATGTATGGAATTCATCAATGAAGGCACAATGTTATTCAAGACATTTAAAAACAGAGAAGCATAAAAGGAATTTAGGAACGGTTGATGGATAGGATTTTGTAAAATGAATAAGGTAATAATGCTTTTGACTGCTATGAATTTGAAAGCATGAATGAGGTAAGTATGCTTTGACTGCTATGATTTTGAAAAATTGACTGAGGTAAGTATGCTTTGACTGCTATGATTTTGAAAAATTGAATGAGGTAAGTATGCTTTGACTGCTATGATTTTTAAAAATTGAATGAGGTAATTATGTTTTGATATTGTTGAGAAAAATGAAGCAATTAACAATATATAAACTGGCTTTTTGGACTGTTATGTTTTTTTATTGAATAAATTTTGATTTGTTATACTGCTATGATATTAGTTTAGAAAACTTCACTGAATCAACGTGTTTTACATTTTTTTCACCCACCCCCACCATCCCGGCCCTACCAGCCAGCCAGCCCACCCACACCACCATCCCGGCCCTACCAGCCAGCCCACCCACCCCACCATCCCGGCCCTACCAGCCAGCCAGCCCAGCCAGCCCAGCCAGCCCAGCCAGCCCAGCCAGCCCAGCCAGCCCAGCCAGCCCAGCCAGCCCAGCCAGCCCAGCCAGCCCACCCAGCCCACCCACCCCACCCACCCCACCCACCCCACCATCCCGGCCGTACCAGCCAGCCAGCCCACCCACCCCCACCATCCCGGCCCTACCAGCCAGCTCACCTAACTTCTCTTCCACCTCCAGCCCTACAATGCCCAGCCCACTCAAGCTCAGATAAGAGGAGAAGGAGAAGGAGAAGGAGGAGGAGAACAACTGTGATAAAATCTAACAACCCTCACCTGGCAGGTGGGGAATAATGAAACAAATGAATATCCATTTGGTGAATACAAATTCAATGATAATATTGATGAAAAAAATGAAAGTACATTTGGTGACTACAAATACAATGATCATATTGATGAAAAAAGAATGATAAAGGAAATGAAAAAATGATAAAATAATTGAAGTAATATTAAAATCATCTGTCCCTGCTAGAGGCTGAAAGATTTTTATAAATTTAATCTATCTTAATATGATTTAATTAGTATAGGCAATATAAATAAGTCATGATGAGTCTGGCATGTGGCGTGATATGCTTCCAAATGCTGCTGTGCCTCGTGTTCCGCTGCCGTAAGAATCGCTGCTATCAGCTCTTCATCCCAGTCAGCGGCAAGAAATGCTGTGAGCAGGTCCTTGTTGCAGAATTCTACTCGAATTGATTCAACACGTAACTGAATGATCAGAATGATCAGAATGTAACAGCGGGGGGTCTAAAAATGACGAACAACAAAAAACGGTCTCATGATGTACGTCTTATGCAAGCTTCAAATCATTTCACATCAGCTCCTCATGTAAGTCTCGATATAAATCCTGCTCAGCTCCTCATCATGTCTTGAGCTCTACAATCTCTACAACTCCGACTCCGTATGTCCTTGGCGCTGTTGTCGCCAGCTGCTTCCAGAGGCTTCTGGAGAAACACACCACGAATTGCCGGCCTCAGATTGCCGGAACATGCCGGAACCATTGCAATCGTCCATGGCGTTTGAGTGATGACCTTTGAAACTCGGCTGGGTATGGCATGTGGCATGGGTTGTAAAGTTTGGTGCAAAACTGAGAAAATCCTACACTGGAAACTAGCCTTCGAAACAAGAAACAATAAAAAAGAATTAAAACACCGTCCACATAAGTTAACTTGATATAACTTACTGTAATAAGTTCCAATATATAAGTTTATATAAGTATATAGTCTCGAAATGTCTCGAAACGACCGAAGAAACAGAACGAGCACTGGGCGATCCACTTCAGCATGCGCACGAGCTCCTGTCGTCTGGCCTCTGGTGCCTTGGGACTTCGAAGCTTCGAACATCTTTAGACATTTCAAATATATTCAAATATACTTATCAAATCAATTTTCAAATCTATTCAAAATTATTCATAACATCAAAATCATCAAATATCATCGAATATCCCGAAGGTGTACTCACTTGACACTCTCGACACTCCTTTTGACACCGCTTTGAGACACGTTTGACACGCCATTCCCAGAGCTTTCGCACCTTGAGCGAGGTAGGGGACGGCAAGGCCACACACTTACGCCTCGGACTTGGCCATCGCCATCCAAACAGAATTCTCCAAGCAGCAAACATATTCTCCAATACTTTGACTGCTTTGACTGCTTAATGACTGTTTAATGACTGTTTAATGACTGTTTTGACTTGCTTCAAGGTTGGCCGCCCAACTCATAGGGCGAAAACAGGCGCTGATCATCTGGCCTGATTTTGAACTGCTCATGCTGCTGATATTCCAGCAAAGACAATTTTCTCGCGAAAGTTAACCAAACATAACCAAACAATTCTTACAAGAATTGGGGATGCGGATGTTTCATCTTGGGTCACCCACTGCAGCAGCCATGCCAACACCTGAAGCTGTTGTGCAATGGCCAGAATGGCATCAATAGCTATACTCTCTTTGCTCTCCATGCACTGTAGGTTCTAGTTGGGAAAAGGTTTTGCAAGATCAGTGGACTGAGGGCTGCAGCTTTGTGACCGTATTTGTCAAAGCACAAATCCTCGATGTCCTGCATACTTTACATCAGGACCCAATGCACTAGCCAAAATTGTACAAAGAAGCCGAGAATTGAGTGCATTGTGAGTCTGTAAAAGTCTACAATGCATAATTCAACATTCTTCAACTCTCCAGCTCACGGCATAATTACGCCTGAAGCCATTCCGCAACCATGCTCTTGGAGAGCATCACCGTGTCATCTACAGTTGTGGCCAATCGAATCATGACCTTGGAAAACAATGCACGTTGAAGAATACGGTCATGACATGTCATGACAGGACCGTCATGACCGATTCCAATTCCGTCACGCTCCGTCTGTGCTACGGCACGCTCAGGATATCTCTTTTGCCAAGAACCAGACCACGTAATCCACCGCGTTTTTGGCTAGAGCAGCAAACTTATCCTTGAGATCTCTGCAAAGCGCCTCCCGTAATTGAAAAAATGTGACATGGCTGAACCCCGTGTCCAGCAAGCTAAAACATCATGCTCTGCCTTTCGCTGCTTTGCATTGGCTATCCCCAAAAGTCTCAAAAGAGCCTCTCCAGCAGAAATATGAGATCTTGACAAAGCCTGACAAATACACAAGAGAACACGAAACAACAGCCGCTTGATGTTCCTTGTAAGGAGTACTTCAAATTAAGCAAAGCTTGGGCGAACCTCAGCTCCAGCCTTCGATGACAAGAGATAAGCTGCACCATCCTGCAAACCCCAGTGCTTGTGCAAGGTCATTCTTGGTGGTCAGCTATGTGGTTTATGTCGGCAGTTTCTTGTCTGAGTTTAGCACCATGCACTGTTCTGCAAGCTGTGTAAGTTGCGAATCTGTAGCTACTTCACAGAATGCCTGGCGATTGGTATTGAGTCGCATCGATTGGCAATGTGGCAATGTTCAAATTCAATCAAATTCATGGAAGCAAAGATTGACCCCATGAGCTGACTCACGCATCAACCCAACGCTTAAGCCCACCTGAAGGAGTAGGTGAACGATGTCTAGACCCAGCAATTCCTGTTTCATCGGGCATCGTTCGAACGCAGTGATACATTAGGCGTGTATGCACAAAGATTGCCCATCAGGCCATTGACGGACCGTATGGCCGTATGGACCGTTGATCTCCTTCTCAATGGCTTTTTCAACAGCTTCTTCAAGGTGCTGTGCGATGCTCTTTTTCTGTTGCTCCGTCAGATCCTCACGCAGTGTCAGAGTCACGCAGCTTCAAAAACCATGGTGACAACCAGACCAAATCTAAAGCCAAATCAAACGTATGCTGACAGAACCAAGGACATCAAAAAGACATCAAAAATATAGGAAATGAAAGAAGTTGAAGCTTCTACACCCGCGCGCACCCCACTGCTATCATGGCCTCTGCCTGAAGCACTTTGCGCAAGGGCTGGCTGCTGGGCAGCTCTGGTCGCCGCAGTGCAACTGCCTTGCACAAAGATTCCCAAGAAAATTCGACGCGGCGAGGTGTCTGATACTGACTGATACTGACTGACACTGACTGATAGTCTTCACTCTGGCCAAATACCCCAGTGCCCCTGTCAGAACTGGTCCTCTGGTATGGCGATGCTGTGTAG
>CBDDTI010000494.1:0-7806 GCA_965233585.1 bacterium
TTTTTCTTTCCACAATACAAGCAGGTAGCCAGTCAATAGAAAATCTCCTCCATGAGGAAGCACGTGACTGGTGTTTTCATTGGAGCGGTCTCGTGAGAGTCTCGTGAGTCTCGTGGGTCTCGTGAGTATTTCAGTCACGGGATAAACAAAGTCACGTGATCAAATGTTGGACTGGCGGCCATGTTTGCTGCTGAAAGTTTTTCTCAAAATAGATGAGGTCAGAAGAGGTTCATTCGTCTACGTTACATCAAACTAACGAAGATATATACGGAAAGACTGTCACAGTCTTATGCTGGATAAATATTTATGCCTTTAGTAAGTTCGTTGATTTGCAAAGTTCGAACATGTACACACTGATGTACAGTTGGTCGATACGGTGGAGGAAGCTTCAGCTTGTAGTGCAGGTTTATGCTGGAGAAATGGCCCACTTTTGTCACTCTTTTACTCTGGGTGAGTAAAGTCTCTAAACTTTAGCTTCAGTTCAGTTCAACTGAATTTGGATTACCACATTTCTACTGCTCAATTTAAAAGTGACTGGCAAGAATGTAGATTTTCTCCAGAATACCTTTTGTGTTTACTTTGATTACCCAGAACTGTAGGTTTGATCTGATTCAGTAATATCTCGAAGAATAAATAAATAAATTATTGCAGCCACAGTCATTTGCTTTTTTTTCTTCAATCATATTTCTATTCATCTCCTGGTGATAACACAGTGTCAACCTTTTGATCAACTCATAGTGAAATACAAGACAAAAATTAAGTAGGCGTATACATTGTCACAGAGACAGTATTGTTTGCAGGAATTAATCATGCTATTTAACACAGGGGGAGTTTAACAGGTGCACAACTGTTATAACATGGGGTTTCCATGTATGTGGAAGCCATTGCCTACCTCATATCAACCCATACCCCATTGCAAGGTTTCTTCCCCCTGAGCACCTCCCAGGTTTAAATTTGGGAGAGGGGGAAGGGCATTGTGAGAGTACAGTATCTTACCCAAGAACACAATGGATGATCCCTGCTAGGGGACAAAATTGGACTTCTTAATCATTCGGCTACCATGCCTCCTCCTCTGATCCTTATGATATAAGCTGAGTTTACCTATTGTCCTGCATTATATCCTCCTTATGGGTACAATTTAAAACAAGGAAACCGTTATAACATTGTGTAATCAATATCGACTTAAGGCGACTTAAGGTCCCAGAGTAGGCCTCCAAATGCCTTTGCAAAGATCGAAATTTTGCGTCGATTCCCCGTTGAAATACGTTCTGTACCGCCAGCAGATCTCAAGCACGTCAACGGAGGCTGTTCATTCCATACCAGGCAACCAAACAACTTGTACGTTGTATCTACGTTTGGTCTTTGTGCGGCACTGCTAAGACAGCGAGAATTTCCTACGATAGTTTTTAAGTTATCTTTATTATTTCCAGTTACAGTACAACAACTAAAGCATTTTTCATTAGTATAATAAAATAAGATGTAAAAGTGAAGAAAGGAGACCAAAATTTTCCCAACCCTACCAGGGGCGGATCTAGGGGGAGGGTGCAGGGGGTGCGCACCCCCCTAGACGACTTGCGGCTTTCTAATACAACGAGTATTCTGCAAAAAGAAAAATATGTGGTTTCGTCCGGTCACCAGTCAGTTACGACATTCCTTAGTGGTGCACCCCCTCTTAAAAAAAAATCCTGGATCCGCCCCTGCCTACTAACCTGACTTGAAAATAACTTTACAAGCTGTCGCCGACACCTTCTTTGTGCAGTATTTGGGTTCAAACGTTTTACTTTGTAACTGACCTAGACTGCCTTGGAGTTTCACATTCACTCATCTCTTTATATGTTTACTATCACTCAAAGAGCGTATTTTCGTTGAAATGATTAAAGATTGCAGAAAACTTTTCCCTTCTTTGGTAGTTTTGTGTTCTGAAGTGTAGTAATGTTTGTTTATAATGTGACAGTGATTTTGCCGCTAAATCATCCAAGAAATGTCAACTCCCTGGCATTGATAGAGTCGATTTACACACGCACATACATACAACACGATTGCATGTCAAAGCTTTCAGCTTGTGGGGTCAGTTGTGGGGTCTATGCTTAAAGCACATGTAAGCTGTTTGGTTGGAAACCAGTAACATAGCATTGTATCATTTTCGACCGTTTCCCTGATCAGTTCGCCGGTCTCCCCAGTATCACTTTCAGGAGTCGCTACTTTCTGACAGCGAAAATCGTGTGTCCGTGGGCCGATCCATGAGAAACGTTTTGAGTAAAACTTTACAAACTGGGCATGCGACAAGAAAAACAGTTAAGAGGATTTAGGACTGAAAATGTTTCGGTTTTACACTTCCTTCAGTGCTTTGCTGTGACTACAAGCAATAAGGTCTGAAACACATACAGGAAGCTCAGTAACAGAAGGGCGTATTTTAAGGACCATGCAGTGCGGACTTGCCTCGGGGATTTTACTAAGAAATTTTGTCGGGATGCTTTCGGACGGTCGCTATTCACTTTCGAAACGTGACTATATTTATTTAGCATTGCCCTAAAGTTTTGATCACTTCCTTATTGGTATTTTGGTCGTTTTCTGTTTTGTTGTCCCTCAGCTGAAAGGATGTTATCTGCCAAATGTCATTGTATTCCACTGGTCACGAAAAATTATGCAAGCTTTATTTACAACGCTTCTTTTATACAAGTTCCTTAAGCGGTTAAGGCATAATCTTTCAGACTGAAACCGTCATAAGATTTTATTTAGTCGAGGGTAAAGCAAATTAACTACGTCATGTTATTTCCGGAACAGTTTTGTTCGTGACTTCCGAACCGTGTCGCCGTTGTTTTCAGTTTGGCACCCGTTCTGCCAACAAAACATCACCGTATTTTCTACAATACCAGATCAAGTTTGCAACGTTATCATTGCAAGGTACAGAATACGCAGAGATTCTGTGAGTGGTGTTCCGGTTTAAAAGAGTCGCGCTCGGTTTTTCGTATGCAAATTCCCCGGGGGGGGGGGGTACTCCCGTATACGGGCTATATAGGTAAGTGCCGCGGAATAGGGTATGGTTTTTGGAGGTTCTCGATCCTTAAATAGGGTATCCTTTTCGGCTATGTTGGCATAGTGTCCCGGTGTGATCCTTAGATAGGGTGCCTAAATTTGTATCAGCAAAAATAGCAGGGTGTAAACACCCAGTTAAGCGGAAAACAAATGATCTGTCAAAGTTAAAGTATTGCCAAAGCGATTTTAAAAAGATTGTGTTTTTGCGTGGCGTTTAGTCGTTAGCTGTTTTGAGTTTTTTTTCTTCCCTTGCATAGGGTGTCATTTTTCGGATTTGGTCCTTAAATATGATATCAATTTTCGTTGGATTGTTCCTTAAATAGGGTCAGGGTTTAAGACCCTTCGCGGCACACCCCTATCCAAAATTTTCATGAGTACCCCCCCCCCGGGGCAAATTCTCAAACCATATCTCCAGCTCGCTGCTGGTTCTAACTACTTTGACACTGGGGGCGTGAAACTGTTCGTTCGTTGGTCGAATTTGGGGAACGTTTACTCTACAACGCAACAAGGAACTTTCTAAACATGTCTTCGCAAGAAACTGTGAACCATTTCAATTAGGGAAACATAACCCATGCCTCGACGAAAGTCTTGATAGTACAAGTAAACTGCGCTGTAAATGTTCTTTTAGCTTTAACGGCGATAATTGGTAACGCATTAGTGTTGCATGTGGTGCGGAAATCACGGACTCTTCGCTCACCGTCCTTGTTTTTATTCTGTGGTCTGGCGATGTCCGATCTGGCCGTTGGCACAGTCGTACAGCCGCTTTTTGTCGCAGACGATTTAATAAGATTATATTCCCGATCCTAAAGACACAGACAGTTTTTCATGGGTGTTTACAACACGTTTGGTTTCTCTTTATGTGGAATTTCTCTTTGTACAGTCACAGCAATTGGTGTCCACAGGTTGATTGCCGTTGAAAGATCCTTACATTATCCAAGTCTGGTCACAATCCCTCGCGTAAGACGTGTTCTCATCGCCATCTGGACAATTTGTTTACTTTTGGCAAGCGCTTATTTCTGGCAATACAAGATTGTTCTGATTTCACTGTAATATGTGCCTGCCTGTGCATCTCAACTATTTGTCATGTAAAAATATATAGAACAGTTCACTATCATCAGAATGCGATTCACCTTCAGTTCCTGGCAGTTGAAACAAACACTGGGCATGTCCCTAGGCATGCTAACAAAGTGACGAGCCTAAAAATGTCTGCATTCAATGCTTTCATTGTTTTTCTTGTACTGATCATCTGTTATAGCCCTTATTTAGTTGTTTTCTACGTAGTGACTGCAGTTAATCCCACTCGATATGCAAATGGCAAGATCCCTAACTTCAACTATTGCGTTCATAAACTCCTCTTTAAATCCATTTTTGTGTTGCTGGCGAGTATGTGACATCAGGGAGGCCGTGAAACAGACTTGTCGTAAATTTGTTTGCTGTTTAACAAATTGATATCATGCAGTTTTGTATTATCTTTAGTATTGTTTTATTTCTTTTTTATGTATTGTTTTACTTCTTTTCCTTTTTCGTATTTTATGTAATCTCTGTAATTATTGAATGTTATAGCGGAACAGGAACAGGATCAGATACATGCATGGACTGATCATGTAGAAACCCATGCAACTCTTTTCTCATGGTAAAAATGGCTAGCGGCATGGATCACGGACGCGTGCGCCCAACGACGACGACGACGAAAAACGACGACGTCGCACAACATGTCGGTCATCCAGCTAATACCAGGTCATGCAGTCTTGGATTAAAGCATGTCTTTGATATTAGACATCCATATGATGTTTAATTGACAGCTGTCATATCAAAATATTGACCAGTATCACGTGGTCATATCGCGGGCTCAGCTTTAGAGCTCATCAACGTTGTGTGTTTTTTGAAGTTGACCGCTGACCAAAGGCTGGTTTCCGATTGGATCACGGGTTCATGTCAGGTAAACTTGTTGAAAACAGGGCAGGATTGTTGTATAATGTATATCAACCATTTTAGGTATCAGCAAGTCTGATAAAAGATATCTCAATGCTAAAAATCAGTTTCGTATAGTGAACGTTTTATTATTATTATTATTATTATTATTATTATTATTATTAATCATGAGAAATTGTAGCAAACACCGCTAAACACTGCTAAAGCTGATAAGTTTGCTCTTCATTAAATCTGCCTGATGAGTGCATACGCACGAAACTCAGAGTCTCAGGGAATCTTGCGTATTTTCATTTAGTCATCTAATTCTTTTATTATTATTATTATTATTATTATTATTATTATTATTATTATTATTATTGTTGTTGTTGTTGTTGTTGTTGTTGTTGTTGTTGTTGTTGTTGTTGTTGTTGTTGTTATTATTATTATTATTATTATTATTATTGTATCGCACTTTAATCTGTGCGAACAAACTTGAGCAACTAATTTTAGGAAGATTTTGTTCATTATCTCCCAAGGTTGATTTTGGTTGACTCTTGGTTGCGGGTAAACACTGTAAAAATTGAGGAAGATGTATGGAAAAAGCTGAAATGCAGGAGTAAAAAATCCCTAACTTGCTAAAATAAACTCGCAGTAATTTAAAGTAGTTTGGACAAATGCAATGAGCATAGGGCTTATTCGTAGCATTTTAATCAGCCAATCAATCAATCAAGACTTTGTTTATTCAAGGCAAAGATTAAAGCTACAAGCTTATGGGGCCGTGCACTAAAATAAAATGAAATTAATAAATATATGTTATTTGCCGGCTGGGAGGTCCGTTTTGGGAAAAACTGTGACAGAGGTCTCGAGGTCATAGTTTTTCACTATACGGACCCGGCAAATAACATTTTTTTCCTGTGCAGATAAATTGGCGTACAAGTGGGTTTAGCCAACTTTGTCATTGAATTACGTGCCGTCTACAAACCATCAAAAAAAATATAGAACGTGCGAACGAAGGAGAAACCCAGACACTAGACAAAGAAGGATGTATTAAAGAACAGATTTATTTCAGACTGCTTTATGTTAGTTGCACCTGGTTCACCGGTTAAGTTCTCGTTCTCCAAAATTGTTTTCCCGGTGTGAAAGTTCGTGCAAAGTTTGAAGTTGCGTTGCAAAAACAATTTCAATCAGTCGTTGCGAATCACTCGAAATCAGATTTTTTTACCGTAAATTGAATAGCAGAAAGCGAGGAAGCTCGCTCAGTGTATTCCACAGAAGTTCTGTTAATTACATCAATGCTCAGAGAGGTTAAACTCGACTGCAATCGATTTCTTTTTGCTTAAAAATTGTGCGGTGAATCGAGGTGAGAAACACAGAATTATGTGCCATTACAGCGCCAAGCTACAAACAACCACACCAACTCTCAGAGCTACGAAATACTCAATTGAATCTACTTAGAGTGACTTTCCTTGCTATATAAAAGTGAATAGAGATTAACTTACGTTGATAAATCGTCCATGAAAAGGGAAAAGGTCAATGATTTAATGCCGCTTGTTCACTCACGAAAATCAGCTGAACATGACAATTTCACCCGCGCAATTTCTCGCCGTTACCGTGACCGTGGTCAGAGATAGGAAAATCCGGACCGCGCCAAGAAACAAGCAGATTGCAGGATTCGTTACCGTGCTCTCTTGGGAAAAATAAATACTGTTATTATACATTGAACTCTCTAACTCTTTTCTGATTGGCCGAAAGCGCACAGTGAATTGTCGAAATCAGAGCCCGTGATGTCATCACTGCAGATTATACAATAATCATGTCAAGGACACTCAAGCTCACGGGTAATCATGTCAAGTTCACGCGCTTTGTGTTGCTTCCCGTCAGTGAAGAAGCAAAAACGTGACTTCTATGTTTTTTCGTCCAACGTATAAAAAAAACAGTTACAGTGGGACCTCGATTTAACTAACCTCTATTTAACGAAGTCCTTGATATAACGAACGATAACAGATTCTTCGATAACAGATGTCCCGGCCAACGTTAGAGTAAAATGTATGGAATATAGAAGGCCGTTACCTCGATCGATATAAATCCGGAAGCCCAAACGTAAAATCTACCTCGATATAACGAATTACAACGTCAACATGCGACAGAAGATAAACGCTGAACCGATGAACAGTCAGTCAGTTGCGAAAGAGCGAGAATTCCTTCGTTCCCTCTCGTCAATGGAGGACACATCTTTGAGGATACAAGCCAAAAGCCAGAGGCAATGTGTATTGAAAGAACTCTTTCATTAGACACAAACTGCTGCTGGTTTCTGTTTTCTAGCATCCACCATTTTTAGTTTAGGTTTTGTTATGCACAGAAACTCTTGATTATCATTGATAGAATAGCTATATTTGGACTGTAAATGCTTTTGGCACCGAAACGTTTAAGCCGTTTTAGCCTTTAACTTCGGCCGATAACCCTTACCTCGAACATGATTATCTGGATATCACAAAAACCTCATCCAATATTTGTTTATAACCTGCTATTATTACAATTAGTTTAAAAAACATGTTCTAAAAAATCATACAGTTAAACCTCACGAGGAGACGCTTGGACAAATGTAAGTCGACTATTTTACTTTATTTTTTTCCAAGAGGGCATGGCAACGAATCTTGCAATCTGATTAGCTCTCAGCGCGGTCCGGATTTTCCTCCTGATTTCTGACCACAGTCACGGTAACGGCGGGAAACAGCGCGGATGAAATTGTCATTGCCTGTTTTCAAACCGTGAAGGACTACGTACAAGTCTGTAAATTATGGGATAAGCAACTATTGATCCACATAGTCAGAAAGAGCACACCGAGATTTACAAAATCTC
>CBDDTI010000495.1:0-10872 GCA_965233585.1 bacterium
CTTGGCTAACGCTCGTCACAGGCAACGAGCCACGTCTGCGAAAAGGCGAAACAGGTAAAACCTTAAAGTGAGACATGATGAAACAAGGGTATAAGCGAGGTTAGTTTAAAAATCACAAATTATTGTAAGCCTTAAATTTGGCTAAAACAGCATCTGCATGAGTAGTCCAAAACTTGCAACTCCGAAACTATTTGCCCAACTGAAAAACATGTCATATTCAACCGTTTTAACTTGCTTTACAGCATTTTACCTTCCACTAACTGAACAACTCCGGTCTGTCCCTTTTCACAAGAATTACGAATGTTACCATCGCTGGCTTGATAGCCGACAGTGTCATCTGATTCACCAGCTGCTTCATGCAAGTTTTGTTTCGTTCGTACAACGCCAACAACTAACTTTGCCGATGTGCCAAGGTCCTTAATCAAAACCTGTCAACAGCAAAAAAACAGCGTCGTATAGTGCTATGAAGGAGTCAGATGCGATAGAAAGTTAGAAACATCTATTTAGAGTAGATGAGCTGAAAATACATTCGGATGACTAATAGAGAAACCTTGTGGTAAAGTGGAAGTTTTTGTAGACACTTCCAACACCCCTTGGGGACCCACGCTTGTCTCACTTTCTTCAGAACCAACCAACAATTTGGCTACGAGGATTAAAGCGTGTTGCTTCACTCACCTCAAGTTTTGGAAAGCTTTCAGAGAAAGGCTGTCTATATCTTGCACCATGGAAATCAAACTTGCAGCCTTCAGTGCAAAGGTCGCGACCAGCATAGGTAAGCAAACAGCCATCGATCTGTATGCCGGCGCTATACCAGGCCTAAAAGGTTCCAAGGAAAAAGCTCATTTTTTGCCGAACATAACTGAAATAGTCTCATTATAGGTGGCGATATTTTGTTAGCTTCGACTTTTGACTTTTATAACTAATTAGCATAACAAATGACAATTGAAAATTGGGCCTGAACAATTCTGGCTTAAAAAAAAAAAGAGCAAAAATTATTTCCTCATTACGTAGCTTGTACTTTTCATTAGTATCTTGTTCCAGGGTTATTTCTTTAACATGATCTAGTAGTTTCGTAGAGATGAATGAATCAATTGCTGCAACTGTAAACAAATAACAACGTCAAGGTTCCTGAAGACTTAGTCACGTGCATGTAACAATTTCAATTACATGTCCTAGTCCACTTACCTTTGGACCTGTAGTGGCAAAAACGGCAGTGCTGCTCTGATTAGAAAAGACAATGGTTTCACAAATGTCAGCAATCCTTTGGTTTAACGTTTGAAACTGAAGATCATTAGATTTTTTCAGCTTTGCAACTGCATCAACACGATCGTCTGTGACACCAGAACAAACCTAATGAATTTTAAAAATGATTGAGAATAAAAAAGGATTGACGGGATAATTTCTGTAACGAAATGAACAAGATTCCTTGTCCCTTCTATGCTTAGCATATTTATGGACGCACTATCATTTTGTAAATGTATGTCTATTCGATTCTTCTCTACTTGTGAAAGTCAAGATTTTGAACTCAGGGAAGCTGTCTACCCACTTTTCCTCCTCCATTCCCCCAAATCATCACCATACATCTTAACTTGGATTTACCAAAACACTACTGAGGTTAACATTTCTACGACTATTATGTCAGTAACTATGGTTACTTGTAACACCTTAGCTTGGTAATTATTTCAGTGTATTCCAAAATATTGGCGAAATATTGCGTTTACCTTAGCAAGAACACGAATGCCTTTATGACACATTCCAATGAAAGGATAAAGCTCTTTCTCCGGCCTTTCTTTATATTTCATCTTAGCCTCATGAATCAATGTTCCATTTAAGGTGAAAAGAATTGGAACTCGGCTGTCTTCGATATTGTTAAAGTCGACAAGACAAACGATTAGATCGCCTCGATACGCCATTTTTTCTGCAATAACAGTAAGAAAGTTAAATCAGTAATGCTGTTATGACAAAGATCAGTTAAAGAAAGTAAATACACGGAAGCTCTTTACTGATCCTATAAAGGAAGGTAATAGTATAGAAAGTAAATTTTCTATCCTGTAAATATGTCCGAAACAAAACCCACCGTCCTTACCCAAGACTACAGAGAATGCAGTTTGGGCTATTAATTCAGCTGCATGGACGAGACAGGTAGCAGTTTACCATCTAGCTCTTTTGCATAATATAACTTTATCTTGCCGGAATAACTTACGGAAACAATTATCTGAGGTTTATTCAGAGAAACCTGTTACTGTGAGAGGAAAACGTTGCGACTCGAAACTGAGACGTTCTTGTTTTTTGGAGGCAATTTGATAGCTAGATGTTGTGGGGACTATAGCATTCCAATTTCGCTGCCGTAGGAATTATTATATTCTAAAGTAAAACTGCTACCTTCCACTGGTTGAGCACTTTGTGCATCGTTCTTATCACAAGCGTTAAGGAGGTGCCCGTTTGAAGTATAATAGCCAACACTGTCATTACATTTGCCGGCCAACTCGTGTGATCTGTGCTTGGCCCTAACCACTCCAACAACCAGCTCTCGCCTCCTTCCATCTTCCTGGATCAAAACCTTTCAGGAAAAAAAGCCTTTAGTTAGCTTTATATTGAACGGAGACATAACAAGTGAATATCTTCTACACTTGGCTTTTCTATATGCCTTTAAACGTCATACTACAAACTGATGTTCGACGTTTAAAAAACTGAACAAAATGTAAACTTCATATTAAGTTGCATCTTCATGCTGGGTTAGTTAACGGACATCTGGAATTACTAACTACTTAATAACCGAGAGTGAGGTCGTTACGGGAAAATCTCAAACTGAGACCTTGCCGTATTGACCGAGTGATAGCGAGGTCAATACGGTAGGCCGAGGTTTCAGATTTTACCTTACCGACCGAACCGTCGAGGAGGTTGTTAAGTTGTTTAGTATATGGCAAAAGCATAGATGTTTTTTTTTTTTTAATTACTCTTTGCTTTCTTTTTGCAAGTCCGTATTACGGGAAAATAATGCCCTGCAATTCAATGACAATTAGCCAATCAGAGCGTGCGTTATATCGCCTACAAACACAAGCCATATAATAAAAGTGAAATAAGGTAAGCTCTTTACAAGGAAAAAATGAGGTACATGCAGGCCTTTTTTTCTTATATTACATGGGCACTGTAGATTTCTTCGACAGTTTTACTTTAATTAATCATGTACAATTTTGTTGAAATATTGCTGTAGCTTGGGAGACCTCGCAAAAGTATTCCCACTACCTGATCTTTTATCCTGAACATGCACCACACTATTTTCTCAATACTCCGCCTATTAATTTGGCAGCGTAAAATGATGAGATAAAGAATAAGTTATTAGAATTACCTCAAGTTTAGGGAATTTTTCAGAGAAAGGCAGTTTATATCTAGCTCCATGGAAATTCTGTGCCCCGGCCTTGAACCTGCACATTGTGCAAAGGGCTTGACCAACGTAGGTAAATAAACAACCTTCAATTTGTATTCCGGAACTGATCCATGCCTAAAGAAAAAACTATCAGTTAAGGCCTAATTTATGATTTGTTGATCAATCGATGGATCGATCAGTTTGAGTGATTAAATCAACGACGGAAAGACTTTTTTGTGGAATGAAGATTTTATACCCTTCCCATTTTTGGTTTCAAAAGTAAACTTATACATTCTCCTAATGATTTACTAGAATTCTTCGATGGCGAAATCCTTTTCTCCTTGTGATAAAATGCTATGAGAATAAATGGAGTTGGAGTTAAGCGGTTTAATATGCCGAAAAGCATATGGCTCTTCTTTAACTACGCTGAAAAATTGGCCCAATAACTCACGCCGCTTTTTCATCTAATCAGATGTAACACCAAAACGAATTGCGACTCACTCTCACTCAATCATACTCACTTCAGCACCAACAGGAGCCATTTTCGTCATGTGCGATTGATTGAAGAACACTTTCCGGGCAATTTGATTGCACATTTCACGGTTCCTGCGTGTCTCGGTTAGCATGTTACTGATCTTGCTTTCATCTTCACAGTAAACGTCACAAAGAAATGAGATTAGTATACAAAAGTTTTAAGAAATTTTAGTTAAATGTTGTGTATATTGTATTGCACGTCCCATTCATAAACAAATTGTGCTGAAATGTGATCAAAGGGCGTTGAAGATATAATAATAGAAATTAGGGAGCTTGAAGCTGCAAGATTACAATGATACTATTTAAAAATAAAGTCATTTGTTACCTGTTAAAGGGAACGAAGATCCATGTGTGGCAAAGTAAGTAGCTTTTAAGTTATCAAGAATACTCTCTAAATTTGTATCCTGAGAGCAAGAAATGAAAAAATGAAATAAAAGAATCATTTACCTTAAGTATCACAAATCTTCTACTGATGACATATCTTTTGATAGCGAATTCTAAATGCCAATAATAATTAAAGGGGCTACGTTGGAGAGCGACACGATCTGGAGTTTTTAGGAGCCATATTTCCTTTTTTCTCAGCTTGAGGTTAATACTTCTCTGGTGGTGTGTTATAGGCCCTTCAAGAAAGTATCTATTGTTAAATATACGTAGTTTGTCAGTTAATGCCAATTTGTTTTAATAGGGAGACAGGAACTGAGCATTTACATCGCTTACCTGGTATAACAACTCTGTACATACATTTTAACTTTTAAGCTGGTTTAACCAGTACTAACCTTCGTTGAACTCACTTCGTTGGTAAGTAATAGGGGATAATCCTCTTGGCACCATTTTTGGATTGCTCACGAGCGTTGCTTCTTTTCCAAACACTAGTAGAGTTCAACAACGACTTATTCAAGAGGAATTCGAATTCGTCCCATCGAGGAAATGACACGCTATATATTTGGCTATTGACCAACATCTTTTCTAGGATAACTGTATATACTCCCTCTAGCTCTCGTTTAAATCTACTGAAAGTAGAATAAGCTACTGGGCGTCAAAGGGACACTTCTACCTGATTCAAGCCTCACCATACCTTCTCCTCACCAGCTTGGTCCTCCCCAGATGTCTTTCCGGAGTCAGGTATTTGACTGTAGCAATTTCGAGAACCGTATTTGCGGCGACAAAATCCGATGCATTGAATTAACAACATTCCAAGCTGGGATAACAAGTTCAAAGGAACAGGAATAGGATGGTAGTTGCTGAACGTCCTAATAATGATAGCCTTTCTGAAGGACCATTCTATCAGCGAGTTGCTCTGCAAAACATTGAACATTCAGTGCGTGTAAGATGTCGGTATAATTGTATTCATTAAGAATATTTCAAAACGTAGAGAAATCGTAGCTCGCAGATATCATCATTCATGTTCGCAAAAATATTTTATATTTTAGCTGTCATAAGTATCGTGCTACCAGAAAAGACCTATCCTTCTCTTTGTTTAATTGTATTATCATATACCATTGGCAACAAAGGAAATTTGCTAAATCAATTCGACAATGTTGTCAGTGGAGTCATTAGAATAGACTTTGGTTAGATTGGCAAACGGATTATCCACAGAAGATTATGATTTACCCAAGATACTTGAATTCTACTCAAGAGAGGCTTGTAGAGACATAATCAGTTAAAAGAAAAGAACGAAAATGCATGAAGGTTGTCTTGACCACTAGCAGAAGTTTCACTGCTGCTTATTGTGCTGGCGTGGCGGATACACCGACTCTTTTATGCTCTACTGGTAACTGTATCGAGTTATTCTCGAAAACAATGAAAAATATTGATACAAAGCCTTTAACATACCTCTACTCGTTCATAAGTGCTAGAAAGAACAGCGATCATCATATTGACTAGAAGAATGAGCGCCAATATGATGAAGATACCGTAAAGTGCCTGTGCAATGTAGTCTGCTGGAGAATCATGAGTGGTAAAGGGCCCCACATCTGCAATGCCTAGAAGCGTCCACACGAGATGCTGAACAATCTCCCAAAAACTGCAACCACAGAGTAAACTTTAATTATGGAGAAGATAGTATCGTTTCTGGTACGAGATGATAATCGGCTATAAAACTTCATATACTATATATGAAGAATATATCTTAAAACATCGCGAGCGGCACCATACAACTTTCTTTTGTATTTAGCAACATCGACTTTGTTCATTACTTAATATAACTACCGGTTAGGAAGTTTATTGGACAGTGGCTTGGATAGGTGTTTGGTTGGTTGGTTGGCTGGTTGACGGTTGGTAGTTTGGAGGGTGATAGATCTAGATTAGTGATTTCGGTTAGATGGGTGGTTGTTGGGTTGATTAGTTGCATGGTTAGTGTGTTGGTAAGGCGTTTGCTGGGTTGGTGGAGGAGTTTGTTAAATTGCTTGTTATTGCTGTGTTGGAGGGTTGTTAGTTGGTCGGTTGGTTGCCTTGTCGCCGGCTGGCTAATTGGTTAGTCAGTGGGTAGGTGAGCAGGTGGCTGGCTGGGTGGATAGGCAGGTTGCTGGGTTCCTGGCTTAGTGGGTGGTTTGAATGGTTTGCTTCCTGGTCGCTTGATTAGTTGGCTAGTTGGTTGATTGTTTGGCAATTTGTGTGATCGATCAGTCAGTACGGCAGCTCTGCTTATGTACGCAACATTTAATACAACTTACCAAGAGAATCCAGCGCCACTGCATATCCTTTGGGGAAAAAGGAGCAAAGATCAATGGTATTAAACCGATACGCTATAGTAAAAGATTGCACCAAGTTTAATGAACTTATCTGCTAAGACGCTTGTTAAATTTCAGGTGTTTTGTTATTGTTGTGGAAAGAAAATATAAATCAAGCGATCTCTGCATTACTGACTTTATTTTTAAGTGGTATTTATTTAGGCTTGTTGCGATGGACTAACTTCATGCTACAGAAACCGGGATAAGCACTGGCCTGATGGGCCATTTGGCTTGTATGCAGACTTACCATCCAGGCTTCTAACTTCCACGGTCTGATTCTCTTAATAAGAAATATTCTGTACGCAACATCGGTTTAAAATTCAGTTCCATTGAAAGACTTTCAAAAATAGGCTACACTTTTTATGTATCTATTGTCCACAATAAATTGCTTTCGCCCCTGACTGAGGGGTCGAGGCATTCCGCATTTTTTTAGATTAGAATGCTGCTTCTTTCCTTTTTTTCCAGGGAATTCAAAATACTCCTAATATAAAACGATTTAGAGAAACATTTCAGCAAGAAAATTAACGATACTAAAAGGACATGACATTTCGACGACTTCGTCTCATCATTGTCAAATAAATAATTAATTAATAAATAAATTATATGCCTTTCCGTTACGTATTATTTATTCATGACAATGATGACATGAAATCGTCGAAACGTCATGTTTTTTTAGTATCGTTAATTTTCTTGCCGAAATACAGAATACTCTTTTGTTAAAAAGGTGACCAACCGCTAGGCATGTACACAAACTTTCCTGTAATTACCGCTTGGTAATCTTACATCTTTATCTGTGAATGATTCAAATAATTACTTGGACCGAAAAAAGAAAAATTCCTCGATACTAATTTCATAGGGTAATCTCATTCCATTCACACAAGATTCGCCGTATTGTAAAGCAATTAGCAGGTTTACTTTCGTTAAAAAAGATCTAACTGATACTGATACTGATAAAATGAGATAAAACTTTCCAACCCTTCCGATCGTAAAACTCCTTCGTCATCACCAGTGAAAGAGTGCCCAGCAAGTAAGACTTTGGTCATCGCTAACGAACATGCTAATATCCAGACCGCAAACTGGACAAATATGACGGCCACATCTTCAACAATACGGACAAGAGCAATATGGGTAATGCCTGTCCCTTTATTAGCTTCCAAAAGACTTCCGAACACCCGCACAGTCAAGATGGTAGCGTTGAGGCCATACAAGTATTGCGCAATAACTAGTTGTCGGTTTCCAGGTACATATGTGCAAATTCCCCACGTGATCATGCGCAATATAAATGTCACAAAGTAGATAAAAAGGCTGATCATGTCCAGTACATTCCAACGGTCACTAGAAGATAAAAATGATCAGAAAAGACAGCTGCGAAGGTCCCTTCTCTCGTCTTACCGAGTCCTATCATCAGTCACGACGGTAAATCCTGATTTTATTGCGATGACTTGGTTTTAAAGCCAACAATTGTTGGTTTTCAGTGTCACACCATTCAAAATAGATCGAAATAAAATCAAAACCGTTCAATAGATAAGTCCAAAATCTAAGAAAACAAAGGTAAATATACAAAGCTCTCACCAAGATTCAGGTCACAGTAATTTTTCTAAGATACGCGAAGAAATGTTTTACCCAAATCTATAGAGATTTGTATGGAGACGCCATGCTAGAGCCCATCCGGATGGGCTCCAACATGGCGGCCGGAAATTAACAGAAATATTCGTCACTGAGTTTTGCTACAAAAACGTGAATTTATCCCTCGAAGAACTCAAGAACATTAAAATCTACCTTTTGTAATGTTTGAACTGTTCAGATGGCTAAATGTCCCGAAATAGTCACTTTGTTAACCAACTTGACAGCTCTCTTAGCCGTCATGTAAATGCCACGTTACGCAAAAAGCATAAAAATCCAAGCGAAGTCTGTCACAAAACCAAGGACCTAATCTGAGCGTATATTTGTATGAATACTACAACATAAAAGTAAATCTCAGGAAGATCACTAGTTTTCTAGTTTGAATTTTAGTGACGTCATGTGAAAACTCCCAATATTTACAAACATTAGGTGCTATAACATTTTTCATTTACTGCACGCACCTAAGATATGTATGAAGCATATGCGATGCAACCGATTTATATCTCTGATGTGCTGGCTTCGTTTCCTGATGATGCGTGGAGGCTGACAATTCCTTGGGAGCACTCTTGTAGCACTGATCCAGTTCCACAGCTAAACGGCCGACAAAGAATACCAGAATAGACCATTCCACCATTGTAAAAGTAATTGTCGACGGCGAAAGACATATGGCAGCATGAAGGCCAAGGAGGAAAAAGTAGCTTAAGGTGTCTCTCGCAAAAATGAAGTAAGGCGTGACGAAGTATTCAAGATACAACTCTAAAACCATATGAGAAAAAAGAGCGATAAATGGACCTACCTACCTTTCAGGAAATGACGCTTTTCGATACTGGAGCATTTGTTCTATTTTATTTGAATCTAGCGTTAATTCTCTGATACCCCCAGCCCCCCAATTCAATGTTGTGTAAGCCCTGTAGTCTGTTCAGTCGAAGAAATAGAAAAATCAACATTGTTTTGGGGAGAAGGGGGCAATATGTGACTAAAACGCCCAAAAATCGAATTTTACTACCACGTGTCTCGACACTTTTGTCGCCCATTGTACCTATAGACCATTTCCGATTTGCCTTTTGCCTCTGGAATTGTATTTCGCCAACATGTTCAATTTCTTACAAATAAAACTAATTTTCATCCGGAAAGTTTCGTACAAGGACTTTTTCTAAAACAGAGGCGCCAGGGAACTCGGAGAAAGCATATTATATTTCATGAACAACATTTCAAACAGCAAGCGATCAGAACGGAACTCTGCTCTCCGGACTTCAAGTCCAGCGCCCTAACCATTCTTCCACGCTGCCTTAGTTATGAATATGAAGATGTTCTTTTTTGGTCAATACTGGAAGTATGTCACTGATGGCATTTCATGGATATGAATATTTATGAATGCACAACTGTTTAATTTTAAAAATAAGATCAATTATTATTTATTCAACATATTTCCCCGTTTCTGATTGGTGAAAACCACAGGAATAATTAACCTTAACCAGCTGCTGTTGACCAAATTTGGAAAGAATTTTGTCATATTGAACCAATGACGTCAAAAGTGCAGCCCGCTGCCGACTATTGAACCATTGACCGAGAAAACCTGGGGACGAGGCTGTGCTATTTTTGGTGAGCAGAAAAACAAAGAGCGAAATGGCTGCAAGTAGGTTTACAAGTTTCAGCGAAGAAAATATTACCCAGTTACTTAATGATAAAGACAGTGAGAATACCAAAAAGTCGACGAAACAACATCTTTTGATTTTTGAGTCTTAACTCACCTCAAGGAGAAAAACACAGAAATGGAGTTCGATACGATACGAGAAAACAAAATTAAAATGGACAGATGTGTTTTGTGGAGACACTTCAAACAACAAAATGTAAGCATTACAAAGGATGGGGAATTCGAGTCAACGAAGCCAACCGAGTTTATGAAGCACAGTGCGTAGAGGTGAAGCAGCAAAGGACTGCGAAAACTGAACACAAACCTCCATTTGCTGACGGAGGCATTGAGAAATTGTATCGATGCGGTATCATTATTCAATACTGAATCACAGGCTCCCAAGCTCAAAATACGTGGTGTATGACAGCTTGTGTATACAAGTGGAGAATTGTATAGGAAACTGTCACCGATCGTAAAAACAATTGTAAATTGTGTAAATACACGTAAATAACTATTGCCTTTGAATTAAAGTTTTCCTGCCTCAAAATGTGTCGCAAACTTTTAGTGAAGTTGTTTGAAACCGTTACTCCAGTAACGGTTTCAAATAACTTCAGAATGGCTTTAAAATTGGCACACAATTTTGCAACACATTCGAGGCATGAAAACTTTCTTTCAAATGAGATAGCTATTTACATGTATTTATACAATATTTTTTTTACGATCGGTGATTTTCCCATACAATTCTTTATATTCGCAAGCTGTCATACACCACGTATTTTGAGCTTGGGGAGCCTGTGTGAAATCCCACTCTCTATAAAACAAGGTTTTCTTTGCAATAAAGTTATTTTTCTGTTGCCGTGTTTGGTAAAATCTTCGTTAGATGAAAAAGACTAACCTAAAAGTCAACTCGCAAGGCAAACGCTGTGTTGTGAAAACAAACTATGAGCTAACCAAAAAAACACAGGACACTCGACGTTCAAGTGCAA
>CBDDTI010000496.1:0-4472 GCA_965233585.1 bacterium
TGTGGTTCTATCGCCTTGTTATGGTTTCTCCCACTTCCATTCAGCAGCATTTTTGGTGATGCAGTGTGGTGATCGCTTTTGGCGGCAGGCCCCAAAAACTGAAGCAGACGGGGACGAGAAACTTTTGTTTTGTTTTGTTTTGTTTTTTACTTGGCCTAATTAAGTTTTGTGCTTATGCCGTTAGCGAGTCCAGCCGGCAAATTTTATAGAAACTCACCGAAGATAATGTGAGACATTTCACTGTCCGTTTTGTTGTTTGAGGCTTGGTTGCCGATAACCCTGATGCCTTTCAATGAGCTCGCGCAAGTTCCTAAAGCAGTCGTCCTCAGCTCACATACACTCGTAAAGTTATAAAGAGCCTCCCCCCCAGGGGGAGGTACTCCCTATAAGGACCTATACGAGGACGCTCCGCCCGGAAGGGGTACCTTTTTCACGCTTCAGGTATATAAAAGGGAAGGGATCTCACAAGTTGAGGTATATTAAAGGGAGGGAAATCGGTTATTTAGGAATTTAAAAGGGCTTTTAATTATAATATTTCGAATAGACGCCCCATATGGCTGCATCAGTTTATTTGTTAAGCACTTCATGAAAATGAGAACAAGGCGTCCTAAAGTAGGTATGTGAAAGGGGTACCTTTTTGTATAAAAGGTATCTAAAAGGGGCACCTTTTCTGCCAAAATTGTATATAAAAGGGTGAGGGGTTGAACCACGGGGCGGAGCCTCCCCGTATTAAACTTTGTTAAATAACCCCCCACCCCCCACGGGAGAGAACCACCTTATTAATAAACAGCCTAAAACTGACATTTCACCCCGCCTCTTGACGACCACTTCACCTTAACGTTACAACTCAAAAACATCAAAAACCACCTCTTAAGTTTTCTCTGAACTTCCGCCGGAAATGGGCAACAAGGAAAAAGCGCTACTTTAATATTTCAAGAACCGTGTTCTCTTTAGGCCGCGTGGTTATTAAGTTTGATATTTGACCCTGGATGAAGAGATCTACAATGTCAGTAATCAAAATGTAAAAATTTGTCATACATTGAACAACGCGCGTCTTGATCGGAAGATTTCGATTTGATCAATAATAATATACATGAAAAAATTACTCGATTCTGATTGGCTGAGAGCAGTGCAGTTCAAGTGTAACACCAGTGCAAAAAGTGTAACACCGGTGCAAAAAGTGTAACACCAGTGCAAATTACACTTCGTAAAGACAATGATATCACGTAACATGATGACGACAAAGTTTGTGCAGAAGCTTCGAATGAGAAAAAAATGGCCTCAAGAAAGATCTTCGGGCTCTTTCTCAGTTGCGAGTTGTTTTCAGTGAGCTGTAGGCTCAGACTCCTAATTTACGAACTATTTAATGAACTAACCTCGTAATCCGGAACATACAATAAACAGCGAATCATAATGGCTAAAACGATGAATAAACTAGACTCAAAACTCCAAAAACAGCAGCAAGGCTGGCCTAAAATCTCAAACACAGCAAGAAAATACAACAAAGATGAAACTCTGGAAAATTACGACAGCGAAGTTCAAATGTACGCGCGAGCACATTCTGGGCCACGATTGGCTAATTAAAATCACCTGAGATTAAGCGCGCGCGAGAGGTGAGTTCAGAGTTCGTAAAGTTCAAAACATCCTCCACGCACATTTTTTCATGTTTATATTATTAATAAGTAATCATACGGTTTTTCTCGCTCAATTTGGAATTAATTTGCACTTGTGAGTTTTTCAAAAAGCGAAATTGCACTCGCCGAAGCGGCTCGTGCAATTTCAGCTTTTTGAAAAACTTCAGGGAAAGATTTCCGTATAACCCCATACATTTATTATGCATGCAGAGTCATTAATTATGTATGCATTCTATTGTTTTAGAAGACAATAGCGACTCCCTAAGGTATTGAATACATACATTGCTAATTACTACTTACTGTATGAATAAAAGAGGATTTGATTGCGCGCTCTCGCGCGCTACATCGCGCGCTTCTTTTCGCCCATTCTCTGCTTCTCTACCTCCTCTATTCCCCCTCTTTTTCTCCCCCATATTACCCAGGCTTCTTACGCTTTTTTTTTCTTTTTTATCTTGTACCCCATGAGGTATCGAACCACTTACCTTTCGCATACATCTCGCTTGCCAGTCTTTCTTCTACACCACTACACCACGAGAATCAGTTGAGGTTTATCCCCCATAAACTTAATTTTGTTTTACTTGACTCGTTGGCATGCCCAAAAATTAACATAGCAATATACTGCATGCTGCACGCATGCTGCACGCTGCACGAAAACATGCATCGCATTTGTGGGTCCTTGGAGAATAAAAGGTGGACGAGATGATTTATTTCTTTCTCCCGATAGCCAATCGCTTTCCCCTGACCTGTCGTCCAAGTAGTTGTCCAAGTTTTTAAAGTTCTTTTATATATCTTCAAATGTCTAGTTTAAATTTTTTCAAACTGTGTAAAATTTTGGCGGATCACGACCAGTGCATACAGTGGTGCAAGGAACACAACCTACTTGCGTCGTCAATAAAGTGTCCGCGTGAAGACAGCAACAACACATTGACGTGGACACGGCGAACTTCATCGCGAGATGGGTACGAGTGGCGATGTTCGAGAAGAAAATGCAATGGCATGGCATCAATGCGCCAGAACTCATGGTTTTCTGGAAGCAGGCTGTCCATTGAAAAAGTATTAGCCCTAACGTACGCTTGGGCACACAAATTTACTACTACTCAAGCAGTGCACGAGACCTCACTCGATGACGAATCAACGTCAACAGAAACGGTGATAGATTGGTATAACTATTGCCGAGAGGTTTGTGCCGACAGAATAATGAATCATCATGCGGGGCAAATAGGCGGACCAGGTATGACTGTTGAGATTGATTAGTCTAAGTTTGGCAAAACGAAGTTCAACCGCGGTCGCTACATCGAAGGACAGTGGGTTTTTGGCGGCATATGCCGCCAGACGAAAGCCTGTTTCCTTGTTCCGGTAGGGCAAAGGGATAAAGATACACTCTTACCCATCATTCGAGCCCACATATTGCCGGGTACATGCGTGATGAGCGACATGTGGAAGGCTTACGACTGCCTAAAAGACGAGGGCTACACCCATCTCACAGTCAACCACAGCCTAAACTTCGTAGACCTAGACACTGGTGCGCATACACAGCGCATTGAAAATACATGGTGGGGAGTAAAACGAAGTATGCCTCGTACAGGGACATCCAAAGATCTCTTCGAAAGCTACCTACAGGAATGGTTGAGGCGTCAGCACTATGGAGACGATCCTTTTGGAAACATAATCAAGCATATCGCCGACTTATATGAGGTACGCAAAGATGCGTAAATTGATCTGTTCCTCGTACCACTGTATGCACTGCTCGTGATCTGATCGTCGCTTCATGGAGGAAAGAAACAAAATACACAGCATCAACACACGGGAATGAATCGGAGGAAGGAAATCAGGGGGATATAAACGCCAAAAGACAAGATGAAGGTAAGCAATAGTTTTATTTGACTTCAGTTTTCATTTAAAAAATTAGAAATATAGTCGCTGACCCGATCAACAGTTAAGAGCTAACCGCAAGCAAACTGCAGTGCTTAGGCCTAAAACACTATTTTTTTAAGCATATTTGAACAAGCGCATAGGTCGAAATCGCTATTATTTTAAGCAGTTTTAAGTCTGCGCTCAGTTTAAAAATACGGTGTATGCGCCCAAAATTATGATTTTGAGTTTACGTTTTGCGTTCTTACGATTTCAATTTGGAAAAATTTTTCTAAGTGTCCATGAAATCGCTTCATTTTTCCGTATTTTTAAAGGAAAAATCGGCCAAAAAAACTAAGTCTAAAAGTATGCGACACGGAAGAAATGTAGAGTTATTCAAAGCCAGTAAGTCTCAAAGGAGCGCTATTGTTTCCGCCATTGTTTAGTTAAACAAAGAACTGTATGCATAATAAATGTATGGGGTTATACGGAAATCTTGCCATAATAGACCAGTTTCCCTATATTAAAATTCTATCTTGGCTACTAAACATAGGGGAATAAGACAACACAAATAGTATCGAGGATAATGGATGAATAATTAGTTTTTTTTTTATTGTACTGAAGCCTTGGAGCCGAAATTGGCCAATAACTACAAACATAACGTGTTGGGATCAAAATTCCTTTCAGGTGCGTGCTCTTTTTTTCAAATCGTTCATTTGTTTACAATTATTAAAATCACAGAATCTTAACGTGTGATGCATTTAATTTCTTTTGTTCAAATCATATTTCTCACTGCGGGAATGAATTTTAATATATGTAAAAATATATAAAGAAGTGTAAAATGACACACCCATTTTAGCGTCGGTCGCCGTTGAATTGAAGGCAAGAACGAAGACATGTTAGTGGATGTGCTCCCTTCAGGCAAGTTCGTATTTTCTCTAGTTATGTGTCCTTATTCCACTAATTGTTTTCGTTGCATATATTCTT
>CBDDTI010000497.1:0-6307 GCA_965233585.1 bacterium
AGCTACCTGTACGCAAATACGCAATTGCGTACCTGAAAATAATAATAAAAAAATAAATAAATAAATAAATAAAAAAAATAAAAAAATAGATAAAAAAATATATTTCAAATATATTTATATTTATATATTTGAAATAAAAGACACGTGAATCGAAAATGACTTTGATCTTTTTTTGGGGGGGGGGGGGGTGAAGAGGTGAGATGGAAAACTGTGCGTACCTATGGAAAAATCCTGGCTACGCCCCTGACAACGAACGTGTTACGTAATTTAACTGTTCGTAAAGTCCCTGAAAGCCAGCCTTCGTAAACTGTTGCGACAGAAGGTTCAGAGAAACATAAATTAATCCAGCACCAGCAGGAGCTCTTGACATAAGGATGTTTTGAAAAAGAGAATTTACATTTTGAAAATCGGAATGAACGAGTGATTTAATTTGAATTTTTTCTCGCACTGCTTTCTCTTAAAAAAGTCCTAAACTGTTTCTATGTTTTACTATCGAGTTATATCGGAAACACTCATGAATTTTCAACTAGGAGCTGTTGAAACACACGCCACCGACTGCTCATGTTTCCACAGCATTTCTAGTTCTCCTAGGCTTCCATTAGTGTTTCCATAACGCGATAGAAACACGGAAAATGCTTTTCATTTAACTATTTAACGATTAGCTTATGAGCTCGAGATTTCTATTTAAACAATAGAGTGTTTCTGTCGAGGCTGATAGTCGCCCCTCGGATATTTTATGGCAAATATGCTTGTTTTAAGAATATCACATCACATCACTCTATTTTCTTAATTGTTCAACAATAAATTTTCTTCCGCCTGCTAGTTCAAATATCATATTGAATTATTTTCAACTCTTTTAGATGAAAGCAATGTAAAACCAAGTGTAAAATCTGAAAAGGAAAACAAACAAAATCCCACTTATTACAATTTAAATTGTTTATTTTCTACAGACCCGGGTATTTTCCACGGATGTACACTATCGCGTCACGTGATCAAAGTAAACCAATAAGAATCGGAGAAAATTTAGTGGTGAACGTAAGCAATTATTCACCGAAGTGGAGGTGAATAGTACTTGGCTAATCACCTCCGAGCCAGCCAATCAGCGTGCGCGAAAAGTACTACTCACTTGTGTGGTATGTACTGATAGCTGATAGTGTGCAATGGCTCAGCGAATCAGATTACAGCATTTGCATTAGTATAATAGTAGAATTCTAGTAATCCCAATTACAATAAAGTTTCCATATGACGCGCGCTCCGATTGGCTGAAACAGCGTGCCTTATCAGATAACAAAGCACGGGTTGGTGCCGTTAAGGTTACAGTATACCTTCAGATCGATAATTTTCTTCAAATGTGGAATTTTGGGTCAAAATATTGGTCGAAGTGTGATCTCTAATTTTTTTTTCTTAAGTATTTTCGCCGGAAGTGAAACTTTACCACTTGATATGACAGTCCTATGATGTTATGCTATCAACCGAGATGACTTTCGCGGGATTATACAGATGTGAAGAACTCGCTACTCAGGTGATCAGCCACCATGCAAGCGTCTTCCTTGATGTAATTCTTTTAGATATGAATAGACATGGACCATGGAAATGTCCGTGGACTAGTTCGAAAAAGCGAAAGAAGCGAACCAAAAATGAAAATACAGCAATGAACGAACAAGCCAAAGTTGGCGGAAAGTTGAAGCTACGGCTATGGGATCAAGCCTGCAAAAGATCGATCGAGTTGAGAGTTGAGAAAGGCGCTGTAATGATAGTACATTTTCTTTCTGGCTGGTTTGCCTCTTCTTATGCAATCCGACGCACTTTTCTCCAACATATCAGCTGAAGAGTTTCCGTCGAATCTGCCATAAATAAACGAAAGAGTTCTCGCCATTTTGCATGAAGGAATGGCTCGATTGCTGCATGGATGTTTGTTCATCCTAAAAATTCGGCAGGGATATTGGACTTGAAAGGCTTTCTTATCAATCAAAAATTATTTCTATCGACATCAGAGTATCACTATCATTATCAAAGGAGAAAGTGAAACATGTCCGATTTCTGAAATCGCCATAATCATTCTCTCATGCGTACATAACATCACGCGTACTCAAGCATTTATCCTAGAAGACACTTCCACTTGCAATGAGCCGCAATATACAATTTTGACTTGCATGACCGACAAGGTTTACAGACAGTACAGCGCTCGAAAAAACTCGTCGCAACGTTTTCTGTGTTTCACGTGCAGGACCATGCAGACGGAACTGTCAAAACGTGACATGATCTGTTCGCGCTCAGTCTAAACTTTAAAAACGCGATATTTGTGTAGACAAAATTGAATGTTTTGAGCGCGAAACACCCGGGAGGGAGAGGGGTACTCCCATATATGGGTCATATAGGTACGTGCACGGAATAGGTTTTTCAGGTTATGGGTCCTTAAATAGGGTATCCTGGTTCAAGGTTCATTCATTTCAAACTATTTACATAAAATTAACATAAAAAGAAAAGTACAGTTACAACACATGATTACAAGATACAATAATTACAGTACAGGTTATAAAATGTGTATGATGGTCAAAGTGGCCAAGGCTTTCTAGTTGAATGTCCGTGTTTTGCCCTTTTTTGCTGTGTTCCTGGTGTGGTCCTTAGATAGGGTAGCTAAATTGTATTATCTAATACTGGAGTGTGAAAACGCCATATTCATACATCCAGTGTTATAGCAAAGAATGAAAGTTTTCCTTTTCATGCTATTAATAATTTTGATTTTTCCTTGATTAGGGGGTCATTTTTTCGGGTTTGGGCCTTGAGAAGGATATCAGTTTTCACTTTCTTAGTCCTCAAATAGAGTTAGGATTCAAGAACCTTCGCGGCACACCCCTATTCACAATTCGTGGGAGTACCCTCCCCCCTCCCCCTCCCCCTCCCGGGGTGAAACAACGCGGAAAAAAGTTGGTCGTTCACGGTAGCTCGAAAGAGGCAGTGAACAGTTGACGTTACTTGGCTTAACTTCTTACGTAAAGTAAAATAGTACCACAGGTTACGAACCCGGGGAACAGTGCTGCTTAGACCTCTTGATAATAACGAATAATAATTGTTCCGAACCAACCGAAATGGAAACATTATTTTTATTGTTCAGGCTGTATTTGTTCCACTGAGTTTGTTGATTGTTTTGAACTTTCTGACCCGTAACGTGACGTTGACGGGCACTTAGATATGTATTATGCAAAAATCACAAACCATTCGATGCTGCCATACAGAGTCCAATTGTGGAATCAGAACGCCAAGCTAGGTATTTATCATTGCGCTTTTATTTCACATACGGTACAAGGTGCAGGTTAAGGTATGATTTGAGAACAAATCGTGTCGCGTGTGACATTTCCAAGTTGATGAAGCACAAAAGTTGTTTTGACAAACGGCTAGGTCTACTCATTATGCAACAACAACAACAGCAATAACCCTTTCCAGCTCGCGATGACAGCCTTAAATCAACTGAAGGTGTCAACTTTTAAGCTTAGCTGTGCAAGAAGCTTCATGCTGAACAGCGGAAGGCATCTAATCAAACGAAACGAGATTAATTAATCTAGACTAGACAAGATTTTTCCGTGTGGCGGGCCACCGAACTTAACGATCGACTTCTACGATCTCAAGGAAAAATAGGGGACTGTGAACAGTCTAAATTTGAATTAAAGCGAATAATAGAGAGCGGGTGTTACTAAAACAGGTAATATGGAATAGGGAATGGAGAGTGGGAATGGGGAATGCCAATGGGGAGTGGGGAGTGATGAGTGGGGAGTGGGGAGTGATGAGTGGGGAGTGGGGAGTGGGGAATGGGGAGTGGGGAGTGGGGAGTGGGGAGTGGGGAGTGGGGAGTGGGGAGTGGGGAGTGGGGAGTGGGGAGTGGGGAGTGGGGAGTGGGGAGTGGGGAGTGGGGAGTGGGGAGTGGGGAGTGGGAAGTGGGGAGTGGAGAGTGGGGAGTGGGGAGTGGAGAATGAGAATGGGGAATGGGGAATGGGGAATGGGGAGTGGGAAGTGGGAAGTGGGAAGTGGGCAATGCGTATGGGGAATGAGGAATGGGGGGAGGGGAGTTGGGAATGGGGAATGGGGAATGGTAAGTCTCCATATCTTAGACTGCGTATCGAAATACCGGCCACATTCGGGTCTGACAAGAACAAACTGGTCCGTCACCGAAATAATCGTAGTTGAGCCGATTTCAAAAGAACGCTGACCACTTTTTCCTCCAATTTCAGTACCCCATTCTCCATTCTCCATTCCCCGTTTTAGTAACATCCAATACAGAGCTTAATAGAACCATTGGATCATTCCTATCAATCATCAACTTGCAATCAAGCATACGTAACTGACGCAAAGCAAAGAGGAACGTGTGCGAGCGAGCGACGATTGGGTTTTGCTTTCCTTCTAACTGGATGAAAAGTGGCGCTAAAATACTGATCTGACAACGTCTGCGTGTAGAAATGCGGTGGCTTCCCAAAACAAAACCTGGGTCGCCAAGTGGCTCTCGTAAGGTCTCACACGAACGGCTTGATACACTTTGAGAGGACAATGGAAAAAAAAACAGAAAGAATGCCCATTAACCCCAGAACAACAATAGCTGTAACAAGCAAAAGAATTACAAGATTACGAGAGCTGCTACACCGTTCTACTAAACGTAAAATATTGAATAGTTAGGTACCGAGGATACTGTACATGAAACTCTTTCAGAACTGTGGGACTGCAAATCAAGTCATAAGTAGGGCCAAAAAGTTGGCAGCATGTCAAGTCTTGATGGATCGCTTTGGTCCCGATATTTTCTCAACGTTGCGAATGAAATGATTGTTTTACATCGCACGCTTGCGCATTTAAGAGTTCCGGGTTGATCTCTTGTTTGGAATGCACTTCTGATTATAAAGGTACTTATGTCTTATCGAGCTTGAATGAAATTAATGGAGGTTACGAAAAGATTCTACCCACAGTATCGGGATCATTTTGAAATAATAGTGTTTTTAGAATGATGGATATTACTGCGTGGTTGTGAGGTAAAATGTGAGGGTGAATGGAATTCTATCATTATTTCCCTTCTGTGACGTTTGTAGTGCTGAGGCTCCGGGGAATAACTACAGAGTTTGTGAAGGTTTTTCCCGGAGCCTGGTGCTGAGGTCTATTGTTTTAGGCTAAATTTTATTATCAAAATTGGACTATTTTTGCTCAGGTAGTTTTGGTATGTATATTTTTTTACAGAATGCATATCACGAGAAGTGCGATCTTGGTTGTGATTTTGTTCTTATGGGTGCAAAGATCTTCATCTTCACCAGTACAGGCAAACAAAACCAAAGTCCTCATCCTTGGCGCTGGACTCTCGGGAATCACGGCAGCAAAAACACTACTGGACAAAAACATTACTGATTTTCTGATTCTTGAAGGAAAGAATTACACTGGAGGCAGAATACACGCTGTGCCGTTTGCGGGTGTCAATATCGAGGCGGGAGCGAACTGGATTCAATACACAGAGGATGAAGACACTGCGCCTTTCGTGAAGCTAAGAGACGAGAAAAAGTTGAATGGTATTCTTTCTAACTACTCCGACTTTGTTGTAAGGTGAGCTGGTCCTTATTTAAACAACTAGTCCAGGACAGGTCACCAGAACGCAATTTCGTGACTTAAGTTTGCGTTTATAGAAGGCGATATTTTCAGACGACGAAAAAGAGAAAAAAAAAGGACGAAAGAAAAAAAAGTAACAAAAAAAAAAAAGAAAGTAATATCTTTGTTTTTATTGATTCACATGTACCTCAATTTTTGAAATTAAAATTTGCTCATAAATGCATAGGCTACAAGCACAAGGAATGACGTCATGTTATGCGTGATATTAGATTCTTGTACGTGCTTTCTCTTTTCCCTCCGAATTGCAGGCCACTTCTTGTCCTTATTTCACTAGAGCTGAGCGATTTTTGAAAATAAAAAGTTACATCGACTAACATCTAAATCTTCTAATATCGGTAAGACCACAACGACAAACCAATGCAGTAGGGTGCCGGATCTTTGGAGACCTGGATCAGTTAAAATCAAAAGATACTATACAAAAACCGGTAGACTGATCCCCACGGCGAAGAGAGGAAAGGAAATAAAACAACCGTGAAATTAAAACAAGTACAATATATTTGCCCGATATTTCGGTTTGAAAAACAAACCTTCTGCGGGGGTTACACTAAAATGAATACAAAAAATACAAAATGACCGTTATATCTAAGAGCTTTGAAATATATAATAAGAAACTATGATAGGTTAAAAAAATATAGCTAATTTTGTTTATCGCTTCTATTGATACCAAGCGGCT
>CBDDTI010000498.1:0-4683 GCA_965233585.1 bacterium
TATCTTAAATGTAATAAACGAAAAGAAATGAGTCTTTTAATACAGAACGTAACAACACTTACCTCGCATGCAGAAGCGTCCATTTCCCCACACTTTACCACTACATGTGACATCGCCAAATATTAGATGTTTCTTAAAACACATTACAACCATAAGTTGAAGATAAATACCACTGTACAACGTTCTTACCATCAAAGATAATCATGTTTTTTTTGGTAGACGGGGTTGGGAATGGAAGGGCTGAGATACTGGGGGAATTTTCCTGTTGAATTGAAGTATGTTATGGTTTTAATTGATTAATTCATTTATTTATTTTTTAATTTCTTTATTTTTCATGCGTTCCGGGTTTTAGGTAAGTTTGTGTTCCGGGTTTTAGTATTCCGGCGTTCCGGCATTCCGGCATTCTGGCATTCCGGCGTTCCATATTTTAGTACAAGCTGCCTGCTGGTCTCTAGAGGTCACCTCGCCATACATTGAAACACTTGTAATAATTAATATATTAACTAAAAGGCAAATAAACTGAACCTTAAATCTTGAATCTTGAATCTAGCGTAAGGTTTGTGTTAAATTATCTTCATTCTTTTATTGTTTTTATTGTGTTCAATACAAGCTTCGAAGCCCGAGCGTAAAGATCGGTAAATACTTCATGAATAGTACACAAAGTATTTGTTTACTACTTTGTTGAAAGTGCTTGCCATGGTTGTTGACAAAGTATTTGGGTTGTTGACAGCGTTCGCGGCTTGACCTTGAATGGTCACGTTGTTGAAACGTGACAGGGAATTTGGGGTTGATATGAAATGAAGCATGAAACTGAGAGAAATTTTTCTTGAAAGTGAGGACGTTATTTTGTTGAGCTTGATTCTAAATGTCTTGACCTTGAGAGAAAATTGGTTGAACGTGAATTGATTTTGTTGAGCTTGATTGAAATCTGCCTTGACGTTGATAACAAATTTGTTGAACATGAAGCCAATTTTGTTTCTTGAATTTTGCACCATTTGGCTTTCCATACTTGTACACGTCAGACTTTCCTTTCAAAAACTTTTACAAACTGGCTTAATATGCAGAAACAATACGAAAAAATGTTTGGGAAATGAGTAATGACACGTACTTGTTGTCGATAAGAGTACAGACCACAATAAACCACATTTCTACCACAATATGAACGTCAAACAAAATGTTTTTCTTCAGAGCGCGAGCTGAAAAAGGCATTGCGTGACACATTAACGCGAGCAGCGTGGTATGGACACTAAAAGACTTCTGTTGTTCTGATGTCTCAATGTTATGTTATAAAACAAATGGTAAATGCCATAGCATGTACTACTGAGTTATCGATGCACTTGGGAGGTTTGCTAAGCACTCAAAAAGCTAGAGTCGCACTCGGCCATCGCCTCGTGCGACTCTTACGTTTCTTTTGTGCTTAGCAACCTCCCGCGTGCATCCATAACTCAATAGTACACGCTATGGTGTTTCCCATTTGTTAATTTGAGTGGTACTGTAAGTTTTTTTTGCACATTTATAAACTGACTTAAGGCCTATCTTGTGGGACACAGCAGATATTACTTAGCAGGTAGCTAATAACAGAGCTTGATTTGGTTTATCTAGCCCACTCATGAAGCTAGACATATCTTAAAAGACAATCTACAGCCCGCCAATGTTTATTAAATTATCATTTAGTCAAGCCGGCCATTATTATTATTAACTTATTGTATCCCTTTTTAATTTTCAGGAGGCATCATCTATTCTTGAGACTGTATACAGTGATTATGCAAATTCTGCACAAAAAGCTTTTCTCATCCAGGAGTTTTATGGAGCTGATTTTGCTTTCTTTAAGGTATCAGAATTATTGAGAACACAAGTCATAAAATACAATGTCGTGTTAGTAATAATATCATACGTTGCAAACAATGTTTTATTTTAAGCTTGGAATGGATTAAATAAATGTAATAATGTTATGGGACAAATCTCATCACATTTGAAAAGGAGAATTATAATTGTGATTTATTGATTTCCTGAGAGGTATGATAAGCCTGGCTGTGTGGATTGTGTTGTTGGCTAGATGATTAAATCCATCACTTGTGGGACAGAACTTTGTAGATGTCAGGCGAAAAAAATGCCATTGATTTAGTAAAACCATTGGGCCAGCACACAGTCAGTATCTCACCTTGTGTAGATGGGGGCCTGTGTGTAAACTAAAACATAACTTTGGGAAACAATTTCCTGAGCTCCAGTTTATAGTCTACATACAATGCCAGTGAGAAATCTCTGATCAGAGGCTTTCATAGATTAGTTATGATTTTTTTGTCATCTCTTGTTTCAGTCATCAGAGTTGACCTCATTGGAAAAAGTGCTACATTCTGATCCAGCCAGGAAAAGTGGCATCCTCAAATACATGAAAGATGCATTACTTCCTCTTGTAGACAGGTAAGTTGAAAAAAGAGACCCTACATTGTACACCTAGAGTCCACCGATAAGAGTTAGAATTCAGAGTTTGAAAATAGTGCTGTCCAGTTTTCCGAGATAAGTAGGTTATCTTCCTGGGGTAGTAACTTTTCATTTTTACTTGCCCAATGGACAAAGGATTAGACAAGCTGTCTACTAATTAAATCATTAAAAGAGCAAACTAAGATTTGCCCAGGCCAAGGAAACTTTGAGAGCTACTTGTCTCAAGGGCAAGCTGGAATTCAAGTTTGTTTTTTAAAGCCCTGTATATTGGTACCGGTATCTAGTAAGATTTATTTTTCCTAAGTTAGTTATCAGTTAAAAGAAAAGCTAAGATTTTTTTCACAAATCGCAAACTGTTCTTTATATAGATCAGTCATTACGCACAGCATAGTACATAGAGTGTTGTTGGAGTACCTTACACACGCTGATGAAAATGCAAGATTGGTATGTATTGCAAGGTGTACTGTTTTTAACCAGAAGCAATGCTTGCTGAATAGGAAAATGATAATAATATATGAAACTGAACTCAGACAGGATCATATTCCTCAGGGTCAAAGAGTGTACATAGAGCAATACACTTAAACATTTGAAGCTCTCAATCAAAACTGAAACTAAAGAGAAAACAGAGAAATAAAATTGTCAAAATCTATGCTAACTACGATCAGATATCCAAACACTGTCAGTAAGGTAATGGTTTCCTTTCTTTAACATAATTAATTGTTAAGGTGATTCCTCAGAAATAAAAGTTACCAATGAATTTTTTTGAAACTTTCCCTAAATGTTCTCTACCAAGCACTGTTTCGAAAAATGCAATAAAAATGATAGGTCACCATTCTCGTTTAAGAGATGTGGTGGGCCAATCTTACCTCATTTGTGCCTGTACTCGTGCTAATCACGCACGTTATTCATCGGTCCACGTTACATTATGCGATGGCTCGAAACATAGTTTATCAAAGTAATACTCGGAAAAAAACTTGACAGGTAGAAAGTGTAGAGCATATAGAACAATATCATATAAAATTTCTGGAAACATCACGCTATTTGAAACGACGTAAGCGTAAAGCGTTCATAGAGTCGTTAATTTTGCGGTGATAGTTTGCATCACAGAGTAACGGTTTCGTGCACGCTTTCGCCTATATCTTTTTTTCCTCCCGATAAAATTTTTTAGTTTTCTTTTAAATTAAGGAGGACAATATGCACACTATTATTATGCAATAAAAAATATAGGTCACCATGCTCGTTTAAAAGAAAACGAACATTTATTGCGCTATCGGGCTTAGCTTGTGTGAAATTTCTTTCGTTGTGTACGTGCACGCGCTAATTTGCACGCGCTAATGACGCAAAAATCGTGCGCAGTAGGGATGCGCAATGCAATACTGAGGAATCACCTTAAATGAGTTTGAGAAAAACATATATGCCTTTTAGTTAAATCTAACAGCAGTCATTATTTTCCCCAGGAAATGATTGAGTTGGTCAAAGATTGTGTAGTCCTTATTCTTCACACTCATGATGGGGCCAGGGTTGGAATGCACTGTTTGTGGCATGGGACAGCAAAGGTGAGGCTCTTTATGTTATGTCAATGCTATTTTAAATGCAGTTAAATTGCCCATAACATCCAAATTTTTATTTTTCAGCTTGATCCTCTATTCATGAAACGAACTTGTGTGAAACAATTTTTCAATTTGGATGAAACACATTTTGTTATGAATTTTTAAAAACCTGAAAATCCAATTTTCTTGTGGTCGACCCACACTGCTGATCACAAGATCAACATGCTCAGAGTTGTGATGTACATTTAGGAAGGACTGACTCAGGCATGACTCATCTCGCTTGTTTTACCTCTGTAAATTTAGCTTCATATTCCATACAAAATGCTCCTTTCTGGCATTTTGTATAAACTACTAAGTAACCTAAATTTAGAGGGGTAAAACAAGCGAGATGAGTCAAGCCTTGCGTCACATGTTGCTGAATCTAAATCACTGCTCATTTCAAATCAAGAGGTGACAGGTACAAATGGTGGACCAAAATGGTGGACCAAAATGGTGGCAAGAATTATCAAAATTAAATGTTATCCAAATCGAAAATATATTTCACAGAAGTTTGTTGTGTGATGCATAGAATCAGATGAGAAAATAGAAAAAATTATGTTATGGGCACTTTTATTACAATGTAGCTAAGCTAACAATAAAGAGAAGCTGGCACCCATCAGGTGATCAGCGGTTCCTGGATGTTTGCTCAGGT
>CBDDTI010000499.1:0-8837 GCA_965233585.1 bacterium
TGGGAAGCTTTGGAAAAGGATTCCCTGACTAAGGAGGAGGCAGTGAAAATGAGGGATGAGCTCTTGGAAAAGGAGCACTTCACATGAAGTACCCCCATGGGTTTTGGAAAAGACCCACATAGCTGCCACCCTGCAGGGTTTTGGAAAAGACCCTGCTGGGTTTTGGAAAAGGCCCAACTTCAATCTGCTGGGTTTTGGAAAAGACCCATGGGTTTTGGAAAAGACCCTCTTTCACCTGCAGGGACCTAGTCAGACAGGTGGGATTTTTGTTCAAAAGAAAAAAGTGTGGGAGTGAGGTGGGCCAGGGTGGTTGTTGGTTGTTGGTTGTGGTTGTGGTTGTTGTTGTTGATGATGTTTGTTCTTGTTTTGTTTGGCTTGGAAACTGTTTGTGCCCCTGCAGCCATTTCAGCTTGAGGTCAGAACAGGCTCACACACACATGTACCACACACACAGCACACCACACACACACAAACAAAAGATATATGTACAAGTACACAGCAGCATGCATGATAAGTACAACACAGCATGGATAGACACCACAGATAGTCACAGATAGCACAACAGCATAAATTAGGCAGCACAACACAGCCTTGTAGTTGAGCTGTTGGTGGTCTTGGAAAAGACCTGCACAAGTTTGGAAAAGTTTGTGAGCTTCACAAGTTTGGAAAAGCTTGTGAGCTTCACAAGTTTGGAAAAGCTTGTGGGCCTGGCATTGCTTTGGAAAAGACAATGTCACAAGCACCAGAGGGCCCCAAGAACAAAAAGGGCAGACCCTTTGGCTCTGGCACAACAAATGCCAAGAGGAAGGAGGCAAGGAAACACCTGCAGTGGTCAGCATTGGAAAATGCTGCTAACCCCAGTGATCCTGCCCATCTCTTGGAGCATTTGAAAGCTTTGGAAAAGGCTCAGAAAAAGTGCCAAGAAAGGCTGGCTGAAGAAATTCAGAACAGCCTGGATGCATGCTCCTCTGGAGAGCCAGCTCCCAAGGCTGCAAAGACTGCTGGAGGGAGCAAGCAGGTGGGGAAAGATGGCCAGCCCAGAAAGGCCACCCTCACCCCCTCCAAGGATTTGGAAAAGTCCAAGGGCTTGGAAAAGTCTCAGAACAGCAAGGATTTGAAAAAGTCCAAGGCCAAGGGCTTGGAAAAGTCCAAGGCAGCAGAGGGCATCCCTTTGGCTGAGGGTTTGGGAAAGCCCTTGGTCATTGTGGATTGGCACCTCACACTGGTGCAGAATGACGACACCATTGCAGAAAGGGACCTTCATGCATTGAAGGTCCTGGCCTCAAAGGTGGATGTCCTCATTCTCTCCTATGTGGGGAGTGCAGCCAGGGAAGCAGAGGTCCCAAAACAGGTGAAATCCCTGGTGCCTTTCTGGAAGGACCTGAAAGGGATTGAGACTGTTTGGGCCAGGACTGGGTAAGATGGCAAATGCAATTTTGCCTGGCAGGAAGAAGCTCTGGCAGTCTTCGATGACCACAAGAAGATCTGCCTGGAGTGTGCTCAGTGGGGCCTGGAAATTTACCCAATCTGCACTTCATACCAGAAGCACAACTGGTATGGAGGTGGGTACAAGAGCTTTGCTGATGCAGTGGATGAATTCCTTGGAAAACATGGGTACTAGGAGCCCATCCACAGCATCAGCAAAGAGGTTTGGAAAAGCCCAGACCCTGCAGGCAGCTTGGAAAAGCTCCTTGCCACCCCAGCAGTTGATTTGGAAAAGCCAACGGTTGGTTTGGAAAAGCCAACAATTGATTTGGAAAAGTCAACAGGCCAACCAAATGAATTCAATGCATGACCCAGAAGAGGCACCAGGGACAGAAGATTTTAAGAAAATAGAAACTAAAATATCAAATTAACATATATTCTTATCATATAGACATATTTGTTGGTTTGTGTGTTGTTGTTTTCTTGGGTCCCTGGTGCCTCAGTTTCACCATCAGCTGATGGGTTTGGAAAAGCCCTGAATGCAGTCAGCTGATGGGTTTGGAAAAGCCCATCAGCTGTAGTTGCAAAACTTGGGGCTCCTAATCATGGAGCCCCTACTAAGAAGAATAAAATGAAATGAGCAAAATATAATAAAGTATATATAATAAAATAAATTAAAACAAACTAAAATATATTTAAATATGTATATATATATATATTATTGAAAACATATATATATAGTATTTTGATCGTATATATCATTTTTTCAAATCATTTATAAATTGCATATACCTATGGGTTTCTTAAAAACATAGTTCATAGTGAAACATTGGTGGGCTTACCTTTTACTTTTTTGTTTAAAAAAAATCACAGTGAAACTTGGATGGACTCACCTTTAAAAAAATCAGAGCCAAACTTTGGTGGGTTCATCTTTTATTTTTTATTTCAAAAAAATAGTTCAAAGTGAAACTTTGGTGGGCTCACCTGTTTTTCAAGAACAAGTAATTAAAAGTGAAACTTTGGTGGGTTCACCTTTTATTTTTTTATTTCAAGAAAAATAGTTCAATGTGAAACTTTGGTGGACTCACCGTCTTTTCAAGAAAAAGTCGTTCAAAGTGAAACTTTGGTGAACTCACCTTTTATTTTTGATTTCAAGAAAATAGTTCACAGTGAAACTTTGGTGGGCCCACCTTCTATTCAAGAAAAAATAGTTCAAAGTCAAACTTTGGTGAACCCACCTTTTTTTCAAGAAAATAGTTCACAGTGAAACTTTGGTGGGCTCACCTTAAAAACAATCAAAGTTAAATTTGAATGAACTAACCTTTATTTTTTATTTCAAGAACATAGTTCACAGTGAAACTTTGGTGGGCTCACCTTCAAAAAAAATCACAGTGAAATTTGAGTGAACTCACCTTTTATTTTTTATTCCAAAAAATAGTTCACAGTGAAACTTTGGTGGACTCACCTGTAAAAAAAATCACAGTGAAACTTGAATGAACTCACCTGTTTTTTTTTCAAAACATAGTTCACAGTGAAACTTTGGTGGGCTCACCTTCAAAAAATAGTTCACAGTGAAACTTGACTGAACTCACCTTTTTTTTATTTCAAAAATAATTCACAGTGAAACTTTGGTGGACTCACCTGTTTTTTTTCAAAAATAATTCACAGTGAAACTTTGGTGGACTCACCTGTTTTTTTTTAAATAATTCACAGTGAAACTTTGGTGGGTTCACTATTAATTTTCTATTTTATGTTTTTCAAAAAAATAGGAAATTCAAAATCTGACCAAATTTGACCAAAATTGATGAAATCCCTATTTTGGTCAAATTTGGTCAGATTTTGAATTTCCTATTTTTTTGAAAAACATAAAATAGAAAATTAATAGTGAACCCATCAAAGTTTCACTGTGAATTATTTTAAAAAAAACAGGTGAGTCCACCAAAGTTTCACTGTGAATTATTTTTGAAAAAATAAAAAAAACAGGTGAGTCCACCAAAGTTTCACTGTGAACTATTTTTTGAAAAAAAAAGGTGAGTTCATTCAAGTTTCACTGTGATGTTTTTAAAGGGTGAGCCCACCCAAATTTCACTTTGAACTATTTTTTTGAAATAAAAAATAGAAGGTGAACCCACCAAAGTTTGGCACTGATTTTTTTTAAAGGTGAGTCCACCCAAGTTTCACTGTGAACTATTTTCTTGAAATGAAAAAAATGTGAATTCAATATGTAAACAAAAATAGAAAAATATTTCAAATTTGAACAAATATTTTTTAGAAAGTAACATTCAAAATGTTAATGTTAAAAATTAGAAAATAAAGTAATATATTGTGAATGTGTGTTTTTAAAACCAAACTTTTTCCAAAAGTTTTGAATTCATTTTATTAACATTATTTTAAAACAATATTTAGTAATTATCAAAAAATATATCTATATTTTTTAAATTTTAGTTTTTTAATATATATATATATATATGTCTAATTACATAAAATCAAGGCCATTAATATGAAAATATATCGATTTGCACCACATGTCATGCAACACTGCCTTAATCATGTTTTGTCGGTACCAAAGGATAAAAACTATTTCTAACCAAACCATGGCTCATGTTTATCCAAATGTTTTGTGAATGCTTTTCCAAGCACATGCAATCCCTTCTGCAGCTCAGTTGATCAAGAAGATAGGTAGGTAGGTAGGTAACAGGTTGTGAGCCAAAGCCATGGCACCCAAGAAAGTGATGAAAACAATGAAGAAAAAGGGTTTGGAAAAGTCCAAGAAGGGTTTGGGAAAGCCCAAGCAGGATTTGGAAAAGTCCAAGAAGGATTTGGAAAAGTCCAAGCTGAACCAAGAGAACTTGGAAAAGTTAGGTCAGCTCAGCCTCCAAGAGAAAATGGCCAATGCTGCAGAGCAAAGCGAAAGCCCAGAGGATGCAGCAATTGTGCTGTACAAAAGCATGACAAAGGAAGAGAAGGCCAAAGCTTGGAGCAAGCACCAAACTGCCTTGAAAAAGAAAAGTAAGGAGGAGAGAGCTGAGCATGAAGGCTTGGCCAAAAAAGAAAAAGGCATAGCTGCTGCTGCCTATATCTTGGAAAAGGAAGGCAGGCAGTACATGGTGGCCTTGAAAAAAGCCTCCCACAGTGAAACTGCCAAGCAGAAGGACAACTGGCAGAGTGAGCCCCAGATGCTTGGCAAATGGACAGCCCAAGAGCTGGACAAGCATATCCAGTCTGGTCGAATCCACTGGAGGGAGTGCCCAGGGACCAGGGGTGTCTTTGAATACAAGGACACCCAGGATTATGAGGGGGAGTTGCCTTGGAAAAGGCAAACTGAGTTCCAGCATGGGAAGGAACATGAGAGCCAGAGGATGAGGACTTGGAAAAGTTCTTGGAGCTTATTGACCAGGACTGGTCCTCCCTCTCCCTGGATGACAAGCCTAAAGGCCTTGGAAAAGGCAAGGGTCTTGGAAAAGACCCTAGGGCCAAGGCCAAAGCCAACAAGAAGAATCTCTCAGATGTGAAGAAGCCTGGAAAGGCAGGCATCATGGATGAGACCGACCTGGGCAAGGTTTTGCAAGCATGCAAAAAGGCCAGGAACATGGTCAGCTCCTCCAAAGATGACTTGGAGATGGCTTTGGAAAAGGCCAAAGGACAGCTGTCCAAAAATGGCCAGAGCAATGCCAACTCTTTGCTCAGTGAGCTTGGAAAAGCTCTTGGGCAGTTGAAGACATGCCTCAGCAAGCAGAATCCTGATGTTACAAAACTGAAGGAAACCTTGATGTCTGTGGCCAATGTCATCAAGTCTGCCAAGGATGGGACCAAAGAGTTGAGGCAGCTTGCAAACAAGGCAGCTTCTGTTGCAGGCAGCAGATCTGCCAAGTAAGTTTGGAAAAGCTTACAACTCTGCCAAGTGGGTTTGGAAAAGCTCGCAATTTTTGTGAAGTGGTGTTTGGAAAAGCACACAGTTTCGCACAATGAGTTTGGAAAAGCTCAAGTAGTGAGCTTGGAAAAGCACAGGTGTGTAGCTATAGAATGCTCAAGGGCTGCCACAAATCTGTTCACGTATAGCAGAATCTATGTGAAGTTCAACTAGTCCAAAAGATTGTTTGTTTCCAGGTGCAGCCCAAGCATGTAGCAGCTCTAGTGCTCTTTGTTGGAGCAGGTACAGTGGCAACCTAACAGGGGGAGCCTATCAGTTTTGAATCGATTGAAAAAAGGAAAAACTTAAGGGTTGCCAAGGGTGGCCTTCTGGTAGCATGTTCAGTAGCTCAAGTGGCATGTGGGTATAAAACAGGTTGCTGCCCAGTTTTGTTGTGGCCCAAGGTTTGTATATATGTACAAATAGCAACCATGGGTTTGGAAAAGCCCAAAATAGAAAGACCAAAAAGGCTTAGGGGATGGCAGTTAGAAAAGGAATCTGGTAGGAAAAAAGTGGCTTTGGAAAAGGCCCAAGGCTTGGAAAAGCCAGCAGGGCCCCAGTCTGGCTTGGCCAACCTGCTTTTGCACTTGTGGTCTAGTGGCATTCTGTCTGCCACCACGGTCAGGCAGGTGGCACACTTGGCCATGGAAGCTGGGGCCAGCCACAATGACCTGCAGAAACTGGCATCTGCAGGTAACTGGGGTAGGCAAAGTGGCAACATACATCGACAGATTATGAACAAGCTTTGCCCACATGTCATGTTGCCAGAGCCATTCCACATCAAGGTGGAATGCATTGACCCCAAGACTTCTTTGGAAAAGGAAGATTGGGCAGCAGTGTTCCTGCCACACCTGCAATTTGCCCACCTTGGGGAGCACTACCCGGAATTCTTCAACAAAACCTTCTGCTGTGCCAAAGGGAGCTTGGAAAGGTTCTGGACTGGTGTGCAGAAGGTGAAAGATGATAGGCTGGCAGGGCACCCCATGTGCTTGGAAAAGCATTGGAAAACCAAGGTGGTGCCATTGATGGTGCATGGGGATGGTGTGGAGTACCACAACCGAGATAGCTTAATGGTCTGGTCATGGGGCTGCATGTTGGCAGAACTGCCATTTTTGAAGCAGCACATGCTTCTAGCAGCTTTTCCCAAAAGCTGCACCACACCCAAGACCTGGCAACCCATCTGGAAATGGCTGAAATGGTCCTTTGAAGCTCTTGGAAAAGGGCTTCATCCCACCCATGACCCAGATGGAAAAGCTTTGGAAAAGGCTTCTGGACTGTTTGGAAAAGCAGGTCAGCCATTGCACCCCATGGCCTGGAAAGGCTGCATTTTCAGCATTCAAGGGGACCATGAGTTTTACTCAAATGTATTGAAACTCCCCCATTGGGCCAGCCACTACCCATGCTGGGAATGCGATTGTGAAAACTTTTCTGGGTGTGACCCAAAGAAAAGCATGAAAGAGCTGGATTTGGAAAAGTCCAGCTGCCATGTGTGGTCTCATGCTGAGCAGCTGGCAGACCCCTGGTCTGACCATCCACTCTTCCAGCTGCCACATGTCAGTGCAAAGAGTGTAAGAGGAGACCCTATGCATATCCTGTTTTGCAAGGGGGTCTACTCCCACCTCATTGGGGGTATCTTGCACTATGCTTGCTGGCTTGAAGGGCCTGGAAAGGTTTGCAAAGAAAAGCCTTGGAAAAGGCTTGGGCTGATCTTTAAAGAAATCCAAGAGGAATACAAGTCCCATAGATCATCCTTATACCATTGGAACTTGCAAATACATCGAGGTATACATACACACCTTTGTTACAACAGATCCACAGAGATATATAAGGTCTAAATATACACAAACAACTATCTATATATATATATGTGTGTATATATTTGTGTATTTATTTCTTTGCGCAACATCAAATACCAGCAGATACATGAAATAAAGTGTATTTATTCATAGACGGTCAATTTGTATACATATACATCATCACATCCACTCAGTAGCCTCTGCTGGTGGTTCTTCAACTTTTCCATCTTCGAGGGCAAGAAGAGGAAACCTGGGACGACTGTTGGCACTGGAAGCGCCATGAGAGGATGAGCTTCCTGAGCCAGCTTCTTTCCCCATACGAAACGCCATCTCCATCAGCTTCATTTTATCATCACTCTCCTTGTCGACCTTTTGATGAGGCATGCCACCCCTCCATCTCAACGTATCCCCAGCCACAGCCAGCAAAAGGTCATCGGTCTGCAATCCTCAAAGATTTTGTTTCAGCATGCGTGCGGTTCTATACTTGATACCTCATGCAGCCAGGGAAGCAGAGGTCCCAAAACAGGTGAAATCCCTGGTGCCTTTCTGGAAGGACCTGAAAGGGATTGAGACTGTTTGGGCCAGGACTGGGTAAGATGGCAAATGCAATTTTGCCTGGCAGGAAGAAGCTCTGGCAGTCTTCGATGACCACAAGAAGATCTGCCTGGAGTGTGCTCAGTGGGGCCTGGAAATTTACCCAATCTGCACTTCATACCAGAAGCACAACTGGTATGGAGGTGGGTACAAGAGCTTTGCTGATGCAGTGGATGAATTCCTTGGAAAACATGGGTACTAGGAGCCCATCCACAGCATCAGAAAAGAGGTTTGGAAAAGCCCAGACCCTGCAGGCAGCTTGGAAAAGCTCCTTGCCACCCCAGCAGTTGATTTGGAAAAGCCAACAGTTGGTTTGGAAAAGCCAACAATTGATTTGGAAAAGTCAACCTGTTGATTTGGAAAAGTCAACAGGCCAACCAAATGAATTCAATGCATGACCCAGAAGAGGCACCAGGGACAGAAGATTTTAAGAAAATAGAAACTAAAATATCAAATTAACATATATTCTTATCATATAGACATATTTGTTGGTTTGTGTGTTGTTGTTTTCTTGGGTCCCTGGTGCCTCAGTTTCACCATCAGCTGATGGGTTTGGAAAAGCCCTGAATGCAGTCAGCTGATGGGTTTGGAAAAGCCCATCAGCTGTAGTTGCAAAACTTGGGGCTCCTAATCATGGAGCCCCTACCAAGAAGAATAAAATGAAATGAACAAAATATAACAAAGTATATATAATAAAATAAATTAAAACAAACTAAAATATATTTAAATATGTATATATGTATTTATTGGAACTTATTTAAATAAATTATATATATATATATATTATTGAAAACATATATATATATATAGTATTTTGATTGTATATATCATTTTTCAAATCATTTATAAATTGCATATACCTATGGGTTTCTTAAAAACATAGTTCATAGTGAAACATTGGTGGGCTTACCTTTTATTTTTTTGTTTAAAAAAATCACAGTGAAACTTGGGTGGACTCACCTTTAAAAAAATCAGAGCCAAACTTTGGTGGGTTCATCTTTTATTTTTTATTTCAAAAAAATAGTTCAAAGTGAAACTTTGGTGGGCTCACCTGTTTTTCAAGAACAAGTAATTAAAAGTGAGATTTTGGTGGGTTCACCTTTTATTTGTTT
>CBDDTI010000500.1:0-4072 GCA_965233585.1 bacterium
TCTGCTCTAATCTTTGTTTCGTTGAATTGGCTCGTTATGTTTTGTTTCAAAAAGAAAGTTCAAGTTACCTTGTTCCGGGACCTGGACATCAAGAACTTCCATTTCCACCATTTCACGATTTCCTTCTTCTGGGTCTAAACGAGTAAACAAACAGGCGAGTATTGATTTACCTTGGCTGGTATGTTTTAATCTGGCATATTAAACATTATTTAAGGTGGCTCAAAACAGTTTCCAGCACTTTCCAAGACTTAGATTTTGATGGGTCATTGCAACCACTTTTTATCAGTTGATGCCACAATCATGGTATCAAAAAACTGCCCAATCATTGGGGAACACGTTGGTATTATTTTCGGGACACTACAGGTTACCATAGCAACACTATGACCTGCTAAAAACACCCTTAATTTAAGCTTTAAGCGCTTATATTTCCAAAACGGCACGGTAAAATTTTTTCTTATTTCGAAAATTTAATAAGCAGGATGAGATGCAACTTTTGGCAAAGTTTAAAAAAATTCTGTACATGGGGTTCAGAGCCACCTTAAATTTTCGAAAATTTAAGGTGGCTCTGAACCCCATGTACGGAATTTTTTTAGACTTTGCCAAAAGTTGCATCTTATCTTGCTTATCAAAATTCTATAATAAGAAAAAATTTCACCGTGCCGTTTTTGAAATGTAAGCACTTAAAGCTGAAATTAAGGGTGTTTTTAGCAGGTCATAGTGTTGCTATGGTAACCTATAGTGTCACGAGAATAACACCAACGTGTTCACTGGTGATTGGGCAGTTTTTTGATACCATGATTGTAGCATCAATTGATAAAGAGTGGTTATAATGACCCATCAAATTCTAAGTCTTGGAATGTGCTGGAAACTGTTTTGAGCCACCTTAAATGTTAAAACATGCTTTATATTCAATAGTTTACTTCGATTTTTGCATGTAAAGTATACCGATAACTGAGGTTTTTGATACTTTCTTTAGTACTGTAATACATATACAACCTGAGGGATGTGCACTGGAATATTGCCTAGTTTTAGCTGGCGCATATTCAGTCGCGTGGCGAGCTTAGACCAATTGCGATTTAGCGAAAATATATGACGGATTATAACAGCCCTTTTCACAGTTAAGGTGGGGTACACGTGAAGGTTGTTTTGACGTCGCCTAACACGGCCTTTCTGCAAGTTATCTCGGTCACGTTTCAAGCAACGCCAAATTCCTATGCTAATTTCATTAACAGGTGTTTGCGGTTTCGTGTAAATTTCTGGGTGACCTTTTTCGTGCATTTTGGGAAAGAGATATTTTTTTCTGAAAGGATAGTTTAAATTGAGGTAAATATGAAATGTTGAAGATATGATGGATTTGAAAAATTGAAATTTGAAATGAAGAATTAGTAGATGGACACCAAACAGTCCTCTACCAACCTGGGGCTCTCTCTTTTTTTGGGAAGGGGGGGGGGGGGGAGGGGGGAGAGGGGAGGGTCAACTCTCTAGTAGTGTTTCCAACCAATTTTAATCCTTACAACTCCCTTTTAATACTACTTCAAATTTCACTTTTATTCATGTTTTATTCATGTTCAAATTTCGGGCTATTTTGTAGGAATTGCCTCACACCCACTTAATTACATTTTGATGCAAATGAAAAAACTAACCGTGAAATGAGCTATTTGTGATATAATTCATGACCAGCCATTATGTATGGCCAGTTTCCAGTTGCTGTCATTTTTTTTTTTCGGGATCGACGTAAATAAGGTGTTCTGAGGTGTTCTGGCTCCCTTGTTTTTTTTATTTATTTTGTTATTCATTTTTATTATTTATTATTATCATGGGAGGCTTTCACTTTGTACCCTTCTCCTGTACTCCAACAAGTATTGACTCAACAGGCAACAATTTCAATGCGTTGTGCCTTAGAAACTTCTTTGAATAACACAAAGTGGTTTTGATTTCATGTTGATAGTTTTGCTTGTATACATTTGACCTTGGAAAGATCGGGTTAAGGTGTTTTGTGCAGCACGGTATTAAATGCGGTAGGCCGAAACGTACAAAGATAAATTTCCAGAGACGGCAATAAGATTTTATTATTTAGAGGTGAAGAACAGAGAGCAGCAAGGTCATGCAGGTCAAACTGCCAAACGGGTCCGAATCCCAGATGAGCTGTTGTGAAACGAGCTTATGTATACGAAAGCGTGCGTTCGAGAATGCGAAGCCATTTCCCATTCCACATGTAAAGAGAAGAAATTTAAACGAAATCCGTTATGAAATTGAGCAATTTCAGTTTAGTGGACGAAAACTGGTACCAGAATAATTTTAAGTATATTCCAGTTCTTTTTACCTCTTTAAAAAGCTTAAGATGAGGGTCCCCAATAGGTTTGGTGGGATGCAGGATTAGGGGTTTTTTTGCCGTGATATTCGAGATTTGAGCTGAAAACAGGGGCGGGACTCGGGAATTACAGTTACGAGTGGGAGCGGGAGTTCATGTTTTTATGGGGTTGGGATGTGGGATTAGCAAGGGAAACAGAGCGGGATACGGACTTCAATTGTTACCCGACTTCATAAATTGTTGTTGACCAGCGAAAAAACCGAAAGCTGGCAGAAAGGAACCTTTTGTGCGAATAGCTATGTCAGGTTTCAAGTAATGAATAGGAACGGTCTGTACCTTGTCAGGTTCTGTCAGTCATGTCCATTATCACTTGACTACGTTAGTATCATGAGATTGTATGAAGTCTTTCAGTCCCATTGCGATCATTTGTGTTGACCTCCGACAGTGACTTCTGTCCACTACCGACATTTTTGACGCTCCCGTCCGTAATCTTGGAACTCCGATCCTTTTTAGGTTTTGTAGTGTTTCGACCTTTTCCAGAGCGCTTGGCTCGTATTGGCCAGGTTTGCCACACCGAATGACGGTGATAGCGATTTATCCAACGAAATATACGACATTACGACCTGGTGATTTGCGTCATTATATATTACGAAAAGGATGTGCGAGCAGGAATTAATGCCCTCATTCGGAAATAAAAGTTCTGAGCCCAGATTTCAAGGAAAGTGAAGACGCTGAAAGCCTTGAAAGTGACTCTCAAGTGTGTGTACGGGCCATCTCTTGAATATGGGAATTACTGAACAATATTTTTCTTCCACTGATACGTCAAGAAGAGAAAACAAAACAGTAAACCGCTTATAATCACTCGTGTTTACTTATCTGCTAACCATTTAATTATTTTTTGTCAATAATTAATTTGAATAATGAAATTAACCTGAAAAGGGTCTTTGTAGTCCTCTTTTCTGCTCGACGGCTATTCCATGCTGATGAGGCCTACAAGGCCGAAGCAGCTGTCCATGGCTGCCACTGCCCGGGTGATATGGCTGTGCGCATGCGTAAGGTACTTGCCAGACCGTGGGTTGCTGTTCAAGTGTGTCACTTGCTTTCGTTGTTGTTTTTGAATAGTGGGTGGGATCGGGATTTCGAGGGAAAAAGGGCGGAATGGGCGGGATTGACAAGAAAATGTGGGCCGGAAACCAGGGTCTGAGCACCCTTTAGGAGGCCCTCTAAGATATTAATAGATGCCTGAATTAACACAAAAAACTATTTCATGAGAACTCGAGAACATAAATTTCATAGTTCAAAGAAATTGTGCAAGCACATGAAAAATTTCATCATCAGTTTGATTCCACGATTACTTTTAAGTGTTTCAAATAAAATACAAACTATTTCATATATGATTTTATATCAGAAAACAGCTTGCAATCGGGCTCAAATTTTAAACGGGTAGTACAAATTACCTTCTTCTGGATCTTGCGCATTAATTACTACCATTTCCACATTTTCATGGTCTCCTTCTTTCTGATCTAAAGGAACAAATACAAAAGGAAGTGATTAATTAACAATAGTTTGAGGTCCCGACTGAAGTGTTTCTGTTAATTTCTAGAAGGAGCAGCAGGGGCCAATACCCCACAAGAGGAATGTGCATGTAATATGCTCTCTGGTGGTGAAAGCCAAGTGGAAGCCACAGTGGGATGCGGTCATTCCTACATACTATGAAGCAGATGAAGGTAAATTTTGGAATTTTAGTGACGTTGCTTCTAA
>CBDDTI010000501.1:0-10834 GCA_965233585.1 bacterium
GGTGGATCCTATTGCTTTAGAATCACATTACTTGTCAATGCTTTTCATGGGTTAAACCCGGTGTACCCACTTTCAAGGGTGGCGAAATCCGGCCATGTAGGGTGTCCAAGATTGGCCATGGACATGGCAAGGAATTGATTCACAAGCATTGATTGGCAATATGTTGCAATTCTATCCATATATGTTTATATATATATATATTGGCAATCCTAATTGATATTTTTCTTCAAAATCAATTAACATTGCTATTTGATTCAATGGATATCAAGGGATACTTCATTGTCAGCCAGGTTTTTTTTTCGGTTTTAGAAGCTCACCTGCTACGAGCGGAATGTAACTTGGGGATTGTCTCTGGCCAGGCGGGATTGCTCCATGTACTGATTGGCGGCCAGACAAGTGTGACTTGCTTAACCCAAACAAACACACGGAACATAATCCAAACACATGGTAAACCTGTAACCCAAACACAAGTGACGGAAAAACCAATTTTTTGATCACCCAAACTACTCATTCAAAACAATGGGACTAGGCACTGGGGATTCTGGGGATGATCAATGGAGATAAATTGTGGGGTATGATATGTTTAAATCATCGTTTTAGCAATGACATGTCATTACATAACATGGTGGTTATATGATGTTATATGCGGTTATGATAATCCATTGATTATCATTTTAGCTATATGACATGTTCTGGCATAGTAAAGTGTAACAGAAAGGAGGAAAACAATTCCAACATAGAGTCTTAGAAAGTGTTTGGAGTTGTTGTTTACATTTATTTAAAGACTAGAGACGCAATCAGCTATGTTTTAGGCCAGTTCACCCAGTTTACACCATACCTATGGGTTATCACCATGGGTTCTCGCACGCCAGGATGGGAAGTGCGCGCTGACCTTGGAGCAATACGCGGAGGTGGGCTGGAGAGGATTTTCTGGAAGTGTGAGTTAGTATGGGAAATCAGGGAAATAAACATCTTTGGGAAATCAATCCATTCTTAGCGAAATCTGAGAGATCTTTAGGGATTTTTTTCTCAAAAATGAATGGAAAAAACAAATCATCCGATGAGTTTGGGAACATGGACCCATTGTCGGGCTGATTATCAAATAGCTCACCCTATGCTCGGTGGTGCTCTAATAATTAGGTGCGCATGTCGGTGACCAAAAATACTGGGGTTGATGGTAATTAGAGCTACAATGAGATGGGCGAACATCAACAACTTCTAAGTCAGGGGATGCCCTGTAATGTATCAATGGAAACCCTGGTGTTCAACTCCAAAGTGTTTTTCCCCACCTGCCAGGTGAGGGTTGTTAGATTTTATCACAGTTGTTCTCCTCCTCCTCCTCGGCTAGCTATTCCTCCTCCTGCTCCTCCGCCAGCATCTCCTCCACCACCTCTGCCTCCACTTCCACGTCCACTGTTTCCTTGCCAACTCTTCGCCAAGCTCTTCGCCAACGTCCGAGCTCAGTGTGCACCGCTGGACCTCAACCTGGGACCTTCCCAGCTCAGTGGGCACCGCTGGACCTCAACCTGCCCAGCTCAGTGTGCAATGGTGGACCTCAACCTGGGACCTTCCCAGCTCAGTGTGCACTGCTGGACCTCAACCTGGGACCTGCCCAGCTCAGTGTGCACCGCTGGACCTCAAAGGCCAGGCGGCCAGATAGAATGCCAGAAGATATGCCAGATAGAATGTCAGATAGAATGCCAGAAGATAGGCCAGATAAAATGCCATGAGATATGCCAGATAGAATGCCAGAAGATATGCCAGATAAAATGTTAGAAGATATGCCAGATAGAATGCCAGAAGGTATGCCAGAGAGAACGCCAGAAGATTTGCCAGATAGAATGCCAGAAGATATGCCAGATAGAATGTTAGAAGATATGCCAGATAGAATGCCAGAGAGAATGCCAGATAAGATGTCAGAAGATATGCCAGATAGACTGCCAGAAGATATGCCAGAAGATATGCCAGGTAGAATGCCAGAAGATATGCCAGATAGAATTTCAGATAGAATGCCAGGAGATATGTCAGATAGAATGCCAGAAGATTTGCCAGTAACAAAATGGATAAATGTCATGGTATGGATTACACGAAGTAAAGCAATTTTGTTTTCTGCAGTCCAAATCGATGTCCCTCTGTTTTGATGATCAATCATTATATTCCAATGTAAGTAGTTCTGGAGATATCCCATCAGGTCCTACCCCTACATATACACTATTATGTATAGATACTGGGTACCAATACGGGTACATGTTCAGCATATGTTGGGATGTAATGGTTGATTAATTATTTAAAAATGCGCCCAAGTTCTCAGTTGGTTCAAATATCAATCTCATTATCATTGTAATCACCATACACCCAACAGTCAACCTGGGATGGCAATTAAAAATCAGACGTTCTCCAATATTCTTGGCAATTAACCCATGCAAATCCCCTTCAAATCCCCAACAAACCAGCACTTTCCCCATTTTTCAGGTGACTCAATCCGATAAATGACCATGAACCCAGCACTTTGCCCATTTTTCAACCCAGACATAGCGGCGGATCACGAGACCGCTACTGACATGGCCGCTGCTGCTTCGCGACCTGCGGAAGAGCGCCCAGTGTTGCTTCTGGAAGAGCTGAAGGAGAAGCGCGCAGAGTTGAAGCGGTCTCTGAAACTGGTGTCTCGCACTTTGAAGTCAGAGTCCAAGAAATAAAAACGCTTGATACAGAAAGCAGGACGACTTTCGAAGGACGACCTGATGTTCCTCATTGCCCGCCAGCAGAGCCAGCAGCGCCAGCAGGAGTTGTAGCTGCAAAACTGCACTACAGATGTTTGGAGAAGGTTCAAGGGTGAAGGCCTTTTGGTTCGCAATGGCGCCAGAGAGCGTTAGGGTGGACTGGTGAATCGCAGCACTCTTGGTGTGAAAAGTGCGTACTGTTTCCAGATTTGGCCGAGTGATCCACATGGCTTGGTATCGGAATCCTTTGATGCCACCTTGCATCCCCATGTTTCAGGTGAAAAAACCATCTCTGTGGTGACTCCCATCCCATTGTCCCAACCGATGGACGCCGAGAACGAGCGCCTGCAGGTCCTCTCCGAAGGCGTCCCGCTGCTGTCGCGTGGCAAGGCGTACGAGGTCTCCAGTCGCCTCTTTGTGCGGCGCCCCGATGTCGTCACGGGGCCACAGGTCGATGTGGGGAAGCAACGAAACCTTTTTGTTCACCAGGAAAAATGCTGATTGAACCATTAACAAAATGTGATTTTATGTGATTTAACCATTGAAAAATGGTGATTGACTATCAGGTAATTGAACCCAGAAACATGTGGATTTCAAATGATTTCACCAAGGAACATGTGGATTTAGCCGAATTTAACCATCAAAGATGGTGATTTAACCATCAAAGATGGTGATTGAAGAAAAATGTGGATGTAACCATCAACAAAACTGTGATGTAACCAAGAAATATACATGATTTAAAACTGTGGAAAATCCTGTGATTGAACCATGAAACAAGGAAACAAGTGTGATTAGGTCTAAAAAAAACGCTGGGAAGATGCTGCAAGAAAGGGTGATTTTTTTTCGCAGCGATTGCGAGTGTTCGACGTGGTGATGTTTTTCGCGTCACACAATGGGATCAGCATGGGTAAGCAACAAACTTAATGTGATTCGTTTATAATCAACATTGGATCACCATTGTTTAATGGTTAAACTTCATGGTTCCATTTTATAAGCAGCAATTTAAGCATCAAACAATGGAACTTGGACCAGCGAGAGTGGCGATTTCGTCATCTGACAAGTGTCAACAATTGGGATTTCCAACATATGGATTGGTCTGGCATTTCAAACAGGAGAACCTCGGTCTCAATCCTTTAGAATTCAGGGTGCCCCCATTGTCACAAACTAATATGATTGGTCATGTTTAGTACTATCCAATCCACTTTTTCTCGGTTAAATCACCTCACACTGTTGGTCCTTTCAAAATTAGTCTGATTTTTGCGGGTGAAATTAACCTTTTGTGAAGGCAGTCCGGTAAACTAACATGGCTATTGAACATAGCCCATTTATAGTTGATTTACCTATTATAAGTGGTGATTTTCCATAGTTATGTTAGTTTACCAGAGGCTATGCAAAGCAGTAATGCAATGCTACATCGTGCAAAGCGCTGTCATCATGCAATGTATATTATGGCATTGCACGCGGGTTCGGGTACACGCGCGGACCCTGAAAAGCGTCAAAGCCGCAAAGCCGCCATGGAACGCTCAAGCCGCAAAGCCGCAAAGCCGCCATGGAACGCTCAAGCCGCAAAGCCGCAAAGCCGCAAAGCCGCCATGGAACGCTCAAGCCGCAAAGCCGCAAAGCCGCCATGGAACGCTCAAGCCGCAAAGCCGCAAAGCTGCCATGGAACGCGCAAGCCGCAAAGCCGCAAAGCCGCCGAGCCGCAAGCTCTGCGACTCATGCGCCGCCTCCTGCGTTCATCGCCGCTGCGTTGCCACCGCCATGGATCGCTGAAGCCGCAAAGCCGCAAAGCCGCAAGCTCTGAGACGCAGGCGCCGTCTCCTGTGTTCATCGCCGCTGTGTTGCCAGAGCGTCAAGAAGCGTCAAAGAGCCGCAAAGCGCCAAGGCGTCGAAGCACCACGAAGCGTCAAAGCGGCAAAGCTTCAAGAAGCGCCAAAGCGTCAAGAAGCGTCAAAGCTTCAAGAAGCGGCACAGCGCCGAAGCGTCAAAGAGCCGCCAACGAAAGGCTGGCTGTGCTTAGAAGGGGACGGGCTTGCTTACGGAAAGAGGTCTGCAACCAAAGGCTGGCTGTATTTAGAAGGGGACGGGCTTGCATATTGCGAGACAATTCGTAGCGAATTCCGAAGAACAATGGCAGATGTTATGGCAACCCCCAAAAGATTGAAACGTAGCATTCGACTAAACGAATGGCAATTTTCCTTCCTATTTGGTTGAAAGATATTATCTACAACGTCCCCCCCGGTGTGATAGACAGTCCCGGCCTATGCGACACAGACCTTGCAAAAGCAACTTTAAACAAGAACAAGAACAAGAACAGCAACAACAACCACAACCACAACCGCAACAACCACAACCACAACAACCACAACCACAACCACAACAACAACCACAGCCACAACCACAACCACAACTAAAAACAACAACAACAACAGCAACAGCAACAGCAACAACAACAACAGCAACAGCAACAGCAACAACAACAACAGCAACAACAGCAACAACAGCAACAACAGCAACAACAGCAACAACAGCAACAACAACAGCAACAGCAACAGCAACAACAAGAACAAGAAGACAAAGAAGAATAATAATAAGAGGAAGAAGAAGAAACAGAAGAAGGAGAAGAGGAAGAAAAATAACAAGACAAAGAACAAGAACGCATAGAACAAGGAGAACAATGAGAACAAGATGGAGAACAAAATGAAGAACAAGAACAAAAACAAGAAACAGAACAAGATCAAGAACAAGAAGAAGAACACAACCACAAGAACAAATCTAAGAACAAGAACCACAACACCAACAACAGGAAGTCCTTAACTTTCGATCATCCTTGATGCTACGCTGCAAGATCTTGCCCTTGATTTTCGAACAACTTTGATGCTACGCTGTCAGATCACAGCCTGATCTTGCAATCATCTGGGATGCTACCGTGTAAACATTTTGTCCTTAACTTGCAAATCTTTGTTGCTACAAAGTAAGATCTTGTCCTTAGCCTTCAAGCATGTTGGATGCTACGCTCCAAGATTCTGTCTGTCTTGTCCCTAACCCTCAAACATGTTGGATGATACGCTGTAAGTTCTTGTCCTTAACGGACAAGAACCAGAACAAAAACAAAAACCACAACCACAAGAACAATATCAAGAGCAATAACCACAACATCAACAACAGTAACAACAACAACAACAAGAGAACAAAAACAAGAACAAAAACAATAGCAATAACAGGAACAAAAACAATAACAATAACAATAACAAGAACAACAACAACACCAACACCAACACCAACAACAACAACAGCAACAGCAACAGCAACAACAACAACAGCAACAGCAACAGCAACAACAACAACAATCAGAATAACAAGAATAAGAAGTGCTAATAAAAAACAAGAGCACAAACAACAATAACAACTTTAATAACAAGAACAAAAACGAAAACCAGAACAAGATAAATAATAGCAAGTTCTTGGAAGATCTGGATGCTACCCAAGAAGATTTTGTACTGAACTTTCAATCATCTTGTATGATTTTGGTTGCTATGGAGTAAGACTTTATCCTTTACATTCAATCATCTTGAGTGTTACGGTGTAAGATCGTGCCCTTGACATTCAATCATCTTGGACGCTACGCTCGAAGCGCTTGTCCTTAACTTTGAACATCTTGGATGATATGCTCTAAAATCTTGTCCTTGAATTACAAACATCTTGGATGCTTCGCTGTAAGATTTTACCCTTAATTTTCAATCACCTTTGATGCTACGGTGTAAGATCGTGCCCTGAACTTTCAATCCTCTTGAATGCTACTGTGTAAGCCTTGTCCTTAACTTGCAAACATATTGGATGATACGCTGTAAGGGGGTGTTGGATGGTACGCTGTAAGCTGTTGTCCTTAGCCTTCAAACATCTTGGATGCAAGCATGTAAGATCTTGTCTATAAATTACAAACATCATTGGTGCTTCGGCGTAAGATCTTGTGCTTTCAAACATCTTGGGCGCTACAGAGTCAGATCTTGTCCTTAACTTTCGATCATCCTTGATGCTACGCTGTCAGATCGCAGCCTGATCTTGCAATCATCTGGGATGCTACCGTGTAAGATTTTGTCCTTGACTTGCAAATCTTTGTTGCTACGAAGCAAGATCTTGTCCTTAACCTTCAAACATGTCGGATGCTACGCTCCAAGATTCTGTTTGTCTTGTCCCTAACCCTCAAACATGTTGGATGATACGCTGTAAGTTCTTGTCCTTGACGAACAAGAACAAGAACCAGAACAAGAGAAAGAACCATAACCACAAGATCAGAAACAAGAACCACAACATCAGCAACAACAACAGCAGCAGCAACAACAAGAACACAAATAACAATGACAATACACAATAGTTAAACAACAAGAGCAAGAACAGCGATAACAACATTAACACCAAGAACACGAACGAAAACGAGAACAAGAGAAATAATAACAAGTTCTTGGAAGATCTGGATGCTGCCCAAGAAGATCTTGTCCTGAACTCTCAAGCATCTTGTATGATTTTGGTTGCTATGGAGTAAGACTTTGTCCTTAACTTTCAATCATCTTGGGTGCTACGCTCGAAGAGCTTGTCCTTAACTTTGAACATCTTGGGAGCTATGCCCTAAGACCTTGTTCTTGAATTACAAACATCTTGAATCTGGGATGCCACGCTGTAAGACCTTGCCCTCAATCTTTAAACACCTTTGATGCTACGGTGTCAGGTCTTGTCCTTAAGTTCTAAACATGTTTGATGCTACTTTGCAAGATCCTCTCCTTAACTTTCCAGCATCTTGGATGTTACGGTGCAAGATTCTGTCCTTAACTTTCAAACATGTTTGATGCTATGCTGAAAGGCCTTGTCCTTAACTTTCAATCATTATGGATTGTACGGTGTAAGATCTTGTCCTTAACTTTCAACCATCTTGGACAACACGCTGTAAGACCTGTCCTTAACTTTCAATCATCTTGGGTGCTACGCTGTCAGGTCTTGTCCCCAACCTTCAGACATGTTGGATGATACGCTGCAAGTTCTCGTCCTTGCCTTACAAAAACAAAAACCGCAACAGCAAAAACAAGATTAAGACTCTGGTCGAGATGGAGATTTTTCCTTCAACCAATCTATTGATGGTCGGCTTCAAAACTCCGCAGGGCCTGGTTTATAAGATTTGATATAGGTATGACGATGGAATTCAAGCCTCCACCAGTTAGAATATACCCTTTTCATCAATGATGACATGCTCAATAACCAAAGTTATAAGTTATAACACACTCAAAGATGTTATGACCCGCGAAACGGCGACTTACAAACCACGCTTGTTAATCACCTACTAAGGTAAACCATCATTAAACAACCCACAAAAATTACTAAACAGGTAGTCGTAAGTTCGCTGGCTGCAGGTGAGCGCTGGCCCTCAAATACAAACAATCTGGCCCTTTGTTTTTTCTCCGAAACAGCTTTTATACCTATGTTTCAATCGGTGCTTGAAAAAAAAGTAAAATCTACAAAACTGGCCTAAGGTTAAGGAAGTCAAAAAGTGACAAGATGTTTTTTGAGAATATTTGTTGGGTTCCATTGACTCAATATGATTCCAATAATTGATGTTCATTATTGTTACTACCCGAGTTCAACTGTTCATTGAATAATAACACCCCGGTTCAATGTTGAACTATTAGTACTAAGACCACTAATGGAAGAAATTTTCACTTTAGGCACTTAACGAACTTATAAGTATCTGATAAGTTGCTAGTATTAATATCTTGTTTAAATTATTTTTTAAAAATTAATTTTGAGTTAAGTTTCACTAATTTTTTATTGAGTTTATTACATAATAATGAATATATAATCAAATATATTCGAATATTAGTGAAAAATATCTGAAAATATATTTGAAAATATCTGAAAATACCTGAAAATAGCTGGAAATCATTTTTTTTGTTTTGTTTTCATTTCGAAGTTGCTGCCCAGGAATAGTTGGAGAAATAGATACCTGAAAACTATGGTTCCTGTAAAGGAAAGTTCCAGTAAAGGAGATACCATCCTTTTCAGGAACTCTCCTTTGCTGGAACTTTCCTTTACAGGAACCATCCTTTTCAGGAACTCTCCTTTACTGGAACTTTCCTTTACAGGAATCATGGTTTTCAGGCACTTTCCTTTGCTGGAACTTTCCTTTACAGGAACCATAGTTTTCAGGAACCCTCCTTTTCTGGAATTTTCCTTTATAGGAATCATGGGTTTTCAGGCACTCTCCTTTGCTGGAACTTTCCTTTACAGGAGCCATCCTTTTCAGGAACTCTCCTTTGCTGGAACTTTCCTTTACAAGAGCCATCCTTTTCAGGAATCCTGCAAAGGAAAGTTTCAGTAAAGGAAAGGTCCCAAAACGGAGCCTACTTTAAGCTAATTTATCTTGAATAAAGGAGAGTTTTCTGAAAATTCAGGTTCTTGAAAAGGAAAACTCAAACTTGAGAAAATTCAGACACGTCAAAATCCATAAAAATCAGAAAATACTTAAATATTAAAAAGAAGAAAATTCAGAATCCAAAAAAAAACATAAACTCCCAAAAAAAAATAGAGTCCAGAAAATTTAGAAAATTCAGAATCCAGAAAATTCAGGAAATCAAAAAACAACCCAGAAACTTTATAGAAGCAAAAAAAGAATCGATAAAATTCAGAAAATCAAAAAAGCATAGAATCCAGAAAATTCAGAAAATGGAAAAAAATAGAATCCAGAAACTTTAGAAAATTCAAAATCCAGAAAAAATAGAAAACCAAAAAAAATAGAATCTGGAAAAAAATAGAAAATCCAGAATCCAGAAAACTCAGAAAATCTTTTAAAAAATGATTCCAGAAAATTTAGAAACCAAAAAAATGGAATCTAGAAAATTTTTAGAAAATTCAGAATCCATAAAATTCAGAAATCTAAAAAAAATAGAGTCTAGAAAATTTATAAAAGCAAAAAAACTAGAATCCAGAAAATTCAGAAAATAAAAAAAAAGGATCCAGAAAATTTAGAAACAAAAAAAAATGGAATCTAGAAAATTAGAAAAATCAGAATCCAGAAAATTCAGAAAATTCAGAATTCAGAAAATTCAGACAATTCAGAAAATTCAGAATTCTATATGTATATATATATATTTATAATATATATATATATATAATTCAGAAAATTCAGAAAATTCAGAAATCAGATAAAATCAGAAAATAGAAAACAAACATAGAATCCAGAAAATTTAGAAAATCAAAAAAAATCTAGAAAAATTAGAAAACCTGAAAAAAAATCCAGAAAATTTAGAAAACCCAAAAAAATTAGAATCCAGAAAATTTAGAAAACCAAAGAAACATATAATCTAGAAAAAAATGAAAATTCAGAACCCATAAAATTTAGAAAATAAAAAAAAAATAGGATCCAGAAAATTCTTGAAAAACAAAATCAAGAAAATTTGGACAATCCAAAAAAGTTAGAATCCAGAAAATTTATAAAATCAAAAAAACAAAGAATCTAGCAGCTAAGCTAATTACAAATTCCTAATTGTTGTTGTGAGATTGATTCATGCGCTCCCTTTGTCAGGGCCGGCGGAGTATGATTTTGATCATCCCATTATTATTTTTACTTCATGAAATAAATCGATTTTCCAATGCTCCAATAAATGATGGCCTGATGGGAACCCCATGTTTATTGAATTTGATTATTGATTTATGCTATCAGATCAAATCAGATTCATGTTTGAGAGCAAAATGAAAATCTACAACGACCAGGCGAAATCAACCCACTTTGGATATAGACCGCTCTGTCTAAATGTTTATTTATTCTGTCAAATTAAAATGATGATATCATCACTAAGACCACTAATGGAAGATATTTTCACTTCAGGCACTTAATGGAAATATTAGTACTTATTTGAACTTATCATAGAACTTATTTTAACTTATTTTTACTTATTTTCACTTAGTTTCACTTATTTGTTTGATATTTTCAAAGGTTCAGAGCTGATAATAGACGAAGGATTTTTCTTTTATACCTTTTGAAAAACACAATTGAATATAAGAAATAAGTAAACAGTTTTGGGTAGGTTTGCATTATTTTTTAGCATCTATTATCCTTTTCAGGATAT
>CBDDTI010000502.1:0-19284 GCA_965233585.1 bacterium
CTGCCAGAAGTCGGACTTGAAGTTGCCTCCTCCTGGGCTGATTCTATTACTTTTAACCAAAAAGCTTTGCTCTTTTCCTGATCTTTTTTATCCATTTTGACTTAGTGTTTATTTTGTTGGAATTTTTGATGTCCGTTTATGTCGGGCTTTAAAAAAGGAATGATTTCAAATTGAAGTAAATTATAGTACATTGCTAATTACAGAGGAAAATGAAATGTGATATGGGACGGCTAGTTAGCTGAGGTGATTGCGCACATAATCAATTTTCTTTATTAAATAAATCTTATTCTGCATTTCAGAAAATGTTCGAAATTACTCTGAAGTGGTCCTTTGTGGTGATGAACAGAGCTTAAGGAAAGCCAGTCTTGGTCAACACATCAACAGTTTTCAAATCATCAATGAAAACTTGGTGGCTGTCAACAAGAAGCCGGCAATAATAGAGCTCAGGAAGCCTTTAGCTGTTGGATTTTCTATTTTGGAATTGTCCAAGTTGTTTATGTACAGATCGTATTATGACACGATTCAACAACATTTTGGCGAAGAAAATGTGTCTTTATGTTTCTCAGACACGGATTCTTTTCTTTTAAAAGTAAGATGCAACAACTTGGAAAGGGAAATGAAAAAATTGGAGCACATATTTGATTTTTCAAAGTACCCCAAACAACATCCTCTTTTCGATGACAGTAGAGCCAATCAGCTTTTTTATTTCAAAGACGAACTAAAAGGCAGAGCAGCTATTACTCACTTTATAGGCTTACGTCCAAAATGTTATTCTATGAAAATTACTGATTTTTCAGACAAAAACAAAACAGAAGAAAAGAAAATTTGCAAAGGTTTAAAAAAATCTAGCATAAAAAAGCAATTAACCTATAACGATTACAAAAAATGTCTGAAACGGACTGTTCTAATTTACAAATCTTTCAAAAACTTAAGATCAAAGAATCATAAAATTCGGACATGTTTTCAAAGAAAGATTGCGTTATCAGCAATGGATTCCAAAAGACACATTTTGAATTGCGGATATCACACTTTATCACTAGGAAATTGTCTTATTGTCAACAACAAATCATCTAAATGCCCTATTTGTAAATAAATAAAACATATTGTTACTTTTATTTAAGAAAAAATTTTTAAATATTTTTCAAAAACTAGCAAAATGGATGGTTTTGATTTAAGGTTCAGTATTCCTTCCAACATGTTAATTGTTGGCCCAACATCGAGTGGAAAAACAACGTGGCTTAAACATTTAGTGGTTGGTAGGCATGAATATTTTGCAACTCCGCCAGAAACAATGTTGTTGTTCTACAAAGAACCACAAAAAGCTTATGAATACATGGAAGATGATATGAATCGAGACAAACGTTCAAACTCTCGCTTTCCAACATTTCGTAAATTTAAAAGTATTCCAAATTCGATTGAAGAACTAAAAGATATTTTGGAATCATATCCAAGAAAAATGCCCAAATTAGTTGTTTTTGATGATTATTTAGACGATGTTGGACAAATATTAAAACATTTTTTTACGGTTTTGACTCATCACTACAATTGTTTCACCGTTTTTCTGTGTCAAAATTTATTTGATAAAAAAGGTGATTTGCGGACATTAAGCATAAACACTCAGTATATGGTTCTTTTTAACAATCCTCGGGACAGAAGTGCGGTTGCGCATTTGGCTAAACAAATTTTCCCCGGACGAGTCGGAATTTTAAATAAAGCATACAGGGAAGCTGTTAACGGTCGAAGTCACGGATATCTCCTTCTAGATTTCCATCAACAACAAGACGATAAAGTCAGAATTCGAAGCAACATTTTTCCGTACGAGGGACTGATGAAAGCTTACGTTACCGTTTAAAGGATTTTCATATCTATTTAAGAAAAATAAAAAATTGCAACTGTCAAAATGTCTAAAACATTAGGAAAAGCTAGTTCACTTTTTTATGTAATAAAAAAATTAAAACATCAGGATTGTGCCAATTTTTTAAGTCATTTGGACGATCGCGGAGTTGAATTGCTTTGTCGTATATTACATTACGTGTTGAACGGTGACTTGCCCATACATGGCAAAGTACGAACACGTCTTCAAAAAAAGATAAGAGCTCATTTGTCAGAATTTAGACGTCTTGCTGCACCGCCGCGTCGTTCTTCCGACATTTCAAAAAAAAGAAAAATATTACAAAAGGGCGGAATTTTAGGAGTTTTATCAGCGATCGCCAGCACCGTCATCCCTCTTTTGGCTCAAATTATTGCAAATAAGAGTTCGCGACGTCGTCGTTAAAAATGAGCTCAGGAGTAAAAATAAAACCACATGATGAAATGTATTCCATGTTTTTAGTACCTAAAAGATTATATTATTCATTAATAAAAAATACGGAAGACGATGAATCAAAAAAGGAACTTATTTCTATGAATGAAAAACCGGAAACAACCAACTATATTGAAAATGCCATTAAATTTAAAAATCTACAAGACAGACAGAAAATAATCCAAACTGGGGATAAATTACTTCGTTTTGGGTCTGATAAATTACCGAATGTCACATCAATTGCCCAATCTGATAGCATGGGTCGTACTTACCAATCTCTTTCGAGATCACCATCCACTCAAATTCCTCAACGAGAAGAAATACAGAATGTAATGTCTCCTGGTCGAGTTACCCAAAAAGGTAGCAGTATTGACCGCGCTTACCACCCGGTTTTAAGATCACCATCCACCCAAATTACGCAACGAGAAGAAATACCAAATGCACTAACACCTGCTCGAATTGATACCGATATGGATCTCACGGACGTATCTCTTTACAGAACACCCACTGAAATTCCCCAACAAGAAGAAAATAATTTACCTAGTACCCCCATTATTGAAAGACAATTTGTTGCAGAAAAATCTCTTAGTCCTGAAAAAACAAAAAGTCCGAACGAATCAGCTTATTCAACTCCTGTTACTACCAAACGAGAAGAATGGCGAGAAACACCTGTTTTAGAAGCGATGACGAAAAGAAATTCAAAAGGCAAATTAGTTTGTCCAGTTCCTGATTGTTGGAAGCAATATGTTGACGAAGGGCAATTAGGCAAACATTTGCTAAAAGATCATCCTAAAGATATAGCTTTGAAAGACAAAAAGACCATTAAAGGAATGATTTCCAGCCCTTACGCTAGAAGAAACAGCTCAAATGAAACGGATTACTCATACGCACTTTCCACAATAAAATCTCCAGTTGTGTTAAATTGGCGAAATACACCTATTGCAAAAGCAGTGAAAGAAAAGAATGCGGCTGGCAAAATAGTTTGTCCCTTTCCCAATTGCGGGAAGCAATATGTCGGCATTCCACAATTTGCCAAACATATGATGAAAGATCATTATAAAGAATTGTCTGTAAGAAATCAAAATAAAATTTTTGGAATGACCTCTACCCCTCGAAAAAGAAGATTAAGAGGAATTGGAAGCTCTTCTCCTTCATTTCCACTCACACCTGTTAAAATACGATTTTCAGCTGGAAAAACTAAATCGAAGGGTGCAACAAAAAGAAATTCCACTGATGCTGACATGACTCCTGCACAAACCAAAACCAGATCAAAATCAATGAAAATGTCACAATCTAAAAGCCCAATAAACAGGGACCCTATTGAAGCTGGTATGTCTCCTGCAAAAACCAGATCAAAAACAAGAAAAATGTCTAAATCAGAAGCTAAAGTAGATTCTGTTAAAAAACTTTTTTCAGGAAAATATCCAAAGTTATGAAAGTAAAAATATATCAACATTTATTTTCAATTTTTTTTATAAAATGAGTTACAATTTTATCATTTTCTGATTTGGGATTTTTTACAAATAATTTAACAAATTGTTGAGGGGTCATTAAATTGTTGCCCACAGATAAACAAAATGCGCACGTGTACCATCCACAAAACAAAGAACGGAAACTCTGAATTGAGTGAGATAAGATAATTTTGAAGGAGTTCTTCTCTATCCAGGGTCGTAAAAACTTCATCAAACATTTGTTCCATATCGGTGGTAAAAAACCGAAAGAATCAAAATAATAGAGTTGATTTTTCTTGTTAATGTACATTGCTACGAAATGAGATCCTTCTTGATTTCTTTTGGATAAGTTAGCGATCAGACAGCAAGGCAATGAAAGCGGATCAGATGGCAAGTCGTCGACCGAAAATACCCCGATGAAATTCTTACATCTGGGTCGAATGTAATTGTTTAAAAAGATATTTGATAACCCACCCTCCATATTTTAATTGGTTCCTTTTATGACTTGTTGAAATTGATCTATTTTAATACCGGAGTTAAAAATAGATAAGGCCAGAACGTATATTGGATGGGGAGTGATTTGGGAAAAAGCCAACTCTAAATCTAAATTTCCATAATTTTCTGGATGTGTGTGGTACGAATTACATTGATCTGGTGTCAAGTCGGCCGCCAGAAAAAATCTTCCATTTATAAAAGCATCATACGTCAAGCCAATGGACTGATTGCCGTGCGAAATGCCTATACTGTCGTATAAATGCCGATATAAGTCAACGGCGTCCCCTTCCTCTATGTTAGGTTGAAAAGGTTTGGGAAATACGCATTGCCCGTTCTTTTTTAAATTAAACGAGGAAAGATTAAAGTGTTGAAAATTAAAAGGATTTTTGTCGGGAGCATGCGACATAGCCTGATTGTGAACCATCACAAAAAACACTTGTTTGGGTAATGTTCCATTAGCAATATTAGCGATGTTAAAAGACGACACGCCTTGAGGAATAACGTAATGTCTTAAACGTGTAGAGCTGAAAGGCAGGTAGCACGGTTCTTTTAAAAGTTTGTTTTTGAAACTTTCTCGTATTATCAACGTGGGCAACACTTTTCTCATATGCAATTTGACATCTTTCAACACAATTTTGAAAGGTTTTGCTGCTGCAGGATCTTGAAGCAAACCAAATGTTTCAGCCGATCTAACCAATTTTATCTTGATATCCACATTTGGTGGTAAAAATCGATCAGTGTCAAACAGATCAACAGCTATACGCGAGTTAAAAAATACTTTTTTCCCGTTTAAAATCAAATTCTTTCTTTTTTTCAAAGAATGAGAGGAAACTTCTTCGGTAATTTTGGTGGTGGTAACTTCGTCTATAGTTTCGGGATAATATCCTTCGGCAGCCAGATAAGTGTCTTTTACGTCAATATTGTAACTTAAATATGATTGTAAAAACATTCTCCAGGGGTAGGTGACCGCCGAACTTAAATCAGCTACTTGAACACCGTTCAAATACACTTCTACTTGACTGAATAAACAAGCAGCAAAATGATTTACCAACGCGGTTTTACTTGCGTCCGTGACAAAGCCACCGTCATCATTTGTCACTACAAAATGCCCACTGAGTCTGGTTTGACTCAGTATAAAAGAACACTCGTTGTCGCGAGGAACAAGAAATTCTACCGGACCGGTGTTGGTGATAGAAGCCACGCTATTGTAAATAACGTGAGCCCCTTCCAATAGACCCGTTTCCACTTCTAAGGGTGCGTGAAGCGCTAAACCACTTTCTGTGCCATCGTTTTGTTCCACGGCCAATCCAGCAATTCCGCTTTTGTCGGGCAAGCCCATACCAAGATGGAAGTGATGGTCAGCAATGTTAAAATCAGTTGCAAAATTCGTCTCATCGACAGTGACAAAATTTCTTTTAATACCGATAATGTACTAAAACATTATAATAATTTTACTGTTGTTAAAAAAAAATATTCTTTTATTGTGTTTACTAAAACAAAGCAAAATCGAAATTTCCACGTAAATATTACTAAAATCCCTTCCACAGAGCATATACCAAAAGCATTAGACGAATTAAAACTTGTTATAAGTAGTAAATTTATTACTGAAAAGTTTAAAATAGAAAACATGACTTGTTTGTGTCATATGTCATCAAAAATCAATTTATTAACATTTTACAACAATTTGAAATTAAATGTAGATTTTGAAATTATCCAAAAGAGATACGACTCTGAGAAATTTCCTGGAATGTTTTTAACATTAAAAAAGTGTTCTGCTTTAATATTTTCGTCTGGAAAAATAGTAATAATTGGAGCTTCCTGCGAAAAAGACGCTACACAAGGAATAAAAATTATTTCTGAATTGCTGAAAAAATATAAAACTGAATAAATTCAATATAATAAAAGATTACGTCGGATTATTTGTAAAATCAGTTAAATTTTGAACTTCGTGCAATAAACAATGAAATTATGTTCAAAAATTAGATTGGATTAAAATGTGCATTCATCAATATATAATAGAAGACACCAGACAAGGAGACGTAGTGTGCACCGAGTGTGGTTTAGTTATTGATAAAATATATTGTGATCCAAATTTAGAAACAAAATGGGAAAAAATAAAAAATTTAAATGAAGAATTTGAACAAAACAGCGAACATTTAAAGAAGGAAAAAAATATTTTAAAAAATTTATGTAATAAATTACATTTAAATAATGATGTTACAAACACTATTTTTAATTTGTGGTCAGAAATAGCAGCGTGGCATTATCAAAAAAATGGAAAAATTAAAATTAATCCAAAAGGCTTAATTGCTATGGCATTGTATCAAAGTTTAATAGAGGAAAAAATTCCCCGCCCAATAAGTCACTTGTGTCAGGAAATTGGTATTAGCCCAAAAACGGTATGGCGATGGATAAAATTATACAGACAAGATTCGACCAACACAATTAAAACAGAAAATTCTATAAAAGCAAAAGATATGGCAGAATATTTTTTACAGCCTCTACAGTTAAATTATCAAGAGATGACAACTATAAAAGAAAAACTAAATAAAAATGAAAATAGTTCTTTTGCTCCTAGGACTTTATTAGCAGCATGTGCTTATGCCTTTTTAAAAGAAACAAGAGCACTATATCCGAGCGTCAAAAATACGGCTCGTATTTTAGGCGTCAGTGTTATGTCTTTATACAGATGTCTTAAAAGTCTAGAGCAATAAGAAAATATATGAATTACCACAGCGGCTTACGTTGGCAACGAGGCTCGGGAATCGGATCACTTTTTTCCGGAATTTTTCGCGGTTTAATGCCGGTAGCAAGATCAGCGGTAAAAACTATTGGAAAAGTGGCTAGAAGCGCACCGATAAGATCCGCAGGTAAAGCTTTAAAAAAAGAGGCGACAAAGGCGGCGGTAGAAACTGCATTAGAGGCTTTGGAGGGTCAACCGGTCGGTAGAAAAGCTAAACAACGATTAAAATCAGCTACTCGCGGTATTTTGCTTAACGCTGCTAGACAAGCAGATACCAACAACGAATATCGAGCTCAAAATTCGAGCAGAAAGAGGAAAACCCCGTCAATTGCTAAATCTAGGAAAAAAAGACGGAGAATAACTAAACAACCCTTGTTTTAAAAAGAAATGACAACAAAAGAGATTTTTTTAAAAGAATATGCAAGACCAGGCTCACCAATAGCTTTTGCATCTCCTGCGTTGATTTATTATTATTATGGAAAAAAAATTCCTTTAACGACAATTGAAGAATGGTTAAAGGGAACTGATTCTTACACACTTCATAAACAACCAAAATTACCTAAACCTAGAAATCCGACATTTGCTTATCATAAGAGATATCAATTTCAAATTGATCTTATAGATTTAGGAAATTTGATCGAAGAAAATGACGGGAATAGATACCTTTTAACAGCTATTGATATTTTTACACGATTCGCGTTTGTAGAACCCTTAAAAAATAAAACAGCAAAAACTTTTATGGAGGGATTCGAGTCTATTATGAAAAGAGCAAAAAAGTTTCCTCGTAGAATTTTAGCTGATAAAGGCGCAGAAATAAAGAATAAATTGTTTCAAGCCTACTGCAAAAACAATAACATTCTTCTATTACACAGCAACAATTTTGTGCACGCCCCTTTTGTGGAAAGATTTAACCGAACTTTAAAAAATCTGATGTTTAAATACATGACTCACGAAAATACAGATAGGTACATCGACGCATTACCTTTTCTTGTTCATACCTACAACCATCGTAAACATCGTATGATTGGGATGTCACCCGCTGAAGCTGAGCTCCCCGGTCGGACTTATTTTATTAGAAGAAAACAGGAATTGCATTATTCAAAGTTTAAAAGAAAAAGACCAAAATACAAAATTGGTCAAACCGTGCGCATTAGCATAATGAAGGGAAAATTTGACAGAGGTTTTACACAACAATTTAAGGAAGAAATTTTTAAAATAAAATCAATTTTTACTCGTTTGCCTAAACCTACTTATGAATTGGAAACTTTAGAACAGGATGAAACTCTGGAAGGAAATTTTTATGAGAGTGAACTTACTCCCGTGAATGAGCCGGAATTATTTATGATTGAAAAGGTTTTACGAACAAAAAAAGATAAAAAAACAGGTGAAAAAATGGTTTTGGTGAAATGGAAAGGGTATAAAAACCCTAGTTGGACATATGAGAAAGATGTAGTTGATGTGTCACAATAACGTGGAATGGATTATAACATTTATTGCGTGTCAAACGCTGGTTCCAATACGGACGTCAAAAATACTTTAAATTCCTTTACCAATTTATTTCCACAAAATTTAGATTTGAAAAATAGAGAATGGGAAATTGGAATAGTATCTATGGGGTTACATTATAATTACAACCAATTAACCATGACAAAAGGTCAAATCGGTGTCATAACGCTAAAAAACGAATTAACATCTATAAATTCTTCAGAAGAGGAGATAAAGACCGAGATTTTAAACCAGACAAAATCTGTTTGGGTTTTGCCTGATTTAGATGAAGAAGATCTGACAGTATTTAGATTAATGCAAAATTTGATGCAATTTATTTACAAGGAAGGAATGAAAATGGCTAGTGGTGACCTCGAATCAGACGGTGAAACTAAAAGATTCTACATAATTGAAGAAGGTCCTAAAAAAGAAACCGAAAATGAGACGGAAAATGAAAATTATAATAGATACTTACTAATTCATCAACATTTAATAAAAATTATAAAGTTAAGATGTTATAAAGATGGAGTGTTATTTTCTGGAGAAAAATCAATTAAATATTTTGGTAACGAATATGTATATTATCCGTTACAAAAAAATTTTAGGTTTCAAACCATTGCAAATAAAGTGACTTCCGTTTTGAAACCTGGTTTAGTTCACGTAAAATCAAATATTATTTCCGACGTTCCTAACAGTGATAATTATTCCACAATTATGTTTACAACAACTTTACCTAAGCAAATGGAGGGTCATTATTTTTACCATAATGTAAAAAAGGTCAGATATTATCAAGTGCGGCAAACCAATATTGAGACGATAAACTCTCAATTCACAGATGCTTTTGGAAATCTTTTGAGCTTAAACGAAGGTCAACCGTCTCTAATTCATTACCATTTGAGGGAGAAAGAAAAAAACATGGATCACGAATTGAGACACGTGCGAATCGATTCGAAAGTAGATGCCAAATTGGATTACGAAAATACAAATAGTAGCTTTTGGGTGCATTTAAAACATCCGCTGCATTTAAATCCAAACGCGAAAATTGCCCTGATGGATATTTCTTTTCCCGACAGCATATGTAGCATTCCAGAATCAATCGCTAATGAACCAATAATTATAAAACTGATTAAGGATGAAAACAGAGAGGAAGAACATAAATTGAATATACCAAAAAATTATTTTTGTGACTCTAGCGATTTAACAACGGCAATGAATGATTTATTGACAGAAGAATTAAAGGAACTAGTATATTTTGAAAACGTCAATGGATATTTAAGAATTACGGCTAAAACTGAACAAGTTTTTATAATTGGATTTCCACAAAGCTTTTGTCCGATTTTAGGAATGTACGATTACCCCATGGAAGAAAAACAAAGAGTTACTGATCAAAACAACTACCATTTTTTTGCTGTGAGAAATTACTCAGTTTATCAAGCACCACAACCAATAGACATTTACAAACTGTATCCTGGTGTTATGATTTGTTATGCCAATTTTGTTCAGCATTCTATTGTCGGAGACAAATTTTACCCAATACTTAGAATTATTCCCACGATCGGACAGTCAAAACAAAATGACTACTGCTCGATCCATTTCGAGCATTTAGAATTTATCAAATGCAATGTTGATTATTTAGACAACATGAAGATTGAATTAAGGAGATTAGACGGAGACTTAATTGAATTCGACAACGAAAAAAGTGTTATTTTAAATATTGTAATTAAAAACCCAATTTAAATTTTATTCTATTAAAACGTATCATTTAAAAACAATGAATTATTGGTAAAATTTACTAAAGAAAGTTCTAAAGTACGATTTGTTAAAGCAAGCGATTTTAGAGCGTTACAAGTTGATACCGATATCAACCATATACAAGCACAAATAGAGATAATAATAGTAAAGATCATTCCAATCACAGCACAAAAATCAGTGCAAGGGTCAGAGTAAAAACGGTTGAGGCTAGGAGATCTTGGCAAATCTTGATGAAATTGATCCAATTCTTCAAAACGATGGTTTGGTTCTGAGCGTTGATACGTATTTGGTCGAATAGTGTTGTTCATACTTCTTCTCCATCAACTGAGTGTTGTTCCAAACAAAAATCTTTGCACAACAATTTCATGCAAAAAGACGCATAAAAATGAAACACTTTTAGTTCGTTTTGGATTTCACGATACCACCACAACCTGGTAGCTGAGTCGCCAGAAATATTAGGTTTTCCAAGAAGTTTGTCTTTGAAACAGGTCCTGTAGTTTACCAATTCACTGTCCAATGATTCCAAAGACTCGTTGATTCTGCGAAGATGAGCAGAAATGCGACGCATACAATGCACGATGTGAGTTGGATCTGAAGTATTGTAAATACCGGCTTCGTCAGGACCAGAATCCCAGTCAGAATTATGCGGCGATCCTGATGTTGGTTGGTTGTTGACTTGCCCACACATGCTGCACGACTGAAACAACATTTAACATAGACCCAACTAATAAATAAAAGCGTGCTCGGCAAATATTTGGATGAGTTGGTGATCACAATTTAATGGTACTTGAGCAAATCCAAATAAATAAAAATTTTGGAGTTAAACAAGTGCCAAAAAAGTATGAAGATTAGATGTTAACATTTTCGGTGTGAAGTAGTTGCTCACAATTTTGTAACTTTTATGTGGATTCAAATATTAAAATTAAAGATTTAAATCGCGCACAAAAGTTAAAAAAGCGTAAGACGTTGATCTTGATGATGAAATGTGATGAAGGTTGACTGTGATTTAACGATGTTTATGCTAAATAATTGCTCACAATTTAATTACTCTTGTGGCGAGTGTCATATATGATAAAACATTATGAGACTCGTACAAGAGTAAAAAAAGCATGAGATGATAAGCAGTGTCCGGATTTTAGAGTTGAGTAATAGCTCACAATTTTAATGCCAAATGTGACAGGTCAAATTTAATTAAAGAATTTAGACCTGCACACATTTGTCAAAAAAGCATGAGAAATAAAGATGGTCTTCGGAGTTATCTTGAGTGTAGTAAAAACTCACAATTTTAAAATAAATGTGAGAGATAAATTATAATTAAAAAATTTTAACCCCTCACATTTATCAAAAAACTATGAGAAAATAGATGTCTTGATAATTGAAACGGTTGAAAACGACTGTGAGTTGAATTTTTAACAGGATTGGATGAAAACTTTGATACGCGCGATCAAATTTTTGTCTTATCAGAAACAACTTTGGAAATTCTTCTTTTTAAAATTTAGAGTTTGAAAAATTACATTTGAGCGGGTTTGGAGCAAAAAGGACGGAATTTTTAAACATTTTTCATTCTTAGAACCTTTCTTTGCGCTTTTAAATCGAGAACAATTTGACAATGGAGAAAAATAGATGTTGCAACAAGCCTGTAACCGGCTTGTGAGCCTGTAATTTGCAACAGGCTCGATTGAGCCTGTAATCGGCTTGCAACAGGCTCGATTGAGCCTGTAATCGGCTTGCAACAGGCGAATAAATTGAGCCTGTAATCGGCTTGCAACAGGCTCGATTGAGCCTGTAATCGGCTTGCAACAGGCTCGATTGAGCCTGTAATCGGCTTGATAAATTATGGTTAAAAAATTTTAGACCCCTCACATTTACTTCTTTCTCCAACAGGCTTGGATGAAAACTTTGATACGCGCGATCAAATTTTTGTCTTATCAGAAACAACTTTGGAAATTCTTCGAGTTTTTACAGAGCGGGTTTGGAGCAAAAAGGACGGAATTTTTAAACATTTTTCATTCTTAGAACCTTTCTTTAATCGGCTTGCAACAGGCTCGATTGAGCCTGTAATCGGCTTGCAACAGGCTCGATTGAGCCTGTAATCGGCTTGCAACAGGCTCGATCGAGCCTGTAATCGGCTTGCAACAGGCCGATTGAGCCTGTAACGCAACAGGCTCGATTGAGCTTGTTGCAAGCCGATTGCAGACGAAAACAAGCCGGTTGCAGGCCGATTACAGGCTCGATCGAGCCTGTTGCAAGCCGATTGCAGACGAAAACAAGCCGGTTGCAGGCCGATTACAGACGAAAACAGGCTCGATTGAGCCTGCAACAGACTCAATGTAGATGCCATCAAGGTGGTTTGAGAGCGCATCAAGATGGTTTTCATGCGTAAACGGATGGTTAAAAGCTCGTTTTAGACTGTTTTAAGGTGTTTTGAGAGTGTTTTGAGAAGAAATGTGCCTACATCAAGCTCGAAAGAGCCTGATGTAGGTACATTTCTCTACAATGGCCTCATTAACAAAACCCCAGCAAATTGGCTCCCTGGCGATCTCAGCAGGTTTCTTCGTATACCACCCATTGTTGAAATCATGGGCCAAAAACAAGGGGAGAGCAATAGATGGGCCACGGCCCATTGTTGATTTTGACTCCAAAAATCGTTAAAGAGCAATGGGTCAAATCTGACCCGCTCAATGGGACAAATGCCCGACGATTCAAAACAAGAACAACAACAACCCCATGAGGGAAATTGGGATTTATTTGACATACCCTGTCACACCTGAAAATGTTGTATCCTGGAATGTTAACTTCTTTATCATCCATTGCATCTCTGAGCCAGGTTTCTCAAAGAGCAATGATGTCAACACTTTCCTCATGAGCACATTCAGCAAGGAAGTCAGTTTTCATTTTTTGCTTTTGGGAGACAAGGCATTGCATATTTTGAAGCATCATTTTAATCACAGTGTTTTCAACAAGGTTTCCAGCAATGTCCTTAGTTGTGACCTTGGATCCTGCCAGATGTTTTGTTCTAAAAAAGAATGCTTAATTCACACGGTTTGCTCTGTAGGGAATTGACTTCTTCCATAACCTCTCGGTTCTCTGATCCAAAAGGCTGGATGTTCAGTGATTGTAAAGTTCCTCAAAAATCAGGAACTAGTTCCCATTCAGTTCCTTTGGAAAATTTAGGAACTAGTTCCTCCTTTAGTTCCTCTCTGAAAAAAGGAACTAGTTCCCTTTCACGTTCCTTGAAAAGTTCCTTTTTGTAAATTGTGATTCATATCTTATACTATATTCTTTTAGAGCTTTTTCCTTATGAAGTAAAATTCATTACAAGAAGGATAAATTGTTTTAGATCAAGTAAATATATCCAGCCAAAATTATTTGAATGGCCTTCTAATGTATGCAGAAAAAGGGAACTAAAAAGGAACTCATTCCTAGCCCTTGTAAATTTGTTCCGTTCCACGTTCCTTAAAAGGAACTCGTCCCGTTCACGTTCCTCCAAAAAGGAACTAGTTCCTGACTTTTGAGTTCCTGCGTTCCTTTCCTTACAATCTATGTGAAATTTGAACCTGGCTTCCCACCGTGTCCTGCTTCCTTTTGGTTTTTGGCAAATGTCTCCATGACAGCATGTTCTGTTCCTGTATGAAGACTTACACCGGTCAAAGATGAACTTTAAAGTTGTGGCTTAGTGAAAATTTTATAATTAAAACTGATTAAGCCTTTTTAAAATGAGAAATAATTGTGTAGGTATGGCCATTCTCGATTCTGGATAAAATCTGTGGAGAAAATGCCGTTATAATCATGAGGAAATTGTTTAAAAATTAAATGATTTAATGATTTTAAAAATTAATGATTAAAAGTTAGGGCAAGGATACATTTTTTCTGGCTCAAATCCATGGAGAAACTAAATTCTAATCAAGATTAACCTCATAAAAATAAGGCTCAAAATGAAATTTGTTGGTTTATTTTCAATTTTGACCATTACCAAACTTCAAAATCAACTTTTTATTTAAAATCTATGATTTTTCCTTTTTTGACATTTATAGAAACTTCTAAATTGAATGGTTCTTGGAAATTTGTTGTTTTCACCAATTGTTACCCTATTGGAACTTCATTCCTTACTTCAATGTTTAACGAGGTGAAATTATACATAAGTCAAAAATCTTTAAGCCTAAATCAAACTGGTTTAGAAAAAAATTGACCACGTAAATACTATTAAAAATTTTAGATCAAGCCACCAAGATTATATAAAGCTTATTTCCCAAAAATTCCAAATTTAGTTTTGACCCTTATGCAAAAAGGTTATCATGTGCCTCATTTTCCTAAAAAAAGCAACAGCTTTTTCTTTTGAGCAGATCCATCATTCTTTACAAGCACATTTTATTTTCAACTGAGAAAAATAAAAGGAACTGGTAAGTCATGATGAATCCACTTAAAAGATTCAGATTTTTTGTCTTCCGACTTGATGATCTACGGATGTAAAGGTGATAATGAGTAGCAAAGGCAAAACCTGTCATATCTCTCACCTGGACAAATACAAAAAAATAATGAGAAAGGATCGTACGTCATAAACATCAAGGTTCTCATTATTATTTTGTATTTGTCCAGGCGAGAGATATGGGAGGTTTTGCCATCTTTTGCATGGACAAATACAAAATAATAATGAGAAAGGATCATATGTCATAAACAACGAGGTTCTCAGCAATATTAATTGTTTATCTCTTGCCTGGATAGTTTTGAACTGTTCATTTCATCAAATGACTCAAACATTGTCTAGGTGAGATAAAAACAATTGATGATTCATTGATGTTTGCTCTAAATAAGAAGAAAAAGATTAGGTAATAGGCTGAAGGGCAAAATCTGCCACATCTCTGGCCGGGACAAATACAGAAGAAAAATAAGAAGGATCGCATGTCACAAACATTGAGCTCCTTAGCTGTGCAAAATCAGTATTCCATATCACTCATCTGATATAAAAGAGGAAGGGAAGTTAAATAAAAATTTAACAGCCAAAACCTCTAACAGTGCCCTGGTCATCCAACCAAAAATCGTTTCCGTTTGCATCCCTTGCCCTTTAATGAGAAAACTCAAAGTTGTTTTACTTAAGGGTGGGAACAAAATTGTAGTGATGGGTCAAGTAGAATTTTTTTGAGCATCAATCATTAGAAGTTCATTCCATTCCAGGAAATCGTGTGCATTCCACAGCGTACGAGTCGAAAGCGGCCATCTCACCAACAGGTACCTCCACCCTGTCCATCTTGATCTCAGATGGCTTCTCCAGCATCCTACACACGCTTCTTTTTACCGAGTCATTCTACTGGAGGGGGGTGTTACCTACACTATCTATCATCTATCATCATACATCTTTGTCATACTATCATGCTCGTGCTTATACTAGAATATATCACTCGCTTGCTAGCTTACAATGATAGACTTTATAGAAGGAGAATACTCCAGCTAACCCAGACCAAAAATCAACATCCTTAGACCCAAATATTTCACAATTTATCCAGTAAAATCAGTCATTTAATGGCTTAAATTCTTCCTATCTTCAATTACTATGCCATCTTCTTCGGTGACCTTTATTCTAAGCCCTTCAAATGGCCAATTTGTCATTATTTACCAGTGCACTTATACCCCTACTCATGAGAATTTCTAAGTTCAAGCACTCTTCACACTAGTTGTTTTTGCGGGACAAGCAGGTTGTTTTCTTTTGCCTTATTCACCAAAAAAATTGGGAAACCATCATTTTGGGTTTTTTTATTCTATATGGCGAAGGTAATTTTTTATGCTTCTTTCTTCATTTTAGTCATTTTGTTAACTTGTGACCCAATTCTTGCCATCCCTGCAAAAAAGTCATTCCTGCAAGGTTGTCAAGGTTTGATGTAGAGAAAATCACACATTCTTTACAATTAATTTGTTCAATTAATTAATCGTTAATTAATTAATTAATTAATCAATTAATCATACAATTAATTAATTTGTTATAATTACTTCTAATTAATTACTTTATTAATTAATTACACTTACTAACTATAAATGAATAAAGCCATGGAGTAAAGTTGTAAGTGGTTGGAAGTCAATGGCTTCCTGGAATTTATGAGGATTGGTTTTGGGTGGTCTGTAAACCACAAAAAGCCTCAAAGACAACTTGGGTATTGTAAAGGCCAGAACCTCAAATTTCCCATTTGAGAACTTATTGACATTGTCCACCACAAGATTGTCCTTAATGTAACAGAGTGTACCCCCATGAGGGAAATTGGGATTTATTTGACATACCCTGTCACACCTGAAAATGTTGTATCCTGGAATGTTAATTTCTTTATCATCAATTGCAACTCTGAGCCAGGTTTCTCAAAGAGCAATGATGTCAACACTTTCCTCATCAGCACATTCAGCAAGGAAGTCAGTTTTCGTTTTTTGCTTTTGGAAGACAAGGCATTGTATATTTTGAATTATCATTTTAATCACAGTGTTTTCAACAAGGGTTCCAGCAAAGTCCATAGTTGTGACCTTTCATCCTGCCAGATGTTTTGTTCTAAAAAAGAAGGCTTAATTCCCACGGTTTGCTTACTAGGGAATTGACTTCTTCCATAACCTCGCGGTTGCAACCTGATGAAGGCAATCTTCAGGAAGGAAGCCAAGACGATAGACCACCTAAAGAAACCGGATGGTTCCTTTACAAAGAGCTGGGGAGAAATCCTGAACACGCTAATGGACTCTTTCTTCCCACAATCAACACACCTTAGGGAAGTTGATTGTCCAACTAGGGTAATGGTGATGAAAGCTAATCTTTCAAACATTGTCACTTCTAGGAAAGTTGAGGCAGCCTTTAAAAGCTTCAAAGGGTTCAAGGCACCAGGATTGGACGAGCTTAGACCTGTGATACTGAAACATCTGGATGAGAAGACCATGGAAAGAATCTCGATTCTGTACAATGTCAGCCTCAGTCTGGGGTACATCCCCAAAGTCTGGAGAGGGGCAAAAGTCATTCTCATTCCAAAGTCAGGGAAAGATGACTACAGTGATCCCAGAGCATTCAGGCCGATTACGCTATCATCATTCATACTGAAAGGACTGGAGAGAGTTGTAGCCTGGCACCTAGAGGAGTTGGGCATCGTAAACAAGCTCTCTCCTAGACAACACGCCTTCAGAAAGCATCATAGTACGGACACTGCTCTATCAGAGGTAGTAAACGTGATTGAGAGCTCAGTACTGAGAGGCGGTAACACCTTGGGAGTTTTCTTCGACATCCAAGGGGCATTTGATAATGTCCAGGCTGACAAGGTGATTGAGGGGATGCGTCTCAAGGCGGTCCCAGAGGAGATAGCAAACTGGTATGGTTACTATCTTAAGAACAGGAACGTGTCGATGTCCCTGGGAAGTAAAACGGTACAACGTTCAATAACGAGAGGCACGCCGCAAGGGGGGATACTCTCACCGATGATGTGGAACTTATTGTTTGATGTACTATGAACAAGGCTACAAGGGTTCTCAGCTGTGAAGCCGTATGGATACGCAGATGACGGGATGTTCTTGGTATCAGGAATATGTCCGGAGACCCTGGTGGACCTGGCACAACCTGCGATTGACTGTGCAGTTGCATGGGGAGAGGAGAATGACCTGTCATTCTCAACTAGAAAAACAGCAGTGGTTCTCTTCACAAGGAAGAGAAATTTGAAGCTGAGCGAGAAACTCCGGATGAATGGAGAAGAAATAGAGTAAATGAAAGAAGTCAAGTACCTAGGGATTAAACTAAACCACAAGCTGAACTGGCAGGAACATATCCTGGATAGGATCAAGTACTGCAAAGGGCTGATGGTTCGTCTGCGCACAGCAATCGGTGCAAGATGGGGTCCATCCCCGAGAATGATGTTGTGGGCATTTAACAGCCTGGTGATTCCGGCATTATCCTATGGAGTGATGATGTGGGGTAGTCAGAGTTTAAGCAGCAAGATCGAGTCTGAGTTGCGAAGACTGAACAGGTTGGCAGCAGTGGGAGTTGCACCAATGAGAAGAGGAACACCGACTGCAGGTCTGGAAGTGATCCTCAATCTGAAACCACTCACCATCGTTATGAAGGAGCGTGGGTTAGCAAGCTTCACAAGATTGTCCAAAGGCCCAACCTGGGATGGGCTAGGACATGGCAAGCATCAAGGTCACAGACGCTTCTGGGGGGATCTCTGCGAAGCCCTGAAGATCGACCGTACGCAGGTTGATGGTAAGAGGTTCAGCCAGAATTGGCATCCACCGGTAAGGACAGACAAAGATGGTAAGACAGAACTCAGATGTCTTATAAAAACAGTGAAAGGTGAGGGTTGGGTTTCGGTTGGATACTGCCTCCTGGGGGGTGGGGTCGGATCGGAGCTTGGCACTTTAAAAATCACTAGTAAAAACACCTCGCAATGCCTTTACAAAGGGTTACAGACCGTTTGTGAAAATATTAAGGGATGGTTAAAGAGGGGGTTAAAATAGAATTGATTTGTGACTTTGTTCCGATCACTTCGTTTAACCCTTTTATAAATTGCAGGAAGGTTGATGATCTCTTGACCGTTTTATGGGAGATGAGGGTAGATCTGGCAGTAGGGTGATCCTGAGAAGCCACAGGGCAGCGGGTTCATCACCGGAGATCCTCAAGAGACTGGAGAGGGCCATAGTGCCTGAGTCAGCTCTAGGCTGCACTCACGCTGCCCTTTCTGATCCCGGGAGATCAAATCAATCATCAGAACCTGGGGCAGCCGTCAATGGCAAAGCCTCTCGAGGAACCTGCCACAATGCAGACAAACCAAGATTTGGCTTCCGGATGTTCACAGGAGCGTCATCAGGGAAATGCCAAATGTCAGCAGAGAAGAGTTGGGACTGATGATCCAGTTTATGACAGGGCATTGCTACTTGGCGAAGCATAGATCCCTGATGGAGCCAGGCCTGGCCTACGAATGTAGGCTATGCTTGGAAGAGGATGAGGATCCAATGCACCTATCGGGCGGATGTCCTGGGATCGACAGCGAACGAAGGAAGATTGGCCTCATTAACAAAACCCCAGCAAATTGGCTCCCTGGCTATCTCAG
>CBDDTI010000503.1:0-9223 GCA_965233585.1 bacterium
GAAGACTAATGCAAATTCTGCAATCTGATTGGCTAAGCCATTGCTCACTATCAGCCATTACTGTTCACTGGCTTGGTGTGGTCGATAAACGGATTTCAACGTTTTCCTGTTTTTCCGAAGTTTTGAAAGAGCATTTAGAAAAAACAGGATAATTTAATTCCTGAGAAGTCTGAAAAAGGATATAAACGCAGTTTCTGGAATTAAAAAAAAGCTTGAATTTTTTAAAGAAACTGATAAGCGCGCGCACACATTTCCAATTTAGGCAAATGGAAAAAAGAAGGCTGAAAAAATCAGGGCTTCAACGGGATCCGTGACCTCCGAGAGGCCGTTGAAGCCCTGATTTTTTCAGGCTTTTTCTTTCCAATCGCTTAAATTGGAAATTTACTGCGATGATCATTCTTCACTTTCATTTACAGCCGCAGTTCAAATATGAATTATTTCATATTTACTTCACATCACAACTGAAAATGTCGAATTGACAAACTGAAGTCCGCGGGAATTCTTTAAAGCGAGAAGCTTAATATTAAGACTAGAAATATTTGGAATCGTCATTTCAAGCAAATTTCAGTGAGAATTCTTCTAAAACAATTAGATTACTCGCTCTCGGATTTCTATGAGGTGATAATTGATTCAGTCTTCGGCCTCATCAACTATCACTTCCTACAAATCTCGACCTCATAATCCAATCGTTAATTAGGAAACTTAACGCAAACAGCGACGACGACGTCGATGAGACGATACCAAACGAAAGGTATATGAACAGTACAATAGCCAGGCAGGCGCGTTTTGAATCTTGGTACACTCTTTTGCCGCCCTCAGCAAAACGAAATTTGGATTGAACACATTTTGCATATTGTGGAGAACTTGAACCACGAGGGTTTTTTGTATCGTCTTTCGGAATCGAGTTACATTAATGGCGGAGCTCCGGCGGCCCGGAGGGCCACCAAGCGGAGCCACATACCTAAATAGGGAACTAAAGCAAAACCCATGAATTGATTTTCTCGTGGTTATCATGTCTAGCGGTATTGCTCGAGGGTGCGTACGCACGACGACGGAGGAGTCGCGCAACATGGCAGCCATACTCCAGCACGTAGGTTGAGAGAGACATGCAGCCTTGGTTTATACCATAATTCTTTGATTTTGGACATCAATGTTATGGTCAATTGACACCTATCAATACAAGGTATCCGCTGACCAGTGTCACGTGACCATATCGCGGGCTGACGTTTAGAGCTTATCGAGGTCACATGTTTCTTTTAAGTTCACCGCTGACTAAGTGCAGGTTTGAATGGATCGTGGGCTCATATTAGGCTAAATTGTTGTAATAAGGGCCGAGTTGTTTAAAATATGTATCTGCAACAAAACAAGAAATTTGATTGGCTGTTGATAGTAGATCCAATCTGATTGGAGTGAAATACATACATCTCTCACTCACTCACTCACTCCCTCACTCACTCACTCACTCACTCACTCAGTCATCCATTGACCCGTCCTTAACATACCCGTCCTCAACATCTATCTATCTATCTATCCATCTAAACATCTATCTATCTATCTATCTATCAATACCCGACGCGCCGACTAAGAGGTATTTTTTACCAAAAAAAATAACTCAGAAAAGTAACCGAGGTATAATTTTTCTTGTATACAAATGTTTTTTGCCGCTTTTTTTGTATTTTGAGGACCTGGAGATTATTCAAACTCAAATCAGCAAGCCAAACAATATAAAGAGAAAACCTCAACATAAAGTCACAAAATTAAACTGAAATCGAATTTTTTGCTTATCCTGGGTGAGCTTAATCGGGTTTTAAACAACCGGGCCCGCGATCTCCGCATTTAGGCTTGGCTAAATCTATATATTAGCCTGATCGAGCTTTTAGACTGATAGGTGAACATACTGATCTAATCTAGTCATCTGCGACGTTCGATAGTAAAATATAAGTCCATTTTTTACCAGGCGTTGCCCTCCTCATAGTCGTCCTCAATGCTTATGAAGACGACGACAATGATGATGATGATGATGATGATGATGATGATGATGATGATGATGATGATAATGATGATGATGATGATAATGATGATGATGATGAAAACCTTACCTTTTCAGCGTCTCTTTTAAGGGTGTTGCTCTCGAAAGCTTTACAAGCCTTCTGTAGATCTTCCTGAAGATCTGGAACACCTTCGTCTCCCCTTTGAAGATCTTCAACGGCGTCTGTAAGTGCCGTTACATTGACATGATTGGTGTAAAAACAAATGTTATGTGATTGGATGCTCTTGCCGTCTGGATACGGTCTGATGATGATGTGGTACTTGGCCCGATCATTGCCATATTTGCCGATGATATATTTCATGGAGCCTTTCATAACACAAAACGCTTCTTTGGCGACCTCAGAAGTTGCATTGACGAGAAAAACAATGGCAACATCTATGGTGAAAGAGCACAGCATCATATATAAAGTTGTATTGAAGCTAAAGTACTTCAGGACCTTATTATGAACTTGTACTTGTGATGTCATTGAGATCTTAATACTATCCCACCAAAATTAAGATTTCTAAATCTAGTAACTTTAATAAATTCAGATGGATTTCGTCAACTTTCAAGCATCATTTAAAATTCATAGCTATGCCTCCAAGACTAACAGCAGATAGGGTTCCCAAATTCCATTCTAAGATAAAAACATTTTAATGTTTGGAAGCTCGCGACTATCATATGCATGGTTACTGACAACATTCAACACAAAATCGCGAAAAATTACTCAGAATTTTACAAGTAATATGTCTTGCGATGAGGGTCATTTCCTACCTTTTTTAATTCAAAAAATAAACGTTAGTAGTATTGGCGAAATTTACATTTGAACTTCGAAAGACCTGATCTGTGGCACTAGAAATAAACTCTATGAAGGCATATTATATAGCTCTCGAGAGGTTCCGTGAACTTCCGATGGAGTTTTAGAGAACATTTCCGCCACTTCCTAAGAGATCACGAGTGTCTAAAGAATGTTACCTTTAGTTAATTCCAAGGGTCGTTTCGAACGAGCAAGTGCTGAACTTGGAGTTTTAAAACAATACGGGACTGAAAAGTAGTCCGTTGCAATAAGTTACCTTTCTTTTTTCTCCCCTTATCTCTGCAGATGTGAATAATGTAAAAAAGAACAAAGAGAACTGGAAAAAGCAGTACGTCGATCAGACACCAGATGTTAAGAAAGCACCACTTCCAATATTGAATACTCCGCCAGGACGATCTTTTCAGTGTGCGGGACTCACCGAACCATTTGTTGTTCATTAAGCGATGAAGTACTGGATGTGCCAATGTCTACAATGGAAAAAGGGATTTCGTCAATAAATGCGCGTAATTAAAGCATTCATAAAGTCAAAGAAATTCTGTGCAGAAGTAGTTAAGTTTTATTGATGTGGTTCTCAGTTCTTGGTGTTGAAGTTGTTGCTGTTGTCGTTATTATTTTTCTCTGTTTCTTTGCGTTAACCGTTTAAGGTGGCCGAACACAGTTTTCAAGAGCCTATGCCTAATTCTCCATAACTTTGAAACTATTTATGCTTTGGCGCCCATTTTTTGCAAGAGTCAAGATTAATCACAGAAGTATTTATTCTCGCATTTTGACAAGGGTGCATGCTGTTTCCATGGCAACGGGGCTGGTAAAAAACAAGGCTTAAATAATGGTTTTTGTTTATTTAAAAGAAATCCAGTCGTTAGATTGTTTCCATCTTTTGCACACTACGAGTTGACATTAAATCCCTTTTGTCAACACTGTTCTATTTAAATTTTGACATAGGTGATTTCCGTAATTCGCCGTTAATCGTTTCCTGTATTATTAAAAATTTTCCGTAATAGATCATTCACGTCGTCTCTGATCTATTTTTTTGCCAAATTTCTCGAAATTCTAACGACTGGATCTCTAGAAAACGGCACGTTTCTGCTAAAGCAATCGGTCTCAATTTTTCGAGCAACTGCGCATGCGTTGCATTTAACTGGGTTCTTTCGGTAACAAACAAAATCTAAAAATGCTGGGTTCTTTGCATCGTTATCTTTTGTTACATATCGTTGTAATAAAATACTAGAGCCATCAATACACTGCATGCAATTATAGAGAAAAATAACACAGATAGTGCGGGTGTTGAGTAAATAAAATGATCGCTCTGTTGACGGCAGGTTTGTTTTTTGAAATCCTTGTGCACGTGCTAATTTGCATCAGCAAAAGCGCGCGCTAAAACTGTGTTCGGCCACCTTAACTGATCTAGGGTTGTCAAACTCACAAGTCCAACAAAATGCCCGCCATTCACAGACTCTTGGCTCCGTCAGTTCCAGGCGCGATCTTCCTCTCCCCTAGAAATTCTCGGGCAAAATTCATCTACTTTTCACAACCTTGCAAATGGACTACGGGTCAGGTTGTACATGCAAAATCTCAACGGTGATCCACAAGGACTTTAGCACAATTTTTGTTTTGTTATGAGAGGGGTTGGTGCAAACCAACCTTCGCTGAAACAATTTTAAGCCGGCCAAGTTTAAAAACTTTGGTTTCTTACCCCGGAGGGGGGGGTACTTCCTTATATGGGCTATATAGGTATGTGCAGCCCCAAAGGGTATGGTTTTTCAGCCGTTATCGAATTTAGCTGATTCTGGTCATAAATAGGGTATAGTTTTTGTACTCTAGCCTTAATATTTTTAAGAAGCCACTTTTTCATCATTATCAAAAAGAAAATCAACAAAAGCCCTTCAAAAATTATGTTCACAGTAATTTAAAATTGGTCTGAACTACGGAACTAATTAAAATGCAGGTCTAAAAAAGGATTTTGATGTGAGGGTCGGGTCATAAATTGGGTTTTGAATTTTTTGTTCAGGTCATAAATAGGGTAGGGAATATCGCAGATTTTGGTCATAAATAGGGTACGTAAGAGTTTTGGGAAGCGGGCCGCACACCCCCACCCAATTTAAGGGTTTTGGGAAGCGGGCCGCACACCCCCACCCAATTTTTCTGGGATTACCCCCACCCCTCCACCCCCCGGGTTCCTTACCTTTTTCTGTTCCATTTTTACAGCATCATCCATGACGTAATCCAGTGAATCACCAAAAGCGTTGCGGAGTTCTATATTTGATTTCAACGGATTTAACAAAGAGTAAGAGAATTCGTCCACAGAGTTTGCCAATTTTGTGAACTCTTCTTCTTCTGGTCCTTTTTCGTCTGCTCTCCGACGCAGCTCAGAGCTTGCCTGACAAATAAATACTTAAGAATTATAATATTCACTATGCATACAAGTAGCGTAACCTATCGATAGAGTCTAGGTGTTGGGCTCTTAAATGACGTCTACTACATGGACGAGACCGTTTTGAGCCTTCATTTAGCACGCTGTTCAAATCAGTAGTTTCAGGTTGAAATTACAGGTGTTTTTTTCGGATGGAAGTCACATCCTATGTCTGGAACATTCATAATGGATAATGGAACATTCGTTTTCTGATTTTGCAAAATTGATTTCAAGAATCTATTGAGAATTTTTTTTGATTTTTGATTTCTCAATATGAAGCCACGGTTTGGCCGCAAAATTGCGTAATTTGTTTGTTTTCTGATTTCTTTTTCCTTATTTCTGGTTACTGAATTCGTTGTTGTTCAATTATATGTTTTCCGGTTGTACAATCTAGATTTTCAGAAATGAAAATCCTGTTGGTAGATTTCTACAAACTAAAATCTAAAATGCTCTCAGAGATAGTACCGATTTCTGATTTCTGATTTCCGAAATCGGATTGGCCGCAAATCTAGCTGATCTTCTCTCTCCTATCACCAGTTATTTTTAACGATGCACAAAGTTGTTTGAAATCTCAACATTTTTTGCTAGATCGTAGTAAATTATCTAAAATAAAGTCTTCCATACATATCTGCTGCCTCATGAAAAATACTTTATTTGCCAAAGTGGCGCTATATCTTAGAGGTACTCCCATGCGATATGGTTGGGCTTTCTCGTCGTCCCACTCAGCGAGGGTGTAAGTCACCAATTTTGATCTCACTTAGGGTGTCCAAGACGAAACAGCACCAACTTTAATTTAACTGACATGGTATCGTTAAGGGTTTTACTGTCTGTGCGTATTTAAATGTTATCTTTTAAAGGTAAAAAAAAAGCTTGAAAATATAAGGTTGGTCTTCCTTAGGGGGTTAATTCAAATTTTTCGTACCGCATCCCGGAACTTTTTGCACAGGAGTCTTCTTAAAAGGCTCTATATATCTACCTTCATTGCCATTTTCAATGCATTGGTCTTGCATTTCGTTAAAGCTCGTGGATTAAGTTCCCTCGTTATTTCTTCTACATCCTCTGTCTTAATCGTCTCAATCAGAATCTCCTCGAATTCTATGAAGCAATAAACAGTTTTAAACATCGCCAATGCTGTAAAAATAGTCAGAAAAGGACGCATTTTGATTCAGTGGATGAACCCTCAGTCTCAAGAGCATGTCTATTTTAATGAAGATTTTTTCAGAACCAAATTGCCAAAAACCTTAGAATTACGTGAAGCCTCAGTCTGGCACAGATAACTTAAGGTGACATTAGAAGTTCGCAGCAACAAAATAAAAGATTTTTCCACAACAAAGCGCCAACAGTCATTAATTTAATAAGTATTTTTAATTTCAATGTTTCGGAGCTCTAGAGTAATAAATAGCTAAACTCAATGACAGATGTTTCTATTACTTTCGGGCAGCCATGTTGGTGTACAGCCGGAAGGATATCAACATAGCGACTCCATACAATGCTCTATAAATTAAATTTTCTTGAAACACTTCCACGAATAGGGTCGAATAATGCGCGAATGAAAGCCCGCACAGACTCAAGTTAAACTTGGCGAGGTTCTTTATACCGCTGTATATCGATCATATATCATATGCCACATTCTTGACTTAGTTTATTGATTGGTTAAAGTGTTTATTTTGATGTCGTGACAATGCAAAGCAGCAAAAGATAGGCCCGCCGTGACCTTTTGAAAAGGAAAAAATATTTTATTGTTAATAACGAATTTTTGGGATGCTTTTGACAACCGTATCTGGTTAACAACAAGCTAATCATAAGTAACTATTTCTCTTTTTTGCATATGAGCTTATATTCACATCGTGGCCCAGAACAAGCCAATGTTTGAAAAATCTTCATCAGGAACATTTGCCCAAACTCGATATCAACGTACCTCGTTTTTCTCTTTCTTTCTCTATGGCTTCTTTCTCTTTGGCTTCTTTCTCTTTAGCTTCTTTCTTTTTGGCTTCATCTTGATCATCATTTGGCAATTCTTGTAAATTTATTCCACTTTCTGATCTTTCCATTGTCTTCACGTCTTTCTATAAAGCACTAACAAATGCAAATTTCTGACTGATAAATGAAATCAAAGTGGCTATGAGCCACTCAACTTGGAAAATGTATTGTCTCTAAACAGTGACAATTTTGATGCCACCGACTTGAGGTTTTAATCCAAACGTTAAGTTAAAGTTAATTGAAGCCCACTGGCATTGTTAAGAAATAGTGCAAAACGCAACGGTAAGAGAGTACACGAGGAGATGTAACACTGTTGGAAACATTCACATTCACAAAGTTATCGGTCCGTGAGACCGAGTCATCTTCGTCCGAGAGACCGAGGCAATTATAAGGAAAGCGTCGCTTGTGCGAAAACCAAAGCAATTAATTGTTCCCATTTTCATATTCCTTTATTTTTTGTTCTCTTCTTTCCCAACCATGCAGTATCAGAGATTTTTTCTCTTTTTGATACGTTTTCTTTTCGTCCGAGAGACCGAGCCAATTATAAGGAAAGTGCCGCTTGTCCGATCACCAAAGCAAGTAATAGTTCTCATCTTCCTCTAATGTTTTTCTCCTCTACGTTCCCAGCCATGCAGTATCAGAGATTTTTTTTCCCTTTTTGATACTTTTTCTCATCCGAGTCTTAAAAAAACCGCATTCAGCGTAGAGTTACCACACCACAAGGACAGCAACATGCTTCGTCTGCTCATAAAAGTTAAGCCCTGTTGCGCGGGGTTAGTTCTTGGCTAGGTGACCGAATACGAATACCCCGTGTTGTAATTTTTTTTTTCTTGTTTTTTCCCTTCCTCTTCCAAGGCGATTTATTAAGGACTGCAGAATTGCCATCCTTGTGTTATGTCGTTTCCTCTATTTATCAACTTTTTGTTCCTCATTTCGCCACGGCCGTATTTATGTGCATTTATTTGCATTATCGTATAAATAAACAGCGCGACACGTCGTTCGAATTCTCCTCAATTCTCTCGACTGTTGATCTTTCAAAACATTTAATCACGGCTTGAATCATTCGAAAATTCGTACAGCTCGTCAATTTTGTGACTTTCAGTGTCTTCTTTTTCTTTTTCGGCAATCGAGTGTGGTTAAGCCTGTATGAGCGGGCTCTTTCGGGAAATGAGCGACTTTCTCAAAAGAGACTTCTATAATTACGAGTGGCTTCTGTTTATAAAAACGTTCATGCGAGAATTTATTCAATGTAGAGCATTTCTGCGATAAGATATTGAGTACCTAGGTCAGAATTCACAGAATAACTGACTTGACACGGTGCAACCGACCATGAAACGTTCTTAAACGGCAGATGTTCAAAAGCCGGGGGGGAACTCGTATATGCAAAGGTTGATAAAATGCTCGTCGTCTGGGGACAAATCAACCATTTTTTGCTGTCGAAGTATCGTTCAGGGCGCACTCGAAGAAATAATAATTAAAAGAAACGCTCTTATTTAATTTCTGTTTTCAGGCTTGATTTCTGCTGATCTCTCGATTACGCGAGAACTATAGCCAGTAATCGAACCTGTTCCGTTTTAACCGGTATCTTTTAGGGGTGTAATGAAGCTCAGGCAACGTCCACATAAGTCTCCCGTAGGAGTTAAATTCAAATTTCCCGACGAGTATTCCTTGCCTATTCATATTGGAGCTCCCCCCCCCCCCCCCGGATTTCCAAATGTCTAACGGGAAGTGAAGGAGTGAAGGAATGATGGAGTGATGGAGTGATGGAGTGATGGAGTGATGGAGTGATGGAGTGATGGAGTGATGGAGTGATGGAGTGATGGAGTGATGGAGTGATGGAGTGATGGAGTAATGGAGTGAAATCGACTCACCACTACAACTTGGAAAATTAAATTTTCCAAGTTAAAAACTGCTTCAAAGGAGCCGTTTCCAAACTTACTACAAAAGTTTTAATGGACGCTACAATGGCCCTGCCTCAGCTCTGAAT
>CBDDTI010000504.1:0-5039 GCA_965233585.1 bacterium
ATCCTCATCTATTGATGAGCCACAGCCTGAGAAATGATTGGTTAAAAGATGATTCATTGTGAGGTGACTTCATGACTGCATATATATCACATTTTTCTAGATGACGAGATCTCATTATGTTTTCTTATAAATTATCTAAAATGACCTGCCATTCCAGTCAGCACCTCCATATAGAAAAATTAAATAATAATATATAAAACCTTGTTCACATGGTTATGGTAGAACTTGGTAAGGGTTAATAAGGAAATTGCTGTACATATTAAAATAATTATGTTGCTGATGCAAGGCCCCAAGGACACACTAGTACTCTTAGTTTTTTAATTCGCAAATCAATAATTATCAGTATATTTGACAAATAAAGAAGCCTGAGCCGTATATTACACTGTGATAAAACACGACAGACATTAATTGAGAACACGAGGGAAACGAAGAAAACATTTCTCGAGTGTTCTCAAATGTCCGGAGTGTTTTATCATAGTGTAATACATGACTCAGGCTTTATCATTTGCTTTATGATATGGACTTAATACGCTCAAAAGAGTAAAACACACTTTTTCTATGTTTTATACTCTGATAAAACATGGGTTTTTGACCAATCAAAGCATGCACAGGGTCCTATCTATGTTATAATGTACTGCCATTTCAACAGTACATAGAAAATAGTCTTTCAAAAGTACAGAACGAATGTGTTATGGCTGGAGAAAAAACATTTTGTTCATGTTCCAGTAATAAAAGCTCAAACAGGACTTAGTACATGACTGTATATAAATTATTATTGCCGTGAAAGCTCAAACTTCTTCCTTTTATTAATCATTGTTGTAATCAAAAATAATCCCTATTTGTAAGTAAATTAACAAGAGCTTTGACAGCATAGTACTGCTTTAAATATTTGATGTAATAACAATCATATACAAATCTACAAAAATAGGAGGAGTGAATGAGAACTACAGGCTGTTTGGTAAGATTAAACTGTATTTGTCAACTTATTCCATCAATTTCTGCATGTAGCTGGAAGGAATCATATTAGTAGTTTTATGCCTCTTTCTAATTAATCCACCACCATCAAGTTATTATTTTTAGAAAATACTGATGCTTTTATATCAGTGTGAAATTTCGTCGCAGTGGCACTTTAATTCATTAGTGATTGAACAAAAAGCAAAACAAATTATCAGCTCCTCTTTGATAAAAGAGCAAGCTAGAAAATCATCAAATTACAGTTGTCTCAAATATATACCCATGCAGACAAGTTTATGCCAACAATTAACATAAAAGTGTGAAGCAAAGCAGCAGTTAAAGACATATTGCTTTTGTTGTAGGACTTTAAGGAACCGTCACGGTCACTAAACACAAGGTAGCTTTGTTCATTGCACAATTCAGTTTCAAAATTAAAAATTTAATGACTTAGTTAGAAATTACTTCTCAAATATTTCTAGGAAAACAATGCTTAGCATAATGCTGGGCCTGTGTATCAGTTAAAAGATACATGAAAGTTGAAATTTATTTATGTAAAGAAATAAGATGTTTGCTTGAAATATTCTATCCTTTGACATTAGTGAATCTGTAATAAATACATGTACTGTAATTTATACGAGAGTAAAAATAAAAGAAGTGCTTTTTGAGATAGAATCACTTTGATTACACTACCATGGTGAACTATGAACAAGGCAAACAAACATTGGGGTCTCTGTTTTCGCCATTTTAGTAATTTTAAGTGGTAAATTCAAACATGATTCATGAATTTGGAACCAAAAAAAAAATCAACCCAAGTAAGAAAGGAGCAAGGCTATGTGGTTGGGGTGAGCAGGGTTGATCCAAGATTTTAGGTCCAACGTAACTAGGGAGGGTTTGGGAGCGTGCTCCCTCAAGAAATGTAGTGCTCGCTAAATGCAATTTTCCTGTATTCTGAGAGGTTTGGAAACATTGTAGTGATTTCTGGAAATCCCTTGAAGTACTCTGGATCCACCCTTGGCACTGTGGGATTCCTTGGATTTGTGGTGGGTTTGTTCCTTTGGTTGCCTAACTCTAACCCAGATTCAGACTAAGGAGGATCACTTCCCAGATCCTCCCCGGCGTCTATTTCAGGCCCAGCCTCTGAACACTCATTTTCTGACCTACTAGTGGAGAATCAAAAACCTCGAAAACGCCAAGAAGCGGTCTCTAGCGCACACAGCTACGCTACTCACTATCACAGGATAGATTGTAGCGTAGCCTCTCAGAGAACGGCAATCGTGACAGAACGCGAGTAGATTTATACTAAACTCGACAGAAACACGATACACGTTTTCAATTTCTTAAATGTATAAAAAAGCATTCCTCTACAATATTCCAAGAAACAATATGACAAAATTTTCCAACTTTTCTAAACAGTAAGTTAATTGATTAATAAATATGAGCATAACACTTACATAGCGTTGCATTCTGTACTAGATAACTCCGGTGCTTACTAAAATTCTAAAAAATTCACTGGAAACACTCCATCACAGGTTTTCATGGAGTGCAATGTTTTTAAATATGAGCACAATATTGGGTGACTGGATGAGTAATGCCCCCTTATACAGCCTTTTAATAAGTCGGGGCGCCATTTTGAATATTAAATTTATGACGTCATTCGCGGAAAGTAACCTGTCATCTTGGGCTGATTTCATTACGTTGGATCCATGTCTGGGGCCATGTCTTCAGTTCTGGTGCACTTGGTATCTTGTGATAAGTCACATTCCTCTTGCAGCTGTTGTCGAATAAATCCCCATACGAATTACACGGAGGAACGGCACAATTGGGACCATTTGAGCCTAATAAAAAGGTTGTCTTCTCAGTTTCATCTCGGGTAATATTTATAAGGTGCTAAGAAAGATACTGACTTTTTGTGGCTACTTCGGCTTAGCAGCTGTAGCCAGAATGCTATCGTGTGCGTAAGTAAGTAGAGTGTCCAAGTTTGGAGCAATTTGGTCCTCGTGACGATTAATCGAATAGAAATCGATCCAGTGTTCGGAATGAATGAATGAATATTAGAATTTGTAAAGTAGGTGTTCTCTCGGTTTTGCTCGACTGGTAATCGGACAACGCAAAAATTAAAATTTAGATCGCTTGACATTTCTAAACAAAGATCTACCGTTGTTAGAAGGACTGGAGGAATTTTTCCGTGGAAATTCTAGAATAACTTCAGACTGCCGGGTATGCATGTATGTAGTATTTTAAAAACACTTTCCGGCTGTGCGCTATGCTAGCAGAAATTGTCAGGATTATTCGGAGTTCGTTTACTGGTCGTGGCGATCCAAGTGAATTGTGCAGCCATATCTGCCGTGCTGCGTTCTTGAACCCTTTTCAAGAGTTATAACTCCTCTGAAGAGCGAATAATCTCTTCGAGAGAACCAAGACGAATCATGATAAATGGGACTAAACTCACTCGTGAAAACAACAGTCTAATATATAACAACGAATCAAATTACATTGCACATAATTTGCATAAACTTTCAAGTTGTTTATTTGAAAATAACTTCCGAGAAATAGGGACTCCTAACGCAGTTTGCGAAGAAATAATCAGGCTACATATTTTTATTGAATCAAGGCAGGAGTATTCTTAAAAAGGAGCTCTTTCATAAACGAAGATGCGGCAGTCTGTTTTGCTATTATGTTGGCTTCACTTGTCTAGTTCGTGTCACGCAACATGATTTTCTTTAGAAGTCAGACGCAGTTTTTTTCAAAAGAATTGGCGATTGCTAAGCCTGCTAAGTATATTTGAACTACTAGTGAAATAAATTTGGCAGTACTGTTGTCAATGCAGAATTTCTCGCTTAGAACTTGGCAAGAACATTGGCTCGTCAATAATCTCGCACAATATTACCCGCACAATCGAAGTTTTAATCTTCCCGTGCAATTACACTTTAAAATCACGGTGTTTTTTTCTGCTCCCTTGATCTAAAGCCGACTAACTTAGAGATGAGATATTAAATTCAAACTACCGAGAGTCTTACCTTACAAATTTGTAGATCGGCATATTTTCCGCGGTGCAAGAAACAACTCAAACAAGGTGGCATGTTTTCAATAAGCTACGAGTGCAAAAACGTTTTCGTATTAGCTCGTTTTATAACCCCTTTTATTTCAATATGATTTCTTTTACTGCAGTGATCTAAATAATACCAGCAGTAGCCACGTTCAGTCATTTTCTTGTACTCTTGAGTCTTCTTTGGACGATGACCAGCGATCAACGTAATGAAATCAGCGCAAGATGACAAGTTACTTTCCGCGAATGACGTCATAAATTTAATATTCAAAATGGCGCCCCGACTTATTAAAAGGGTGTATAGAGGTTCAATTTAATTCTGAAAATAACTGCCACATGTACTAAGTTTGTGTTCATTAGCTCTGATGTAGAGTGGCTTCTAACCAAATGTCGATAGCTCCACTGTGCCTATAATTGATTGTTGTGTATTAGGGTTAGTCTTTTGGTCTATGTCACTTGAAAAACTAATACAGTAACAGTGATAATACTTTAATCATAATTTAGCAATGTTCTGCTAGTATAATTGAGGACACTAAATGAACAACTAATAATAGTTGCTGTTAATGGGAACTGAAGCTCTTGGTTTTATGGCTAGCTCCGTGAGCGGGCAAGATGAAGCAATTTATTGGCTGTGACTGAATACCCGAGCGAGCGACGCACGCTAACTCCCCTGTTCGGGACTACCCGCTGTGTGCTGCAAGAAAAATATACCTGAAAACCATATAAAGAATTCTTCATCGACCAAGCATGTTCGGTCAAAATGGCTGGATATTGGCCTCATTCCTTTTTTTGCGAGTTTAAAAAAAAGAACTTGGCCCATGCCCAGCCATCTTGACCTCACACTTGATCAGAAACTGTAAATGGCTGTTAACAAACAAGGAATCTTTCATATCTTACTCTTCAGTCCTGAATCAGGCGTTGTTAGGTCAGAATTTCACTTTGCATGGGTTAGTGGATCTTAGTCAGTGCTTCCGTCATCGTTAGCCTGTTAGGTTCTCGTGTTCACACTACATTGTACCTGGCACATTTTTCTCGGGTT
>CBDDTI010000505.1:0-2500 GCA_965233585.1 bacterium
CCAGCAAAAACTCGATGGTTATATTTTTGCAGAGAAACTTCAACACAAGTACCGTGGAATAATGATCTGAAAATCATATTAAAATGCTTGAGTTAGAAATTGAGTGCATGGAAAGCAATTACTTTATCCCACTCTTCGTGAAGAAAGTTTCATTTTTCATCAAAACTCTTTGTGATAAGACTCGAAGAGACCAATGACAACATATGATTATAAAACGTTTAAACTTAGTTTTCCTTTGTGAACTATTAATCTAAACGCTTGTTTTCTCTAGATTAGTCCTTGAATCGCTGATTACTGTGCAGTATACCCTCATCACATGCATATCGGTATCGCAACAGTTTACTGATGAGAAGTCTGGTTCAATTGTTGCTTATAAGGATTCATATTGGAGTGATTCCTGGCCAGAGAAATGTCTCGAAGAGATGAATGCAAGGCAACAGGATATAAAGTTGAGAAAACCTTCAAGTGGAATGACGAGCGGAAAAGTCTTTCCTGAAACCAACCCGGCCGTCCGTGCATAATTCAGGTAACGGTAGGATACGTAAATAAGGACAAAGGTGTCCACTTGCTTCTTAGAAAAACCCGAGATCAGCACTAAAACGGACTAATAAAACGTCCATTTTGAAATTGGAATGATCGCAGACGGAAATCATGCATTCCTAAGCTGGGTGGAGAGTCTCGCGCGCTCCTCTTAGTGCTTGTTTTACTTTCACGTCCAGAGGTGTGGTCGCAGTCGAGAAGTCGACTAGGTATTCCGTGCCGTGTAATTTGGAACCTATCTTGTTGGACACAGCACGCAGGTATCATGAGTACCATGCGACAATCCACTAGAAACACGAGTCTGGATGGAGTGTCGGAATAGGGTAGTTGATATCCAATCGGGCCTGTAACTCACCTCAGCGCTTCTGGCTCATATGGACCCCCCGAGGGCTGTGTCTGTATTCAAGCTGGGATTGCAGGTTGTCGCTTCTGTTTTTTTTTTTTTTCATTCAAAATTCCACAATAATGAATAAGCACTTGATCTGGGTTTTTCGAGAGCTAGTTGTACTAATTCTCAATAAGTTGAAGGGAGGAGGAAATGTGGACACAATATCCGACTGCGAGATCAACCACGAATTGGATTAGATGAACCTCTGTTTCCTGTTGGACTACGTTTTACTATTTAAATTATGTATGGTCCTATGGAACGTTTTGAATGACAATGTACTTAAAGTTATTTTCTGGAATGCAACCAAGCTTAAAGTTTGGCCAGTTGTACATGTTTATATGGGTTTACTAAGGACTTTGTGTTAGTATCAATCAGGAAGATGTAGGGCTCTCGGTAGAGCTATATAGTACTATGTGTGGCTATATCAAGCAAGTCTTCAAATGCTTGAAAAATAACTAGCTCTCAATGAGTAGGGGTATCGAATGGTCCCATCCAATTTGCAAGTGCTCGCAAAATTTGGCCTTTGCTCGAATTGCTCGCAAAAATTAGATGTGTGCTCGCTTGCTCGTGCTCGCAAAAGTTTTGCAAGTGCTCGCATGCTCGGATTTTCGTTAAAATTCCCTGTCGTGTAGCGTAAGCATAATTTGCATCTTGAAAACAAAAACTGACACTGGAAGCAATATTCCCCCTGTTGGAAACTGGGAAACATTGGGAAACATGCGCGCGCCATGAATGTTTCTGGAAAAATACTTCCCCGTTTTATTGACGTTTATTGAAACGGACCGGCCTAAGTTCAGTCTGAAACATTTCGCTCGTAAAGGCGAGCAATCTTTAACCCTCTTGAGAGGGAATCTACTTGCTTGTAAACAGGGCCTTAGAAAGCTTCAGATCCCGTTTAGCGTCCACCCACTGACTCTCGTGAAGCTAAGTGAAGTAATTTTGCAGCAAACGGCATATTAAACAATGCATATGCATAATTTGCTGTAAGCTACTGGGAATGATTGGACCGCGGTAAGGACTTATCATGTTGCCTAGCTGTCAGGCCTGTTGTCCTGTTTTGAAGGTGTCAGTCAGATTACTTGGCACAAAACAACGTTTCGATAAAGAGAGATTTCCAGATGGCGGGAACTGTTACGAAGTGCTCGCTGCTCGCTTGAGAAAATATTATTGATCACTGCTCGCGCTCCCAAAATTAAACGCAATGCTCGCATGCTCGTAAATGCTCACAAAGACCATTCGATACCCCTAATGAGTATTTCTAACTTTCAATTAGGCTTATACCACGTTTATTCCGGACTCAGTCGATGCCTATAGGTGTTTGAATCCTGCGAATCCAACTGCACATAAACGCATTGTAGAACTGGAAACGAATTCAGAAACTCGCTCACTGTATCATTCATTATCTACTCGTCCGATCTTTTCACCCCGGAAACCTTCGGAAAACTACGGCTCGACATCTTGGATAATCTCTGAGAAAAATGAATCGTTGTCGAACATCTTCGGCCATCCGATGAATTCAGCAAATTGAGCAGTGTCGAAGAAGTTAATCTTTGGAAATCCGCTAGCTCGACG
>CBDDTI010000505.1:5000-11018 GCA_965233585.1 bacterium
TATCCTAGCATATTTTCGTGCCAAATGTAGGGTCGTCGGTTCGATTCCCACCGAGGTCAAAAGAAATTTTTCTTTGCCTCGTGTGGTTCCCTGATTCCCTTTACTAGGGCTAACGCCCAGTGGGTTTTTTCATGGGTTTCACATAGCACTTAATTTACACTTCAGAGTTAATTCTCTGTTCCGCCATTTATTGTCTATGTAGCCTGAAATGCCAGTCATCTCCCACCCTCAGCTTAATCCCCAGGCGATTAGGCCGAAGGCGAAAGCTGATTGACAATTCAGGCCAACCTTTCAGCATTCTCGGAGACCCAGCTGGGGCAGTTAGTCGGGAGAAGCAATATTTTTGGGCGAGAGTTTAATTCTTGATGTAAACTTTCGCTCGAAAATATCGGGCCCACCTGTCTCGTGGTCTTCGAGGACCCTTTCAGCTATGCAGCAGCTACAGGCTCTAAGCAACGAGGAGTGGCATGGCCCGTTGAGCCGACTGTATGAGAGGATGACCAGCAGTTTCCTTCTAAAATTCAAGATGGCGGATGGTGAGTACTGTCGAGTTTTCCAGTTTGTGCCTGTTATGCACAAAGCTGGTGTATTTATTTATTTATTTTTCTTTTAAGTAAAACTAGGCCGAGTATAACTCCTTTTATGAACTTAACTACAGCAAGGGCTGCTGGAAAATATTTCAGTCACAGTACTTTCTCTAAGATTTACAATTGCGTTAAGGTGGCTTAGAACAGTTTCCAGCCCAATCCAAGACCTAGATTTTGATGTGTCATTATAACCACTCTTAATCAATTGATGCTACAATCATGGTATCAAAACACTGCCTAATCAATGGTGAACACGTTGGTATTATTTTCGTGCCACAATAGGTCAGCATAGCAACACTATGACCTGCTAAAAACACCCATAATTTCAGCTTTAAGTGCTTATATTTCAAAAACGGCATGGTGAATTTTTTTCTTATTAAAGAATTTTGATCAGCAGGATGAGATGCAACTTTTGGCAAAGTTTAACTAAATTCTGTACATGGGGTTCAGAGCCACCTTAAATTTTTGAAAATTTATGATAGCTTAGACAGTGATAAACAAAGTAAATGACTTGAGAGTATCCTGTGATTCGTAAGTAAAATATAAATTCATTTTTAATTGATGTTGTCTTTGGTGTTGCCAATTAGTAGCTTCTTAAACTCCCTAATTGGTTCATGTTCAGGGGAGGGGTTGTGGGGGGAGTTGAATTGTTTTTAGTATTTTACATTTGGTAGAGAGATCTAATTTGTTATCAGAATATTTACAGTATTGGCCACAGGATGGGTGAACTGGTGACAATCTTTCTCCACCCTACCCCAATGTCAACCTGATAATTGTGAAGAAGAGCTCCTCAAAAAACCTGTCGGCCTAATGTTGGCTGACTGTCGGCCCTCTGTTAAATGTTGATGTTTAGTATTTTCTAAAGATCACCTGAACCTTTATTTTTAGATGGGTTCCAGTTTGTTAATCAAAGCTGCATGTACCGGTAGATCTGAGTATCTCGATCATCATTAGTGATATGAATTCTACTGAAATCACCACATATTGAGTCATTTTTGTAACACAAAAAAAACATCTTAAGTTTGTTTATAGTTTAAAATATAAGAAACTTTGAAAAAATGTTTTCTAATTGGCATTTGTATATTTGTAATTAGGAATTAATACATGAAGTGAGCAAACAAATGTACTTACCGGTAATTTTCTTTTTCCTGAGGGCAGTACAATTGTCTGGTCAAGACATACAGTATATTACAAAATTTTTCATGCGACACCACAGACCATCAGTTATCACTGCATCTACAGTGTAACAATTAGTACAAAAGTTAGAAAAAAAAATTTTGAGAACACAGTTGTGGCTTTTCCAAGTTTAAATTTTGAATGAAAAGGAAAATGTTTGAAATCAGCAGAAAATAGTGTTTAGAGTGCTACAAACATTTTGTAATTCCTGCAGACTTCCTTGAGTTCTTAAGTGGTTGTTTTTTTTTCAGCAGCAATCAAGCAGTTTCTATTGGATGTGTCTTGGGGTGACCTGGATAACCATATTATTGATATACTTCCAGGTATAATGATGATATAAGGATGTTATTTTCAGAGGCTTGTGATGTACATGTACAGTGGAACAGTGGTTTGTGTTGTACACTATAGATCAAAAGGCCTGTATTCAAGGCCTGTTTATGAGTCTTTGTGTGAGAATGTGTTCTTAGGTGAGAAATTTGACTTGGAATGACTCTCGTCATGTAGGTGGAGAAATGGGTATCAACAGTTTGTAGGGCAACCTGAACTGCAAATATACTGGATACTAAGGGGTATCCAGCAACAGTTTAAAGCTGTAGCTCCCCATTTAAGGAGATTAAGGGTGGGGTAACAATACTTGATACTAGAAGACAGGATTTGACCTCCCTTGGTTGGAGAAGATATATTATCTATAATTTTGAAACTTTGCTGATAGTACATGTATTTACAAATTAAACAGTGTACATTCATTTGCAGTAGGCAGTGTAATCCTATCATTTTTGTACTGTTCTAAGATTGGTTTTGAGCAATCCAGGGATATCTGATGACCAGATTACAGCAGCAAAAAATCTGTGACATACATGTAACAATCCAGTTTGAACAATTTTTGTAAATACTCTTGGTGTAAGTGTGCATAAAGTTTCTACAATTGCTGTTATTAATAAGTCTTAGGCCATCCCAATAAAATGTTTCGTTTCCCATCGCCCTCCTTCTCGTGAAGGTGGGTCAGTCGGTCGGGCAAAATAAATAAATAAATAAATAAATACATGAAAGGTTCTGAGTGCCAGTGAAGGCCGGGCTGGTAAGTACGAAAGCTTGGTTACATGGTTCTTTCGTTCATAATCAGATGGTATAACAGGAACAGGACTACCAAGTGTCTAAAAAGGCTACAAAAACGAAGTATTGATGATAATTTAAGACAATTGGTGTTAATAAGACAAGATCGTGTGCTTGTAAACTAAAGTACTTGCTTCTTTCTGAGTGATTCTGAATTTTTTTTGTCACTTAATTTCCAAAAAAATGGGTCGGTCGGGAGATGGGAAACGAAACATTTTATGGGGATGGCCTTATTTGGATTTCAAAAAGTTTATGTACGCTTACTTTGTGCATTTTAGCTGATATGTTGTTGATTTAGCCCAGTCTGCATTTGAAAAAATGTCAACCTTTCACTAAGACATTTAGCCTGGCTATTAGTCAATCGATTCAGGTGAAATCGGGTCTAATTGTGAATTGTTTGGTCAAAGGTTTTGATGGATCTGAATAGCCTCTCTGTTTTTCCTCAGGGTGTGGCAGCATCTGACGTCAGAAGAAAATTCATGTTCTGGAAGAAAATTGAAAACCCTTGATCCTTTGAGTGTTAGAGAACACTAGTGGAGTTTGTCTGTCATCATTGAAGTGTAAGAGTCACCCTCCTAAACAAATATATGCTCTTTGAAGCAAACACCAGGGGGAGGGGGCACTCCCATACATGGGATATATATAATTATATCTTTGTGTTGTGGGAAAGGGGATGGTTTTGAGGTAGGGTATCAGGTTTCCCCTGTTGATTACATATAATTGTGTTCATGGTGTGATCCTTAGACGGTACCTGCCTAAATTGTGTCCACTAACATTGTAGTGCGTAAATCCCAGGGGGGTGTGGGTACTCGTGGATTTCAAGTGACAGAGATGATTGAATCGTGCCAAAAGTCAAGACCTAAAAAAATCCCTAGGGCCCTTAAAAGTTCCAGAAAGGGGTAATGCTATAACACAAAGAAAAACATTGGAAAGTTCACTAATTGACTGGACTGAATTGAAGTGCCTGAAGTTTTGTACACGGCCAGGCACCATGGAACAATGCAGACTATTGTATAACTTGTTTGATGAATTAAGCAACACCATAGTTAACTACTAAACAACAGCAAAACATGTTTGTTTGTACTTTATTCACTGAACTACGCAGCCAGGGCACTACTGATTCTTTTTTACACCCCCAAAAACTCCCTACTCAAATCAAGCTACCCAAAAAAATACTTGCCAAATTTTCATACCCAAAAAAATCCCGGAATCAAAAATTTCAAACCCAAAAAATCCTTTGATCATCCCCGTCACCCCCCTGGGGCATAAATACCCGGCTAAATGGAAATTAAGTTGACTTTGATGCCAATTGATGCTTTTAAACTTCCAGTGTCACAGAAGTGAAAATAATACTGTTGACCCATTCTTGCCATTGATAGTTTTTGTTTTTTCCTTGATTTGGATATCATTTTTTTCAGTTCGGCCTCAAATAGTGTATCCATTTCTTTTACTTCATCCTTAAATAGGATCAGGGGTTTAAACCCTTTTGCTGTACACCTACAGTACATCTGGGAGGAAATATTGCCTGACAAGTCCATGCAAAATGCATGTGTCGAGGAGGCTATTCCTTTATGTAATATAATATTAATACACCTAAGGACTTGTTATATTTTTGACTGTTAAAGTATACCTTCATCTTCAAAGTACCAGTACATAATAAACAATATTCCACTTTTCTTTTTTTTAGGGTTGCATCCCCCAAATGCATTTTTTTTGCAAAACGAGCAGGTGATACCTCGGCAAAGAGGTGTGATGTTCCATTTTCAGGTAAAAATACTTAATATTATATACATTCGTAACTACATGTAGGGTGGGCTATAGTGACAAATGGTTAATGTTTCGTGGAAAATGGTCTTAATTTTTCACCATTTATTGCACTGTTGTCTTGTCTTTACACAAGATATACAGTTATAACATTGAAAGTAAAAAGTAAGCATGAGTGAGGTATATAATCTGTATGGAAATGCATTAAGGTGTCACTTGCTAAAAGCCTAAGGAATGTCAACCAGATTCTTGTCGTGTCAAGCTTATTGCATAGTAGAAAAGATTGTTTGTCAATCTACATTATTATTATCATAATAGCAAATTGTAGAAAACTCTCACTAATTTGATGTGTTCAATACGACATTGAGATCAGTCAGTTTCCACAGTCTTCTAGCAATATCTTGCTTTCAGATCTTGAAAGAATATTTTTCCTTTTTTGTAATGTAGGTTCTATTCCACTGTACTGGATCCCACACAATCCTTGGAGGACAGCCAAGCCTTTATTGACTTGATTCCTGACTCACCAACACTTATAAATGCAGTGAAGATGATCACTTCCAAACTGGTGCAAATGGAAAGCAATGGAGATCAGTGATTGAAGGAACAAGTACTTTTTTCAAAATAATGGATGCTATGCATGTGGCAGTTATACAGCTTGACAAGTGTGACTGAGATGGCCAAGTGATGAACCACTGGATTCTCCTTACAGTGCCAGTCTCTTATGGATAAAACCAGTCAGGATGAGAGTTACAACAATAATCAACTGCAAGATATAGTCTTGATGTACCAACAAATCCTCAGAACTCTGATGTGAAGAGAAATGAAGGACAGTGAAGGAGAACTGAAAATGGTGAAGATATGAAGTCTGTTCATGCAAGTACATGTATTCATTTACAAGGCTAAAAAAAATTCAAGCTTGCCTCTCCTAAAAAGAGCTCTCAAATTTTGCTTGCCCTGGGCAAGTCTTGGTTTACTTACTTTGAATGCCTAATTAGTTGGAGGACGACTTCCTTGGGGCCTTGCCCATTGGGCAAGTGGGAATGAATCTACTTGTCCAAGACAAATGGACAGCACTTTTTTCAAGCCCCGGACTCTAGTCATTAAGGAAGAGAACATAAAAAAAATATGGCTTCACCCCCCAATAGACGCTTTAGCCACATTTTATTGTTGTGGGAGCATACGAACAATACACAATAGCCTCCTTCACAAAGATTTACTTGTCAAAGCAAGAAAGGGTGATTACTGACCGGGACCTTGATTTGGGAAGATCTTCATGCGAATTTTCCTTCAATACATAGTTACACAGTATGTGCGACTTCAAGACTTGCTTTGTGTGTGACCTGTTCATTTGGTCGCCAGTAAAGATTGGAATTTTGGA
>CBDDTI010000506.1:0-6339 GCA_965233585.1 bacterium
CGATTCACATTTCGATCAATTTTCGAAAAGTCTTTGGAAATCATCAGAAACTTATTTCTACCTCCGCGGCTTAGACGAAAAAGAAAATGATGCAGAATTATTCATAAATTAGAATTGTTTTTTCATAAATTAGAATAGTTACCAACCTTATATCCATGACTAGCCATCAGTGACACCTCGTGATTTTTTTTCACTGCCCCAGTCCTGCTCCAGGCAAACGAATACACTTCCTTATTTGGGAAAAACTCTCTTGAAACGATAGACCGTGTTTTTGGCTCGAATAAAAAATCCCCCCAGCCTCCAACAGCTATGTTCATTTTTGCTGTGAGGTTCGATAAACGGCGCAAGAAGTATTCTTTCAGCTTGCTGTGCGTATTAACGTCGTTGTATGAAAAGTTTAATGTCTGTGCTAGCTGTTCGCACGCTGGCGATTTTTTCCACGCTCCCCGCGGAACTTCATCTCCGCCGAAGTGATAGACGGTCAGCGGTTGAATGTCGTGGTGCAGGTTCATTAAAGTTGCAAGGATATACTCCATTAATGAGTAGGTCGAGTTTAAACAACAATTGGCGGTTTCATCGGTAAAAATTTGCACAGATAGATACCGCGATTCGTCCTTGAAATCGTTAAGAAGAAATTTTTCAGCATCTCTCTCGCTCCCTTGTTGCATCAGTCTGTCGTGACGCGCTATCATGCTTTTAATAGCTGCGTGACTGTGACCCGGAAAGTCGAACTCTGGAATCACTTGAATGTGACGCTTAGTTGCGTGACGAAGTATTTCCCGGTAGTCTTCTGTAGAGTAGTGCCCAGTACCCGAGGTGCTGGTATCGGGGCCTGAACCAAGTTGAGACATGATACAAGTTTTTTCTTGTAAGTCGTGGCATCGTCTGGATCCAACCTTGAGTTAAAAAAAGAACTTAAGTAAAATTAAGCTAATTCCCTTTCTTGTGGGGGCGCGGTGGCCTCATAGCTACTGCGCCGGTCTAAAGACGGAGCGTCCGGGTTTGAGCCAAGGTCGGTGACACTGTGGTGTGCCCTTGGGCAAGACACTTAATTCACAATCACACTGCATTTCTCCACCCAATGGGTACGGGCGAATTTAATGCTGGAGATTCACCCAGCGATGGACTAGCATCTCATTCAGCCGGGACAGTGATATGCTCCTGGCCGGGGGTAGAAAGTCCTAGTCGCTTCATGCCACGGAAACCGGGATAAACTCCGCGGCCTGATGGGCCATTTGGCTCACGTGCAGACTTAATTTGCCTATTCTCTCACTTGTCAATATGAGAATCTTTGAGGCCGTATCATGCCTGAAATCATTTGTAAAAGTAACAATCTGCGAAATTCGTTGCTCTTTAAGCTTAATAGACTTTAGGGGCTCAAAACTCTTGGTGGCAAAACTGCTATCAGTCCATACATTATTTGTTAAATCGAACTTTTGAAACTCGCGTCTCCCAAAATTTAAGTATTTGATACATTACCATTGAATTATCCTTGAATTTCTAGTGTTCAAAGGATCTTCAGTAAGGTCCTTCATTCACTCGCGACCTTATTTAGGACCTTAATTTAAGATCTTCAGTACTTTCCTGCTGGAACAATATTCGGGACCATTCATTAATTTAGGACCTGGCCTGTTGAGGGCCATAATTTAGGACGAGAACTTAAAGTGCCCATAACCCCAAAATATTTTTTTTTGCTTAAATAAATCTTTGCACCTGTTCGAAACGCACTGCGCCTTTTTAAACTAAGTCTTTTTTTTAGGTTGTAAAAGTTACGAAATCTAGCCATTATCTTTCACACGATCGAGCTAGTAAGGGGCATGGGTCTATTCCTTGTTTGATGTCACAGACTGATTTGCATCGTATTAAGTCTTTGTAAACATGCATGCAAATAAGTTTGTGACGTCAAACAAGGAGTAGACCCATACCCTTTACTTACTCGGTCGTGTGACAGATGATGGCCAGATTTCGTGACTTTTTCAGCCTGTAAAAGATCAATATTTGGGTTAAAAAGGGGCAAAAAGACGCAAACAGGTGCAAAGATTTATTTAAGCGAAAAAAATATTTTGGGGTTATGGGCACTTTAATTCGGGCCCCTTCAATTACTAGGACCTAAATTCACACCGGACCTTCGCTTACGAACTTCCTTTTAGGACCTTTTTTGTAGACACAGGATTTTTAGGGTTTTCTTTTAGGAGATAATTAGGGACCTTTAAACCTTTACTAAAGGTCATTCAAGACTTTGCTCCAAGACTTTCATTTTCGAGCAGGTTCTTCATTTTCATAAAATGTGTAATTGCGGTAAATTATCTGGAAAAGCAGTTAGCTAAAGACAAAAAGGAAAAATTCTCTTTAACGACAAGATTAAAAATAACTTTAAGACTTGTTTACTTACCGAGGTTAGCTCCTCAAGTCCTGGTATTTCCAGTCTCCATCCTTCGTTATCTGAGAGATGAAAATGAAATTTGTTCATCTTGTACATGGCCATGACGTCCAAAAGTTTCATAACCTCACCCTTGGGCTGAAAGTTACGAACAACGTCAAGCATCAAGCCACGATACGAGTAACGAGGAGAGTCTTTGATTGACACCTGTGGAACCAAGCCCTGGTCGTCCGTGATAGCAAGGAGAGTCTGGATACCATAAAACACTCCAGTTTTCCCAGTTCCTGTGATTTCGATCAGCTCCTCAGAGACATTCACATCAAGTTGGTATGAATCACTAGTAGATTGATTTGACGGCAGCGGGGTTTCCAGTAGTACTTCACCTAATGCAAGCTTAATGGCTTTTCTGTTCGTTATATGAGATAAAGATTTTTGCACTTCCAGTTTACCTAAAGAGAGCGAGATTTATAGATCACCTTCGTTGTTTATCAATTGCAACAGTATTTTTTTTTAAAGTACATTGACTTCAAGAGTAACAACTCTTTGCTGCATCGCATTGAAATTTTTTCTCTCATTTTAAGAATATACAGAATTGTTTATTCCAAAGGTTTGCATGAATGTGGCTGTCTTTTTTTTAACTGTCCTTGAACCATCCAACAGGTAAAACATTTTGCGAATACCAAAGGCTTGAACAATAGCTTTTGAAGCACAAATCGCAGATAGCCTTAATCACTCACAATTTGATGTCAAACCAAGCATTTTGATTGTTTTATACAGATGAAGTTAGTAGGTAACGGGGAAAGGCCTTGACTGCAGAGAAAAGGGGTGGAAAGTGGACTCTCGGGTGGAGTTCTCCCTGTAATGACCTACAGAGGTGCCTTTTACGGGGTTCAGGTATATGAAAGGGTAGAGATTTCACGGGCGTAAATCAGCGTGGTCTCCAGGGGCTTTAGCTTAAATATCAAAGATGAATCACCGGAGACAAACTATCCCAGTAATATTTTTGTATAAGTGAATCCGTCGCGTTAATAATTTCAAATGTTGCCAACGTTTTCAGAAAACTTAACCATTCAAGAAGCATTTGAAACCGTCGCACAGATAAATTAAGAGCTAAAAAGAACGGAATTTAATATGGCAAATTTTGCAAAATTTAAATTTTTAATCCATAGATTTTCAACAGTTTTTCGATAAACTTGGAAAACGGTAGAGAAAATGATCCATCAAGAAGAAAAAAAGGAGTCATCGAACGTCCAAAATCGTAAAATCCAGGCAAAGCTATAGCAATGGCCATGTGCCCTATCATTGTTCATAAACCTTGCGCTCGATGCATGACGTGACGAGTGAATTGGCATGCGCAGTAAGTATGCGCAGAAACAATTAGCGCAGAAGTCCTTAAAGGTATACAAAATGGTATGCAAAAGGGTAAGGGTTTGGACCTCGGAGAGGAGCCTCCCCGATAGAACTTCTAAGGCATCCTTCCCAAGGCATCGCACTAAATTTCTCCCATCTTATAAAGAATACTTCTAAACAGAACGTTGCCATAGTTGTTCCTATTCCCAGGGTTTGCAGGAATTCGGCTGTGTTTTTTGACAGTGTTCTGCAATCATCCAAGAGGTGAAACACTTTGCGACCACCAAACGCTAAAAACAACAGCTTTTAAACCACACATCACAGATAAACATAATCACTCACAACTTGATAACAAGCGTTTTGATTGTTTTATACAGATGAAGTAGGTCATGTGTAAAGGGCCTTGGAAAGGAGAGGGAGGGAGAACACACAGTCTGCCTAACTCTTTCTTTACCAAAATAAAATTTACTACGACAGTTACTGTAACAGGGCAACATGCAGATGATGTTAAAACAGGCTAGGATATTATCAAGAATTCAGCAAACTAGCCGTACCTGCCAGAAAACCTGTTTCCTCTTCCAATCCTGGTTCTCCCAACACAACCCATTCACTATCAATGAATAATTTCATGGATTTATTCAAGCCGACAATCTCCAAAGGAGTCGGCACCACCAAAAGAGGCGCCTTCTTTAGATCGGTCACGTCATTATTACCAAATCTATCCCAGGCCTTCTTCCTCTCTGCAAGAACCACAAAGTCTAGGCTCTCATCAGCGGTGTTAGAAATGGTCCTTGGTTCAAGGCCATCTGCGGCGACGTACCATCTAGGCGCCAGGTCACTCCTGGCTAGAGTTGCACCGATGTGGACCACGAATGTTAGTGCGTTTCCAGGGAGGATGGCCTCGAAGTCTCTTGTTGGCTCTAACTTGTAAGTGCATCCGTTAAAGTGTGTAAGTTTGATCGATTTCTCACCTGGTAACACGTATCCTTCCGGTCTGTGTGCGAGATGGTCAAGCTCTATTCCGGTCGTGACGCAAAAGTGGATACACCACAGTGTTCCCTCAATTGGCGAGATGCCCTTATTTTTCAAACTAATTTCTGCTGTTCTGATATCCTCCAACACCTTGAATTGGACTTGCATGTTTTCTGCTATGTTGTTTAAATCCTCTTGGGTTAAAGACTTCGCTGTTGTGGGCAAAATCTTGTCTACTTGTTCCTCTGTATTATTTTTCACCAGTGTTAGGGAATGAGTTTGAATGGAATGTGGATAACTATTTCTGTTTGCGTCTAAGGATGGTTTTGATGGTTCTCCCTTGAGCATATCGTGACTACTTGTTCTGTAATTAGAACGAATTTCTGCTACAGCGATGCTATTTTTGGAGTCCACTGGGTTAACAGAATCTTTTGTAATAAGAGACTTCTTTAAGCCTTTCTTTGTTGCTTCAGCTGGGCTTTCCCTGTCTCCATTTTGTCGATGAAAGCTCGACGAGGTCGAAATCTTTTGAGGTAACAATCTGTTTTGTTCATCCTGAGATGCATTTTGTGGAACATTATTCGCAACTAAAGATTTGTCTTCCTCTACGGAGATTCTTACTTCTGATTGGTCCGAGTCAACGTTGTTTGCAGAAGTACTTTTCTCCAAAGGAGTGTCAAGAAGAGGTTGAGGTGTATTTTGATCTGAAAATTCTTCGAAGTCATTCCATCCATGATTGTCTTTGATGTTTTCAGCTAAATGATTTGCGATATTAAAGTCTTTATTCTCTCTAGCTTTATAATTGAATTCAGGAGCTTTGCCATCTGCAAAGAACAAGAATTCAAGCATCATCATTGCAGAAATAAAAAAAATTGGTAAGCGCGCTTACGAGTACATCTTCATAGTCTAACGCAACGTCCATAATACGCAGGAAAAAATTGAAAACGCACTTAGCTTTATTTCTCCGGTTAGACCCACCGTCCACACTGATCCATCAAGGAAAACGGAACTTTCCGAAAACGCTGTTCGCACCAGAGAAATTTGGAAATGTCGCTTTGAAGTACCAGTGATTGTCACATTCTAAAATTTCTTTGGCGCAGTGTGGACGAAAAACAGTTGCTGCGTTTTCAGGGTTAAACATCCGTTTTTAAATTTCTCCGGCGTAGTGTGGACGAGGCCTAATGCAGACACAAGAGTGAGTGTGAACCAAGCCAGCGGCACGTTCACACTGAAGCGCACTCTAAAGTTCTTCCCAACTAACGCGCTCAAGTTTCTGCATTCAATTGTACGTATATACCGGTAAAAATGTATAAATCACATAACCTGTCGTATTTGGCACCATGTAATGTATCTTTTTTGTTGGTTTCTCATTAGCAATAGCAACTGTAACGAGGGGAAATCTATTAAGTTGTGTATAACTGCGATCGTCAATCATGTCTTCATCTGTTGGGTGTTGTTGGCTCAACTTTCAAAATGGCCAAATGTTTTATACAACAAGTGTAGATATTGAATGATTTTGTAGTCTTTTCGCCAGGTTCTGCAGCAATGTGGCGCCCAGACAAGCGTACTAGTTCGATTTTCAATGCCCAACATGCCGCAAAACGTCGCAACTGGGTGTCCAAATGCGCGCAACATGT
>CBDDTI010000507.1:0-2500 GCA_965233585.1 bacterium
TCCATTATAAACAATAATTGGATGAGGTTTTTGTGATATCCGGAATAATCAAGGTCGAGGCAAGTGTAATCAGCCGAGGCTGATTACACTTGCCGAGACCTTGATTATTCCGGATATCACAAAAACCGAATCCAAGTATTGTTTTAAACCTTGTTGCCATCGGAAAATTCTGCATCATTTATAATGTCGAAACTTTGTACTGCTTTGAAGTGTCAATTGAGTGCGAATCTCAACGTTTTTAGGCTTCCCAATGAGTAAGAAGAACCATCTTTTTTTCTGGCGTCCACATAAAATGACGTCTGGATTAAAGCCAAATCTCTCTTCTCGCTTGGTTCTCCAACATTTTTTTCCAACAAGAAATCTTTTCAAATTTGTTTTGCAACTTTAGTGTTTCGTTTTGTATTTTCTGCGTCTTTATCCTCCAAAAGGTTTCGATCGAGACATCTGTCTGTGACGACGAGGAAAAACTTGACATTGTACGTGTTGTTTGGGCTGTGCAAAGCTGTCACTTGTCAACTCAACTTTCGCGCTCTTTAGCCAAAGATACGCACTGCGTACTGCCCACGGTATAATCTGCACATATAATTGGATAGCAGATTATACTATAATTATGCTTGTCCACAAAATCACGTGAATTCTCAAAATAAGCAGGGGGCTCTTGGCCAATCAGAATGGTGATAGTGAGTACAATGTATAATAATACAAATGATGTATTCGCGCACCAGAGTGATTTTAATTTGAGTGTCGAAAGTAATTCTCATTTGCCTGGCTTAACACGATAAATGATAGACTTCAAAAAATAAATAAAAGTAGGAAAAAAAAAAAAAACTCGGTTTATATTAAGTGGCGGATCTAGGGGAGGGGGAAGGCCCCCCTTTTTTTTGCGGTGTAAAAAGAAGAAACAGAAGAAAGAAAAGCCGGTAGTGTAAGCAAAACAACCCTCCCCCTTGTCGCACGTTCTGGGCCGGGTTGTTCGAAAGCCGGTTAACGTTAATCCAGGGTTAAACGTCAACTGAAGCATCACGTTTTCTTGTTTAAAAATGGTTTTCGTCCCTAATGTTTGGTGTAGATTGAGATTACTACACCTCAAAACTGAAGGCAAACAATATAAACAGATCACCTCACCAAAAAGTTAAAAAAGTGAAATCAAAATTCTCGCTAACCCTGGGTTAGCTTAATCAGGCTTTGAACAACCCGGCCCTGGATCTGCCATTGAAATTATTCGTTCAATCAAAAACAAACAAACAAACAAACAAACAAACAAACAAATATTTGTGACCAGCTTCACATCCTCCCTCAGCTCGCGCCATATATTTGCTTTGAGTTTTGATTGGTTCACTGGGTTGCTTACGTTCTTTGTAATTGGCCAAGGTGACATGTCATTTGGTTCCGTGCTAGCTGCTATGCACCTCCCTCAAAATAAAGATGCAAAAGTTTCTCACCTTATAGTATAATTAATGCCAGATTGATCTCAGAAAACCGTGCATAAACTCATTATTTTTACTAGTATTGCAATTGACTTTTGAAAAGCTTTTTTGGAGTTATTAGTAAAGTACCATTAAAAAAATGGAGTCAGCATATACATTTTCTTTAAACCCTGCATTTTAATATACTCAAATCTAATCCATAGTTTTCACAAATAAGCAACAAATGAATCTTTTGAAAGCTTTCTTGGAGTTATAAGTATGGTATCATTAAAACAATCGGGTCAGCATATACTTACAGTTTCGTTATACCATGCAATTTAATCACAGTAAAAATGTACCAAGAGCTATAGTTTTCACAAATGAACAACAAACTTGATATAATGATAGAATATATACAATCACAATCAATGTTGTCTGATTTCCACTGTTTTGGCAATCGAGTCAGTAAAAGAAATGCTTGTAATATACAGTAATAGTAATTATTAACGTACTTATCAATTTGTAAGTTGTCAGCAGATCAGGTAAGTATGTTATAATTCCCACAATAGCTGCTTCAAAATGAATGGCAACACACGTTGTACATGTGTACAGTGAAGATTTAGGAAATAGCCTTTCGTTATAAATTATTCTAAAGGTTTACTTTCTCTATCATTTGGCAAACACGCAAATCTCAGTTAAGATACATTACCACCCTAAAGGCATAAAGTATGCTAGGATATTAAATTTTGTCCTTGGATATTTAGCAATTATTGAATTCGGCTTTCGTAGGATGTGAAGAATTCTGCAGATCAAGGAGGGTGTTATCCACGGAGGCCGAAGGCCGCGGTGGATAACACCCTCCCTGCATTTGCAATCAGTTAAGTCGTGAAAGACTATTTATTCCCAACAAACCACAGGCGGCCCAGACGTTGTTTGTGATTTACATATGTGACAGTACTGCGTTACGTTTGAACCATTTAAGAGAGTGTACTGTCGATTGCATCTACCCGTGAACGCACTCGTGCAAAACATGTTTTCACGTGACGCCAAACGTCTGAGTTTCAGGTGTCAAACTTTGAAGTTTCCCCGCCCAA
>CBDDTI010000508.1:0-12458 GCA_965233585.1 bacterium
CCGCTTTACATAGCTGACCAAGTTGAGTTCCACTCCTCCTTTTACAAGAAGTGCACATTACTCCAATCTAAATTTCACATGTGAAGAAGATTAACAGCCTTTCCATAACGCAAAAAAACAACTAGTTGGATCTGTTTGGATATAGCAGCGTTTAGGCCCAATACATGACAATAGGTTTATGTCTGCAGGTGCTGTTTAGATTTGTTTGCGTAAAAATCCAATTAAGGAGGCTCGAAAGGGTTTTTCACTGCACGCGCGCGCGCAATCTACACTAAGATGTGTGCATCAGCTGAATGAATCAAAATAAGCTCAGCGGAAGTTAAATGCTGCGTAAAATTGCACAAACCGGAAATAAAATCTGCGGAAAACATTTCTATTTATTTCGAATTTAGCTCGGTGACTGGTATCTTGATTTTTTGCATGCATGTACCATTCCCGATGGCACTTCAAAAATAAACGTTTGGGGGGAAAAATAATCTAGCAGAATTTTCTGTAAGCCATGAAACGTGTTTTCTTTAAATCCATTTATTCTACTAGATAACTTTTTTCCTTACTGTCTGAAAAGTTAAATAATTTAGGGAACTTTCCAACAAATAAATAAAAATGGTAGGTCACCAAATTAGTTTTTTTAGATAAACTGAAATTTAGAGGACACTTTTGTGGCCCTTGTGCATTGCCACGGTAACTGATATGACGTCACAAGTACCCTTAAAATAAAGCCAATCAACAGAGTTGCAAGGAGACATATAGTTTGCCCACACTATTAAATATCTTTCTTTGTAATCTTCCATTGTTTCACAAACACTACAGGAACGAAAACCCTTTCGAGCCTCCTTAATTGTCTGTTGTCAATGAATATGAGCGCCCTCCGATGCATGTTTTGCACAGCTAGTAAAACATGACAAATTGGAGGTGAAAACGTACATCGAACTCATATAATATCTCTAGTTTTTGAGTATGGTTAAGGTTGATCAATATTTGAAAACATCTTAAAAGCTTAGCTAAAAATATGTGAATACAGCAGAACTAATCAGAAAAGTCACGATGACGCTTTTAATCAACTCAAATTAAACGATTTCGATTTGTCGACTGAGTCAAAACTCCTTGTCTATTTTATTTTCGCAGTGTAAAGTTTCAATATGTGACAGAAACACACATGATGTTAGTAGCCCTTTGGCGAACGTTGGTGAAAATTGTTGTAGCATCCCAGCACAAAATCTTTGTCACAATTTGTTGACAATCTGAAAAAACATAGAGTCTGACTTGAAAGTGCATGTGCTGCACTATGCAAATGAGCTACTTGTACGTGTCAGACTTCAAAAACTTTTGCAAACTAGCCAAACAAGCAGAAACAACAAGAAACTATCAAAAACAGGTTTTGGTTATGATAAACCATTGTTTGGCAAACTCACAAATTAACTTGATCCCGGAGTAAACAGTTTTCTTACAGAACTTTTCTCTACAGCCGAGAAGTCACAGAACAAACACAAAAGTTTACGAGTGAAACTAGCCGGCGAGCGGATTTTATTCATTCACAGCGCGAAATTAAAGAAATTCTCGACCCTGAAAAACACACCTTTTCCATTAAATCAGAGAATAAAAGTACATAGAAGGGCCCTAGTTCTTCTCTGCCTTATTCCCTGCCTTCGCTGTGAAAAATCGGCAGAGAATCTCGCAACTCTCACCATTTCATCACGCAACGTGACATCCACGCGAGAGCCCAAGACACGTGCATGGATCAGCACGGATATATGACGTCAGGATGGCGCAATTTGTTCCAAAAATAGAAAAACTGTTCCATGTCATGTGTCCGCGAGGATCCCAAAACTTACGGTCTCCGTCCCTGATTATGGCTCCTGGTACTATTTAACGTATTACTTAGCATGTAATATACAATGTATACAAATAATTTGTGTTCTGAAACATGTGCAAAATTGTTTATAAAGATGACTGCGTAATCGAAGTTCTTGCTCGCTCATCCAAAAGTGGCGCATATGGTCAAAATACCCTTCATAGCTTTTCATCTAGCACGCTTAAGGTCATTCCACTGAAATAGAACCTACACTGAGATTTTTCTCAAACTTTGCCAATTGATTGTTTATATTGTAGGAACTTGAATTTTGAAATAAAAATGAGGGGTTCCCATGTTCGTTTAGGAGCAACAGCACCTTGTTTATTCCATATAAATCCTTATAATATAGTAACAATTGCTTGCTAAATTCACGTTTTTGACGATTTGTTTTTTGCTCAACACTGAGAATTGGTCCATATTTATTTTACTTAGAGAAATTTACTACTCAATTCAAAACAACAGAAAAAAATGATAGGTCGCCATACTCGTTTTCGAGAAAATGGCGATTTACCTCCATGGCGAGGTCCAGCCACAAAGAAAAAGCTGCCATTTTCGAATGTGCGCGCGCTAATCATGCGTAAAATTATGCGCAGTAGGGATGTGCAATGCAATACTGGGGAATGACCTTAAGGTGGCTTACTACAGTTTTGATGAAGCATTAGAGCACAACTTTCAACTCTTTTGAAATAGGTTCCAAGCTGTTTTCCCTTCACTATTTACTGTTTGCTTAAGTCCTTTACCATTCTATGTGAAATTTGAACAATTAAACGTTAACAAAGGGCCAAAATGAGCAACTGAGTACCCAATGAGAGACTGGGCACTAGTAGTTTGAGTCATGTTTTTCTTAAAATCTATCTGTACGAGCTCACCTCAAAATAATTGGGTCTGATTTAACATTTATGCAAAGTAAAATAAAAATCTGTAACACAGATTTTTTGCAAATTAAGAGAATATGAAATGAAAAATTGATCAAAATCTGTCTTCCAGATTTTTTAAAAATTTTGGCTCCAAACGTGATTGACCCCAACAAATCAACTATGAAAATTTAATCATAGGTTGTATGGTAGTTTTTCGAGGAATCCTCGATCAAAGACAGGTTTTTACAACCTTGGACGAGAATTGAATTGCACATGCTTATGTGATGCCATGTATCACGTGCGAGAAAGTAAGAGTAAATTAGAGCTCTTTTACTGGATGTTTATCAAACTTGTTTGAATGGAGTTTGAAACTATCGCTACATATACCAAAGAGATTTGATGCCTTAATTTGAAGTGCTGAAGTGGTTTTTGATAATCCTTGAGGTTACTTCCATCATTTTTGCACACGTGACAAATACTGACGTGTGGCAGGCTATTGCAGCGCACACTACTAAGTCTTGGAAAAACTGTAGTAAGCCACCTTAATTTTCACAGGCCAAGCTAGCCATTTAGATATATGCCCATAGCATAGCTCTTGCTTTAAAACCTTTTGTTTGTTGAGAGATTTGCATTCTAGAAGAGTTATGACCCTCTAAAATCTGTTAAAATTTTACTTGTAAATTAAATTGCGACAGTTGTGTTTTTCAAAATGCCAAGAAGCAGACAAAACATGTTTACTTCAAGATGACTTTTAGCTCAGAAGAATGACCAAACGGGAAAAATACAAACCATGTGAATATGAAATCCAGGCAAGTTCCCTTCCTTCAGTACTGTGTTGAAAATGTACAATTTTGGATAAATTCCATCAGCCATCTTGGTTGATTGAGCCGTATTTTGAACTTTCCTAGATTTCACAAAAATGTGAACTCACTGGAACTTTGAAAGTATATTTCTGAAAAAAGTTCACCAAAAGGGTCTTTTTGACGCAATAAAAGAAAATCCGAATTTTCCGTCCTGTCGTGGAATTCTCCATATTTATAGAGTGTGTGCACTGTCATGCAATAGAAAATAAAATCAAAAAGTATGCAACGGATAAAGTCGAAAAATTGTGATATTGTAGATGATAAATAAAGAAGACAGTTCTCCAAGTTTTAAGGTGTGCGCGTTGTCCTAAAGTGGAGATATTTGTCAAAATGTTCTGCACACAATTACATACATACATACCGTAAAGACTCGTGTATAAGCCGCACCTTTTTGCTCAAGTTTTGGGCCAAAAATCGAGGGTGCGGCTTATACATGAGACCATTGCTTTCAGATAGAGTAAACTGGCTCGTTGTTGTCACAAACTGAACTGAAAACCTTCGGTAAATAAAGATTTAACATAATGAAAACTGTTGTTTACGCTGATCATGCTTTCAGTGGCTCCTAAAGGAGCCGTTTCTTAGAATCTTCAGGACAGTTCTAAACCCAAATCTTGCTCCCCAGTAGTTCTTTCAAGAGTATTATTTGTACTTTCGTTTGAGCAGTTAAACTCTAACTGGCATGGAATCTCCAATCCTCCACACTGTCTGTCACCAATCACTTGAAAACCGACTTCTCCACTCGATGCTAGAAAATACTACGCTATTTGGGAGAACTTGCGAGACAAATGGCCGACCGTTTCATCGCCCTTTACTACTTTCACAGGGTGTTTGTCCCTGGGGTTGTTAAACTCTCGTTTAGCAACAAGTTTTTCTCCGATAGATGGCTTCCACAGGTCTTGATAAACACGATATCCACGCACAGCTGATGCGAAAGCGAACATTTCCATGTTCTCGTGTCCAGACTTCCCTCGTTAAAAGACTGCGTGGTTACCAAGCAAAACGTTTTGGATCGTTCTCCTGCGCTTATTTTCGTTCAAATTCTGTCATATTCTTCAAACTGTGGGGTTTATCAATGAAGATGACTATTGTCATTCACAGCGAATGGGGCAATTGATTAAAGAGAAGCTTTTAAAAGTTGATTAACTTATGAATGTTGCTGCAAATACACAGATTTCGCCAAGTTTATCGTTAACATCAGCCATCTGCAAACAAACGATCAACTTTTTTTTACACAAGTGCCTTTTGGAGTTCTTTTTTTTTTCCCAAAATCATTCTTGAATGTTGGGGGTGCGGCTTATACACGAGTGCGGCTTATACACGAGTCTTTACGGTACTTTATTTATTCTAGAAGCAAATTATATATACAAATAAATAAATAAAAGAAAAAAAAAACTAAGATAATAATAACAATAATAAGAAGAATAATAATGGAATTTGCAGTGGCATTTCCACGAGGTGGCTCTTCATCCACTGTTTCCTGATCAAATTAGAATTTAGAAGTGTTGATTTTTGTGGAGGGAGGAAGACCGGAGAACCCGGAGAAAAACCCTCGGAGCAGGGACGAGAACCAACAACAAACTCAACCCACATGTGACGCCGGGTCCGGGAATCGAATCCGGGCCACAGCGGTGGGAGGCGAGTGCTCTCACCACTGCACCATCCCTGCTCTTCTAGAAAAGGAAGTTGGGAGGTTAGCCCTATGCAAAAACTCCCTAAAATAAATAGAAAAAAGGTAAATATATATATGTCAAAAATTTTACAATCAAATAATTATTTAAAATAATACAATTTAAGCTTAGATTTAAAAAGCTGAAAACTATCAGCTTCCACTATATCGCCCGGTAGTTCATTCCATAGCTTGACAATTCTAATGAAAAAAGAATGTTTATAACAATTAAGTCTTGCTGGTTTAACATAAAGTCTGAATTCATGATTTGCTCTCGTAGACCGAGTTGTGGCAAAATCAAAGAAGTCTTCAAATTTCAAATGATAAAAACCAAAGACTATCTTGTAACATTCAACTAAAGATAACTAAACTCTACTGTAACCGCTGCAACCCAGACGCAGCTGGTAAGAATCAATCATCAAGTTTCGTTCCGTGATCGCAATACCACGTGATTGAATTATCTTTCGATATTAAGAGACTCTATAGCTCTGTAGGATCAGATCAGTACCGGGCGTGGAGAGGATAGGAGTTAAGAATCGAGAGAATCAAGAATCACTATAAGGACCTATAAGAAGCATAAGAGATATACGAATAGGACTTTTACCCGGAAACGTTGGTGAGTTTGTTTGATTAGTCCTTATATTAGATTATTCGATTGTTTGTTAGATTGCTCACGTTGTTATGTTAACGCCTAGTTGTGTTATTTGTACTCGCGTGTACAAACTGATTCCTCGCTATTCTGTTAGTAATTTTAGCTTTGTAAATATTGTAATTTCAGTCTACCACATCGTTATGTAATCGAGGGAATAAATCCAAATAGTGGCAAAGACTGGGTCATTTTCCTCGGTGTATAGTGGTGTGCGTTGCAACGACAACCTTTCAAAGTCCTAAGATTTCCCCCGTGGCTCAGTTCGAGTCTGGCCCACCTACAGTCGACAACGTGGGAACTCCCGCACGAAAGCGAAAACTTAAGAAAGGAAAGAAATTTGAACACAAAAACAAAGGAAAACAATGGCATCGGAAGCCACAAACGGATTAGGTCCGTCGATAGATCCTAACGAACTCCGTGAAACAGCGAAAAATCAACAAGAGTCCTCTCCTCGCGAAGAACAAGACACGAAGGAATTTGATCTCAAAGATAAACGTCATCGCACGCGATCCGAAAAGGGTCTTCAAATGGACCTAGACAATGCAAGAACGAAACGAGATAGAGCTGGAAATGCTCTTAAGAAACAAATTGAATTTGTAGACGACTTGTTGAGACAATCAAAGGATATTATCGCCCTTGCAGCTGGCCTTGAAAGTCTACAAATGAAAATGGATTCCCTTAAGTCCTTACACGAAACAATAGTTAATGTAACGCTAGAACTGCACGAAGATGACACTGGAGACTTTGATTACTTTTCATCACTGTCTGATTTATTTGCCGATTGCGTCGCCGATGTTAAAGCGCGAATTAAAATGTTAGAAGAAAGAGCGGAATTATTATCTCAGCGATCTCGTTCCTCGATCCGAACAAGCACTTCAAAAAATTCACAGCACACTTCGTCTTCAATGCGTGCAGCTGCGGAGGCCGCTGCGTTGCAGGTAAAAATGAACAGTCTGAAAAGACAACAAGAACTAGACCGGAAACAAGAACTCTTGAAGCATCAACAGAGAGAACTTGAAAGGTTAGAAGAGCAAGAGCGCCTTCAAGGAGAGCTAGAGGCGGCCAAAGCCAGACGAGACATACTCGAAAAACTCGTAGAGAAGACATCACCCAAAGCAATAGAAGATCTGGAAAACAATGTTTCTGAAACAAACCCTCAAAGGCAAGAGAACCAAAACTCTGAGAGCAATGAGGAGCTTAACGTAGACAACATTGTTTCAGTTCCAGCAGCACAACTGAACCCGCGCGCTCCAGTCTTTTCTCCAGCGTCGATTGAGACGCAACTCTCTTCTCAGTTACAAAAACTGCAGCAAGAAAACACCGAAATTCAGTGACAGCAGCTTCAGCTCCTTAAGAAAATGACTACCCATTCCAAAACCGCCCGTCTTCAGTGGAAACATTCTCGAATACCCAAAGTGGTCCAGTGCCTTTGACGCCCTAATTGAGGAAGATGCAGTGAAGCCTAGTCACAAACTTTACTATCTTGGCAAATACACGACAGGCAGACGATGATTAACGGATTACTTGGACTTCAGACGGAGGATGCCTACTCGAGGGCAAGAAATATTCTCAAGGACCGCTTTGGCGACCCTTTCAAAGTGTACGAAGCCTACCGCCAGAAACTGTGGGCGTGGCCTGTTTGTTCCACCGCTACTGAACTCCAGGAATTCAGCGATTTCCTCGTAATGACAGAAGAAACGATGAAAACAGTCAAATATCTGAAGGAGTTTGATAACTTCTCTGCAATTAGACAGTTAGCTGCGCACCTGCCAACGTACTACACAAATAAATGGAGAGACGCCGCCAAGAAGGTGGAAAGCAAGTCAGGCGAATACACCTTCCATAACTTTGTCAGTTATGTTCAAGAAGCGGCGTCAGACGCGACGCATCCAGTCTTCTCCCACGAAGCATTAGCTGCCACCAGAAAGGAAATCAATTACGGAGGCAACAAAGATAATAAATGACCCATATCCGAAAGGAAAAGAGACAGCAACATAAGAGTTGGATCAACCTTTGCCACCAACACAGGAAACGAAGAACGCGTAGAAAACAAACCATCTCCAAACAAGGTCAAATGTTTCCTTTGTCACAAGCCACACGAGTTGGAACACTGCGAAGAGTTCCTGAAGAAATCAGTTACCGAAAGGAAAGAATGTGCGAGAGCTAAAGGACTATGCTTCGCCTGTTTGGCCAGAGGTCACATGATGCGACAATGCGAACAGAAAAAGAAATGTCGGATTTGTAAGAAACCGCATGTGACAGCCCTGCACCTCTATGAACCAGTCGCACCCAAGAAGGATGGACAACTGGAAGACTCGAATGGAGATGAATCAGAAAAGGTGACAAGCAATTGTGTGAGCGTGTGTCACGCGAGCAATGGTAACGTAACAAGTAACGCGACGAGCGCGTTAATTGTCCCAGTATGGCTTCATCACAAGGATGATCCCGAAAGAGAGATTAGAGTGTACGCAGTCCTCGACGATCAGAGTGACGCTTCGTAACGGATGAAGTTTGCGAAAAACTCGGTCTTAAAGGCCCTGAAGTTACATTGCAACTAGGAACAATGCACGCTGTTGAAAACATCAATACCACGAAAATCAATGGCCTCATCGTTTCCCGCCATGACAAGCTCGTCAAAATCGATCTTCCCAAGTTGTACACAAGGGATCAGATTCCCGCCAGAAAGGAGCAGATACCGCGACCAGAAACCGCGCAGGCCTGGAAACGTCTTCGACCAATCGCAAGCAAGATTCCTGCGTACTATCAAGACCTTAAGGTTGGCCTACTTATTGGCAACAACTGCGTCCAGGCGATCAAACCTCGCGAAGTGATCCCTGGAAGGCCTAGAGACCCCTACGCCATTCGTACCACCCTTGGCTGGGGCTTCATCGGCGTCCCCCTCTCAAACAGCGAAAACGAAGTAGAAGACACGATCATTCGTTCTCAATGTTTTCAAATTACAACTAAAGAAATCGGCATCGAGGAAACTCCAGCACGATGCTTTGTTCAGCAAGTCCATCACAAGGAAGTCATCAGTCCCGTTACAGTTTCCAAGATGTTCGAACGAGACTTCTCGGAGGGTGAAAGGCACAGCAAAGCGTTGTCTCAGGAAGACAGAAGATTTCTTCAAAATATGAAAGAAGGAATCCACCTCATGGCAGACCATCACTACGAGATGCCTTTGCCATTCCGTCAAGATAAAACTGAACTTCCTTCGAACATGAAAACAGCGGAAACTTAACTCCACCAGTTGAAAAGGCGCTTCACAAGAAACCCCAAATACAAACAGGACTATGTATCCTTTATGAACGAAGTGATAAGAGCTGGCTATGCTGAAAGAGCCCCTAAAGATAATCCGAAGTCTTGGTATCTCCCACATCATGGAGTGTACCACCCCAAGAAACCAGGAAAAATCAGAGTAGTGTTCGATTGCTCAGCAGAATTTGAAGGCCACTCCCTGAACCGACAACTACTACAGGGACCTGACCTGACCAACTCACTTTTGGGAGTCCTTTGTCGCTTTTGCCCAGAGCCCGTAGCATTTGCATGCGATATTGAGGGAATGTTCCATCAAGTTAACGTTAATGAAGAACATCGCGACTATTTGCGCTTCCTGTGGTGGGACCAGGGCGATATCACTAAAGAACCTACAGAGTACAGAATGACCGTTCATCTGTTTGGGGCTGCTTCCTCTCCAGGATGTGCGAATTTGGCTCTCAAGACAACTGCTGAAGACAATGAGAAGGATCTTGGATCCGAAGCTGCAGAATTTCTTAGCAAGAACTTCTACGTAGACGATGGGCTGAACTCCGTCAAAACTGTCAAAGAAGCTATCGCCCTCATACAGAAGAGTAAGGAAATGTCCAAGCAAGGAGGATTTCGCTTACACAAGTTCATCTCCAATCGCAAGGAGGTGATTGAGTCAATTCCAGCCGAAGATCGCGCAAAGGGTATTAAGGATCTGGATCTTGAGCACAAGGAACTTCCATCAGAACGAGTGCTGGGAATTGAGTGGTGCGTGGAAAGTGACGCATTTCAATTTCGCATCACACTAAAGGACAAGCCCTTTACAAGACAGGGAATCCTTTCAACCGTGAGTTCGATCTATGACCCCCTGGGATTTGCCGCTCCCTTCCTCCTTCAAGGGAAAAGAATCCGCGTTCAGCATCTAACGAACGAGTTCTGGACTCGCTGGAGGAAGGAATTTCTTCATGCTCTACAAGAACGGCAGAAATGGGTGAGTTCACGAAGAAACATGCAAATTGGAGACATCGTTCTCGTCAAGGACGACAACACCCCCTGTAACCAGTGGCAACTAGCTCGCGTGACAGAAGCCCAAAGAGGAAATGACGGGCTAGTTCGTAAGGTGAACCTTGCGATCGGAGATCGCCAGCTAACTGCAAGTGGTAAAAGAACGAAAGCCATGTCCATTCTGGAGCGCCCCATCCACAAGCTTGTACTCCTGGTACCATTTAACAGCCACGAGAGACCAGGTGTCCCCGACGAGGAACCTGATCATGACCCGTAAACCCAACAGACCTAAGGAAAGCTGATGCTGACCAAGCAGTTGCTGAATGAACACTAAATTTTAGAACTTTGCCTTTGTTTATTTGAACAATTTTTGTGATTAAGTAGTTAAGATAGCATTTTTGTAAATTGATTTCACAATTTAGGGGAGCCATGTAACCTTTGCAACCCAGACGCAGCTGGTAAAAATCAATCATCAAGTTTCGTTCCGTGATCGCAATACCACGTGATTGAATTATCTTTCGATATTAAGAGACTCTATAGCTCTGTAGGATCAGATCAGTACCGGGCGTGGAGAGGATAGGAGTTAAGAATCGAGAGAATCAAGAATCACTATAAGGACCTATAAGAAGCATAAGAGATATACGAATAGGACTTTTACCCGGAAACGTTGGTGAGTTTGTTTGATTAGTCCTTATATTAGATTATTCAATTGTTTGTTAGATTGCTCACGTTGTTATGTTAACGCCTAGTTGTGTTATTTGTACTCGCGTGTACAAACTGATTCCTCGCTATTCTGTTAGTAATTTTAGCTTTGTAAATATTGTAATTTCAGTCTACCACATCGTTATGTAATCGAGGGAATAAATCCAAATAGTGGCAAAGACTGGGTCATTTTCCTCGGTGTATAGTGGTGTGCGTTGCAACGACAACCTTTTGAAGTCCTAAGATTTCCCCCGTGGCTCAGTTCGAGTCTGGCCTACCTACATCTACGGTCTGACAGAGTAGGCCATTTTAGCAATTTGCATCGGTCTTCATAGGACATATATCCTTTGCATTGATTTAAAGCAAGTCTTGATGCTCTTCGCTGTACATTCTCGAGGGCATGGATGTCCTTAACAAGGTAAGGACACCAAACGGGTACTGCATATTCCAATATTGGCCTAACAAGAGATTTGTACAGCATAGAGAAGACGTCAGTATTGGCGGTGCCCACCGAGCGTTTAATGGAACCTAAAACTTTGTTCGCTTTGTTCACAATTACAGAGCATAGTATGGAGCCGCCATGTTGGAGGAGCTGTTGGAGGACCTCTTTAGTCCTCCAACATGGCGACCAGTAAATAGTGTAAACATCTAGAACTTACTGTGGTTATCTAGTCTTCTGATTGTCTGAACCAAACCAAAAAATATTTACAAAAGCACTTTTCCTGATACTTAAACTCCTAAAATGGCCAAAAATCAAGAGATAAGTGTATATTTTTAGACATGGCGGTCGGCCACGCTTTGTACAGCTCTGCCAATTTTCGGCAGTCTCTGGTAGTATAGGCATCTTGACTTATTTATTTTTTTGTTATGGCGACGATAGGAGATATTAAGAAAGTCTTGGAGGAAGAAATAAGACCGTTGCGGTCGAAACTGCTTTCTATCGAAGAGAAATTTGATACTTTACAAAATTTAGTCGACTTTATGTCTGCCAAATACGATGAGCTGTTGAAGCAGATCCAAGGAAGTAATGAGAAAGTGGTAACGCTTATCAGCGACGTTAAAAATCTGAAACGTGATTTTGTTGGCACACAAAAGCGTGCCTTGGAGCTAACTAAAGACATGGATGATCTTGCCCAGTATTTGAGGAGAGACTGCATCGAAATTTCTGGTCTTAAACCGACCGAATCGATGTCCTGTATCGAACTGGTCAAAGCTCTCGGTAAGGACATGCAAGTGGATCTCAAGGACGACGACATATCGACTGCACATCCAATACCAAGGTATGACAAGTCAGCCGATGAAAAGATTATCGTGAAATTTACCAGAAGAGACGACAGGGACGAGTTTTATTCCAACCGTAAGAAAGTCGCGGGAAGGAAAGCAAATAGCTTGAAATGCCTAAAAGACGCCTGTGCAACCAAGGGCGTAGATCTCAACAAGAAAATTTACATCTCAGAGTCTTTGACTCCTACGAAGAAGAAGCTGTTTGGTTCGGTTAATAAACTAAAGAAAGAGCTGAAATGGAAATTTATTTGGACCAACCATGGCCGTATTTACTTGAAGAAAGGAGAGGACACGCAAACTCACAAGATCGACTCCCCGGAGGGCTTATACGTAA
>CBDDTI010000509.1:0-10367 GCA_965233585.1 bacterium
GCCATTCATTGTGTTTGATGAATTTGTTAATTAGCCAATGATCTCGCAAAAGATATGTAGACTTGTTAAATTTTTGTCGTGTATTCTTTTGTTAGTTGATAAAATGTTTCATTGCCCAACAAGAACTATGAAAATAGTTGATTACGTATAACTAAATTCTCTGCTTCCTTTCAGGAGGTTAAATGCAATATGTTATGAAGAGAACAAGTTGAGGACTTAAAAAATGTTAGCCTTTAACAAATTGTGTTACAGTGTAAATAACACTGAAATATGGTATGAAAAGATGTAATTGAGCGATGGTTTCTGGGCATTTGCTATAGTTTATGGTTTCGTTTCTTGGAAAACTTGGCAGGTTAACGCCCGACTAAACTAGGAAACATTGTTTCTTGATCATGATGTATCAGGGATGTTTAAATTAGCGCGAAGCAAACAAAATAGGTACATTTGTATATTTCTTAGCCGTGCTCTGCAAAACAACAACGTGAAGTGACCGACTGACTGCGTAGTCGACCTCTGAGGAACGCGAACGGCGACAGCTTGCCTTTGCGTTGCATATATTTTTAGTCTGAGCACGGTAGACAATTGCAAATTTCTCGGGTAAAAAGTTATTTCATTTTATGCAGATGCCGGCCCAAAATATATAAACGATGGCCGCCTTTTGTTTACCATAAGAGAAACCGGAATAGCCCATTGCAGAAACGTGAGAGGACTGGGACGAGTTTCTTATATTGATTACATTGAAAATCTAAACATTTCAACGGAAATGTTACTGAATGTAAAGCTACTCAGCCAACTTTAAGAGTTTTCAGTAGAAAATTGTTCAGATCGGAGCCTCGCAAAAGTTGCAAAATTCCATACAAATCCTTATAATTTTGTGGCTTGTCTACCCAAGCCATACAAACTCTCTATTTTAGGTGATATATGAAGAGCTACCATTTTACTATTTTCCTCCTCTAGATACTTCTACTCTTGGTAAAGACTCTTAAATTTAATTGATCTTTCATTTGAATATCTTAGTTTTTCAAACAAACGAAAAACAGCCATACTCTTTCCCAGTCCTCTCACGTTTCTGCAATTGCCTATTGAAGTGAGACAACAGAGCTGGAACAAATTGGCCTCGAGGGTGGCTATCATTGGCGTAGGTGAGCGTGAAAACCGGCCACCCGGGTCATAAGAAAAAACAAAAATACAGAACAGAGTTCTGAAGGCGGAATGATTGGGGATGGAGGTGGGAAAATACTCTGGAGTGAACTCCTCGAAGTCTGCGAAGTAAAGAGGACGAACGAATGTGCTATGGTCTTTAAGTGCACCGAAGGAATTCGCGGTGTTTCACGAATTTAACCACATTATTGATAAACGGATAATCTCCAAATTCCAGCCATCAGAACTGCCATGTGGTAAATATGATAAGATAGCACTAATGAGTGTAACTAAAGCCGGCCTCTACATAACTGACATTATGGAGGTATCCATAATCTCGTGTTTTTATGCAGATGCCGGCCCAAAATATATAAACGATGGCCGCCTCTAAAAGGGGGAATCTCTAGAAGGGCCAATCTCTAAAAGGGGCAATCTCTAAAACGGGGAATCTCTAAAAGGGGCAATCTCTAAAAGGGGGAATCTCTAAAACGGTGAATCTCCAAAAGGGGGAATCTCTAAAACGGGGAATCTCTAAAAGAGGGAATCTCCAAAAGGGGGAATCTCTAAGACGGGGAATTTCTAAAAAGGGGAATCTCTAAGACGGGGAATCTCTAAAACGGGGAAATCTCTAAAATGGGGGATCGTATGAAGGTCCTGGCCGAGGAATTGGAGAATCTATCTGGACTGTTGAAATGGTAAACCGAAATAAATAAGAACGGCTGAATTTATTCATTGGAGTCATATCGTGCGCTAAAGTATATCTGTTTAGCGGGCCACTGAGTTTCAAATCTCGTTTCTTACTCTTTGAGATTCTCAACGCTGACAGAAGAATCGAACCGCCTGAATTCATTTGAACTCCTGACTGTGATGTTTTTAAATTGAGTTTCATAGCGATAGATATTCGTCCTAGCGTTATCAGGTACTAATTGATGGAAAGACGTGCTACTTAATGACAAATATATGGCACAAACAATGAGTTAATGTGATAGACTACGTTTGAATTTTTAAGCTTTGCGTGACCCGAAATTTTCACGGCGCGCTGCTGAGAGAGCTGTAATGTTTGCTAAAGAGTGATGTATTTCATGCAATTTGGCTATCTGAACAGTATTAGAAAAAGTACTATTGAAATTTTGAGTTTCCTTCGGCTTGTGTGACAAACTCAGTGACAGATGTTTTTGTTGGTTTCCGGGCAGCATGTGGTCTAGGCAGCATGGCGTCTCCTGACAAATCTCTTTAAATGTGGTAAAAAAATTTGTTCGTATATCTTGCATAAGAAAAATTGCAGTGACCTGAATCTCGGCGGGAGTACGCTTTGCATATTTACTTTCTTTCTTTTCCCTTATTCTGGGATTTATCCATTGAATGGTTTTGATTTTGATTTATCTTTATTTTGATCTATTTTGAGTGGCGTGATGTGCCGGCGGTGTTCTATGGCATAATTTATATTAGCTTACTTTTTAAGTTAAGAGTTGAGGAGAATTTACTATTCCATGACAATATTTAGGCTATCTGACACAGAAACTCTCATCGATCGGTTGTAAGATATTTTGGCGGGAATTTCGCGTATAATCCGTCATTGTGTGCTTCACGATACATCTTTCTACGCGATGCGGTCTTGCGAAGCTAGACAACTTCAAAATTCCCATTGCATTTACTTCAAAGAAAAACAAAATCGGTCATTTCGAAAGTCTTTCATAATTTAAGTGGACTGATCTTGGAGGACAAGATGTCATCGGGCAATGAAAACTTATGTGGTTTAGGATAAATTCAACTACCATTTTGTTATGATCTGCGGGAAAAAAAAAATATCAAAAATATTAATGAAAGTGAGAATTTCCCGGCTCCTTTTAGAGATTTACCGTTCTCCGTTCCTCCTTCTCCGAATCCCCATTCCCCGCAGCTTTAACTTTTAATTTGTAGTTGCAGAATTCTTAATAAAATTGAAGAAAAGGAGTGAGATTCCCTCTTTTAGAAATTCATTGCAAAATGGGATTGACAAGCCTACACGACTTCTACGGCTCGTGACATTTGTACATTTGCCGTTCTCTGTTAGGTCACTCATCCTTCATGTTGTGTTATACTAGCTGGAGGAAATTTAAGCAGAGTAGAGCCGTTAGACAAAGAGGTCATGGGTCTGCATGATTTCCACTGTTATCTGCATGTCGCTTCGCCTCTGTAATTTGCCATGTGTTAGTGTATTGTTTTGGCTCATTTCTTTTGCAAGATATGTTTTTAAGTCTCCAAGTATTTGCTTTTGAGGAACAGATTATGACGTACAGTGTGTTGTGAGCGTTTTGCTTACTTGCATTCTAAATTGTGACGCCGGGCCTGGCTATGATTAAGAACTGTTTGCAAGTACAGTATAGATTCTTGTCACGGGTATCATATTAGCCCTCGTGCGCTTTTCTTCGGAGACGCGTAGCTTTACTTCGAAAAAGCTATATGCTTTTTTTTAGAGATTCCCCCTTTTAGAGATTCCCCGTTTTAGAGATTCCCCCTTTTGGAGATTCCCTATTTTAGAGATTCCCCCTTTTAGAGATTCCCCCTTTTAGAGATTCCCCGTTTTAGAGATTCCACCTTTTAGAGATTCCCCATTTTAGAGATTGCCCCTTTTAGAGATTCCCCTTTTAGAGATTCCACATTCCCCGTTCCCCGTTCCCCATTCCCCGCTCCTTATTTTAGAACTAGCCCAGCTCGTTGAACACCCCATCGGCAAAGCCTGATCATAATAGTAAAGATTATAACCACATTATTGATAAACGGATAATCTCCAAATTCCAGCCTTCAGAACTGCCATGTGGTAAATATGATAAGATAGCACTAATGAGTATAACTAAAGCCGGCCTCTACATAAATGACATTGTGGAGGTATCCATAATCTCGTGTTTTTTGACTATATAGGCGTCGTCCTTGCCGTTCGTCTTCACGTACTTATAAGCTCTCTATCAAAATGTTTCGCTGCCGCGATGTAAGCCGCGTTGGCCAAACGAGCTGAACGAGGATATACTAGGCCTTCTTTGGAAAACAAAGGTTCACGGATGTGCATTGTAGTAAACTGACTCCAAAGAAGTCTCCAGAAGAATGTGTTTCCCCTTTTTGCTCATGGATGTTACGTAACATCCATGAGCGTAGAAGGCAATCGGATGGCGCTCGATCACTCATTCACTCACTCACTCACTCACTCACTCACTCACTCACTCGATTCTGATTAATTTATTCATTAAAACCGGATTAAATCGTTTCTCCTATCCCTCCCCTGCTTAGTATGGTTCTTGTCCTAGGCATTTCGTGGTGTAGGTTCAGCAGGTTTTAGCGGGGTACTAGAGAGGCGAATTTTGTGTCCGGCAACATAGAGTTCATACATATGGTGGTTGACGCGGCACGAAGATGGTTTTTTGTTCAATTCGTGGAGTTGCATAATTGAAATTTGTCAAGCTAAGCAGCAGTAGCTGCGACAAATGGACATGGAAAGACTAGAAGGAAGGACGTGCGGCAGCATAGCGTATCGCAGCATGAGGATGGGCTTTCGTTCAATTTTAACGAGGAGACCTTTCGTGGAGTGCTATAATTGAAAATTATAAAGCTAAGGAACATTAGCTTCGGCAATATGGAAAAGACGACGATGTTACGACCGAAAAAATGTCTGGTAAAATGTTACCTGAAGGAGGAAACAATGCAAAGGAGAATGAATGGAATTTTTGCGGGTGAAGGAGATTAAAGTGTATTGCTTATTGGAAACAGCTCAGTCTGTTTCTCGCTATAGGTTAGTGTCTCTTGCCTTTTTCTTTACATTTTTGGCCTTCATGCTACCCTTTCCTCGTTTATGCCTGCAAGGCAGGGCATATTTTTTAGGGATATACTTGGCCTTGTTTTAGGAAAGTGTTGCAAAGTTAGGTATTGCGTGACAAAACCTTACAGTTACAAACAATATTAGTCGGAAATATAACCTATGTATAAGCCTTTGTTGTTAACGTAGCCATGTAATTATCTCTACTACGTATCGCTTGGAATATAGAAAACTAGTTCTTGATATCCGTTTTAAAACGTGGGAATATTAGTTCCTCACTCACTCTCCGAGGGGCACAGGGGTAGACTGACGCATTAGAGGGTGTAAAATATCAAGTCTTTATCAAAGCGGAGCGCGCCCGGGAGAAATTGCGGTGAATAGAAGGGTTGTTGTATTTTGCACGAACTATGGGCCGATCCGCACTAGCAGAAAATTTGTTTATTTAGACAAAATTTCTGTCAACACCAACGCTCTACAAGTGCGGATGGTTTGTTGCCACTTGACAATTTTTGGCTGAAGCGGACAAAACTTCAAATGCACCGCCGACAAAATTTGTCCCGGGTAAAAATTGGACAAAATCGTTTAAATAAACAAAATTTGTTTATCTTGTCATTGATTTATGTCATAAAGCGAATAAATTTAGCGTCTCAGTTGTTTCTCGTGTTAATGTTCCAAAACTAGATTTTACAATTTTCGCAGTGGACAAAATGAATAGTAATGCTTCATGGAATTTAAACCAAACGGCGAGCTATCCTTTATATAAACAACCGAATTCTGTACGGCGCTGTAACATCCCCCCTTACGATGACCAGTTTGGCTATCCACATGTTGCAAGGAGACGCTTTCGAAATAGAGGAATTTTTCAAACACGCCAGTTGCCATCCGACGACACAATTTGTAGACTTTAACCATGTGAATGCGAATGCAACAGACGAGACAAAAATTGTCACGACAAAATTTGTCCTTGGATTTTGCCACGGACAATTGCGATTTTGTCTGCTAGTGCGGATCGGCCCTATCTTTTAAATCCCACCAAACAACCTACTATACCCCATGACAATTTAAATTGATTTCCCTCGATAAAGCTTCAAATATATTCATCGTACAGTTCATAAGGTAACTGTTGACATACTTCATACAGTTCTCCCCTTCGGCAGCAGTACGCCACTTCTGTTGAATTAAATTTGATAAAATGTTCTAAGGAATACCATAATTCAAAAGCAATAAGCGTAGAGGCATGAATTGAACTTTAGCATAAATAATGCTGGTACGATATTTGTTTTGAAATCCAATGTGTTGTGGCAAATGGTTTCATGGCTAATGTTGTAGCTCAGCGTTTGTTGAAACTTTAGACAAGACAGTTATTTTCGTAACCACGCCAAAGTAATATTATATCGTGTCTTTTTAGCGTGAGTATTTCTGTGCTATGCTCTAATATGCAGAGAATGGCATGTTTTTGGCAAGATAAACGCATCACGTTTTGCACGTTTTTAACCCGAGACAGTATGTTATTGTATTTAGCGCGAATTTCCGCTAAAAAGCAATAAGAATTGTTAGATCTTTTTCATAGGAGTAATATGCAAGTGGAGTTCTTTTTTATTTATTTGGTGAAATAAGGTAATAGGTGAAACAGAGATCTTTGGGAAGAACGCATGTGTTGTTGTGTTGTTTAACGATAACCAGATGTCGAAATCATGCGATTGTGAAACATGTAAGCTAAGTTGACCTTTATGAAAGGGATAAGATTTTTTAAATTTTTTTTAGCTGAAATTTTTTTTAATACAACGAAAACGTTCTGCACCCATTCCAGTAGCTTAGAGCCAATTACGCCTCAATTGTTTGATGCCAAATTACTTCAGGTGGCTTCACACAAGCTTGAATGTTGATATTTAAAGCTTTGTAATCGGACATTGTGAACAGACCACGAGAAGACGGTAAATTGTTTTATTGTTACATTATTCTTATCAGTGCTAGCCTGATGGGCCGCTTGGCACAGACACAATTTTTTTTATAATATATTAATAAGAATATCGCGGCTGAAATTTTAAGAATAAAGCCGGGGCTGAGATTTTTGAAAAGGATAGAAATAATTTTGTGTGTTGAAACATCTGTAAATACAATACAATTTTCTTTTTCTTAACAAGGAGTTTACTGTGGTGATTACACTTGATTGTCCTTGACAAAGCTGAAACAAAATCGGGTACTTTCGTTTCCATCATGCTTTTTTAACAACAACAACAACTTTATTATACCAAATAATAATAGTCAATGGATGGCCTACCCCGCAAATAGTGAGAAAAAAAAAGCTAATCGAGGCGGGGCAAGCCAAATACAAGAACACACCTATTAAAAGACAAACTTACACAACAGCAGTTAGTTTAACAAATTAAAGGTACAGATTACAAAAAGACTTATGTCAGTGTCGGCGTTTGACGTGACACTTAGACCTCACTGACTACAACGAAAAGCGATGGAGCACTGCACAACAAACGGAAATGTCATACGCTATCATTAAAGAATAATACAAGAATGCTTTCAGCCAAAAATCGGCAGAAAAATAAGAATATTCAGCCTGGGCCGGAAAAACAAGATTCTTATAAAACAAAAAAGAGTGTATGCAGACTTTGACTTCCACCGTCTGAGTTTCCATTTGCAGAGCGAGTGCTTGTGCAAAACGTTCGTAGTTACCAGCCAAAACTAGCCAAAAGCAGCTACAACCACCCAAAACCACCAACAAAGCCAGCCAAAAACGACCCAAAACTTCCCACAAAACCTGAAAAAACGTTTTGTTTACGGTGTTGCGTGATGTTGCGTGATGTTATAGTGCTTGATACTGCATGACAAATACTGTGACAGTGTAGACCACGTGTGTATCTTTCTCGTGGACATGAAGTCATTTCTTGTTTAGCAATTGCGCCAGATAGATTATCACTGATACAGTCTTGAAGATGCATTAGGACTCTGAGGTAATTTTACAAGAACTTATCTCTTTTTTCGACTGAAACAGACAAACACTCAGAGGCTTATCATATCGATCAACTGACAACCGGATACTATTATTGTCGTAATTCTACCCAAACAAAAGGAGATCCTTTTAGCCTTCAACAACATCCTGTGATGTTTACTGTTCTACTCGCAAGATTTTCATTTAATCGTGAAATTTTTATATGGGCTCCGGGAGAGCAAGCAAACAACCCGAAAGTTTTAGTTTCCGGTCAACTGCTGAATACTCGTTCTTCTATTTTCGACATTTTGTGTCTTGTGTTTTCGATAAGATGTGACATCAAAATCTCATGTCAGAATCGCTACTCGAAAACTTATTCTTAGTTTTAACTTGACATCAGTCTGAGTTGCAAAAATATATCTGCTGGCTTGTTTTCAGCTATAGAGAACACTTTAACTTTTCGAGGGAGTTTTAATGCGAAGTTCTTAATTGCAATATAAAACACGATATCTAAGGTCAAGAAAATTTCAACGTGATAGTCACGCAACATCACACCGACGGCCATCTACGCGAGTATCGCACAAACCGGTCGTGATAAGGTATATTGTGCATGGATTTGGGTCGTTTTGGCTGGGTTTGCGTGGTTTTGGCTGGCTTTAGGTGGTTTTGGCTAGTTTTGGCTGGTTTTGGGTGGTTCCATATGTTTTAGTAACTACGGCAAAACGTTTCCCATGAAAATCATGAAAATCACATGCGAATGACTGTAAAGGTGACATCATATTTTCATACCAGTAGTTTCGCACAAAGACTCGTTTTGCCACAAGGGCAAAAGTAAACTTGGGAGTGGACTATTCATCCATGAGCTGCTCAGGGAGCCTTTGATTAGTCTCGTCCCCATAAATTGTAATCTCAGAATATTCCAATTGGTTTTGTAATCGTCTCTTGCGATGCTATAATTCTCTAACATCGATTTGACAGTAGGCCACTTCCCTTTTGTCTCAGGCTATGAATGTGGTCGCCATGAGCAACATTCCACAAACAGGCTTTGTCTTTCTAATAGGCACTGAGTAACTCTATCTCCCCTTCCCTCCAATTTCTTTCTTTCTTTTCCTTCCCTTTTCTATGGCCTGCTTGTGGTTCTTCTACTTCGACTTCGCGTACCGGATTGTTGCAATATTTAACAACATACAATTTATATTCAGTAATTCAAATTTTTCTTCAGTAATTCATATTTTTGTTCAGTAATCGTCATTTTTAATTCAGTGATTCATATGTTTGTTCAGCAATCGTCATTTTATGTTCAATGTGTCATCTTTTTGTTCAGTAAAACTCATTTTTAATTCAGTGATTCATATTTTTGTTCAGCAAAATTTATTTTATGTTCAATGATTTTTATCTTATTCAGTTAATGATGATATATTCACCACTGTTTTTATTCAATAAAATTCTCAATTTTTGTGCATGACGTCAAAATTTTATTCAACTCGTCCAATTTTTATTCAATAATTTCCGCTGTCCTATTGGTCAGAGGATCAACAAAGTCACATTAAAAACAAAATGGCGAATATGTATGGTAGCCAAATTGTAGCAAAATTCAACAATAAAAATTCGTATCAAAACCAACAACTTGATACCTAACTCAACAAATCTATCTCAAGGTCAACACTGTTTACCTGTCAACTTCAACAACTCTATTTTTAATTCAACAATTTCCTCTCAATATCAACTCCATCAACTCCTCAATTTCAACATGGTAATCAGTCTTAAAATCAACAGCAAAAATCAACTTCAAAAAAATTTTCTTTGCTGCTGGATAAACTCTTGCTCATATCTAATTTTCAACAATCTAAAATCTGTCAAGATCAACGATTCAAAATTCGTGTCAACAACTCAAAATTTCGTGTCAACAAATTGGGTCCGAGCTGGTCCGTTTCTACCCAGAGAGTCTGGGGAGATTTATAAGATGGCGGACGGCAGTGACCGTGAGGTAACACAAGCTGATCAAAATGATATAAATAGTCAATGGACTGTTTATTTTTTACAGATTTAGATGAGTTAGTGAGTGAATGTGAGCAACATCGGTCAACGACTGACATCGCAATAACGGAAAACTTGACTATTCGTTTGAAAAATGTAGTTCGAGCTTTGCAAAATGGTAGTGTCTAGATACCTGGCAGCCGGGAAGTGTTTCTAAAATACTACATACCCTGCGGTCCAAAATTATTCCAGAATTTCCACGGAAAAACTCATTGGTCCAATCTTTCTTAAAACTGTAGATCTTTGTTTAGAAATGTCAAGCGATTTCAATTATAATTTTGGCTTTGTGGTTGAGGAAATATTCGAGCTTGGAATATTTCTACAAAGCTTGAAGTTTGAACCCTGTGAGAGTATTCGATATTTGTTCAGAAATGCAAAGCGAATCTAAATAATGTTTCGCTTTTGTTGTGGTCGAATTCTCTTGGCTTCGGTATACTATAAGAACTTCGACTCACGGGC
>CBDDTI010000510.1:0-11266 GCA_965233585.1 bacterium
CTTCTTGACCATTACTAAAAAAAAAACATAAAAGTCAGGTACATCAAAATGTTTGTAGCAGTCCACAAAATTTGCTCCATTTTACAAATCATTAATAAATTAAAGCATATTGCAGACAGTATGGTACACTGGCCTGGAACAAAGTTGTTTTAAAGGGAACCTCGCCTGCTGGCGAGAGTTGATCCTAACTTGCTCCAAATGATGCCTAAATTACAAATTTTACTAGACAAGGGAAAAGTAACATTTAATAATAATAATAAAATAATGGAAAAGATTTCAGCTTTTAAATTTCCCGCGTGCCGCCATCTTGGATTTCATGACGTCACTGCATTGTCCTGTTGTTTCAAACAAAAGAACCTCATCTTTCCAACAATAGAGACAATGCAGTGACATCATGAAATCCAAGATGGCGGCGCGCGGGAAATTTAAAAGCCGAAATCTTTTCCGTTTATAGTGGTGATCAGCTTAAATAGCCTATAGTGTCCCATGAAAAATCTGTTATACATATATCAACAAGACATAATACTGTCCACAAAAAAGAAAATTTAAGTATTGAATGTTCACTAACAACATAGCCTGATTATAGCTGCCATTTTTTAAGCTAGAGGACATTTATTTTTAGATTTCCTACATGTACATTTTAAACTTCTAAAGGAGATTTTGTGCTCTGTAAAAAAAAATTCAATACAAATGTATGTGGTGACATATAGCTCCTTGAAGTGATTTCAGTAGAGTTTCCCAGATGATAAGTCGCTCAGATATTTGATTAACAAGCCTCAACAGGTCAAGGTAGGTCAAAAAATATATAAACTTGTAAAGAATACCATTTTTCTAATGTCCTCTCTTCCCAATGGCATCACACATCTCTGTTATTTAACAAGAAACCAGCTGACAACAGCATGTTGTTGGTCCTTGTCTGTGTAAACCGGAACCCAACTAAAAGGAAAAGTTCAGATGATCTTTAGAAAATACTTGTAAACATGTCCTCAATAAAGAACATGGGCAAGCTTTGATACCAAAAGCATATCAGCTGATCTTATAAAAAAAATTCAAAATGAAGTATGTATATGAAAAGAAGCATAATTTACACTGAAAAATATTACACATTTTGAGAAATAAAGAGCTTCCTAAGATCAAGAAAGTTCAACCAGAAAAGTTCCATGGAACTGGGGTATTGGCCCCTGACAGAACAGCATTCCATGCAGGAGAAGCTGTAATACACCCTTATAATGTTACATATCAAACACAAGACTAGTATGAGTGTTGTTACACAAATTATATGTAAATTTAAATATGTAGGTGATTTACTGAATTGCTCCCATGGAATGGCTTCAAATGATGATCCTCCATGTTATCACCTACCGGGTACCCAGCAGAACCCTGGTGTATACATCTTTTCTCCCTACATTTATTGGAATGCCAATGCTCCACGTAAGTCAACGTCCAGTATGCCAACCTGGAAGATAAAGAGATAACACAAAGATAAGCCATTTATTGAGATCAAGATACCAGAAATGACACTGTAACAATACATTCTTGAAGAAACTTCTCTGTTACCAGTGGTACATGTAGGTCCACAGATTTTCACTGGGGTGACTCTAGGATAGTTGGGAGGTAGACAGAAGGTGCTGAGAGAAGCAAAGAGAACATTTTGAATTGAAGATGGAGTATTTCTGACCAGTCCATGCATCATGTGGCCAATACTGCAAATATAATTGTGATAACAAATCTCTCTCCCAAACATAAAACACCAGTGAGAGCTAAAACAATCCAAAACAAAGAAGTTGTCCAAGAAAGCTTCCTCTAAACACCCCATGGCTATCCCCCACCCCACCCCTTCACTGCATATGAATCAATGGGGTTGAAATTCCAGGTATTCCGTGTGACAAATGGAACAGTATTTTCCATTTCGTTGGACTAACCCGTACCAGGTCACCAGGTTCCAAGTTTCGCACGAAAATAAGAAAACGATGTATTAGGTGAGGGTGACAATACAACTTTTATCGTAAGAATTTAAAAGGACTTTGCGACTACATTAAGGGTATGATACCCCTTTATTTTCCTGATGAGTTCAAGAGTCACTTTTGAATGATGAGCAAGCTGATCACTTGAGCAGTTATGCTCACATTTCACATGCACGTAACTCACATGTATTTTTGCACTACTCACTAAAGCTTATTGAAGCCAATGCACTGCAATATAAACGTTGAATTAAGATATTTCAGTCGTTTGTCAGGTAGAGCACTAATATTATGATTAGAAGCTTGAGGATCAGCCATGTTGAATTCAATTTCCAGGCTCGGAGAAACTAGGACGGAGCAGGTTGAATGGAACGGAAGTTTCCGGTTATTCGGATTTTCCAGAATTTTAGGCCAACCTCGCGAGGTACACCCAAAATTTCAGAATGAAATTCCGGAAAAATTATGTCTGTTCCATTCACTCTCCCTCCCGGAATTTCCGGAATTTTTGGTTGAATGGAAAGCGCCTAATGACTTCTTGACTAAACGCGGGTAAATGTAGAAATGTAAACCATACGTCAACAGAACGCAGATATTTCAGCTTACCTCCTTTCCTTTGTTGTAAAGAGTCCATGCTACCCGTGTTGAAACTTTACGGCATCTACTTTTACCAACTCAACTTGACAGATTTTAATACTTCTTCAAGAGTTTGCTCCATCTGACCTGAAAGTTACGAATAAAAAAAAACACGTTTTAACTCAGTGAAAAATACGGTGTTTGCTTTACTTTCCTACTCGGACTCTACAGACCCAAAAGAGGCGGTACGCAGCTCTTACAAGGTTCGCTCTGATTGGTCGACGTAGATTCAGGATGAAAAAATATGCAACAAAAACTGGATTAATGAAAAATATATTGAGAAGTGAATACCAAGAAATATAGAAGGAAATATCTAAAGATTTTGATGGAAAAGGATATAAGGAATGTAGATGGAATGCATAGGTTGATTTAAGTTAGTTTAGCCTTTAAGTTAATTCTTACCCATTTTGGAAATAAAAGATGCTTTGTGTTAAGAGTAGCGATGAAGGATTTGCCCTGTTGCCCTTGTTGCCCTTGTAGCCCTGTTGCCCTTGTTGCCCTGTTGCCCTTGTAGCCATGTTACCCTGTTGCCCATGTTGCCCTGGTGCCCTTGCTACCCATGTTGCCCATGTTGCCCTTGTAGCCCTGTTGCCCTGTTGCCCTTGTTGCCCTTGTGGCCCTGTTGCCCTTGTTGCCCTTGTGGCCCTGTAGCCCTTGTGGCCCTGTAGCCCTGTTGCCCTTGTTGCCCATGTTGCCCTGTTGCCCATGTTGCCCTGTTGCCCTGTTGCCCTGTTGCCCATGTTGCCCTGTTGCCCTGTTGCCCTGTTGCCCTTGTTGCCCTGTTGCCCTTGTTGCCCTTGTAGCCCTGTTACCCTGTTGCCCATGTTGCCCTCGTAGCCCTGTTGCCCTTGTAGCCTTGTTACCCTGTTGCCCATGTTGCCCATGTAGCCCTGTTGCCCTTGTTGCCCTGTTGCCCTTGTAGCCATGTTACCCTGTTGCCCATGTTGCCCTGGTGCCCTTGCTACCCATGTTGCCCATGTTGCCCTTGTAGCCCTGTTGCCCTGTTGCCCTTGTTGCCCTTGTGGCCCTGTTGCCCTTGTTGCCCTTGTGGCCCTGTAGCCCTTGTGGCCCTGTAGCCCTGTTGCCCTTGTTGCCCATGTTGCCCTGTTGCCCATGTTGCCCTGTTGCCCTGTTGCCCATGTTGCCCTGTTGCCCTGTTGCCCTTGTTGCCCTTGTTGCCCTTGTAGCCCTGTTACCCTGTTGCCCATGTTGCCCTCGTAGCCCTGTTGCCCTTGTAGCCTTGTTACCCTGTTGCCCATGTTGCCCTGGTGCCCTTGCTACCCATGTTGCCCTTGTGGCCCTGTTGCCCTTGTGGCCCTGTTGCCCTTGTTGCCCTTGTGGCCCTGTAGCCCTTGCTGCCCTGTAGCCCTGTTGCCCTTGTTGCCCTTGTTGCCCTTGTTGCCCTGTTGCCCTTGTTGCCTTGTTGCCCTTGTTGCCCTTGTAGCCATGTTACCCTGTTGCCCATGTTGCCCTGGTGCCCTTGCTACCCATGTTGCCCATGTTGCCCTTGTAGCCCTGTTGCCCTGTTGCCCTTGTGGCCCTGTAGCCCTGTTGCCCTTGTGGCCCTGTAGCCCTGTTGCCCTTGTGGCCCTGTAGCCCTGTTGCCCTTGTTGCCCATGTTGCCCTGTTGCCCATGTTGCCCATGTTGCCCTGTTGCCCATGTTGCCCTGTTGCCCTGTTGCCCTGTTGCCCTGTTGCCCTGTTGCCCTTGTAGCCCTTGTAGCCCTGTTACCCTGTTGCCCATGTTGCCCTCGTAGCCCTGTTGCCCTATTAGCCCTGTTACCCTGTTGCCCATGTTGCCCTCGTAGCCCTGTTGCCCTTGTTGCCCTTGTAGCCCTGTTACCCTGTTGCCCATGTTGCCCTCGTAGCCCTGTTGCCCTTGTTGCCTTGTTACCCTTGTTGCCCATGTAGCCCTTGTTGCCCATGTAGCCCTTGTAGCCATGTTGCCCTGTTGCCCATGTTGCCCATGTTGCCCATGTTGCCTTGTTGCCCATGTTGCCCTGTTGCCCATGTTGCCCTGTTGCCCTTGTTGCCCCTGTTGCCCATGTTGCCCTGTTGCCTTGTTGCCCATGTTGCCCTGTTGCCTGTTGCCCATGTTGCCTTGTTGCCCATGTTGCCTTGTTGCCCTGTTGCCCTTGTTGCCCTGTTGCCCATGTTGCCCTGTTGCCCTTGTTGCCCATGTTGCCCTTGTTGCCCATGTTGCCCTTGTTGCCCATGTTGCCTTTGTTGCCCATGTTGCCCTGTTGCCCGTGTTTCTGTGTTGGCCATGTTGCCCTGTTGCCCATGTTCCATTGGCCTTCTCAGGGATGTCTCTTTTTGTGGCCTTTAGAGGTTCATCTAAGGGCAACTCTCGACAGGGCTGTTCTCCTTTGGTGTACTTGCAGAGTGATAGGTTTTTCCGTTATTCTTTACAACTTTTCTTAGTTTTTAGAGGAACTTTAATTTAGAACAGAGACTGAAAATTGAGTATTTTTTCGTTCAATCATTTCAGTTGGTTTAACCTCAAATACACTTATTTTAACGATGAGTAGAAATTGTTATTTGTTGTTGTTATACGTTGTCAAAAATTGTTACAAGTTTGCTGAAGGTGCATTATTTAGTGCACTATTTTTACAGGTTTCCACGTAAAGAATAATCATCATTCTTTTAAAGGAAGTGCTGATGATTTGTCCCCTCTGGCTTTATCCTAGTGTCACAAAAGAACAAATGCATGTGTCAAAAATCTGGGACACGGTGTTTTATTAGAACGTGTCAAGAAGCAAATGGGATGTTCATTCTCTTCTGCTCATTCCTAGCGGGACTGGAGTTGAATTTACACAGACATATGCTTTCGCAAAAAAGTCTCAATTACCCTCCCTGCTACGATTTTGACATTTTATAAGGAATGAGCCATAATCTGGAGCTATTAAAAATATAATTAGCGTTTAGAAATGTTTGGTTTGCTGGGGTTTATAAAAATCTGAAAAATGAAAGTGCTACAGCGATCCGCGCGCGGACGGCCTGAAGGGTGGCCGATACCTTAAGTTGAACCCCGTTAGAGTACAGAATACTTCAACATTGCTGAGCTATCATTAGTGCGTGCTGCCTGTTAGCCGCGCGCCTGTCTTCAGGCAGAGAATAGAGCAATTTTGTTTCTATCGAGTTATAGAAACACTAGAGGAAGGTTTGGGAGGAGAAATGCCGAGTGAACACGAGCCACAAGCGAATGTTTCCACAGCTTTTTTTTAATTCTCCCATCTTTCACAATTAGATTATGAGCTCGAGATTTCTATTGCGTGATAGTTGAGGGAGCAGCCCGAGTCAAGAAATCAAAAGCGAATAAACATATTGTTTCAGTATAAATCTAGTACTCGTTCAAAAATTTAATCTGAAATCCTCTTCAAAGACATTTCCAATTCACAGAGAAGCGGCACCTTAGCGCACGCTGCTACACTTCTCCCTATCTATCGTGAAATAGATTGTGAGTAGCATAGCCAATCAGAGATCGCCATTCGTGATAGAACGCTAATAGATTTCTACTCGAACCCGATAAAAACTCAGAGAACAATCATGTTTTCTGTTTCTTTTGCAAAACACTGCGATGAAAAATAGGGAAACAAGTTGTTTTCTTTGATCATCAAAATGTAAATTATCTTTGCTCCCGCCATCATTTACATCAACAGCTCGTGCAAGTTCTGTGTTTCCATCGAGTTGTAAAAACACGACTTTTTAACCAATCATTGCACGTATTTTCTTAGAGCTGTTTTCTAATTAACAATTAGGTTATGAGCTTGAGATATCATTGAGGTCACCTCATAGAAAGCAAGAGAATTCTCACTAAAATTTACTTCAAATGATGGTTTCCTATTATTTCTTGAAGTATTATTAAACTTTGCGCTTAAAAAAGATCGCTCAGATTGTATTGTCATTTAAAATTGAAGTTGTGTCCTTCGTTTAGACTTATCAGAACTTTAATTATCTAAATTTGCTTAATTATCAGAGTAGGGCACGTAGTTCCCGGTGTTGTGGTCTGACCTTGTCTCACGGGTTGGTGCTTCACATAGGGATAACCTCATTGCACCTTTCCCCCTTGGACAGAAATGTCCAAGAAAAATTGCTATGAAACTATGAAACTTGCTTCAAAATTTCCCTCCAAAATTTTGGAAAAACGAAAAAGACCTCGTCATGTCCTAGACAACCACCAGCCACTGCACGTTAATGGCTGATAGTGTTCAACAGCTCAGCCAATCAGATTACAGCACTTGCACTAGTATGCTAGTAAAAATCTTCTAATATATTAAATTGATTTATATATTTTGGTTGTGCTATTTATGTGTCAATTAGCACTCCCTCCCCCCCGAAAAAAAAAAACCAGATGTGATATTACACTCCTTACCTCCCTACAACAGCAACCTCTCTACAACGACCACTTGCCTTTGTAACCAAGGTGGCCATTGTGGAGACGTTCCAATGGCTGAAGTAGTCACGTCATTTCACCGTGCACAACAAGTATTAGAGTGAAGTTAATTAAGCCTTACTAAGTTAACAGTTGCTCTTTGGCTGGGGGAATTATGATAATTAGGACACGGTCAAAACATGTATGCAGAGCAGCAGAGCAGCTGTTTTAAAACTTAAGTGATACGAGGTACAACAAAAAGTTGGAATTGGTAAGGACACGTACTCAGGAATGCCTCACAGCATTGGGATAAGTACCAGAAAGGAAAAGGACGAGAAGGAGAACTAAGACTACTTGGGGAAAGACTGTGGAGAAAGAACGGTACAAGGCTGGGTGCCCAAAACAGTGTTGGCTTGAGAGAAATGCAGCCTACTGGCAAGATGAAGAAGAGATTACGATAAAGTGAGAAAACAAATGAAGATAGTCCTGAATATGGAGTTGTGGTGATGGTAAGGAAGAAGATCCTCCAAGATCCTCAACTGGGAGCCCATCTGCAAAGTCCTCATATCCAATCCCTTAAGTGCCAGAGCACCAGAGTTAACCTTGGAAACTAAATTTGAAGCAGAACTTGGTTAAAAAAATCTTACCTAATGAAAATGCAGGGAATTTGCTATACAAAATATTGCAAATACTGGATATCAAAATACTTGTGGAACACCCATCACTGAATACTAAGCAATTATTAGATTCGGTTTTTGTGACATCTAGGATAATCAAATTCTTGGTAAGGGTTATCAGCCTCAGCCTTTAGCTTTGGCTGGGAACCACTACTTTGACCTTGATTATTCTGGATATCACAAAAACCGAAACTATACATTGAACAAAAAAAATGGAACATGTTTTAACTTCTTCACTGATGGCAAGCAACACAAACGTGCAAACTTGCCATGATTACCCTTAGAAATCATGCACCACGACCACGGTCATACATGACATGATCACCCGTGACCTTGAAATTATTGTGTAATCTGCAGCTAGGTGACATCATGGGAGCTAATTTTGGCGCAAATTCTCTGAATGCTCCTCACCAATCAGAAAAGAGATAGTGAGTTCAATGAATAAAAAAAAAATGTAACTGCCCACCTCACGTTTTGCTCTGCTGAAACATGTCTGTGGATTGCTAAAATTGCTTCAGGTTTGTATTTGGAATAAACAGTTAAAAAGCTAAGCTTAAGAGACTTTGTTTATATTTTCTTGGTTTTGTTTCATATTTTTTGCTAATTAATTCACTGCATCAAACTTAACAGTACAAAGTTACTCCAAATTTCCTCGGTCTAATTTCAGTGCTATTCATGAGAAAATGTCTTGGTTAATGAACAGCTTAATACATAGGGACAAGGGTATTTGATAACAAAAAAGAGACCGAACCAGCAAACACATTAAATAATAAATAGAATATTGAGTGTCAAAAGTAATCAGATAATTTTGAATACCTTTGGTTTTGGCTGTAAACAAATTAAATAAATAATAAAAATAAACAGTCTAATCGGAGCAAAGTCAATAAAGGTCACTCTGGTCAACAGACCCATCAGTGGAAGAATGTATTCAACATCCTTATTCAGAATTAGAGCTAATTAGAGCAATGTTTGAAGTAGAATCCCCCTTATGGCCCAAAAAATTCCCTCAACCATCCCCCCCAGAACATCTCTGGACCTGCCTCTACAAATCATTTGTCCATAAAAGTAAGGTGTCTATCATGGAGATGTTCAAAACAATGAGTTTGTCCATGTTTACCTTTGACTATGCCAATTTAATCTTCATCAACAGTTGTATCTGGTGTTACAGTTACCCTAATTTTGGATGATTTTGATATAACTCTCCAACAAGACAGTGCCATTAAAGTGACAAAAACATAACTGATCCGGTAAATTAACTTATGATAAGCCTTGCAAAAACTTGGCTTGGTACTTAAAAAGATTTCCATTTTGATTTATTATTGTTTGTTTGTTTTTATTCATTTTGTTATGATGTTCTTGGTAGTTATAAGCAATTCTTGAGGATTGAGTGAGGCTTTACACCTGATGAAAAAACCAACAAGTTTTATGAATAATAATAATGATAATGATAATGATAATATACACCCTGTGTTGTTTTTTACACTGTGCATACAGATAGTTTTACTGCACCATAAGTAATTATTATTCATCATCCATAGTCAGGTAATCACAACATACATGTGGCTTTACAAACATGACAACACAATCTCATCAATTAATTTAAGATCAAGTACAATTAAATAAAATTAAAATGACACCTATTAATGAAGGATCTCCTATAACGTTCTAATTTAACAGCAGGAAAAATAAAATCATGTCCTTTGTTTCGCAAAAATCTCTGTTTCTTAGGAGGTAATAGCTGGTAAATGGGGGTGGGAAGGCACCGGTGTCTGACATTTGCAGACTGCAGACCGCAGACCGCAGACTGCAGACTGCAGACTACGGACTGCAGACTACTGATTACAGACTTGTTTTTTTACACTGTGCATACAGATAGTTTTACTGCACCATAAGTAATTATTATTCATCATCCATAGTCAGGTAATCACAACATACATGTGGCTTTACAAACATGACAACACAATCTCATCAATTAATTTAAGATCAAGTACAATTAAATAAAATTAAAATGACACCTATTAATGAAGGATCTCCTAATACGTTCTAATTTAACAGCAGGAAAAATAAAATCATGTCCTTTGTTTTGCAAAAATCTCTGTTTCTTAGGAGGTAATAGCTGGTAAATGGGGGTGGGAAGGAGTATCATTGATAGTGTTCCATGGCTTGCAGTCTCGATTTCTGATAACTCCAGCTATTACATACAGGTTGATGGTTGTTGGTGATACAGGGCCACTTATTTACATCTCATTGAATCACAGAGGTGCCTATTGTGTTATGATTCGTTCTTCAATGTCAATGCGATCAAGACCTTGAAATGCCGCTCCCAGGTGAGCTCAGTTCATATAAAACAGGGACATGATTAAGAGAAAGAGATCAAATAATTTAGTCAATTGCTGTTTAGGATATCCAAAATATTTACAAACGCGTAGAATGTATAAACGACTACTAGCTTTGCTTAGCAAATTGTGTTCATTTTCAAACAAGCGGGGTTTAAAACGGAGTTGTGTCGGAAATTCTGGGCACATTTTGTAGCATTCTTGATAAGGTGTACTTATAAAAACCCTCTCCAAACACCACATGCGATCGGAAATTGAGAAGAAAAACATGCGGTTATAGTAAGACTTAAGTCATTCTGTTCACCTCAAGTTGCATGAGGTTAATACTATTTTTGCATTGACAATTTAAACTCACTTAAACTAAAATAATGCCTCTGGTAACATTTACAAGAATCATCTGCAAATAAGTTTAATTTGTTTGACAGTCGTACGCGTGGAAACCGACGTAATGCTTCGGGAAAATCTGCACTAAAAACGCCAAAATACAAACGCGATGCCAGCCGTTTATACTTCTTTGTTTACAGATTAACTGTTTCCAGGCAGAAGAGGCTGTTGAAAAACTCAAAAGCAAAACATACCGTTCCAAAGTAAGTCATTCTGTTCACTTCGCCCTTCGCGAAACTATCGTCCGCCATTTTGAATTTTAAGCAACCTATTGTTTCCGATTGTTTGATTCAGCCAATCAGGAGAGACCTTGTAAGAGCTGTATGGCATCCGGACGCTGTGTCGGACAGCGTCCGGATGGCCATACATTTCTTTGTAAATTTTGACATTTTCAAACGGCTGTATCTTGCTTACGTTTGGGTCAATTTACACCAAACTTGGGGATTTTGTAACGCTTGGTCTGCACTTTATGACTATGTGGATCAATAGTTGTTAATCCCATAATTTACAGACTCGTACCTAGTCCTTCACGGTTTGAAACTAGGCAATGTCGCTGTAAGCATGCTAGCCTTCAGACAAACAGGAGAAGTACTATAACTGAGCACATTGTGAAGCCCTTTTCCGTTGAGGAAGCTGGCATAATCAAAAAAGAACATAAAATGACTTATAATTCTGCGTAGTTTTACTTTAAAGAAAAAAGAATAAATACACCCATTGTACCACAGGTTGCCCAAGCTCTCTGGTTACCCAAAATAAAGGGAAAATATAATAAAATCGACTTACCTTTTCTTGTTGAGTGTATAACTTCTGTTTCCATGGCGTTTGGAGGCGTTTTAGAGCGATTCTAGCGAGATTTAGCTTCGCTGTATTCCTCTCTATATATAATTCCTCAAGGTAGGG
>CBDDTI010000511.1:0-7539 GCA_965233585.1 bacterium
GTCAAATCAAGTGGTACTGACGGAGGTCGAGTAAGGTGCGAAAAACATTGCCTGAGCAGGTGGTTGAGGCATTCTGGCAAAAAGTGATGTATTATTTAGTGATAGTATTTTGTTTGATCTATGTAGCATTGTTTGAATTTGTTAATGAATGTCCTCGTTTAAGCAGAGTTCTTATGGATTATCGTGACTTGCGTTGGGGGAAGCTTTGTTTTGTGTCTCCGAAGACTAGCAATTGCTGTCCTTATTTTGGCATAGGGTACAGAGAAATTGAAAAATGAAATATCTCTGTGAATCCGGCACTACCTGTCAAAAAGTCAGATACACATTTACAAGTCAGTTATCATATTCCCACGAACAACAGTTGAATACATCCTACTTCAGCTGTTTAAATACATTTTATGAACAAAGTGCATTAACATTTTAATGAAAAATTCAGTAACTCGAACTTACAGGCACTGCGTGTTTCCATGACGAAATCTAAATATTTCCTCCCCCTCCTAAAGTATTCTTTCGGTTTTTCTCTAAAACAAAACTTTTCACAAGCTAAGTCAGTAATTTCTTGGACTGCAAAACCCACCAAATTTATTCTTTAGTTAAGTAAATATTCGACATCTCACTATGTCAATCAAGACGCAAATCACTTCTCGCAGAAAGGACGTTCTACTGATGAAACAGGAACTCCAAGTTTTTTCTTTCAGATTACAAAGACGAGTGAAGCGAATCGGTCGAAGGGAAACTGTTCATGAGGCAAAACTAACAAATGTAGGTACCTATGAAAGATAACTTTGTTCTCTTGTTGTATCATTTTTGCTAAAAATGGTTTGAAGATAGGTATAACTGTAATGCTTCGATAACTGACATATTTCGATGCCTCCGAAAGTCGGAGTGGAGCGGCTCCGTCTAAGAAAAAAGAGAAACAATCGGTTGCATCAGGTTGGCTTACTTCTCAAGGCAAATGACTTGCAGACAATGTTAGCTGATGTTTAATTTTTAGCTCTCTGCGAACGGTTCCGTCGACGACAAAAAGTAAACGGTTGAAATCCCATATGTTCGACTCTTTCCACAAAGTGCTTTTCACTGACTTGATATCAATGTCGCATTCAGAAAATCAAGGAACTGACGGCTGCACTTCTAACGTGCAAGTGACTATCGTCTCTGTGTGTCAGTAGCAAACAGCATAAAGATGAAGATACTCTGCGTGTTCCGTTGTTTTTACGTGCCGGACCGAAGGCGATCGGTGTGAAGCTGTTTCATTAAAGCATAGCAATATCCGAACTTCAGATCCGAGTTATTATCGTTTGACGGATTAAGATCTGGAATTTACACGTTAACTGAAGATAACTAGAACATTTTCCATAGCCAGGTTTAGTTAATTTTCCGAATTTGTACGTAAGTCTGGAAGCTCAGAGCAGTGTGTTGGTCGATGTCGTTTAATTTTCTCAAAACTACCGCAGGGTTGAAATAAAAATAACGATTAGTGTAGAAAATTGCACCAATATAAGACCCAAAGTGTTTTTCTTAAGGCGAATTGCAGTTGCAATTGTTATTATAATTTCAACCCGTGAGGTATTTTTGGGAAATTGATGTCATTTTCTCAAATTGCCAACCAATAACTTGGAACAAGGAAAATTAATGGCAGCCGTAAATTTTTGTAAATAATACAAAAAACGTGAATTCTAATGTTCCCAATAGATTGAAATTTGCCAAGATATCCAGGAAAGGCGTATTGTGTTCGAAAATTTAAAAAGATAAATATCGAGAATTTGGTCATAGTGGCACTTTAACCAAACCACAACGACAACGGCAACGAGAAGGCCATCAAACAAAAGATACAAAGACCCTTGTAAACGAAGACACATTGTTGCCCATGGTGTTTCTGTGTTTCTTGGGCTGTTTCTGAACAAAACCAGAAACATCTTTTGTGTCCCGGACACAAAATTTGTGTCCGCAACAAATGTTGCGCGCGCGGGCAAACGGGGAAACATTTGTGTCGCAACAAGGTGTCCGCAACAATGTGTCCTCGTTTGCCAGGGCCTTAAGAAGCTGACCAAGGGCTGTGCACGTGCGTTATAAACCTTATACATTTCTTATAACCGTCCTCTGCATAACAACGTGAAATAACCAAGTTCAGCGAATTTTGGAGAACGAAAACAACGGCGGCTAATTTTCCGTATTTTCATTTAGAACTGAACGCAGGACGCACTCAGCAGATCTAGAAAATTGCGACAGTCGAAGATAAAATATAAATTCATGTTTGCAAGGCGTTGTCCTCGGGATCTCCGTCGTCATTGCTTATATTAAGCTCCTTAAGGCCAAGTTCAGACGCCGTACTTCACATGAGCCGAATTGTAGGCCAATGAGGGAGAACAAAGGATTTTTCTCATTTGCATTCGATTCGCATCATGTCAAGAAGTTCGGCGTCTGAACTTGGCCTAAGAAACAACAGTCGTACGAGAAACGCCCTCTTCCTCCACGTAACCAAATAAACGTATACGAGGAGACTACCACGTTTTCTCCGTTTGGATTTCAAAGCAATATTTGAAGGACATTAGCACGAATATAAATACGAGAAACGAAAGATCGGATGAACCAGTTCGACTACTGTGGTGCAAGGTACGTTTTTACAATAACAGCACAAGTTCTCGCGAGCTCATTGGCTAACTTTCATCGTCAATAAGGGGACAGACATAGGAATTTATAATTTATGCCATGCGGCAATATGCGAGAGCGAACAATTTGACAGTTTGTTATCGTAAAAAACAAATGGACGTGAGTTTTTATGCGTCTGTCCTGTTATTGACAATGAATTACGTCAAAACATTGTCAAAGTGGTCTGCGGATCCACTTGGCTATCGCCTCGTGGATCCACAGCTACTTTGACAATGTTACGACGAAATTCATGATCAATAACACGACAAACACATGAAAAACTTGCGTCAATTTGTTAATTCGCTATTTTCTCAGCGCTAAGGTCTGCCTGCAAGGCTTTTTTCTGAAACTTAAAAAAATGCTGAAGAACTGTAAACATAGCCACGCAGAGCGTGCAGGAGTTATTTTTTTTGTTTGTGTGAATTAAAAGTCACCGGAGGTAGCAGGACTCGGTGGACCCTTCACAGTTATTGAGGTAACTCATTCACGTATACTGGCGCCCGATTCCATTCAATGTCATTATAGAGTTTCATATTCTTGTACAAACTTTGATGATTGCTTTCCTTAACTACTTTACATCAAGTCTTCAGAAGGACTCTTTTAGTACAGTTATTAAACTTACTATATGTGAAAAAGAGGATGCAAAAGGATGACTGAAACACGAAAGATTCAGATGTCTGGGTTTTTTTTTTTTTTGGGGGGGGGGGGTTTGAATTCGGAGGGGGAAATTATCTGCGTTGGAAATCTCAATCTTGACACTCACCATAGCCTGCGATCAGACTCACCTTTGAGTCACGCGCGCGAGCAAAGAGCAAAGCGATCCGGCGGAAAGGAGTCTGATGAAGAGGTGCGCACGATTTCGCCCACGCTTGTGCTCCAACGAAAGCCTGCTCGCAGGCTACACTTGCCGCAATCTGAGTGTCTCGAGTAAGCTTCAAGTTCTAACAAATACATTCTAGCTTTCGCACATTCGTTTACTCTGGGTGCCAGAGGTTTTTCTCGCGCGGCTTCCAGTGTCGGTTATGTCTCTATTGTGACCCTTTGGTCGAACAAAGCTCGTCTTTTTCGCCGCTCGTGTCTGAACAACGCGAGAAAAACTTCTGGTACAGTCGTTTTGCTTTCCTGTCAAAATGATACTCGGGGGAAACATAACAAAGTATCAGACACGTCCAAGTGCTATTCCCTAAAATGGAGCTGCATTGCTTTTTTGGCTTGATGCTTAGGGGAATATCAATTTTAGTGATTCATTACTTTGGCAATAAAAAGTATTTTGGCACACGGTGAATCAAGGTTTAAGCTAGGGTTCTGTGAGTGAACGTCCAGTAGCAAATATGTGGCCGAAGCGCCTATTCTACTAGGGGGTCTGGAGGCACGAAAATTTTGCAAAATTGAAGAATTTTTGGCGCGTTTTCCACAATTTTCAGCCGATAAAAAATTAATGCGTCGTTTACTTTGCCAAAAACCTAAAATACATTAAAACAATAGATTGAGACGCATTAGTATTGAAATCACACTGAGGCTTTCAAAACACGGTGTGTGCTTGCTTAATGCAAACAAATCAAGCGGGATGGTTGTTTATAGCAGATGTTTTTTTGCTGAATGGGGATTCCATCAGGATCAAGAAATTAAAACTGCAGCATAAAGTGACTGCAAAGTTGCCATTCAGGCGGGTACAGTTTGTAAGCAGGAATATTTTTCTTCCTTTCTTCTCTGTACGATTTTATTCTTTCAGTTACACTCCATTGAATGAATATTTTTTTTGCTTTCCTTCATCACTTTTCTAACGGTCGGTTCCCTAATTGAATTTACTCCCTTGAAAGACAGAAGTGTCAAATTACCCTTTATAACTAAAAATAAAGGTATCTCGTTATATTTGCATGCAATAAGAACAAAACAATCGTTACCTGCAATTACAATAGTAAACTTTAGTATTAGTCTGAGTGATGATTCGTGACCTCTAATTGAATTTCTCCTTGTGAAAAATAAATAAAAATAAATAAATAAAATAAATAAATAAATAAATAAATAAAAAAAGTATCATGCTACCCTTTGTAACCAAAAAGAAAATTATCGCGTCCTATTTGAATACTACCAACTCATGAACTGCTTCATAACTGCTTCACAACTCAAGACTCATCTTGTTCACAACAGTATGTATATCCCGCTATAAAGACACTAAAAGGAAACATAGAGGAGCCAGCGGACAAACTGGGTTTCGTCCAAACCTTCTTTCTTCGCCACTTTCTGTTTCTTCTCTTTTCGTCTTATGTTTCACTGCTCTACGTGAGTGCCATGCATTTAAGAAGTCGGCCATATTGCAAATTACCGTGTGTTGTGAGTTTGACGTGTTTAGAAATTAGTTTCCCAACTTTTTGAATTTCACCAACCCGAGTTTGCCAACATAAGTCTGCCGAGTGAAGGTTGCTTAAGGTGATTCCCTAGTAAAAGAACCCTCCATAGATTTCCAATGAAACTTGGTATGTTGATGTTACAAGACAAGGAGATGTTAAAAACGTAATAAAAAGAGGGGGTCACCGTGCTTGTTTTCACGCTACAATGCTGACAAATACGGTTGTTAAGGTGACTTTTGGTGATCTCCGTGCGCAACAAATAGGCGCGATTATTTTCCAATGCGGCGTGTTATATCACACAGAGTTCGACTTTCTTTGATTGTTTATTCATCTACGTCCCGGAAAAAAATGCTTCAAATACCCTGCATTATTAATTAACATTTTTATCTTGTTTGGACTTGCTCTGTTGGGACCGTTATGTCTCTATCTGTAGCATTTATTTCATTTGCCAAAAAAGTAGCCATAGATTTCTGCCAATTTTTTTCTCAGTTATTGAGGATATTGTTCTCATTGAATTTATAAAATAAAAAGTGGGGGTCACCGTGCTCGTTTAAGAGAAAAGGAGCATTTATCTCGCTATCGGGCTTAGTTTGAAGGAAATCTCTTACGTTTTGTGCACGCGCGCGCTCGTTTGCGCGCGCTAATGACGCAAACATCGTGCGCAGTAGGAATGCGCAATGCAAAACTAGGGAATCACCTTAAATGTCACACCCCCCTCCAGACTGGACTAATCACAAATAACATACACGTCAGTCTTTATTTCAGTTTCAATTATCAAAAATCACCGAAGACTTCATATCCTTCACTAAGTTGGCTTGAACAAAAATAATTTCCCTTCTTCTACTACAATTCGTGCTGACAAAAAGCGAGAACCCTGATAAAATAAAACGTATCTTCTCATTCCAGTAGTAAACAAGAACCATTATAATTGTAAAATCGTCACGGAATACTATATTTTTGTTCTGTTGATGAAATTGATAGTGGTCTCTTCGCTTTTCACATTGGGACTTATCAATCTTCATTATTGTATTATTGACTGGGGATCTACGTACAAAACCAATCTTCGCCGTCTTGTCTCTTTGCAAAAGCGAGTTATCAGAATAGGCCATTTCCGAGTTCTCTTGTGCCTCTGTTTTAAAACGAGTCTAAGAGCGAAACCTTTCATATGAAAATGAGTTCTGCGTGCAGTTTAATTTTCATGCAAATCAAAGTCATTTTCATAAGAATGGTTTCGCACTTAGACTCGCTTTGAAACAGAGACACAAGGGAACTCGGAAATGGCCTATTATTTCTGAATCAACCTTCGACTCTCATTCAGACCCCTATTTTCAAAGAATTATAGCTGCTAAAATTTTTCATATTCTCACGTGTGTTACTTTTTATTCATTTTTTTAAACTTGAAAATGATCGCAGCAAGATCGAAACGTCGTACAAATTTTTCGCCACTTTTTATCTTAAACAACTAGAATTGGGTAAACTTATGTTTTCTTTTAACCATTCTCTTTTGCCTCCAAAGCTCAACAAGTATTTTTCTTTAAACAAACAAGTCCATAGCTATGTCACTCGATACGCAAAGGATCTTCACCTTCCTTTTTAAAGAACCTTCCTAAATTTTCTGTCAGTTTCCAAGGAACAACTTATCACAACTCGTTTGAAAATGACATTAAAGAATTTAATTCTCTCCACTCATTCAAAACGAAATTGAAAACAAAATTAGTTATGTGAATTACAAGTTAAAAATCTTGCAGCAAATGTATTATCCTTGACATGTCTGATATTATCTTTATACGCATCGTTTTATGTACCATACTTTGTATTTTGTTAAATCAGTCTATGTAATTAGCTAATTTATCCTTGCCTTTGTTGTATTTTACTTCCGATCCTGGCCTTAATGTCACTGTTAACTTTACTTTTACTCTGAGGGAGCCCAACGTCTATAAGGCCTGAAGGGTTGCCTGCTTTGTCATCCTACAGTCAGTCTCTAATGAATATTCAGATATTTAATCATAGACAACCCCATCGGCGGTTGATATTTATTAACAGATTGGTTGAATACTTCTCCTTGGTGAAAGCCATCTGTTAACCGCGAGTAACTTTTCTCTTCAGTTGAACGCGACGTTATCACACTGGAAACAGAAAAAGACTGGGTACTAGAACGATGGATATGACTGAGACCAATTGCAAAGCGTCCGTTCCACCGTTTTATTTGACAGGAATCTTTCTCACGTTGTGTGTGACTGGAATACTAACAGCAACCGTGGGAAACACACTCATTTGCATGGCTGTGTACCAGAAGGGAGCTCTAAGAACCTCTGCTAACTATCTTCTTGTCAGCCTGTCTTCAGCAAGCCTTATGTATGTCCCAGTCTTAATAAGCTATGCCATCTCTCTTACGATGAGCGAGTGTCAGCCAACGACAAAAATTCTGTGCAAGTGGACTTCAAACTTGGATATTGCTTTGTTTTGCGTGGTCATGCTTCATCTACTTGTCATATCTTTGGATCGACTTCTGACCATAAAAATGCCCATGAGGTACGTT
>CBDDTI010000512.1:0-5000 GCA_965233585.1 bacterium
CTAAACGAATAAGTAATTAATTAATTCTTCGCTTTCTCTAAACGTGAGCTTGGGACGCCTGTGATTTCCCTGTGTATGGTTATGTTCTGGAAAACCCACATTCCTGTAAGGACACAAAAATGGCCACCCCGCTTAATTTTTGCAGGGGCATGTCACGGCATAGTTATTAACTATGTCACGGCATTGTTATTAACTATGGTCACGGCAAGTAATCTGCTACGGTAAGAGAGACATGTGACGAACATGTGAGCACGTGAGCAGGCAATGTACACTTTGGACCTTCTTTCAATAAGCTCTCGATCTCACAGGTAGCGTTGGATTCTTTCGCCGTGGAATTTTGAGGCTGAGTAGTATTATATTCAATAGTCCTTTCGAGTGTGATGTTATTCAGTTAAACGTTCGTTGGGGCTAACGATGAGCTTGTTTATTTGATGTTCACGAACACGATCGCTTAGGCTTTGGGATGTTATCCGTGGAAACAGCTGTATTAAATCCCCGGGCTGTATTTGATTGCATTTGTGTATTTAGTTCCAATTGCGACAAAAAGGTCAGTAGTATCCAGTCGAATACTATTTGCTGTATTTCAGTGCATTTGGAATCAGTGGAAGAGTACTCTGAAGGAAAGATCCAGCTTTTGTGCTTAAACATTATAAGTCAATGTGACAATATTTAGCACGAAATTTCAAAACTGATGTAAATATTTTAGTTCGATTAAACTTGTCAGTCTACGGAAACTGGCGCCGTCACGCAACGCAGTCTCAATCATCAGACTGGCATGGACTTTGTCACTGAAATATCTTTCTGTAAAACCCCGGTTGTTGATGAAAAAAGGTTGGTTTTTAGAGGTTGAGAGTCAGCTAGGGAAATCATTTAAGGTATCTAGATAAACATTTCTACGGCATCGAACGCACTCTCATAATCTTTGATTACTGCTAGTTATTAATTTATTGTGCCACATTACTTTCTTGTTTTTACACGTGTGTATACTAGTCTTTACTTTCCCCTACTGTTAATGCGATTTTGATTTTCAGCCTTAGCGTCCTCGACCTGGAGGGAGATTCGCCAGGTTGTTGTTCACATTGGAGCAAGCTCTATTTCCCGGAAACAGGTCGACGTTTGGTCCGCCGATATTGAGGTTATTAACATCATTCCCAAGAATACCTTGTAGTCGTGCCACAGGGATTTGCTGTGTTAGTATTTGGTTTCGATTTTGCAAATTATTTCCAATCACAGCAAAGCTCTCGATACCGTTTGGATGCACACAGCAGCCAGCAGTCCACATGGAGTTGGGAACATCTATAGCAGGACTATTCCCAACTGGACCCAATTGGGCGACTGGTACTGGGTTCATTCCCTGAGGGTTATTCCGAATGTGACCAAATGCAGTGCCAGTTATCAGGTACAAAGTTCCAAGTCGGGGTCCCTGCGTGCATTGTTGAGCGTAAACCCGTATTCTCCTCTCAAACTGGCACCACTGGCCGCGGTTGAAAGTTGGGCGTTGCGGAACGGCGTTAGTGTACACAAAGGTAGAACGAAGGCTGTCTGCGGTGTTGGAGTAAGTTGCTCCTGGGACGAGATGACCTTTGTCAAATTGCTGACGCAAGTATATTGCATCGCTTCCTTGTCTCCCGATACCTTTAATTTAAGATTGAAATCAATGATAAAATGTTAGAGTTCCACTTACACAGTTTCTCAGAGTGGCACGGCAGGCCAACAGACATACCGCAAAATCCCAAGTTAAGCCCCTCCCCCACGGTCATAAGCCCCTCAATTTGCTAACAAAGATATTGTTCCGGATGTAAACCCTCCCGTATGTACCCCTTCCCCAGGAATTGATAACGTTAAGGATTGTAAATTTTTGCCTTTCCTTCTGTTCCGTTCCAGTTGTTTTAGACGCATCAGTGTTTTAAAGATGATTTTGAAACGAATTCTCCGTTTATTGTCGGTCGCACAATAAATGTATTAAAAGTGTAAATGTAATGCTATGTTGGCTTAAACTCCATACTCCCCTCCCCCAACCCGTTGATAAGCCAATCTAAAACCTCTTGCGAAGTTATGTTAGCCTAGGGCTTTAATGTGGGTTTTTATTGTACATACATGCAGACAGACAGACAGACAGACGGACGGACGGACGGACGGATAAAGAAAAAACATGTGAGACAAACTAACCGGCCGACCCACGCACAGTAAAACGGAGAGACATAAAGACAGACAGACAGACGGACAGACAGACAGACAGAGAGACAAATCGACAGACAGACGGACAGACAGACAGACAGATAGATAGACAGACAGACAGAAACAAACCGACAGACAGACAGATAGACAAACAGACAGACGGAAAGACAAACAGACAGAGAGACAAACCGACAGACAGACGGACAGACAGATAGAGAGACAGAGAGACAAACCGACAAATAGACAGACGGACAGACAGACAGATAGATAGACAGAGAGGCAAACCGACAAACAGACAGAGAGACAAACCGACAGACAGACAGACAGACAAACCGACAAACCGACAAACAGACAGACGGACAGACAGACAGACAGAAAGATAGATAGACAGAGAAACGGACAGACAGAGAGACAAACCGACAGACAGACAGACAGACAGACAGACAGACAGAGACAAACCGACAGACAGACAGACGGACAGACAGGCAGACAGATAGACAAACAGACAGACAAAGAGACAAACTGACAGACAGATAGATAGACGGACAGACAGACAGAGAGACAAACCGACAGACAGACGGACAGACAGACAGATAGATAGACAGACAGAGAGACAAACCGACGGACAGACAAACAGACAGATAGACAGACAGACGAACAGACAGACAGAGAGAGAGACAAAATGACAGACAGACAGACAGATAGACGGACAGACAGACAGAGTGACAAATCGACAGACAGACAGACATACAGGCAGACAGACAGAGAGATAGACAGACAGACGGACAGGCAGACAGACAGACAGGCAGACACACAGGCAGACAGACAAACAAATAAACAGACAGACAGACAGACCTACGCAAAATGACAAAACCAGGCCCACTGCTTCCCTGTCAAAAATTATAGGACTAATAAAAATTGCAAATGAACACAGTCTAGTGATCATGAAACATGCCAACTTTCCTTTTTCTTTTGTGGCTATTCAAATAGCAGCCATTTCTGGTGGGCTGCGGTCATATATTAAATTAACTCGCGTATTAATTTAGAGATCTGAAATGAGGTATTGACTTTTCGGTCAGGTCTGAGATTAGAGATTTTGGTCCGAAATAGGGTGCAGGTTTCAAGGTTCAGGCCCCAGTAAAGCCCAACCAAACAAATTGGGAAGTATCCCCCAGGATCGGCAGTCATTCACGTTGTCTGTCTGTGGATTTACCTTCAGTGTACAATCTATAACTTGTGATCGTTGTTGTCTTATTTTATAAGTGACCAAGCTGCAGTTACCTGGTGTTTGTGTCCATTGTCCAGGTCGTTGTCGGTTCGGAAAATTCGCGTTGGCCTGTGTTAAAGTGTATGCTGAAAACACAGCAATACCGCGACCTTGGTCAAACATCGTGCCATAGTAAGTCTGCCGATTCACGATTTGGCAGATATACCTTATATTTTGTAAGTTATTTTGACCAGCTCGCAGACCAGTGGGTGGGCGTCCTCCTGCAAAGAACTGAGTGTAACATTGTTGGTTAGAATTATTAAAAACCATCTGAGGGACAACTGCTCGAAGCTCCGTGTTATCTTGGTTGCCGCGTTTGTAACTGCTGTTCTTACTGCTGAGCTCATGGTCTTCCTCACCTAGTTGACAAATAGGATATCAAGAATTATTACACCTTAACCGATCGATGGATCAAAACCTGACCAATCACAATTGACCGCGAACGCGAGCTCTACTTGTGTCTCAAAGCCAATAGAAAGAAGTTCTCGGCATAACGAACATAACTATTTTGCTTCTAAGGTGAGAAAGAAATTTGACTGAAACATCAGTGACTGTTACAAAACGCAGCCGTAATTTCTAAGAACTGCCCCCTCAAAGACGATCAAACTTTCCACTGAACATGTACCTCGTATAAAACTAATATTTTGTTTGGTAAGTTTCCAAATTAGTAAAACAAGTAAAATTTAGATTGGCTGCTATTTGTTTCGCCCTTTTTTATTCATCAAAATGAAATATATTATAATGTTAACTTGAAACGGACTCAGGTAATTTTACTACATTGAGAAACGTTTCTAGAATAAGTATTTTAAGTTACATTTAATTTTGCAGTGTTTGGCAGAGTTTTATTTATTTGCAGCGGACTGGCTTTTTCTTTTCGTAAGTGAATAACATTCCTCAGTTTGTGTTTTATGACCTTTTATATTAATTTCAAATCTTATTGATTAATTTTCCCAAAAAAGCGATAAATTTGATTGATGCGTTATCAATATCAGTACTCAAAAAAAATCTTTACCTATAAGAATGAAGGTAGCTAATTTATTTAATGATTATATAGTTATTTTAATCACGTTTCCTTTGGTAAGGATTTCTTAAAATTCGGTGCCGTACAGTTATACCGTCTTACCACTCTTGTATTCCTTGTGCAATCGGCTTTCAGCCACAATATTTGATGTCACCAGTGCAATAAAAAGCAGCGAATATGCAATTTTCACAACGAAAGCCTTCATCGCGGACCAGACTCAAAAGTAGAATTTAGCCACGTAAAAATACCAGCTACGGTTTTCCATCGAATGGAGTATCCAATTTCATTACAGAGCACTTCAACGAAGTGTGGAAAATGTAGTCTAAATTTTAATAGCATTTTAAGAGAATAAAGAAGATCAAAATACATTGACACCTTTTAACCTTTTGAAAACACCTCCAAAAAAGCTTTTAAGCCTTGCCATGAACGTCCAATGGTATTCAATGGTTTTCTACCAGTGTACTAAAGTGCCGTAACCATACGAGAAGGGTAGAAAATATTTTTAGACTACAGTGGTATTTTAACTTAAAAATA
>CBDDTI010000513.1:0-3683 GCA_965233585.1 bacterium
ATTTCCCTTAAATTTTTCTACTGATGCAAAAGCTTGCCATAATTTTCCCATGGCAAGGATCCAAATCTCAGAATAAAGCGATGGTAGACATTTCAATAAAGTACTACACTGGTTACTTTAGCAAAAACAAGTTTTCTGTTACGGACAATGGGCAACAAAAGTGTTGAGACACTTGGTAGCAAAATTTTTGAGTGTCTTGGTCACATTTGCCCCCCTTCCCCCCAAAACAATGTTGATTTTCCTATTTCTTAGACATTGCAGATCACAGCACTACACAACATTGAATTGGGGGACGGGGGGGTATCAGAAGGTTAACGCTAGCTGCAAATAAAATACGAGTGCTTCAATATCCAGAAGTGTCATTTTCTAAGTGTCTCAATCTCCGAGAGATTTTGGCCCAATTTTGACCAAATACACATTCCTTGGCAGGGGTGGGAGGGAACTCTTGCCTATCCGTGCAAAATGGGATTGACTAGCCTATACGACTTAAACGATTCGTGACATTTGTACATTTGCTGTTCTTTGTTAGGTCACTCGACCTTTATGTCGCTTCACTCGTGTTTATGAAGGACACTTCATGTTGAAGTCGTATAGGCTAGTCAATCCCATTTGGCACGGATAGGCAAGAGTTCCCTCCCACCCCTGCTGAGTGTGGTTTTTGTTGAGCGGATGCGGTCTCTAAGCTTCAATTTTCAAATCTGGTATCACAACCGTTGGCTATACGCATAATGCAACAGCGAGAGAGACAGATTTGAGCTGGTAAATGAGGGATTTTCAGGCCGTTGCAATGAGATTTGTACACCAGTGACCCACGTACTGGGAAGCGAGTTATTCACGCTTATTCGCTCTTTTTCCGGCGGAAAACTCAGTAACCAAGCCCACTATAGCCCAAGTGAGAGACTGGGTACAAGACATAAGAGAATGGGATTTGGAACACAGAATTTGTACGTCAAAATTTAGTGCACAAAACCGAATTTGTAGACAACAATTTGAAGTTTACAAAGCAAATGACAAAAAAAACCAATGTTCAGAATTTGATGACAGAATTGGAATTGTGCACCAAATTTGTAAGTCACAATTTAGTGCACAAAACCGAATTTGTAAGTCACAATTTAGTGCACAAAACCGAATTTGTAAGTCACAATTTAGTGTACGAAACCGAATTTGTGAACAGCAATTTGAAGTTCGCATATGAAATGACAATGGAATTTAATGATTAATTTTGAAGGGAATTACATGCCATAAGCAAGCGGACCTTGCAAGCTAGTGTTCTGAGTATTCACTGCCTGCAAACAAATGAAAAACCAAGGGACAAAATGCACATTCATCTTGGTTGTTAGTAGTACGACCCACGGCCGCGCAAAGCTTGTTCCATACTGAATTCCTCAGTTCTATCAGATGTTTGCCTCTTCAGCTTCTTTGAAGACGAATATTTTAATGGACAAAAAATTGAATCGCAATTCAAAAATAGTTTTTCTCTTCTGTCGTAAAAAGTAAAAAGGCTTTCTTTCCCATTTTTTTGCAAAATATTCATCTCAGTCTTCTCAGTTTGAACAGCAAAAGGAAAATATTTTCCATTTTTTGTTAAAATCCACCTGCCATGAAGGACAAGGCGTGTGTACAATATTGAGCTCCATATTTCTAGGGAGAAAAATAATAATTATTTATTATTATTAATATTAATTAAATTATCTATTGTTATTATACAGTAATTAATTATTAATTACTGTATTTATTCGCCTATAAGCTGAGCGATTTTTGCAAAAAATTAAACTGAGAACAGGTCAAATTTCACCAAGATAGGGGGTTCGGCTTATAGCCGAGTATTTTTGTCAAAAATAATTTACGGGTGCTGAACAAGATTTGAAATTCAATGTTTATTCGGCTATAAGCCGAGTGATTATTAACAAACACAGATTTCCGACATCACAGTGACTTTTATTTAAGTGGTGGCCCCTAAAGGAGCCGTTTTGTGTGTGAAAACTTCATACAATTGAAGTTTTTAGTCATCTTTGTCTTCTTCGCGGTCAGTCTCGAATCATCGTGAGCTACTTCAGGCATTTCGTTGTCGTAGATGGCGTTGTCTTCTGATCCATCGAGAGCATTTGAGTTCCAACATGTTTTGAACGATCTTCTCAACCCAGTGAAGCTTTGAAGTCCGCATCACTGCATAACTCATCGCTTTTAGCTGGAGAATTAACCGCTAACAGCAACTTCTGTAAAAGATAAAAGAGAAGCAAGATTTCAATTGTTTGACTTCTTTTGACAACATGAGAAACTGGCCAATCAGAAGCGGTCATTCCCATGGCTTGCGTAAACATTGCAACACAATCCGACAGAAATGAGCTGCTCTAAGCATTTCATTGTTTTAAACGAAAAGACAAAAGACTTTCCTTGACTTCTCTGCTCTGAAAACCAATCCAGTATTGTTATCCAATTCAGGATACTTGGCGAGTAACAGCCCATCGCCTTTTGGTTTTGCTGACATTTTCAGCTCACCATTTAAGAGGTTCACTTGATCTTTTTGCCAGCAACAAACCATTATCTCTAGTTATTGCAAAGTTCACGACAGCCTCGGCAACGACTTTTAGTTTAAAGGCTAAGTTGTACGAAGAACAACGAGCTTTTGGCATGATTGATTACGATAACTTTGAAAGAGAGGGATTGTTTGAGACAGGATTATAGACTCTAGACTCGACAGGTGAATGTTTTGTCAGGTCACGCGTGGTTCTATTTATTCACTTCAAGCACGTAAGCCAGGATCACATTAAATTCAACTTACCGATATCTGTGATTTGTCGTTTCTTTCAATTAAACGACCAATAACAAGAGAGAGAATGGGACTTGCTGTAATGAAAATGTTTATTCTTAACCTACTTTTATGGCTGTATGTTTACCGTTTATTTCTGGCCGTTACATTAATTCATGTCTCTTAACGGTACGAGTAGAGCACTTTGCAATTATTGGTTCTCGGCTTATAGCGCCGAATGTTTTGTGTTCATTTTTCAGTAAAATCTAACAGCTGCTGATGTAAAAAAGTTTAGGGTCTCGCCTTATAGCCGAGGTAGGCTTATAGGCGAATAAATACGGTAATAATTAATTAAGTTAATTAATGCGTTAATATAAGAATAATGATAGCCTTGAGTAGAAATATTATTGATTTATTTAATATACCCTGTAGTTTTGCATTTGTTTTTGCTTTCTCATATTTGTTTTTGTATGTTTTTGTATAATTTATTTGTTGCCGTCATTGTTTTGTAGCCGTCATTGTTTTAGATAACAATTGTAATTTGTTATCTTACATTGAAAATCAATTAAAACTACAAAAAGAAAACTTTTACCCATCGACCTTGTTTCCATGACATTGTGTTCTTTTTCTTCTGCTCTTGTTTACTCTTTGTTCTGCAAACTGAGGCAAAACGACCTGTCATATGAGACTTTTTTACAGGTTTTAGATCTTGTTCAACAATGCTTGTCACTTGCAAAATGCCCACCTTGTTTACCTTGGTAACATTCCAGACTCTACTGATCATTTCTTATCTTTCCTTTGGGTTTGTTGTTTTCTTTGATGGCACTAACTGACGCTCCCATATCACCTTCTTGGGTCTGCAGTAAGTCCTGGATCGAGCAATCTTCTGCATTTCTGCCAATGTTAGCTCTTGTCCCTTTTCCAGAAGTTTTCG
>CBDDTI010000514.1:0-20086 GCA_965233585.1 bacterium
TAAACGTTGTTTAGCTTTTCTGCCGACCGGTTGACCCTCCAAAGCCTCTAATGCAGTTTCTACCGCCGCCTTTGTCGCCTCTTTTTTCAAAGCTTTACCTGCGGATCTTATCGGCGCGCTTCTAGCCACTTTTCCAATAGTTTTTACCGCTGATCTTGCTACCGGCATTAAACCGCGAAAAATTCTGGAAAAAAGTGATCCGATTCCCGAGCCTCGTTGCCAACGTAAGCCGCTGTGGTAATTCATATATTTTCTTATTGCTCTAGACTTTTAAGACATCTGTATAAAGACATAACACTGACGCCTAAAATACGAGCCGTATTTTTGACGCTCGGATATAGTGCTCTTGTTTCTTTTAAAAAGGCATAAGCACATGCTGCTAATAAAGTCCTAGGAGCAAAAGAACTATTTTCATTTTTATTTAGTTTTTCTTTTATAGTTGTTATCTCTTGATAATTTAACTGTAGGGGCTGTAAAAAATATTCTGCCATATCTTTTGCTTTTATAGAATTTTCTGTTTTAATTGTGTTGGTCGAATCTTGTCTGTATAATTTTATCCATCGCCATACCGTTTTTGGACTAATACCAATTTCCTGACACAAATGACTTATTGGACGGGGAATTTTTTCCTTTATTAAACTTTGATACAATGCCATAGCAATTCAGCCTTTTGGATTAATTTTAAATTTTCCATTTTTTTGATAATGCCACGCTGCTATTTCTGTCCACAAATCAAAAATAGTGTTTGTAACATCATTATTTAAATGTAATTTATTACATAAATTTTTTAAAATATTTTTTTCTTTCTTTAAATGTTCGCTGTTTTGTTCAAAGTCTTCATTTAAATTTTTTTATTTTTTCCCATTTTGTTTCTAAATTTGGTTCACAATATATTTTATCAATAACTAAACCACACTCAGTACACACTACGTCTCCTTGTCTGGTGTCTTCTATTATATATTGATGAATGCACATTTTAATCAAATCTAATTTTTGATCATAATTTCATTGTTTATTGAATGAAGTTCAAAATTTGACTGATTTTACAAATAAACCGACGTAATCTTTTATTATATTGAATTTATTCAGTTTTATATTTTTTCAGCAATTCAGAAATAATTTTTATTCCTTGTTTAGCGTCTTTTTCGCAGGAAGCTCCAATTATTACTATTTTTCCAGATGAAAATATTAAAGCAGAACACTTCTTTAATGTTAAAAACATTCCAGGAAATTTCTCAGAGTCGTATCTCTTTTGGATAATTTCAAAATCTACATTTAATTTCAAATTGTTGTAAAATGTTAATAAATTGATTTTTGATGACATATGACACAAACAAGTCATGTTTTCTATTTTAAACTTTTCAGTAATAAATTTACTACTTATAACAAGTTTTAATTCGTCTAATGCTTTTGGTATATGCTCTGTGGAAGGGATTTTAGTAATATTTACGTGGAAATTTCGATTTTGCTTTGTTTTAGTAAACACAATAAAAGAATATTTTTTTTTAACAACAGTAAAATTATTATAATGTTTTAGTACATTATCAGTATTAAAAGAAATTTTGTCGCTGTCGATGAGACGAATTTTGCAACTGATTTTAACATTGCTGACCATCACTTCCATCTTGGTATGGGCTTGCCCGACAAAAGCGGAATTGCTGGATTGGCCGTGGAACAAAACGATGGCACAGAAAGTGGTTTGGCGCTTCACTCTCCCTTAGAAGTGGAAACGGGTCTATTGGAAGGGGCTCACGTTATTTACAATAGCGTGGCTTCTATCACCAACACCGGTCCGGTAGAATTTCTTGTACCTCGCGACAACGAGTGTTCTTTTATACTGAGTCAAACCAGACTCAGTGGACATTTTGTAGTGACAAATGATGACGGTGGCTTTGTCACGGACGCAAGTAAAACCGCGTTGGTAAATCATTTTGCTGCTTGTTTATTCAGTCAAGTAGAAGTGTATTTGAACGGTGTTCAAGTAGCTGATTTAAGTTCGGCGGTCACCTACCCCTGGAGAATGTTTTTAGAATCATATTTAAGTTACAATATTGACGTAAAAGACACTTATCTGGCTGCTGAAGGATATTATCCTGAAAATGAAGACGAAGTTACTGCCACCAAAATTACTGAAGACATTTCCTCTCATTCTTTAAAAAAAAGAAAAAATTTAATTTTAAACGGAAAAAAAGTATTTTTTAACTCGCGTATAGCTGTTGATCTGTTTGACACTGATCGATTCTTACCACCAAATGTGGATATCAAGATAAAATTGGTTAGATCGGCTGAAACATTTGGTTTGCTTCAAGATCCTGCAGCAGCAAAACCTTTCAAAATTGTGTTGAAAGATGTCAAATTGCATATGAGAAAAGTGTTGCCCACGTTGATAATACGAGAAAGTTTCAAAAACAAACTTTTAAAAGAACCGTGCTACCTGCCTTTTAGCTCTACACGTTTAAGACATTACGTTATTCCTCAAGGCGTGTCGTCTTTTAACATCGCTAATATTGCTAATGGAACATTACCCAAACAAGTGTTTTTTGTGATGGTTCACAATCAGGCTATGTCGCATGCTCCCGACAAAAATCCTTTTAATTTTCAACACTTTAATCTTTCCTCGTTTAATTTAAAAAAGAACGGGCAATGCGTATTTCCCAAACCTTTTCAACCTAACATAGGGGAAGGGGACGCCGTTGACTTATATCGGCATTTATACGACAGTATAGGTATTTCGCACGGCAATCAGTCCATTGGCTTGACGTATGATGCTTTTATAAATGGAAGATTTTTTCTGGCGGCCGACTTGACACCAGATCAATGTAATTCGTACCACACACATCCAGAAAATTATGGAAATTTAGATTTAGAGTTGGCTTTTTCCCAAATCACTCCCCATCCAATATACGTTCTAGCCTTATCTATTTTTAACTCCGGTATTAAAATAGATCAATTTCAACAAGTCATGAAAGGAACCAATTAAAATATGGAGGGTGGGTTATCAAATATCTTTTTAAACAATTACATTCGACCCAGATGTAAGAATTTCATCGGGGTATTTTCGGTCGACGACTTGCCATCTGATCCGCTTTCATTGCCTTGCTGTCTGATCGCTAACTTATCCAAAAGAAATCAAGAAGGATCTCATTTCGTAGCAATGTACATTAACAAAAAAAATCAACTCTATTATTTTGATTCTTTCGGTTTTTTACCACCGATATGGAATAAATGTTTGATGAAGTTTTTACGACCCTGGATAGAGAAGAACTCCTTCAAAATTATCTTATCTCACCCAATTCAGAGTTTCCGTTCTTTGTTTTGCGGATGGTACACGTGCGCATTTTGTTTATCTGTGGGCAACAATTTAATGACCCCTCAACAATTCGTTAAAATATTTGTAAAAAATCCCAAATCAGAAAATGATAAAATTGTAACTCATTTTATAAAAAAAATTGAAAATAAATGTTGATATATTTTACTTTCATAACTTTGGATATTTTCCTGAAAAAAGTTTTTTAACAGAATCTACTTTAGCTTCTGATTTAGACATTTTTCTTGTTTTTGATCTGGTTTTTGCGGGAGACATACCAGCTTCAATAGGGTCCCTTTTTATTGGGCTTTTAGATTGTAACATTTTCATTGATTTTGATCTGGTTTTGGTTTGTGCAGGAGTCATGTTAGCATCAGCAGAATTTCTTTTTGTTGCACCCTTCGATTTAGCTTTTCCAGCTGAAAATCGTATTTTAACAGGTGTAAGTGGAAATGAAGGAGAAGAGCTTCCAATTCCTCTTAATCTTCTTTTTCGAGGGGTAGAGGTCATTCCAAAAATTTTATTTTGATTTCTTACAGACAATTCTTTATAATGATCTTTCATCATATGTTTGGCAAATTGTGGAATGCCGACATATTGCTTCCCGCAATTGGGAAAGGGACAAACTATTTTGCCGGCCGCATTCTTTTCTTTCACTGCTTTTGCAATAGGTGTATTTCGCCAATTTAACACAACTGGAGATTTTATTGCGGAAAGTGTGTATGAGTAATCCGTTTCATTTGAGCTGTTTCTTCTAGCGTAAGGGCTGGAAATCATTCCTTTAATGGTCTTTTTGTCTTTTAAAGCTATATCTTTAGGATGGTCTTTTAGCAAATGTTTGCCTAATTGTCCTTCGTCAACATATTGCTTCCAACAATCAGGAACTGGACAAACTAATTTGCCTTTTGAATTTCTTTTCGTCATCGCTTCTAAAACAGGTGTTTCTCGCCATTCTTCTCGTTTGGTACTAACAGGAGTTGAATAAGCTGATTCGTTCGGACTTTTTGTTTTTTCAGGACTAAGAGATTTTTCTGCAACAAATTGTCTTTCAATAATGGGGGTACTAGGTAAATTATTTTCTTCTTGTTGGGGAATTTCAGTGGGTGTTCTGTAAAGAGATACGTCCGTGAGATCCATATTGGTATCAATTCGAGCAGGTGTTAGTGCATTTGGTATTTCTTCTCGTTGCGTAATTTGGGCGGATGGTGATCTTGAAACTGGGTGGTAAGCGCGGTCAAAACTGCTACCTTTTTGGGTAACTCGACCAGGGGACATTACATTCTGTATTTCTTCTCGTTGAGGGATTTGAGTGGATGGTGATCTCGAAAGAGATTGGTAAGTACGACCCATGCTATCAGATTGGGCAATTGATGTGACATTCGGTAATTTATCAGACCCAAAACGAAGTAATTTATCCCCAGTTTGGATTATTTTCTGTCTGTCTTGTAGATTTTTAAATTTAATGGCGTTTTCAATATAGTTGGTTGTTTCCGGTTTTTCATTCATAGAAATAAGTTCCTTTTTTGATTCATCGTCTTCCGTATTTTTTATTAATGAATAATATAATCTTTTAGGTACTAAAAACATGGAATACATCTCATCATGTGGTTTTATTTTTACTCCTGAGCTCATTTTTTAACGACGACGTTGCGAACTCTTATTTGCGATAATTTGAGCCAAAAGAGGGATGACGGTGCTGGCGATCGCTGATAAAACTCCTAAAATTCCGCCCTTTTGTAATATTTTTCTTTTTTTCGAAATGTCGGAAGAACGACGCGGTGGTGCAGCAAGACGTCTAAATTCTACCAAATGAGCTCTTATCTTTTTTTGAAGACGTGTTCGTACTTTGCCATGTATGGGCAAGTCACCGTTCAAAACGTAATGTAATATACGGCAAAGCAATTCAACACCGCGATCGTCCAAATGACTTAAAAAATTGGCACAATCCTGATGTTTTAATTTTTTTATTACATAAAAAAGTGAACTAGCTTTTCCTAATGTTTTAGACATTTTGACAGTTGCAATTTTTTATTTTTCTTAAATAGATATGAAAATCCTTTAAACGGTAACGTAAGCTTTCATCAGTCCCTCGTACGGAAAAATGTTGCTTCGAATTCTGACTTTATCGTCTTGTTGTTGATGGAAATCTAGAAGGAGATATCCGTGACTTCGACCGTTAACAGCTTCCCTGTATGCTTTATTTAAAATTCCGACTCGTCCGGGGAAAATTTGTTTAGCCAAATGCGCAACCGCACTTCTGTCCCGAGGATTGTTAAAAAGAACCATATACTGTGTGTTTATGCTTAATGTCCGCAAATCACCTTTTTTATCAAATAGATTTTGACACAGAAAAACGGTGAAACAATTGTAGTGATGAGTCAAAACCGTAAAAAAATGTTTTAATATTTGTCCAACATCGTCTAAATAATCATCAAAAACAACTAATTTGGGCATTTTTCTTGGATATGATTCCAAAATATCTTTCAATTCTTCAATTGAATTTGGAATACTTTTAAATTTACGAAATGTTAGAAAGCGAGAGTTTGAACGTTTGTCTCGATTCATATCATCTTCCATGTATTCATAAGCTTTTTGTGGTTCTTTGTAGAACAACAACATTGTTTCTGGTGGAGTTGCAAAATATTCATGCCTACCAACCACTAAATGTTTAAGCCACGTTGTTTTTCCACTCGATGTTGGGCCAACAATTAACATGTTGGAAGGAATACTGAACCTTAAATCAAAACCATCCATTTTGCTAGTTTTTGAAAAATATTTAAAAATTTTTTCTTAAATAAAAGTAACAATATGTTTTATTTATTTACAAATAGGGCATTTAGACGATTTGTTGTTGACAATAAGACAATTTCCTAGTGATAAAGTGTGATATCCGCAATTCAAAATGTGTCTTTTGGAATCCATTGCTGATAACGCAATCTTTCTTTGAAAACATGTCCGAATTTTATGATTCTTCGATCTTAAGTTTTTGAAAGATTTGTAAATTAGAACAGTCCGTTTCAGACATTTTTTGTAATCGTTATAGGTTAATTGCTTTTTTATGCTAGATTTTTTTAAACCTTTGCAAATTTTCTTTTCTTCTGTTTTGTTTTTGTCTAAAAAATCAGTAATTTTCATAGAATAACATTTTGGACGTAAGCCTATAAAGTGAGTAATAGCTGCTCTGCCTTTTAGTTCGTCTTTGAAATAAAAAAGCTGATTGGCTCTACTGTCATCGAAAAGAGGATGTTGTTTGGGGTACTTTGAAAAATCAAATATGTGCTCCAATTTTTTCATTTCCCTTTCCAAGTTGTTGCATCTTACTTTTAAAAGAAAAGAATCCGTGTCTGAGAAACATAAAGACACATTTTCTTCACCAAAATGTTGTTGAATCGTGTCATAATACGATCTGTACATAAACAACTTGGACAATTCCAAAATAGAAAATCCAACAGCCAAAGGCTTCCTGAGCTCTATTATTGCCGGCTTCTTGTTGACAGCCACCAAGTTTTCATTGATGATTTGAAAACTGTTGATGTGTTGACCAAGACTGGCTTTCCTTAAGCTCTGTTCATCACCACAAAGGACCACTTCAGAGTAATTTCGAACATTTTCTGAAATGCAGAATAAGATTTATTTTATAAAGAAAATTGATTATGTGCGCAATCACCTAAGCTAACTAGCCGTCCCATATCACTGCGGGAGCATGGTCATCTTCTGCGGCCTTGGGTGGGGGATCATGGGCATCTTCCGAACGTCCCGTGGCACCTGCTTGGCCATCACGGACCCCGTACAAGTCCGTCCACAAAAATCAGAGCCGGAGTCGTGGAAGAGCACATCTACTACCGGAGCCGGGGGCGGGGGAGCATGGTCATCTACTAAAACCGGAGCCGGGGGCGGGGGAGCATGGTCATCTACTAAAACTGGAGGAGCATGGTCATCTTCTGGGGCTGTGGGCGGAGGAGCATGGTCATCTACTAAAACTGAGGGGGCATGGTCATCTACTAAAACTGGGGGAGCATGGTCATCTTCTGCGGCCTTGGGTGGGGGATCATGGGCATCTTCCGAGCGACCCGTAGCACCTGCTTGGCCATCACGAACCCCGTACAAATCCGTCCCACAAAGGCCGGAGCCGGAGTCACGGAAGCAGACCTCTCATCGCGTGTCATTTGATTTGTCTTCACAATCGACATCAAAATCTAAACCACCACCCTATCGTCACGTGGAACCTTCACCAACACCAGAAGTGCGTCAAGTAACGGCATTTCCATCAGTGTGGTCTCCATCTACAGCTCGAAAAGTTACAAAAAAAAATTAAAATTTAAATTTGATCATTTTTCTTTTTCTTTTTGATTACAAAATAAACACAACATTTTATAAAAATTGATTTTTCAAAAGTTTGCGTACTTGATTAATTCATTTCGCGAATTTTTAATTTAATATTGATTTAATATTATGAATATTTATGAGATAATTTGCTAATTAATATGTGAAGGTTTGGAGATTCATTTTCTAAAATTGACAAAACCATGCGGGAAAATTCAAAACAAATTTTAGAGAAGGAAGAGGAGAAGGAGAAGGAAAAGGAAAATGGACAAAGGAAAGTTGGGGAGGATGATGAGGAGGGGGAAATACGAGGTGTTGAGGGCGAAATGGACGGAAGAGGAGGAGGAGGAGAGGTTCAAGTTGCTGCCGGACCCGCCATTGAGCGAGACACCGCCGCGTCCACCACTGATGGGAGGCGGTGGCCGTCTTAGACGGCTCGCCAGAGGCTTGATCATGATGATCAGGACGGCCGCCGCCTCCATCGCCGACTTTGTCGCCGGCCGTCCGGACGTCATCCCCGCCGACGTCATCCCCTCCGACGTCATCCCAGCCGACGTCATCCCCACCGACGTCATCCCCACTGACGTCATCCCCGCCGACGTCAGCCCCGCCAACGAAGCCGATATTGCTGAAGATGATGATTTTGATGAGGCTAAGTGCGTGGTTGGTGCCGGCAGGACGTACTGCCGCAACTGTCGCCGGTACCACCACGCACTTGTGCCTCAAAATTAAAGAAAATATAAAAATGACCCCAAATTCATTTGAGTATTTAACAAATTCATTTTTTACAGAAAAATCACACTGCGTCAAATTACGCTTTTGCGTCTTTTACAATCTCAACATCATTAAATTATCTTATCTCAAAACTTACCAATAAATTTTCCAAAAGTAGAGTTGGCAAAAAGTTTAAAAAGCCGGAGTTCAAAGTCATTGCGAGCATTTGATCGCAGCTTTGTAACCTTTTCGATGAACTCCTTTAAAAAAGCTTTTTGTCGAAACTTCATGACTTTTCTTATCTTCAGCAACTTCATGCCCTTTTTCAAGTAGTACTGCAGGTTTTCCAGATGCACCACGTACTTTTTTCGGTCATAAAAAGTGCTCAACAATTTCTTGCTCCGGTATCTTTTGTTCCTATAATCTCGAGGACAGTGATGTTTCAGTAAACGGCGATTGTAAGGAGATAGATGTTTAAAAGAAACCGTGTCTGTATACGGAGCCAGCGGAAATTGATCGTGTGCCTGAAAATGATATCGTGTAACTTGTCAAAACAATAAATAACGTATCACAACAAAGATCGGATTTACCTGGTGAAGATGAGAAGGATAATGCAAATCAACTTCAAACGCATATCCAGTATCGTCTTGCGAAGGAATGTTGATAATATCTTCAGCAGTCCATTTTTTAAATTCAGTTTTTGAAACCCATTGGAAATCAGAAACTGGTAATTTTAAAGTTTCCATACTCCCGTATAAGTTGTTGGCTGAAAAATTGTACGGATCATAACAAAATGATTTTATCAGATAATACAGTATAAAATTACCATCAATGTATAACAAGTGATCGCCGCTTTTTCTAGGATTGCTATTCCCTTTGGCATAACGCTGAGCGATAAAACTTTGCCCACCTCTGATACCCTTTGTAAAAAAACGCTCCATTTCAGGATCAGAATAGACATCTAATGATCCGAGGGGTTTGGAGGTTTCAGATTCGGATGTGAGCTTATTATCTGATTTAGCTTGTTCTGAATTTTGAAAGAACATAAGCATGACATCAAAACTCAAGCCAGGAATTCCTAATTTAGGTAGAATAAATTTAGTATTACGATACATCCAACGTTAAAGATTAAAATTTACCTAGATAATAAACAGGATCCAATTGAAAATGTTCCATGACCATTTTCCTGTACTGAAGAAATGCTTCACACAGCAAAACAACGTCTAAAGAACAATAGAGCATCATGTAATCCACCACATTCTTGCATTTGAACGATTTAAAGACTTCTTGAGCATGGGAATAATCCGCTTCCGTAATGTGTTCTTCGTTCAATTCAGAATAAAAAGAGTCTTTGGACGGAAGGTTTCGACTTTTCTTCATCTCTTGTAGAGATTGGAAATGTTCGTAACAAAAAACGCCTTTTCTTTTTAAAAGTTTTAAAGCTTTTGATTTTTGACGAACAGGAATTTTTTTATATCTTTCCATTTGTTGTAAAATGGGAAAGGTAAAATTCGAGGTCTGATTCAAATCTTGAACAAGTGCATCTAGACTGCCAGAAATGTGCTCTAACGAATCTTGAATTTTAAATTTGCCCAATGTAAGAGTGCGAAACTTTTCACTGTTTTTTGCTAAGACTTTTACATTTTGCTTAAATTTGGAAACATTTAACTCTTCCACGATTAAATGCAAATCGTATCTGAAACGCGTACATAATTTGTGTTAGTTTAATAAATAAACCCAATTAAGACTTCTTACCCTTGAGCGTTGTGGAAAAAAATTGGTGTGTGAAAGGGGCCGGATCTCGTCAAGTTACACAGTGAATGAGCTGCGCCCATTATTTTCCCTGTTACGTGATCATGATCTAGAACTTTTCTGTAATTTCTAGAGTACTTTTTGAATTGACCACCACAAATATGACAAACTTTTGCTTTTTGATACATTTGCCATTCTTGCGGACTAGATTGATTTTTAACAATATGTCTAAATTTTTGTTTTCTTTCGTCAACAACTTTTTCATAGAAATGCATTCGATCCAAAAAATGTTTGGCTGCATCCTCTCCTACATATTCTTCTTGAAAAAATACTTCATCATTCGAATCCACAAAAAGCAAGCTATACCCCACTGGTCTATGCACGTTTATATCGTCACTGGTGGGAAAAGCACACAAACACTCAGTTTTTAAACAGAGTTGACATTTAGATCGTTCTTTGTTTCTTTGAAGTACACATTCAAAATCACAAAATCCAACAACAGGAGCATGAAATTTATGTTTATGATTGGTAAAACTTATGGAGGAATTTTTGGTTGGGTAGACAGCACGTTGTTTATCGCAGCAAGTGTCTTCGTGTTTTTCTTTTTTAGATTTGGATCGAAAATGTAGCAGACATTTTTCACAATAGATGTGCTTTTGTTGAGCTGCTTTTTTACCCGACAACAGTCCGGCCCGATTATTCAAAAAACCTTGGATTTTGGTAATTTTAAAGAAATGGTGCTGTTGATTTAAATCCTTGATCTTTTTAAACTTGGAAGAAAAACCCAATTTGACATTAGAACTACAATTGACAATCTTTTTACAAGAAGATTTTTTCTTGCGTTGAATTGGTTTTGCAAGGCGAGAAAATGGAGATTCATTTTCAAGAGAGATTTCAGGATCATATTTTATCATTAACAAATTTAAAATGTTTTTGTTTCTGTTGTTGTTTTTATTAGTAAAAAAACCTAACTTTGAAACTTGACCTTCACTCTCATAAAAAACTGAAATTGAAATTGGTAAATGGGAGTTTCTATTTAGAAATTTTTTTAAATTACAAAATTGAAGAGGGAACTTGAAACCTCTTATATTAAACTTTTTAAGATACTTTATCGGCATTTGACGAAAATCAACAACGGAAACCGTTTCCTCAGGAAAAAGATGTCTAATGTACAGATAAAGAAAATTGAATTTATCGTAACGAGTTTTCCATTCCAAGCAATTAGATCTCTTTAAATCACGTGGAATTTCTATAAAATCCATTTCCAAAGTTTATTTGAAATTTTTTTGAATAAAACAAAATAAGTTCATAAAAATCAAATGCTAGTAATTTGAATATCGCTAAAAGATAAAGATTCAAATCTCCATCCAGAACCTCTCATTAACAAATCTTCTTCTCTATTTACTAAATTATGTAATAATTTTTGGACTTTGCCTTTTAACGAGCGGGATGAATCAAAAGACGTGAATTGAATGTAGCTGGTTCTTAGAGCAAAGACATCTCGATCATTGGACAATATTTGAGGCGACGACTGATCAGAAGGTTTATCAGTGGTATCATCAATATTGGTAGTATTTGGCTCAATGACCTTCTTCTCTGCAGCGGAATTCAAATCAGGAATTTGATACGCCGCTGTCAAAATAAGGGCAACTTTAACCGTAAAAGTTTTACTTAGTTCGTGACAAATAACGTCAACTATTTCTTGTCTATTTTTTTTATTTGCAACAAATCCTTGAAGCGTTTCTTTTGAAAAAATGTGTTTTCGATAAAATTTGATTTTTCCGTTAAGTGCAGATTTGTACAATGAATAATTTAAATTCTCTAAATGAGAAGCGTCAATGTGTGAGACTAAATCTTTTCTCGATTTAAAGGAACTTACTTCGTTCTCACAAAATGGGCATTGAAACGACTGATTAAGTGGGGTCCGAGCTCGAGATTTTGTAGTTTCGCGATGACGGAATAAATGATGTTTGTCGCGAGAAGATTTTCTGTCAAATGATTTTTGGCATTCGGGACACACGTAAGATTTCGGCATTCTTACAAAATTCTGAAATCAAAATTTATTTTAACATTAATTTGAGACTACATTATACAATATATACATTATAAACTCAAAAATCTTAAGAAGACAACAAGTCCCTACATCGTTGCAATTGAGTGTTTAATCTTTGGCATTCGTTTTGTAGCCAAATATTTTGACGCTCAAGTGCGCGTATTTGACGTTGAATCAAAGACTCAGCATATCTTTCATTAATATCAAAAATTATTCTTCTTCTGTTGAATAAATGTTCGACACAAGTAGAATAGAGGTGGTCGTCATTCGACTCATCAAAATCCTCCTCCTCCTCAACTTCTTCCCCATCGCTGTCCATAAAAATAACGGAACTTGAACGAGTACCGTTTATGGTAGAGGCCGAAGTTTGAGTTGCTGGACGACGGTAAGGGTGAAAATATCTTCCACCCCTGCCAGCACCGCCTCCAACCTCCCGCCCAGCCCTTGGAGCAGAAGTAGATGGTTGAGGATTTCTTTGAATTGGTTGACCTCGACCAACACCACGCCCGACATTCGAAATATTTGAGGTGTTGCGGACAGACCCACCTCGTCCAACTCCGCGACCGACAGGAGAGGGGTTTGAGACGTTATTTGGTCTCGCTAACCTCCTGCCTCGTCCAATCGGTACAACAGTTGGAGAGACTGATGTTAAATCATCAGAATTGATGGTTGATGTCAAATCGTCAGAGTTATTTATAACGTTTGTAAGGTCCGATGTTGAATCATCGGCAGCGTTGTTGTTGTTGTTGTTGATGTTAGAGTTTGATGTTGAATCATCAGCAATACGTACTGTAACCCTTAACCCTTGCGAGTCATGGGTTACTTGACGAGATTCAGAATTGTTAAGACCAGGCATTTTTACCTTGTGAATTGACTTGGAGTAGAAGACTTTTCTTGGTAAATGAACGAAAATGGAATGACGGAATGGAAAATATAAATCCTGACTTTTATAGAAATTTAAGCGGTGAGGCGCTCACTTTTAAACGGTTTCTAGACCAATCGCACAAGGAAATAACTGCATGAGAAAAATCCTGCCCAACACCCTGAACAATCAGATTTCTGTCAGTAAATTTATGGTCACTGATTGTCGATGCAACGTGCATCATTTAATCTCTGTTTAATACTTAAATCAATGAAAAATTTATGATCATGTTATTTCAAGTTTTTTAAATTCCTTGGACACGTGCTTGGTTGACGATGCAATGTGCATCATCTAATCTTTGTTAAATACTTCAATCAACGGAAAATTTATGTTCATGTCATTTTGAGTTTTTAAAATTCCTTGAACACGTGCTTGGTTGACAATGCAATGTACATCATCTAATCTCCGTTAAATACTTCAATCAACGGAAAATTTATGTTCGTGTCATTTCGAGTTTTTAAATTTCTTGATCACGAGCTTAGTTTCTTAATTGAAATTTTATTTCGATGATCGTATCGATCACTTGCCCTCACACATGGACGGTGTTGGGTCCTTTAGGGCGTCAACTAGCGCATGTTGGTGGTAGACATTAAACTTTAAAAAGGTTTAAAAGAATGGGATTTTTACTTTGAATGTCAGTGTAAATTTGAGTTTAGAGTAAATAACCCGCATTTAAGAAAAGAACATGAAGGAATCACCAGTAAAAAAGAGAAAATTAAATTCTCGCATCAAAGATGCCAAAGAGGACAATCATAAGATTATTCAGGAGGAGAAGAAAAAGAAGACCAAAAAGGAGACAGAAAAAAATGATAAAAAGATTGGTAAGAAGAAACGTGAAACTAGGAACTCCAAGAAGAATTCAAATAAAAAACATCAATTAAGATCAGGTAATTTGAAATTTATATTTTTATTACGTGAACCTTATTTGCTATTTTGATCAACATTTTAGAAAAGAAACAAAAAAAGAAAGAAAACATGTCAACATCGGAATCAGATGACATGTCTGAAGAAATTGAGGAATCGGAAGCGGAAGAGTTAACTTCCAACTCTGATGATGCTTCAACTGAAGTAGAACAACCGAGCGATGAAAGTTCAGAAAATAATGACGATGATGATGATGATGATGATGTTGATGATGACAATGTAATTAGTACGGATGAAGACCTTGACGAACAGACACAAGATGTTTTAGGAAAGAAAAGAAAAAATCCGATTAAGAAGATGCTGATGTTAGAAAATGAAATTAACAACCACGCGGTCTATGAAGGTGCATCGTTGATGACGTATCAAATTTTAATGAATGAAGAGGAGCAAAAAGTATTTTTTCGAAATTGGACAACTGAAAAAATGGCTGACACTAGAGACATTGATTTTGTGGAATGGCAAAAAGAACATTCTACAAGAGAAGCGTACTTTTTTGGGCCAGATAACGTAAGTTTTGATAATTAAATTTGGCCTGATTTCATTGCAGAAATAATAAAATTTTTATTCCAGTACATGTACATAAATCCGGCTACACTAAAGAAGTTTATTGAACTAATCAAGAACAAAAAGGTGGATGAAAAAAGTGTTAGCCTTCCAATAAAACCAATGTATAAGGTCGTATACCTTAATCCTCAAGTGACCGTAGGAATCACTGGTTTGAGGCATATTCAAAAAGCTGGAGGATTGTCGACCTGGCCGGTAATCTACATGAAAAAGGAACACGTAAGTAAAATTGATAGCAAAAATTGATCACTTTTAAACCGCATGCTTTTTCAGTATAATGAAAACAACCAACAATATTCGACAAAAATCATGAAAATCCAGGTGCCTTTGAGAGGATTGGAAGAAATAACAAAGGCGTTCATGGAATTGTGTTTCGGCATTAAAAAAAAACTACCCAAAATTCAACAATGAAATGAGGTGGTTACTGTGTACATATGTATATTTTAAAATAAAAGAGATGCGCATACTCTAAATAATACCTTACCTACTAATACAATAAAATATAAAATAAAAATTTAAAGCGAAGTGGGCGGATGCAAAACAGAAGAAGTAGATTTTGAAGACTCCTCTTGAGCGGTGGTGACGGAAAAAAGAGGGTTGGAAGAATCATTGAAAATTTGAGTTCGTCGTCTGTCAAACATAGAACGTGAATATAACGGAGTTGGGTCATCTTGAGCGGTGGTGACGGGAAAAAGAGGGTTGAAAGACTCATTGAAATATTGAGCCCGTCGTCTCTCGAGCGTAGTACGTGGATACAACGGAATTGGGCGAATCACTGGTTGAAAATGAGACTTCTAAAAATAATAAAGTAAATGTATGATTATAATGAATGATTTTGAAAATAAAAGAATATTTTTTACCGCCAAATCCGTCAAATATGATTCATCGGTATTCATTATTTTGTTGCATGTTTTTGGTCCTGAATTGACAACAGCTGGAGAAGAAGGAGCGTCCAAAACTTCAACATTTGTTTCAGAAGTTGAATCTTGACTGGCTTTCTCACGACGAAGTGTTGACATTTCATAAAACTGAAAATAAATAGGAAAATTATAATTTTTGTAAAACAGAAATTTTAAAATAAAATACTTACTTCAGAATTGGGTTGATTGTGTTGAGTTAATTGGTTATTCAATCTCCAAAATTTAATTGTTAGGACCGTTACCAAAAGACATACGATCATAAGAATAACAATTACTAATAATTTAAATCCGTCTGCAAAATAGTAATATGAATATTAGAGAAAATAAATGTAAAACTGAAACAAATGAGACTTACTGTCAAAGGTAAATTGTTCAAGCAAAAATTCACCAAATGTCATCTTTGGAATAGTGATTAAAGGCTTTGAAGTGGTGATGGTAGAGGTGATTGTTGCGGAGGGGTTTGTTGTGAATGTGGGGCTGGTGGTTGAGGTAGTAGGGGTGGTAGTTGAGGTAATTAATGTAGGTGAAGAGACAGTGGTTAATGGAGTGTTAGAGGTGATTGTTGCGGTTGTGGAACTAGTGGTTGATACAGTCGAAGTTGTTGAAGTTGTAGGCATGGAGGTTGGTACAGTGGTGGTGACGCTGTTGGTGGTAGAGGTAATTGATGAAGTTGAAGAGATGATGATTGGTGAGGTAGAAGAAACAGTAGTTGTGGATGTGGTGCTGCTAGACAATGAAGTAGAGGTAGTTGTAATAGTAATGGAGCTCGAGGTGGTAATTGTAGTGGTCGTAAACGGGGCGGCGGAAGTCGTAGTAATTGTGGTGGTGGTAGACGCAGTAGTTGTGGAGCTGATGGTCGTCAATTGGTTGGTTACAGTTGAGTTGATAGTGGAATTAAAGAGGGGGTAAAATCCAGAAGACATTTTTAAAATATTTTCAAAAAAAGAAAGGTTTTGGGCAAAGGAATTTTGTGTCAAAAAAATGACACAAAAAAATGAAATAAAAAATTTCATGACGGGTTTGGGTGTTGATGTCAATTAAACAAAATTTTAATTTAGAATGAGGATTTCAAATTATGGAATTTGTGATTTTTATTTATATGATAAAAATTTCGGTCAAAACGCGCTCTTCTTCATATTTATTATAAATAAGAGACGATTTTGACTGCTTATACTATGCATATAATATTGTACATTTAAATGCACATTGCGCGCAAAATCAATGAATTGTTTGCATTGACAGCATTGCATGAATTGAATGTAAAGGAACGAAAGACACGCGCTAAAAAAATAAGACATTGTACGTCAAATCAATGAATTGTTTGTATTATTACGTAAAAAAGAATCATTGGTATTATTATTGACATTCACATAATATAATTGATAATGATATTCAAATAAAGCAAATAAACCAAGTGTCATCCATAAAAAGTACAAACAACTCAATAGCCCAGGCGAAACATCGTCTTCTACATAATTAGGGTCATAATAAACGTTGTATGAAATAATTTGTTGTTCATCTTCGCTTTCGGACGACGAGTCTAAAATTGACATTATTTGGAATATTGATGTTTTAACAAAAAAACTGAGTGTAAAAATTTTGAGCAAAAATTATGTACAAAAGTTCCAAAGTTTTTTTGTAATAATGGTACACTTCTAGTTCTTTTTGAATAACAGGAATGATTTGTGCGCGAGTTTCAAAATCATCTCTTGGTCCATAAAATAAAAACGTGTGATTTTTGACGTCTTGACAATAAACTAATACTTCTTTCTCCAACAATTTTAAAGTTTTGTTTATTGTGTTGAGAAGAATGGAGATGTGTCGCAGAATAACGTCTTCTTTTGGATTATTTTGGAACAAATCAATGTTACAGAACATGATTTTGCAGCGAGTGTTATCTGAACAAGGCTCAATGATATACTGAAATGGTTTAACTGTAAAACATTTAAATTAAGCGCTCTCCTTCATAGTTGAATTTAAACATTTTTATTGTTAAAAAGTTTTACATTTGAGCGAGTTTGGAGCAAAAAGAACGGAATTTTTAAACATTTTTCATTCTCAGAACCTTTCTTTGCGCTTTTAAATCGAGAACAATTTGACAATGAAAAATAGAGAAAAATAGATGTTGCAACAAGCCTGTAACCGGCTTGTTTTCGTCTGCAATCGGCTTGCAACGGCGATTACAGGCTCAATCGAGCCTGTTGCAAGCCGATTGCAGACGAAAACAAGCCGATTACATCGAGCCTGTTGCAAGCCGATTACAGGCTCGATCGAGCCTGTTGCAAGCCGATTGCAGACGAAAACAAGCCGGTTGCAGGCCGATTACAGACAAAAACAGGCTCGATTGAGCCTGCAACAGGCTCAATGTAGATGCCATCAAGGTGGTTTGAGAGCGCTTTAAGATGGTTTTCATGCGTAAACGGATGGTTAAAAGCCCGTTTTAGACTGTTTTAAGGTGTTTTGAGAACGTTTTGAGAAGAAATGTGCCTACATCGAGCTCGAAAGAGCCTGATGTAGGTACATTTCACCCTCATCTCGCATAAAACGGTGAAGAGATCATCAACCTTCCTGCAATTTATAAAAGGGTTAAAACAAAGTGACCGGAAACAAAGCCACAAATCAATTCTATTTAACCCCCTCCTTAACCACCCCCTTAATATTTTTCACAAATGGTCTGTAAACCCTTTGTAAAGGCATTGAGAGGTGCTTTTACCAATGATTTTTAAAGTGCCGAGTTCCAACCCGACCCCACCCCCTAGGAGGCAGTACCCAACCGAAACCCAGCCCTCATTTTTCACTGTTTTAATAAGACATCTGAGTTTCTGTCTTACCATCTTTGTCTGTCCTTACTGGTGGATGCCAATTCTGGCTAAACCTCTTACCATCCACCTGCGTGCAGTCGATCTTCAGGGCCTCGCAGAGATCCCCCCAAAAAGCGTCTGTGGACCTTTTCTGCTTGCCATGTCCCAGCCCATCCCAAATTGGGCCTTTGGACAGTCTTGTGAAGCTTGCTAATCCACGCTCCTTCATAACGATGGTGAGTGGTTTCAGATTGAGGGTCACTTCCAGACCTGCAGTCGGTGTTTCCCTCCTCATTGGTGCAACTCCCATTGCTGCCAACCTGTTCAGTCTTAGCAACTCAGACTCAATCTTGCTGCTTAAAATCTGACTGCCCCACATCATCACCCGTAGGATAATGCCGGAATCACCAGACTGTTACATGCCCACAGCATCATTCTCGGGGATGGGACCCCATCTTACCACCGATCGCTGTGCGCAGACGAACCATCAACCCCTTGCAGTACTTGATCCTATCCAGGATATGTTCCTGCCAGTTCAGTTTATGGTTTAATTTGATCCCTAGGTACTTGACTTCTTTCATGTACTCTAGTTCTTCTCCATTCATCCGGACTTGATTGCTCAGCTTCAAATTTCTCTTCCTTGTGAAGAGAACCACTGCTGTTTTTTCTAGTGGAGAATGTCAAGTCATTCTCCTCACCCCATGCAACTGCACAGTCAATTGCAGGTTGTGCCAGGTCCACCAAGGTCTCCGGACATATTCCTGATACCAAGAACATCCCGTCATCTGCGTATCCATACGGCTTCACAGCTGAGAACCCTTGTAGCCTTGATAGTAGTACGTCAAACAATAAGTTCCACATCATCGGTGAGAGTATCCCCCCTTGCGGCGTGCCTCTCGTTATTGAACGTTGTACCATTTTGCCTCCCAGGGACATTGACACTTCCCTGTTCTCAAGATAGTAACCATACCAGTTCACTATCCCCTCTGGGACCGCCTTGAGACGCATCCCCTCAATCACCTTGTCAGCCCGGACATTATCAAATGCCCCTTGGATGTCAAAGAACACTCCCAAGGTGTTGCCGCCTCTCAGTACTGAGCTTTCAATCACGTTCACAACCTCTGATAGAGCAGTGTCCGTGCTATGATGCTTTCTGAAGGCGTGTTGTCCTAGGAGAAAGCTTATTGACAATGCCCAACTCCTCTAGGTGCCAGGCTACGACTCTCTCCAGGCCTTTCAGTATGAATGATGATAGCGTGATTGGCCTGAATGCTCTGGGATCACTGTAGTCATCTTTCCCTGACTTTGGAATGAGAATGAGTTTTGCCCCTCTCCAGACTTTGGGGATATACCCCAGACTTAGGCTGACATTGTACAGAACCGAAAATTCTTTCCGTGGTCTTCTCATCTAGATGTTTTCAGTATCACAGGTCTAAGCTCATCCAATCCTGGTGCCTTGTACCCTTTGAAACTTTTTCCATGCTGCTTCAACTTTCCTAGAAGTAACAATGTTCGAAACATTAGCTCTCATCACCATTACCATAGTTGGGACAATCAACTTCCCTAAAAACGTGTTGATTGTGGGAAGAAGGAGTCCATTAATGTGTTCAGGATCTCTCCCCAACCCGATCCGCTGTGCGTAGGACTAACTTAAAAAAAGTTCTTCTTGAACCATGGGTATCCCTTCACAGTCCCGTCAAATTTTTGTGAGAGTGCCACATTTCAGGTGTTTCACAAAGTCGAATTCACCTATGTACTTCTCAAATGCTTTTTGGCAGACCATGTCCCCATCACTGATGGTCCTTA
>CBDDTI010000515.1:0-5830 GCA_965233585.1 bacterium
ACGACTCTTCTATGAATATAAATATTTAGGTAGCTATCGGCTAACATCCTTTCGCAAATATCACTGAAACTCGTTAACTGTCACAGTTAACTTCAGTTCTCGGCAAACGAAGTTATTGAGTCAAAATGCGACTTTTAGCTTCTTCTTTGACCCTGTAAGATTTCATTTCTGGAAATAGTTTCTTGCAATAATGTTTTCAGAGAGATATCACCAAAAAACGTTTCGAGATAACGAAGCGTTTGTTTTTCTTGCCGTAATCGGTTTCATTACACTTGGGTCAAAGGTCACGTTTTCAGGCAGAAGTGCTGCATTTAGCTCGCTATCTCAGCGCTCACGATTTTAATTACCCAAAAATTTTATTTCACTAATTTGAAGAATAAACAATGCTCTTTCTGACCAAACTAGTCGTTTTGGGAAAATCCGTGTACCAGAATGCCTTTTTATCATTTGAAAATAGGCTAAATGTAGACCTCTTGTTTAGCTGTTTTGGGTCGTTAACTTAGAAAACTCCTCAAATATTTTAGTTCTAATCAAATCACGAGCTAATTAGCTCTACGTATACAAGAAAGGAAGTAAAAATACGACGTACAATCAGTTTTTCATGAAAAGCTTTACTTTTCAGTTTCCGAGCCTCTGAATATGCCGCTCATTTTCGATCGCTTTTGGCCGATTTGGTGCATCGAAAAGAAAAAAATCGTAAAAAAAATAATTTTTGATTTAGCGAACTTAAAACAATATTTTTGTAACTAGTGCCCGTAGGGCTTCAATCTGAGCGAGTTTGGAGAAATTCGATTTTTTCGCTATTTCCAAGTCTAGTTGATATTTACGCGGAGCTGCTCTTAACAAATCACTGTCAAGCTTGCGCTGCAAACCCGGGAAAACAACACGAAAAACTCGGGTGAGAATCCGGGGTGTTTTCGCACGCGTTGAGAAACGCTTTCTGGGACCCGAGAAATTCACCCGAAAAGAGCCCCGAAAAGTCTTCGGGCCCGAGAAGTTTTCGGGTCTTTTGAGAAACGCACGCCTGATCAGGCTTTACAATCCAAATAATAATACTTTAATGAGTCATGCACGATAGCCAAGAGGGCTGGTCATTCTCTTCTATTCGAGATGCTGCCCAGTCCCCCTTAGCCCTCCGGCAGGACAAAGATTTTAATTTTATTTATTGCTAAAAAAGAACAATAATAAGGTATACTCACAGAAAGGGAGTCCTCTCCCACTAAACTGCTGCCAACAGCAAGAATGTTTGGCGAGTACAATTTTTGAGTCATGGAGTACGCTTGGCAAGTATCCACAATTAAGAAAACCTCATTATACCTGAGAAGGATAGTAAAAATGATTGGTACATGCAAGAAGATGTGCTAGCAAAAATAAAATTAATAGCCTATGAAAATTGATTTGTCCTTTAATTTGGAGTAAAAAATTAATCGAATTGTTACCGTCTTTTCTGCCACATTTGTTCAAATGCATCTGCCAGCTCAATACTTGTTATCTCCTCAGCGTCTTGAAACTTGAGAAAGCCATCACCTCCATGTCCTGGAAACAAAACAACACTTACAGCATCAGCAATTGCAGGTTACAAACTAGACAACAACGATTATACTGAAAACAACAAAGATCTGTGAAAAATGTAATTCTTCTGGTCAGCCTCCCACCAACTGAGATTTTTTTTGTTAATAGTTTATGCTCTGTTTGAAATATCTGTTTATTTATTTACAGTGCTCCCAATTAGTACAAATAGTGCTAAATACATTTGACATTAAAATAAGCAAAGCTATGTATGTGTGTATAATGTGATTAACCAGCACATTCAAGTCAAAGTCCTAGTCTAGGATGGCTATGAAATGCACCAACTATACAAAACACAAACAAAGAGTTCTTAATTAATAAAAAGCCATATTCTGTTATTGACATACAATGTACATGTGATTATAACAATATTGTAATTGAAGGGCTTCGTGCAAAAAGGGCGTATATCGCTTTTTTAGCCGATTTTCATTTTTTGCAGGATCGAGCTGATTTTTGGCAGACTGACTTGTTTTGACTTGAAAAGCATCGTTCCGTAATTTTTTCTGTCGATTAGCGCTTCGTTCTCCAGAAATAATGTATGCAAAAAAACTCAGCTTTCCTCTGGAGACCTTTTGTTCAACGAAAAACAAAAGAAACCTTTTGTTTCGCTAAGTTTTATCAGCCATATAATTACGGTAATCGGTTACTACTGCTTCGTTAGCGCAAGCGATTGAGGCGCTAAGCGGGCTGATGTGAATTTGTTTTGTCGTGACACCGGTTCGAAACAAGGTCGGCAGATTTTTTTTTTTCTGTTTTTTTTTTTTAAATCTGTTTCTCTACTTATTTCAAAAACCAAAACACTTCTTTAAAGAAAACATGCAGTCAAAGCTGCTAAAAGTAATCGAAATCTGCCTTCGAAAGATTCGCTCATTAAGATGCCGCTCTAACGCAAAACTAAGTCTTTTTGCATACGTTATTTCTGGAGAACGAAGCGCTAATCGACCAAAAAAATTACGGAACGATGCTTTTCAAGTCAAAACAAGTCAGTCTGCCAAAAATCAGCTTGATCCTGCAAAAAATGAAAATCGGCCAAAAAAGCGATATACGCCTTTTTTGCACGAAGCCCTTCAATTTTAACACTTTAGAATAGCAGCCACTTGTCAAGAAATAACTTGGTTGAAGCTCCACATTGATAAAAGTATAAAGAATCAACAAAGTTATTTGTAAGACTTTTAAAACAGAAGCCATGATTCACTATGAGAATTCAAGAGTTAATTTACTGCAAAAGATGCACCAACCTGTCATGTAGACCAGAATATTGCTTCTCTCATCTGAAAGCAACCGCTTGGACCTTGGCACACTGGGTGGCAAGCGACCTGTTGAGGTAATAAAAAACACAGTGAAGCACCATTACTTACCAAATTGATGCTGTTTTGATCTCTGAAAATCTATTTAATAACAATTAAATCATGAGCTTGAGATTTCTATCACGTGATATTTGAAAAGGGCGCAGCCTGAGTCAACTATCACACATAGATATCTTGAGCTCATAATCTACCGGTAATTGTTTTAGTATAAATCTACCAGTCATTCAGAACTTTATTTAAATCCTCTTCACAGACTCTTCAAAAATGCAAAGAAGAGGCTGCCAGTTTGTAAACAAGCACTCACTACAATGCTACTCACTATCTACAACAGAATTGATAGTGAGTGACGTAGCCAATGAAAGAACACTATTTGTGATAGAATGCTCTAGCAGATATACAGTGTATACTAATTAACAAATAAAGAAGCCTAAGCCGTGTATTACACTATGATAAAACACGATGGTCATTTGAGAACACGAGGGAAATGTAGCAAACACGAGCTGCAGGCGAGTGTTTTCTACATTTCTTGAGTGTTCTCAAATGACCGGAGTGTTTTATTACAGTTTAATACACGGCTTAGGCTTCTTCATTTGCTTTAAAATATAGATTTTACGAGCGCAAAACAATAAAACACGCTTTTTCTATGTTTTATACTCTGATAAAACATAGGTTTTTGACCAATCAGAGCGCGCGCAGGGTCCTATCTATTAATAGACTGTATTAGAGCCTTTGTACAGCCAGACGAGCTAGTTGCTCTTTCTTTGCACAGGTAAAAATGACCTGATTTGATAATATTACAGTGGCTTTACCTGTCAAGATTCTAATAAAATTCTCCACTGTTACCTGTAAATTAAAGACTTAAATTAGCCCAGAAGTTCATCAATTTAGTTTAACACAGTAATTCATTTTGTGTGGTACCATCATGAAGAAAATTATAATACGGATTAATGAATCATATGACTTGATTGTTAATCAAAAGGTTTTCCTGTGGACTCTATATTCAGCAACAAAGTGTTTTTTGTTCCAATTTCAAATTACATTTTAGGGAAAAAAAGCTGCATACAGTAAGAAGAGTAAGATAGAGTCAAGAAATATGTATATCATACATTTTTTTGACATGCTTGACAAGTTCTCACATTGCAATTTTTTATGTCAACTAAAAAGAGTTTCAAAAGTATGCTTTAGAGACGAACACAATGAATCTTGTATTTCAAGATGGTTTGATGTTCATACAAACTTAGTGCCAAAATTTAAGAGTTGTGGCATATTGGCACACAGATTCTGCCAGGTTTCGATTCACAAAGTGGTGGTGATATGATAATAAAAAAATCAAAAGATATTGCCCTTGTACCTCATAACCTCTATAATCCACTTCAATATCATCACCATAAACATTGATGTGCTGGTTTGCATTATTGAACACTGTCCCTATGGATAAACAGGATTTCACTTCAGTTAACACTTACAAGTGAGTAAATGTTGGATGTAACTTCTTAATAAATTATAAAATACTGTGAAATTCTAAAAATAAGTCCCTCCAAATATAAGCTACCCAAAGTGGTAACACAAAATGACCCCTCCAAATATAAGGCCCCTGGGAGCTTGTACTTGTAAAATTGCTCTTGAATACAAAGTAAAACGAAGCAAAAGCAGTAAATTTACTTCCAACTATAAGGCTGGCCCAGTTGATTTGGAAACACAAATTTCCCTCCGTAGATAAGCCCCTCCATAAATACGCTCCTCTATCCATTGAAGGTATAAATTTTAAATTCATTAATAATGGTAATCAGAGATTAAAAGAGTGGAACAGATTCCAATAAGCAGCTGAATCCAGAAAATATCCACACTCAAACTGCAGTAGGTATGGTTATTGGAATATCCAAACAGGTGGAGAGTCTCAAATGTCAGACTTTTTGAAGGAAGATAGGAAATTAAACTGGAATTTCCAGAGGGGTAGGAATGGGATGTTCAAAATAAAACGAACTTCCATAGAATAATATGCTAGAACAACACATTAAGGTGATTCCTCAGTATTGCATTGCGTATCCCTACTGCGCATGATTTTTGCGTCATCAGCGCGCGCAAATTAGCGCGTGCACGTACACAACGAAAGAAATTTCCCTCAAGCTAAGCTCGATATCGAAATAAATGTTCATTTTCTTTTACATGAGCACGGTGACCTATATTTTTTATTGCATAATAATAGTGTGCATATTATCCTCCTTAATTTAAAAGAAAACTAAAAAATTTTATCGGAAGGAAAAAAAGATATAGGCAAAAGCGTGCACGAAACCGTTACTCTGTGATGTAAATTATGACCGCAAAAATAACGACTCTTCGAACGCTTTACACCCACGTCGTGTCAAATAGTGTGATGTTTCCATAAATTTTATTTGATATTGTTCTATATGCTTAAAACTTTCTACCTGTCAATTTTTTTTCTGAGTATTACTTTTATAAACTATGTTTAGAGCTACCGCAAAATGTAACGTGGACCGATGATTAACGCGCGTGATTAGCACGAAAACAGGCAAAAATGAGGTATTATTGGCCCATCACATCTCTTAAACGAGAATGGTGACTTATCATTTTTATTGTATTTTTCGAAACAGTGCTTGGTAGAGAATATTCAGGGAAAGTTTCAAAAAAATTCATCGGTAAATTTTATTTCTGAGGAATCACCTTAAGGAGGAAGGACTTGGGAGGCGGGATGACAGATATGGAGTCAGAGGCTTTCTTTAGAAACATGTCTAGTTCCACAGAGTTGCACATGTTTTGTGAAGCTTCAGCTTTGCCTCAGGTAACATTGTGGGTCAAGGGAAACAAACATCATTGTTTCCAATCATTAAGTACTTTGTTATACCTCACAACTTAAAATAGAACAAACTGTAAAAAACTGTTTGCTTAACCCCACTGACAAACAAATTTACCACAGTTTCAAGGTGCACGACCTA
>CBDDTI010000516.1:5000-6519 GCA_965233585.1 bacterium
ACTACTTGGAGCAACTTGGAGAGGGCTACAAAAGTTCAGTTAATCTTCACGTGCGCACCAACATCAAGTTTCCAAAAAAATTGCTGAATCACTTTTCACGTGTGTGTAAATTATGTAACTTCGGCACTTTTTTGGAATATATTACAACTCGGACAAAAGCACGCAAGAGTTTAAAACTGAACACAACATATTGAAAGATTTTTGTGCACAACATAGTTTAATAACATTTGACCATTTTGTTGGAATCTGTTGAATGGTGCTACAGGATTAGGCCAAACACGAGCAACAAGAATTCAAGCAATCTGTTGCCCATGAAATATTGAGCCCGGGTAATTGACTTTAAAGAAGAAACACTGGAAATTCCCACTGTTCATCAACGCAGTCTAGCTTCAGTTTAATTTATCACCGCTTATGTTGTTTTTTGTGTTAAGTCACGGTTGCATCATACAGAATATTCTTGGGTTTCACCCACGTGACCAATAGCTTAGCAACGGTTACTATCCGCCATGTTGGTGTCCCTCAAGCGTAAACAAACCGTATCCAAACTAGAGAAGGGATGGTTTTATGCGTTGTTGTTGGCTGTACGAGCAAAAGTGGAAAGCATAAAGGCTTAGGATTTTTTCGTATATCTAAGATTATTACAAATCAAGGGGAAGAACAGGAGGAACTTACTACTAGGAGGAGAAACGAGTGGATTTCTGCGGTGAGTGGCGACGCTACAAACAAGAGAGTGCTAGAGAGTGAACGAGTTTGTAGCAAACACTTCGTCTTCGGAGAGCCAGCGCCAGATTGAGATCAATTCCATGTCGATTGGTTCCAACTGTCGCCCTTGGAAAGAAGAAATATGTAGAAAAAGACCATGAAAATGCAGCCGAAAGAACTTTGAGAGCCAAGAAAAGAAGACAACAAGCGATCGAGCGACGTCGAGAAGAAGAAACGCGTGCACGAAAGCGGTGTTCCAATTGCAAAAATTTCTTCAACTTCTTCAGCTTCTGAAGTCGACCAGCTTTCAGAGAGATTAGAAACTGCGAGCGTAGCTCTAGAATTGGACCATTTTGACGAATTGGACGAAAACACAACACCAGAAAACCCAAATACTACCTCAGTACCTGGTTCGAACATAGGTAACCCAGGCTCACTGTGTGTGACACGTGACATAATATAGGAAAATATAGAGAACATATGAGGTGAAGTTTAGGTCTGAAAATTTGCTAGAAAATGGAAACAAAAATCGATGAAACTTACCATGTGGCGAGTTGTTGTTGTCCTTAATACGTACACGTAGTTTTGGGGAAAAGGAGTCATCATCATCTTTCCTTCATAGTAAAGTGGCAAGGTAGGAGACTGAAGCCAAAGTCGGGTTCCGATCGACTCAAAAGAAGCACGATTTGTTTCGCGAAAATCGAGTCCAGTCGCTAAATAAACACGCCAGGCTTGTGGAACATGAATTTCTCTAAACCACGAATCCCCTGAAGCATCTCCAGCTAGCAACGCGAGGCCACCAGGCTCCGTAGAACTT
>CBDDTI010000517.1:0-7056 GCA_965233585.1 bacterium
TGACCACTTGTTGCTCCGCACTGTAGGATAAAGTCCCCTACTTTTTGGTCCAATTCATCATCAGTTAGCTTACTAAACGTCCTAAAGTCATTCAAGCCATAAGCTTTGATCCTTCTTGATATGGTCCAATGAGATACTCCTAACATTTCGGCAATTTTAGTGTGACTAAATCCTAACCCTAGAAGATCTTCTAGCAATTCTGCAGAGATGTGGAATGCTGGTCTACCGCGCTCAACACTTGTAAGTTTGGGACAAATATTCCGGGCTACTGTAGTAGGAGTCAATGATACATTGGCTAAAAATTGCTGCATAGCACAAAGCACATTGTTAAAACCTGATGAAAACTCACCTAAAATTTCTTTGTCAAGTGTGCGAAGCAAACTGACCGTCTGATCGACAACAACGATATGCTGCACCACAATTCTCCTTTCCACATTTCATTAAGACATATATTCAGCTTTTTCAAGAACAGAGTTTAAAAATCTTGGTAGATCAGTCTCCACATCAAAGTCATCAAAATCAGCCGCCATCGCCGCCATGATGTTTCTCGGAAGTGGAGTACGCTCTGGAAACGAGGTTATCTTTAGTCACTGACCAGAAAAAATGAGGGCTCAAGATAGTTGAATATAAAATAAAAGTTGAACATTGAATGAATAATTGAATGTTGAATAAAAAGTTGAATACTGCTGAATGAATAATTGAATGTTGATTAAAAAGTTGAATATTGCATGAATAACTGAATGTTGGAGAAAAAGTTAAACATTGAATAGATGATTGAATGTTGAATAAAAAGTTGAATATTGAATAAATCATTGAATGTTGAATAAAAGTTGAACATTGAATAAATAATTGAATATTAAACGACGAGTTGAGAGGAACTGAAGCATTGAATATTGAATAAAAGTTGAATATTGAACAAATAGTTGAACATGGAATATAGAATTGAATAAAAATAATATGAATTGAATATTGCTACATTTGGCTTGCCATAGGTGCCCATACGCCTACGATTCCATGGAATTTTGATTTCATAAGGTTGGCACACATCTCATACATGTACACCATTAACAATTAATCTTAATGCATCTAGGTGAAAGACCTAGGAAGCACATTAAAATCATCCTAGTACATAACCAGTACAAAACACATACTTGCAAACCAAAGCAGAAGCCAGGAACACAGATGAAAGACACCAAACACTTCTTAACTCTCTACAATGTACTATACTTGCACTTACATGTACACAAAGGCTAACATAGTTGATTGTACATGTATTGTCAGCACTGGCCAAAAAAAATACACAGGAAGGGGCAATGGCCTCATGGTTAGTGCACTCGTCTTCAGATCAAGCAGTCTGGTTCAAGACACTTAGAGTGTAGGAGCCGACAATTAGAAAAGTAATGGAGGGAGGGGAGGAGATTTTTCAGCTTGCAGGATTTTTTTCATGTTCTCTGCCTCTGCAGGATTTCTTTTCTGGGGTCAAGTCCCCTGCATACTTTTTTTGGCAATGGGGGGAGGATTTTCTACTGTGGCAATCTTAATCTTGACACTTACGTGTACAGTGTAGCATAATCTGATTGCCTGAAAAAGCATATACATGTACTCTGGAGGAAAAATAACCAAGCATCTGACACATTTAAATGCTATTGCATAACTGATGGGGTTGAATTGCATTTTTTTTTGTTCGACATTTAGGAAAATGTTTTACTTATGCATTCCCCTTGATTCCAGAGCATTGAATCAAGGTACAATTAGCTACGATTCTGGAAGTGGCCACCCAGTAGCAAATATGGGGCCAAAGAGCCTATACCGTTACCGCGTTCTGGGAGCTGCCCCTCCCCCGCTCGCCAGAAAATTTTGCAAAATTGAAGCCTTTTTTCCACAATAATTTTTTCAGCAGATAAGTTTACTGTATCTATCCGTTAAACTTGAATTATATTGCATCATTTACTTTGTCAAAAACCTAAAATATATTGAAACAGCCCATACTAAATGTATCAGTTGTGTAATTAAACAGTCCATGTTTGTCTTTAGTGTTCACATCTGTGTCCACAATCATCATTTATGTATATCCACACAGACATAAATGGGTACCAGCTAATTTAATGCTAGGGGTAACTTTAAAAGCATTAGTTAAATTTGGACACATTAAAGAAGAGGGAAATCCCTCATTCGTTGTTGAGAAAAGCAAGCATGCACACTCCCAGTTGTATTTGCATGAATAAATTAAAGTTTGTAAGTCAACTGCTTCCCTCATGAATGGGACCCTTGACTTTGATCAGAAATTAATTTAATAATGTTAACCTCAACTAACTTCCCGAAATGCCCAGAATCGTGTGCCGGGAAATCAAAGGACATAGACAGCACAACTTAAAAATGACGAAAATGTGCTTAATTTCAGATTTAACATGAGGGTTGGAATATCGAAACTCGATCTTTTGAGGAAGTCATTGAAAACAAGGAAGTTAAAAATTCATGTATCAGGCTCGATGTAGCTTCACTATTAATTGAAGATTTAGCCTCGGGAGATCAATAAAGAATTCCAAAATGAAACAGAAATTTAAACACGCCTTCACAAATTAATAAAGCCATGCGGTGGAAGAAATTGGCAATGTGCGAAATCGACACAAGAGGGTTGTGAATCAAGGCTCTTAATTACAGTAACTAACATATCACCAAAACAATTACTGAGATAAAATGGGAAAGCAAATAAACCAAATGTTTCTCCTACCCTCGTGGTCGTCATGTTGTATGACATACTGAGCAGGAAGAGGCCCGGGTAAACCGTAATCCGCAGGCATGGCGGTGACCACTGTATGACTGTGTGTACCATCGTCTGTTCGTTCGACTGCCGCAGCAGCGCTGGCTAAACTTCCGTCTACCACTCCAACATCATCTGTAGATGGAACAACAGCGACCTGAACGCCGCCAGGGACGTTAGAAATAGAGAGGTGGCCACGATCGTCTGCCAGCCCCACATGTGTTTCGTTTTGAACCTCCGGTCGGTTTTCGATAACTTGTTGCACACCTCGTATGCCAACTTGCTCAGAGCCATGGCCATTTGGAACTGTGCTTCCCTGGGTGTAAGTCGCTAGTCCTGCCTGTGGATAGCTGGGCTGTACGTTGTCTGGAGGCTGGGAGCTCAGTCCATCTGTGTTTTCATTCCTCGCCTCCTCGACACCTTCCATCTGCCCGCTAAAGCCATATTCAAAACAAGAAAGCAGAATTTAGACGTGAATTCTGCGCTAAGTGGGTTCAAACCCTTGCCTTCAAAACAAAATAATGCCCAAGGGGGCTTTTGACTTCAAAAAGCGCCCGGAAAAAGACGACGTAAACAACTTTCACGAGAAATTTGAGCGACAAATCGCGACCGCAAGACTCGAGCAGTAACTCTTCGAAACGCTTCGAAAACTTTAAGTCAAAAACGTGGAATCTCAATAGCAAGAAATATAATTGGTGGAGGGCGTGAAGGTAAAACAAACCTTTCTCGATTTTTTGTTGGCTAGCCGGTGTTTCGTTTGAGTTAGAGCAGCCAACGAAAACGCGAGTTACAGAACGCACACGAGTGGCTGGTCGTCCACCTTCTTCACCACTCACAAACGAGCTCCAAGAGCACAACTTCCACACGCAGTGATCACACGTCAATCAATGCGTCCAGCTGTCACAAAGAACCAATCACAGTTGGAAAGACACAAACTATTGTTGTTTTTATCCAATAGAAACGCCTCTTGAAATATAACACTGGCTTACTTTGCATAAATTACTTTCTCTTTGTTTGCGTCGGTTCGAATTCGTATTTTTCCTCTGGAAAAATATGAAGAAATGTCTAGAATTCGTCACTTCCTAAACATATGGTGAAATGTCTTGAAACTATAGAAAATACACTTGAAAATGTTGTGTTTTCTCCCATATGCTACCAATTTGTTTCGTTATTTTACCGCCAATAAATTATGCATGGAGTTTCGAAGGAAGTCTGGGGACATCAGAAAATATAACTTGAGCTTTATAAAGGTCAACTGCTAGACAATTTTTTATTATTATTTTCATGTTTAAATTCTTAAGCCACTGGAAAAAAATATGCCTTCCAACATTTTATTTTATATTTCAGCCTTTTTTTAATTTCCGTTCATAGAAACTGAAACAAAATTTACACAGCTGAAGGTTTTTCACCTGTCAAGAAGTCCAAAACAATATTATTCACGGTATTCAATTACGGCTGTGATCTTTTGAATGTCCCCCAGGGCTAAGAAACTGTATTTTAAATGCAATATTCCTGCAAAATGGGCAAAATGGCCTATTGTATGCTGCAAAAATATTTTTTTATTATCAATAAGCTTTTTTCTTGAATATGTATTTCAATATTTTCTGAACTTGATGCCAAAGTAAATACGTCTTGTTTATCAAAGCCGCAGTGGATTTAAAAGTTTTGTCAGTTGTGCATTATTTTTATGTTGTTTCCTCTCTCCTACTTTGTATCTTCTAATAAATATTATTACTTAATAAATATATTGATTTTTTTTGTCCTTTGGAGGACAAGGGAGGTGCAAGGTCCCTTGGGGTTTTTGACATAATGGGGCATTTAGGGAGCAAATTAATGTGCCCTTGTTAATTTTTGCAATTGGAATTAACAGGATGATGGATATTACAGGATGTGGGATTATCAGCTAACCCCCTCCCCCCACTTCTGTTGTGACTCACTGGGGCCACTCACACAATGTAATGTGGAGAAATAGCTGGAAAGTTCTGGACCTTGCACTACTCAATGACAGGTCTTGGCAAATTTTTTGAAGGCTTATAGATGCCGAGACTAGGATAGGAATGAGTCGGGACAGGTTGGAAACAAAATTTTAGAGACCAGGATTATTACTGCACAAAGATGGTCATTTAATCTGAGCTATTAAGTCAAAAGAGTCAGCAGCAAAATTTTCCCTACATTGTACACTTTTCCTGACATTACCCTTCAAGAGAATTGGATTTTGTGATGAACAACTGCTTCTAATTAAAACTAAAGGAAATCTACTGCAGAGATGAACTGACCAACAAAGTTATTATATACCAAACAAACATGCCTTGTGAGGAGTCAGCCATCTTCAGTCAGGGGTTTCAATAAAAGCCGGTTACCAGTGGTCTACTGCCACTGTAGGACCTCTTAACGCTGTCTGCTTTGATTTCAAAAAAAGCAAATTCAGCAACGACGATGACCACTGAAATTTTTAAATGCTACAAAAACAGCACGCTTTCTAATCCCCAGAATGCTAGAAATTGCATTTGCGAGCTTCTAGATTTCAAATTTTTCTGGGGCGGCATGCCCCCCTAGAGGAAAAGGGGCTTGCGGCCCAGTTACTGGTCACAGCTGCCTATTACAGCATCAGTGTCCGCTTACAATTTAAGTTATTGAAACCCTTGCTTCTCACACTGAGCCCCCAAAGGCAAAGGCAAAAACTTCTGATAGTTGCATGACATCACATGATAAGACATTGTAAGACTGCAAATTCATACATGTAATGTCTTCTAGAAGACACCTGACAGTTTAAACTGAATAATTTTAAATTAAAGCATTGTTTCTCCAGAGATACTAATGATACTGGGTAAATAATTTAACAGTCATTGACAAGTAAAAACTACAAAGTAAGCAAGCAAAGCTCCACCAAAAGAATGCAAAACACAATAATGCTTCTTTATTCCAACAACTTTCTTCTGCCTTAAAAGAGAAATAAAACAGCAACTTTTTATGAATACAAGTGTACAGTTCCAGAAAATGTCCATACAACCCCACGGAAGGAAAGAATTTTCTGGGGGTGGGGGTTCTGTTAGTCTCCTTCGCAGCCATTTCTTGGGGATGTCACGCAATTCTCCTCTGCTCTCTTTTGGGCAAGCATTGCGTGATTCCCCAAAAAACGGCTGCGAAGGCGACTAGGGTCCTGTGAGGTCAAAAAAATTAAAGAAATGTATGAAACTTTATTGGAATTTCCAGTGGGGCGAGGGGTCCATCCATAAGGGAGGTACCAATATTTTGTGGAACTACTGTACACAATCAATGGCCATTTAACTCTCAGAGATATGCACACGTTGAAATTAAAAATAAAAATAAAACAGACCACTTAAAACTGCAGTGTACATATAAACACTAGACAGTCTCTTGAAGAATATCAGAGGATATTTTGATCAGAACTGCATGGCTTGTTTGGAAGCCTTAAACAGGGTGCAAGTCAGACTTCCCTCACAGAATTGTTGAAGTGTGCAGCTTCATTGATTTCATAGTTTTTTGCAACCTTGTAAATAAATGATTTGATCCCTTCTGGGGCCAATGTTGATAGTATTTCTAAGGTAGCCTGATTCGCAAAGTGTCTGAGGTCACTGCCTTGGGGAGAGGACAGAGAGAGAGTGTGTGCAGCCAGAGACTGTCGCAAGAATCAGTAGTGGGTGACTTAGCCCATATTTTTACGAGAGAGGTTTACTACGGTTACTGCTTACCGAGGTTTTGTAACTAAATCGCAGTTATTAGAGACACTGTTTACACGGAACTAATTAACTAAAGTAGGCCGCATACAACGGGTGGTTTGAGGTTTTCTCGGAAATGTTCTGACTCCAATGCCGAACGCAGGTCGTTGTCAATTTGCAGGTGGTGATGTTGACCTAAATTCTCCTTCAATGTAAAGCTCTGTAGATCAATAGTGAAAAGAATAATTTGATATCTCCCCGAGCCTCTTCCTGCAAAACACCTGAAACGGCATCTGCTGCGGAGCACTCACTATGTAAATGTTCAACGGTACTTCTTCTTATTCAGGTCCGCTCTAACAATTTTGTTTCTTCTCCACAGACTTTGATTATGATTTTTTCTCTATGTGTGTGGTAGGTCTTCTTTTAGTTGTGCCTGCCTGTACACCGCTACCGAGCTAGTGAACTTCTAACAGAAAGGAAACACTTACGGAACTTGATGAGGATTTTTTGGCATAAACATGAGTTAATTTGACCTATTTGCCCGTTGACTTGAAGCCTACTTATATCAGGAGGAATCTTTGTCTATTTTTCTCTTTTTTACACACTGAATGTGTG
>CBDDTI010000518.1:0-12163 GCA_965233585.1 bacterium
TCATTCTCTGTAAGACCGACGTATGTTTCTGAAGTGTTAGTGTCATGACATTTGATGGTTGCTTGGTAGATACCCGGTAACTGATGATTGGAGGCAGACAAACGCACGCCCACTTAACGGAAACTGTCTGCTTCAAGATTGCTCACTCTTCAGGGGATTTTCTTTTCATGACAAGAATATTCATATCCATCTGCAACAGTATAGTGGTGTAAATTTTTGCAGTATCTTAAACAATGGTTATGAATATTCTTGTCATTAAAATCCCCTGAAGAGTGAATGATTGAGAAACAGACTTTTCAGGATGAAAGTGTAGTTATTTTCTATTTTCAATAAGTATTACCCTTATTACGCTCTACTTCTATTATCAAGTACACTGTACTGTACTATGGAAAAATCAAAAGACAGATTTCCTTTATTATATTACATATTTAATAATATACATGAAAAAATTACTCCATTCTGATTGGCTGAGAGCAGTGCAGTTCAAGTGTAACACCAGTGCAAAAAGTGTAACACCGGTGCAAAAAGTGTAACACCAGTGCAAATTACACATCGTAATTCTGGATTATGATTGACTGAAAGACAAAAGGAAATTTTCTAAGACCATGATATCACGAACAATGATGACGAATAAGTTTGTGCAGAAGCTTCGAATGAGAAAAAATGGCTTCAAGAAAGATCTTCGGGCTCCTTCGCAGTTGCGAATTGTTTTCAGTGAGTTGTAGGCTCAGACTCCAAATTTACGAACTATTTAACGAACTAACCTCGTAATCTGGACCATACAATAAACGGCGAATTATAATGGCTAAAACGATGAAGAAACTAGACTCAAAACTCCAAAAACAGCAGCAAGGCTGGCCTAAAATCTCAAACACAGCAAGAAAATACAACTAAGATGAAAATTTGGAAAATTACGACAGCGAAGTTCAAATGTACGCGCAAGTCCATTCTGGGCCATGATTGGCTAATTAAAATCACCTGAGATTAAGCGCGCGCGAGAGGTGAGTTCAGAGTTTGTAAAGTTCAAAACATCCTCCACGCAAATTTTTTCATGTTTATATTATTAATAAGTAATCATACCGTTTTTCTCGTTCAATTTGGAATTAATTTGCACTTGTGAGTTTTTCAAAAAGCGAAATTGCACTCGCCAAAGTGGCTCGTGCAATTTCAGCTTTTTGAAAAACTCACTCGTGCAAATTAATTCCAAATTGAACTCGAAACCGTATGATTACCTATACATATTATATTACATAGCCATTGTACATATACATATATTACATTACTTCTATTCAAGTTTGATATACATAATATTACTTATTGCTCAAACAAACTAGGATATTTAAATCAAAATACAAAGGTGGTTATGTGTGCTCATACAGCTAACCAACAGAAGCATTTTAAGATAAATATATTAGTTTGTAAAACATGCTTTGACAATATCTTCTGTTATCCTCAGTTAATCCAAGTACACAGTAATGGAAGCTGAATTTATGATAAGTAGAAAATGCTATATTGTAAATACTAACAGCAGAATAAAGCAAAGTCAAAGAGTGTAAGAATTAAAGGGATAATTTTAGATTAACATGGTGCAATTGTTGATTCAAAGAAGGTTGTTTTCTCTGAATCGAATAATCTTTTTTATCTTAAGAGCGTGTCCATGAGTAAACCAGGCAGGGGGTGATACAGCTCAAATCAGCGATTGCGCTCAAACTTGGCACAAATGTTGGGTTTGGTGAGTAAATGATTATGGCAAAAACTTAGGTTAAAACATTTTGTTCTCTTCAAGTTAGGGGGGACCCCCTCAAAAATGGCCGTTTGTCACTAATCTATGCATATTTAATTAACTGTCTTTGATTTAGTATTTCTACAACAAGAAAGGCCATGTGAAAATAAAATCCACTGGATCATGTTGCACTATTATTAGTTTCAAAGCACAGATATTCATTTGAACAAGACAATTTGACTTCTCTCCGTGGCTCCATCTTAAATAAGGTGCCTATTTTGTAGTGTTGTGAATAGCCTTTAATTAATGGCAAATATCTGCACTAGGGAACAGCAAACACTCATTATTCTAACATGGATAGTGAGACCAATCACGAAAGTTCTCAAAAAAGCCATAAAATTTTTGGGGACCTCAACATTTTTTCCTCTGCTGACATACTGTTTACAGAGGACTTCAGGATTTTTGGCCACTTTATGAATGTTCACTAAAACAGAAAAGCCATTTTACTGTCTTGACCTAACTCGAAATTAACAAGAAATATCCACCTAAGTATTTTCCTGTCAATATCCAGTATAAATTCGAAGAAAAGGAACACTTGAGACATTTCTTTCAACATTTTCAGAAGAACATTTAATTTGTAACATTCTCTCGATATTGAAAAAAAGAAGATTCAACGTTTAAGTTCACTCAACTTCGGTTTTCAGGCGTAAAATAAAATTGAAACAAGAAATAACTACTACATAAACTGATTACACATGTCACTTGGATGCGATTTTGCGCTCTCTTTGGATTGCGAAATGTCCATGCAGTTTTGTGCCATCTGTTCCGTTGCTTCTACGGGAGGTTTAGAGAGAATATCCATTGCCATCCCACCTTCATCATCATAGATACCAACAGCTGTCGAAAAGACTACTGAGGAGGTCGTTTAAAATTCAGGAAGAGTGATCACTTTAACATACAGATTGCTTTTAAATTCAATCACAAAACACTCCAACATTCTCCATTCTCTATTTAGACGTTGAAAAGTCAGCGGCTACATCCTTTTGATACGGCAACTATGTCATGTATAGTAATACAAATTGTAGCGCTTAAGGAAATTCGCGCCCAAAAGTTCCCATGTACAGATTTTTTTAAAACTTTGACCACAGTTAGAAAATGATGAAATTATGTTAAAAACGTAAAAAAATCGGGGGTTACCGAACTCGTTTTGAAGACAAGGCACATCATAGACCATAGCATTTTTAGGATTTCCAGTCACTCGAGGCGATTCTGGCTGGATTCATTACTATCGGCATATATTTAAGTTGAAGAAACATATCTTAGTTATGTGTTTAACATGGCATATATAGGCCTATTTGATAGATCTTTGCTACATATGTCATTAAATCAGGTAGAATTAGCCTTAAAAAGTGCAACTTCTAAGTCACGCAGACCTCTATCCATGTACCAACTCGACCCTTTCTGAATAGTATATGAGAAATAATTAAAACTTCACATGTACAGATTTTTTTTGTTTTTTATTATAATGGAAAGAATCAGGAAAGGAAGTGATCTGCCAAAAAAAAATTGGGGGTCACCGAAGTTCCAACAAAAATATTCACACACCAAGCTAACGCAAAGTTTATCAGCTCTATATTTTGTTGTGATTTTGACTTGATGCGCACGCTTGAAAATGACGTGGCACATGCGTGCCTAATGAATAGCATGCACACTAGAGATGCGCAGTAGCCATTTGTGCGAACGTCCTTAATATCAACAATGATGGCAGAATGTTTTGTGATGACTTTTGTAAGAAAATCTGTATCCTATAACACTTACAGAAGTGATAGCTCTTCCTGGATTTTAACAGCCTTGTGAGTAGCTGTTTTAATTTGACGAAAGCAAGATGGCAAAGGATATTCTCGTTAAACCTCGGGTCGAAGCAACGGAACAGACGACTCAAAACTGGACATTTTGAAGTCCAAGAATCAGCAAGAACGCAAAAATTGCATCTAAGTGACGAGTATGTAGTAGTTATTCCATGTTTCCATTCTACTTTACGTCTGAAAATTTAAGTCGGGGGAACTTATACGTTGAATCATCTTCTGTTGCTTTTTATCGATAACCATGAGAAGTAGCTCTCAAAATATTTGACCAAAACAATTAAAGTGCTTCTTTTAAGCGAATTTACACTGGATATTGATAGGAAACTACCTACTAGTAGGCAGATATTTCTTGTTGATTTCGAGTTAGGTTACGACACAAAAATAGCTTCCATGTTTTAGTGGATGTTCATTAAATGGCCAAAAATCGTGAAGTCCCATGTAAACAGTATGCCAGCACAGAAAAAATATTGAGGTCCCCAAAAATTTTTATGGCTTTTTTGAGAACTTTAGTGATTGCTCCCACTATCCATGTGAGAATAATGAGTATTGGCTGTTGCCCAGTACAAATATTTGCCATTAATTAAAGGCTATTCACAACACTACAAAATATGCACCTTACTTAAGATGGAGCTGTGGAAAGGAATCATATTGTCTGGTTCAAATGAATATCTCTGCTTTGAGACTAGTAATAGTACAACATGATCCAGTGGATTTTATTTTCACATGGCTGTTCTTGTTGTAGAAATGCTAAATCAAAGACAGCTAATTAAATATGCATAAATCAGTGATAAATGGCCATTTTTGGAGGGGGTCCCCCTAACTTGAAGAGAATAAATTATTTTAACCTAAGTTTTTGCCATAATCATATACTCACCAAACCCAACATCTGTGCCAAGTTTGAGCGAAATCGGTGATTTAATTGAGCTGTATCACCTCCTGCCTGGTTCTGCCTGGTTTTCTCATGGACACACTCTTAAGTTAAAAACTGGTGAAGGTGTGAACCAAAACATGGAAAAACTCTGAACACAAGGTGCAACAATGTTCATAATTTTGCAGATGTTTGAAAATGTTTATATTTTTATATAACTCTCCCACTCCATAGGCAACCTTATTGGTACCTCATGGTGGGCTTTGTCTTGCTGTTGTTGCGATTTTTTGGGGGTATCTTTTCCCTTCTTTTCAACCTTCTTTCTTTGTTTTTCTTCTGCTGCAGCTGCTTTCTCAACTTTTCTTCTCTCCTTCTCATCTTCAATTCGCTTTTCTCTTTCTTCTCTCTGTTGACAAAATATTATTGTATTCAGTTAACATCAGTCATGAGCAGACTTTACTCTAAGAGTTGCAGAAACAAGAAATCTACATGCATATATATTTATTCCAATTTTAACTTTAGGCTTGACCCTTCTTTTAAACCTATTATCATTATTCTTCAGTGTCCACCCATCATCACTTTGTCTCTAGTTAACTTGAATGATAGCAGTCACAATTCTCCTTGACAAATACATGTTATTGAACTACATGTAGTGCGAGGTCCATAATGGAGAAATATTGGTTGAATTTTTTTTCAGGTTTATGAACAGAACAACAGGCAAGGACCATCAAAAAATAACGAGACCAGTATTCTCCAATACGGGCTGTACAAGGAAGTTCAATAAAGTATTATTTTGTCATAATGTCTCTCTTTAATCTGCTGATAAATTGATGTGTCCCTGGGATACTTTCTTGGTAAACACTTGTGCAAAAGGTAAGCATCGCTCTTGTCAACACTTAACTGAAATAAAATAATTACTGTTCTCCACACATGACAGCAAAATGACTTCTGCTTAAGAAAAAACTGTTTATTTCGTGTGATCATTAAAAAGGGCAAAATTCAGACTACTCAGGAAACCAATCAGAGTTCTCCTTTTCACCCCAGGCTGGTTCAGCCATATAATAATCAGGCATATTAAACATCCAACCTCAAATAAATTCTGAGAATGTATTTTTGAGAGATCTTTTTTTACATAATTACCCAGGCAGTGAGGCCTGGATTTAAGTTTCGGCCTTCTTTTTTTTCTTCATTCAGTCGCAAATCGCTGTTTGGTCTCTAGGGCACATGCATACAGTACATGTACATGGAATTTACAGAAGTTGTCGTCATTAAAAGCTAGCTTGGATTCCATGATTTCTAGGGCGATGAAATCACATACAAACAAACACGCTATTCGTGGTAGACCAACACTAAAGGGCGTTAAGTGTTTTCGGGATGGGTCGGTCTGCAAGGCTTATGAGAAAGCAATTTATGAGCAAACATTTTGAGTGAATTTATCAAGAATTATGTTATACCAAAGGAGCTATCAATTCAACCAGGGCTACAAACTCTTCAATGTGATCAAAAGCATCTAAGAAGTGTCATTGTATTTTCAGACGTGATCATGAACCAAGTAGGATTCCAGCATGAACTCAGAATGTCTGAGCAACAAGAGCAGAAAGGTTAGAGAATTTGTTTCTGTTGTTTACGAATGTATCTGTTCAGGTACATTTAAGTAAAATGCTCTGAGAGACTTCGTCAAGTATACATGTACTAAAGTTAAGACCTCGAACTAAACAATACTCTCGTTACTTTCTTGTACTAGTAACAGAGTTATGTGTCTTCTTAAGAATGAAACCCATGTACATGTAGCGAATTATTGTACATTTAAGGTGAAAGAAACTAATGTGTGCTGACCCCAGCAAAACAATTCTTGGTTTGCACTGTCACACAATCCTGACACAATAACAAAAATTATTCGAAAACCATTTAGTAGATAAGTCAAGAAATTGCGATGTTATAGGAGAAAATTCTAAATTCAAATTTTTAAGTCTGTGCGTTTTCCCAAACCTCAGATATTCCTCGAAATATTTTGAACAACTTTACAGAGCCCAGTATGGAGTCGTGATGTTGATGTACATCCACGGTACATCTGAAACTTACTTTGGCTATCTAGGCGACTGATTTTCTGTACTGAACAAACAAGCATTTACATACGCACTTTTCCTAATACCTTAACTTCTGAATGGGCTAAAAATCACGAGATACTGGTAAGTATATGTTTTTCCACAAACACGTTTGTAGCTCTATCTCTCTATGTTACACACCACCATAACTCTGAAATTGAAAATGTGCCACTTGCTTGAGAAATGAAGAAAGAAAAAAACAATGACAACAAAAGTTAAAGAAAATAGACTGAAACGTTTATAGGCTGATATAATGAGGAGTAATGAGCTATTAATCGATTCCAAGAAAATAATGCAATCAAAGGCAGAATAGCTTGCGCACATCGATTCAATTGAATTTTGTACGACTTCAAATGCAGAACATTTAGCTCAATTGCAATATAGCTAATGCTTCTCAGTATAACGACTGCCTGGGTACACACAGCAAGGTGTCTAGTTGTTATTTAAGTATCCACACTTTTTGAACAATTATTTTACTTTTCTCAGTGTGCTTGTGAGAACTTTTTACTCAGGCTTCCATATACGGAAAGCCCGAGTCAGAAAATGCAACAGATGTAGTATGATACCAAAGGAAATATTCAACAAAACAGAATGGCGCAGCTTACCTTATAAATGGAAAAATACTCCGTGTACCTTGATTCAATAAGAATATGTAGCTTGAATATTTCTTCTTAAAATGCGTTAAGGGTCATAAATTCTCGGAAGTTATCCGCAAAAAAAACACAACTTGAAAGTTTATGCAAATTATGTGGAATGTAAGTTGATGCCTCATTGGGCTGTTGTTTTGGCGTAAAGCCACTTTAGCATGATTCGTTGCGGCTCTCTTGAAAGAGATTATTCGCTCTCCAAAGACGATATGACTCTTGAAAAGGGTTTAAGTTTGCAACACGGCAAAGATGTTCAGCTCCATAATTCACTCGGATCGCTCACCAGCAGTAAACAGATTTCATACAATTTCTGCCAGCATCTATTAATGAATCGTCATTAGTTGCATTTGGAAAAAGACTTGGAAAATTCTTTCCAGACAAGTTCTCCATAAATGCGTAGATAGCTGTGCTTGATTCTTGAACCAAAATGGTTTAAACTCGTAACTTGCGATTGGATTTGGAGGATCTCAACGAAGCAACTTGAATAGTAATTATCTCAGCGGAGAATGATTCAATACGCGTACTAATTGGTCGATAGGTGTGTTTAGATGAGAGTATGCAAACACGGTTGTGACGTCACGCTTTCTGTGTTTCCCCGGCACAATTTGAAACCATTTCAGAGCTGCTAGTCTAACTCCCAAGTACAAATATTAAGGAATTCAAATAAAGAAAACTTTTCCAAGTTTTGATCTGGGGATTGACCAAATCGAGCAAGTTCACGTTACTTTCAAGAGCGATCAAGCACAGTGACATTCATCTTGAAGTTCTTTTCTTACAGAATGGTAAATCTTTTGAATATTTCTTCTGTTTTCACCGAACTTTAGGCATTTCTCCCAAAGATTTAGAAGGATTCAAAGCTGATATCACTTTCATTTACACAAGGCTCGCTTGCTTACTGGCGATTTCCACAAATTGGAACTTTGATTTGACTTTTGTAACCTGAAATTTCATTGATTCGTGCGTTATCAGATGTGCGTTTTGATTGGTTAGTAAGAAAGATGATTGTCTAGAGCATGTATTGAGAAAATCTTTTTGGATCAAGAAGATAAAAACAAAATTTCCCTTCATTTGTCCCATTAATTTTGAGAAATATTTCTATAAAAGCAACAGAAAACTTTTTTCCTGTGTTTGCATAGCCTGATATAAACACTTGAGGGGTTGGGAGAATTCATTTCACTTAAAAAACAGTGAAATGTTGATTAGAGATTAGTCCAGTGTTATTCAGAAGGGTAAGGGCTTTGGGTTTGATTTGGTAAGGCAACTAACGGTAACTAGCAACAGAAGAAGGAGGAGAAGGAGGAGGAAGAGAATGTCCTCGTTCCTTTTGCACTTTGGTCCTTACAGCCATTAACAGAAGTAAAAGATTCCAGAAAAGACGCTGTTCACGTCATACATGTACTTGCTGTACATGTAAAAACCCGCATACAAGAACATGTGGATTAAGAACACCCAGGCTGAAATTTGGTAAAAGAGAATATATATAAGAACACATTCAGCATTCATTCAGAAATTCACATTCACATTCACTCAGAAATTTGTTCTTATATATAAAAGCTCTTTCCTTTTCAGTTTAATAGAACAGTGTCTGTAGCTTTACTGTGGTATTGCACTAAGATCTCTGTATAAATGCTAGTAATTTCACTTGCTGTGTATAGCAAATGTACAACAACTGTATTTAGAATTAAAAGTCTTATAATCTCAAGTTTAATTTTCTCTCAAAGTTATGTATTTCATCATAGTTAGTAAATCCCTTACAATTTTCTAGAAGTAAAAAATTAAGAACACTTAAAAACACTTTCAGGCTGATTTCACCTAAAATACCTGATATATAAGAACCCAATCAGCCTGAACACCGAAAATGGGTGTTCTTGTATGTGGGCTTTTACTGCACACTAGGTGCGAAAACAGAAAACGCACTTGCAGCAGACTGAGACTCTTTCCTTTTTACTGCTTTGTTTGTTACAGTTGTCCTTGATGTTTGAGTGTATATCAAGTTAAGAGTAAACTACGGGTACCATCTGAATGCTAATATGCTTATGTTCATACAGCTTTGGAGTCCAACGGTTATCCATCTAAGTTTATCAAAAACATGCAGGCTAAAAAAATGCCATCCTCAACAACAACTGTATCCCCAGAAGAACTTGTTGGAATGTTTTTCAAGATGGTTGAACCAACCGAGTCATGCAAGTCAAAGGAGTAACTGAACCTTTGGCATGCCTTGTGAAGGCGGGTTTACTTCCCACGACGTGAAGTGGAAGAAGGCACAGGGATTCCACCAGCATGTACATCACTTGCCAGCAGGAGATGGACTTTGGCGAGGCATACAACAATGCAATGAACAGAATGCTCAACAATTACTTCTTCAAATGTTTGCCCCACGTTGAACTCGAGGCCAACCAGTGGCTTCGAGAGCATGCCATGGATTCCATTGTCTGGGCCCAAAAGATGGCTCATACCTGCTCCACCGCCACATTGACACTGAAGGTCTCGTAGCCTGTGAGCAGACTAACTTGTTTGGGTACCGAGAACCGGCGAAGTGAGGAAAAGTGTGGGTAAAGCGAGAAGTCCCATTCTTCTTGCCAGCTCTCGGTTGCAGCTCCCCATCCAAACAAGTGAGCCTGCTCGCAGGCTAAAGGTCTTGGAAGAAGATTGTCTGGAAAGTGAGGACATTCAACAAATTCTGTCCATCTCTATTGCTGAATGAGGAAAAGCTGGCAACTATCCTTGTTCACAGCCTGAAAGCAGCAAGGAAGATGAGCCCGACAACACCTAAATCACATCAGACAGCGCAGGGGGCAGTACAAATGACAGCAAGGATGAGAATGATGTGAACAAACTTCAGCTCGAGCTCGAAAAAGTGGTACCAGATGGAATTCGACATAGGCAGCTAAGCGTGTTACTAAAGAGTGCAGAAATTCATCAGAGAAACGCCACTAGAGCCCATCAGGATGATTGTCTAGCTGGACGTCCTTGATTTCTGGTCGACTTAGGTGTGGCCAGCGAATCACAGATAAATCGACACGTGATAGATCCCGATGAGCCACTGCCATTAGCCCTAGAGTAAATGGAACGACGAGAAGAGGGAAGAGCGAATTCAAGCGCAGAGAAAACAACAGGAGAAAGAACAAGCGAGGGAGGCATCTACCAATCCTTAGCTTATCGGAATGCAAATGGCTATGGCAGAATGTTACAGGCAGCTTGAGGGGACAGAAGACGCCAAAATGCGAGTCGTGTTGACGAGTATGCTGGAAATTAACAGCAACAAATTGCATTTGTTTCATGAGAACCAAGGAACGCACGCACGGGAAGAAGCTCTAATAGAAAGAAAACTCGGAACAAAACAGCCCTAAATGACCAATTTGAAAACAATGAGCTCCATTGGCAGATTAGAACTTGAAACAAAACAGCCCTAAAGGACCAATTTGGGAACAATGTGTTCGATTTACGTATAAGAACTGGGAACAAAGCAACCCTAAATAACCAATTTGGGAACAATGTATTCCATTTACAGATAAGAACTGGGAACAAAACAGCCCTAAGTTACCAATTTGGGAACAATATGTTTCATCTAGAGATAGAACTCGGAACAAAGCAGTCCTAAATGACCAATTTAGGAACAATGTGTTCCATTCACAGATGGGAGCTCAGACCAAAACATTCCTAAATGATCAACTTGGGAACAACGTGTTCCATTTAACAATTAGGCCCTGTCCACACTAACCCGTCTTCAAATGAAAACGGAGCTGTTTTGCTCCGTTTTCAAAAAGATTTGCGTCCATACTTCTTGTTTTCGTATTGTTTTCGCCCGTCCACACTACAACGCCGTAGCCGTTTTGAAAACGCTTTTATACCCTCGGTGCACATGCTCAAATGAACTCGACGCATGCACATTTCAATATGTCGGCCCGCGCAATTGGCATGAAATTGAAGTGACATGGTAGCGTCTGTCCACCATTTTAGATAGTCACGGTCAAGTGGTCTGGCGCACAGTCATGTGTATTTTGATGACGTCACCGTTTTCAGATGGCATCGTTTTCTTCGTCCACACTAGACAACTGCGTTTTCAAAAAGCATCGTTTTCAAATTGCTCCACCCTGGAGAGCGTTTTCGAATGGCTCCGTTTTCGGTGATTGCTTTCCGCATTGTAGTGGACGATAGCTGTATCCGGAGCAAAACAGCTCCGTTTTCATTTGAAAACAGATTAGAGTGGACAGGGCCTTAGATTATGAGCTCGAGATTTCTATGAGGTGATAGTTCATGAGGCCGAAGGCCGAATCAACTATCACCTCATAGAAATTGATAGCGAATAGTCTAATTGTTTTAGTAGAATTCTAACTGAAATTACTACTGAAATTAACGCAAATAACGGTTTCGAATGATTTTTCCATGCATTATTGAACCTTGCCCTTTAACAAAGTTACACGTATCGAACTGTCCTTGGCAAATTTGCAGTTGTTTAAGCACATTTTCAATATTTAACCACTTTTTCAATATTTTCAAGTCTTTAAAGTAACTGAGACCGTAAATGTGCTTCTTTTAGTCTTCTCCGGAATTTAATTACCCGTTTACATTTAAAATTCCTTCCAAAACATGGAAGAACTATAAAAACATCGCATTTCGTGGACGACTGGCAGCCATTGCACTCTAATGGCTGATAGTATACGAGTGGCTCGACCAATCAGATTGCAGCATTTGCATTAGTATACTAGTAGAATTCTACTAATTACAGATAGGAACTTGGAACAAAACAGTCCTAATTTAAGGACGTTCGCGCCCAAAAGTTCCCACGTACAGATTTTTTTAAAACTTTGACTGTAGGTAGAAAATGAAAAAATTAGATTAAAAATGTAAAAAAAACAACCAGGGTCACCGAACTCGTTTTGAAGATAAGGCGTATCAAAGACCATAGCATTTCTAGGATTTCCAGTCACTCGAGGCGATTCTGGCCGGATTCA
>CBDDTI010000519.1:0-8147 GCA_965233585.1 bacterium
TATTGTTACCGCAATCTTTTATTGTCATACATCAGACCCGATAGATAGAAAATATCAGTCACTGTTACCATCTGGGTCATAAGCTGCATTAGATTGACCTTAACGGTCACTGTAAGTTTTGGTGTCGTAAACTGTGTCAAGGTCACCTGAATGATCATCATGATCTTTGAAGGTTATGAACTTAGTTATCTTGACCTTAAAGCCTTAAAGGTTTCTACTTCCACCTTTGGGGTCATAATCTCGGCAAAGTTAGCTGCAAGGTCACTCTGCCTTCTTGAACTTATACTCGGCTAAAGCGATCTACAGTTCTTCCACCTTTCAATTTATCCAGAGCATTACGCCAACCTATTCGATTTTATGACATTTTTCAGTTTTCTTTTCAGGAACATTGACTCTCTGGCCGTTTGGGGTCATAAACTAGGTCAAACCGACCACAAAGGTCATCGCGACCTTATGGGTCATTAAGTAGGTCAAGTCTACCTCTAATGACCCTGTGACCTTTTCTTTCTTTACCACTTGGATTGGTTCCGCGATATCTCCTTTGTTTTTCAACCGATCCCCTTCAAACTTGGTAGGTAAATAGATCATGACAAGAGGAAGAGCTGTATTCATTTTCATGTCCAAAGGTCAAAGGTCAAGGTCATCAGGAGTCAAAAAATATTTGACTGCAATGATTCCATATATGGGCAAAGAAAGGTAACTCTATAATTAGCATCAAACGCTTTTTTATTTATGTATCTTATACACTCCAATTCACAACACAATTTTAATTACAACTCAATACACTCTGCATATAATGTTTATTCTGCAAGTATAGGCTGAGGCAACTTCATTCCAGGTAGTCCAGAGGTTAATAGACAAATTAGATTGACATGAAGACATACTGACTGACCCTCCCCCCCTTCCACTTTCCGTTCCAGTTTGTCTTGAAATTTTCAGCATTTCTGAAGTATTGTTTGATGTTGCTATTCACATTTTGATTTGCAATAAGAATCCCAAGTCATTCGATGTTCTTTTTAAGGTCGTCCGATGAAATCGGAAGACCTTTCTGTTTTCGTTCTGTTTCTTATTTTTATTATTCTTTTTCTTTTTCTTTCTTTACCACTTGGATTGGTTCCGCGATATCTCCTTTGTTTTTCAACCGATCCCCTTCAAACTTGGTAGGTAAATAGATCATGACAAGAGGAAGAGCTGTATTCATTTTCATGTCCAAAGGTCAAAGGTCAAGGTCATCAGGAGTCAAAAAATATTTGACTGCAATGATTCCATATATGGGCAAAGAAAGGTAACTCTATAATTAGCATCAAACGCTTTTTTATTTATGTATCTTATACACTCCAATTCACAACACAATTTTAATTACAACTCAATACACTCTGCATATAATGTTTATTCTGCAAGTATAGGCTGAGGCAACTTCATTCCAGGTAGTCCAGAGGTTAATAGACAAATTAGATTGACATGAAGACATACTGACTGACCCTCCCCCCCTTCCACTTTCCGTTCCAGTTTGTCTTGAAATTTTCAGCATTTCTGAAGTATTGTTTGATGTTGCTATTCACATTTTGATTTGCAATAAGAATCCCAAGTCATTCGATGTTCTTTTTAAGGTCGTCCGATGAAATCGGAAGACCTTTCTGTTTTCGTTCTGTTTCTTATTTTTATTATTCTTTTTCTTTTTCTTTCTTTACCACTTGGATTGGTTCCGCGATATCTCCTTTGTTTTTCAACCGATCCCCTTCAAACTTGGTAGGTAAATAGATCATGACAAGAGGAAGAGCTGTATTCATTTTCATGTCCAAAGGTCAAAGGTCAAGGTCATCAGGAGTCAAAAAATATTTGACTGCAATGATTCCATATATGGGCAAAGAAAGGTAACTCTATAATTAGCATCAAACGCTTTTTTATTTATGTATCTTATACACTCCAATTCACAACACAATTTTAATTACAACTCAATACACTCTGCATATAATGTTTATTCTGCAAGTATAGGCTGAGGCAACTTCATTCCAGGTAGTCCAGAGGTTAATAGACAAATTAGATTGACATGAAGACATACTGACTGACCCTCCCCCCCTTCCACTTTCCGTTCCAGTTTGTCTTGAAATTTTCAGCATTTCTGAAGTATTGTTTGATGTTGCTATTCACATTTTGATTTGCAATAAGAATCCCAAGTCATTCGATGTTCTTTTTAAGGTCGTCCGATGAAATCGGAAGACCTTTCTGTTTTCGTTCTGTTTCTTATTTTTATTATTCTTTTTCTTTTTCTTTCTTTACCACTTGGATTGGTTCCGCGATATCTCCTTTGTTTTTCAACCGATCCCCTTCAAACTTGGTAGGTAAATAGATCATGACAAGAGGAAGAGCTGTATTCATTTTCATGTCCAAAGGTCAAAGGTCAAGGTCATCAGGAGTCAAAAAATATTTGACTGCAATGATTCCATATATGGGCAAAGAAAGGTAACTCTATAATTAGCATCAAACGCTTTTTTATTTATGTATCTTATACACTCCAATTCACAACACAATTTTAATTACAACTCAATACACTCTGCATATAATGTTTATTCTGCAAGTATAGGCTGAGGCAACTTCATTCCAGGTAGTCCAGAGGTTAATAGACAAATTAGATTGACATGAAGACATACTGACTGACCCTCCCCCCCTTCCACTTTCCGTTCCAGTTTGTCTTGAAATTTTCAGCATTTCTGAAGTATTGTTTGATGTTGCTATTCACATTTTGATTTGCAATAAGAATCCCAAGTCATTCGATGTTCTTTTTAAGGTCGTCCGATGAAATCGGAAGACCTTTCTGTTTTCGTTCTGTTTCTTATTTTTATTATTCTTTTTCTTTTTCTTTCTTTACCACTTGGATTGGTTCCGCGATATCTCCTTTGTTTTTCAACCGATCCCCTTCAAACTTGGTAGGTAAATAGATCATGACAAGAGGAAGAGCTGTATTCATTTTCATGTCCAAAGGTCAAAGGTCAAGGTCATCAGGAGTCAAAAAATATTTGACTGCAATGATTCCATATATGGGCAAAGAAAGGTAACTCTATAATTAGCATCAAACGCTTTTTTATTTATGTATCTTATACACTCCAATTCACAACACAATTTTAATTACAACTCAATACACTCTGCATATAATGTTTATTCTGCAAGTATAGGCTGAGGCAACTTCATTCCAGGTAGTCCAGAGGTTAATAGACAAATTAGATTGACATGAAGACATACTGACTGACCCTCCCCCCCTTCCACTTTCCGTTCCAGTTTGTCTTGAAATTTTCAGCATTTCTGAAGTATTGTTTGATGTTGCTATTCACATTTTGATTTGCAATAAGAATCCCAAGTCATTCGATGTTCTTTTTAAGGTCGTCCGATGAAATCGGAAGACCTTTCTGTTTTCGTTCTGTTTCTTATTTTTATTATTCTTTTTCTTTTTCTTTCTTTACCACTTGGATTGGTTCCGCGATATCTCCTTTGTTTTTCAACCGATCCCCTTCAAACTTGGTAGGTAAATAGATCATGACAAGAGGAAGAGCTGTATTCATTTTCATGTCCAAAGGTCAAAGGTCAAGGTCATCAGGAGTCAAAAAATATTTGACTGCAATGATTCCATATATGGGCAAAGAAAGGTAACTCTATAATTAGCATCAAACGCTTTTTTATTTATGTATCTTATACACTCCAATTCACAACACAATTTTAATTACAACTCAATACACTCTGCATATAATGTTTATTCTGCAAGTATAGGCTGAGGCAACTTCATTCCAGGTAGTCCAGAGGTTAATAGACAAATTAGATTGACATGAAGACATACTGACTGACCCTCCCCCCCTTCCACTTTCCGTTCCAGTTTGTCTTGAAATTTTCAGCATTTCTGAAGTATTGTTTGATGTTGCTATTCACATTTTGATTTGCAATAAGAATCCCAAGTCATTCGATGTTCTTTTTAAGGTCGTCCGATGAAATCGGAAGACCTTTCTGTTTTCGTTCTGTTTCTTATTTTTATTATTCTTTTTCTTTTTCTTTCTTTACCACTTGGATTGGTTCCGCGATATCTCCTTTGTTTTTCAACCGATCCCCTTCAAACTTGGTAGGTAAATAGATCATGACAAGAGGAAGAGCTGTATTCATTTTCATGTCCAAAGGTCAAAGGTCAAGGTCATCAGGAGTCAAAAAATATTTGACTGCAATGATTCCATATATGGGCAAAGAAAGGTAACTCTATAATTAGCATCAAACGCTTTTTTATTTATGTATCTTATACACTCCAATTCACAACACAATTTTAATTACAACTCAATACACTCTGCATATAATGTTTATTCTGCAAGTATAGGCTGAGGCAACTTCATTCCAGGTAGTCCAGAGGTTAATAGACAAATTAGATTGACATGAAGACATACTGACTGACCCTCCCCCCCTTCCACTTTCCGTTCCAGTTTGTCTTGAAATTTTCAGCATTTCTGAAGTATTGTTTGATGTTGCTATTCACATTTTGATTTGCAATAAGAATCCCAAGTCATTCGATGTTCTTTTTAAGGTCGTCCGATGAAATCGGAAGACCTTTCTGTTTTCGTTCTGTTTCTTATTTTTATTATTCTTTTTCTTTTTCTTTCTTTACCACTTGGATTGGTTCCGCGATATCTCCTTTGTTTTTCAACCGATCCCCTTCAAACTTGGTAGGTAAATAGATCATGACAAGAGGAAGAGCTGTATTCATTTTCATGTCCAAAGGTCAAAGGTCAAGGTCATCAGGAGTCAAAAAATATTTGACTGCAATGATTCCATATATGGGCAAAGAAAGGTAACTCTATAATTAGCATCAAACGCTTTTTTATTTATGTATCTTATACACTCCAATTCACAACACAATTTTAATTACAACTCAATACACTCTGCATATAATGTTTATTCTGCAAGTATAGGCTGAGGCAACTTCATTCCAGGTAGTCCAGAGGTTAATAGACAAATTAGATTGACATGAAGACATACTGACTGACCCTCCCCCCCTTCCACTTTCCGTTCCAGTTTGTCTTGAAATTTTCAGCATTTCTGAAGTATTGTTTGATGTTGCTATTCACATTTTGATTTGCAATAAGAATCCCAAGTCATTCGATGTTCTTTTTAAGGTCGTCCGATGAAATCGGAAGACCTTTCTGTTTTCGTTCTGTTTCTTATTTTTATTATTCTTTTTCTTTTTCTTTCTTTACCACTTGGATTGGTTCCGCGATATCTCCTTTGTTTTTCAACCGATCCCCTTCAAACTTGGTAGGTAAATAGATCATGACAAGAGGAAGAGCTGTATTCATTTTCATGTCCAAAGGTCAAAGGTCAAGGTCATCAGGAGTCAAAAAATATTTGACTGCAATGATTCCATATATGGGCAAAGAAAGGTAACTCTATAATTAGCATCAAACGCTTTTTTTTATTAATGTATGCAGTACTCTACTCTTATCCACTCCAATTCACAAAACAATTTTAATTACAACTCAATACACCCTACATATAATGTATTCTCCGTAAAAAGGGCCAAGGCAACTTCAATTCATGATCTCTGATGTTAAATGGATGCAAAAATGACCAAATTATACTATTGATTCATTCTTGTTCATAATTTGTCATGTACAAATGTCAGAGTCAATGCCAAAAAAGAGACAAACGGAAAAACCTATTAATCTCATGTTACTTTGATTTTTAATAAATATACGTCATGATATTTGGTTGTTGTTTTTAATGTCAAGTGTTTTACAATATATAATATTATGATCTTGTAGTTGGTTTCCAGTATGTTGTATACTGTATGATTGTATGAAAAGGTTAATCACATGTATAGAAAAGTCTTAAGTAACCTATGTAATTTGGTTATTGAAAAGCCAATCCCTCCCAATTTCGATAATTTAACACATAGCTCAAGACATTTTGCGTTTTACTTTACATTCAACGCATCTTAGAAATTTCTTTTCAGGAGACGAGGGCGACCTGCCTGTCGGGTTTCCCGACAGGTTCAATTCTAGTTTTTATTATTCTCTTTCTTTTTCTTTCTTTACCGCTTGGATTGGTTCCGCGATATCTCCTTTGTTTTACATCCGATCTCCTTCAAACTTGGTAGGTAAATAGATAATGACAAGAGGAAGAGCTGTATACTTTTTCATGTCCGAAGGTCAAAGGTCAAGGTCACAAGGAGTCAAAAAAAATATTTGACTGTGATGATTCCATTTATGGGCAAAGAAAGATAACTCTATATATGGACAAAGAAAGATAACTCTATAATTAGTGTAAAACTTTTTTTTCTTTCTTTCTTTCTCACTTTCTTCCAGAGTCGATATCTCCGTTGTTTATTAGCCGATATTTTTCAAACTTTGCTGGCTTATAGCCACTAGGAAGTAGAGGAAAGCTATACATTTTCAGGACCGTACGATAAAGGTCAAGGTCACAAGGAGATAAAATTAGACAAAATAAAAGGGTCGATTACTCTGTTATTTTCTGTTCGATTTACTTCTAATTTTGCCAAGACATAGCCATTTTGTACCAGACGAGCCAAATTCATTTCAGGTATGTAGGTCACCCGAATAGATATAGTGATGCTAAAATTCTACTTTCGGTTTGTACATCCCATGATTTATCGTTGGTTTCTCAGCAAATCTCTTTGAAATTCACAGGAGAATTGCTTCTTAGAGTGTCCATATACCTGCCAAGTTACAATGTGATGGAGTGAGAAATAAGAGAAAAGGCTGCTTTTTTGTTAGGCGGTAACTCATTTTATGATTTTCGCAATATTACCAACTTGTTGACAAAGAAAGATAACTCTGAAATCGACATACAAATCAAACCCAGAGTTATCTATCGTTGTCTGTTCAAAGAAAGATAAGTCTGCAATCAACGTAAATCTAGACATTCAGAGTAATCTTTCTTTGTATTATATTTTCATTAAACCAGATACACCGAACAATTTTAATTACAGCTCAATACAATATCTGCAAAAATGAACAAATTATACTAGTATTATAGATTACATCTCATGTATAGTATGTTATGTTTTAGTTGACAGGTCAATGGAAAAAAGAGACAAAAAGGAAATAGCTTCGTGAATTCTCAATCAATTATCGATAGGCATAATTCAAACTTTTGTTTTTTTCTGTCGAATATTTTGCATCATATCAATATAATGTTTGATTCCTCTATGCAAAGGTACCTGGTCACAGTGTGACAAACCAGAAAAAAAAAAACAATTTCACGACTGATCCCTCTACAATTTGAAGCTTACTTTCTTTGCACACATTCTTCAAGATATTTAATAGATCATTTTGGTATGTAGACATTCTAAACATTTTAGTTCAGGAAAGGAGGGCGACCTCCCTGTCGGGTTTCCCGACAGGTTTCAATTCTAGTTATTATTATTTTCCTTTCTTTACCACTTGGATTGGTTCCGCGATATCTCTTTTGTTTTTCAACCTATCTCCCTCAAACTTGGTAGGTTAATAGATAATGACAAGAGGAGGTGCTGTATACTTTTTCATGACCAAAGGTCAAAGGTCAAGGTCACCAAGAGTCAAAAAGTATTTGACTGCTATGATTCCATTTATGGGCAAAGAAAGATAACTCTATAATTAGTGTTAATGTATGCAGTACTCTACTCTTATCCACTCCAATTCACAAAACAATTTTAATTATAACTCAATACACCCTACATATTATTGATTTTCCGCAAAAATAGGTAAAGACATCTTTAATTCATGATCTCTGATGTCTTATGGATGTAGAAATGATCAAATTATACTATTGGTTTATTCTCGTTCATAATTTGTCATGTACAAATGTAAGAGTCAATGCCAAATAAGAGACTTGTTCATCTCATATTACTTTAATTTTTAATAAATATACCTCATATTTGGTTGTTGTTTTTAATGTCAAGTGTTTGTAATATATAATATAATGATCTTGTTGTTGGTCTCTATTATGTTGTGTACTGTATGAGTGTATGAAAAAGTTAATTACATGTATAAAAAAGTCTTAAGTAACCTACATAATTTGGTTATTGAAAAGCCAATCCCTTCCAATTTCGATACTTCAACACATAGCTCAAGACATTTTGCGTTTTACTTTAACTTCAAAGCATCTTAGAAATTTCTTTT
>CBDDTI010000520.1:0-4688 GCA_965233585.1 bacterium
AAACATAGAGGGGGGGTGACCTATCAAATCCTCAAAAACATCGGTTTGAGAAACTTGTCTGTCAATACGATGATATATATTCACGGGGTCCAAATGATATAGGTAGGACATCCAGGATACAGCACAAAATTGACACGGGTGAGGCTAACCCGATTCGTCAAGGTGCAAGAAGGGTCCCTTTTAGCAAAGAAAACGAAATTAAAGACCAAATTGACGAAATGCTTTCAAAAGACATCATTAGGCCGTCTTTTAGCCCCTGGACCGCACCAGTTCTACTTGTTCCGAAAAAAAAACGGATCCTCAAGATTTTGCATAGATTATCGCAAGTTAAATGATGTGACAAAGAAAGATGCCTACCCTATCCCCAGGATTGACCAGACCCTAGACTCACTCTCAGGTGCAACTTTATTTAGTACCCTTGACCTAGCTAGTGGGTACTGGCAGGTTGAAATGTCCCCATCCGATAGAGAAAAAAACGGCATTTGCTACAAGATCTGGTCTTCTCCAGTAATGTGTGAAATTGAAATTTCAAACTGTCGAAAAATCAACTTAATCATAGCATATTGTTTTATCTTTGTGTTGAGAGAAGAACATCTCGAGAATGCGTTTGCTTAATGGCTGCACGCCATCGTTATTTGTTTTTGAGATATGCCCTGTTGAATCAGACTACCATAAACATGCAAAATAACAGATACGTTACATGGTATACGTTCACTTTTCCGTTGATACCATAAATCTTATGACAGATATTAAACATTCTTAGATCTTATCGAATAGTGGCATGATTGAGAAAGAGTTTGAATATAAACTTTAAAACAAACTGTAAATAATTATTGTTAAAAATGATGTTTTAGCTATAGGCATAATGTCGAGCACACAAACTATTTTACAGTACTTAATTTCTAAAGACTTGCTTTTATCTTCCTCTGGTTCGTATATACGCAAAATGTATCTGAAATCAAACTGACAAGTATCTTGATTTGAAATTAACTTTTATTCGGATACGTAAGAGGGTTATCAGTGTTTTACTGAAACATATTTATAAGCAATCCAAAGGTAACGGATCTGTCCTCAAAATTGGGATAGCACTAAATTAAGACATAGAAAGCCATTTACATCTAAATATGTGCATGTAATATGTCTTACATCTGACTACAGTTATCAAATTTAAAAGAGGTGAAAAGTCTTAAAGCTTAACAAATAAATCCAAAACAGGTTGAAGTAACGTATCTGTCGCTCTCATTTATGTAAAGCGTCAAAACACTAAACACATCGCATTTCCAAGCTTCGATTTCACTTGCAATATCTTATATGTGCATGCCTATGACATATCAACTTTGACATTGACAATATGAGTGATATATCAGTCGTGGTTGATGGTTTGTAGATTGTGATGAAGGTTTTCGCAATATTCATAAATATATCTTAGTATTTGCACTTTTTAACTTTGACTTGGTACTTTCTTTCTTGAAAATCAATGCAGCGTGACTTCTCTTCATTATGTTGATATGTGCCAAAATCGTGGAAATACAGTATATAATTTTATTTCGAACGTCAAAACAACGTCTATGAGAATCAGATGCAAGCAACGGCTTATCCCCATGTTGCGCGAGAATAATCGGTTTTAACACATACTTATTTTACTTGTAGATTGTGTGAATGACAATCAAGCTTTGATAATGCAACAGACGATAAAATTGTTCCAAATTCATAAAGCACTCAACAAAATATTGTTGAAACAGATACGTTACTTTCTTAAACAGATACGTTACCCAATTGTTTTGTCAGTTTGAACCAAAAGTATGTAACAAATGGCCATGTATTTAACGATCCGTTACAAAGTATAGATTATTGAAGATGTTTCACACGATAAAACATATGTAGTTTTCAAATAACAATATATACAGTCAAGGATTAAAGGAACAGGTTAATATTTGTTCTAAGCGATCTCACTGATGAGTGTAATTCGTTTCTTGTTGTAATTTCCTTCTCGTTTTCCTTCTTGCATCTCTGGTAGACGGTTAGAATATGATGAGCACCAAAATGTGCTGAAACTTGTGAAATATCACTCTAAAGAAAATGCTAGTAACGTATCTGTTGATAACGTATCTGTTGTGTCATTTTTAATTTTCCTGCTTTAAAATTTTATTATGCACATAAATTAACAGAAACATCGATAATGATGTTCAATTGAACATGTTTGACAATAAGGAAAAGGGATATTTTGATATGTTGTTTCATTTGGGAGAAAATGGCTAAGAAGAGTGTAACGTATCTGTTGAAAACAAAAACGACGAAGTCAAAATTTTGTGTTTGGGGTAGAAATTAACATATTTGCTTTTCTCTCGACCCCAAACAGTATATTGTGTTAATAATATCTATCCTTTGGCTTTATAATTCGCTCATTAGATAGTGAAAATTCTTTTTCTGATACCAGTTAATATACGACTCAAAATTGGTAACGGATCTGGTGGCAGTTCACCGGACACTCACAAATGACCACTTTTCTGTAAAACCAAGGCATGAACGAAAAAATACTCTTTGTTATGTGAAAGTATAATATATGACGGTGCCGAAGAGGTGAAAATGTTGTCTGTACATTGTTTTTTTCTGATAAAATTTTACATTACCCGTAATCAATGTGTGCGTCGGACACGGCAATTTTGCCCAAAATGACATATTCTGAGACGAATATTTTAAAAAATATTAATCTAAATAGTTTATAACCTTTTGCCCTATGGAAAACACGTTCATACCTATCAAAAACAGTTGGAGACAAAAATATATTGGGTACGAAAAATTTTTAAATGCCTCGGACGCGTGTTTTTAGGAATTTCACACTTTACTGGAGAATGAAGTAGGGCGTTGTTGAAGTCAGAGAAAAATTACTGTGTCACAAGAAAAGAGCTGCTTGCTCTTGTGTACTTCATCAAGTATTTCAAACATTTTCTCTACGGCAATGAATCTGTTGTTAGGACGGATCACAAAGCTCTCAAGTGGCTGTACAACTTTAAAGAGGCCGGAAGGTCAGCTGGCTCGATGGTTAACGTCACTTGCAGAGTATACATTTGAAATTGTACATAGGGAGGGGAGGAAACATTCAAATGCTGATGCCTTATCAAGAATACCATGTAGGCAATGTGGTCTTCTGGACAGTTCGACTGTAAATAGTGTAAATATTATGATAGATTCAATTGTGAATGAAAATGGTTTAATAAATGTTGATGAAATTAGGGGAGGCGCAAAAAGCTGATGTGGACATTTCTGCTATTGTAAAACTAAAAGAAGAGGGTAGGAAACCATCTTCTCAAGAAATTGAAAGCAGAAGTCCACAGTACAAGGATCTATGGAGTAGGTGGGACCAGTTAGAATTGAAAGATGGCATCCTGGTGCTAGTCTGGGAGAAAGGTCAGGGAATATGCACAAAAATTGTACTTCCTAGGGCTCTGATAACCCATGTTTTGACAAAATTACATAATTCCCAACTTGGTGGTCACTTGGGGGTCAGAAAAACCTTAGCAAGGGTGCAGATTAGGTTCTACTGGCTTGGGGTGAGACAAGATATTCAAATCCATTGTAGAAATTGCTCAGAATGCATGACTAGACGCGGGCCACACAAAAAACACAAGGCTCCCTTACAACCTCATTCATCTGGTTACCCGTTTGAAAAAATAGCACTGGATATTCTTACACTACCTATTTCTGACAAAGGTAATAGATATTTGCTGGTTGTTGGGGACTACTTCACGAAGTGGGTGGAGGTGTTTCCACTGGTTAATCATTCAGCGTTGTCAATAGCTGAAAAGCTCGTGGATGAATTCATTTGCAGATACGGGGTACCTCAGCAAATACACAGTGACCAAGGTAGAGATTTTCAGGCAAACGTCATGCAAGAAATATGCAATATTTTGAAGATTAAGAAAAGTAAAACAACGCCATATCACCCAAGTCAGATGGCATGATTGAGAGGATGAACAGGACCATCGTGGATATGTTAAGTAAATTTGTAAATGAAAACCAGAAGGACTGGGATGAAAAGCTCGCCAAACTAATGATGGCATACAGGACAAGTGTACACGAAAACAACACAGTTCACCCCAGCATATCTCATGTTTGGTAGGGAGTTACGACTCCCAATTGACATTGCATGCAGCATCCCTAGCTCAGAGAATCAAACCACCACACAATACGCTAAACGCCTACAAGATACATTGCATTCAACATTTGAACATGTCAGGGACAATGTAGGCCAGAATCAAGAAACGATGAAAGAGTATTACGACAAAGGGTGCTTTGGAAGTCCTTATGAAGTTGGGGACAGAGTGTTGTATTTCAGTGACCGAGTCAAGAAAGGGCAGAGTAAAAAATTGATAAGACCGTGGGAGGGCCCATACAAAATCAAAAAGAAAATATCAGATTTAGTGTATAGGATCCAAAAAGAAGGCACAAGGATAATGAAAGTTGTCCACTTTAACAAACTGAAACCAATGCCAACAGATGAGGAGAATGTGAACGGAGACGAAACCATGAGAAATAGTCGAAACGGACCGAACGCAAAAGAAGAAGAGAGAAGTGACGGGAAGAAAAAGTTAGTAGTAACAGGGAAAAAGGGGCTAAGTGGGGATGTTGACAGTATTTTGTCCGATGAAATGGATGATTCAGCAATTGACAATGGACAGCAGGCAGCA
>CBDDTI010000521.1:0-4692 GCA_965233585.1 bacterium
GGATCGCTAGAAAAAGGCACGTTTCTGCTAAAGCAATCGGTCTCAATTCTTCGAGCAACTGCGCATGCGTTGCATTTAACTGGGTTCTTTCGGTAACAAACAAAAGCAAAAAAAGCTGGGTTCTTTGCATCGTTACCTGTTGTAACATATCGTTGTAATAAAATACTAGAGCCATCAATACACTGCATGCAATTATAGAGAAAAATCACACAGATAGTGTGGGTTTTGAGTAAATAAAATGATCACTCTGTTGACGGCATGTTTGTTTTTTGAAATCCTTGTGCACGTGCTAATTTGCATCAGTAAAAGCGCGCGCTAAAACTGTGTTCGGTCACCTTAAATGACGTAATAACACTGAATTAAATACGCAAAAAGCTTGCGTCGGGATTTTCGAAGCGCATTTCGTTAGCTCAGAGGAAGAATAATTCTAACTGTCTGGCCCTTTGAAAGAGCTTTTCAAAGAGATATTTTTCTGTTTAGGCAGTTCAGTACTTTTCGAGAAACGACTTTAGAACGTGTTATGAATGCAGTTCAACTCACGATAAACACATAGAAGATAATTTTTCCTGACCGGCAGTTTCAAAAGGCTTTCCAGCTAGGTCTCTCTCAGGGTCTCTCTCAATCCAAACAATGTTTTAGTTCGTTCCAGAGTAGCACTTTTTTCGGAGCGGACATCCAAACTCTAGTAAATATTACAAAGCAATTTCGAAATTAAATAGGCAAACATTTACACCAGGATTTTCGGACCGAAAGTTCTAACAAACGGGAAACAAGTATTCAGCTGTCCTGCACTTTGAATAACCTTTCGAAAGAGATGTTTTTCGATTTAATCCGTTTAGTACTTTTCGAGAAACTACTTTCGTGCGTGTTTGTTGGAATGCAATACTAGTCAGCAGTAAATATTACACAGCACTTCCGATATTAAATAAACAAAGATTTGCACTGGTTTTTTTTTGAGTGAAAGTTGTAACAGACGCAAAACAAATATTTTAGCTGTCTTGCGCTTTAAAATACCTTTCGAAAGAGATGCTTTTCGCTTCAATCCTTTCGACACTTTCCGAGAAACGACTTTCAAGCAGGCTAGAAATTCGAGTCTTGGCACTTTGTGTTAATCATTCATTATTCATGCTGGGCAATGACACGACTTCTATTTTACGGCTTCGGAAAAGCACGTATAATTTTCCTGCCAGCTCTGAAAAAAATTTCCAATGCTAACAGTGCGACAGTTCAAAACAAAGTTACTTTTTTCTCTTAGCCCGCATAAATTTCAATTTCTTATTTAGATAAACACAACCTGATGCCCGTTGGCCATTGCTTGCGTGATCGGGGACCTAGACTAAAAATAACTTTGACAGCGTTACGCGAAGCTTAAAATAGATTGAAAAAGATTGTCATAGGGCACGGGGATGTGTTCTCTCACCTCATTTTCTCTTGGTAAGGTTGATGTTCTTTTTTTCCGTGAGGTAAAAATAATTTTTATCATTTGATGTACTTTTCTTGTTTTTTTTCAATGCTCGACAGCCCCGCTCGTGACCTGCAAATAACTGCCTGCAAATAATGGGTGGCAGATACTAAATACCGTCTAAATGTGCTTCTTTCTGCCAATAATATTCAGTTGTGCTTTATTGTGACCACGCTCTTGCGCGAAATGAACGGCAGATCACTTCTCTGAGCTGTCAGAGAGTGATCTAAAAAAGAAATAAAAATACTGATCAAATAATAAAATAATTATCAAACTTTGTTATCGTAAAATATCGCGACTTATCAGGGACTTGCATATCAAATTAACAATAACCTATCAGCTATCCGCTGAAAATTCACAATTTTTCGCTTAAGCTCGACCAATAATTGTTTTTGTTATATGGCTTTGTCTCACAAGGACTGGGAACTATCAAATTCATGAATTTGATTGGCTGAAGTGGATACTGACCGCGGTCTAGATGTCCCATCTAGACCATCATCTAGACCGGTAATGTTTTGAAGTGAAAAAGTTGCAACCTCATTGCAAAATGAGTTTGTAATTGTAAAATGTAAAATCATTGACTATTTTCATCAAACAATACATTTAATTTTGATGAGGAAAAAAGTGAAGAGGACGGACAAACTTTAGAAGATTTAAGAGCAGTCCTCTATTTTCAACTATCGTCATTTGGACGAAAAAAAAAAAACGAAATTCCTCAAACTTTCCCAGATAAACGGTCTAGATAAGTGATTCACAAAAATATATTTTTCAGTTCATATCGATTCGTATTTTAGCGCTGGGGCGACCATCTTGATTTTGCCCCTCTCAGAGGGCTTTCACCGGCCATTTTAGGGCACATTTTTAACAATTTGCTAAGCAAAATAAACGTTAAAAATCCAGGTGAAAAACCATTACTCGAAGAAAGCAAATGTTGCTTGATACGCTGTCAAGCCGTTTTGGCAATTTGGTCGACATCTGATTTTTTTAAAGAATTTTAAATTTCTTCCCTTTCGAACTACTCACGAAGCGCCATAAAAATGGCGAATTTGAAAGCAAAATATCGTCAAAAGTACAGCACTTGAGATACCCGAGCTACTCTCCACTGAAAGAGCAATGTCTCACCTGTAAAACTGTGCAATAAAATTTTTGGGCAGTTAAAACTGTAAAATGTTAGAACAAGAAGTTTAAGCTGTGGTTTTGTAAACAAACACCGCCGTCCGAATTAGCGTAATAACGTGAAAATAACGATGCACAAAGGAAATTATGATATATTCCACTTACCTCGCAGCATGTCAACAACTGGATGATCCACGATACCTCACGTTTTATTATCAGTAGGTTTCAGCGGCATGTTCGATGATTATTGCGCGAAATCACTCTGAGACATCACAACCGTTAAGTGTCTCCGAAGCCCTCGTCATAACATCCAGCAATATTACTTGTCTTCCGCCTCATATCCGCTGTTTACAAGAAGTTTAACAATTTTCCCAGATCTCAACTGACCCAAGCATCTGTCATCAGCCTTTAAAATCCCCCTCTTAATCGAGGAATCTTATCAAGAACTCCTTTAAGTTCAGTTCTTCGATCTGTTGAGCACCCACCATCATTACACAGATTGCGTTTCAGTTAATAAGTGCACATTCCTATGGGGATAGGGGTAGGGTAGGTAGAAATGAAAATGTAACCGGCTTTGAAGCCATTTTGCTTTTTTTGAATATGAGGCACTGCTTGGAAATTTGGGTCATTTTGTAGATTGTTTTTTGACGGGTTTGGGAGGTGGGTGAATTGTATTAAAAAAAGAACGGATAGACAATATGAGGCAGGAGCTCCTGTATGAGGTCACTTGAAGAGATTATGATCTGCATGTAATCTCTTGATCAGCGTTATCAGTTTATCAATCAGGCCCTGTTAGGGGTTTTTATTATCCATGATATTTGGGTAAACAATTAACAGGATAAACGAAATTTCTCTTCGAAGCCTGCATCAACATTTATCAATATAACGTGTCTTTCGCCTCATACCCGCCGTTTAAAAGAAGTTAACAAATCAATATAACGTGTCTTCCGCCTCATATCCGCCGTTTCCAAGAAGTTAACATTTTCCTAAATAAATTACATAATTTAATTATTACACAGATTGCGTTACAGTTAACAAGTGCACATTCCTATGTGGTAGGGGTAGGGTGGGTAGAAATGAAAATGTAACCGGCGTTAAAGTCATTTTACGCATTTCAGTAGCTAAACTAGTATTTGGCTTTTGCAGTATAATTTGAATATGGGCCGCTGCTTGGAAATTTGAGTCATTTTGTAGGTTATTTTTTGTGGTGTCAGGAGGGGGAAAATTGTATTAAAAAAAGAAAGAAAAAGAACCGTTAGACAGTATGAGGTCAAGAGATTATGATCTGCCTATAACCCTTGATCAGTTGATCAGTATCAGTTCATCAATAAGCCCCCGTTAGGGGTTTTCAGTATACTTGGTATTTGGGTAAAGAAGATACACGAAATTTAGGGGGAAATTAACCTGGTAGATGTTTAGTTCAGAAAAAAACGGGACATTATGAATAGGAAATCCAGAACTTTATTGTTCACAGATGCTTACCTGAAGTGATCGACAGTTGTGCTAATAACAATAATGCATTTTAAAATGATTCTCCCGTGATCATTTCAAGAATGAAGTTTTAAAGAAATGCATTCAGTACTTTTTCAGTAATCAGGAAATGAAACAAACTTTTTGTCTATTCCATTTCTTTCCAAATTTGTTGTTAGTAGTAAAAAAGAATGAGAATGCTTTAAAGCATGCTTTAATTTCTTTTAACTGCACTAAAAATATTCAAGCTAGCGACATAAAAGTATTCTGTGGTTACCTTAAGCACGTGGTCGTGGTTTGCCTCCGATCAAATTTAATGTTCTTATGCGGAATACTTTTAGGGAGTTGTTCACTCTTCCATCGGACTGAAAACAATTATTAGATCTTCGGTCTGTAAAGATGAAATTTTCTCTTCCATCGGACTGGAAAACAACTATTAGATCTTCGGTCTGTAAAGATGAAATAAGACCCATCCCTCACACACCGCACATTAAACTGAACTGTGGCTCTTTCCCTATCTGAGATGTCACCTCTAAACAGATATTCGACTCTTTTTTGTGCAAAAAACATCCCTCCGACAGCCCAACAAAGATATCTGACAAATACTCAGACACAATCAAAAATTGGACGAAGGTTTATTCTCT
>CBDDTI010000522.1:0-5663 GCA_965233585.1 bacterium
TCTTTCCACAGCACCAACGTCTTCGCTAAGCATTCTTGATGATCCCTTGCCTTAGACTTTTGACTTGATTTTGAAGCACTAAAGCCAGAAGAACAAAGGCCGCTTTGAAAGCTACATGATGACTTTCTGTGCTATTGTTCCAGTCATTGATGTGCTTTGAAATTTGATCAATGAATTCTCTGCCAATTTTTCCGTACGGAACTAAAAGGATATTTTTGCACAACGGAGTTATCTCATTGTATGCATTGATGATTTCTGAGGAGCTGACTGTTATCACTTTTCCTTCCGATTGACCCCACACAATTGATTGCAGCGTATCCACAGTTGAAAATTCTTGCAAGGAGCCTGGCACCGATCTGCGAATGGGTTCTCATCAGTTGTTTCGTCACGCTTTATGCCTTGATGTTCCTCGGAGACAAGAGGTGGATTAGTATGCAAATCCAAGCTATCATTCGGCGGGAAATTAACTTTTTGGCTTTCTTGCCTTTGAAAATTTTGATTATTTTCATCGTCTGGAATCTTGTTGGCGGCCAAGTGTTCCCTAGATCATTTGTCACTCTCAACTCCTGTAGTGTCCTCAGAACTTTCTTGAAATCCTTCGAGTCTTGCAGTCTGATCCCTCAAATTTTGGGCCTTTATACCAGGCATTTCATAGCCCATTTCGTCCCATAATCGTTTTATCACCTAAATGTATCCTCTCTTTCTACCATTCTTGTTTCACAGTGGGTTTCCTGATGATGCCATTTCCATGGTCCACCTCTTGCAATCCAAAACATCTTTGTTCATTTGCTCCATCCAATTCAACTTTTTGCTGCTTTTCTAGACATCACTCTCTCTGCTCACATCACGCTATTATTATTATTATTATTATTATGATTATTATTACTATTATTATTATTATTACTATTATTATTACTTTTATTATTATTATTATTACTATTATTATTACTATTATTATTATTATTACTATTATGATTACTATTATTATCATTATCATTATTATAAGCAACAGAGAAAAACAGTAAGATATGGGCAGCAACTAAAACAGCCCAGGACAGGACAAGATGGAATTATACATTGCTCAAATTGATAATGTTCCCCAAGGAATTTCTCGATATTGAAGAGAGAGAGGAACAGACATTGCCTGTCACATCCTGGAAAGTTGGTATTAAGATAAAGGGGTCCTATCAGTGCTAAATCACATCAAGGTTGAGAAATGAATACATGATTTCTTTTGTTTCATTCCCCCAAGCCTCAGAGCCATGTTAGAATTTTAATATATCACAGATGGCCAAATATTTCCATGCACTGTTTACTCCTACCTTAGCTGTATTCAAGGCAGCACCATATCCTGTTGAAATACCACAACCAAGCAGACACACCTTGTCAAGAGGGGCACTTTCTGCTACCTAAAAAATGAAAACAAAACCATGTCATAACCTTTAAGTACAGTGTACACTATCAGAAAGATACTACCAGATGTAAACACTTATGAAAATAGGTCTGCAATGCATACTTGTGGGCTTATGCAAAGTCTTTACTCGGGCTTATGTAGGAAAGCTTGACTTGGAAAATGCAAACCATTCTTTGTTGCCAAAAGGGGGTCATGGTCTCAGGCATCCCATGCGTAGACTGCTCGCTTGTGACAATATGGTGTTTTGCGAACAAAGATTTGGCAAGTGTCACGCCTTATACGTTCATCTCGCATACAAAAGATGTTAACTTTTATTTTCATTCAGGCACCTCAATTCTAAAGAACAGGCTAAGAATTAATAGATGGCTCTTAAATTTACAACAGTAGCTTAATATGTTATACTACAAGCAGGGCTTCTGATAAGGTGCGGCAAAAAATGGGAAATTCTGCGGCATTTTCAAGGGAAATTATGCAGCAAGAAAGGTCTATTATGCAGCAAATTATGCGATTTTTTTAAAGCGGATTTAACATTGTTTTTTCAGGTCTCAGAGGAGGAAACCAGTTTTTATTACTGTCCAACGGGCAATTAGAGCATAAAAAAACAATAAAAGTGCTCATCCAAATTAAATCAATTGTTGCCTCATTTTAATTATTTAATCTGAAATGGCTCATTTACTCAATTAAGTGTCACTTGATTCCTCCTTAATTAAAGTGCCCATAATCCCAAAATATTTTTTCGCTTAAATAAATATTTGCACCTGTTTGAAATGCATTGTGCCTTTTTGCCCCCTTTTAACCCAAATATTGATCTTTTACAGGCTGTAAAAGTTACGAAATCTGGCCATCATCTGTCACAGGACCGAGCAAGTAAGGAGTATGGGTCTATTCCTTGTTTGACGTCACAAACTTCTTTGCATGCATGTTCACAAAGACTTAATACGATGCAAATCAGTCTGTGACATCAAACAAGGAATAGACCCATGCCCCTTACTAGCTCGTTCGCATAACTTTAACAACATAAAAAAAGTCAAGACTTCGTTTAAAAAGGCGCAGTGCGTTTTGAACAGGTGCAAAGATTTATTTAAGCCAAATTAATATATTCTGGGGTTCTGGGCACTTAAAACAATGTTACAAATTTCAGTTTTACATACTAGATACACTGTAGGCAGAATGCTATTTCAGATGTCAGGCCTCGACACCATACAACCTATCAGAACAAAAACAACTTGAACTAGAAGATTTCTGTGAGTTATATAAACTCGTCTACTTGATCCATTCATGACAAATACTAATTTTCTCTACTTGAGCCACTGTTTTGCAGTTCATCACTGTTTTGAGAGTTTGCTGCCTCCCACTGTCCTTTCTTTCTGCATTCCACTTGTGTGAAGCCCCTTCCAGGTGCTTGTCCACCACAAACTTTCGAAGGTGATCAACCACCATGTTGCATGAAGAGCAAAACAACTGGCCATCATCCACATGAAATGTACCTTCCGGATAATTTCTTGCCCTGCCATTTGCAGTAACATTTACAGGGAAATACCATCATGTTTTCGGTTTCGAAGAAGCACTCGGCGTTTTAACAACAAACTTATTCATGGGGTATTTTGTCTTGCGCTTAAAGAAAGCCACATCTTGCAAGTGACGATCGAACTGTTTTTGTGCCAATACTTACGTCAAAAACAGCGTGGGATTAAATAACATCTCCAGAGAATATATCTACAATCGTGAATGGCCCATTAACACAAACGATTGTCTATTCTTTGCCATCGCTTCTACTGAGAACTAATACCAGGTCCCCGACATGCAAAACTATGCATAGAACGCCTGTTTGATCGATCAAACACTTGCAAATGATTTGGGTGATTTCTTATGTTTTTTGAGGGGTAAATCACCTTAAAACAACGCTTAAATTGTCGTACAACTTAAGTGACAAGTGAATATTTCCTTGTTCTTTCCTTGAATTTCGCAATTTTGCCTGAATTATGCGATTTTTGACGAATTATGCGAAAAGCTGCGATTTGAGGGCAATTATGCGAAATTGCAACATCGCAGAATATCAGAAGCCCTGTACAAGTAACAAAAACAGAAAACTACAAAAGAAAAAAAAGACAACAAGAACAAAGGAGACAAAAAAAATGAATGAATAACTTCACGATTACAGAAAGCGAACAATCTAGTAAATTATTTCTTTGGTTACTTAAGGACGTTCACGCCCAAAACTTCCCACGTACAGACTTTGTTAAAACTTTGACTGCAGGCAGAGAATGATAAGACTAGATTAAAAACGTAAAAAAAATCAGGGGTCACCAAACTCATTTTGAAGATAACGCATATCACAGACCATGGCATTTGTAGGATTTCCAGTCACTGGAAGCAATTCTAGCCAGATTCATTACTGTCGGCATATATTTAAGGTGGCCGAACACAGTTTTCAAGAGCCTATACCTAATTCTCCATAACTTTTAAAGTAGTTATGCTTTGGCGCCCATTTTTTGCAAGAGTCAAGATTAATCACAGAAGTATTTATTCTCGCATTTTGACAAGGGTGCATGCTGTTGCCATGGCAACGGGGCTGGTTAAAAACAAGGCTTAAATAATGGTTTTTGCTTATTTAAAAAAAATCCAGTCGTTAGATTGTTTTCATCTTTTGCACACTACGAGTTGACATTAAATCCCTTTTGTCAACACTGTTCTAATAAAATTTTGACATAGGCGATTTCCGTAATTCGCCGTTAATCGTTTCCTGTATTTTTAAAAATTCCCTATGTCAAAATTCAAATTTTTTGTGATAGATCATTCACGTGGTCTCTGTTCTATTTTTTTGCCAAATTTCTTGAAATTCTAACGACTGGATCGTTAGAAAACGGCACATTTCTGCTAAAGCAATCGATCTCAATTTTTCGAGCAACTGCGCATGCGTTGCATTTAACTGGGTTCTTTCGGTAACAAACAAAAGCTAATGCTGGGTTCTTTGCATCGTTACCTTTTGTAACATATCGTTGTACTAAAACACTACAGCCATCAATACACTGCATGCAATTATAGAGAAAATAACACAGATAGTGCGGGTGTCGAGTAAATAAAATGATCGCTCTGTTGACGGCATGTTTGTTTTTTGAAATCCTTGTGCACGTGCTAATTTGCATCAGCAAAAGCGCGCGCTAAAACTGTGTTCGGCCACCTTAAGTTGAAGAATCATACCTAAGTTGTGTGTGTTTAAGGAAGCATATATAAGCCTATTTGATAGATTTTTGCTCCATATGTCATTAAATCAGGTAGAATTAGCCTTAAAAAAGGCAACTTCTAAGTCACGCACACCTGTATCCATGTACCAATTCGGTCGTATTTGAATACCTTATTCGTACTAATTTTCGCGGGCACTTAATTTCGCGAATTTGGAAGACGAATATTTCGCGAGCATTAAGTTTCGCAATTTTGCAAAAAATGACAAATTTAGGGCATTTAATTTCGCGAAAATTGACAAAAGACAGACTTAGAAAACCGTTTTTTTTATTGATTGATCACTTAAATAACGATTGAGTTACAATCATGATTTGCAATTACGTAAAAGAAATAGCGTTGATAATCAGACAAAACAAGCAAATACTGCCAATCAATCAGATGCTACTGCAATATTGTACTAATAAAAGTCAATTGTAAAAATATAATTTCAAATACCTATGCCACACAGTTCTGTAATGATTATAAATGCTTAACACCCTTGAAATAGAACAAAACTATAGATGAATAATGTCTATATTATTACTGTGGTGCACTGTCTATATCGAAGCCCCAGCAAAAAACAGATTGATAATTGACAAATACAAAGAGCTTGTGTTAGCTAATTATAAAGAGCCTGACCTAAATGGACATTTTGATGACTGCACGAAAGATGTTTTAAAAGAGCTATATGTACAAGAAGAAGAAATGAGTGATTCAGATGAAGAAAGTGCTGAAGTAGATGATAAATAGACTGATGACAATTACAATGTAGCTGTGAATGCAGTTAATTATTGATTAAAGCAATTATAGAAGTGTATTAAATTTCACGTGTTTAATTTTCGCGTATCTTAATTTTAGCGAGTCTTTAATTTCGCGATTTTTTACAAATCGCGAAAATCACGAAATTAAAGCGTCGCGAAAATTAGTACGAATAAGGTAGTATATGAGAATTAATTAAAACTTCCCACGTACAGAATTTTTTTGTTTCTCAGAAAAGGAAGGGATCTGCTGTAAAAAAAGTGGGGGT
>CBDDTI010000523.1:0-56613 GCA_965233585.1 bacterium
ATGGCGTTGGCGAAGTTGTTGCCGCTGTCGATGAAGGCCGCAGTGGTCAAGCTCCCCAGTCAAACCGGGACGTACACGCTGTAGTCTCGCACTTGACTGGGTTGGAGGTTGATCTCCGCAACTTGAGTGCCGGGGTGGTCATCGCTTCAAAACAGGACAGAGCATGAATAAACACTTCCTTGAGCAGGATCGGTAAAAGGTAGGGATTCATAATTTTTTTTTATTTTCAGGGGGGCGAGTCCGGTGCGAAAAACGACAGTAGGCCGGACCCGTTGGTCTCCTGTCATTGTCCTTGTGGGAGTTTCAGCATTTGATAACGAGAGGCATGTTGTGAGTAAATGTCCCTACATCACTCTCAATTGAGCTTGTTACGCTCTAAAATCACCTTAAAACGTTCTCAAAACACCTTAAAACAAGCTGAAACCGTCTTTCAACCATCTGTTTACCGATAAAAACCATCTTGATGCGCTCTCAAAACACCTTGATGGCATCTACATTAAGGTTGTTACAACCTGAAACCGGCTTGTAATCGTTTGCAACTGGCTTGTTTTCGTCTGCAATCGGCTTGCAACAGGCTCGATCGAGCCTGCAATCGGCTTGTTTTCGTCTGCAATCGGCTTGCAACAGGCTCAATCGAGCCTGCTACCGGCTTGTTTTTGTCTGCAATCGGCTTGCAACAGGCTCAATCGAGCCTGCAATCGGCTTGTTTTCGTCTGCAATTGGCTTGCAACAGGCTCAATCGAGCCTGCAATCGGCTTGCGTCCACAACGAGGATGCCGACGTCAGAGAGTGAAATTCGTCCCCATACTTGTTTCAAGCGGCGTGAAGGGTGATCTTCGGGCAGATCTGTTAGGCTTTGGCCTTGTTGGAAGGCGCAAATAATCTGCTTGTGTGCCGTGTCTGTCTTACAGCATTCGACGATCCTTGCGAGCGTCGTTTTCTGGAGCTACTACACAAGCACTCAATGGCAAGGACGTGGATCCGTCCGTTGTTGATGCAGGAGTACGGGATAGTGCGTCCGCAATGATGTTGTCCTTTCCAGCCATCCATTTGACGCCAAACGGGCGGTCCAGGATCTTTTCGCGGAGCCTGGTGATTCTGGCGTTGTCAATTTGGGGCAAGTTCTTGGCGAAGATCCCGATGAGCGGTCTGTGATCCGTTACAACTTCGAATTTCTCAATCCCTTTGAGGAAGAAGTCGCACTTTTGAATCGCCCAAACAATTGCTGTCAGCTACAATTCGAGCGTGGAGTAATTTTTCTCTGCGGGTGAAAGTGATCGAGACCCGCATTGGATCACTGCAGTCTTGTCCTCTCGATGTTCCATGAGGACAAACCCTAATCTGTGCAGTCTGGAGGCATCAGTGATGAGGCAAGTACTCCAGGACGGGTTGAAGTAGTTTAAGGACAGTGTTGATAGCAGGTCAGTTTTGAGCTGGTCGAAGGCCGCCTGATGTTCGTCCATCCACAGGAACGCTATGTTCCTTCAGTAAGGCCTGTAGGACCCCTGTGTGTCTTGTGATCCCCGGATGATAAGTTGACAACTGGTTGATCATCCCGGGGAAGCTACGTAGTTCAGTGACTGTCATTGGGGCTGGGAAGTCTCTGATTCCCTGCAAGTACGTTGTGTTTGGGTGAAGTCCGTTGTGGTCCACGATTTGGCCTGCAAACTCGAAGGCCTCTCCGATTTCCAGCTTCTTCCGAGACAAGGTGAAGTTGTGGGACTTGCATCCTTCTAGTAGTTTGTTGATATCATCCTGCAGTGTTGGCAAGTCCGGTGCTTGGACGAGGATATCGTCAACAAGCTTTCTGACGCCCTGTAGGCCCTCGACAATCTTGTCTGATCGTCAGCAGAACTCGTCACTCGAGCAGGAGAGGCCCACTGGTGCGCGTAGAAATCAAAATCTGCCTGAGGAAAGCAGAAACATCGTCAGTTTGGAGCTGTCCTCATCCAGGGGTACCTGGTGGTATCCCTGGGTTGCGTCGAGCTTTGCGAATGCTGTGGAGCTTGGGTCGATGCCTGACAGTATTTCCTGTGTTGACGGGAATGTGTGGATCGGGCGCCTGACGTACTAGTTCAGGCGGGTGTAGTTGATGACGAGGCGCAAGTCGCAGTTCTTCTTTGCGACGAAGAACCCCGGAGCGCACCCCTCCATAGGGTCGTCTTGTTGCGTGATTACTCCGCCGTCAAGCAGTTTTTTTACGATCCGTTCTGCCTTCTCCCTCCAGTGCAGGGGAATTTGTCTTGCAGTGGATATGCGGAAGGGCATTTTCTCTCCAGGCGTCAGTTGAATTCTCATAGAAACGCAGCCGGTGTCCATGGAGCCCTTCAGCAGATCATCAGTGAGGACGTCTGGATTGTTCTTGATCAACGAGTCACGCATATCTGAGAATCGATTCTCAGAAACGATGAAGACGGGAGCTGGAAACTGCTTGGGAATTATGCCTAGATCCTTTAAGTCATCCCGTCCGATGTTGATCTCGTTGTTGATTGCGGGGGTAATGAAGGCTCTTGTAGAAGTTGAACAATTGGATGTACTAAGGGTAATCGGTGCAGTTCCTTTCGTAGTCACTGAATCCCCGCACACATTGACGTACTTGGTGAGGGAAGGTTTGGTTGGTTGAACGTTGGTCTTTTTGGCCAGGTCTGCTGCTATCAGGGTGGCAGCGCTTCCGGTGTCTGGAAAAGTACGAAGTGTGAACGATCCGTTTGAGTGTGAGACCTTGAGATTTAGCCTGTTTACCCATGAATCCTGAGGCTGGGCTTCCAGATCTGTTATTGCTCTGATAGGCTTGGGCTTTGCCTCGCTTTGCATTTTAGGTTTCCGCTGTAGGGGGGAGAGGCATACTTTGGCCAGGTGACCGGGCTTACCGCAGTGGTTACACAGAATCCCTTTCTTTTTGATGCCGCAGTTTCGGGTCAGGTGAGACGTATTTCCGCAACTTGCACATCGACCTGCCAGTTCAGAGGGAAGGCCGGAGCGTTTGCTTTCCTTCCCGGCGGGTTGCTTGACTGTGGCTACGGGTGCTGCCTTGGAACGGAGTGCATCCTTGGCCTTCTGTTGTAATTCGTATTGAGCGACGGTGTCCCTGATGGCTGTGGCATCCTTACGCTTCAGGTTGAAGATTTTGTTGCGTAGGCATTGGTCATTGCATGCGCTGATGAAGGGGAACGTTGTTAATTCTTCCTTGGACATGGCTTCGAGGTCGCCAATGTCGGCCAACTTTGTGAGGCGATGCAGCAAGTCCACCGTATTCTCGCCCTGTTCCCGCTCGACCTGGAAGAAGTCGACTAATCTATTGAAGATCGGAGATAGGGTCTGGAACTCGCCTTCGAGGATATTGAGGCAGCCGGCGGGACCGAAGAGCTGCATGCTCGGTGTGAGCTTCCTTTCCACGACTTCCTGGAGTTCCACATCAAAGACCCCAAACAAGTAACCCTGTAGCATTGCCACTGATTGCTGTTTGAGGTTGCTAGTGTCGTGGAACCTCCGGTAGGCAGCAACCCATAGTCTGAACTTGCTCGGAGTTTTTGCCTTTGTTAGCTCCTTTGGAAATAGGAGTTTGCAAGTGGTGACCTTGGGGACCGCGCCTGTGGAGGCCGTGGCCCCACTGTCGGCCGTAGGGGCGATGGGCGAGGACGTCGGCGTCGAATTCTGCTTGATATATTTGTTCAATTTCGCTAACGCTGTGAATTGATTGTCCTCGTACGGCCCAAGTGATTTGCTTGCTGTTTTACTTGCCGTGTCACTGCCGGCTGCCGTCTCGAGGTTGCTCCATCGGTCATGTAGCTTGACGCAGTTGCAATCTGTAAGCTTGTCGATCGCGGTGCATGCCCGGGTGACTGCGCTCTTGGCTGAGGGGATTCTCGCCAAGATTGCGGCCTTGTCACCCCAATTCACCTCATCTGGTTTGTCCGCCATGTTTTGATGTAGGATTGTAGTGTAGATCAATGTAGTTTCGATGGTGCAGTAGGTGTGGCCAAAGTGCCACGGTTGCGGGAAACTCCCCTCTTCAGGCCCTTGGACGTTTTGGGTAGCGTCTTGTGCTTCCCGATGTAGTACCTGGGGCTGTAATTGGCCCAGGGCTAGTGCTTGAAGCAGCATAGGTCGTTAGACTTGACCAGGCATCCTTCCTCGCGTCTGATGTGATTTTCCGAAATCAAGTTCCAAAAACCGGTCGTGACGCCATGTTAGCTAGTGAAGCGAAAAGCCCAAGGCTCCCTGAGATCTGATTCCAGATGTACCGTTCTACTTTCTTCCCATCTCTATTGTACATAACTCTCTCTTTCTGTGACTACGATTGCACCCATTATACCGTATGTAATTAAATCAGTTGATTCATAGACAATGAATAGAGCAGACGTGTTTCAACCCTGACAGAAATCTCTTAGAATTCGTCTACTCATTAGTGATTCGTTAGCATCTTCTTGAAGGATACGATTAGTTCGGAAACCTTCTCATTTGAGATCAGCTTGTCAAAGATCCTCTGGCTGTAGTCAATCCTTTCAGGCACGAGCCGGAAAGGCCTGCCTCTTTCGACGTTTCGGGAATTTGTTCACATCGTCTTTTCTGACGATCCTCCTCATTCGGAAACTTCAAGGCCGGACTTGACTACACCACGGAACCGACCAGGAAAGGTCCGGTCCGGTTCAACTGGTGGCAGCGTTGTTCTCCTCCCTTTTGGGGGGGGGCGGAGTACAGGGTGTACCCCGTCACCGGACATGCCACTGCACGATCACTGCTACCAAAAGAATAAGTATCGTTCATTTCATTTTGTCCAACAATTTGCTTAGAATTTAGGTTTCGTTCCGTCCATTTTGTCCCAAAATTTTGTTGAATCGCTCGGTCTCATTCATTTCGTTTTAGTCAAATACCAGTTAGTCGCCTCCATGGCCTAACGGCCTAAGAGGAGGTAGAGGACCCGGCTCAGAATGATTCAGGAATGTCGCAATCAAGGTAATCATCATCATCATCCTCATCCTCATCATCGTCAGGTCGGAATCGGCCTGATCAGCATTCATTCAGTCAGAAAATCGTAGTAGAAATAGTAGAAGAAAAGGTGTTTTGGGCTCCGAGCGGTAGAGGCCGGAGTCAGGTTCGCCAGCACCAAGGGGTCTGGGTTCCTCTACTGAAGAGACACCGGAGAGGATAATCTCAACGTGCTTGGGCTCTGAGTGGTAGAGGCCGGAGTCAGGTTTGCCAGTATCAAGAGGTATGGGTTCCTTTACTGAAAAGGCACAGGCCAGCGCGGGCAAGTCAGTGTGAGGGCCCCGGTGATGGGGTCGGGAACGCCAATGTCAAGGGGTTGGGTTCCTTACGGTAAGCACGCAATTCGGAGTACGTTGGGGCCTCGATACTGTGAAGGACGAGGTCAGGGTCCATCATATCCCACGATGGGTTGGATGCCTTTGCCTGTAGGTGCGAGGCTGGGGGTCCCCCGGGGACAAGGGGACAAAGACGAGCCTTCTGGATTCGCGAGTTTAGCGGCCTCTATCCCAACGTGGACCCAGCAGTTGGTGATAAAAAAGGCTAGGGATGTGAGGATTCACATATGGGTGCAAATTGATAGCAGGAAAAGGGTTGTAAAAGTGTTAAATTCGCATCCTGTTGCAATAGCCACAGGAAAGGAGTCATAAAATGCAAAAATTCACACACTGCTGCAATTAGCAACGAGTAACATCTGCTGGATAATCCCTCTTGGGGGGTCCTGAGCTCGCGAACATCAGAGGAGACCGCTTCAACCACAGTCGATGACAGAGTTGTGTTGCCGGGAACGCGCTGGGGGTTATCAAATTTAGGAGATATAAAGTAATTAAAGAAACCATAAAAGGGGGGAAGTTCCTCCGCTTCCTGTTATCATCGCAGACACAGTTCCGCATTTACTTTGAAAGCGACAAAACTGATATCAAATCATTCTGTTCTCAACCTCTACCTCGACAACTACACCTCGAAATCTTTTCACCACTTGGGAAGATTTGTGTTCACTCTTGATTCCAACTGTTAGAAATCCAGACTTTGAATTTTAAGCATCAGGTCTCAGGTAAGCCTTGGTCATTTTGGTTCAGCAGTAAGGCCACCACTGCATTTCATCGAAATTCCGATAAGGAATAACAGGATTCACCGTTATTACCTTGCCAGGAAGTCTTGTTAACCTTTATCTCCTACCACTATAGTATGGCTACCAATGACAACGTTTCCACTGATGTTACTATGGAGTCCTTGGCCAATGGGATGCAAACCCTCTCCACAGGGATGCAATCTATCAGGGCCGAACTTACCGCGCTGCAGAATCGTGAGGGCATACAAAACCTCTCGCTCGACGAACGAGGACGGGAGCGCCCGTATCGGCCTTTCCAAGGTGCCCCTGGACCCCATAACACGAAGGTCCAATACTTCTCGAACCTTCCGGGGGAGAATTTTCTAGCCTGGCGATCGCAATTCCAAGTCATCGCCAACTACCATCGCTGGTCCGATAAAGAGGCAAAGCAACTCATGTATGTGTACATGAAGGGCACCGCCCTTGATTCGGTCATGGACATTCCCCAAGGATTGGTCGTATTGGAGGGGTGTTTGTCGAACATCCCTAGCAATATAACATCGGCCAGTGGTGTAGTCATTGCATTGTGACCGGATCTCTTCATCGCCACTGTCAAGAATCTCTCCAGGTTCATAGTCCCATTCCATTCCGTAGTAGAAGTGGTAGTGCCGGCTGGAGTGATTGAAACCGGAGGAGTCAGAGGCAATTCACTTCGCCTATCCGGTACAGTCCCTGCTGTAGCCCCCTCTGTAGTCATGGATGCATCTGTCATGTTGACATCGGTAACATCCGTTATAGTGGGTGATGAGGTGAAGGGAATGGTTACAACTTGTTGTCCATCAGAGGAAATGGTGATTTGAAGATTCGGCCTGTTTGTCGCAGCTGCCTTAGTCTTTAATGCCTTTCGGGCAATTTGAATAACACTAGACATCTTGCTACTGGTTTCTCAGTAACCGGTTCATCCTTGACAGGAGGTTGTAATTCCTGCCCAAGCTCGGCTTCCAGTTCGGCTACCCAATCTGAACCCTCATGATAAGGTTCGTCCTTGACACAAGCAGAAGGAGGCTCCTGGGGGGATTCCATCAAGGAAGCGACTGTGGTTGCCCTGTATGATCAAGGTCGATCACGAGGTCACCAGGAGGGGTGGTCAACACCTCTGGCTTTGGTTCTTGAGCAGAATGAGGAAATTCAGAGAGAAAGGATCCTCATTGTGGTCATCTCCCATCATCAGGATGTGTGAATCCATCATGGAAACTGTATTCTCTTTACTCTCGTTCTTGCAGAAAACATCTGCATCGCTGTCGTCCGACTGCTCCGAGTCTTGCTCCGAATCGGAACTGGACAAATCTTTGTCTATCTTTGCCAAGATTGACCGAAACAAACGCCTATTGGCCCTTGAATTCCCTGCAAAGGGTTTACTTTTTTTCGTTGGTGCACCGGGCCGTGCTTTGTGCTGAGCGCTGTTCTTTTTGGTGTCCCCAACCTTCAAGTATGGGTGCTGTATGAAACACTCCTTATTTGAATGATTGCTGACCTATGGACTGAACAGGTATCCTTGCGGATAAATCCTTTTTTCCCCGTCGACATTTCCATGATGTCAGTGTCTTGTTCCTCCACTAAGGATTGGATATTGTTTTCTTTCCGCTTAGGGGATACTATCGGGTTAGCATGGTACACAGCAGCTTTGTAGATAGCGGATCTACTCCTGACGATTTGTTGATAAGGATATAATGCTGCTGTATGCGCCAGGACAACGGTGACTGCAGATCGGAATGTTGTGGGTAGCGGCGGTGAACTGAGACGAATCTTTAGAGGTTTGCTTAATAGACCTGAAATAAACTTTTGTTTTAGAAACGGTGAAGTGTCCACTTTTTCCAAGGGATAAGCTCTTTTGAAAAGGTGTTCTAACTGATAGGCATAATCCTGTATGGATACATCCTCTTTTTGAGTCAAGCTTTCAAAAAGGGAAGCCGAAACCTCCTAGTTTCCCGATGCGTTAAAGATCTGATCCATCTCTTTCAAGAGATTTTTCAAATTGGTCATATCGACCTGACCAGATAAATGTTTGGTCATCTCTGCGTCTTTATCCTGCATCAAATACAGGGCCATTTCAAAAGCTTCTTGCTCTGTGGGCTTGAAAATGTTAACTCCGTTGAGGAATGTAGTTACACATGTGGGAAATGTGGAAAGGTTACTCCCATCAAAGGATTGATACTTTGCACCCTGTATTTTATCTTGTGCCGCGTCTTCAGCAGTAGGAGAAAATCGCACTATAAAGTGTCCAAATGTTTCGCCCATATTTTTTGCAACTGGAGCAGGATTAGTCGCTATACGGGCAACTGGTACTGCCTCTGCTGCAGGTGCAGTTGGTGCTGCTCTCATTTCTGCCGCCTTTAGGTGTGCGCAGAAGATGTGGTCCATAATCGGACGTAGCTGTAGAATGTTTTTCGAAGCATCAATTTTAGTGGCTTTAATGTCGGCAATGAGGCTAGTGATCTCACTTGCTGGTGGAGTAACTCGGAACTTTTCCTTAAGCTTTTCAATCTCTTGATTGATTGCGGCATCGGAGCCACCAGAAGGATTAGCTGTTGCCATTTGGTGATAATGACAAATATAATAATAGATTTGGAACGTACCCCGGAGACAGTAGCTGCCACCACAAATGTAAGGACAATATCAATCGGCCTGGATTCCCTGAAGATGGAATAAGTACCGGTTGGAGAAATAAATCGGTTAGATTATCCAATCAATACAAAAGGTGACTTCTATTGTCTGTAGAAATCGAGTTCCTGTAACAGCGATTATTCGCACAAGCGAATAGTCTGAAAACTCAAAGAGTACTGACTATAAGAGTCAGTTATTTATTAGAGGAAAAATACTGGGGTTATCTTAACAATGTATTTTCCTTAGCTGAGATAGATTGTGATATCATATAACATTCTATGGAAATGCATTAAAGAATATCCATGATAAATATATATGTTGCAAGATGAACAAAGAAGGATATCACTAGATTCTTCAAGTTGGTCTTGAAGCTTGAATTCTTTATTGTCTCACTAACACTATCACTTAATCTCTTGATGTGCAGGAAACGTACTGGGTACGTTCATTGAAAGGAGACTTCCTCGGTCCCTTCATAATAGTGTAGTTGGCTGAAGCCCAGCAAACCCCTTGTTTCCTTTGTTTCACTCAATATGATATTTGTGAACAAGTGTCTTCAAACAACTCTTTCAATGAATGCAGGAGAGGAATTGGATGTGCTAGATCGCAATTATGTACAAACAATGATGGAAATGGGAAGTTGGCCCCATAAATACTGTGCATTTGAGGGAAGTTAGCATCCACAACCTTACCCACCCTCATTTATCTATGGTAAAACTTCCATTTCCATTTAAGCTCCACAATGAACCCCAGATTTGAAGATAGTGAACCGGGCCGGACTTTCCGGACGGTTATCTGGTGATGTCGATCAAGACCAGAGCGGGTTTCCGAACAAGTTGTATCCTCAAGAAATAGACAGGAGCAAAGCGTTTGACGTCTGTTCTATTCTATGATCTGAAATTGACTGACTGTACATTAGGTGATGACGTAATGGCAGGAAAGAATAAAGAATGACAATGATGTAAAAGGAATGGAAATCACTGATGTCTTCCTGGGCTTTTCAGTTCATCTGCCCCCCCCCCCTTCTTTTGAGTGAGGTTGCAATGGACCGAACTCAGACAAGGTTCCCCAATCATGAAATCAGCTGGTTCCTTCTCACACTGTTTTATCCTTTTCCTGTATCACTATTGTTTGTGCTAATCATACGGTATTTCTCCTTTATCACAATGGTGTCTCTGATCACTCACAAGGAGGAAGTGTCTCTGTCCCTACTATCACAACCATTGGAAGTCTTAGGATATTCTGCTCTATCAACGGTTCCGCTTCATCACGTCTCCGATGGGGCCCTTCGGGAAGATGTCACCGGGAGACCTCGAGGCGTCGGCAGGTTCATGTTGCGGTGGTCCGACGAGGTTGGCAGCGACTGACGGGTTGATGGGGATGGTTGAGGGCGTCCGGGCATCGGCTGCGGGAGGTGTTGCTCCCGCTGGTGGATCGAGGAGGAGAGAGGTTCGTTTGGGGGCGATCCTCTCTGCGGATCCTTGAGTCCGAGCCAGGTATAGGGTCTCTTGCGGAGGTCCGACGGATGGTCTCCGGCAATCTGGGTCTGCATAAAGAGCCCACAGGTTGTTGCTGTACATGGAGGATGATTTGGCAGGGAGCGGCGGGTAGACGTTCGAAACAGCCTGGTTGCGTCGCGGAAGCGGAGGGCCTTCGATCTCATTGATGGCCAAATACTCATGAGGGGCATTATTCGAAGGGCCTCAAGTCGTCTCCGCAGTGGAAGGACGGGCGACCTGTTGTTTGAATTGCCTCCATTGCCGGTAGAACCTCATGGGGAAGACGTTCTGCGCGGGCCGAGTCCCCACAGGAGGTTAGGTCCAAAACCGTGTTCTTGGTACAAGACCCGCAGCGAGAACACCGTGGTGAGCATACATCGTCCTATGACATAAAGGTAATAGAGACCTATGAAGATACTAACCAGCTTTCCCCATTTTTCCAGCCAGCTCCACCAGCCGCCAAAGAGGAGATTTCGCCAGTCTGCAGTTGCAGCAATACTGTCGGGGAACAAGTCCAGCAGCCCGAGGACGTGGTCGTTTTCGGGTCATAAGTTGTGGACCTTGTAGAGAAATGTACCTACATCAGGCTCTTTCGAGCTTGATGTAGGCACATTTCTTCTCAAAACACTCTCAAAACACCTTAAAACAGTCTAAAACGGGCTTTTAACCATCCGTTTACGCATGAAAACCATCTTAAAGCGCTCTCAAACCACCTTGATGGCATCTACATTGAGCCTGTTGCAGGCTCAATCGAGCCTGTTTTCGTCTGTAATCGGCCTGCAACCGGCTTGTTTTCGTCTGCAATCGGCTTGCAACAGGCTCGATCTGTAATCGGCCTGCAACCGGCTTGTTTTCGTCTGCAATCGGCTTGCAACCGGCTCGATCGAGTTTTCGTCTGCAATCGGCTTGCAAGCCGATTACAGGCTCGATCGAGCCTGTTGCAAGCCGATTACAGGCTCAATCGAGCCTGTTGCAAGCCGATTACAGGCTCAATCGAGCCTGTTGCAAGCCGATTACAGGCTCAAGAGCCTGTTGCAAGCCGATTACAGGCTCAATCGAGCCTGTTGCAAGCCGATTACAGGCTCAATCGAGCCTGTTGCAAGCCGATTGCAGACGAAAACAAGCCGGTTACAGGCTTGTTGCAACATCTATTTTTCTCCATTGTCAAATTGTTCTCGATTTAAAAGCGCAAAGAAAGGTTCTAAGAATGAAAAATGTTTAAAAATTCCGTCCTTTTTGCTCCAAACCCGCTCAAATGTAATTTTTCAAACTCTAAATTTTAAAAAGAAGAATTTCCAAAGTTGTTTCTGATAAGACAAAAATTTGATCGCGCGTATCAAAGTTTTCATCCAATCCTGTTAAAAATTCAACTCACAGTCGTTTTCAACCGTTTCAATTATCAAGACATCTATTTTCTCATAGTTTTTTGATAAATGTGAGGGGTTAAATTTTTTAATTATAATTTATCTCTCACATTTATTTTAAAATTGTGAGTTTTTACTACACTCAAGATAACTCCGAAGACCATCTTTATTTCTCATGCTTTTTTGACAAATGTGTGTAGGTCTAAATTTTTAAATTAAATTTGACCTGTCACATTTGGCATTAAAATTGTGAGCTATTACTCAACTCTAAAATCCGGACACTGCTTATCATCTCATGCTTTTTTTACTCTTGTACGGGTCTCATAATGTTTTATCATATATGACACTCGCCACAAGAGTAATTAAATTGTGAGCAATTATTTAGCATAAACATCGTTAAATCACAGTCAACCTTCATCACATTTCATCATCAAGATCAACGTCTTACACTTTTTTAACTTTTGTGCGCGATTTAAATCTTTAATTTTAATATTTGAATCCACATAAAAGTTACAAAATTGTGAGCAACTACTTCACTCCGAAAATGTTAACATCTAATCTTCATACTTTTTTGGCACTTGTTTAACTCCAAAATTTTTATTTATTTGGATTTGCTCAAGTACCATTAAATTGTGATCACCAACTCATCCAAATATTTGCCGAGCACGCTTTTATTTATTAGTTGGGTCTATGTTAAATGTTGTTTCAGTCGTGCAGCATGTGTGGGCAAGTCAACAACCAACCAACATCAGGATCGCCGCATAATTCTGACTGGGATTCTGGTCCTGACGAAGCCGGTATTTACAATACTTCAGATCCAACTCACATCGTGCATTGTATGCGTCGCATTTCTGCTCATCTTCGCAGAATCAACGAGTCTTTGGAATCATTGGACAGTGAATTGGTAAACTACAGGACCTGTTTCAAAGACAAACTTCTTGGAAAACCTAATATTTCTGGCGACTCAGCCACCAGGTTGTGGTGGTATCGTGAAATCCAAAACGAACTAAAAGTGTTTCATTTTTATGCGTCTTTTTGCATGAAATTGTTGTGCAAAGATTTTTGTTTGGAACAACACTCAGTTGATGGAGAAGAAGTATGAACAACAACATTTGGTTAAAGATGAACCCAAATACACATCAACGCTCAGAACCAAACCATCGTTTTGAAGAATTGGATCAATTTCATCAAGATTTGCCAAGATCTTCTAGCCTCAGCCGTTTTTACTCTGACCCTTGCACTGATTTTTGTGCTGTGATTGGAATGATCTTTACTATGATTATCTCTATTTGTGCTTGTATATGGTTGATATCGGTATCAACTTGTAACGCTCTAAAATCGCTTGCTTTAACAAATCGTACTTTAGAACTTTCTTTAGTAAATTTTACCAATAATTCATTGTTTTTAAATGATACGTTTTAATAGAATAAAATTTAAATTGGGTTTTTAATTACAATATTTAAAATAACACTTTTTTCGTTGTCGAATTCAATTAAGTCTCCGTCCAATCTCCTCAATTCGATCTTCATGTTGTCTAAATAATCAACATTGCATTTGATAAATTCTAAATGCTCAAAATGGATCGAGCAGTAGTCATTTTGTTTTGACTGTCCAATCGTGGGAATAATTCTAAGTATTGGGTAAAATTTGTCTCCGACAATAGAATGCTGAACAAAATTGGCATAACAAATCATAACACCAGGATACAGTTTGTAAATGTCTATCGGTTGTGGTGCTTGATAAACTGAGTAATTTCTCACAGCAAAAAAATGGTAGTTGTTTTGATCACTAACTCTTTGTTTTTCTTCATTGGGGTAATCGTACATTCCTAAAATCGGACAAAAGCTTTGTGGAAATCCAATTATAAAAATTTGATCAGTTTTAGCCGTAATTCTTAAATATCCATTAACGTTTTCAAAATATACTAGTTTCTTTAATTCTTCTGTCAATAAATCATTCATTGCCGTTGTTAAATCGTTAGAGTCACAAAAATAATTTTTTGGTATATTCAATTTGTGTTCTTCCTCTATGTTTCCATCCTTAACCAGTTTTATAATTATTGGTTCATTAGCGATTGATTCTGGAATGCTGCATATGCTGTCGGGAAAAGAAATATCCATCAGGGCAATTTTCGCGTTTGGATTTAAATGCAGTGGATGTTTTAAATGCACCCAAAAGCTACTATTTGTATTTTCGTAATCCAATTTGGCATCTACTTTCGAATCGATTCGCACGTGTCTCAATTCGTGATCCATGTTTTTTTCTTTCTCTCTCAAATGGTAATGAATTAGAGACGGTTGACCTTCGTTTAAGCTCAAAAGATTTCCAAAAGCATCTGTGAATTGAGAGTTTATCGTCTCAATATTGGTTTGCCGCACTTGATAATATCTGACCTTTTTTACATTATGGTAAAAATAATGACCCTCCATTTGCTTAGGTAAAGTTGTTGTAAACATAATTGTGGAATAATTATCACTGTTAGGAACGTCGGAAATAATATTTGATTTTACGTGAACTAAACCGGGTTTCAAAACGGAAGTCACTTTATTTGCTATGGTTTGAAACCTAAAATTTTTTTGTAACGGATAATACACATATTCGTTACCAAAATATTTAATTGATTTTTCTCCAGAAAAAAACACTCTGTCTTTATAACATCTTAACTTTATAATTTTTATTAACTGTTGATGAATTAGTAAGTATCTATTATGATTGTAATTTTCATTTTCCGTCTCATTTTCGGTTTCTTTTTTAGGACCTTCTTCAATTATGTAGAATCTTTTAGTTTCACCGTCTGATTCGAGGTCACCAACAACCATTTTCATTCCTTCCTTGTAAATAAATTGCATCAAATTTTGCATTAATCTATATACTGACAGATCTTCTTCATCTAAATCAGGCAAAACCCAAACAGATTTTGTCTGGTTTAAAATCTCGGTCTCTATCTCCTTTTCTGAAGAATTTATAGATGTTAATTCGTTTTTTAGCGTTATGACACCGATTTGACCTTTTGTCATGGTTAATTGGTTGTAATTATAATGTAACCCCATAGATACTATTCCAATTTCCCATTCTCTATTTTTCAAATCTAAATTTTGCGGAAATAAATTGGTAAAGGAATTTAAAGTATTTTTGACGTCCGTATTGGAACCAGCGTTTGACACGCAATAAATGTTATAATCCATTCCACGTTATTGTGACACATCAACTACATCTTTCTCATATGTCCAACTGGGGTTTTTATACCCTTTCCATTTCACCAAAACCATTTTTTCACCTGTTTTTTTATCTTTTTTTGTTCGTAAAATTTTTTCAATCATAAATAATTCTGGCTCATTCACGGGAGTAAGTTCACTCTCATAAAAATTTCCTTCCAGAGTTTCATCCTGTTCTAAAGTTTCCAATTCATAAGTAGGTTTAGGCAAACGAGTAAAAATTGATTTTATTTTAAAAATTTCTTCCTTAAATTGTTGTGTAAAACCTCTGTCAAATTTTCCCTTCATTATGCTAATGCGCACGGTTTGACCAATTTTGTATTTTGGTCTTTTTCTCTTAAACTTTGAATAATGCAATTCCTGTTTTCTTCTAATAAAATAAGTCCGACCGGGGAGCTCGGCTTCAGCGGGTGACATTCCAATCATACGATGTTTACGATGGTTGTAGGTATGAACAAGAAAAGGTAATGCATCGATGTACCTATCTGTATTTTCGTGAGTCATGTATTTAAACATCAGATTTTTTAAAGTTCGGTTAAATCTTTCCACAAAAGGGGCGTGCACAAAATTGTTGCTGTGTAATAGAAGAATGTTATTGTTTTTGCAGTAGGCTTGAAACAATTTATTCTTTATTTCTGCACCTTTATCAGCTAAAATTCTACGAGGAAACTTTTTTGCTCTTTTCATAATAGACTCGAATCCCTCCATAAAAGTTTTTGCTGTTTTATTTTTTAAGGGTTCTACAAACGCGAATCGTGTAAAAATATCAATAGCTGTTAAAAGGTATCTATTCCCGTCATTTTCTTCGATCAAATTTCCTAAATCTATAAGATCAATTTGAAATTGATATCTCTTATGATAAGCAAATGTTGGATTTCTAGGTTTAGGTAATTTTGGTTGTTTATGAAGTGTGTAAGAATCAGTTCCCTTTAACCATTCTTCAATTGTCGTTAAAGGAATTTTTTTTCCATAATAATAATAAATCAACGCAGGAGATGCAAAAGCTATTGGTGAGCCTGGTCTTGCATATTCTTTTAAAAAAATCTCTTTTGTTGTCATTTCTTTTTAAAACAAGGGTTGTTTAGTTATTCTCCGTCTTTTTTTCCTAGATTTAGCAATTGACGGTGTTTTCCTCTTTCTGCTCGAATTTTGAGCTCGATATTCGTTGTTGGTATCTGCTTGTCTAGCAGCGTTAAGCAAAATACCGCGAGTAGCTGATTTTAATCGTTGTTTAGCTTTTCTCCCGACCGGTTGACCCTCCAAAGCCTCTAATGCAGTTTCTACCGCCGCCTTTGTCGCCTCTTTTTTTAAAGCTTTACCTGCGGATCTTATCGGTGCGCTTCTAGCCACTTTTCCAATAGTTTTTACCGCTGATCTTGCTACCGGCATTAAACCGCGAAAAATTCCGGAAAAAAGTGATCCGATTCCCGAGCCTCGTTGCCAACGTAAGCCGCTGTGGTAATTCATATATTTTCTTATTGCTCTAGACTTTTAAGACATCTGTATAAAGACATAACACTGACGCCTAAAATACGAGCCGTATTTTTGACGCTCGGATATAGTGCTCTTGTTTCTTTTAAAAAGGCATAAGCACATGCTGCTAATAAAGTCCTAGGAGCAAAAGAACTATTTTCATTTTTATTTAGTTTTTCTTTTATAGTTGTCATCTCTTGATAATTTAACTGTAGAGGCTGTAAAAAATATTCTGCCATATCTTTTGCTTTTATAGAATTTTCTGTTTTAATTGTGTTGGTCGAATCTTGTCTGTATAATTTTATCCATCGCCATACCGTTTTTGGGCTAATACCAATTTCCTGACACAAGTGACTTATTGGGCGGGGAATTTTTTCCTCTATTAAACTTTGATACAATGCCATAGCAATTAAGCCTTTTGGATTAATTTTAATTTTTCCATTTTTTTGATAATGCCACGCTGCTATTTCTGACCACAAGTTAAAAATAGTGTTTGTAACATCATTATTTAAATGTAATTTATTACATAAATTTTTTAAAATATTTTTTTCCTTCTTTAAATGTTCGCTGTTTTGTTCAAATTCTTCATTTAAATTTTTTATTTTTTCCCATTTTGTTTCTAAATTTGGATCACAATATATTTTATCAATAACTAAACCACACTCGGTGCACACTACGTCTCCTTGTCTGGTGTCTTCTATTATATATTGATGAATGCACATTTTAATCCAATCTAATTTTTGAACATAATTTCATTGTTTATTGTACGAAGTTCAAAATTTAACTGATTTTACAAATAATCCGACGTAATCTTTTATTATATTGAATTTATTCAGTTTTATATTTTTTCAGCAATTCAGAAATAATTTTTATTCCTTGTGTAGCGTCTTTTTCGCAGGAAGCTCCAATTATTACTATTTTTCCAGACGAAAATATTAAAGCAGAACACTTTTTTAATGTTAAAAACATTCCAGGAAATTTCTCAGAGTCGTATCTCTTTTGGATAATTTCAAAATCTACATTTAATTTCAAATTGTTGTAAAATGTTAATAAATTGATTTTTGATGACATATGACACAAACAAGTCATGTTTTCTATTTTAAACTTTTCAGTAATAAATTTACTACTTATAACAAGTTTTAATTCGTCTAATGCTTTTGGTATATGCTCTGTGGAAGGGATTTTAGTAATATTTACGTGGAAATTTCGATTTTGCTTTGTTTTAGTAAACACAATAAAAGAATATTTTTTTTTAACAACAGTAAAATTATTATAATGTTTTAGTACATTATCGGTATTAAAAGAAATTTTGTCACTGTCGATGAGACGAATTTTGCAACTGATTTTAACATTGCTGACCATCACTTCCATCTTGGTATGGGCTTGCCTGACAAAAGCGGAATTGCTGGATTGGCCGTGGAACAAAACGATGGCACAGAAAGTGGTTTAGCGCTTCACGCACCCTTAGAAGTGGAAACGGGTCTATTGGAAGGGGCTCACGTTATTTACAATAGCGTGGCTTCTATCACCAACACCGGTCCGGTAGAATTTCTTGTTCCTCGCGACAACGAGTGTTCTTTTATACTGAGTCAAACCAGACTCAGTGGGCATTTTGTAGTGACAAATGATGACGGCGGCTTTGTCACGGAGGCAAGTAAAACCGCGTTGGTAAATCATTTTGCTGCTTGTTTATTCAGTCAAGTAGAAGTGTATTTGAACGGTGTTCAAGTAGCTGATTTAAGTTCGGCGGTCACCTACCCCTGGAGAATGTTTTTACAATCATATTTAAGTTACAATATTGACGTAAAAGACACTTATCTGGCTGCCGAAGGATATTATCCCGAAACTATAGACGAAGTTACCACCACCAAAATTACCGAAGAAGTTTCCTCTAATTCTTTGAAAAAAAGAAAGAATTTGATTTTAAACGGGAAAAAAGTATTTTTTAACTCGCGTATAGCTGTTGATCTGTTTGACACTGATCGATTCTTACCACCAAATGTGGATATCAAGATAAAATTGGTTAGATCGGCTGAAACATTTGGTTTGCTTCAAGATCCTGCAGCAGCAAAACCTTTCAAAATTGTGTTAAAAGATGTCAAATTGCATATGAGAAAAGTGTTGCCTACGTTGATAATACGAGAAAGTTTCAAAAACAAACTTTTAAAAGAACCGTGCTACCTGCCTTTTAGCTCTACACGTTTAAGACATTACGTTATTCCTCAAGGCGTGTCGTCTTTTAACATCGCTAATATTGCTAATGGAACATTACCCAAACAAGTGTTTTTTGTGATGGTTCACAATCAGGCTATGTCGCATGCTCCCGACAAAAATCCTTTTAATTTTCAACACTTTAATCTTTCCTCGTTTAATTTAAAAAAGAACGGGCAATGCGTATTTCCCAAACCTTTTCAACCTAATATTGAGGAGGGGGACGTTGTTGATTTGTATCGACATTTATACGACAGTATAGGCATTTCGCACGGCAATCAGTCCATTGGCTTGACGTATGATGCTTTTATAAATGGAAGATTTTTTCTGGCGGCCGACTTGACACCAGATCAATGTAATTCGTACCACACTCATCCAGAAAATTATGGAAATTTAGATTTAGAGTTGGCTTTTTCCCAAATCACTCCCCATCCAATATACGTTCTGGCCTTATCTATTTTTAACTCCGGTATTAAAATAGATCAATTTCAACAAGTAAAAGGAACCATAAAAGGAACCAATTAAAATATGGAGGGTGGGTTATCAAATATCTTTTTAAACAATTACATTCGACCCAGATGTAAGAATTTCATCGGGGTATTTTCGGTCGACGACTTGCCATCTGATCCGCTTTCATTGCCTTGCTGTCTGATCGCTAACTTATCCAAAAGAAATCAAGAAGGATCTCATTTCGTAGCAATGTACATTAACAAGAAAAATCAACTCTATTATTTTGATTCTTTCGGTTTTTTACCACCGATATGGAACAAATGTTTGATGAAGTTTTTACGACCCTGGATAGAGAAAAACTCCTTCAAAATTATCTTATCTCACTCAATTCAGAGTTTCCGTTCTTTGTTTTGTGGATGGTACACGTGCGCATTTTGTTTATCTGTGGGCAACAATTTAATGACCCCTCAACAATTTGTTAAATTATTTGTAAAAAATCCCAAATCAGAAAACGATAAAATTGTAACTCACTTTATAAAAAAAATTGAAAATAAATGTTAATATATTTTTACTTTCATAACTTTGGATATTTTCCTGAAAAAAGTTTTTTAACAGAATCTACTTTAGCTTCTGATTTAGACATTTTTCTTGTTTTTGATCTGGTTTTTGCAGGAGACACACCAGCTTCAATAGGGTCCCTGTTTATTGGGCTTTTAGATTGTGACATTTTCATTGATTTTGATCTGATTTTGGTTTGTGCAGGAGTCATGTCAGCATCAGTGGAATTTCTTTTTGTTGCACCCTTTGATTTAGCTTTTCCGGCTGAAAATCGTATTTTAACAGGTGTGAGTGGAAATGAAGGAGAAGAGCTTCCAATTCCTCTTAATCTTCTTTTTCGAGGGGTAGAGGTCATTCCAAAAATTTTATTTTGATTTCTTACAGACAATTCTTTATAATGTTCTTTCATCATATGTTTGGCAAATTGTGGAATGCCGACATATTGCTTCCCGCAATTGGGAAAGGGACAAACTATTTTGCCAGCTGCATTCTTTTCTTTCACTGCTTTTGCAATAGGTGTATTTCGCCAATTTAACACAACTGGAGATTTTATTGTGGAAAGTGCGTATGAGTAATCCATTTCATTTGAGCTGTTTCTTCTAGCGTAAGGGCTGGAAATCATTCCTTTAATGGTCTTTTTGTCTTTCAAAGCTATATCTTTAGGATGATCTTTTAGCAAATGTTTGCCCAATTGCCCTTCGTCAACATATTGCTTCCAACAATCAGGAACTGGACAAACTAATTTGCCTTTTGAATTTCTTTTCGTCATCGCTTCTAAAACAGGTGTTTCTCGCCATTCTTCTCGTTTGGTAGTAACAGGAGTTGAATAAGCTGATTCGTTCGGACTTTTTGTTTTTTCAGGACTAAGAGATTTTTCTGCAACAAATTCTCTTTCAATAATGGGGGTACTAGGTAAATTATTTTCTTCTTGTTGGGGAATTTCAGTGGGTGTTCTGTAAAGAGATACGTCCGTGAGATCCATATCGGAATCAATTCGAGCAGGTGTTAGTGCATTTGGTATTTCTTCTCGTTGCGTAATTTGGGTGGATGGTGATCTTAAAACCGGGTGGTAAGCGCGGTCAATACTGCTACCTTTTTGGGTAACTCGACCAGGAGACATTACATTCTGTATTTCTTCTCGTTGAGGAATTTGAGTGGATGGTGATCTCGAAAGAGATTGGTAAGTACGACCCATGCTATCAGATTGGGCAATTGATGTGACATTCGGTAATTTATCAGACCCAAAACGAAGTAATTTATCCCCAGTTTGGATTATTTTCTGTCTGTCTTGTAGATTTTTAAATTTAATGGCATTTTCAATATAGTTGGTTGTTTCCGGTTTTTCATTCATAGAAATAAGTTCTTTTTTTGATTCATCGTCTTCCGTATTTTTTATTAATGAATAATATAATCTTTTAGGTACTAAAAACATGGAATACATTTCATCATGTGGTTTTATTTTTACTCCTGAGCTCATTTTTAACGACGACGTCGCGAACTCTTATTTGCAATAATTTGGGCCAAAAGAGGGATGACGGTGCTGGCGATCGCTGATAAAACTCCTAAAATTCCGCCTTTTTGTAATATTTTTCTTTTTTTTGAAATGTCGGAAGAACGACGCGGCGGTGCAGCAAGACGTCTAAATTCTGACAAATGAGCTCTTATCTTTTTTTGAAGACGTGTTCGTACTTTGCCATGTATGGGCAAGTCACCGTTCAACACGTAATGTAATATACGACAAAGCAATTCAACTCCGCGATCGTCCAAATGACTTAAAAAATTGGCACAATCCTGATGTTTTAATTTTTTTATTACATAAAAAAGTGAACTAGCTTTTCCTAATGTTTTAGACATTTTGACAGTTGCAATTTTTTATTTTTCTTAAATAGATATGAAAATCCTTTAAACGGTAACGTAAGCTTTCATCAGTCCCTCGTACGGAAAAATGTTGCTTCGAATTCTGACTTTATCGTCTTGTTGTTGATGGAAATCTAGAAGGAGATATCCGTGACTTCGACCGTTAACAGCTTCCCTGTATGCTTTATTTAAAATTCCGACTCGTCCGGGGAAAATTTGTTTAGCCAAATGCGCAACCGCACTTCTGTCCCGAGGATTGTTAAAAAGAACCATATACTGAGTGTTTATGCTTAATGTCCGCAAATCACCTTTTTTATCAAATAAATTTTGACACAGAAAAACGGTGAAACAATTGTAGTGATGAGTCAAAACCGTAAAAAAATGTTTTAATATTTGTCCAACATCGTCTAAATAATCATCAAAAACAACTAATTTGGGCATTTTTCTTGGATATGATTCCAAAATATCTTTTAGTTCTTCAATCGAATTTGGAATACTTTTAAATTTACGAAATGTTGGAAAACGAGAGTTTGAACGTTTGTCTCGATTCATATCATCTTCCATGTATTCATAAGCTTTTTGTGGTTCTTTGTAGAACAACAACATTGTTTCTGGTGGAGTTGCAAAATATTCATGCCTACCAACCACTAAATGTTTAAGCCACGTTGTTTTTCCACTCGATGTTGGGCCAACAATTAACATGTTGGAAGGAATACTGAACCTTAAATCAAAACCATCCATTTTGCTAGTTTTTGAAAAATATTTAAAAATTTTTTCTTAAATAAAAGTAACAATATGTTTTATTTATTTACAAATAGGGCATTTAGATGATTTGTTGTTGACAATAAGACAATTTCCTAGTGATAAAGTGTGATATCCGCAATTCAAAATGTGTCTTTTGGAATCCATTGCTGATAACGCAATCTTTCTTTGAAAACATGTCCGAATTTTATGATTCTTTGATCTTAAGTTTTTGAAAGATTTGTAAATTAGAACAGTCCGTTTCAGACATTTTTTGTAATCGTTATAGGTTAATTGCTTTTTTATGCTAGATTTTTTTAAACCTTTGCAAATTTTCTTTTCTTCTGTTTTGTTTTTGTCTGAAAAATCAGTAATTTTCATAGAATAACATTTTGGACGTAAGCCTATAAAGTGAGTAATAGCTGCTCTGCCTTTTAGTTCGTCTTTGAAATAAAAAAGCTGATTGGCTCTACTGTCATCGAAAAGAGGATGTTGTTTGGGGTACTTTGAAAAATCAAATATGTGCTCCAATTTTTTCATTTCCCTTTCCAAGTTGTTGCATCTTACTTTTAAAAGAAAAGAATCCGTGTCTGAGAAACATAAAGACACATTTTCTTCGCCAAAATGTTGTTGAATCGTGTCATAATACGATCTGTACATAAACAACTTGGACAATTCCAAAATAGAAAATCCAACAGCTAAAGGCTTCCTGAGCTCTATTATTGCCGGCTTCTTGTTGACAGCCACCAAGTTTTCATTGATGATTTGAAAACTGTTGATGTGTTGACCAAGACTGGCTTTCCTTAAGCTCTGTTCATCACCACAAAGGACCACTTCAGAGTAATTTCGAACATTTTCTGAAATGCAGAATAAGATTTATTTAATAAAGAAAATTGATTATGTGCGCAATCACCTCAGCTAACTAGCCGTCCCATATCACATTTCATTTTCCTCTGTAATTAGCAATGTACTATAATTTACTTCAATTTGAAATCATTCCTTTTTTAAAGCCCGACATAAACGGACATCAAAAATTCCAACAAAATAAACACTAAGTCAAAATGGATAAAAAAGATCAGGAAAAGAGCAAAGCTTTTTGGTTAAAAGTAATAGAATCAGCCCAGGAGGAGGCAACTTCAAGTCCGACTTCTGGCAGTAGCTCTACCGGGGCTGCGGCTGGGGGAGCATGGTCATCTACTAAAACTGAGGGAGCATGGTCATCTTCTGGGGCTGCGGGTGGAGGATCATGGGCATCTTCCGAGCGTCCCGTGGCACCTGCTTGGCCATCACGGACTCCGTACAAGTCCGTCCCACAAAAATCAGGGTCGGAGTCGTGGAAGAGCGCATCTACTGCCGGGGTCGGGGGCGGAGGAGCATGGTCATCCACTAAAACCGGAGGAGCATGGTCATCTTCTGCGGCCTTGGGTGGGGAATCATGGTCATCTTCCGAACGTCCCGTGGCACCTGCTTGGCCATCACGGACCCCGTACAAGTCCGTCCCACAAAAATCAGAGCGGGAGTCGTGGAAGAGCGCATCTACTGTCGGAGCCGGGAGTGGGGGAGCATGGTCATCTACTAAAACTGGAGGAGCATGGTCATCTTCTGGGGCTGTGGGCGGAGGAGCATGGTCATCTGCTAAAAATGAGGGGGCATGGTCATCCACTAAAACTGCGGGAGCATGGTCATCTTCTGCGGCCTTGGGTGGGGGATCATGGGCATCTTCCGAACGTCCCGTGGCACCTGCTTGGCCATCACGGACCCCGTACAAGTCCGTCCCACAAAAATCAGGGTCGGAGTCGTGGAAGAGCGCATCTACTACCGGGGCTGGGGGCGGGGGAGCATGGTCATCCACTAAAACCGGAGGAGCATGGACATCTTCTGGGGCTGTGGGCGGAGGAGCATGGTCATCTGCTAAAACTGAGGGGGCATGGTCATCTACTAAAACTGGAGGAGCATGGTCATCTTCTGCGGCTTTGGGTGGAGAATCATGGGCATCTTCCGAGCGACCCGTAGCACCTGCTTGGCCATCACGAACCCCGTACAAATCCGTCCCACAAAGGTCGGAGTCAGAGTCACGAAAGCAGACCTCTCATCGCGTGTCATTTGATTTGTCTTCACAATCAACACAAAAATCTAAACCACAACCCTATACTCACGTGGAACCTTCACCAACACCAGAAGTGCGTCAAGTAACGGCATTTCCATCAGTGTGGTCTCCGTCTACAGCTCGAAAAGTTACAAAAAAAAATTAAAATTTAAATTTGATCATTTTTCTTTTTCTTTTTGATTACAAAATAAACACATCATTTTATAAAAATTGATTTTTCAAAAGTTTGCGTACTTGATTAATTCATTTTGCGAATTTTTAATTTAATATTGATTTAATATTATGAATATTTATGAGATAATTTGCTAATTAATATGTGAAGGTTTGGAGATTCATTTTCTAAAATTGACAAAACCATGCGGGAAAATTCAAAACAAATTTAGAGAAGGAAGAGGAGAAGGAGAAGGAAAAGGAAAATGGACAAGGTAAAGTTAGGAAGGATGAGGAGGGGGAAATACGAGGTGTTGAGGGCGAAATGGACGGAAGAGGAGGAGGAGGAGAAGTTCAAGCTGCTGCCGGACCCGCCATTGAGCGAGACACCGCCGCGTCCACCACTGATGTGGGGCGGTGGCCGTTTTAGACGGCTTGCCAGAGGCTTGATCATGATGATCAGGACGGCCGCCGCCTCCGTCGCCGACTTTGTCGCCGGTCGTCCGGACGTCATCCCCACCGACGTCATCCCCGCCAACGTCATCCCCACCGACGTCAGCCCCGCCGACGTCATCCCCGCCGACGTCAGCCCCGCCAACGAAGCCGATGTTTCTGAAGATGACGATTTTGATGAGGCTAAGTGTGTGGTTGGTGCCGGCAGGACGTACTGCCGCAACTGTCGCCGGTACCACCACGCACTTGTGCCTCAAAATTAAAGAAAAATACAAAAAATGACCCCAAATTCGTTTGAGTATTTAACAAATTCATTTTTTACAGAAAAATGGACTGCGTCAAATTACGCTTTTGCGTCTTTTACAATCTCAACATCATTAAATTATCTTATCTCAAAACTTACCAATAAATTTTCCAAAAGTAGAGTTGGCAAAAAGTTTAAAAAGCCGGAGTTCAAAGTCATTGCGAGCATTTGATCGCAGCTTTGTGACCTTTTCGATGAACTCCTTCAAAAAAGCTTTTTGTCGAAACTTCATGACTCTTCTTATCTTCAGCAACTTCATGCCCTTTTTCAAGTAGTACTGCAGGTTTTCCAGATGCACCACGTACTTTTTTCGGTCATAAAAAGTGCTCAACAATTTCTTGCTCCGGTATCTTTTGTTCCTATAATCTCGAGGACAGTGATGTTTCAGTAAACGGCGATTGTAAGGAGATAGATGTTTAAAAGAAACCGTGTCTGTATACGGAGCCAGCGGAAATTGATCGTGTGCCTGAAAATGATATCATGTAACTTGTCAAAACAATAAATAACGTATCACAACAAAGATCGGATTTACCTGGTGAAGATGAGAAGGATAATGCAAATCAACTTCGAACGCATATCCAGTATCGTCTTGCGAAGGAATGTTGATAATATCTTCGGCAGTCCATTTTTTAAATTCTGTTTTTGAAACCCATTGGAAATCAGAAACTGGTAATTTTAAAGTTTCCATACTCCCGTATAAGTTGTTGGCTGAAAAATTGTACGGATCATAACAAAAATGATTTCATCAGATAATACAGTATAAAATTACCATCAATGTATAACAAGTGATCGCCGCTTTTTCTAGGATTGCTATTCCCTTTGGCATAACGCTGAGCGATAAAACTTTGCCCACCTCTGATACCCTTTGTAAAAAAACGCTCCATTTCAGGATCGGAATAGACATCTAATGATCCGAGGGGTTTGGAGGTTTCAGATTCGGATGTGAGCTTATTATCTGATTTAGCTTGTTCTGAATTTTGAAAGAACATAAGCATGACATCAAAACTCAAGCCAGGAATTCCTAATTTAGGTAGAACAAATTTAGTATTACGATACATCCAACAGTAAAGATTAAAGTTTACCTAGATAATAAACAGGATCCAATTGAAAATGTTCCATAACCATTTTCCTGTACTGAAGAAATGCTTCACACAGCAAAACAACGTCTAAAGAACAATAGAGCATCATGTAATCCACCACATTCTTGCATTTGAACGATTTAAAGACTTCTTGAGCATGGGAATAATCCGCTTCCGTAATGTGTTCTTCGTTTAATTCAGAATAAAAAGAGTCTTTGGACGGAAGGTTTCGACTTTTCTTCATCTCTTGTAAAGATTGGAAATGTTCGTAACAAAAAACGCCTTTTCTTTTTAAAAGTTTTAAAGCTTTTGATTTTTGACGAACAGGAATTTTTTTATATCTTTCCATTTGTTGTAAAATGGGAAAGGTAAAATTTGAGGTCTGATTCAAATCTTGAACAAGTGCATCTAGACTGCCAGAAATGTGCTCTAACGAATCTTGAATTTTAAATTTGCCCAATGTAAGAGTGCGAAACTTTTCACTGTTTTTTGCTAAGACTTTTACATTTTGCTTAAATTTGGAAACATTTAACTCTTCCACGATTAAATGCAAATCGTATCTGAAACGCGTACATAATTTGTGTTAGTTTAATAAATAAACCCAATTAAGACTTCTTACCCTTGAGCGTTGTGGAAAAAAATTGGTGTGTGAAAGGGGCCGGATCTCGTCAAGTTACACAGTGAATGAGCTGCGCCCATTATTTTCCCTGTCACGTGATCATGATCTAGAACTTTTCTGTAATTTCTAGAGTACTTTTTGAATTGACCACCACAAATATGACAAACTTTTGCTTTTTGATACATTTGCCATTCTTGCGGACTAGATTGATTTTTAACAATATGTCTGAATTTTTGTTTTCTTTCGTCAACAACTTTTTCATAGAAATGCATTCGATCCAAAAAATGTTTGGCTGCATCCTCTCCTACATATTCTTCTTGAAAAAATACCTCATCATTCGAATCCACAAAAAGCAAGCTATACCCCACTGGTCTATGCACGTTTATATCGTCACTGGTGGGAAAAGCACACAAACACTCAGTTTTTAAACAGAGTTGACATTTAGATCGTTCTTTGTTTCTTTGAAGTACACATTCAAAATCACAAAATCCAACAACAGGAGCATGAAATTTATGTTTATGATTGGTAAAACTTATGGAGGAATTTTTACTTGGGTAGATAGCACGTTGTTTATCACAGCAAGTGTTTTCGTGTTTTTCTTTTTTAGATTTGGATCGAAAATGAAGCAGACATTTTTCACAATAGATGTGCTTCTGTTGAGCTGCTTTTTTACCCGACAACAGTCCGGCCCGATTATTCAAAAAACCTTGGATTTTGGTAATTTTAAAGAAATGGTGCTGTTGATTTAAATCCTTGATCTTTTTAAACTTGGAAGAAAAACCCAATTTGACATTAGAACTACAATTGACAATCTTTTTACAAGAAGATTTTTTCTTGCGTTGAATTGGTTTTGCAAGGCGAGAAAATGGAGATTCATTTTCAAGAGAGATTTCAGGATCATATTTTATCATTAACAAATTTAAAATGTTTTTGTTTCTGTTGTTGTTTTTATTAGTAAAAAAACCTAACTTTGAAACTTGACCTTCACTCTCATAAAAAACTGAAATTGAAATTGGTAAATGGGAGTTTCTATTTAAGAATTTTTTTAAATTACAAAATTGAAGAGGGAATTTGAAACCTCTTATATTAAACTTTTTAAGATACTTTATCGGCATTTGACGAAAATCAACAACGGAAACCGTTTCCTCAGGAAAAAGATGTCTAATGTACAGATAAAGAAAATTGAATTTATCGTAACGAGTTTTCCATTCCAAGCAATTAGATCTCTTTAAATCACGTGGAATTTCTATAAAATCCATTTCCAAAGTTTATTTGAAATTTTTTTGAATAAAACAAAATAAGTTTATTAAATCAAATGCTAGTAATTTGAATATCGCTAAAAGATAAAGATTCAAATCTCCATCCAGAACCTCTCATTAACAAATCTTCTTCTCTATTTACTAAATTATGTAATAATTTTTGGACTTTGCCTTTTAACGAGCGGGATGAATCAAAAGACGTGAATTGAATGTAGCTGGTTCTTAGAGCAAAAACATCTCGATCATTGGACAATATTTGAGGCGACGACTGATCAGAAGGTTTATCAGAGGTATCATCAATATTGGTAGTATCTAGTTCAATGTCCTTCTTCTCTGCAGCGGAATTCAAATCAGGAATTTGATACGCCGCTGTCAAAATAAGGGCAACTTTAACCGTAAAAGTTTTACTTAGTTCGTGACAAATAACGTCAACTATTTCTTGTCTATTTTTTTTATTTGCAACAAATCCTTGAAGCGTTTCTTTTGAAAAAATGTGTTTTCGATAAAATTTGATTTTTCCGTTAAGTGCGGATTTGTACAATGAATAATTTAAATTTTCTAAATGAGAAGCGTCAATGTGTGAGACTAAATCTTTTCTTGATTTAAAGGAACTTACTTCGTTCTTACAAAATGGGCATTGAAACGACTGATTAAGTGGGGTCCGAGCTCGAGATTTTGTAGTTTCGCGATGACGGAATAAATGATGTTTGTCGCGAGAAGATTTTCTGTCAAATGATTTTTGGCATTCGGGACACACGTAAGATTTCGGCATTCTTACAAAATTCTGAAATCAAAATTTATTTTAACATTAATTTGAGACTACATTTTATAATATATACATTATGAACTCAAAAAATCTTAAGAAGACAACAACTCCCTACATCGTTGCAATTGAGTGTTTAATCTTTGGCATTCGTTTTGAAGCCAAAGATTTTGTCGCTCAAGTGATCGTATTTGACGTTGAATCAAAGACTCAGCATATCTTTCATTAATATCGAAAATTACTCTTCTTCTGTTGAATAAATGTTCGACACAAGTAGAATAGTGGTAGTCATCATCCGTCTCATCAAAATCCTCCTCCTCCTCAAATTCTTCCCCATCGCTGTTTATAAAAATAACGGAACTTGAACGAGAACCGTTTATGGTAGAGGCCGAAGTTTGAGTTGCTGGACGACGGTAAGGGTGAAAATATCTTCCACCCCTGCCAGCACCGCCTCCAACCTCCCGCCCAGCCCTTGGAGCAGAAGTAGATGGTTGAGGATTTCTTTGAATTGGTTGACCTCGACCAACACCACGCCCGACATTCGAAATATTTGAGGTGTTGCGGACAGACCCACCTCGTCCAACTCCGCGTCCAGCAAAAAGGGGGTTTGAGACGTTATTTGGTCTCGCTAACCTCTCACCTCGTCCAATCGGTACAACAGTTGGAGAGACTGATGTTAAATCATCAGAATTGATGGTTGATGTCAAATCGTCAGAGTTATTAATAACGTTTGTAAGGTCCGATGTTGAATCATCGGCAGCGTTGTTGTTGTTGTTGATGTTAGAGTTTGATGTTGAATCATCAGCAATACGTACTGTAACCCTTAACCCTTGTGAGTCATGGGTTACTTGACGAGATTCAGAATTGTTAAGACCAGGCATTTTTACCTTGAGAATTGACTTGGGGTAGAAGACTTTTCTTGGTAAATGAACGAAAATGGAATGACGGAATGGAAAATATAAATCCTGACTTTTATAGAAATTTAAGCGGTGAGGCGCTCACTTTTAAACGGTTTCTAGACCAATCGCACAAGGAAATAACTGCACGAGAAAAATCCTGCCCAACACCCTGAACAATCAAATTTCTGACAGTAAATTTATGGTCACTGATTGTCGATGCAACGTGCATCATTTAATCTCAGTTTAATACTTAAATCAATGAAAATTTTATGATCATGATATTTCAAGTTTTTTAAATTCCTTGGACACGTGCTTGGTTGACAATGCAATGTGCATCATCTAATCTTTGTTAAATACTTCAATCAACGGAAAATTTATGTTCATGTCATTTTGAGTTTTTAAAATTCCTTGAACACGTGCTTGGTTGACAATGCAATGTACATCATCTAATCTCCGTTAAATACTTCAATCAACGGAAAATTTATGTTCGTGTCATTTTGAGTTTTTAAATTTCTTGATCACAAGCTTAGTTTCTTAATTGAAATTTTATTTCAATGATCGTATCGAACACTTGCCCTCACACATGGACGGTGTTGGGTCCTTTAGGGCGTCAACTAGCGCATGTTGGTGGTAGACATTAAACTTTAAAAAGGTTTAAAAGAATGGAATTTTTATTTTGAATGTCAGTATAAATTTGAGTTTAGAGTAAATAACCCGCATTTAAGAAAAGAACATGAAGGAATCACCAATAAAAAAGAGAAAATTAAATTCTCGCATCAAAGATGCCAAAGAGGACAATCATAAGATTATTCAGGAGGAGAAAAAGAAGAAGACCAAAAAGGAGACAGAAAAAAATGATAAAAAGATTGGTAAGAAGAAACGTGAAACTAGGAACTCCAAGAAGAATTCAAATAAAAAACATCAATTAAGATCAGGTAATTTGAAATTTATATTTTTATTACGTGAACATTATTTGCTATTTTGATCAACATTTTAGAAAAGAAACAAAAAAAGAAAGAAAACATGTCAACATCGGAATCAGATGACATGTCTGAAGAAATTGAGGAATCGGAAGCGGAAGAGTTAACTTCCAACTCTGATGATGCTTCAACTGAAGTAGAACAACCGAGCGATGAAAGTTCAGAAAATAATGACGATGATGATGATGATGATGATGTTGATGATGACAATGTAATTAGTACGGATGAAGACCTTGACGAACAGACACAAGATGTTTTAGGAAAGAAAAGAAAAAATCCGATTAAGAAGATGCTGAAGTTAGAAAATGAAATTAACAACCACGCGGTTTATGAAGGTGCGTCGTTGATGGCGTATCAAATTTTAATGAATGAAGAGGAGCAAAAAGTATTTTTTCGAAATTGGACAACTGAAAAAATGGCTGACACTAGAGACATTGATTTTGTGGAATGGCAAAAAGAACATTCTACAAGAGAAGCGTACTTTTTTGGGCCAGATAACGTAAGTTTTGATAATTAAATTTGGCTTGATTTTATTGCAGAAATAATAAAATTTTTATTCCAGTACATGTACATAAATCCGGCTACACTAAAGAAGTTTATTGAACTAATCAAGAACAAAAAGGTGGATGAAAAAAGTGTTAGCCTTCCAATAAAACCAATGTATAAGGTCGTATACCTTAATCCTCAAGTGACCGTAGGAATCACTGGTTTGAGGCATATTCAAAAAGCTGGAGGATTGTCGACCTGGCCGGTAATCTACATGAAAAAGGAACACGTAAGTAAAATTGATAGCAAAAATTGATCACTTTTAAACCGCATGCTTTTTCAGTATAATGAAAACAACCAACAATATTCGACAAAAATCATGAAAATCCAGGTACCTTTGAGAGGATTGGAAGAAATAACAAAGGCGTTCATGGAATTGTGTTTCGGCATTAAAAAAAAACTACCCAAAATTCAACAATGAAATGAGGTGGTTACTGTGTACATATGTATATTTTAAAATAAAAGAGATGCGCATACTCTAAATAATACCTTACCTACTAATACAATAAAATATAAAATAAAAATTTAAAGCGAAGTGGGCGGATGCAAAACAGAAGAAGCAGATTTTGAAGACTCCTCTTGAGCGGTGGTGACGGAAAAAAGAGGGTTGGAAGAATCATTGAAAATTTGAGTTCGTCGTCTGTCAAACATAGAACGTGAATATAACGGAGTTGGGTCATCTTGAGCGGTGGTGACGGGAAAAAGAGGGTTGAAAGACTCATTGAAATATTGAGCCCGTCGTCTCTCGAGCGTAGTACGTGGATACAACGGAATTGGGCGAATCACTGGTTGAAAATGAGATTTCTAAAAATAATAAAGTAAATGTATGATTATAATGAATGATTTTGAAAATAAAAAAATATTTTTACCGCCAAATCCGTCAAATATGATTCATCAGTATTCATTATTTTGTTGCATGTTTTTGGTCCTGAATTGACAATAGCTGGAGAAGAAGGAGCGTCCAAAACTTCAACATTTGTTTCAGAAGTTGAATCTTGATCGGCTTTCTCACGACGAAGTGTTGACATTTCATAAAACTGAAAATAAATAGGAAAATTATAATTTTTGTAAAACAGAAATTTTAAAATAAAATACTTACTTCAGAATTGGGTTGATTGTGTTGAGTTAATTGGTTATTCAATCTCCAAAATTTAATTGTTAGGACCGTTACCAAAAGACATACGATCATAAGAATAACAATTACTAATAATTTAAATCCGTCTGCAAAATAGTAATATGAATATTAGAGAAAATAAATGTAAAACTGAAACAAATGAGACTTACTGTCAAAGGTAAATTGTTCAAGCAAAAATTCACCAAATGTCATCTTTGGAATAGTGATTAAAGGCTTTGAAGTGGTGATGGTAGAGGTGATTGTTGCGGATGGGTTTGTTGTGAATGTGGGGCTGGTGGTTGAGGTAGTAGGGGTGGTAGTTGAGGTAATTAATGTAGGTGAAGAGACAGTGGTTAATGGGGTGTTAGAGGTGATTGTTGCGGTTGTGGAACTAGTTGTTGATACAGTCGAAGTTGTTGAAGTTGTAGGCATGGACGTTGGTACAGTGGTAGTGACGCTGTTGGTGGTAGAGGTAATTGATGAAGTCGAAGAGAAGATGATTGGTAAGGTAGAAGAAACAGTAGTTGTGGATGTGGTGCTGCTAGACAATGAAGTAGAGGTAGTTGTAATAGTAATGGAGCTTGAAGTGGTAATTGTAGTGGTTGTAAACGGGGCGGCAGAAGTCGTAGTAATTGTGGTGGTGGTAGACACAGTAGTTGTGGAGGTGATGGTCGTCAATTGGTTGGTTACAGTTGAGTTGATAGTGGAATTAAAGAGGGGGTAAAATCCAGAAGACATTTTTAAAATATTTTCAAAAAAAGAAAGGTTTTGGGCAAAGGAATTTTGTGTCAAAAAAATGACACAAAAAAATAAAATAAAAAATTTCATGACGGGTTTGGGTGTTGATGTCAATTAAACAAAATTTTAATTTAGAATGAGGATTTCAAATTATGGAATTTGTGATTTTTATTTATATAATAAAAATTTCGGTCAAAACGCGCTCTTCTACATATTTATTATAAATAAGAAACGATTTTGACTGTTTATACTATGCATATAATATTGTACATTTAAATGCACATTGCGCGCAAAATCAATGAATTGTTTGCATTGACAGCATTGCATGAATTGAATGTAAAGGAACGAAAGACACGCGCTAAAAAAAAAAATAAGACATTGTACGTCAAATCAATGAATTGTTTGTTTTATTACGTAAAAAAGAATCATTGGTATTATTATTAACATTCACATAATATATTTGATAATGATATTCAAATAAAGCAAATAAACCAAGTGTCATACATAAAAAGCACAAACAACTCAATAGCCCAGGCGAAACATCATCTTCTACATAATGAACCGAAAGCCCAAGACTGGGTGTTAGCCTGGACTGTCTACCTCGTGATAATTATCTCTTTGCTGCCTCTGTGTACTGTGCTCTATCTCTGTGTAAATGTTTGTTTCTCTCCTCCCCTTTTGCCGGTGGAGGAGTCTTTCACTTTCTCATGAATACTGTCATATAGTGTAAATAAATGAGTTGATTCACGGACAGGAAACAGGAAAGACGTGTCTCAACAGAAGGAATTGACTTTCAGAATTCTTTCATAATTCTTACAATTATCTTGTGATTGTTTGGTGATTGTTTTGTGACTAAATCCTCTTTCATCAGGGATACGATTCATTCGGAAACCTTTGATTGAGATCGAGTTACTCAAGGTGTAGCCGATTCCTCCGTGCTTAAGCACACTTAAGGCCACGGAGGACCGGCCTTCGCAGTAGGTCCCGGATTACATTCTCTTTGTCCTTTCAGCCAAGTTCACTCATCCGGAACCCATAAGGCCGGACTCGTCTACGCCCCAGAACCAACCGGAAAGGGCCGGTTCGGTTCATATGGTGGCAGCGCTGTGCCCTTCTCTCTTTTTCCGGGGGGAGGTGTACAGGGCGTACCCCGTCACCGGAGAACGCCTCTGCACGCCCAGGCTACCAACCAAAAGACTAAGTATCGTTTGATGATCAGTCTTAATTCCGGTAATCCGTCCAATTTGTTCAAATTTCGTGTTTAAAATTCGTAATTGTTCCAAATGATCAAATCGTGATCCGAATAATCCGTTCCGTCGTTTCAATTCTAACCGAATCATCCATTCATTTTATTCCAAATTCCATTGCCATTAGGTACCATTTCGTCCTTTTTCGTATAAGTTTGTCCAGAATTAAATTGTTTAGTTGTTTCAGGTGCTCAAAAGTCACCTCCATGGCCTAACGGCCTAAGAGGAGGTAGAGGAACCGGTGCAGAATGATACAGGAATGTTGCAACAAGGCTCATCATCATCATCATCATCAATCCCAATCCCATCATCATCCTTATCCCAATCCACCATCATCAGCGTCCCCATCATCATCATCAACCCAATCATCATCCTTCTCCCAACCACCATCATCATCCCCATCATCATCATCGTTACATCATCATCATCATCAACAGCAACATTCAGATAAGATTCAATTAAGGTTAAAGAATTAGTCAGGGTAGAAGGATTAGAAAGAATTAGTCAGAGTAGAGGGATTAGTAGGAATTAGTAGGACGCTGGGGCTCCGAGCCAACAAAGCCGGGGTCGGGTCACCAATGCCAAGAGGTTTGGGGCTCCTTGCCGATTAGTAGAGCGTCTGGCAGGGTAACTTAAGGATGTTGGGCTCTGAGCAGGAGGCTAGAGCGCCGGAGAGCATCGCCCAGCGCGGGCATTAAGTGTGAGGGCCCTGGAAGAGGGTTGGGATCACCGATGTCATGAGGGTCGGGTTCCTTACGGTAAGCACGCAACTCTAGTGTGTTGGGGTCTCGAGGGAGCGAGATCAGGGTCCAGCTTCTCCCAGACAGGAGCTGGATGCCTTGCCTGTAGGCGCGAGGCTGTGGCAGGTCCCGGGAGGGGACGAAGTCAAGGACTCCATGAATTCCCCAGCTTGGCAGCCTCTGTCCAAGAGCAGATGGTGGCATCACATGTGGCCCGGAATTGCAGCCAGTTAGAGTAATAAAAGTGTGAATTTCGCATCCTGTCATAAAACCACAGGAAGGAGTTAATGTGCACAAATGTGTCCCACAATGGTAAAATTATGAGATTTGCATCCTGTTGTAAAATCACAGGGTAATGATTGTCATAAGGAAATTTCACACACAATTGCAACTGGCCACATTGTGACATCTGCTGGACAATTCCCTTTTGGGGGGACTCCAAGCCCGGGAACATCGGGAGAGAAGCTTCACCACAGTCGTGAGAGAGTTGTTTTGACCAAACCAAACGCGCTGGGGAGTTATCAGTGTACTTCAGTGTACGTAGCAGAGGCTACCTGGGGAATTAGACTAGGGAATTAGCGGTTAACACACGTGGGGAATTATTGGCCATAACAGCCATGTGGCCAGGAAATTGTGATATCAGAATTAACAAGGGGTGGAGAAATTCACAGGAGGATAAAATGTTAAAATAAGACAGTAAAGAAACCGCGGGAAATGGAATTCACATGACAATAAAATTCAGTTAGTTCACATGGTAATCAAAAATCCTCAGTCAAGATAATGCCGGTCATAAAGTTGTCATGATAACGGAAATCCCATTGAGGTGGGAACTTTGATTAATCACTCACATGTGAAAATTAGAAAGAAACCACATGGGAGGAAGTCCCATACCCCTTCTATTATCATCTGGACAGCAGTCCAACACCACCTTGGAGCACAAACCTGGTATCAAATCATTCTGTATTCGACCTCTACCTCGACAGCACCTTCCAACAATTAAAAGTTGTCTTCCAAAATCTCTGACTGTGAAGTCAAATTTCCAAAACTTGTGCAACTCAAATTGATTTCCCAACTTAGGAACTTTCATCAACACGGTAAGCCTTAACCTTAAACAAACTTAAGGGCATTGTCAAGTCAGAGAATCCAAGGCCCTTGTGTCTCATCTACCAGGGTAGGCCCTTCTGGGCTGCGGCTTGACCGCCGGTGAAGTCTTGGTCTTTTGGTTCAGCCTCAAGCCACGAACTTCAATTCGTACGAATCTCGTAGGGAATAAGGGAACCCTACCCTTATTAGTGGCCAGTCACCACGACCTGGCTTTGTAAACCAAAGATAATCTAACACTGTTCTTGTAATACTGTAGAAATGCCGGGTACCGGGCGATCACGACGTCACCCCTACTTGGACGGGGCCCCCTACTTCTACATCGGGGAAAACTTCCGCGCCTGGAGGGCCCAGTTTGACGCTCTCCACGACATGAGCGGTGGCCTGACCGCACCGCCCGACGGTACGCCAACGCGTGCATGCAGGACTCCGCCCAAGATGCTATCCGGGATATCACCCTTGCCGGGCCTCGGAGTTGTGCCGAGATGTTGGATGCTTATGAGGAACGATTCCAACTCCTCGACGACCTGGTCCGGATCCGCATGCGGGAAGAAGGACTTCTCCGAGCACCCCGCCACCTACGTGGACCCGGCGGGAAGAGAAAAAGCCGCCTGAAACCCCGGGCGAAACGAGGAATCATGACCCCGGTAGCTCGCCCACTTGCCCCGTGGGATACCGGCAATGGCGTTCGGAGGGAGACTGCCAGGGGATCGTGGGAGCCTTCCACCGCCGAAGAAGTCCAGAGAGAGATCATCCACTCCCGGGTACGCGCTCTACTGCGAGACCAACCCCAGCCTAGTGTTGAGGACTTGCAGATCTTCACTCGTATGCCGTCACAATCCTCGTCGTCAGGGTCACCCCGGGTCCTCCCGCTCACCTCCTCTGCAGGGTCGTCCGCGAGTGACACACCACACCATCCCTGGGCCGGACCCAGCCACCGGAGCGACGAACCGGATTTTCAGTCAGGACAGTAGATCTAAGGGTCCGTCCCTACTGTCCTTTCCCTCACCGGACCCGTCCCCCCGAGCGTAATTCCCCGAGGGAGATTACTGCTCAGAGAGCCCTGCCGACTTCCAATGATCGCCTTCCCTTACAGGACCGACCTAGCCTAACCCCCGCAAGAAGAACGGGTGGTCAAGTAGAGCCACCACCCGAGCCCCCGATGGACCCAGAGTGTTGCCCATACGTGGACGTGAGTGTGGGGGTGAAGCTGTTTGACCATCGTGGGGGTTCGCAGAAGTCCCGGCTTCTCCACTTCGTGAAGTCGCGCGCGGACCATCATTGTGTCCCTGACCACGACCAATCGCTGCCGGCCGCTTCCAAACCCTGCCTTCGTCGGACGCCCAGGAGGACCTGGGAGGAGTCTCATGTCCGGGCATTGATCCAAGCGGCCCCGCTGACCCAAGTTCCTTCTCCAGGAGCCGTAAGAAGGCCTCAGCCTTTTGTTCCGCCTACCGCCCGGAATAGTCACTCCACCGGTCCCCGCATACAACACCTTAACATGATCCGGAAATTAAGGTCACCAGGGCCCCAAGATTACCGGGCCCCTCGTCGTCGGAACTCCGCAGAAGAAGAGCTGGGAGACATCCCCTTGGAGCCCTCACGCGCTCCAACCTATTGGCTCCGGGTGGATCCTGGTCATTACGGCTGCTACCTGTACGGACGGAAGAGATTCATGGAGTGTGCGGGAACAATACGAAGATCTCGTCCACGCGAGAAAGAATTAGAGGCATCCGACAGTGCTTCCCCAGTCTCTACTCTCTCCCCCAGTGCCAGAGACGGAATCAATTCGAAGACCCTTCTGATCATGAATCCGATTCAGTGTGCCAGTATTATAATTGTGACCTTGTGCCTCTGCCTGACACGTAGACCTGACCACAATACAACCGTGTCTGCCTGCAATCTGGCAGTAAATGATCATGAACTTAGAAGAATATTGACGTGCGGTTACCACCAGTGTAGTCTCGGCCCGAGCACTCCAGAAAGGAGCGCGCCTTGTCTTGTGCCCTGTTACCCCCGATATGAAATTCCTCTCGGGATTCGGGAAGTGAACCTTCTTCCCTTCCTGGGTGCCCCGGTGGTGTGCGCTGTTCCCTTTAGTGAAGTTGTTCCCTCTTGTGTAGAACTAGCAGATGTCTACTCCTCCCTTGTGTCCAGCCCGCCGTTCGCAGTTCTGGGGACCGAATTGGACATCTTTTGCCGAAGGGTGGATTCACCCCGCCGCACCGAGGTGAAGGGGAAGATCCCCGCTCCAGGAGCAAACCGACCAGGTGTAAGAGGGTCAAAGAAAGGGATCCCCACGAGAGGACTCAACTCGCTCCCCCCAACGATGTTAGGGAACCGGATGATTGCGGAGGACTTTCCCACGTCAGTAACGAAGCGGACCTCTCCTTCCATTGGCAGGGTCGACGCAGACGTCCACATCTCTCTCTGTGAATGTGACCGGGTGAGAAGAATCCCCGCTGGAGTAAGAAGGATAAATCAATCCTGGACAGCGGGGACGAAAAGAGTGGTCCCCTTTAGAAGATGGATTCAACCATGTGTCGCTGGTGCAACCGGGTCGAAGGAAGTGACCCCCGTTGGGAGGGTAAACCGATCGTGTACTACTCCCGGTAACACCGAGTGTGAAGGAGAGTGCGAGGAGGCCAGCATCCTCGGTCTCCCCTTTAGGTTCGAGAGTCGCTGTCCGAAACGAGATGCCGTGAGAAGAGCCAGGGTGTCTTCAAACTTTCCAGGAACTGGGACGAGGAGAGGGCGCAACCGGTGCCCCGGGAGAGGAGTCTCTCCGCCTTCCTCAGGACTCGGGGCGTGGTCAGATCGCCACGGTGGGGATCGCGTCGCAAACTTCATACCCCCTTGCTGTGATTGGGGTCCTATTATTGTTGTAGCAGTTGAACAAAGTGATCTCGTAAGTCCCCTTCTGTATCATCGGTCTCATCTGTTCTTTCTTCTCCCAGATCTCACCGTGACCAATCTGTTGCGTTGGAAAGACATAGCCCTGCTTCATCGATCCACGTTAGGTTGGGAGAAACAAGCGCTAGGGACTCCACGAGGATCAGATACCGTTCCGATCTCGCCCGGGACGGTCATCAAAGCTACGACCTTACTCCAGTTCGCGTCTTCAGGTGCCCCACCGTTGTCCGCTCCCCTCACATCCTCACCCACGGGCGATATGGACGTTCGAGCCAGCTGTTTGGCCCTTCTCCTGGGATTAACCCTCACTGCGTCAACCAGCCACTTCCATCGGAGTGCCACCCTGGGGTCTTTGGTGGGACTCGTCCCTACTGTCTCCACCAACCGTTTCACCCTCCAGAATGGGTATGGCACTGTGGAAGCACGGTTTCACCTCACCGCGTACGACTGCTCTGACCCTTCAGAAGTGCAGGCGTACAGCAGTATCCCGGCCAGCCATTGCAGCACCCGGGCTACCCCCGTAAAGAAGGATCGACCCACGCGGTTCCAGCTCCTGCAAAAGGAAAGGAAAAGGTATATCAACGCCTATGTCTGCTCTCTTTATAGGACTGACATTCGGTATAACTGCGGCGTGTATGGACACCCAGAACTGGACCCTATGCACTGGTCCTTCTTGATTCCGCAACGGGTGACGGTGGAACAGTGCCTGGAATGGCTCCGCACTCGGACCTATCGGCCGGCGTATCATTCCACCATGATGCACGGGAAGGAGTTCACGCAGCCCGTCCTGATCGACGAACCCACTTATATCACCTACCTCGTGTACGGGCGAACTTTTCTTCAGGCTCCTGCCTTGCCCACTGACCTCGTGACGGACATCGCCTGCCAGGGAGAATGGTACGAATATCAGCCTGACAAGCCGCAGAACCACATCGTGGCCTTCTACGATGAACTACACCTTCAGACTGTGACCTTGGTTGTCGAGGAGGAGAAAGTCATCGACAAGGGTCGTCAGCTCTCTCTGCCTTGCCCCTGGAACGATGGACACTGCCATGCAGAAGGACTGACCTACCTGTGGAATGTCACCGGGCCTGAATACTGCCCCGTTGCAGTTGTCAAGGAGTTCTTGGGACACCGGCTGCACGCCAACGTGTCCCAGTCCGGCGATTCCTATGATTCACATCATGCGGAGGCCATCGTGAGTGCGGAGACTGAGGAGAAGATCCGGATCCAACCGACTGGCCCCGTGAGTCAGTGCGGGCGAGTTGTGACGTCCACTAACATTGAGGACATGTTCCTCTTCCCGATCCTCGAAACTGATGACAAGGGCCGTGTGCTGACGGACAACCGGGACCAGATCTTTGAACGCCGGATTCACCCAGGAGAAGTTGACCTCCGGAAGTATATCGCCAATCGGGATGAGTACCTGTATTATGACATCACTTCCCAGGCTGAGCGCGAATTCGATGCCATCCTCCACCACGACTGCTTGCGGCGCCAGGATGAAGCACGGAAGGCTCATTTCTTTGAGCACGGGCTTCCAGGATACCAACCCTTCCTCCTACAGGATGGTGCCTTCTCCACCCGGTCAGGAGAAACGAATTACAGGTATCAATGTCTGCCCCGAACTGTGCACCCTGTCTCTGCTTCTAGGTGCTACAATAAGCTGCCTGTGGTTCTCCGGCTACCTCAACACCTTGCCGCTGGTGTCACGCTCAACTTCTCTGCCAGCCACACGTACTTCCTGGACCCAGACTCACGCTTGCTGTCCCCGATTGCCTCGGAGGTCCCCTGCTCTGCCCTTTTCCCGGCCATCTACCAGACGCACCAAGGATGGATCGCTGTCACGCCGGACATCCACCAGGCCCCAGCGCCTAAGCCCCTGCCGGTCCAGCCGCCCCATCGGACAGAAGATGTGTTTCGTGAACCGGATTACAACGAAGGAGGCCTCTATCAATCTGACACCCTGGATGCCATGCAGGACTTCCTGTTGACGCCTCTCCTCCGTGAAGCAGTGACTTACAAGCTGGCGCACCAGGTCCACAATCTTCGCCCGGAGCGCGAGTACGTCTTGGGGCCGCTGGATGTGTTCCCAGTAGATGCGGCTGCTGCGGCCGACTGGAGGAACCTTCTCTTCGGAGGCTGGTGGAGCTGGTTGGAGAAGTGGGGGAAAGTAGCCAGCATCTGCATTGGGGCCTACTACCTGTACGTCGCGGCTCGTTGGATTGTCACCACCCTTTTTTCTTTAAAGGTGCTATACGACGAGCATGGGTTTGGACCCAATCTTCTGTGGGGACTCGGACCAGGGCAAGATGTCTTCCCCATGCGGTTCTACCGCCGGTGGAGGCGTTTTAAACAACATCTCTCCTCAAATGGGAAAGGAGAGACTCCACGAGTCCCACCTCGACCACTTCCTCACGAATACCTCATGATGGAGGAAGTCCGGGCCCCGACTCTGCCGCGGCGCAACCTTGGTCGGCCTGGGGTGTATCCTGACCTCCCGCACACCCCAACGGAGGCCGACGCCGTGAAAAGACCATCTTCCGATCAATATGCGAAGCCCGGATGTGTGACAGAACGAGCACCCTGTCTGTCGGAATCAGATTCCGAGGTGTCACCTCCTCAGACCCCGCGGCCGAACCCTGTGGTCCCAGAAGTTCGGCTAGAACGTATGATACCTCCGGGAGCCGCTCCTGCGGCCGAAAGCGAGGGATTGGTCGGTCTTCCCAACCCCAGGAGGGAGGGTGCCTTCCGACCTGTGGAGAATACTTTCCCTCAAGGACCCATCGGCGCTGTGCTGCAGCCCCGTCCCTGAGAGCTGCTCCAGGACCGAAGGGAGCAAGAGGAGGAATTGTGGAGAAAAGATGAAAAGCCAGATGGCCCTCAGACTTTACCAATTCGAGAGCTACCTTCTCCTTGTCTCAGTGTGAAGAGACCATTCCGGGAAAACATTGTGTCAAGACCTGTAGTGATCCGAAGAAATGTAGAGTGAAAATTTTGCGAAAAAGGACGCTGAAATTGATGTATTATGTTCTGGTGTCACGAGAAAGACCTCATCGGAAAATTTGACTGGGAAATGGTGTGAGTTCGTCCAGGTTGGCCTCACTCAAGGAGGGGCAAATGAACCGAAAGCCCAAGACTGGGTGTTAGCCTGGACTGTCTACCTCGTGATAATTATCTCTTTGCTGCCTCTGTGTACTGTGCTCTATCTCTGTGTAAATGTTTGTTTCTCTCCTCCCCTTTTGCCGGTGGAGGAGTCTTTCACTTTCTCATGAATACTGTCATATAGTGTAAATAAATGAGTTGATTCACGGACAGGAAACAGGAAAGACGTGTCTCAACAGAAGGAATTGACTTTCAGAATTCTTTCATAATTCTTACAATTATCTTGTGATTGTTTGGTGATTGTTTTGTGACTAAATCCTCTTTCATCAGGGATACGATTCATTCGGAAACCTTTGATTGAGATCGAGTTACTCAAGGTGTAGCCGATTCCTCCGTGCTTAAGCACAACTTAAGGCCACGGAGGACCGGCCTTCGCAGTAGGTCCCGGATTTCATTCTCTTTGTTCTTTCAGCCAAGTTCACTCATCCGGAACCCATAAGGCCGGACTCGTCTACGCCCCAGAACCAACCGGAAAGGGGATAACCATTATGTTTTATAAACATTAAAGATATGTTCATCAAAATAACCTACAAAAACTGGAAATAAGAAAGCTAACGTCAACAGAACTCTTAACATGTCAATTGGCCACTTTTTTCCAAATGTCAAAGCTAACGTAATCATTGAAAACTATTAATGTTTAGCAAACATTAAAGCTAACGTCATCAAAGTAACCTACAAAAACTGGAATTAAGAAAGCTAATGTAAAAAGAACTTTCAAGAAGTCAATTAGCTACTTTTTTCAAATGTTGAAGCTAACATCAACAGAACTATTAAGAAGTCGATTGGCTACTTTTTTTCAAATGTCAAAGCTAACGTAATCATTGGCAATATTTTTGCAAATATCAATGCTAACGCAATCACTGATAACTAACATGTTTATGGTACATCATATAACATTATATAACATCAATGTTTGGTAAACATCAATGCTAACATCATCAAGATAATGGCACTACACCACTTGTTACTGCGACAACCCACGTTACCTGTCTCGTAACTTGTAGTGTAATATTACATTATCTTGCTGTTTGCAAAATTTTGAAAAAAGATTGGTAAGATAATGGCATTACACCACTTGTGTACTGTGGCGGAATGTTTCATTACAGTGATTGTTACCATGCAGCTGCACTGAACCCTATGTACAATGTAATAATTTACTATGTAACTATGTAACTAATAATTTATTTCATAAATCCATCACCACAATGTCTCTGAAATATTGCAAACAATACTTCCAGGTCAGCAATGTCACTTTTCATGTCACCTTTTTGAAACACAGCAATTCTTACAAATATAGTCAAAATTTAATTATTAAACTTGTCCTCTTTTCTATTTGTACCACATGACTTAGAAGATCTTAAATGTCGGTTCAAGTTTTTAACTTCTGAGAATGTTTTCTTACAATAACTGCACACAGGATCATTGTTCAATTGCTGCTCTTCTACTTGGAGAACCTTAGAATGTCTACTTAATCCACTTTTTGACTTGAAGTTGAATCCTCTTTGGATTACTGCAGAAAGGTTGCAGATGACATGCATCATCATACAAAACATGGGTATGTTGCATCGCGGGACTGACTTTGAAGTCTTGAAGTTTGAAGTTTGAAGTTTGACTTTGAAGACTGACTTTGAAGTCAAATCTCAGGCCTTATATAGGGAAAATTATCTACCCCAAAAGACCGGAGAAAGTTAATGACTTCGGTTTCAAGTCATACGAGTTGATTTACCCTGTTTCTTTTGCAAACAACGGATTTCATTGCACATGCATTCATGTCTAAGTAGGTCATAAATTTCTCAGGCAGTGGGTTAGGAGAACCTGACAGAGGGAAACAGCAGATGTTCCTTGCATCTGTCAGAAAGTTCAATCACCTCACAACCTGACATACATATATCCACCCCAACATGAACGCAACGTCCCAATTTTTCCGTCATATTGCATGTACGAGTCAGGGTGACTTTTGCACTTGCACGGTTATCGCAATACTTTATCCCCCTCTATTGTTACATTGACAGTTACTCGCAGCAGGCTTCGAGAGGAAAAATTTCATGGATACCCCTTCTCAATAAATCACGGCTGGTTTTTGTGCGAACAAAAACTGTGCGCACGAGACCATCTTTTCCGCGCATGATTTTATTGACTCGGGCTACGGGCCATTGAAATTGCTTTTTATTCTCGGTTTCGAGCAAAACCAAATCTCCAACCTTCAGATTGGGCTCTTTGGTACGCCAACGTTGGCATTCTTGCAACTGGGGCAAGTATTGCTCCAACCAAAGCTCGCGGAATTTCATAACTAATTCCTTACAAGCCTCCCATCGAAGCCGAACCGAGGATTCCTGTCTCAAGTCCGTTTTGGCGAAGAAATCAGGCCAAAGCTTGATCCTCCTCCCCAGGCAGAGCATAGAGGGCGTAATGACCTCAAAAGTGTCCTCTGACGCTTGGATAAGAGGGCGATCATTAACTTGGGCCTCGATTTCCTTAACCACTGTGAGGAGTTCAACGTAGGTCAGCAAAGAGTCCCCCAGGACCTTCCTGAGTGGGACCTTTATTGCCTTAACCATACGCTCCCACACCCCTCCCCCTGCAGAATGATACTCCACAGAATAATGCCAATGAAAACGGAGCTGTTCGGAGAAATCTTTTATGATTTCATTATTTTTGTTGATTGTCTCGGCAATCTCCTTATCAGCTCTTTGAAAGTACTTGGCGTTATCACTGTACATATGCTGTGGGTGCCCTCGGGCACTGATCATCCGCTTGAGGGCCATCAAAAATCCTTCCGCTTCATCGGAAAGGACCATTTCCAAATGGACTGCCCTGGTGACAAAACAAGTGAATACCACCAGGTAACAGGGGTATGGGGTTGAACCCCGATACGTGGATTTAATATGGAACTTCGCCGTATAGTCCACACCTACCCTTGAAAAGGGCGGCTCAAAGTTGACACGATTGGCAGGCAGAGGGGCCATCATTTGTTGGCCTCTCCTTGCATTTGCCTTTTGGCATTCGAAACATTTCCTGAGGACCGATCGTATCAGCTGCCTACTCAAAAGAATCCAGAATTGTTGGCGAATGTGAAAATGGAGCCAATCGACTGGGGCATGTTTGTTCTCATCATGTACCTTTTTAATCAACGACAAAGTAAACGTGTGATTCTTTGGTAAAATGATGGGATACCTTTGCTCAGGTGAAATCTTAGATTCCACCACCCTGCCATGGACTCTCATAATTTCATCATCATCCAATTGTGGATTAAGAGGTAGAAGCCTAGATCCCCTTGGGATAGGTTCCCCCTTTTTAAGGCAGCAAGCTCCGAAGGAAATTCCTTTTCCTGCGATTGCTTGATCCAATACTTTCGAGCAAAATGGACATGACTGCTAGCTAGCAACTTGTCATAATGACCTCGGACTCGACCCTTGGTCTTGTCCCACCAAAACACAGCCACACTTTTCAGAATGGCAATGCGGCGAAGAAGTTCATCATGGTTGCCGTAACAATCCTCCAAATTGACAACTCTACGATTCGCCCCCCTCCCAATTCGTTTGACAAAGAAGGACCAGTTATAGACGTGCTGTTTTTTAACCTCCTGCAATTTATCAACTTTAGAAAAGTCGATTTTGGGAGGCGTCCATTCACTGTTGGGGATCGATAAAAATTTGGGTCCCTTTTTCCACAGAGTACGGGAGAGTTCATCCGGCGTGCAGCCACGGCTTGCAACATCTGCCGGGTTTGCCAATGTGCTAACGTAATTGAACTTGTACCCAAGATCAATAATTTTTTGTACCCGATTCGAAACAAACGGCAATAATGCAGATGGGGGCTTTGTGAGCCACCACAACGCTGTTTCAGAATCAGAGTAGCAGAAAATTTTACCCTTAGCGACCCCAAGCTCTTTGTGAAGCATGTCTGCCGTTTGCGTGCAAAGCAACGACGCGACAAGCTCCAGTCTGGGTACCGTAATGTCTCGCTTAGGGTTAATACGCGACTTGGCAAAAAGGAGATGCGTCTCAAATTTTCCGTTATCGCCAACAGGGGTGCGTGCATAAGCAGCAACCCTGTGACCCATATTTGCAGCTGCATCTCCAAACATATGAAGCTCTGTATCTGCGGTAAAGGGCACGTGACGGGGAAACGTGACATTTTCCAAATCTGGAAGATGGGAAAGCCAACGTTGCCACGACTCGAGCATTTCACCCATTAATTTATCTTTCCACCCCAAATTCTCCTCAAAAGTTTGTTTGAGAATCTTCCGCGCCAAAAGAATAAAGGGAGAAATCAGACCTAACGGATCGAAAGGTCTGGCCAGCAAACTTGCAACTGCCGTTTTGGTGTCATCATTGAATTTCCCGATGGTAGAGTACCGCTTGAAAATGAACAAATCGGTCCCCGGATCCCATTGGATACCCAAAGAGGACGTTTCGTTCGCTCTCCAGCAACGAGTCATCCTCATTTTCAGTGGCAGGTGCGCGTTCTTCCTCAGGGATTCTTTTCAGAAGCTCTGAGGAATTTGTCGCCCATTTGTGGATCTTAAAATGGGCTGTCCCTAATAATTTTGTTAAGCCCTTGTACATAGCAAAGGCTTCAGAATGAGTGAACTCGTCGGAAAGGACGACCGAATCGCCCCCAGTGGTGACATCATCGACGTAAGTGTCCCGAAGGATGGTCTCACAGACTTTTTCCTCGAGGGATGAGAGGTTTCCTCGTCGTCTCCTATCGGCCACGAGTCTTTGGAAACATGAGATAGCCTGAAACGGCAGAGTCCGTTGCCCCAAATATCAGTGTCCGGAACTGATAAACCTGCGGGACAGCGTGAACGTCATCCGGATCATGCCAGAGAAAGCGGAGAAACGGGCGGTCATCGGGGTGCACTTGCACTTGTAAAAACATCTTTTTGCAATCCCCGATTAAAGCTACCTTCTGCCGCCGGAAGCGCAGCTCCACTGCAGCAATTTGTTGTTGCAATGGGGGCCCGGGCAATAAACAATCATTTAAAGATTTGCCCATGGCCGTTTTTGCCGAGGCGTCCATCACCACCCGGCATTTTGTCGAGACCCGACCCGGGTCATAAACCGCCCGATGTGGGAGGAAATACAAATCGACCCTAGATGAAATCATCATCTGTGCGAGGGTTTCCGACGTGACTAATTCAACCGTCGATTGGTCGATAAATTCCTGAATAACCGATTTGTAAGCGGCCTTTACATTTGGATCCTTGCGTAGACGCCTCATAAGGCCGTCTAACCTCGCTTTCGCTGCCGCATAATTATTTACTAAATCGGGCTTTCCTCTCCACAACAACCGAGTTTGGAAACGTCCGGTTTCCTCATTAAATTTAAGATTTTTCTCCATACTTTCTACAGCTGCTATCTCATCCATCGTTAACTTCGATTCCGAATCATCCCTAGGGAAAGAGTCCAATTGCCATAATTTCTCAACCCGCTTGTTCAATTCTTCAACGGTCGTGGCCCGCGCCATAACCGTTTCCCCCACTTCTGAGGTCGACCCACATAAAACTTTACTGTATATGGTGTCGAGAAGAACAAGTGAATCAGACACGTGCGCAAAAATTCCCCTAACGATTTTCCAAAACACCGGCATACCCAAAAGGAGGTCGATTTTGCCTCCCTGTTTGGACAGCGGCTTGTTAAGGGGAATATTTTCCAACGCCCGCTGCGTTGGATTATCTAGATCGACGCCTGGTCGATTTCCATAATACGCGGCACCTCGAAACATTCAAACGGCAACCCCCCTCCTTTGTTCTTAATTCTACGCGCAATTTTCTACTTGGCTCCCGACTTTCCCCCTGTAGTGTGCCTACAGTAAGGGGAACATTTGATTCAACTATAACGGACTGGAATACTTAATGAAGCGCTTACCGTTATAAATGATGCTGTAGAGCCGGTGTCAAGCAAGGCACGCAGGTGCAGGTCCCTTTTCTCCGTTTTAATGGGGACAACTATTGTTGGTAATACTTGATAGGGGGACTGGTCTCTTTTCCAGGGCCATTCGGGGAACACTTATCAATTTTAACACTATTTGACTATATACAAAGTCGGATATTGGCACTTGATGAGGGAAATTAGAAATGTCAAGATTTGTTTCTACACTACAGGCTGTGGTGGGTCCCCCCACCCCCTCTAATGGATCTGATGAGGACCCACCAACCTCTCAGAGGTTTCCTCTTAGCCTGGTTGCTATGTCCATGGAGAAGTTTGTGGTGTCTTCCACTGCACCCCTCCATCTGTGCAACCCGGATGAGGACAGGAGGAGGCATAATGCCCCATCCTGAGACAGTTGAGGCACAAAAGAGCCTCAACAGCCTTCAGATACACAGTATCTGGTTTCATCTGCTGTGGGCAGCTTCGCGCCGGGTGCTGATGCTGTCCACAGAAAAGGCAGGGCAGAAGGTCATAGCCATTCCCCTGCCTTGGCAAGGGATTCTGTCCACCTTGGAAATTCGATGAGGGATTCTGTCCTGATCCCTCATTAAATTCGAAGTCGAAGGCCAGGGTCCAGCGGAGGGGGTTCCATACCTCTGTTCTTGTGGCGGTTTTCCCCTTCGACGATTTTACGGAGCTCCGCGTCCTCTTGCAGCGCCGCGTCCTGCATTTGCAGTAAGCTAAAGGTACCCAACCTCGTGCGACTCGAGGGCCCAACGAACTTGTCAGCGCGCACTACATTTTTTTCGGGGGTTTTTGTGATGGTCTTACCCATTCTACGTCGCAATTGTCTGCTGGCTCCCAACTTTCCCCCCTGTAGTGTGCGTACAGAAGGGGCACGAGTTTGATTCCTTACTGTTATGCCGATCTGGTTTTTGTTCTGTAGAATTCCGGTGCAATCCCAGACGCAGGTGCAGGTCCCCTTTCTCCGTTTTAATGGTTGGACAACTATGGTTGGGAATAGCGTTGTAGACTGGTCTCTTTTCCAGGGCCATTTGGGGCCATCTATAGCCAGAACCTTATCCCGATATACAAAGTCGGATATTGGCACTTGATGAGGGGAAATTAGTAAAGTCAAGATTTTTTCTATTGTACTTACAGGCTGTGGTGGGTCCCCCCACCCCCTCTAATGGATCCGATGAGGACCCACCAACCTTCAGACAGTTCCTCTCAGCCAACTATGTCCATGAAGAAGCTTGTGGTGTCTTCCACTGCACCCCTTAACTGTGCAACCCGGATGAGGACAGGAGGAGGCATAATGCTCCCATCCTGAGTACACTGAGGCACAAAAGAGCCTCAACAGCCTTCAGGCCAGTATCTGTTTCATTTGCTTTGGGCAGAAATTGCGCAAAGGTGCTGATGCTGTCCACAGAAAAGCCAAGGCAGAATCATAGCCATGTCCCCAGTCTTGGCAAGGGGTTCTAGAACCCCAATTCGATGAGCATTATGTCCTGATAAAACTAACCTAATAGTTGGAAGTCGAAGGAGGTCCACGGTAAAAAAGGGGGTTCCATAGCTCCGTTCTTTGGAGGTTTTCCCCTTCCACGATTCCATCGGAGCTCCGCGTCCAAACTTGCAGTGCCGCGTGCTGACCGCAGGCCCCTCCCCCTACCTTGTGCACTTGGTAACAGGAACATGTAGGCTTAGCACAGACTTCAGTCGTTGTATAGAGAGATCAAAACCACTGCGTCGCAATCCGTTGGTTTGGGTTTTTCCGACGTCGCTCCCTTCGAAGCACCCGAGTTGGATCCTCCTTTCAACGTCTGGTTTTTGTTCCTCCATATAAAAAAAGCAACCTCGAAGGTGGTGGCAAAATCAAAAAGTGACTGTACTTTTACACTACAGAACTTTAGTCCCGGTCTGACCTCTTCCCCTTCAGGAGCTCCTCCTGAGCCCACTCTCTACGGTAATCCCCCATCATTTGGGGATAGAATTTGCCATACAAATCATTGACCACGTTTCTTGGGTTGAAGGCCGCACCATTTTCGAAATGCATAAGTTGCATCATGTAATTGGTGGCAAAACCCATGAAATCCACCAACTGTTTGTAATCGTTCCTCTTTAGGATCGGCCATGACCTTAGTCGATCCGTCAAGAGGCGAAGGGCAGCATCCGCATCATCAAAAGCATCCTTCACATTGTCCTTCAGCGTTTCATAGCTGGTAGGACTGAAGGTGACTTGGTGAGTGAGGTACTCTGCGTTCCCCTTCAACGATTTTAGGAGCAGGTGCAGTTTCATGATCTGGGGGATTTTTGGATCTGGGGGATTTTTGGATTCTTATCCACCAGATAAATGAACATCTGCCACTATTTGGCAAACTCCAAAGAGTTCCCGTAGAATGGGGGAAGTTGGACATTTGGAAGGGCGCTGTATTGAGCAACGGCTTTTTCATCACCGTAAGCCGCTGGTGACGCTTCATCTGTTCGAAGGTTGAACCTCCCGGCTAAAGCGTCCAATTGATCTCCCGTTTTCTTTTTTGGGTTCGTCAGCTGGGAGATCATCTTCAATTTGTTGTCGGCTGACAAACCCGAAAGCGAGAGAATCTTCTTTACGTTCTCGCTTTGCAACCGCTCCTTCTTGTCTTGACCTACGGCAAGTGCGGCCTCCCGCTCTTGTCGCGCTCGGAGGAGCTCCTGCGCTCCATCCAGACGGCCTGTCGGGTTCCCAAGAGTAAGGGCTTGCACCCTTTCCTCAAGGGGTTCCGTACCCTCTTCTGCCGGAGTATGGAAAGCTCCGTTGCCAGACGATTCCGAAGGGTCTCCTCTGACCATTCCGGAAGCTCTCGACGTGATCAGATAGTCCACGTAGAGCACCGGGCAACTGGCCTGTTGGTCTCTCAACTCCAAGAGGAACATGTCCATCACAGGAATTACATTCTCCTGGACAAACCGCTTCCTTTCTTGGAGTTCGTCTTGTAACGGTTGACCCGACAGATAACGCAGGACCAACGTAAGATCCAGCATTTCCATCCACATCTGGATGGCCACCGTCTTGAAATGGAGGAAAACATCCTCCCATCCGAGCACCCCGATTTGTAGGTTGTTCTGAGCCATCCTCAGCAACTCCAACCGGGTGCACAGTTGACCCCGCCTCGCTGTCAACATCCCTTTAAGGTCCTCCAACGGGAGGTCCTTAATATATTGATCTATTACCAACGGATCCACTAACTTATTGGCGTACTCTTCGAGCTCATCCATAAGGTAGTGCAAAATGGAAACCACGGAAGTGTCCAGGGGGAAGTATTTGGAGAAATTGAACGTCTCCAAAATTTTACATAAAAGGCGTGCTTGATCTTCCCGTTGAAGATCTCCTTGCACGGGGACGGTGTTCAACAAAGCATCTGCTAAAGTTTTCCCTACCGTCCTCAATTTTTCCTCTTCCCGGGCATCTTCCTTAGGCCACAAAGCCTTCCTAGCATCAAAGGCCTTGGTCTTCGTTTCCTCATCAGGTGTGCTTCCGCAAGTGGACCGCTGGGAGTGTACTGTTGGCGCTGAACAGGGGCATCGGAAACATGTAAGGTGCAGACTCCTGGGGAGGGTCGAGGAGGTGGTAGTCGGGACGGACAACTAGGTTGGCAGGGGTGGCCACATTGGAACGTCTTTCCCGCAGACTTGCAAGATGCCCTTCTAGTGGATCTGGTCGATGCCCATTTGGTCGAGGAAGTGACCGCAGATGTTGACTGGGTGTACTAGTCCCTGGAGCACTAGGGTGCGGATGCGAAACTTGGCCGGATGTTGCCGGTTGGAGGTTGATTCTGGGTGCCTCACTCAACACTTTCATCCTCTTACCTGCAGCGGCAGTTCCTACCAAGAGCTGAGGTGCCGGTTCCAGCTGGGAGATGGTGATGCCCAACGCGGTCATTTTCTGAGGCGAGATGACATTGGTGAAGGTGTTGCGGCTGTTGATGAAGTCCGCGGTGGTCAGGTTCCCCAATCTGACAGGAACGTAGGCGCTGTAATCCTGTGCCTAGATGGGTTGGAGATTGATCTCCGCGACTTGGGTCCGTTTGGTAGTCATAGCTACAACATAGGACAAGGTATGAGAGGACGGCCTTGGAAACAGATAAGACAAGATGTGACGGTTTAATATTATTGAATTTTCAGGTGGTCGGGTCAGGTGCGAAAAGGGGCAGTAGGGTCGGACCCTCTTGTCTACTGCCCTTCTGGAAAATCCAATTCATCTTCCAAAAGGTCCGGGGCTTGAAGCTCTTCATAAAGAGTGGCTACAGTCACCTCGTCTAGGGTGGCGAGATCGACATCCGCGAGAAGATCTTGGCTCTCAGGGGGTCCACCGGATCCGCGTCATCCACGATTGCAGCAATCCTCCTCTTCTCATAACTCTCAGCGACAACCGGCAGTGTCTGGGTAGCCTCCACGAACTTTACCTATTTCTTGCAGGCGGCCGTGGAAGCGGTTTGGCTGGTCCTTCCACCGGCGGCAGCCTGCGGACGGTTGGTTCGTCGGCTCCCCTTATCTGCTCATTGTTTCAGGAAGTCCTTGAGCATGGTGGGGCATCACTCCTTGAAGTGGCCCTCCTCATCGCAGTAGTAGCACTTGGGACGGGAGGTGGGACTCTTCCCCGCGTCCGTACGTCAACCTTTCAGGGCTGCAATGAAACTGGTGTCACCCGGCACCGGGGCCTTAAGTCCGCCCCGGGCATGAGTCGCCAGGTCCACCAGGATGAAGGACGTCTCCTTGTTGGTGATATGTAACACCTTGGCATATGTAGGAGGCTTTCTCCGGCAGACATAATTCTGGACTACCCAGTTGTTCAGGGCTGAGATGAATCTCTCGATGAGGAATACCTTATTTTGCATGTTTGCATCGGGGTACACCAGGTGATACAACACCCTCATGTGGGCATGTAGCTTTTGTATGGACTCATTCGGCAGTTGGACCACACATGCGAATTGGGCCCTCAGTCAGCCTCAGAGGGAGTCACTCTCCAGTAGGAATCGGTTCTGGTACTCGACAAGCACTTGTCCAACGGTGTCTGGTCCCATAAGATGGATGTCCATGACAGGCTCCAAGGCTGTACCTTTCATGTAGGCGTAGACGAGTTGTTTGGCCTCTTCATCGGTCCATTGATGATAGTCGGTGATCACCTGGAATTGTGACCGCCCAGCCAAGAAATTTTTGCCAGGCAGATTGGCGAAATATTGAATCTTGGTGTTGTGAGGCTTAGAAGGAGGACGGTGGTAATGGGACATGTTCGTCCAACGAGAGGTTCTGTAGACTCTCTTGGGTCTGCAGGGCTGCGAGGTCGGCCTTTAAATAATGAATCTCAGCAACCAGAGATTCCATGGTTACATCAGTGGACAGATTGTTCTTGGTGGGCATGATATTGGAAGGTGAACAAACTGTAAATGTGAAGATGAGTGTGAAAATGTACACGATGATGAAGAACCTACTTACCACGTAATAATGGAGAGACCCCATTATTCCCTATTGGAATTTCAGTTTGAAATGCAGTGATGGCTTCACTGCTGAACCAAAAGACCAAGACTTACCGTTGTAGGGTTCTAAGTAATAAAGGCTCGATGGTGTGAATAAACAGAATCAGCAAATGAGACAAGTGGAGGGATGAGTGAATGTACAAGTCGAAGACAATGGGAAGGCTGAAGATAAGTTTGGGGTACTAGTTGTCGGAGCAGACGTCGAAAATGAAGTGATTGAAGTATCAGGGTTGTCGCTTCAAAGTAATGGGGATGTTTACCCAATTGGTGTTTTGTTGTGATAAAGGAGAGGGGGAAGGCTTCGCATTCCCCAATCTTGTTTTCTCATTTATCACCAGTTTCCTCCGGATTGATTGCACATTCTCCAAGCGCCTAATGGTAATTTTATTACTTCTCTCCCTTTTATGTGACTGCTTTTCTGCATGGAATTGGTCATTAGCTCATGAATTCAAAACAACTCGCCCTTCTTAACCACAATTTTACGATCTGCTCATGAATTCAAAACAACTCGCACTTCTTAACGACAATTTTACGACATTTCTCCCCCTGCTGTTTGTTTTTTTGCCAGGGGAACGGGTCATTACCCCATGATCTCACAATGACCATTATTCCTCCCCTCGTTCATGATCTGATCACTCATCATAACTTAGGGGGACAAGAAGTTTTCCCCTTTTCCTATCAAATTTATACGCTCCTGCCGCATGGGAAACTTACGGTTACACTTCATTAGTTTCCCTCCCCTTGCCTTTAGAATTGTAAGGGGACTGAGCGTCTCTTACCTGCGCCTCAGAGGACATCTCGTCCTAGTGTTCCCAACTTCTTTCCACTACTTACTCGGGGTGGTGGTTCTCTATTTCGAAGGTCGCCCTGGCCTCACAGGATTCGGACATCCTGGTGCGATGATGTATGAATGGTCTTTAACCCAAAAAGATGATGGCCTTCGGCCCAAGCGGAATGATTATGGGGGGTGATGGTCTTGGCACCTGCACATCTGGTGTTCGAAATTTTCGGTCAAGTACAAATATTTCAGTAAAGTATGAATTTTTTGATAAAGTATGAAAATCATAAAGTATGAATATTTCGGTTAAGTACGAAATTTTCGTACTTTACCAAAAAATTCATACTTTATGATTTTCATACTTTACCAAAAAATTCGTACTTTACTGAAATATTCATACTTTACCGAAAATTTCGTACTTCACCAAAAATTCGTACACCAGATGAACAGGTGCTTGGACCAAAATGATTTACTTTGAGGTTGACATTCCTGAAATCACTAAGAGTCCATTCCTCTGCTTCCTCTGAGGCCATGGAGGGCTACTAGTACCGGTTTTTTAATAAGAATAAAAGTGATACTTCTCTTTATTTTTTCCTTTCCAGCTTTTGGTTAGCAGTGGCAGTGCAGTGGCGTCTCCGGTGATGGGGTACTCCCTGCGCTCCGCCCCCACAAAAGGGACCCAACAAACATCAGAAGGTTGCGTGTTCGAATCACGTCGGGGTCACCACTATTGAGGCTTGGCCTCAAACGAATATATTCTCTGGAAATTCACGATGTGGATTGAAGAGAATCCAAGACATTAATAATTAAAAGGAACAGCGCTGCCACCAGATGAACCGGGCCGGCCTTGCCGGACGGTTACCTGGTGAGGTCGATCGAGATCAGCGAGAGTTTCTGAACAAGTCGTATCCTCTAAAATGATAGACGCTGTGAGAAAGAAAGAAAAACTTGGTCTGCTCTATTCTACGTCTCTAGCTCGACTGACTTTATACAGGATGAAATACACACACACAAAAAAATAAAAAGAGAGAAATGAATGTACAGTAGTGTAAGGTTGGAATTCCAAAGCATGAATAATGAATTGTCTTGGGCTTTCGGTTCAACATATATATTTCAACAGGCCACTTTCAGGAAATGTTTGACCGTCAAGTTGGGTCTGGCAATTGTCCAGTGATGGAAAAGAAAGACATCTGTAGATCAGAAAGGACTATTAAAACATCATAACCTGAGGTATCATCATCTTTTTTGTTAATATCCCGCTATATCAACATGAAAAGATTTATTCTTTTTGCATTTGTGTCTGCCCTAGGTAAGTCAAGTCAGAAAGTTTTTAAGCCATAGAAAAAAGAATCAACAATGGATGTGTGGATAGCTCAGTGGTAGAGCATCAGCTTCCTGCCCCCTGGACCAGTGTTCAACTCCCGGTCCAGGACTCCAAGTAAGTAGAAGCTGATGCTTTTTTAAGCTAGACCACATCCTTGGGGGGAGGTTGGAAACTCCTGTAATTCTTGCAACTGAGAACACAACCTGCTGGTCAAGGGTAAGGTAAAGACATATCTGAGCCAGATAAGTGCTGTCATCGCTCTGACAGCCATGAGCACCTTTGGAGCTAGCTCGAAGGAATATCCCAGCGATCAGTATAACAATAACAAAGAATCAACAATTTTGCAAAGTAGTTTTTCACACACAGTCATGCTTATCATTATTAGTATCATTATTATATTATTATAGTCATGCTGTAAGCCAAGCTTACAAGGATTATTATTTGTTAGTGGCTGTAAATGGGATTGAAGATGGGTCTAGTTCAATTGTAAGAAATGATATTGTTGAAGTTGTATGATATTTTACATGTTTCCAGGTTTTTATTGCCCTGTAAGTTGCTCCATACAGCTGAAGAATAAATTAAGTTTTATTTCCCCAAAAAAGAGTTTTATTTCCCTCAAGGGAATAAAGCAAGTTTTATTTCCCTCAAGGAGTTAAAGTGAGTTTTATTTCCCTCTCCCTTAAAAAATTAAGTTGATTGCTTGCTTTATTGACGGAAACGATGTAAGGAAAGCCCACGAATTTATTGTTTTATCGATCAAAAAAAATTGCTTCTCCTACTCTCCAAAATCACTTGCTTTGGCGGTCTAGCAGGTTTGCCTCGAAAAAAGTAGTCTACTCCCCCAAGATAGTCGCTTTTACGATGGAAACAACGTCT
>CBDDTI010000524.1:0-18929 GCA_965233585.1 bacterium
AGCAGCTGCTGGAAGCAAGCCATTTCCAAAATTGCCAAATTCAAACTCCAAGCCTTTCCCAAAAGAACCAATCCCTTATTAAACCCTTATTAAAGAACAGCTTTTCCACAATTTTCCAAGGCCCTGGGCCAGGAGAGGCTCCATTTCACTTTAGTAGGTTTGTCTGCTGGGTTCACTATTGCAGCAAGCTGTGCCAGAGCAGCCCCTGGAAGCCCAGAAGGGAAGCAAGCCATTTCCAAAATTGCCAAATTCAAACTCCAAGCCTTTCCCAAAAGAACCAATCCCTTATTAAACCCGTATTAAAGAATAGCTTTTCCACAATTTTCCAAGGCCCTGGACCAGGAGAGGCTCCATTTCACTTTAGTAGGTTTGTTTGCTGGGTTCACTATTGCAGCAAGCTGTGCCAGAGCAGCCCCTGGAAGCCCAGAAGGGAAGCAAGCCATTTCCAAAATTGCCAAATTCAAACTCCAAGCCTTTCCCAAAAGAACCAATCCCTTATTAAACCCTTATTAAAGAACAGCTTTTCCACAATTGTCCAAGGCCCTGGACCAGGAGAGGCTCCATTTCACTTTAGTAGGTTTGTTTGCTGGGTTCACTATTGCAGCAAGCTGTGCCAGAGCAGCCCCTGGAAGCCCAGAAGGGAAGCAAGCCTTTTCCAAAATTGCCAAATTCAAACTCCAAGCCTTTCCCAAAAGAACCAATCCCTTATTAAACCCTTATTAAAGAACAGCTTTTCCACAATTTTCCAAGGCCCTGGACCAGGAGAGGCTCCATTTCACTTTAGTAGGTTTGTTTGCTGGGTTCACTATTGCAGCAAGCTGTGCCAGAGCAGCCCCTGGAAGCCCAGAAGGGAAGCAAGCCATTTCCAAAATTGCCAAATTCAAACTCCAAGCCTTTCCCAAAAGAACCAATCCCTTATTAAACCCTTATTAAAGAACAGCTTTTCCACAATTTTCCAAGGCCCTGGACCAGGAGAGGCTCCATTTCACTTTAGTAGGTTTGTTTCCTGGGTTCACTATTGCAGCAAGCTGTGCCAGAGCAGCTGCTGGAAGCCCAGAAGGGAAGCAAGCCATTTCCAAAATTGCCAAATTCAAACTCCAAGCCTTTCCCAAAAGAACCAATCCCTTATTAAACCCTTATTAAAGAACAGCTTTTCCACAATTTTCCAAGGCCCGGACCAGGAGAGGCTCCATTTCACTTTAGTAGGTTTGTTTGCTGGGTTCACTATTGCAGCAAGCTGTGCCAGAGCAGCTGCTGGAAGCAAGCCATTTCCAAAATTGCCAAATTCAAACTCCAAGCCTTTCCCAAAAGAACCAATCCCTTATTAAACCCTTATTAAAGAACAGCTTTTCCACAATTTTCCAAGGCCCTGGGCCAGGAGAGGCTCCATTTCACTTTAGTAGGTTTGTTTGCTGGGTTCACTATTGCAGCAAGCTGTGCCAGAGCAGCCCCTGGAAGCCCAGAAGGGAAGCAAGCCATTTCCAAAATTGCCAAATTCAAACTCCAAGCCTTTCCCAAAAGAACCAATCCCTTATTAAACCCGTATTAAAGAATAGCTTTTCCACAATTTTCCAAGGCCCTGGACCAGGAGAGGCTCCATTTCACTTTAGTAGGTTTGTTTGCTGGGTTCACTATTGCAGCAAGCTGTGCCAGAGCAGCCCCTGGAAGCCCAGAAGGGAAGCAAGCCATTTCCAAAATTGCCAAATTCAAACTCCAAGCCTTTCCCAAAAGAACCAATCCCTTATTAAACCCTTATTAAAGAACAGCTTTTCCACAATTGTCCAAGGCCCTGGACCAGGAGAGGCTCCATTTCACTTTAGTAGGTTTGTTTGCTGGGTTCACTATTGCAGCAAGCTGTGCCAGAGCAGCCCCTGGAAGCCCAGAAGGGAAGCAAGCCATTTCCAAAATTGCCAAATTCAAACTCCAAGCCTTTCCCAAAAGAACCAATCCCTTATTAAACCCTTATTAAAGAACAGCTTTTCCACAATTTTCCAAGGCCCTGGACCAGGAGAGGCTCCATTTCACTTTAGTAGGTTTTGTTTGCTGGGCTCACTATTGCAGCAAGCTGTGCCAGAGCAGCCCCTACAAGTACTACAAGTACTACAAATACTACAAATACCACAATTTCATCGGCAAAACAATCAATAGTAATTAGATTTCAATTGTAGCCAATTGAAATCCTTACTTAATTGAGGATATGTTTTTCTTTTGGGAAGAATTTTTTGACTTTCTACTTTAAAGAGAGTCCAGATATAGTTTAGGGGAGGGGGGGGGACTACACACTAATCAGGAACCAACATTAGGGAGATGTCGTTACCCAACAGGCCAGAAAATGGGGAGATGAACATCCATGAGAACAGCTTTTTTGATGTTCACTGGTGATGGACGTCGAGACCTTAAATCCTGACCCCCTGCCGCCCGCGGACACAACGTCAAACGTACCAACCAGCGGACGCAGAGGTCTCGAATTTGCAAGGTCAGCTGATCACAGAAAATCATGATTTCAGTCTATTTCATGCACTGTAAAGAGTTTTTTCTATGTTTTTTCTGCTTCAATCAGCTGACCTGGTAGATTCACCCCCCTTCCTCCGGCACTCAGAGACATGATGCTTAAGTGACATGATATCGCAGTCTTCCAGCTTAATCGGCTCCACACAGGAGTGCCCAAAAAGATAGAAAGTAAAAGCCGACTTGAATAATGGCAAAATTGTTGTCAATCTTTTTGGAGTTATTTATACCACAAATATAGTTCAGATTGTGCACGGACATGTCTTTGAGAGCGGTGTGACTCTGAGAAGAACGCTTGGTTGGCGATTTGCCGAATTGATAGGTATGATTTTCAGAGCCAAAAATGGCAGGGCAATTCCAAATGTTGTTGTTGCTGTTGTTGGTGTTAGTGTTACGTAGTGTTAGTGCTAGTGTTAGTCTTAGTGTTGTTGCTGCTGCTGTTTAGTGTATACACGGGGATGGCTCAAACCTTCTGAAATTTCGATCTAAACATCCATTATAACCATCTATTTTCGGGTAGACCCATGGATTTGGCACATGTTCATGAAACTTTGACGCGTTGTCTTGGATGTGTGACCATCGCATTGTTGGGCTCTGATTTTTTCGCACAGAGCAAAGGCGCTAGTGTATGTTGCCCATGACAATAGCAGGCAATTTTCATTGATTGGGCTATGTCCACGCTTGCCCAAGTTGTCTATCAGTGAATGAAAGTGAATGGTGCAGTTATATAATTCATGTGACCATGCTAATTTTGCCCCGATGCGCTGCGAATCGTCGCCGTCGCTGCTCCGGAGAGCCAACTCTTTCTCAACCATTCAGAGTTCAGGTCTTTTTCGGCGCACGGTGAGTTCGGCAGTGTTGTCTGGTTTCTTGATCTTCTTGGTCTTTGAAAACACATGTTTATTCAAGTTTTTCAAGCCGCGGCCATCTGCACCCTATCTATTTTTCATTTTGTGTTCAAACGCTCTCGTACAACTCATTCTCAACATGGTCGTTGAGAAATCAGGTTTTGGGATCATCTTCGGTGGAGGCCTTTCTTCTTTCTTGGCAGCGGCCCATTGCCATGCTCGCTTCCCGACCATTGAGCAGGTGAAGCATGTCCCAAACCTTGTGGGAAAGCGTTGGATTCTTTGCTTTGGAGCATTACATGGGCCCAGTCGTACTTGATAATTATGGTATGCTGCTCTTCTGAGAACCAATGGTCACTCTAATGTTCGGGGATCTACGAATGAACATTAATAGAATACGTCTGTATCAAACTTCCATGCTGTCCATGTTGCCAATCTTGAGGATTTGGCATTGAAATTGGTCAATACACATGGGGTCCGGACAAATATCATAATCAAGACTTGCAGCAATAATGATAATCTTCATCCTCACCCTCATCCTCATCCGTCCTAATCTGTTCTCATGCGTTCTCATCCGTTCTCATCTGTAGTCATTGTGATTGTAGAAATTGCCATCATCAGTATCATTACACCATCACATCATCACATCATCATATCATCATATCATAATTTCATCATCACCATCAACATCGTCATCATAATCAGTCGTCGACGTCGACGTCGTCGTCGCCGTCGCAGTCGCAGTCGCCATCGCTGTCACCATTGCCGCCGCCGCCGTCGTCGTCGTCGTCGGTCGTCGGTCGTTGGTCGTCGGTCGTTAGCATCATCATCAGCAGCATCATCACCATCGTCATCATCATCATCATAATCATCATCATCGTCATCATCATCATCATCGTCATCATCATCGCCATTTTCATCATCATCGTCATCACCATCATCATCATAATCACCATCGCCATTTTCATCATCATCATCATCATCATCATCATCATCATCATCGTTCATCATCGTCATTACCATCATCGTCATCAGCATCATCATATTCATCATGATCATCATGGTCGCCGTCGGCATCGGCGGCGTCGGCGTTTGCGTCCTCCTCATCATCATCATGATCATGACCATCACCACCGCCATCATCATTCCCTGCACCCACGCCTCCTCCTGCTCCTCCTCTTCAGAAAGTGAATGCAGATGCTGCATGTTAGCTTTGTTGCTCATAACGCTCGATGTGGTACGATGCTTCATATTTTCAGATTCGGTGACGAAGACGTCTTCGGAACAGCAAATATATTTCTCCACCCGCCCTCATGTCAGAGAGAATGTCAGAATAGATGCCAGAATAGAATTTCAGATTGAATGCTTTAAAAAATGCCAGAATAGAGGCCAGAAAGAATGCCAGAAAGAATGCCAGAATGAATGCCAGATAGAACGGCAGAATAGAAAGTCAGAATTGATGCCAGATCGAATGCTGAAAAATATCAGATGATAGTGTTTAACAAAAAACACAATAGATGCCAGAAAGAATGTCAGAATAGATGCCAGATAGAAGCCAGAGAAAATGTCATATAGATGCCAGAAAGAATGCCAGATACGATGTCAGAATAGATGTCAGATATCATGCCAGAATATGCCAGAATAAAATTTTAGAATAGCATGTCCGATAGAATGCCAGAAAAGATTGTCAGAAAATATATGCCATATAGACTTCCAGATGACGTCAGAAACCATGTCAAAATAATATCAAGGCAGGGATCACTCGAAGTAAAGTAGTTTATCTTCTTGTATCTTGTATATAATTATATATGGATTTAAATACATATGCAAAAAGGGGTCATGAAGGGGGGCAAAGGCACGCATAGAGTGTAGAACAAACAAGTACAAACCGGTATACAACGGATATACCCATGTGACGACGCATGAAAACGACAATAGAGACACACGCACACACACGCGCGCGCGCAGAGTATGATTAATATACCGGGCCGTTTTGATGTTTGCCCTTTTGTAACAACGACGCAAGCATGCAGACACCTTATACAGCCACATGTACGCTCGTGTGCGTGATTTGTTTGAATGCTTGTGTTCATCTTATATGTACTTGGCCCAGGTGCAAAGTGCAGGTGCCGCCCTCTTCAGCACTTCAACGATCGCTGATCATGTGGATGTATTTATTTCGCACTCATGGTCCGCTGGGCGTTGGGGAAAATATTTGGCCCTATGCTTGTGACTTGATTTGACTAGTTTGTTTATTTTTGCGTATTGTTTTTTGTTCAGTCAATTTTTGGGTATGTATTCATTGTGTAATTAAACATTGTGTTTTTTAAGTTTTAACTTTTAACCTTAAAAAATTGAACGGCCACCTAGATTCTTCAACTTGGAATTGGCGATCAAGTGCTCCTTTGCCATGTGGTCCTTGCTAGCAATTTCTTTGGTTGGAATGTTTGGAGTAGCCGGTTTGGGAGGAAATGCCTGTGTGTTTCCGTGCTTCGTGTGTTTGCCTGTGGCTACTTTCTTTGTCGTTTTCATTTTTGGTCAAGACCTGACTGGTGCGCGCTGGTCTATGTCCTTGTGGGTAGATAAATTATGCATTCACCAAACTGACCTGGATTTGAAGTCAAAACAAATAGCAGCGCTACCGGTCTTTGTAGCTCATGCTTCCCGGATGCTCATTTTATGGGATGAAACCTATTTTGGGCGACTTTGGTGCAATCTGGAGCTCGCAACCTTTGTCCATAACGGCGGTATCGAAAAAGTTGATCTCCTGCCACTGTGGCTAGCACCATGGTTGCTCTGCTCCATTCTGTTGGATCTGCTCAGCGCCAGTCTCTTTGAATTGTTGGAGCATGCTCTTCCCAATTGGAGCATGAGATGGATCTCCCCCATCATGGACGCGACAGGGTCGGTGCTGGGAAAAATCCGGCGATGTTGAAGTTTGCGTCACTCTTCATCATTTGGATGTTTTCTGGCGTTACTTATCTCCTGGTGTCTGTGCCAAGTTTTTTTTCTTTTCGCATGAAGCTTCGAAACCACCAGCTCCTCCTGAACCAGATGTCATCCTTCGACGTGCGAGCTGCCAAGTGCACATTGCTTGCAGACCGCAGTGCCATTGAGGAGCAAGTCGTCGCATTATTTGAGGGTCGAACTGTGCCCCTGAAGGAAGGCAGTGGTGTTGATGATGGCGAGGCCAGGTGCTTCACCTGTAGAGGGATGGTTTGACGCCGAGGCTGTTGGTAGAATCAGAAGAATCATGCAGAATTCTTCACACTTGAGCCCAGTGCAAAGGTCAGCAAGTCCAGGTGAAGGTGACGTCCTGTTTGTTTTCTTAGTCTTTTCAACTTGGTTTTTAGGTCTGCATGGAGAGGTCGAAAGATGTCAGCATCCTGGCTGTGGCAGGTCCGTCTGCAAAGATTCAGCTTGGAGGACCGCGATCCTCTCAACTGCTTTAATGAACATGTAAAGGGACCCCTGCGTGCACTGGTGGAATCGCAGATTGGTAGTGAGCTGCATGTGCCTTTTCATATTGCTTTGACTGCCTGTCTACCTATGATTTTCTATTCCTCTGTGAATGTGCTGGCCTGCGACAACGGACCATGTGAGACATCCGCAGTTTTGTCTGGCTACTCATCGGTAACCCAGTACATGGTTACTCAAGTTGTGGGTTGGACACTGACCATATTCCTATCATTCCCAGTCACTTCTCCAATTCTTCTTCGTATGATCAACTTTGTCGTCTCGTGCAGCGATGGACCGCTGGAGCTGTTCATGGCTCTACTTTGCTGCCCTTTAGCCTACATTTGGAGCTACATCTGTGGGAGCTTGATTTGGGGCTCTATAGTTGCGCTGGTGCAGATTCTTGGCGATTTTAATTTTCCAGGGCCACGTTTGGCGTATCCTCCACTATATAAGCAGCTCCCAATTGAAAATTGTGCATAGATGTGGTTCCTTCTGGTCAAGGCACAACTTGGCTGGAAGTCACACAGTCAGAAGTTTTGAACTTGATGAATTCAGGTTATCTCTCGGTCCATTTCATTTGCCTTCATGGCAATCCCCAGCCAAGGAGTACAAAACAAAGTAGCGTTGCTGTGAACGGAAGAAAAATATCGCAGAAGCACGTCACTGAATTATAATAGGTTGTCGGAACACCCTGTGGTATCCTGCAGTGTCCCTGTTCTGGCCCCGAAAAAATTAAACCACTCAGCGCCGCTGTCGGCGGCCGTGACATGTTGCACAACATTGCTCAGTGCGAGGTACTACTCACTAACCCAGCTACTGATCTTCGTGGTGATCTTGGCCGTTCTCGTGTTGCAAGTGACTTGGTTGTTCCCCCCCATGGCAAGCCGGGCGCATCCATTCTGCCGATGCGTGAAGCGTCAAGCATACTATGAGGCCGCTGCCAATTCACCACTGTGCCCTGAGTAAACTCACTGCCAGGTGCTTGACTCACTTTTCTGTACATTTCATATTTCAGTACGAAGTACTGAATGCGAATGTTTTACCAGGTGCTCTGTAGGAGCCCCTCTTGATCCCCTGCCAAAAAGGTGAGGGCTTCGTATGTTCTTCTCCTCAGCCTCCTATAAGTCAACTGCTCGGCCTGGAAGTCGGCAAAAATTCGCTTTGCCGATGTTGCCCACGTTATGAAATCTTTATCCTTGTGTTTCCTTGTGGTTTCCTATCTTTTAATGTCAAAAATCACCATTGGGGTTCACTCACTTGATGATCTGGCAATATACCTTTCCTGGGAACCAAATGACCCCCCACCAATGGGTTGATGATTGGATTCTATACTGGCTCCTGTCAGTGGGATGACGAGGACCCATTGGAATCCCAAAGCCAGTATTTTTTAAGTAGAGAATCTCCCAAGCTTTCGTTAAGGTGTCCCGGATGACTTGCATACCCCAACCATCCCCAACCTCCTCGGTCTGAAAAATCAATCAACAGCAGGGTCATTCTTGCCAGTTACAAGTCGCTTCAGTTCACTTTCACAGTCATCAAGACAAGTGCTACTTGTCGGCCATTTGCCACTTACTGAGATGCAGATGTTCAGATCTGGAGTGGTGACTGCCGTGACTGAAGAACTACACTTGGAGTACTCTGTATAGCAAGACTAAAAAAGAAAACCATTGAAACTGAGAAGACTGTTGATGTTTTGAAAGTGAATCCCAAGGTGACTGGATTGTCACTGGGATCCACTGACACTGTGATCGCATTCCAGCACTACTGAGATTACTGAGCGCACTGAGCCGACTAGTTCAAGTCAAGTAGGCATTGCACTGTCTTGATGACTGTGAAAGTGAACTGAAGCAGTTTGTAACATGCAAGGATGCTGTACTGTTGGTTTATTTTTCATTGATGAGTGTATTGAATTCGTTCTTAGGACTCACTGTGCAAATAAACTTAACTTTTGTGGATCCGAGGCTTGAACTGCAACGTCTTGATCCAAGGGGTCGTGTTGAGATGTAACTCCATGCCCACTGCATGTCACTGCGCGCTCCACTGCGCAGACCGTGGGCCACGCCACTGTACTGATCGTACTTTGGCTCAAGCTGGGTGAAGGCCACTGAACAGACTGGCAAGTACGTGAAGCAACCGTTGCAATTTTGCAGTTTGTTTGTTGTTTGGTTGGTTCGTGGGTCGATCGGTCGGTCGGTCGGTTGTACCCTTGTACCCTTGTAATGTAGTATCCTGATTAGTGTAGGGCCCCCCCTAAACAATTCTTTGAGTCTCTTTAATGTGGAAATTTTCAAGCGCACGGGTCTGAATCTGTGTAAAATCGAAAAAAATGATAGATTTCAATTGATTTCAATTTACTTTCAATTCATTTCAATTTATTTTCAACTGATTTTCAATTGATTCTAATTTCCTTTCAATTGATTTTAATTTACTTTCAAATGATTTCAATTTACTTTCAATTGGTTTGATTTCAATTTACTTTCAATTGATTTTAATTTACTTTCAACTGATTTCAATTTACTTTCAATTTACTCTGAACTGATTTCAATTTATTTTCAACTGATTTTAATTGTTTTCAATTGATGTCAATTTACTTTGAGTTGGCTTTCAATATATTTCAAGTGGTTTCAATTGATTTCAATTTATTTTCAATTGATTTCAATTGATTTTCAGTTGATTTCAATTTACTTTCAGTTGATTTCAATTTACTTTCAATTGATTTCAATTTACGTTCAATTGATTTTCACTTGATGCCAACTTTCTTTCAATGGGTTTTCATTTGATTTCAATTTAGTTTGATTTATTTTCAATTGATTTCAACGTACTTTCAATTGACATCCCATAGTAATCCCATAGAAATATCATAGAAATATCATGGAACTGCCATAGAAATCTCAAAGAATTCCTTCAGGAATCCCATAGATATATCATAGAAACATCATGCAACTCCCATAGGAATCCCATAGGAATCCCAAAGAAATCCCGTAGAAACATCATCGAAATACCATAGAATTCTCATAGGAACCCAAGGGGAATCCCATAAGAATACCATTGAATTCCCATAGCATCCCTTCAGAAATCCAATAGAAATCTTCTAGAAATATCATAGAAACATCATGGAAATCCCATAGGGATCCAATGGAAATCCCATAGGCATCTTTTTGAAACCCCATAGGAATCCCATAGAAATACCATTGACACCCCATAGAAAATCCCATAGTAGTCCCAGAGAAATATCATAAAAATACCATGGAAACCTTAAGGAATCCAATAGAAACCCCATAGAAATATCATAGAACCACCATAGAAATTCCAAAGAAACTTCATGGATACCCCATAGAATTCCCAAAGAAACCCTGCAGACATATCATAGAAATCTTTTTTAATCCCATAGTAACCTCATAGAAATCCAAAAGAAATATCATGTACATCCCAGAGAAACACCATAGAAATGCCACAGAAACACCATAGGATTCCAAAGGGAATCCCATAGACATCCTTTGAAACCCCATAGGAACCCCACAGAACTACCATAGACACACCTTTAGAAACATCATCGAATATCATAGAAACACCATAGAAATTACATAGAATCTCCATAGAATTTTTGTCAAAGTCCCATAGAAACGCCATAGAAACCAAGGAGGGGATGCCAGGAGAATTCAACAAAGTAAGAGACAAAAGCTATAGCAAAGGAAAGGAAAAGGAAAGGAGAGAATGATTTTGGATTTTTTTTGCTTCCAAAAACAAGGTGGACACAATAGAGGACCACCACAACAAACACACTATTGAGGATCAGGGTTGCTCATGGACTACTCCCTTGAAAAATTGTTTGAGTGCGGTTTTTACATTGGGTTTTAATAAGGCATCCTATATTTTGGGAAATTAAACATTTTGAGAATTCCAAAAGAATGGAGCAAAGAAAGTAAAAAAGAGAAAAATATTAGCAAAGAAAAGGAAAAGGACAGGCAAGAATGATTTTGGAAAAATGCTTCCAAAAGAACTGGACACAATAGAGGACCACCACAACAAACACACTATTGAGGATCAGGGTTGCTCATGGACTACTCCCTTGAAAAATTGTTTGGATGCTGTTTTTTCATTGGATTTTAATAAGGCATCATATATCTTGGGGAATTAAACATTTTGAGAGTTCCAAAAGAATGGAGCTAAGAAAGTAAAAGAGAAAAATATTAGTAAAGAAAAGGAAACGGAAAGGCAAGAATGATTTTGGAAAAATGCTTCCAAAAGAACTGGACACAATAGAGGACCACCACAACAAACACACTATTGAGGATCAGGGTTGCTCATGGACTACTCCCTTGAAAAATTGTTTGAGTGCTGTTTTTAAATTGGATTTTAATAAGGCATCCTATATTTTGGGAAATGAAACATTTTGAGAATTCCAAAAGAATGGAGCAAAGAAAGTAAAAAAGAGAAAAGTATTAGCAAAGGAAAGGAAAAGGAAAGGAGATAATGATTTTGGAAAAAATACTTCCAAAAAAATGGACACAATAGAGGACCACCACAACAAACATATTATTCAGGATCAATATTGCTCATGAAAAAAGAAAAAATGAAACAACATTTTCTTCAGGCGGCAGTTGGACACAATAGAGGACCACCACAACACACTTTTTTTAGAATCAATATTGCTTATGAAAAACTGAAAAATATTCAACAAAAAAACTGAAAAATAAAATATTTTCAAAAAGAACAAATAATGAAGAAAAAACAGAAAATTGAAATAAATTAAACAACAGATATGAGAAAAAGCGATTTAAAGATAGAAAATGAAAAACTGTACCAAAAAAAATCAACAAAACCAACCCACCCAATCAATTTCCCTGGGCCTGAATGATTTCAGAAAAAAATCAACAAAAGCGACCCGCCACACTAATCAGGATACCACATTACCCTTGTACCCTTGTTGTTGTTGCTGCTATTGTTGTTGTTGTTGCTGTTGCTGTTGTTGTTGCTGTTGCTGTTGCTGTTGCTGTTGTTGTTGTTGCTGTTGTTGTTGCTGTTGTTGTTGCTGCTGTTGTTGCTGTTGCTGTTGCCGTTGCCGTTGCCGTTGGCCGTTGCCGTTGCTGTTGCTGTTGTTGTTGGTGGTGGTGCTGGTGGTCTTGGTCTTGGTCTTGGTCTTGGTCTTGGTGGTGGTGGTGTTCCTTGCGTTCGTGGTGTTCCTTGCGTTCGTGGTGTTTGTGGTATTCGTGGTGTTCGTGGTGTTCTTTGCGTTCGTGGTGGTCCTTGCGTTCGTGGTGTTCCTTGCGTTCGTGGCGTTCGTGATGTTCGTGGATGTTCGTGGTGTTCGTGGTGTTCGTTGCGTTCGTAGCGTTCATGGCGTGGCGTTCGTGGTGTTCGTGGTGTTTGTGGTGTTGTTGTACGAGTCAAATGCATATATGGACATGGGCGCAAACAGTTCAAGACCTATGAAATAACCGTTCAATAACCATTTTTCGTGAGTCAAAAAAAGCATCCGCTAGCCACTAGCCAGCTATTTTTGAGGGTTCCAATGGTAGTGGTGTTCAGGGTTTGGATATGTTGGGATGTTGTTGTCGTGCAAACTCTTGGAGTCAGAATTCATTCCTGAAGAGGCATGCTTCCACAGGCCACCCGTTGCAGCGGGAGCTGTCAGTCAATCGATCATATCGAGAATAATTATATGCACTGCGCAGACCCATGGATTTGGCATGTTTTCATGCGAAGCATTCCTTTGTCGCGTTGTCTTGGATGTGTGACCATCGCATTTTTTGGCTTTACACCTTCCTTTACACAGATTAAAGGCACTTTTGTACTTTGCCCACGACAATAATAATAGCAGGCAATTTTCATTGACTGATCCATCTCCAAATTTGCCCAAATTGCTTGCCGGTGAATACAAGTGAATGGTGCAGGTCACAAAACACCAAAAACCAAACTGGTCTTTGCCCCGATGCCCCGTGAATCGTCGCCACTCCGGAGAGCCAACTCTTTCTCAACCATTCAGAGTTCAGGGCTTTTTCGAAGCACGGTGAGTTCGGCACTGTTGTCTGGTTTCTTGGTCTTCTTGTTCTTTGACAACACATTTTTATTGAAGGTTAAGCTCTTCAAGCCGCGGCCATCTGCAGCCTACCTATTTTCATTTAATGTTCGAACGCCACAATTCATTCTCAACATGGCCGTTGAGAAATCAGGTTTTGGTATCATCTTCGGTGGAGGCCTTTCTTCTTTCTTGGCAGCGGCCCATTGCCATGCTCGCTTCCCGACCATTGAGCAGGTGAAGCCTGTTCAAAACTTTGTGGGAAAATTTGGATTCCTTGCTTTGAAGCATTACATGGGCCCAGTCATACTTGGGAATTATGGTATGCTGATCCTCTGAGAATGAATGGTCACTCCGGTGTTACGGGACCTAAAACACCGGTAACAAATATGGATAAAATATGTATACCAGTAGTACCGCACAAGGCGGTGGCGGAAGTTTCAAAAATAGGAAACCTATAGGAGAGGTTGGTTGTTGTGAATCAGGGATGGCAGAGCGAATCCACTGATGGACCGAAAGGTGCTTGAGGTCTCCTCTCTTTCGCTCTCTTTCTCTGACTATCTATCTACCTACCTATCTATCTTCTATGTATCTATCTATCTCTCTCTCTCTCTCTTTCATCTGTCTATCTGTCTAGCTGTCTACCTGTCTGTCTATCTATCTGTCTATCTGTCTACCTGTCTATCTGTGGTGCAATGTCATTCAGTGTAATGTAGTGTAGTGTAATGTAGTGTAGTGGAGTGTAGTGGAATGTAGTGTAGTGTAATGTAGTGTAGTGTAGTGTAATTTCGTGTAGTGGAGTGTAGTGGGGTGTAGTTGTGTAGTCGTAGTTGTAGTTGTAGTTGTAGTGTAATGGAGTGTAGTGTAGTGTAATGTAGTGAAGTGTACTGGAAGGTAGTGTAGTGTAATGTAGTGTAGTGGAGTGTAGTGTAATGTAGTGTAGTGTAATGTAATTTAGTGTAGTGCAGTGTAGTGTATTGTAGTGGAGTGTAGTTGTGTAGTTGTAGTTGTAGTGTAGTGGAGTGTAGTGTAATGTAGTGAAGTGTAGTGGAAGGTAGTGCAGTGTAGTGTAATGTAGTGTAGTGCAGTGTAGTGGAGTGTAGTGTAGTGTAGTGGAGTGTAGTGTAGTGTAATGTAGTGTAGTGTAATTTAGTGTAGTGGAGTGTAGTGGAGTGTAGTTGTGTAGTTGTAGTTGTAGTGTTGTGGACTGTAGTTTAGTGTAGTGGAGCGTAGTGTAGTGGAGTGTAGTGTAGTGTAATGTAGTGTAGTGTAGTGAAGCGAAGCGACATCTGAACCTCCAAAAGTGGTCCAAACCCCTGGTGTTTTGCACATTTTGACTTCGAAATGTGCTTCGCGCCACAACGGCGTGCACTTTTTCGACATCTGAACTTCCAAAAGTGGTCCGAGCATGGTGTGCTTTGTACATTTTGACTTGGAAATGTGCTTCGTGCCACAACGGCGTGCACTTTTTCGACATCTCAACTTCCAAAAGTGGTCCGAACCTGGTGTGTTTTGTACATTTTGACTTCGAAATGTGCTTCGCGCCACAACGGCGTGCACTTTTTCGACATCGCAACTTCCAAAAGTGGTCCGACAATGGTGTGTTTTGTACATTTTGACTTGGAAATCTGCTTCGTGCCACAACGGCGTGCACTTTTTCGACATCTCAACTTCCAAAAGTGGTCCGAACCTGGTGTGCTTTGTACATTTTGACTTGGAAATGTGCTTCGCGCCACAACGGCGTGCACTTTTTCGACACCTCAACTTCCAAAAGTGGTCCGAACCCCTAGTGTTTTTTAACATTTTGACTTGGAAATGTGCTTCGCGCCACAACGGTGTGCACTTTTTCATCTCTCATCTGGCCAGCTGGCTCCGCACCCGCCGCTTTAGCGAGCCTACTTTTCGACCCTCCGGGGCCCCAAATCATTGGAAAAACACAGTGTTTCGCGACTTTCCTACCCTTTCGCGCATCTGCATCTTCTTTCTTCTGAGTCTTTCTCTTCTTCACTTCTCTCTTCTAATCTTTCTCTTCTCTCTGCCTCTTCCCTGCTCTGCTTTTCATCTCTCCATATTGTCGGAAGTTTGACTTCTAAACTTCCTTCGATGATATATGATATATGTATCAAACGTCCATGCTGTTCATGTTGCCAATCTTGAGGGTTTGGCACTGCAATCGAGGTCAATACACATGGGGATTCGACAAAGATCATAATTGTAAATTGCAGCACTGACGATATAGTCTTTACTGCATCCTCATCCTGACTTTCATCTAAGCGTCATCACCATCATCATCATCATCACCATCTTCATCTTCACGTTCATCTTCATCAGCCTCATCATCAGTCTTATCTTTGACATCGTCGTCATCATCATCATTTTCTTCTTCATCTTCATCCTCATCCTCATCATCATTAATGTAGGTTACAGATTAGTACAGGGGGACCCCCCCTCCCCCCCCTCCCTTCACAAATTTTGGATACAGAATTGTGTGGAAAAAACAAGGGGTCGGTACAGAATAGTGTGGAATTAAAATTAAAAAAAATGATAGATTTAAATTGATTTCAATTTACTTTCAATTGATTTCAATTTATTTTGAATTGATTTCAATTTATTTTGAATTGATTTCAAATTACTTTCAATTGATTTCAATTTACGTTCAATTAATTTCAATTTATTTTCAATTGATTTGAAGTTACTTTTAATTGATTTCAATCTACTTTCGATTGATTTCAAATTACTTTCAATTGATTTCAATTTACTTTCAATTGATTTCAATTTACTTTCAATTGATTTTAATTTACTTTGAATTGTCTTTAATTTACTTTGAATTGATTTCAATTTATTTTCAATTTATTTCAAATTACTTTAAACTGATTTCAATTTGATTTCAATTGATTTCAATTTACTTTCAATTGATTTCAATTTACTTTGAATTGATTTCAATTTACTTTGTATTGATTTTAATTTGATTTCGATTGATTTCAATTTACTTTCAATTGATTTCAATTTACTTTGAATTGATTTCAATTTACTTTCAATTGATTTCAATTTACTTTTAATTGATTTCAATTGATTTCAAATTACTTTCAATTGATTTCAATTTACTTTGAACTGATTTCAATTGATTTCAATTTACTTTCAATTTACTTTCAATTAATTTCAATTTACTGTTAATTTACTTTCAATCGACATCCCATAGAAATCCAATAGTAGTCCCAAAGAAATATCATAGAAATACCATGGAAATCCCATAGGAATCCCACAGAAATCCCATAGAAAGATCATAGAAATAACATGGGATAGCATAGGAACCACACAGAAATCCCATGAGAATTCCAATAATAATCCCATAGAACTATCATAGAAATATCATGGAAATACCTTGGAAATCCCACAGGAATCCAATAGAAATTCCATAGGAATCCAATAGAAATACCATAGAAATCCCATAGGAATCCAATGGAAATCCCATAAGAATACCATAGAACTCCCATAGCATCCCTTCAGAAATCCCATAGAAATCCTCCAGAAATATCATAGAAACATCATGGAAATCCCATAGGAATTCTATAGAAATCCAATAGTAATACCATAGAAATACCATAAAAGAAAAAAAAAATAGCAAAGGAAAAGGTAAAGGAAATGATTGCAAAAAAAAATCACCCCTGGAAGCAGCAGGACACAATAGTGTACCCCCAAACAAACCACACTATTGTGTATCAGGGTTGCTCATGGACTACCCCCTTGAAAAATTGTTTGAGTGATGTGTTTTAATTGGGTTTTAATAAGACATCATATATTTTGGGAAATTGGGCATTTCTGAGAATTTCAAATGAAAGAAACTAAGAAAGTAATTAAGTAATTAAAAGAAAAAAATAGCAAAGGAAAAGGTAAAGGAAATAATTGAAAAATTAAAAAATCATGACCTCAGGAAGCAGCAGGACACAATAGTGTACCCTCCAAACAAACCACACTATTGTGTACCAGGGTTGCTCATGGACTACCCCCTTGAAAAATTGTTTGAGTGATGTTTTTTAATTGGGTTTTAATAAGGTGTCATATAGTTTGGGAAATTGGGTATTTCTGAGAACTCTAAATGAAAGAAACTAAGAAAATAATTAAGTAATTAAAAGAAAAAAAATAGCAAAGGAAAAGGTAAAGGAAATAATTGAAAAAATCAAAAAATTATGACCTCAGGAAGCAGCAGGATACAATAGTGTACCCTCAAACAAACCACACTATTGTGTATTAGGGTTGCTCATGGACTACCCCCTTGAAAAATTGTTTGAGTGATGTTTTTAGTTTGGGTTTAATAAGGCATCATATATTTTGGGAAATTGTGCATTTCTGAGAATTTCAAATGAAAGAAACTAAGAAAGTAATTAAGTAATTAAAAGAAAAAAAATAATAAAGGAAAAGGTAAAGGAAATAATTGAAAAAATCAAAAAATCATGACCTCAGGAAGCAGCAGGACACCATAGTGTACCCTCCAAACAAACCACACTATTGTGTATCAGGGTTGCTCATGGACTACCCCCTTGAAAAATTGTTTGAGTGATGTTTTTTAATTGGGTTTTAAAAAGGCATCATATATTTTGGGAAATTGGGCATTTCTGAGAATTTCAAATGAAAGAAAGTAATTAAGTAATTAAAAGAAAAAACTTTAGCAAAGGAAAAGGTAAAGGAAATGATTGAAAAAATCAAAAAACCATGACCTCAGGAAGCAGCAGGACACAATAGTGTACCCTCAAACAAACCACACTATTGTATATTAGGGTTGCTCATGGACTACCCCCTTGAAAAATTGTTTGAGTGATGTTTTTTAATTGGGTTTTAATAAGGTATTATATATTTTGGGAAATTGGGCATTTCTGAGAATTTCAAATGAAAGAAAGTAATTAAGTAATTAAAAGAAAAAATTTTAGCAAAGGAAAAGGTAAAGGAAATGATTGCAAAAAAAAACAAAATCACCTCAGGAAGCAGCAGGACACAATAGTGTACCCTCCAAACAAACCACACTATTGTGTACCTGGATGTGATTTTCCTGTGGAAGGTATCTGGAAAATTTCAATGATGGAAAATAAAAAGTAAAAGAAAAAAATTAAAAAAATAAAAAATGGAAAATATTTGAACAAAAAACAAGATTAAGACACAATTGTGTATCCTGATATGATTTCAAAAATTGTTAAATTAAGATAATAAAAATAAAAAAATAATTAATTTAAAAAAAATATTTTATAATAATAAAAAAAATAATTTAAAATAAAACCAAGAAATAATTAAATTAAAAAATATTATAATTAAAAATAAAAATAATTTAAAATAAAACCAAAAAAATAAGTAAATTAAAAAATATTATAATTGAAAATAAAAATAATTTAATATAAAGTAAAAAAATAATTAAATTAAAAAATATTATAATTAAAAATAAAAATAATTTAAAATAAGATAAAACATAATTAAGTTAAAAATTATTATAATTAAAAATAAAATAAAAAACAATTAAAAACTAAAAAATGAAAAAACTTACACCAAAATCCTGTGGACACAAAACTGTACCCCTTAATCATTTCCAAAGTTACAGAATTATTTTGGAGTCTGTGGACATAATTGTGTATCCCCACACTAATCTGTATCCCACATTATCATCATCATCACCGCCGTCATTATCATTATCAGCAGCATCATCATCATCAGCATCATCATCAGCATCATCATTATTATCAGCATCATCATCATTACCTTCCCCATCCTCATCATCATTCTTGTCATCATCACCGTCGTCATCGTCACCATCATCGTCGCCACCATCACCACCACCATCATCAGTTCCTGCACCCCTTCTTTCTCCTCCTGCTCATCTTCTTCAGAAAGCGGATGACAATGCTGTACCCTGGCCTGGTTGCTCATATCACGCGGTGTGGCACGATTCTTCGCATTTTCAGACTCGGTGAATACATGTCTTCTGAACAAAAAAACGTATTTCATTCTTACAGAGGGGACCATGAGTGGGGGGCCAAGGAATGCAAAGTGTAGAACAGACAAATACAAACTGGCGAATAACAGATACAAACATCCATGTGAAGGCGCATGAA
>CBDDTI010000525.1:0-9531 GCA_965233585.1 bacterium
CTGCGACATTAATTGTGTCAATCAACATTCAAATTCTTGCTGAAATTTTGAAAATGATAAGATATTCCCTCCTTTTGATGGCTTAAAACTCATCATATGGTCATAACATTTTATTATTGTACTTTTGGATACTCTGCTGACTTAGCAATGCATTTTCATTGCAAAATTCAATACATTTCACTCTTTTTAAGGAGAAAATGAGACTCAAAAAGAGGGAGATTCCCACTTCTAGGAGGGAGATGGGGTCAAAAAGAGGGAGTCTCCCTCTGAAAGAGGGATATTTGAATGTGCGAGTAATTGCCGGGCTAGTGTAAAGGAGGTCCCCAGCTCCTCGCATGCTCTCGCTCCACATTTGATAAGGGAATGCACTCGCTATAAGGTGTAATTGGTAAATGAAATGAATATTTTTGTTGATTGTATACTTATTACTTTTGATTTCAACTCGAATTTATAAAATATTAAGTACTAAATGAAAAATAAAACAATTATCAACAAGCAAATTCAGAGATTTATGGTTCCCCGCCCGGCAACAACTTTGACCTTGAAGTAGGTCACAGGTCAAGGTCACGACATGATGTCAATTGAAAGGGCTAGTCACAAGGATTATGCTTGTCAAATATCAATGCTCTATCTTTAATACTTCAGAAGATATGAGGCCAAAAAAAAATATGTGTGTTTACTGTCACATGCTGAAAAAAATTAGGGTCGGTCGGTCGGAAATAATTTTTTTTTTAATTTTATTTTTTATAACTGAATTGATGTTGGATGGCATAACCGACAACTTTTCTATTGCGAGTTGCGCTATTTACAAAAAATGTACAACTAGCCGTATTATCACTCACAGCTATACAGATAAGGCAGCACGTAAAAGTTAAATATTTTGTAAGTGGACTTCGTTTACATGTTTAGAAATTTTCTAAACATTTACCGGTACCAGCAAAAAACGAAATGTTGCCGTATACACATGTAATCGTTTCGCTCTTAATGCACATACATGTATACATAATTATGCATGCAACATATCACTACATGTACATGTATGTGTGAATTTTTGGTTTTATTATTTTTGTTGTGTTGCAGTACCCAGCAGGCACCAACAAGTGAAGATTGCTGCACCACTTACAGGCACCGTAGTGCAATATACACCATGCAGTAACTCAGTAAGCATGGTAAATGGTAAGAAGCATACATCTGTCCTGTGCTCTGAAGTTGTTTTTAATGTTTACCCTGCAAATTCAGTAATTATTCATTTCTATACCTTTGCATTAAAGAATCCTACGAAATGTCCATAGCGTGGTAAGGGTGCAACGATATATCGTTTTACGATATACCGCGATACGGTAGGTTTACGATACGTATCGTGATACACAGAACCAAACGATACGCATAACGATACAGCAGGTTTTCTTTTGGTTGGCTTCCAAATTTTTAAAGGATGAAAAATGATTAAGAACTAAAATTTTTGATTGTTCACAATATTTCCTTTGAAGAAATTCATTGTTAGTAGTTCCATAGGTATAATAGTGTATAATCCATAGATTTATTTCAAGTTGCAAAATTTGAGACCAAAATTAGTATGTTCTTTTACTTTTCTGCAGTACATGTACATGTATAAAGCATATCGCGATACGTATCGTATCGTAAGCTCTGTATTGTGATACGTATCATATCGTGATAAACCCGTATCGTTTCACCCCTATAGCGTGGGAGCCTGATCTTTGGTCTGCCTGCACATCTTATGTACCGTCACATGTATAATGACAATATTTCAAAAGGTTTAGTTTTCAAAATATATCAGCCTTTTACATATATTAATTTAAATTTTGTGTTGATAAAGTAATTACACTGAGATTTACACTTAATTGCAGTACGGCCCAGGTGTAATGTAATTTTCCCACCTGCCACTGTGGGCGGCCCATCCATGCATAATTTGCCAACAACCACAAAACACTGTGCTTTATACTGAAAATACTTTGGTTTTTTAGGGCACAGGAGGCGAAGGCTCCATTGTCTGGCGTCCGTTCGTCCGTAGTCTGTCCATCGTTCGTTAGACAATTTACATTTTCAACTTCTCCAGAACCGCTTGATGGATTTTGATGAAACTTAGTATGGATGAAATACTCAAGGTCCCTTACAAGTTGTTGCTTTTCGGCCAGATGGGCCCAGGGGCGGATCCAGGGCGGGGCCAAAATAGTTCACAGAGGGTCTCCTTCTTTAAAGAACTTCTTTTTCAGATTAGAATGCTACAGCAACAAACCAAATGCATAGCAGTGATCTAAAAGGAAATAAGCACGTGGAAAGACGAAGTGTTGTTATTTTTGGTTTTATTCGGAAGTCTAGTTTTTGACATGTTTTGGTGTCATTTATTGGACTTAGACATTTCCACTTATTTTCTTTCAATTTTTTTCAATTGGGTAAAGTGTTTAATCTTCATTGATAAGTCATTAATTTGTGCAATTTTCATGTAAAGGAAAATAGTGCAAGATTATTGATTATACTTCTGTGCCTGGTACAAGCCCCTGGGCCTCTAGTTTACTCATGTTACAAGAGATTATAATCCATTAATCTATTGGTTATACCCTCTGATTATTTTCTGATAATTTATTATGATTAATATATTCCGATTATTTTTTTATAATCTATTATGATTAATACATGGAAGAAAACTTTACTGATTATGCAGCACAAGTGATCTGAGGAGCTATTATATCCATCATGAGGAATTTTGTATATGTGAACTTCTTTTATTACAGGTGCAAATCATGAACTAAATTTGACTTCAGAAAGAGAGACTGCACAGAAAATTGGAGCTGAATACCAGAACGCACTTGGCTTTGGATATGATGACCCAATACCAGTTTGAATAATGGGAATGCCGGGTGTTTCGAGTGCATGGACTAAAAATTTAGGTAAATTATCAAATGTTCTTACACAAAGTATTTACTTTTGTTCTGATACGATAACTTGAGTAGTTTTCAATACTGTGGATAACTTCATTTCCATGTGGAATACATTGACGATACTTCACACATGTGTTGACAATCACTTTAGGGCGACCTCTATTAATTTTGGGGTCAAAAGGTCAAATTTGGACTTCAAACATTTTACTATTTCCACACGATAACTGATTTTCAATTTGACATACAATGATGATACTTCTCACATGTATTCCCCATGACCGGAGCAAGACCCCTATTAATCTTGGGGTGAAAAGGGCAAGGTCAAATTTTTACTTTGAATTTTGCATCGTTTCCGCACGATAACTCCATTACCTTTTTACATACAATAATCGTACTTCACACATGAGTTCATCATGACCCAAGGAGGACCTATATTGATTTTTGGGTCATTTGGTCAAAGGTCAAGGTCAAATGCGGACTTTGAACTTTGCAAATTTTCCGCACTATAACTATTACCTTTTGAACTGCAATGATGATACTTGAAGCATGTGTTGCCTGTGATATGAGGAGCAACTCTATTGATTTTGGGGTCAAGGTCAAACATAGAATGGTTTATTTTTTTGTTGTCGCAGGGGGTTATATGTCCCTTTTAGGACAGGTTTCAATTCATTCAGAAGTCATATTGTTTACAAATTTTTGGGAATTTGTCATTTTGGAACATTTTCATGCAATTTTCATGGATTTTAGAGCAATTGTGCTAAAGGCTTGCTGATTAAGTAAGTCATCATAATTTCTTAGGCAGATTTTTATTTTAGACCGATCCATTAACAAAGATGGCCACCTTGGTTTCTGATTGTTTGACCTTTTTTAGTGCCCCTGAACCGAAGGCTTAAGCGCACTATTGTGATCATGCTTTGTCCGTCGTCCGTCGTCTGTCATCGTTTACTTGTCATATTTTCCACTTCTCCTCTGAAACCGCAGAACGGAACTCAATAAAACTTGACAGGCAGCAAGATCTCAATGTCCTCTACTAAGTTTGTGTTTTTCGGGCGGATCAGAAAAACAAGATTGCAGCCCTGGTCTCTGATTGGCTGAGACATTTTCCACTTCTCCTCTGAAAATGCTGAATGGAATTCAATAAAACTTAACAGGAAGCAAGATCTCAACGTCCTCGACCAAGTTTGTGTTTTTCGTGCCGATAAAAAAAAACAAGATGGCGCCCTGGCCTCTGATTGGCTGAGACATTTTCGACTTCTCCTCTGAAACCGCTGAACAGAAATAGATGAAACTTGACAGGAATGAAGATATCAACATCCTCTACCAAGTTTGTATTTTTCGGACAATCGAAAAAACAAGATGGCAGCCCTGGCGTCTGATTTGCTGATACATTTTCAAATTCTCCTCTGAAACTGCTGAACAGAATTCAGCGAAACTTGACAGGAAGAAAGATACATGTATCAACATCCTCTACCAAATTTGTGTTTTTCGGGCCGATGGGAAAAAGAAGATGGCGGCCCTGGCCTCTGATTGGCTGAGACATTTTCGACTTCTCCTCTGAAACCGCTGAACCTAATTCAACTGAACTTGACAGGAAGCAAAATCTCAACGTCGTCTTCCTTGTTTGTGTTTTTCGGGCCAATCGGAAAAAACAATATGGTAATCCCGGCCTCTGATTGGCTTAGACATTTTTGACTTCTCCTCTGAAACCGTTGAACAGAATTCAACTAAAATTGGCAGGAAGCAAGTTCTCAACGCCCTCTACTAAGTTTGTGTTTTTTTCGGGTCGATAAGAAAAACAAGATGGCTGCTCCGGCCACTGATTGGCTGAAACATTTTCGACTTCTCCTCTGAAACCACTGAACAGAATTCAATGAAACTTGACAGGAAGCAAGATCTCAACGTCGTCTACCAAGTTTGTGTTTTCCACCCTGGCCAATCCTTAAAAAAAGGTGGCACATTGTACTCAGGTGCACGTTATGTGGCCCTTTGGGCCTCTTGTTTCTGTAACCACTGCATGGCTTTTATCAAAACTTGACAGGAAGCAAATACTTCAAGTCTCCTACAAAGTTTGTGCTTTTTGGACCTATATGTAAAAAAAAAATGGCAAACCTGACCTCTGATTAGCTGATACATTTTCAATTTTGCTTTTACAACTGCTCTGCAAAATTGAGCAAAACATTTACATTTTCACATTCCGAGAAGGCAACATGGGTTCCTTGAACACTCTAGTATTTATATGTTTTCAATATCAAGCTTTTTCCTAGGGCAAAGTATTTCACTTATTCCATATTGTGTTAATTAAAACCCTTTTCATTTTCATATTTCAGGTCAAATCAATGGAGTCGCAATGGTATCTGAGGATTACTTATTAAGGAATGCAAGTCAACAAATAACCCTGATGTCTTTTCTTAGTCTCATTGATTTCTTGTGATGTTTGGAATATTGACATGAAAACAGATTGCTTTTAATGATTAAGTAAATGCTGTCTGACTCCATACATTTTCTGTTGTTAATGACTTAGTGACAATGCATCAGTTTCTTCATTTTAAGTAGACTGGAACCAATGTCCGGGTAGCTTATGCCATAGCCCTAGTGTCTGTGTCTGTGTCGTCGGCATTGACGTGTGTGCGTGAACAATTTTTTTTAACCTTGGCCATAACTTCCTTACCAGAAGAGACGGGGCTTTCGTACATGTATTGCACATGTGTATTCCTTGTGACAAGACCTTTCACATGATACCATAACTTTTTAACTTGTGACCTTGACCTTGAACTTTGACCTACTTTTGAAAAACTTTAACCTTGGTCAAAACTTTTACCAGAAGAGCTATGGTTTCCATATTGCAAATTTTTATTGCTTTTGACCAGATACCGGTAATTGCATAGTATCATAATATTTTACCTTGTGACCTTGGCTTTGAACTTTGACCCACTTTTGTAAAACTGAAACCTTGGCTGCTTTTAAGTGATGGTTGCCAGCCAGCAAGCTTTGTTATCTTCTGACACCTTTTTTTGTCACACTTGTTTCCCATGTTGTATGGAGATGGTAGCACAATTACTGTTTAAAGAAAGTCTTAAGTGATAACATGCCATCACCCAGAAATTTGCTGCTGTGACACTTCCGCTTAAGTATCATTTACATTTCTTTTACAAGGGCCTACTACATGTATTATATGGATTGGTTGTGGGCATAATTGTAAAAGTGACTAACTAAGAAGGAGATATGCCCATTGCCCGATGAGACTGTGACCTCTGTTGATTTAGGGGTCAAATGTCAGGTTCAAATTGGAATCTGAACTTTGTGTCATTTCCTTGCCATAGCTGAATTACCCATTTGACAAACAATGATTCTTTGTGGACCTGTTGCTCAAGAACAGATGAACAGTTTGGGGTCAAGAGGTCAAGGTTAAATACAATGATTTAAGTTTGGATTGTTTCCGCACCGTAACTCAATTACTTTTTGACATTAAATATTATTAAATGTCATTTCCGAAATGTGTTGCCCATGCCCCGAGAAGGACTCCTATTGGTTTTGGGGTCAAAAGGTCAAGATCAAATATAGATATTGAATTGCATCTGACATTCAGTAATGATACTTCATACATGGGTTGCCCATGACCCGAGGAAGATCCATATTGATTTTTGAGTCCAAAGGTGAAGACCAAATTTTGAGAATTAGAATTTGTTGCTGTGGAGGTGAGTTTTGACTTTTTGTCCCCCGCCTTTCACGAAAGCAAGGACATTAAAACTTATTTGTCTATCTATCCCTCTGTCCATCACAAAAACTTAAACCTGGCTCATATCTTCTGAAGTATGAATGATAGAGCAATGATATTTGGCATGCATGATCCTTGTGACAAGCCCTTTCAATTGGCACCATGTCGTGACCTTGACCTTCAAGGTCAAAGTTGTTTCCGGGCGGGGACCACAATTCTCCGAATTTTCCAAGTTCATCCTGGTCTCAGTCTAGTTTAGGGGTCCATGAGTGTTCTGTTGTTGCCATAATGACAATATACCCAGTACATTTTCAAAGGAAGGGTGTAATTAAAACTCATCCAAATCTTTAGTCTGGACGTATCGTCTCTAAGACTGACAGAGCATAGAGAAAACCGGTGCATGGTCTTTATGACGAGGCATTTCCTATATTATGGTTTGACATTGCTATGAAAAGGTCTGACATGTAAAGCGGTATTCTTTTGTCTGGAAAACTCCTTGGCCAGAACTTTTACACCATAAGAGATGGAGACATATTTGGTATGCATACTCAACTAATGATACCCTTTCAAATGACAACAGGTTCTGTGACCGTGATCTTTATACTAAAATAGCCAATGAGGACTTTGTTGCCGCCGGGGGCATTTGTGTTTGCTAAAATCGAGAAGGTACCCAGAGACATTCCAAGTGTAAAATCCTACAAATCACAAGACGTTTTGGAAAAAATATAATGTAAATGAACAATAAAGATTTGCTGAAAACCGATCGTTCTGCAATAGCCCATCTGTAATCGGATTATAAGCTCAAGCAAACAACCCCAATAAAGAAAATGAGTCGAACAATTTAAAACAAAAGAAACGCCAAAACTTGTCGATTACAATCCCTTCCCCTTAACGTCCAAAGCTTAATCGGGAAGATCGAGGTTAACCGCGTAGGTGGTAAAGCAGAAGGTGAGTTATTTAAAACGGCCTATGGATTAGCCCAGGTAAGAAAATAATCGGTCATCCCTCACCTGTCGTATTTGCATGATTTAAATATCCGCGTTCAAGTTCATTTGCATTTGAAAGACGTTATTAGGCATTGCCAAATAAAGTGCCACAAGCAATTTAAAGACCCATATTGATATACTTATAATGAAGATTCTTCGGTTAAGCAACTTTCGCCTTCGTCGCACAACGGGGTTACAGCATGTCCACGATAGACTGAGCCAAACTTAGCATGACGATCACAGTTGAATCGTACGAGATAAAAGCGTATCATACACCAACAGATCTGTTGCTCTCGCCTATTTCTTATAAATGTCCTAAGTTAAATGAGAGGAGAGGGAGCGAAAAAAAAAATGAAAATATGTTTCCAGCGGGATTCGAACCCACGCCCGGCACTCCACGACAGGTTAATCAGCGCTTTAGACCGCTCGGCCACACTGGTTAGATATCAAGTAGAGGATTTATAGTCTTACAGTATCCTGATTTATGAATACAAATGGACATGTGACAATACATGCATGAAATCGGTAAAGGTTTGATTTGCAATGCAAAGTTCTGTAAACAGTTATTATACTAGCTAAAATCTACATTAGGATAAGAAATGTAGATTTAGTCTGACAGTCAGTTAAAATACACACCATCACATGTACCAGTACTAGTAATCAATTTGACACGTGCATTAATGTGTATCCCACTATCCTGTAAGACATTAAACCACAGATCATCGTCCAGTTGTCGTGGCTGAACGGTGTAAAGCGCTAATTTACCTGTTGTTGAGTGCCGGTGTAACGACGAATAACGACCCCCGTCGAAAAACGACCAAGAGGTCATTTTTCGTCGTAGAAAAATGACCCCCTTGCCGTAGAAAAACGTGTCTCGTGTGTAGAAAAAATGTCACAGGAGTCCATATTTTACGTGTCTGACACGTAGAAAAATGACCCCCGTTGAAAACTGACTCCCACCATAAACAAAACCTAAAATGTCTCGAGAGGGGCATTGGTAGAGGATTTTAGCTGGAATGAGCTGTAGTTCATGGGTATTTTGGGGGGAAAATGCAAAATATATCTAATACAACTTCGCATGCATGTTTGCTTAAGCGAAGGTTGTTGAGATAAAGGCTATCAAACCCCAAAATGGGAACACAAATGGCCTTGCCGAGGACATTATGGATTATAACTGTATACAAACGTGCAGTTCTAGACAAGACGCAGTTTCAATTTTTTTTTTCTTAAAGTCATGGGGGCGATTGCCTTGAATTTGGAATCGACCCGAATATTTTACATAGTATGACAATGTAATGACATTTATAACGCGATAAGAAAAAAATATATTATATTGGCAATATTTGCGGATGTGGCTAGCCAAGCAGGAGACGCTGACCCCTCCCGTGCGCCTGGTCTCAATCCTGGTTCTTGAACGGAACCAGGGGTCCTTGAATGTCCATCCCAGTTCACTGCTGTTACGCCACGGCGTTGATGCTTTAGTTTTTTTATGTGATATAGCCATAATGTTTATTCATATATTTTAGCGAATCGCTTTGAATTGAATACACAGTTTCGCGAACTTGCGTAACGTGTGACATGTGACTATCATCTGACCAATCAGATCTGTACCACTCAGAAACAAGTATATATTACATTCGCACTGAAATTGGTTCTACTATGGCTCTGTTTTATGTTCTGCCCTTTTAACCTATGTGTTAAAACTACCTTTTGGCGACCACCTTTACAAGAATGTGCAACATACGTAAAACGTGCGTTTTTAATCTCACGTTAAAGGTACGTTTAACGCGTGGCAACGCATGAATCGAGAAATGCATGTTTAACATACGGTAATTAACGCTCGTTTTATGTACGTCAAGTAACGTGCGTAAAACGGGAGTTTTGTAAAATATACGTTCACTAAAACGTGTGTTAAAAGTACACGTTTCGA
>CBDDTI010000526.1:0-10591 GCA_965233585.1 bacterium
GTTGGTTGGATGCATCTAGATATGCCTTAATGTGGCGGCGTGATGCTGTTAGTGAGTTCATATGTGATGCCTTAATGTGACAGCACAATGCTGTTAGTGAGTTCATATGAGCCAGCACTTGGCTGTGTAGCCGTGCAATGCGGTTCCTGTCAATACCCACAATTTGACCCTTGCTCACCACAGAGTCCCCAGTAGCTCAGTGGTAGAGCAACCGACTAGATCACAGAGGGTTATGGGTTCAAATACCATCTGGGACTCAGGTTTTTTCCAAGTCTACATTTCTCCTAGAATTTACATAATATCATGTTGTTGTTATTTCTTGTTACATGTAAGTTAGCCTAAATTTCCAAAAATATGCAGTTTATTAATCATTCGTAATGAATGCTTCTTCTGATCAATAAAATAAACAATTATGCCAACCTATCAAAACCCTGTCAGGCTCCATCAAATCTTTAATGGCTGTACCCTCTGCCAAAAACTCTGGGTTGGATAAAACCTAAAAAAAATACTCACATCTGAGATCTGCTCCACACAGACATGTACATGTAGTGCACTGAGGAAACGCTAATGAAGAGTTTGATACCGCCAAAATAATAAACAATGATATTGAAACAGTTCTAACCTGAAACTTTCCTCTGCTTCCATTTGCATCAAATATTCTTGTGATGCTGCAAAGGAAAAATGTAATGCAAATCATTTATAAACTTATACGCCATGTTTTTCTGATATTTCAGTAAAAAAAAGTATGCTTATTACAAGGATTGAAAGGAATGAACATGCACTTGGCCACATGACAGACTGTTAGAAAATTCTTGATGTCAAATGTCTTTGCACTACATCAAGAAATGGAAAAAAATTGAAACAGCAGAAGTAACAAGTACAGCATTTGCCCCTTAATGACACATTCATTCAAGGAAAGGCCAAGTGGCCCACTGATTAGAGTCTTCAGAGTGCTCAACTCTTGATTACTGGTACATGTGTAAGGTCTGTGTTCCCAAGCTGTGTTCAGTCAGACAATATATAGACAATTTATCTGGAGTGTGCGTGCCTTAATTTCTCCATCCAAAAAGGATATGATATCAGCAGTGTAATAACAATACAAAGGCTGAGAAATGGAATAGCAACTAATTAAGGAAAGTGAAGAAATACTCTCTGCTCATCATTTCTGAGATAGAAGTCAAAGCAAAACTAGCAGCCCAGTAGCTGTCTTGTACATAAACAATACTATTTCTGTAACTTTTTACTGAACTAATGGACTCTAACTCCTCAAGTATTACCTTTCAGCTGCTCTTACAGGGACTGTACTCTTTTCTACAACAATTTTCTCGCCATCTGCAACCACCGCAATATGTCTAGCAGCTGATTCTATGTACTTCAAATCTGGTGCACGACCCTACAAAAGATTGTGAGAGATAAACAGAATAATTATTTATTATATTCAACAAGAGTCTTGCTAGAAAATATACCACTTGTAAAATTCATATGTGAAACTACCTCTAGAGCCCAAATGGGTTATGATATTGATCAAGTCATTTCCTGCTTTTTGACAGTAACTGTTTCCACAAACAGTGAGTTTGCAAAAAGAAACTTAAACAGTGGCTTGAATATTGAATTTATTATCTAAGTGTACTTATTAGTAAAATATTGTTTTAAACACTAAAAAATGAAATTCATATCTTCATTCTGACATGCAATATCCTATGTAGCTACCTGCAGTAAATACATGTATAATATCAACAATCAAAGTTCTCAAGGTTTGCTGGCTAGAGGGTGATTAATTTCCCTACACAATGTGCCAATATATTTTATTACTAGCATTGTATTATTTGTTGCACAGTTAAAGCAAGCAGAATGACACCAAAGAAAAATATATCCTTTATTCTATATCAGCCTGGCTAAACAATATACATGTAACTAAAAAATTATAATGAAATACAAAACATAGACAAGAGAATATTACTGGCCAGGATTGGCCAAACTTAGAAGTAAAATGTGCTGCAGTTCTTGACAAAAAAGCACTGGTGCACACAGTTGGAAGTTCATTAGGAATTCTGAGAGAAAGAGATTAGCAGCAGTTATAATGCTAAATCTATTACGGGAAAGTACAATGCTAAACTGAAAATTCCAGCATGGGAGATTCAATCCCAAAATATTCGAATGGAGCCCACTGCTGTTTCAAAGAAACTTAAATTTAATAATAAGCCCTGTGATTCGTTCTTTATTAATTCAGTTATTTTGCTTGGGGCTATACATGTAGAGAACAACATCATTTAAGCACAAATATTTTCTCTCTCATAGCATTGAGCAGACTGGCTTAACTATCAAACTGAAAAATAAGTAAAGAATAGATATGGTTCTGCGCTTCTTCAATTTAATTTCCTCCCTTGCATTGAATGAGATCACAAAACATTGCACAATCATCGGGGTTGATATGTTGGAATATTTATTTTTCCCTTTGGTGAAATGACAACAAAGTGTAAATGAACACATGTATTTGTTTAGATGCTTACTAAAGTGATAAGAAAGTGTAGATGCTTTTAAGAGAAATCGAGAACTTGGATTCAATGCGTGGATATTCAAGAAAATAGCACCGCTCAAAGAAAAAAACACGTTTTAAATTCCAAGTAATGGAAACTTTCGCTACTCGTTAATTTATGGATGTGATTCTTAAATTTCAATAGACCCTTGTGATAATTGTGTTATTGAATTGTTATCACTATAACAACGAGAATAAGGGACAAAAATTTATCCGATTGCAAAAGCTTTTTGATTATGTGAGAGGTCCAGACCTATAATTAACAGAATACAGTCCGATTCTATGATTGACCACGTTACATCGCATACATATTTAATTGCCTGCCAAAATTATTCTACCTAAATGATTTCATTGTTTAAAACATCACATTTAGTTTATTTTTAAGCTAATAAATCCTTTTATCGCGTTAAAACTGTACGAAGACTCTAACTTGAATTTACTAAGCTTACCTTTCCCAAACCAAACGTTTTCGTCGGAGTGTTCACCTGAAATTAGGAAACACACCGATTTTTATACGTTTAGTCGGACGCCAAAATGCAGTTAAGCTTGGATCAACTTTAATAACAATTTCTAGTCCAGAAATAAATGAACATGTGATCTAGTGATTCACTGGATCAATATACTCACACAAATGAAGATTAAATCGGCTTCGCGAATCGCGCTGTCGATATCTGTCGAAAAGAACAGGTTTTTGCCACGACACTGCTTTACAATTTCATCAAGGCCAGGCTATATATGAAGATGAAAGCAAGAGATTAAAATCGTTCAAGAGATACACAAGCTTTTTGTGATGGCCCAAACTGTAAAGATTATTCATTTAAGGTTACTTTACCTCAAAGATCGGCAATTTTTCCGAATTCCACGCGTCAATCCTGGGCTTACTCAAGTCGACTACGGTGACTTTAATCTCAGGGCATTTTAGCGCGATGACACTGCATGTTGGGCCACCAACATAGCCAGCACCTATACAGCAAATAGCCTTGATGGAATTCATTTCTTCGAGGAGTTAACAGACTCTTCTGGAGTGAGAACGCCGCGTGTGAACTTGATTTACATGTACTGTTTGGTCACGAAAAGTCGCGGGATTTTCAGATTTCTTACAACTGGTCAGCGGTTTATCAAAGGGGTATTCCTTTGCTGAACGTTGATTGGTTAGTTTCAAGTGAAGACCGAGGAGACTTGGAACTACGGCAAAAACGCAGACTGTGGAAGACTGTCGGCGAGTGTGCACAGTCCTCGGGTAAAATGCAGGCTCCAGTTGTTTGACAGGTGGATAACGCTGTGCAGCGGATAAATCACTATCCAGTGGATGTGGATAGCGTGGTTTGTTTTGTTGACACTTATCCGCTGGATAGCAATTTATCCGGTGGGTGCTATCCAGCCGCCTTCGAACAACCGGGTCAGATTGTTCCAAGTTATACGTTCTCGATTGGAGGAGAACGCGTCAAAACTCACTAACGCCCTGGAGCAAACAAAAATCACTATAGTTAAACAGCAACTTGGACTTTCGATTCGCACGTGATCAGGTCATGCACCTTGAAACCATGGCCACGGCAAATTTGTGTGCCAGTCGGGTAGCCGGTCTGATGTCTAAAAAACTATTGAAGCCACACAACGCTTGAGACGTGGCATTCATTATTCAAGAAAAGGAATTTATAATCGCAAAAGCATAACAGATTATCTCTTCAGGGGTGTCTCGCGTCCAGTTTAAACTGTAGATACCTAAACCCCCATATAGAATTGAAATATAATTTTGAAATAAAATGAATTGTCGATTTTTTGACGACTTCTAAATGCGAGATTCCGAATCACATTTTCAAAGCTACAAGTCAAAGCGAATTTTGTCTTTCGCTGGTTTAATTTGTTCCTCAGTTCCGAGCCCAAAGCACTAAAAAACGTGTCTGCATTTTACCATACTCCGTTACAGTGAAAAGTTATGGAACGTTTTTGAAATAGTATTACTGAGGAAAATGTGAAGTGTTTGTACAAAAATCGCTCTCATTGAAGAAATATTTCGAAAGAAAACATTCGCAGACCGTGTTGCAAAATGTTGCAAAAAAAAAGTCAAGAAATTTAAAAACCTAAAATATACGATAAAACTTCCCTCCAGGGACATTTTCAGACCTTCCGGTTACAGACAATATCATAGTTCTTAAAGGGGCAGTGTCACGAGGATTTTGCAGTTTTAGGTCAATTCTGTGCTAAAATCATTACTTTTAGGCTTTAATCATAATCAGTATGCTTCTGTAAAGCTACGAGGGAGATATCAAATGAATTTTATCAGAGCGAGCTCACCATAATAAATTTTTTTGACGATATTTGTAACACGTAGCATCAAAACTTGAAAAAATTGGCCAATTTTTTCAAGTTTCAATCCATTTCCATCCATGCCATCCGTAGTGACAGGCGACAAGAAACAGTTTCAGTACCTTCAAATAGTCTTTAATAACATAACCAGATCATTAGTTTTGGAATTCAATTGATGCAAAGACACCTTCTAACTTTTTGTAAAGTTGCCAAATACCATGACAATGCCCCTTTAAGCCATTATCACCCTCTGTACCATCGGTCGAGTATTATTGATTTCTATTATTTACCATTTCGAACTCTTTCAAGGTGTGTTTTGGTTCTAAATTAAGGCTGGTTTTCACTAGCGACGGAGTCGGAGTCGGAGTCGTAGTCGGAGTCATAAGAGAGCTTATGACCTAGTGAAAACCAAAAATCGGAGTCGTAAGCAGAGTCATAAGCTCGACGGAATCGGAGTCGGAAGAATCAGAACGTTTTCATTTCTTCCGATTCCGTTTACGACTCCGTCGCTTATGATCCAGTGAAAACTAGGTTGTCGGAGTCGGAAGCAGAAGCGGAAGAACCAACCAATCGCAAAGTCCGGAATCGAACATTGTCATTGGTTTATTCTTCCGCTTCTGCTTGCGACTCCGACAATGCAGTTTTCACTTGATCGTAAGCAACGGAGACATAAGCAGAATCAGTGTTCTGCTTCCGACTCCGTCGGTTTGATTTTCACTAGATCGTATCGCTCTACCCTTCTGATTACGACTCCGACTACGACTCCGTCGCTAGTGAAAACCAGCCTTAAGCATAGAATTCCACCGCACCGCACAGAAAACCACCGCAAATGACGGAAATTTCTTTTAGATGCAGCGTTTAAAACATAACTATTTCTTTTACCACTTAGAATATCCAAATGGCCAAACACAACAAGCTACAAGTACCACAAATTTATCTGGGGAATAAGAAAGAGGCATTTTCTAAGGCCCCGTTGATTTACACGGGTCTGGACAAATTTTTGCACGGAAAAAAACTTGCATGGTTCCACCTTGCGTTTACCATGGACCGGCGGAAGTGGACGAATTTTTGAACGGAGAAGTGTGTAAGTTTGGGACCCGAAAAAAGCAGGCCTCAAACAAGTTGTACTCTTAGCCGTTTAAAAATACGTCCTGTTCCGCCGGTCCCGTGTAAACGCAAGGTGAAACCGGACCCGTGTAAATGGGGCTTGGTATTTTCAAAGGGCCACTTGCTTCAACCACCCTGCAAGGGAGTTCATATATGCCCTCGCCCACCCCTACAGGACGTTCACCAGTTAACAAACAAAAACATGTTTACATACGAGATAAAATCATTTGAAGACAAATAATTGTGAAAGGTTGATTGCAAGATGAATCGTGTCTGTGGGATATGTGAGGACTGCCAACAACAGCCCCTCTTTTTTATATTCATGTTTTCATCGATGAAAACTTTTTAACACAAGTTCTGGAGTGTTGCGTAATGTTTGGTCAGACTGATTTTAAAGTACAAGCCGGCAAGTGTAAGTCATTGAACTTCTGGCTGGCATCATTGGGGATCATTTTCTAAGATCTGAAAGTAAAGAGCCACCAAATTTATAACCTTCATCAGGCATGAGAGCGGGTAAATTTACATCTGTTAACAACTTTTCAGCTAAATATCTTGCTTCGTCTAAAAACAGGCAGATTTTAAAATTCAGAGTTATGGCGGTGCGTGACATAAAGCTATGAACGTGTTTGTTGTAAAATATATAACTTAATTATCTCGGGATTTTCAGTGAGACCTTTTAAAAGTTGAAGTATTAGGGAAAGTGTTTGTTTAAAAGATTGGTTGATCAGTTCAGATAATCGGTGGCCTAGTTAGCGAAAGTAAGTTCCAGATGTTTTAGCTAGCTATTTTCCGGCCGCCAATCTGAGCTTTCGGTTCGATGACTGTTATTTGTGAATTCCTGCCACCCTCGTTCCCATGGTCTCGCTCGCTCTATGGGGCGGTAAGATGAGAGCCCTGGGAACGAGGTTGAATTCCTGCCGTTATATTGGATATCTCAAACAACTTGCATGATCTCCCTCAGTTACTTTACCTTGGCATTCAAACTGGCAAAGATTTTTTGACAGTGGCCAGATTTTTAGACTTTTGTTTGATTTTTACTTGCAATCACGCTTAATGCGGTGCGAGCTTGTTGTTTTGTTGTAATTGTTTCTTTCCTTCTTTGTTAATGAATATCCCCAAGAGAAAATGAGATGAAAATGAAATCATGGTCTCTTGATATCCCAAATTTGACTGGTGCATTTTGTCAATAGACAACGTTCGATGTCTAAATCGTTGCCTTGCATTTGTCCCATTTTGTATGTCAACTTATTTTTAAGCTTGACAGTCCCATCTTTGTTTCAATGTTAATTTAAATTCTTTGCTTTACGTGAATTTCGCACCCTCGTGGTGACCATGCGCACTCCACGCGCGTCGCATAATTTCAGTCCTTCCTTCTGCAGTTCAGAGGTGTGATGGTGTTCTCAACGTTTTCCTTCAAGAATGAACTTTCTTCTCCTTTTGAAGACTATCTTCCTGGGTTTCTTTTCGATACAGACATCAGGTAGGTGTTGCCACTACAGATTGTGGAAAAAAGAAGAACTAATGAAACAATTATAGTGTAACTCCACCTAACGGCCATCCGTTCATATGATCATCTCGTTACTATGGACACTTTATTCTGGCCCGAACAAAAGCTCGGTCAGTCATTTTCTTATTTGAAAAACCCTTTAAATGCGGCCACCCCGCTAGCATGGCCAGATTTTTGTATTTTTATGGCCCGTTGGTCACGGGATTAATTGGGTTCGCTGCAAATTATTAATTTTGTTATTGAATTTGTGCAGTGTGCGATAAACTTTAATTTCGCGGAATTATTAAAAATATGGCAGAATGATTTCACTTGAGCTTTTCAAGCGCTATTTTCAACGATAAAATCCTAAATTAATCGGAATTGTGTATATCCATGGCATTGCTTTCTATTGCTTATACTTTTCATAAAAATTTCACTTTAAGTTCTGGAAGCCCGTTTAATTATCTTAAGTACGTACGAATTTCGCAGTTCTCTGGATGTGTTCAGTTTACCCCTAGAAACGTGCTCATGCTAAATGTGCAATGACACCGTTCAATTCCAATTTTAAATACGAAAAATCAGCTTCCGTCGTTGGCGTTCCCTAGACGTTGTTGTTTTCCAGAGGACAGCAAAGAAATGTACAAAGAATTATAACGCACGTGCACAGCCATTGTTTTGCGCAATAAACCTTTTGTTTTGTGGTGTGCTCTTTGCCGTCGTTGTCGTGGCTTGTCACTAGGGAACCGAGGGCAGGGAACTTGAGCAAACCGCGATAACGACGGCAACGAGAACATCGTCAAACAAAGGTTTATTGGGCAGAAAAATGGCGGTTGCAATTGCGTTGTAGATATTTATACATTTCTTTGCCGTCCTCTGCAAAACAAGAACGTAAAATGACCAAGTTCTACAAAGTCTGAGGAATGTCAACGTCGGCAGCTAACTTTTCGTTTTTCCATTTGGAAGTGAACGCTGTCATTGCATATTAAACCTAAGCGCCTTTTTAGAGCCATTGGTGCACTGAACAGACATAGACAATAGCTGTTATTGGAGTTGAGCCTGCTTTCAAATATCATTTGCTTAAAAAGGCACACAAACGAGGCTGAAGGGTCAATACAAAGCAGAATAGACCCCTTTGCCTCGTTTGCATGTCAAACCGCTGACAACCCCGATAAGAGCCATTGCGACTTTCACCGGTAAAATGTAAATCCACCTCTGACGAAGCGTCGTCCTGGCAGTCACCCTCGTCGTTGCTAAGCGCTGAGGCCCTCTCATGTCTCTAAGTGTACTTGTTTGATTTCAATGTCGAAAGCAAATGCCTGCCAACTATCAGCTCTCTGATATACTGAAAGCCATTGACATGTGTTTGTTTTTCTGTCAGCCTTGTTGCATTCTGGCAAAGGGTCGATAGACGTTTTTGAGGAAAAAGAATTCGAATGCAAACCATTTCCATTCAACCCAACAATGAGCTCTGATGATGTCCGTGTCCAGTTGAGTGTGATTCAAGGCTACTACGACACGGCAGTGACCTGGGTCGAGTCAGTCTCGAAACAAGGGTAAGTACGAAAAAACTTTCAAAAAATCGTGTTTTCCTAAAGCATTTTAGCTCATTTTATGCTTATAATTCCAAAATATTGGTCACTAATGTTTTAACAATAATTAAGTAATTAAGCTGTGCTTTTTTACCGGCTACTATGGACTATTACCTGCATTTGTAGAATAAAGTCATGTTGTAAGTTGTTGTCTGCCATGCTCAATTTTGTCGTTCAACCCCTCGGACGTACAAACTAACTCATACCCTCACCGTGGTACAAGAGGGGAGGTTGGTGGAACCCATCCTTTGGGTGTTCGTTCTGTTACGGCACAGCGAAATAAACTTGCATTGATTAGATACCCCAATATAGCACCCGTTTTGTTAGATAGGAAGCCAAATGAGGTCATCTGACCCGCCACTAACGGAAAAAATGCAAAATCAAGATCAAGTCAGAATCGACTTTTAAAAGCTAAAAATTTTCGAATTTCTCGAATTTGACGGAGAAAGCTGAAAAAAGAACACAGAATTATGTCAGAAAAGTTAATTTTTGGTTAAACCTACATGAAATCTGCGGTTGCCATGGCAACGTTAGAAATTATAGACACACAACTGACATATCATCCTGATGCCTTCCCCGCCCCCCGCCCCCCCCCCCCTCCCACCTTCCCTCCCTTGCACGTCCGGGAGTTAACTCATACTCTATGATTAAAGAAAAGCGATCAATAACATGTCGAGTTATTCTCGCATTTTGGTCTTTGCTTCTTATCTATAGGAGGGCAGACACATAAATGACGTCATTAACATTTTTGGTTCTTTAAAATAAATAAATTCCAAGTTGCCGTGCACGTGCGTCTGTTTAGTAATAGAGATCACGGATGACATTAAGAGGTGGTAAGAACTTCAGTGATACACTTGGCTAAAGGTTTGTGTGCTACGTTAGAGTCCTTACCGCATTTTGACTTCATCTGTATAGCTATCTTAAGCAATAACGACGGCAGTCGACCGAGAATAGCGTCTGGTGAAAAATAAATTTATATTTTACCTTAAACTCTTATTATTGTCTAGATTTGTTCAGGGCACCCGTATCGGTCTCAGAACTTGCCCAAGCTATGTATGTAATGCCAGTGTTCAATTCCAAATGAAAATGCGAAAAATTAGCCCCTGTCGTTCGCTTTCTCCATTTAAAATACGCAGAACGTAGACATTTCACGTTGTTGTTGTGCACAGGACGCAAAGAAATATGCAAAGATTTATAACGCACAAGCATAGCCATTGTTTCGCTCATTGAATCTTTTCTTTCGTGGTGTTCTCGTTGCCGTCGTGGTTTGCTTAAGGTCCCTGTTACTCTACAGATGCACGGCAACATGCAATCTATTGGCTTCCCTTGTCCGCATAGTGACGAGATCCAACAAGGTCTAAACAGCTGTCCACGGTTGCAATTCTTGGCATTCAGTTTGGACTCTATCATCACGTGGTTGTCCCGTTAAGCTTTCTACGCAGTAATCAGCCTTGCATCATTGTTACCTTTCTAGTCTATAGTCTCTCTGATGAGATCTTTTACAGATCCTACGTAAACCGACAGCATTTTCTTTTGCAGTCCAGTTTGCATCATTGTGCCTGGCCT
>CBDDTI010000527.1:0-4500 GCA_965233585.1 bacterium
ACTTTGTTGAGCGGACGAAACATGTTGCTGTGCTTGTGGTATAGTAACTCTACACTAAACGTATTTTTTAAATGCGATTTCCTACCAATGATCACGGTGCATCAAGGGAATGGTATTTTGGCGCCATGAATGTCACTTGGTAAGACGGCGCATATGCTGTCAGCCAAGATGGCCAGCATTGTAGGCAGTTAAGGCTGCGATAGTTTCGTATATTAATTTTTCTTTGCTTGCAAAGTTTTGATTTCCGGTAAGAGAGAACACGAGAAGATGTAACACTGTTGAAAACATTCGCATTCACAAAGTTATCTGTCCGTGAAGCCGAGTTATCTTCGTCCGAGAGACTGAGGCAATTATAAGGATAGTTAACAACTATTACCGAAGTGGAGGTGGCTAGCGGTGGATATTTACCGAGCCGCGAAGCGGCGAGGTAAATATCCAACGCTAGCCACCGACACTGAGGTGAATAGTTGTTTTAGTATATACCAAAACAGTGAGATAATATACACCCCAAACAATTAATTTGGATGATTTCTTCTCTTGTCACGGATGCAAACCGGGACGCCATTTTTCCCGAGTTGCTCGGAGGTAAATAGCACAGGATATTCGGAGTTTGACGAGCCAATCAGCGCGCGCGTTTAACACTATCCACTGTTTTAGTATATACTAATGCCCCTTGTCCGATCACCAAAGCAAGTAATAGTTCTCATTTTCATATTCCCCTATTTTTATGTTCTGTACTTTGCCAGCCATGCAGTATCAGATATTTTTTTCTATACCTTTTCTCATCTTGTAAATTTAAAAAAATGCGTCCAGCGTAGAGTCACTAGAGAGTTTAAGATAACCACGACGGCAACGGCAACGGCAACGGGTGTGTCGCTAAACAAAAGGCCTAATGAGAAGAACAATGGTTCTGCACGTGCGTTATAATTCATTGTACATTTCTTTGCCGTCCTCTGCAAAACAACAACGTGAAATGACCAATTCTGCGTTGTCTGAAGAACGTGAACTACGACGGCTAATTTTTTATAAAATTCTATTTCAAATTCACTGCGGTGTCCTTGATTCAGTTTTGCGATGGTTCTGACAGTGATAAAAAAAGTAAATAACTTAAGAGTATTCCGAGATTCGTAAGTAAAACATAAATTTATTTTTTAATGGACGTTGTCTTCTGCGTCGCCGTAGTAGCTTCTTAAACTCCCTACTATACCACAAGGACAGCAACATGTGTCGTCCGCTCGACAAAGTTAAGCCCCATTGGGCGTCATTAGTACTTGGATGGGTGACCAAATACGAATACCCCGTGTTGTAATACTTTTTTTTTCTTTTTTCCCCTTCCTTTTCCAAGGCGATAGGACTGCAGAACTGCCATCCTTGTGCAATGTCGTTTCTTCTATTTATCATCTTTTTGTTCCTCATTTCGCCATGACCGTATTTATGTGTATTTATTTACATAAACAGCGGAAGACGTCGTTCGAATTCTCCTCCATTCTCTCGACTGTTGATCAACAAAGTTAAGCCACGTTCGGCGTCATTAGTACTTGGATGGGTGACCAAATACGAATACCCCGTGTTGTAATTAGGGTTTTCCACATTATGCTAACAATTTTCACTATTATGCTAATTCTTTATGCTCACAAAATGTTACTATTATGCTCAAAATTTATGCCCGGATCACTCATTTTTTACCTAAAATAAAGTACGGTACAATTGCTTGATATGCTTACATGGATATGGATGATTATATCGGCAACATAAACTATAAGTATTCCTTTTAATATTGGAATATAAATGAGCCTCAAACTCCCAGTCACCCCACATGGCCATGTATGTTTCCTAGGGTGAAGTCTGGGGCAGTCGATTGTCACGCATATTTCTCTACAGGAAATCAAGAATCCCAATTTCAAGAATGTACGTAGTTCTGTTTTCGATACTTTGACATATTTCCGGGAATTTTTCTTACTATTATGCTGGCGTAATGCTTGATGCTCATGAATCACTATTATGCTCAAAATTATGCCAACATAATGTGGACAACCCTAGTTGTAATACCTTTTTTTTTCTTTTTTCCCTTTCCTTTTCCAACGCGATAGGACATGCCATTCTTGTGTAATGTCGTTTCTGCTATTAATCAACTTTTTGTTCCTCAGTTCGCCATGACCGTATTAATGTGTATTTGTTTACATAAACAGCGGAAGATGTCATTCGAATTCTCCTCCATTCTCTCGACTGATCTTTCAAAACATTTAATCATGGCTTGAATCATTCGAAAATTCATACAGTTCGTCAATTTTGTGACTTTCAGAGCTTCTTTTTCTTTTTCGGCAATCGAGTATTGTTAAACCTGTATGAGCGGGCCCTTTCGGGAAATGAGCTATTTTCTTAAAAGAGACTTCTATAATTTTAATACAGGTAGCTTCTATTTAAAAAAAAAAAAAACGTTGGTGCGAGAATTTATTGAACTTCATGTTTTATACCGAGTTCGTAAAGCTCGGTAGGCGTTTTATACCTCAGCGTGTTTTATACCCAGTCCGTAGTCCGTAGTCCGTGTTAACTGACCGCTTCCTACTGCAAAGTGTGCGAGCCTGGTTGCTCAGCTCAAGATGGCGGATAAAACATCGACACCGAAATGAACAAAACTGGCCGGATAAAGAAGGAGCAAAACTTCACTAAAGGTAAAAAAAATGCTTAGAAAATTAGGGGGTCTTCGTTTTAGAGTTTTTGGGGTCTTAGGATCTTAGGGTCTTAGGGTCTTCGTTTTAGAGGTCTTTGTTTTAGAGACACCCAGTTCCGAAGGTAAAACCTACCTATTTGCTGACTCTGCTATAGCCTATTGAATTCAACAACGTGGAGGCTTGGAAAAGGACTAAAGTTGGCACTAAAGGCACGTTTCGAAGCAGGTAAGCTGTAGTTATGATAAAATCTGCTCGGATAGGTCGATTTTGATATAGGCTGGAAAGTCGGAAATACTCGTACATGTGCTGATACAAACGGCCATAACTTTTGAAATACTGAAAACGTACAGGGGTTTTTGCATATTTTTGCCGATAGAGGTCTGCACTTTTCGGCTGTGTAGACTAGAGGTTTCAGCTAGGTCCCAAAATTTAAAAATTAGCTTCTAAATGAAGGCCATTTCCAGCCATCGTTCGATGGCGATTAATAGTATTTAGTAATATGCTTGATTTCGTCTAGCCACTTGAATTAAGACAAAATTTGTCAGTCTCATGAAAAACTAGAAAGGTTTATGAGCAAAATGACATAAGATTCATTACTAGATGTTGCGAATGAAATATTTTACAGCGTCACGAAAAATGCCAATTTTGTGCTTTGGGAAACGGCGCGACAGGCCCTGACGGGGCGAAATATTAAATGGCTCCTAACGCGACTAGAAAATCATTTCGAATCAAAACAAATCTGTTTTTATTCTAACCTTGGTAAAGTCTTTCAGTTGGCAGAGTTTCAGGCAAAATTATTTTTTGAGCCAAATTGAGCGGGTGGTTCTTAGAGAGACAGCCTCTTAAAAACACCCTTAATTATAGCTTTAGGGGCTTATAATTCAAAAACGGCAAGGTAAAATTTTTTATATTATCAATACTTGATAAGCATGATTAGGCGCAACTTTTGATAAAGTTAAATAAAATTCTGAAGGTGGTGTTCAGAGCCACCTTAAATTTTCGGAAATTTAAGGTGGCTCTGAACACCGCCTACAGAATGGTAACCTATTATGTTATGGAAAGGACAACAACGTGTTCACCAATAACTGGGCAGTGTTTTGATACCATGATTGTAGTATGAAGTGATAAAGTGTGGCTACAATGATCCATAGAAATATTAGTGCTGGAAACTGTTTTGAGCCACCTTAATCGCTACTGTTTAATATCTATTACCATACAATCTAAAATAATTACACGTTATGGTAAAAAGTAAAAATAATACTCATATGTACAATCAAGCTGATGTTAGCAATGCCTGGGCAAATAACACTTTTAAGGAGCCTTTTGATGGTTTCTTTTTAATTTGGGCCCGTTATCCGACGATTCATTTAGATTGCTTTTATTAATTATTTTGAACGACAAGAAACTCTTTCAATCCTTCTAGATTGACTTCGTTGGAGGAGATTAACACATAAAAGAGGCGTGGACGCTTGTGGAGGACACCCGGGATGTGGTTTATGCTTTAATTTATCCCTAAAAGAAACTACTTCTAAAACAGGTAAATAAGAACAAGAATAATTTTCATGACCTGATTACTTTCGTCTATGAAGAGGTTTAAGCAATTCTATTCCTGATCGATTTAAACCGCTTACACAGTAAGATGAAATTATCACAGCCCCCAAAAAGGTTCAATGATGCCAGCGATAACTGGCCTATTTGTAAGGACTGAAAAAAATCACAGTTGATAATCCTAAAAGAGACAACAAAGAACCTCTCCACCCCTTTCACCTGACCACACCCCCGCCACCCCATCGAAGAAACTGTGCATCAATTTAGGAAACAAAGTCGC
>CBDDTI010000528.1:0-13846 GCA_965233585.1 bacterium
TAGACTAGGACAGACAAGATCGTCCTCCTCGTCAGATAGCTCTTCCGGGATCGTTGGCGGATTAAAGTTTCCTCATACGGCAGTTTGGGACGAATGAATGAAAATACCAAGTAGTTATGAAGCAGACTAGGCTTACCTCGTCAGCTACCTTGCCTGGCTTCGATGGCTTATGTTCCTCGAGACACTCATGAACACACGTTTCCTGCAAAAGAAAACAAAATAACGGAGTAATTCTCATTGCTTTCACGAACTTAGTTCATCTTGATTCCCAAATAAATGGGAGCCAGTTTGTAATTGACTGATTGTTCTCCAAATGGATTTAGATTTGGGAATCGAAAATCTTTGATATGGGTTATGCGCTTCGAGGCACTCCTTCAGATACTTTTCCTACAAAAGAAAGCATAAAAAATAATGAACCCTCATTATTTTTATGAAAATGGTTCTTATCTAGCCTTGATGCCCGGATGAATACGTCTGGATTAAAATTTAAGGAATTAGCCATACTACATTAATAAGTTTATTGGTTTTTAATGTGGCGGATTGTAAACGAGCAAAATTTACAAACATCGGTGAAAGTTTACGAGGCAATTAAATTTAACTGCCAACAGAATATTTCTTTATTTAGTGTGTAAATATGTTCTGCAATTTTTAACCTGAAAACTGATAGATAACACATTTTATTATGTCTTGTAACTAGTTCTTAGATAGTACACGACATTTATGCTTCTTAGTTTTGGGAATTGTCACTTATAGAACTAACCTCATAATTAATTATATATATTTTTTCTTTTTAAGGTATTATTTATTGCTTGAATAAGTATTGTGATCGTGATTGTGAACATTGAAACACCCTAAGAAACCGGAAAAAACAAATAACTCTCCAGCGTGAGAATTGATTACTTTATAGCTGAAATATGGTGGCGTTTTTCTCCAGTACACCTTAAGTGAGACCAAAATCATTGATACACACCCCAACGTAAGGCGACGACCATATTCTACCTTTTAACGTGGGCGTCCTCCCTTCTTTATCGGGTAATTTGGAGTGAACAAGTAAGGATATTCAATAGTCATGAAGCAAGCTAAGCTTACCTCTTCGGGCGACAAAGAAGGATGATGATGATGACCGTGAGGATCGTTTTCCTCGTCAGCTAGCTGGCCCGGCATTGTTGGCTTGATGCCGCATTTTTCCATGCACTCTTTCTGCAAAAAGAAGAATAATGGTGTGACCCTCATTATTTCAAGAAACTCAGTTCCCATCTTGATATATATATACCCGCACTAATCTGTCTGATAACTAGGGATGTTCCTACCAGTGAACTAAATATTCAGAGAATCACCAAACTTCTTGATTAGCAAGTTAATTGGTAAGGCTGCCTGAGGGGATAAAAAGGACGAATTAAGAAACATTTCGAAGCTTTTTCGAAAGCTTAAAGCTCCTTTAAAGTACTATCAACCACCCATAAACTCAGTTCAGACCATTGAAAACAATTTGCCAGATTAGATTGTTGAGAGTAAAATTTTCCGTAAGCCGATTGCTACAACAAGTTGGTGACAAAACAAAATAAAGCAAACTATTGAAGCTCACCAACATTGGGTGATGATGGTGTTTATGGTCTGGATCATTTACGATCGCAGCCAAGGCGACGGTAGCTCCAAGAAACAGGAAAAGTACTAGAGATTTCATTTTCTGCACTGCCAGTTTGCTGATTCGCTAGGAAACATGATTAGTTCGGCTCCTGTCCGCTATTTTATAACCCTGTGATATCGGGATTGCATCTAAATTGACAAAAGCGAGAACAAAGATGTCTTTGTTGGGGCGTTGCTTGTCTTCTACACAGAGTGCAGAAGATAAACAGGTTTCTTAGCTGATATCAATAGTGAGAATTTTTTTATTTACTGTAGGCTCGTTTTCCTCTCGCTGTTGAATTTTCGTGGACTTTTCTGTTCAAAAGAGCTCACATTTGACAACGTTTGGCTACTTTTAGTTTTTTCCTCTCTTGGCGGAGAGTTAAAGTCAATTTAGGTAGGTCAGTCACTCATGGTTACATGTTGTAGATGTACAGAACTCAGGAAAAATATGTTGTCAACGAAATTTAAATAATAGTTACTCTAGTGAGTTATCTGAACAGTCTAAGTTATTTCTTTTGTATTCTCTTTGTTTCGGGGACCCGCACGAAACCGCGCAAGCTAACATAATAAAATTGTTTAATATCTGGCCTTTGGGGAAATGATAGTTATTTTTATCACAGCACTCCAAACAAAGGTATCTTTACAGAACGGTATATTTTGTTTGTGTTTTTGGAGGGAAGCGCAACGTTATTTGAACCGTTTAACCTTTGTAATCTCCCCCTCCGAACACCTACACTAACAAGCCATTTTACAGTTGTGTGCTTAGTTGCCTGGCAAATGAATGCAATCGAGGCTAGAGGAGATCTTGTTTTGATACAAACCTCTCTGCTTTTCTCACTTAAATGGACTACTTAGCATAAGAACAACTTGATTTACACAACAAAAGTAGTGAGTTCTTTATCAAAACAAGGTCCCTTTACGTTTGAAAGCATTACAGGAAAAAAACTCTTCATGAAAAGGAATCTTTTTCTTTTGGGCAAGGATGCAAACACAGGCCCGTGTGGCAAATATGAAAAGGGACGGTTTATTTTGCGAACACAAAAATCCATTTACCACACGTTTGCACTTTCCTAACTCAGGAAGTCCAGCTGTTGTTACACAAAGAGCAGGCCAGACAAGCTTTTGTCAATATCACATAGGTAAATCGGTTCCTTCTTTATCTGAAACCTTAGGCGTACGGGCACTTTCGGAGTTGTGGGGTGGTGACATTCTTGACCAAAGAAAAAAACCCAGAAAATGCACGAATAGGCGATGTAAACGCACTTGAAATACGTGAAAAACAAAAATTTTCACACCAGGAACTTATTTTAGCAAAATTATTAGTTTTGTAAAGCTTATGACGCACCTACACCCAGCAGTTGGTTGAAGAGGGGGGGGGGGGGGGGGGAAGTTGGGGGGGATGGGGCTCTGTCATCCGTGTATGAATTTTGCATAATGTTGTCCGACTTCTCTCTTGGGCAACATTCTTAGCAAGTAAAGGAAATTCTCTCTCCCCCAACACCCTATTTTCTCTATTTTATACATTAGCTTGCGGTTTCTCCCTCACCTTTGCTAGGCTAATACTTTGGCATGTTTGTAATTTTAGCTATCTACGTAGGCTTGCTAGCAAAAGAAATATTGAAAGCTTGTACGGTTAATAACCTCTATCGATCAACAGTCTCAATTTAATAAAATCTAAAACTTATTAAATGAAAAAGTTCTTCCCTTCATTAATGCACGACATGGCAGCTGTTCAGCAACAGAAATATGGACCGTTTGGACGACTGTTACAGAAGCTATGCTATATTTGAAACGACCGTCTCGACATTCTTGAGACGTAGAAAGAACCACAAGAGGCATTGCTAGAAGTCCTTCCATATTGTCTTGTTTTTGCTGCAGCAGACTTGCACACTGACAGCGCACACTGCAAGCCTACCATGAATTGAGAAGCCACGTAAATAAGAACAACATGGGCCTGTTAGAGAAACACCTTCAAAGAAAAACTCAAGAAAGAGATCAACATGATTTGCGCACAACATTTGAGCAATAATGATAAAAATTAAGTTGCCATAAAACCCTCTAAACATGGTAATGTTCTGGATAAAGGTAAGAAAAATTGAACTTAAAGTTATCCCTTTTTCAGTTAAAACGGACGTTTCGCGTTTGTTGAAAACACAATAACACTCGCATTAAGCATTCTTACAAGGTTTGACATTAATTTTCTCGAGAATGCTTGGAGATTTAATTGCGGGGTTACCTAGCGAAATGAATTACTGTGAGATGCTGTAAACAGTATTTGATAAGCTACCGCGCCGTGAGTAGATTTTTAGTAAATAACTTTTGCACTTATTGCTCGAACCTAATGAGCAGAATCTGTCCTAATACTCTCCATTGTTGAGACATTCCAAACGGCTCTTTTCAGAGCTTCCAGAGAGACTAAAGTGTTGGTCTTCGTTCTCTTTTATTCGTGTTCTTCTTTTGTCAAAGAAAAATTGGGAATGAACCAATATTCTTGTTCTTGTTTTCAGTGTTAAAGAAAAATTGGGAAGGAGATAATATCCTTATCGCACATTTCCACGACACAAATTAAACCAACTTGACAAGGCAAATAACAGAGTAAGTAGCCTAAAAACCTTGAAACCTGAAAGGAAGGGCTCGGAAGGAAGGGAAAGACCGCTGACCACAGCTATTGCTGTGGCGTCCTCCGGCCATGCTCGACGATACTTCAGATCAGCAGCACATACAAATGGTATACTCTACACGGTACTAGCTACTTAAGGTATCAACTGTTACTCTCTTAAAAACCACTCGAACCACTCGTTTAGACTCTCGGTTCGGCGTCTAATTAAGGACTGAGACATAAAATAGATTAGGAACCTTTTTTGCAAGTTTTTGCAAATCACACTATTATCATGTTATGTTTTGCTTCAAGTGTACATGTCGTTGCCCGACTTGAACGTTTTGCCCGAAAAATTACGTGATTTCCGTTGGTGGGGTGGTGCAGCCACCTTCGTCCCACAACTTTAATACGCCTATGTCTGAAAATGATGTAGAAATCTATATTTTCAATTGTTTCTAACTTTGACTTTATTAACCCTAGGCAAATTGGCATATCTTAGTTTACGTTTCTCTGTCTTTTAAGATTGTCCCGTACCTTCAAAGTGAAAATTCCAAAAGTATAAAAAATCGCATTAAGGCTACAGTATACCCTCAGGGGTGCCCGCGTATAAGCGATGTAGCGCGTCCTGTTTAAGCTGTAGATACCTAAAACCCACTATCAAATTAAAGCTTATAGGACTGGCTATGAGACTCTACGAACAATTTTGAAAAGAAATGAATTGTCGAATTTTTCACGAGTTCTAAATGCGAGCGCCTGAATGACCTTTTGAACGTTACATATCAGGGCGAATTTTGCCTTTCGTTTATTTAATGTGTCCCTCCGTTTCCGGGCTCAAAGCGCTAAAAAATAGTGTCTGCGATTTGCCATACTCAGTTCCAATGAAAAGTTACAGAACATTTTCGAAATAGGATTAAAAAAAAATTGAAGTGTTCGTACAAAAATCGCCCTCATTGAAAAAATATTTCGAAAGAAAAAATCGCCCGCAGGTTTTTGTTGCTTATGTATTAATCTACCCACTGTCAAAATTTGGGGTCAATTGGACAAATTCCCTACGAGTTTTAACTTTTTACAATGTCCGCTTTAAGTGAAAAAATTGATTCGAGAAAACAGCGCTAAATATGTCAGTCAACGGGTAATTTTTACTTCGAGCAAAAACTTAGAACTGCCATTTCTCTGCCAATATCTAATCTTTTCAATGATTTATTTTTTACATTAGAGATTTCATTTGGATTATTGCTTTAATCGCAAAATCGAAATTTGAAGAAAATTGTCGATCTGAAGGTATACTGTAACCTTAAATAACTACGATTGAGCTTCTAGTTCAGACTGAAATTCGTTTATTTCAGTATTTTCTGGAAAACCTAATAAAATGTTTCAATATTAATAGCTATATGGGGCTAAGGATATCTCTGTGCTTAATTCGTTGGACTAAGCACAGCCCTTAAGGAGTACATGGTAATCTTAAAACAATTAACATAACCATAAAACATTAAACTTTACGTTGAAAGCATTAAAGGGAGAAAACTGTTTTGAAACGGAGTGTTTTCGTTTTGTGCAAGGATGCAAACACAGTCCCTTGTGGCAAACATAAAAGTCACAAGGTTTACTTTACGAACAGAAAAATCTTTTTACTGCACATGTTTGCACTTTCTAACACAAGAAGTCCAGCTGTTATTACGCACAAAGAGCAGCTGAGACAAAGTTTTATCAATATCTGTCTAAATCTGTTTCTTCTTTGCCTGAAAAAAAAAAAAATGGCCGTGCGGGCACTTTCGGACTTGTGGTACGCGGTGACCTTTGAAAAAAATTACCCAATGTTCGAATGCGTGGTGTTTTATGGCCACGGATCAGTGTGAGTCGGCCCTCCACAGTTCAGTAGGACCTATTCTCAAAGGCAGGACGCACAATTGGAGCCCATTGCACAAACTGAGTCCAATTCGCCAAAATGCGATGTCTTTTCAAATTCTTCTCCTGTCAAATCCCTCACGAGAAAAAAAAAAAAAAAAACATTCCAAGGGTTCTTTCACCACGGTGATGATTACCACTTCGCAGTCGCCGTACAAGAACGTTTTAAGACACTACCACCGGGAATTAACGTGGAAGAATTCGAAAGATCCTAGCCGATCGTTGGAGGCGAAAATCTATCTGAGTCGACTACGGTGGGTGAACAATTAATGCATTGACTTGCCACTGCGGTAAGTCTGTTAGATAAACTGCCCTTTAAAAGTGTACGGGTCCGCAAATGACCTGGACCTCAAATGATCCCCAAATTGGACCGGGAATGATCCTCATAATAGACTGTAAATGATCCCGAACAAAAATAAGGAATGGTATGACTTTATAACAGGGGAAGGTGAAAACATATATCAAAGTTACAAACTAAAAGCATGTTTTATCCTTTCACTGGAAATATTCTACAGGTGTATTTTTCTTCTTCGAAGGGTGTAGATCGTTTTCAATGTCACGCAAAAAAAAAAAAAAAAAAGTAAATCGAAAAACATCCGGTGGAAGAAGCTAAGAAATTGTAATGTTATAGAAGATAACTAAATATGACACTTCTCCAAATTTTAGGCCTGCGCGTTTCCCCAAAGCAGAGCTATTCGCGAAATATTTCGCAGAAACTTACAAAGACTAGTTTGAAAACGCTATGTTGATGTATATGCCTCAGTGGTAAACCAATATGGCGGCCGGAAAATAGTGTAAACATCTGGAACTTACTTTGGCTATCTCAGTAGGCGACTGAGTATCAACACTGAACAAACAAGCAGTTAGGAGTAAATGTCAGTAAAAATCAAAGAAATCGCGGACACAGCTCGAAATTCAGTTTCGCCCATACTTTGTCCATTGGTAGGCCTTAGTCCCATACATATGGCAAGGATGTTCGTTTTGTTAAAATTCTCGCTTGTTTGGGAGAAATCAACTTGGAACGGTTTACGGTATTTTCTTGAACAAAACCTTCAAAATTGTCATAATTCGTGGCGTTGCTGTATCAGTTCATCGCAAGTTTACAATCAATTTCAACCTAATCCTATTCGTAGGATACTTGTATAACGGAATGACAGTAAAACCATTTCATAACCTTTCCTCACGAATAAAATATGATTTTTTTTTCAAGTGCACCTAAAGCTTCTCTGAAATGGATCTGTTGGTGCTTCAAACGAACGCGCTAAAAATGCCCGCGGTACGCCATGAATCTGATCAGGAAATCTCCTGAGACATGTTCGAGGATGGTTTGAACTTTCTGCCGTTTAATTTTCTTGGGATCTTTTGTATTTGTACCGCAAGAGGTTCATGAAATAAGCCAATTTTCAATATCCGCCATTTTGAAACATGCAAATTAAGTATAACACTTCAGAAATTGCCGCCCTCGCACACACGTTTGTGGTTAAAAGTTTACACTGTGAAACTCTTCTGCATTGTTAAGCGACGTAAAATCAACGGAATAAGTTGAATATGTGTCAGAGCAAAGGTAGAGTTACACCGAACCCAAGAAACGCATCGAGAAATGTTTACACAAATATCCGCTGTGACTCACCTCTTGACCTAGTCTTGACCTGTTTGGCTCGTTATGACGTCTTACTTTGTTTGTTTCCCGCTAAATTGTGCTTTCTCCTGTTCATAGTCAAGGGACCTTTGCTAAGTAAGCCGGCATCCTGTTGGTGGTGTTTCCTATCAGAACATTTTTCAGTGTTGGCGGACAAAACAACATCTGATGCATTTCAACAATCACGAACCGTTCAACGCGGTTCGAGCAGTTTCTGTCACGCAATTGAATAACACGTATCATCGAAGCCGTGACCGCACTCTTTTTTACCGCTTTCACTGCCAAATTTTCACCAAAAAGACGCCGGTTTTAACTGTTAAATCATTGCTTTGGTTGCCACGACCTTAATTAGACCTTAGTTTTGCTGAGAAAGTTATTTTTACCAAAAAGATAGATTTCCCCAAGATTGCATACCAAAATGTAAAGTATTTTAATTTGCCAACGCACATAAACCACATAAGGGTGGTGGTGGTGGGTGGGGGGGGGGGGGGGGAGGGGAGGAAGCGGGGGGGGGGGGGGGGCCTTGCCTGCTCCGAATTTTTTACTGCCTCTTTGCTTTCCTTGTGCTCGATCCTTTCCCTCTCCCTACCTTCCGCGTTTCATATTTTTTTCTGGCTTCGATAAAAAGTTGGGCGACGTACACTGGACACGAGAGACCGGCGGAAATCGAGCCTACAATCTTGGACGAAATAAATGAAACATCTGGACCACCCCTCCCCCAACTTCAATGCTGTCAAAATGGGGCGTTTTTGCTCTTTCGCGCCTTCATCATTGCTTTGGGAGAAAAGGGGGAAAACTGTTTCGTTTTATTCTGTCCAAGACTGAAGTTAATTATGGGCAAAGCCTGGAAATGGGACCTTGTTATAGGTACCATGGGCCATTTTACTACCATTTTTTTCATCAAAACTGATAACGTTTTTAAAATTTGCTATGTCAGAATGCCATCGATATCCAAAACAGTCTGTTGTGCGGATAGATCTATTCTAGCTCTACTATCTGCTTATCAAGAATATCTGGTGACATTTCAATTGATGACGTCACAGGTAGTAAAAAAAAAAGCACGACCACTCAGAACGTGTTTATGTGCCGTTGGCAGGCATAGGTCTAATGTTAGGAGAAGAAAGTTGCAAAAAGACCGCGCGCAGATGTCAACTGAGATTCTTAAGGTGAATGTTATGGTCACTAAGATTTTCTTTTTGCTTGACTTGCTCAGGTAGGCTCTCTGCGTGTCTATTTTGGGAGTAATCGTGATCAGCCTAGCGCTTCGCCCTCGTCCGATTTTGAAATTACTCGCGTGATTATTCGAATTCCCTGGATTGTACTACACTCGATCCAGTTACTATTAAAGAGGATATGGTTTTCCACTCTAGTCTTGAATTGTGTATGATTTTTTTCATAAGAAGTTCCTTTTTCGTCATGTTCGATAAGACCGTTAAATCCCCCCCCTCCCCCCCCTCTCCTCAAAAGCCTTCAAGTGGGAAACTAGTTACAAGGCGGGGCCCGTTTCTCCAAAAACCCCGGAAACTTTTTGGGCGAGTAAAGCCATTTTTAGTTCATCTGTATGTAGAAAAGGAGAAGTGTCTATATCTGGATCTTCTTGTATAAAGGGAACCTCATACATATGAATATGTCAATATAACAACTCTGTAATCGCAAGGTTCGAGATTTTGTTATTGCTTTACAGACCCGAAAAGTTTCCGAGGCTTTCGAGAAACAGGCCCCAGGTATTACACAGGGTATTAATTTGAGGGTCAGGTCTTAAAAAGGGTATCGAATGTTTTGATTAGGTTCTAAATAGGGTAGGGAAAATCTCGACTTTGGTAAAGGTTCTGGGAAGCGAGCGGCACACCTCCACCCGATTCTTCTGGGAATGCCCCCTACCAAGGGCTGCTCAGGAACACTACCGGTCTTATCAACCTTCCAAGCGTTCACGTTGTAGGAGACGTATGGTCATATATTGGATTATTGTTGATGTTTGGAAACAGGCATGCTTTGTTAAGATAAGCTCAACTTCGCTTTGACATCCATTAAACTTCAGCAATTTTTGTGCCATGTATATTCCATGGTATTGTGGCTACAAGCAGTGGCCGGATCCAGACCTTGAAATCCGCCACTGGCAAGATACCGGAAGATACAAGTGGCAGTACCGGACAAGACTGAATACTTCATCGTGGATCAGGTCCACATACTCAGCCGACCAAACGTGAGAAGGTACAAGCCATGTTCGACAAAGTTTTTTTGTTTTAATTACGCAATGATAAGATAGAATTTTCTGAAAACGTTCTCAAATGAAATTTGATAGCTCATATATTTGGGCTTCACAGTGTCACGCAAGCAGATCAACTAAAACAAAAATACTGGTACTGAAATAATAATCTAGTATACGTGTACTTTCAGACAAACATTGCAGACATGAATAAATTAATATAACTTGGTCATATCCTTCGTTTTAAAATATAAATGATGTTTAATTGAGGGAAATTCCTCATGCCGGTGATACTGATCTTTGGAGAAGCGTGCCCACAGTCTGTCGACAGATAAATTATATTTACACAGGTTGTTTCACACACTATATAGTCTTAGTTATTCATTGTTTGATCAGTGTTTGTATGGAAAACAGTTTTTGTGGATTGTAAATTCAGAAAAGTAAGACCAACATAACTGAACTGCCCAGAAAGGAGGGCTGCGACCGAAACCGAAGACATCCGGACCAAACGCAACTTCATGCTACAGTAGCCACCAAATATCTTGTGTAAACAAAATAACACTTCTCATATAAGTAAGCAAAAATCTGCTAGAATCTACCTCCAATTAAATTAATTTTCCAGATAAGACAGAAACCAAGTCTCAACTTAATTTAGCGTTTCGTATCTTAAAATCTAACGTACTTTTCGACATGCGATCAATTGTTTCTTGATGGTCAGCTTAGTTGTAACTTCAATATGGCGGCTATAGAAAATCCCGAAAATCAGCAAACTTCAATCAAGGGTTACCACAAAACCGAAAGGTATCCCAAAAAACTAAAAGTATATTTGTGAACGTCTATCCTTAAACTTTATCTGGGATATAGTTATTGAGTCTTTCTTTGCGTACCGACAAGCGTTTTTGGCAATTGTTTTATGGTACCACAGAGCTATTAAAAAAACAGCCGCAAGATGTCGTCGAGAAAAAATTCGTAAAATATTTATAACTTGAAAATATCTGCTTTTCATGCCGTCATTGAGGTGTTCGAGGCCGTAACTAAAATGTTATTGCAAAGGAAAATCCTCAGATAATTTTCAGCTTGCGCTGAGAAGCCACAGATATGACAGAATTTCGATAGTGCGAATATCGAAATTTGGCTCGCTGCGGCCTCAACGGTTTTTATTTAATTACTCTCAAAAAAATGAACATTAGGACAAACTAACCTTGTTTTGGTTACTTTGGTACAAGGGTCTATCAATATAGAAAGTATGAGCGAAATCAATTTTTTGGCTGTGTCCGCGATTTTTATGATCATATCTGATTTTTACTGACACTCACTCTTAGATTGGCAATACAAGGACGTTTTAAGACATCACCACCGGAATTTAACGTGGGAGAATTCGAACGTTCCCAGTCGATCGTTGTAGGCGAAATTAATCCAGTTGAATCGACTAAGGTGGGTGAACAATTAATACAAGCGAAGTCTGCAAACCCAACACCTCAAGCGAGTGACCTAAATTTAGACACACTTTGCCATTGCGATAAGTCTGTTGAGTAGACTGTTCCGATAAAATACATATACAGTTTCTTTTTCCAGATTAATCTGCTTCTGATCATGAAATGCAATTAAATTTAAATTTACACTAGCAATTCAAAAAAGCGCGCAGGTTAAAAAAGCTTCCTTTGTTACAGCGTAAATTGCCGAGATGTTCCGACCGACACGAATTAAGAACAGTCTCAGAGGTGTCTTTTATAAATTTCTTTGAAAGGGAATTCCTGTCAGCCGCCACAGGCCCTTCCTCTGCCCAAGAACATTAACCCATCGTCATTCACTCTTTCTCCACTGTCCTACGCCATGTTTCTGTAGGTCTTCCTCTCTTGCATTTTCCTTCTGGTGTCACGTCAGTGCAACTCGTGGGAGGTAACTGTTGTCCATTCGCAGCACATGTCCAATCCATGTCTACCTCTGATGGTTTCCATGTTAGTTCTCTTGTGAACGTCTTCACTTAAAACTCGCATGGGTCAACAGATTTTTAAAAGCCTTACACAGACACTTGTGCTTGAAAGTATCTTTTTTGGCTAGATTTGATAAGTTCTGTCAATTACGTCTTGTTGCCCTCACTTTTAGACGCTATAGCATTTTCTAAGCAATGCAACGAGGACTTGCCTCGGTGAACAAAATGCTGTTTGCGCGGTTCGGTGCATACCTGTTACCAAAAAATATATTCATTGAGTGATACACTTTCATTTGAATAAATGCTGACAAGTAGAGGAGAGCATGCGCTAAATACTAGAGAGTTGCAATGGAGAAGCAAGTTATTTTAGCCAACGTAAAACTCAAAGCCATACAACCATAGATTAAAGAATCAAAATGTTCTGTGAGCAAACTCCTGAATTGAACAAATACATTAACATATTTTTTGGACTATGTGTAGTATTAATCTGGTTTAGGGTATATTGTGATTGATTTTCATGTTTAGAGTACGAGCAGTAGTTCAGTGTTCACTAATAACGTACCAAATAAACAAAGTGACATTTGGATATAAGAAGGCATTGCAACTGAAACGATCATGCTTTTACATTTCGCAAGGGCGGACGATGTCGTGTTTTAAACATTTTTCATTTTTGTTTCTGGTTCACTAAGAAATAGTTAGCAGTAACTGTGGTTGAAACGTGAACATTGGAAATATTGAAAAATCAAGGCGATATTCTCTTAACGAAAATATTAATCATTCTCGCGTTATCAAAACTGGTTTTAAGTTTTGTTGCAAAATGGCATTTCCATCTTCTGCTAATAAGGATGTACAAGGATACGTTCAAGACATTCTCCATGAAAGTTTCCGATGTAAAGATTCCGTGAAATGCAAAGTCTAAGCGATATTTTCATTTCAAGTTGCAACGAGGCGAGGGGAAAACGAGTGTTATTTTCCTTTGTCGAGGAAAGTTAGAGAAAATTAAGCAAAAAAAGAGAAATAGACTTCCAGCTAACGTAATCACTGTAGGTATATCCAAATGGCAAAGAGTGCAGAATGAACAAGTTGCCTAAAGTATGCACAGCGAAGAATATGTAGTTCCATTCCGAGCCTTAAGTTTCATTGGCTTTAAAACCAATGAAAATGATTGGAAGAAAAACTGGCCTGTCTGTATTAGGAAATGTGAATAAAGTATTTGTATTTGTATTGTATTTGGCCTGCGAGGGCATCCGGTTTTTTTTTGGCTGTTGGTGTTTTTCACCATGAAACAGAAAAAAAAGGGGCCCTCACGAGCTAAAGAAAACCACAAGCGACTTAATTGAGCCAAGTGTTTATGAGCTAGGCACAATTCAAACTGAAGTCTGATGTTTTCGGACTTCCAATCGGGTCGTCTCTCATATACCGGGAACTGAAATTGTTAATTATTATACCGGCTGTTAATCATTACACCGGCAACTGTAAATCATGACACCGGCAACTGTAATAACAGATAACATGGGAACAGTAAACACAGAGGAACAGAGGAACTGCAGACACAGAGGAACGGGGGAATAGCAGACACAAAATAATCTAATCGGATCTCTCCAGGGTCACTCGTGTCCCGAACGCTGGTCAAGGGGAACGAAGACTCTTGGTACGAGACTGCTAAACAGTCTGCCTGCACGAACAGAGATTTCGGTCTCTTCTTTGATCACTGACCAGTGCGTGATTTTAGCAAATTTGACCCTCAGATTTGACTTGTAATACTTGATAAAAAAAAAAAATATATATATATATACTGAGGCCTTGAACACACTACGCCAGAGATATTTGAAAACGCAGCTTTATGTCTACGGTTAGGTCTTCCGTCCACAATAATTGAGACCTTACGCATTTTCGACGGCGACAACAAGGACGACGCCAAGATGTGTTCTATTT
>CBDDTI010000529.1:0-5000 GCA_965233585.1 bacterium
GTCTCTATGGGAAGTACTGGGCTTTTTTAATTTGTCAAAATTTGTCTCAAATGTATAAAACATTTAAAAGTTCAAAGAAAAAGGGCAGATCTATACACTGTACACTATTCGTCCTAAAAGAGATGACCTAAAATGTCTCATTTGCTGATGAGGGAAATATTTGACTCAATAGGGTATAAGCTCTTAAGCGACCACCTCCCGTAACCGACCACTTAAGCTTAACAATTTGGGTTGTCGCTTACATGAGGTTTGGTTGTATTCACCTTTGTATGTTTAGTGCTTTCAACTGTCATATGAAAGTAATATTTCTAACCCATTGTTACTGTGGTGCTGATTTTGAGCATGAAGCCGCCACTCTAGGATCTGTGTCTTTCCGATATCTGATTAGGGATCTTAGCAGAAGTTTTCACAGGCGTCCAATAAAGCATAACATGCGGCATAAATTAAAGCGAGGCCCGATGCCACCGAAGAAGCAATCCAACGCTTTAGGGTTCGGGGATGCGATCTCATGCATGTTTGGGTGGGGTAGGAGGCAAAGTGTAACAGAAATGAGTTGTTTCTGATCATAAAATTGGTTGCGAGTTCGAATGTCTTTTATGGTAGGAAGTTTGTTGTCTAGTCAGAACGAGGGATGTCGGAACACACGAACGCGGTAATTCCACACAAGACTTCACAACAAGCTCGCGCTAGGCTTGTAACTACACTTGACCTCCATCAACCTTGTATAAACACGGCCTCTGCCTAATGAATGAATGAATGTGTATTTATATACTGCACATATCACATAGTGTCTCAAGGCGGTTTACAATTCTACTTGAGTGAGATCGGACGTCAGCTTGTTAAGGCGCCTCTGGCAGCCGCTATCAGTCCATATTTGATCTCACTCACCCACCCAGCCCATGCATGAAATGTACAATGAAACAATGAAACTACAGATAGACCACAACACCGGGAACTATGTCCCCTACTCTTTTCATGTGTAGGTTCTTTAACGTCCCCTGCTGACCATGTAACACTGAAGATGCAGGAGACGGGGCCTACGGTTTATAGTCCTTATCCGAGAAGACTTGAATGTCTAACCATTTGCAGATATAATTACAAAGGCAGCACATTCTCCTCAGTTATTTTAAGACCCTGAGTGTTGGTCCGGTCTTGGGCTCGAACCCTCGACCTCCCGCACAGCAGACTGGCGCTCTACCAACTGAGCTAACCAGGCGGCGGTAATACACTTAACACACTTAATACACTTAATACACTTAACCTCTCTGTTACACTTTATTCAAGTAGCTTTTGTCCTTCCAGTCCAAACTTTTCTCTAAGTTGAATAAATTTCTCCATTTCGCAGCGCTAAAATTCCACGGCTCTTCTACTCGCTACAACTCGTTTTAACAGCACAGCTACTTCCTCTCAAGTTGCGATCCTTTCCTGGTTAACGGTAGACAAACAAACAGTTCGTTGAATTCCACTGCCTCGGACAAAGGCCCCCAATGTTGCGAGTTCGAATGTTTTTAGTGGTAGGAAGTTTGTTGTCTGGTCAGAACGACGAATGTCGGAACACAAAAGGTCGTTTGTTTCACACGAACGCGGTAATTCCACACAAGACTTCACAACAAGCTCACGCTAGGCTTGTAACTACACTTGACCTTCGTCAACCTCGTATAAACACGGCCTCTGCCTAATACACGTAACATCTCTGTTACACTTTATACACTTTAAGGTGGCTCGACTGGATTTTTGAGTAACGATACCGTTCAGCTTTGAGCGACTAGAACAGCGCCAATATCAGTCCAACAGAAACTCAAGCGTTAGTGGTGTGCTAGAGAAAGATGAAAGTTTCAAATGGAGTACATTTCACTAAAATCTGAGTTACCATAGCAACGAAATGACGCCATGCCCCATTTTACATAAGACCGAATAACTTGCCACCGGAGATAATTTCGGAAATACGACGTCGGGATCTGGAACTTGACATAGTTGCCTCAACGATGGCAAAATTGTAACAAAATCTATTAGCGCGTTTTCGAGAAAATTACGAGTAAATTTTCAAGGTGTCAAAATACAACAAAAACAAAGTTGTTTTAAATGTTATCGCAAACTATGTCCACAAGGCTTGACTAAATGGCATTCTGGTCTTAAATGAATCTTCTAACATATAATTACCTCGATTGAAAATCTCAGGGAAATCGCTCCGTTTGACTTTCAGAAACATTGGCGTGAATATCAACGGGTGTAGGGTATTATTTTGCTTTTTATCAAAAATTGCCCCTAAAATTCTTAAACTGGGTGGGATTTAAAAACCACTCGATGAATTTTTTTTATACTTGGCCCTCAATAAGATTAATCCATATTTAACGTAATAGCGAAGTTTCAAATAAATTGAAACGTTTAATGGCTGCTAATTTTCAGCGTCAACTCAGGAAAATATTGCTCTCATTTTCACTCATGCTGTTTGTTGTCTTCATTATAATTCTCTTTTGTCTCGAATCACCATGCTATTGTACATTTCTGTATATCATGAATTCCGGTAAATTTCCGAAGGGTGCTAAAATATCCCGAGCGAGCACTACAATAACATTTATTTTTATTGTGCTAGCTCGGGATATTTTAGCATGCCTCGGGAAAGTCGCCGGAAAGTAATCGCGCGCTTTATGAATTCATGATATACAGAAATGTACAATAGCATGGTGATTCGAGACAAAAGAAAATTATAATGAAGACAACAAACAACGTAAGTGAAAGTAAGACTAATATTTTCCTGAGTTGACGCTGAAAATTAGCAGCCTTAAAATATTTCAATTTATTTGAAACTCCGCCATTACGTTAAATATGGATTAATCGTATGGGAGGCCAAGTATAAAAAAAAATTCATCGAGTGGTTTTTAAATCCCACCCAATTTAAGAATTTTAGGGGCAATTTTTGATAAAATGCAAAATAATGCCTACACCAGTTGATATTCACGCCAATGTTGCTAAAAGTCAAACGGAGCGATTTCTCCGAGACTTTCACTTGAGGTAATTATATGTTAGAAGATTAATTTAAAACCAGAATGCCATAAAGTCAAGTCTTGTGGACATAATTTACAATAACATTTAAAACAACTTTGTTTTTGTTGTATTTTGACACCTTGAAAATTTACTCGTAATTTTCTCGAAAACGCTCTTATAGATTTTGTTACAGTTTTGCCATCGTTGAGGCAACTATGTCAAGTTCCAGATCCCGACGTCGTATTTCCGAAATTATCTCTGGTGGCAAGTTATTCGGTCTTATGTAAAATGGGGCATAGTGTCATTTCGTTGCTATGGTAACTCAAATCTTGGTGAAATGTACCCCATTTGAAACTTTCATCTTTCTCTAGCACACCACTTAAGTTTGATTTTCTGTTGGATTGATAATGGTAGAGCTGTAGTCGCTCAAAGTTGAACTGTATCGTTACTCAAAAATCCGATCGAGCCACCTTAACAAACACGACCTTCGTCGATTCTTCACAAAGCCTCCAAGCTTTTCACGCGACCTCCGTCACTCTTCAGTGAACACTACTGGCTCACGAGATTCTCTCTAAACACTCCTAGGAAAAACCATCTAAACACTACACCGATTCACTTATATGCTTTACGGCGAAAGATTCCAGAACTTTCCGGCCCTACTAAATAAAGTATCATTACAGTATTAACTATTTACAACAGCAGACGTAAACGACTGAAATAAATTGATGAATCATGGTGATACGGCACTAATTAAATATACACAAAACTTCTAGACCGAATTAGCTTATCGCGAACCTTCTATGTCAAGCAATAATTTTTCGTAACAAAATTGGATGTAGCAAGTAGCGCTGTTTCACACTTTTAAATACTATTTTCTTTTTGAAACGTCTCAGTCTCTAGGTCTTATATATTGCCATATTCGTACAGCTTTCAGTTGAATGACCGGAACAGGTGGAAACAGTAGGCCCGACTAGAAGTCCGCCGTTCCACTGAGAACCTTGTGACTGATGTCAGTTGACATACCAGCAACTCACCATCCCAAGTGCATGGAAATTACTTTTTAGAGTGCCAAATAGCCGTCCACCAAGTTTTTATGGGCGTGTGACATTTAGTGATTCCTCCTTTTGGTCTCCTAGGAGGGTGCAACTATATTTCTTCACGATGTTTCAAAGGCCCGATCTATTTTTAATCTGATTTTACCGCGAATACATTCCCCTCCCCACCCCCACAGTACCCTCAGTGACCAATCATAAGCACTGACGTCATTATTTCACCGGAAGATTAAGTCGACATATCCGTCGGAGGCTGCCTATTATTCCTTACCAATGAGTGCTCATGTAGACCAGAACTGACGTATTTCATGATTACGGATAAAGAAGCCTAAAGATAGACCGGTCTGTAAAAATGCGACATAGACTCAGTATGAGAATTGCACCCTCCTAATGATGAGCTAATGCCCATGCCCAATCAAGTACAACGTACACCCACTCCAGAAACAAATCATCCGTTTTTATTAACAGATAGAGATTCTACACCCTTTTATGCTGCAGGCAGCAAAAAGTTCTTACTCGTCGGCTACAACGAAAGACATGACTATGCCACTAGCTTTCTGCAGAACTCTTCGATTCGAGTTACGGCATGGATTGCTCGCACCACCACCAAAGGAATTCATCAATGCCAGCATTAAGCGATGCTAATGACGTCGTCATCTGGAAGTAGAATTTTATGAACTAGTCGATTCAAGTACAAGTCAATTCAAAGGCAATACTTACAGCTCAGTCAATTTGTGCAAGCCACGAAACTGGTCAGGATGTAGAATCTTTAACTTGTTTTTATTCAGGTGCCTTTGAAATTAAAGAGGGATAAATTAGCTAATGGTGCATGCTTAAGCTAATACTATTGATGTGTGATACATGCAGTAAGCTTTGTAGAGCATAAAAGATGAGCAAGAGTTATTCGAGGCAGTACCTGGTTGTCACCCAACTAGTTAAGCTTTATAGCTATATAAAGCGTAT
>CBDDTI010000529.1:10000-12500 GCA_965233585.1 bacterium
AAGCGTGACTAACTTGTCTATTCACGGTTTTCACAAAAAAAACATGTCTGTGGCACGGAAACTGATTTAAACTATATTCAACTACAGAGTGAAGTAAAATAACTATGAAGAGCCTTGAAAATGATTTTTGATCATATTGACTAAAAATACATTTGAAAGCGATTGCATTCATATAAACGAAACGTGACAATTGGGGGCCATGTACTCAGTTTGCATAATATTACGACTAAAATTAAAATTCCACAACTTTTGCAAATAAAAAACGAGTAATAACATGAGACCTCAGAAGAACGTAATTCGGACTAAACGGGGCTTCACGATCTTTCACGACACCACCTCAAAATGCGAAAATTAACAGGTAGCTTGAATAATGGTGCTGATGTGGAGAGTTTAGGGACCGGTTATTTATTAGAAGGGGTGGGCTGACGCAAATGGTGGTGGGGCTCTGCACCCAAAAATGGGGGGCTGCATAACATTCTGCAACCATTTTTAAGAGGTCATGTATTTTTTTGCTTTCCAATTTCCTTCCTACAAAAAAAAAAAAAACACTGAAGGAATCAACAAGTCCAATATTGTTTATTATCAAAATGATGGCATAACAAACTTGTGAAATAGTAAACTTTTGTCCCTTCAGTAGAGCAGCCACATTGACTTCCTTTATTGGAATCTCGCCATCAGACAGTAGCTGGAGATTAAAACCGAATTCTCTTCTTCTCATTCAGCTCTTCTCTTCTGTGCCTTTCTCTTATTTGCTTTTTTTGAACGTTTCCTTGATTTAAACTTTAGAATGTGTTCAGGAAACAATTTTGTTCTCTGCATCCTGTAGATGTGAATACGGTTTTAGACATTTCTTTTCCTGAGCATTGTCAGTACTGTGATCCTGTGTTTAAATAAAGTCCACGAGTCCTCAGCTTCTACGGTCGCTATAAATGATCAACTGAAAGGTTCGAAGTGAAAACGAAATAGCTAGTTTTGTTTGCTCAGTTGAGTGGCTGTAAAAGATGCGCGAACGCAGGCTGAGCGTGTTGCTAGCCGAAGATCATACGTAAATTTCCTTCTGGCTTGAAAACAAACTTTTTAAAAGTGCTTCTTTGTTTACAACTGTTAATGATTGCGGTGTGATTGAGGGAAGTGTTTCGCGAACTAAAACGTCCTTGAGTGATTTTTTTCTTCCTGTAAGATATAATCGGTGGCTGGTTAAAGATATGTGCAAGTCTAGGTTGCTGTTGAATGATATGCCAGTGTTTCATGAGAATCTTTTTAAGATTCGGTGTGGCCGGGTTATTAGTGGTAACAAACAGTAAAATTTCTTTCGTCCTCTTTTTTTTGTTACAAAGAGCCTGTGTTCTGTTGGAGAAATGAACTTCAGCCAGGATTTTACGGACGAGGGCAGTGGGATAGCCCCTGTTACAGAGTCTTTGCTCAAAGTCTCGTTTGTACTTATAAAAGTTCTCCTTGACGGGGTTGGTTCTTAAAAGACGTAATGCTTCTCCTTTGATAAAACCCTTTTTCGTAATGAATGGTTAACAGGATAAGAAGTGTGTATACTGAAAAGTTTCAGTGTGCTTGAAATGGGTTTGTGAATCGAGAATTCTAAGATTTGAAAGGCGAAGTCCTTTGAATACATCTGTATCGAGAAAAACAGCGCTTTCGGATGACATTTCACAAGTAAAATTGATCGTAGGGTAGAACGAGTCAGCGAAGTTAACAAAAATGGAAACTTCCTCCATTGGAATCTTCCACAAAGAAAAGATAACCCTCTTCCAAACAAAGGGTTTCAGTGGGCTAGCCGCTAGGAGTCGTTTTTCCATGTCCGCCATGAAAATAACGGAGAAAGCGACCGCGCCATTATATTTCCGATAGCAATGCCATGATCATGAGTTTGTACGAAGTGTTTTTCATTAAACTTAAAAGAGTTTTCTTCAAGTATGTGCAGTAGTGAGCCTACAAAACTAGAAATACGCTGTGTTGGACCACTGCTACCAGAAACGATTGGTCTGCTGACTAGTGTTTTCTTGTGAATTTTAGTCAGCGTGTAAAATTCTGGTATACGTGGCTATTTAAGACCGATTGTTAACCATTCAGTTGTGGGTCATTAGACCGATGTGTCCCGTACGGTATAGTTTATTAACCAGTTCTTTTACTTTTCGGGCGGTGTCTTGCAAAATACTAGGAGGCTGGTTTGGAAAGACGTCTTACAAGTGATCAAGATTGTGCACTGCAATAATTAAAAGTACTCAGTTGCCCTCTATCAGCTCTTCAAACAGTGAATCAGAGGACGGTGATACTGCGTTTTACTGAATAATTTATGAAGTTGATTTTTCCAACGTGAAAGGAATGCCGATTACCCGGTTATGTTGGTTTGTTATGCTATCATTTTGATAATAAACAATATTGGACTTGTTGATTCCTTTAGTGTTGTGTCTTTTTTGTAGAAAGGAAATTGGAATACACAAAAGTACATGACCTCTTAGAAATGGTTGCAGAATGTTATGCAGGC
>CBDDTI010000530.1:0-45301 GCA_965233585.1 bacterium
CACTTCCGCCACATTTTTTCCTATGTCTTTCATGTTGATAATACTTTACTTCGTAGTTAAAATTTAGAAATAAATTCAGTCTTATGCAAGCATTAAAGGATCAAGGTCTTCGTCCTTATGTTAAGATTATAACTCCTCGACCTTTCATTAGCAAATGTTTTGCTCAAAAGGAAAGCCCCACTACCAAAAATTGTTTTACTTTATGCATCCATATGTTCATCCCAGGACACCCCTTATTTAGCGATGTAGTACATCAAGTTAGAACTTTTAAATGTGCAAGGCCTGGAACTTGAACTTTACCAAAAAACGTTTGGCACAAGGTCCAAACTTTGGCCATGCATGTGGTTAGCTCTTAGTAATCTAGAAAAACACCTGGGGAAGCCTTTGAATTTATTAAGGGCTATCCTCCCGGTTAAAAGAAGTGGATGGCGAGTGGATAACCACCTTCAACAATCTTGGAACCTGAGCGGGATGTGTAATGCTCTAAAACGAAATGTAATGGGGATGGATGCATATTTTTTGCTTCCAGCACTTTTTACAAAATAAAAAAAGTTTTTAAAATTGAATGGAAAGGTTTGAATGCTAAAAAATATATTTATTTGCATCTTTATATATTAGAAAATTCAAGAAAAATTACCATGGGGGGGGGGGGTGTTAACTACATACAGAGAAAAAAAAGAAGAAAAGGAAGGAAGATAAATTCGCTCCATCAGGAAGATAAAATCGCTATTTTTGCCATGTTTGTGTTAGGAAGTATTACGCTTTTTTGAAATTCTGGTTGGTCACATGATGAAGAAGAAAAAAAAGTTAAAAACAAAATCCATTTTTATCTTTTTTATGACAAAAATTGAAGTTTAAAAGAACCTATTAAGGTCTGTGCACCGCCTGTGTAGCCTGAGCTATTACGCATCCTAGCACAGAAAACTGCATGGGCCCATGCAGTTAACGAGGAGGATAGAATCAATTTGATTACAGTTTAACTAGATTGGTGAAGTAGTTCTGTGATGTTGTTTTCCAATGTAGAGGATGATAAATTACTTTTGAATTTCAGACAAGCAAACAGCATGTGACTGTTTGCGGTTAATTTAGCAAAGGCTTGTACAGCAACTCTCAACTTCACCCTGTTTTGCAAAACCTTTAATGCATAAATCATAAAAATAATGGCAATAATGACAATTTTTGCATCAAACCTAGCTTTTTACCTTTTTAATTAACCCTGTTGAAAACATTTTAACTCAGTAAATAAGTAGAAGTATAATTTCTTTACGGCATCAACAAAGGATGACAATAATTAAAACAGATTTAAGATAGTTTTATTAAATCAAAAATATTAATAACAGCATTTCAAGATTGATATGTAATGGTACTCCAATTTTCGCTGAAAATGTCTTTCTTTGACCTCCAAAATGGCTGTTTGTAGCACTTGACACTAGGGTGCGCTAGCCTTGCACTGTTTCCAGAAATTGGAGTCCGCCCCTTCATACAATTTACAGCAAACCCAATTACTCAAAAATTTGTTGCCATAAACCTTTTCAAAATACACCAAGAGGGTATTTTCCATCAGAAATTTTCCAACAGAGAAACAAGATTTTCCAACAGAAATCCCACATTATAGCCAAATGTTCTTTCGGCTTTTTAAATTCATCTTTCCCCAAACAGCACCAATAGTTCGTGACTTTTCTACAAGAAGGAGTTGCAATCAACCAGGTCAATCAATTTTTTGAGCTCTTGTTTGTAAAATACATAATTTTTGGCAATTATTTAACAATCTAAATAAAATGGTGAACCGGCATAGTCAGATTGAAAAATATAAAAACACCCCTGAAATGATTTTGAAAAACAGCACAGTCGGTGACAAAGGACCTTGCATGCCTATGAAGCCAGTGGAAGGGGCTAATAAGCCATTGGTTGAATAACTCTATATTTGAGCAAGGTATTTTTTGGGTGGAAAAGGGTCAGTTATTAAAATCATAATGGAGTGGGGTCTAAAAATGTTCTTCTAAAAATGTGTAGGGAAGACAACAAACGGTTGATGTTGCCATTGCAACTGAAGTGGGGATCCCCTAGGGATGTACTGAAACAACTGTCTCTTGTCCTTTTGGGACATTAGAGGTCTTGAAACATTGTTCCCACTAGACCAATGACTATCACCTCACCCTTGGTCAGAGCAGGTTGTGTTCTGGTAGTGAAGGGTCCAGTGCACTCATGCAACCCTGTCAATACAATCAACCCATACAATCAATTTGATTTTTATGAAATCAACATGCAACTTTTGAGGACTTTCAGCAAATCCTACATGGCCAAATAAGGTTTTTGCCAAACCAAGGCTTGGTCCTTTTTATCCATTGGAGTCACAAGGAGTGTGGGACAGAGGATAAGCTAGTCTCACAAAACATAACATTAAGAAAATCATGATCTCATAAAGCTCTTAACCCATTTTTGCCGAAAATTCAAATAATGGTCAGATTTTCATGAAACTGAAGGGATATCCGAAACCTGTGAATCGAGAGAGATAACTGAAATCTATATTTCCGAACAGCGTGAAGGAAAATCAACAAACAGCTGACGGATCCACCAGATCGGCTAAATCCTACGCGAACGCGCCTGCAGACGCGTAACTCCCGAGGGAGACTGCTACAGAACTCCCTCCCAGCGTCTGCCTAGTCTGTTGTTGCCGTGGCCATGTACCTTTCCGGAGGACGAACAACTCTCCCACGCCTTGTTACCTGCGCGTACGTAGGTGGTTGTTGTTCCAGTTCCGTCTCTGTCCTCGTCTGCGGGCAACTCTTCGTCGGCTGCTGGCACCGTCTCTGCTGGCTCGTCGGCTGCTGGTCGACCATCTCTTGGTTTTGGCGGCCTTCCTCTCCTCGGCGGTACCGCGGGTTGGATGCGTTGGTCGGTTGTGGCGATCGCGGGGTTCAGCCTGTCGATGCTTACGTTTTCCTCTCTCTCTCTCCGACAAGAATTTTAAAGAACTTTTCGTGCCTCTGCAAAACTCTGTAAGGCCCTGTGTAAGGTTTTTGCAGTGGCCCGTGCGAAGCATCCCTTCTAACGAAAACGTATTCCGCCTCTTGTAAGCCTTTGGCACTCGCCGCTGCCGCTTTGCCATGCCAGGCGTCTGGTGCCGGGACTAGTCATCCAGCTACGTCCCGCATGCGCTGGAGATGATCTGCGGTGTCCGGGTCGCTACTAGGCCCGACAAATGTCCCCAGGACCGTAAGAGGTGATCCAAATACCATGTCGGCCACCGATGTGCCCAGGTCCTGCTTCGGCATGGTCCTCAACCCGAGTAGTACCCATGGTAGATCGTCCATCCATGCCGGCGTCGTTAACTGGGCGCGTAATGCCGCCTTCAGAGACCTGTGGAATCGTTCTACCAGACCGTTTGACTGGGGATGAAAGGCAGTCGTATGATGGATTTTGGCTCCCAGCGATTCAGAGAGGGCTCGCCAGATATCCGAGGTAAACTGCGGCCCTCTGTCTGACGTGATATCCATTGGCACGCCAAATCTTGCAACCCAGTGCAGTGCAAATGCTCTGCCGACCGTGCCCGCGTCCGTCTGCGCTATGGGAATAGCCTCTGGCCACCTCGTGAACCGGTCGATCATAGTCAGAAGATGTGTGCATCCTCTGGATGCTGGCAAAGGTCCAACTAAGTCGACGTGGACGTGAGCGAACCGCGCGGTTGCCGTCTGAAATTTATGCAGCGGAGCGTTATTGTGACAATGCACTTTTGCTGTCTGGCATGCGACGCAGCCGCGGGCCCATGCCCGCACCTCCTTCGCTATGCCATGCCACACGAATTTGCTGGTCATTATCTTCACCGTAGCGCTCGTCCCCGGATGTGAAAGCCCGTGAACGATGTCGAAGACTTCTCTTCTCATTCTGGCAGGCACCAGCGGCCTTGGAATTCCCGTGGACGTATCGCACACAAGCTTGTATGGTCCCTGATCCACGTCGATTTCTTCCCATACCAGTGTGGTTACCACTGTCCTGTACGCCGAAGTCTCCGGATCCAGCTGCTGCATTTCAGCCATTTTGCTGAAATCGATGCCCAGCCGGATCTCCTCGATGGCCGCCCTCGATAATGCGTCTGCTACTGCATTCTCTGCTCCCGCAACGTGGCGTATGTCTGTGGAATATTGAGAGATATATTCCAAATGTCGTGCTTGCCGATGCGACCATGGCTTGGCACTCTTGGCCATGGCGAAAGTAAGCGGACGATGATCCGTGAAGATCGGGAAATCTCGTCCCTCTAGATAATGTCGAAAGTGCCGGATGCCTAAATACACCGCCAGCAGCTCGCGGTCGAACGCACTGTATTATCTCTCTGGCGGTCGCAACTTCTTACTGAAGTAAGCCAACGGCTCCCAGGCGCCGCCTTCTCTTGCTCGCTGCTGCAGTACGGCTCCTACCGCTTCATCGGATGCGTCCGCGGTCATTGCGATTTCGGCCCCAGGTCGAGGATGCCGAAGCATTGTTGTCGCCGCCAGAGCCTTCTTTGCTTCTGTGAAAGACCTGCTCATCTCATCGCTCCACTGCAGCCGCGTCTTCGCCTTCATCGTTGCCTTGTATAATGGCTTCATAATCTCTGCGGCTTTCGGAATGAATTGGTTATAAAAATTGATCATGCCCAGGAATCTTCTCATTTCTTCAGGCGTGGATGGCTTTGGGAACTGTTCTATCGCTGCCACTTTTTCGGGTAACGGCTCTACGCCGTCCTTTGTCACTGTATGGCCCAAAAATTCGATTTTCTTCTGGCCGAATTGGCACTTGGCCGGGCTCACCACCAGTTCGTGTGCGGCAAGCCTCTGAAACAGCTGTCGAAAGTGTTCGTAGTGTTCTTCCAGCGTTCGGCTGGCAATTAGCACATCATCCATGTATACGAACAAGAATTCCAGGTCGCATAGAATCTCGTCCATCATCCTTTGAAACGTTTGCCCAGCGTTCTTAAGCCCGAATGGCATTCTCAGAAATTCGTATGTTCCAAACGGCATCATAATCGCAGTCTTTGCTATGTCTTCCTCCGCTACCAGGATTTGGTGGTAACCTTTGATGAGGTCAACCTTTCCGAAGATCCTCCTGCCGTATAGTCGGGCGGTGAGATCGGCGATCAGTGGTATGGAATATCGGTCTGGCGTCGTAACGGTATTGAGTCGTCTGTAGTCTCCGCACATGCCAAAAGTTCCATCTTTCTTTGTGACGACGTGCAATGGCGACGACCACGGTCCATTCGATCGGCGGACGATTCCGGACGTGGCCATCTCAGCGAACGTAGCTTTAGCTGCGGCAAGCTTCTGGGGTGGCAGTGGCCTTGCCTTCGCTCGGATTGGCTGGCCTCTTGTTTCGATAGTGTGCCGAACTCCGTGCTGGGGCATGTCGACTTTGAAGTTCGGCACCGTGACTGACAGGAATTCCGCAAACAACTTCGCCAACAGTGACGGGTTGGCGGCCGCGGCAAACGCAAGTCCGGTGATGCGGGATCTGTGTTTCGTTCGTTGCAAGCTCGTCGCCTGCATCTCCTTCAGATGAAGCAGCTGTTTATTCCGCAAGTCGACTAGGAGAGAACTGTGGATCAAGAAATCCGCACCGATGAGTGGCCTACGTATGTCTGCCACCAGGAATTTCCATTCATAAATCCGGCCTCCTATATGCATCTGCAATTTCCTTTCGCCATAGCATTTGATTCGGGAACCATTTGCGGCGATGAGTTCTTTTTTGAAGCGGCGTGCCTTGCCTCTCTTGCTCCGATGCTGGCACGACGCTGACCTCGGCTCCGGTATCGATCAGGAAAGCCCTGTTCGTTTTTGCGTCGTGTAGGGTGAGCGAGCCGGCCGCTACGGACGCTACTGGCGACCGGCTATCCCGTTTTCCAACCACGGTAAGACGCACGGTTCACGGCACTGGGTGGCGGACTTTCGGAAGTATGCGTGAAATACTCAAGGTCCATCTGGTCGCTGAATGTACGAAGCAGCAAAATCATGGAAAGTGATGGTCGGTTGAATGTGAACGATCCGGTTCGGCACCGTCCTCACGGCTTTCGCCTCCTCTTCTCCGTTGTCCATCTTTCTTTCCTACCCGGGAAAATAATGGCAGCGAGAATGTTCGGATTAAACCAGTATCGCAATCGCGGGAACTGACCTTTTCGGTGTCCGTATCTCCTAGACACCGGTCCGATGTTTCGAAGGTTGTCATGTTCGTCGTCCCCAGATCGTAGGATCCAGGGCGCGGTCACCATTGAAGGGATATCCGAAACCTGCGAATCGAGAGAGATAACTGAAATCTATATTTCCGAACAGTGTGAAGGAAAATCAACAAACAGCTGACGGATCCACCGGATCGGCTAAATCCTACGCGAACGCGCCTGCAGATGCGTAACTCCCGAGGGAGACCGCTACAAAACTTCATATACATTGCCTAAGGGAGGGGGGAAGATCATACATGAAAATTTTTTTTTTGGATCCAGAGTAGTTTCTGAGATATCGTGCATGTTCATATGAACAATGCCGGCAAATACGGGTACAAAACTGGCTAAAATAAGGCTAAAATAAGGCTAAAAATAAATACATTTAGAGAATGAATTTGGTTTCCCCAAGGGGAACTACTTCACTGAGCAACTGGTAGGTATCTTATGAACTGAATTCAAGTTGTTTATTTCATTTTGAAAGAGATTTGACCTCTATTTTCCCCTCCTAAAGCCAAAAAACCAAGCTCGTTTTTACTTCCCTTCCGCCAAAACATGAAAGTATGAAAGCAAATCTCACTCAAAAGGCCATGAAGTTAGGTCCAAATGATAACTGAGGAACTGGTAGGTATCTTATGAATTGAATTCAAGTAGTTTATTTCAAACTGAAAGAGATTTGACCTCTATTTTCCACTGCCAAAGCCAAAATACTGAGCTCGTTTTTACTTCTCTTGATGAAAGTATGAAACCAAATGTCAGCCAAAAGGCCATGAAGTTAGGTCCAAATGATAACTGAGGAACTGATAGGTATCTCATGAATTGAATTCAAGTTGTTCATTTCAAACTGAAAGAGGTTTGACCCTGCTAAAGCCAAAAAAATCGAGCTTGTTTTTTACTTCCCTTCCGCCATAATATGAAAGTATGAAACCAAATGTCAGCCAAAAGGCCAATAAATTAGGTCCCAATGATAACTGCTTCACTGAGAAACTGTTATGAATTGAATTCAAGTTGGTTATTTCAAACTGAAAGAGATTTGACCCTGCTAAAGCCAAAAAAATCGAGCTCGTTTTTTACTTCCCTTCCACCAAAGCATGAAAATATGAAAGTATAAAACCAAATCTCAGTCAAAAGGCCTTGAAGCTAGCTTCCAATCATATATATATCATATATATCCATCATATATATATATATATATATATATATACACACACATATATCAAAGTTATAAACAATTTTGAAAAAAAAATTTCTTTTTGTTATAAATGTGTCAGTTTTGTACCCTCTAGTGCCGGCATTGTTCATATGAACATGCAAAGTTTAGCATAACTTTTCGATACCTAAATATTTATATATTAAGTCAAAAATTCCCACAAACCTTCCTATGCAGGTCAAAAAAATACTGTAAAGTTTCAAGTCATTTGGGGAACAAGGAAAAAAAATATTGAGCAACAAATTTCTGCCGGTGGCCATTTCGCCATCGGCGAAAAATGGCATGATTTTGACTGCCTCTTACTCGGAGGTCTCTTCAGCAATGATTAATCTTTTTTTTTCAGAGTTACTTCAATATATGGAGAACATATTCAAAAAGAGTTTGAGTGTATATGATGATTGATTTGGGTTTTATGGCGATTTTAAAAAAGGCACTTTGCATGTTCACATGAACAATGCCGGCGCAAATGGGTTAATCATGAGCCAAAAATAAAATACCTAAATTTAGTATAACTTTTTTCAAAAGCAACTGCAATGTGTTTTCCATTAATATTGTCTGGAAAACCCTGACAATCTTTTCGACCTCTGGCCAAATAGTTGTTTTTGAAAACTAATAACGTTTTGTTCACACTAGCACCCCCAAAAAAGTGACTGTTTTAATCACTTTTACGGGTCTTTTATTATTTTCAGCTCAAAAAAATTTGGAAGCCATGAGGAAACCCCCTTAGCAGCCATATTAAAATTGAACCTCACCCATTAAAAATTCCCATGTCCATGTATGACTACAACTGTAGATAGATATTCCTTTAACACATACCCTTTAGAAGCACTGGTGATTATTTTGAGGAAAAGGCATCAAACAATTTCAAGATGCAAAGAACATATATAATGAGGCCTCCCATGTCTCTCTCAAAAAAAGAGTAAAGAGCATGATGGCTTTTATTGTGACTCTTCGAGCAGGCCTAATTTTTTCAAGCCATGGACACGCCCCCTACTGGAGAATCCAATAAAACATCACAGTTGGTAGGACATTGTCCATCTGAAATGCTCTAATGCTGCTCATTAAGTATTTGGTGTTCATGGGCATGGGATTCTATCAAAGATGTCAAAGCGATTTTGCCACCCGACATATGCTTCCAGACACCTGCCACCGATCCTAGATGGCACCACCACATCCGCTTGCAAAGACTTCTGCCACCCAAATCAAATGCCAGAGTTCATAATGCCTGCTTACCATTTGTCACCAATACCAAGTGTCACCCTAACTAAATGCCAACCAAGACATTTGCCATCCTAGATGTTTGCTGTCCGAGACATTTGCTATCTAAGACATTTTCCAATCAAGATATTGTACCTAAACATCTGACGGCACAAATTTGAAGAAAATCATAAATTTGTGGAAGTGTGGAAAATTGTGACTGTGATGTCACAAATTTGTGACTCGACTGCCACAAAATTGTGGAGATATCCTAAAAAGGTCCACAATTTTGGGCCAGTAGAGTCACAAATTTGTGGCATCAAAGTCACAATTTTCCACACTTCCACAAATTTATGATTTTCCACAAATTTGTGCCGTCAGATGTTTAGGTGCATTGGCCACTGGAGACATTTACCATCCAAGACATTAGTCACTTAAGACATTTGCCACCCAAGACATTACTTTTGGTTTTGCGATGATGTCTATTACAGTCATTTAGTGTACAGTATACAAAGGCTATTACAGTTGAGTAAAGTGCAAATCATGCAACAATTCCCCCTGGGGGGGAGCCATGTAGCAGTACCAGGTCAAAGAGGTTTGTCAACCCTGAAGATGAAGTTCCGCCTCCCTTCCTTTTCCTATTCAGTCGTTTCCGGCTCATGCTCATGGCGGTAGAGAAAAGTGATCTATTTAGTATTGTATCGTGGACCGAGAATATTGAGAATTCCAGGCAACTACAAAATATGTCTTTTTAATTGTAATCCTTATTTTTAATATCTTTAAAATCTTTTTTTACTAATAATTCAGGAATCAATGAGGGTAAAACGTAGCTGATTCAAACGCGTTTTCAAAGCTTCTTTTCAAAACCAGTTGTTAATTCAAGTTTAGCCTCCAGGTGCACCAGTTTTCAAACCATTTTCAAAACTTTTTCACCTAAAAGCTAAATTAGTTTTTGAGGTTTCATCACCTCTCCCTTGAAAGATTCTTAATTGAGTTACTGATCACAAAACATTAGAATTCTGAAAAAAGTTAAGACTTAAAATGGGATGTTTAACATGTGTGGATGAGTTCCCAGCAACAGGAAAAAACTATTTCTGAACCATCTTAAAAACCCTCTTGATGGCCAAATTGTGAAAATAATTTTAAGAAATTCAAAAATTCTATGATTTTTAAAGCATTTAAAGCAGGTTTGTGATGTACAATATGTTGAAACCCCTCCTTCTTCCAGTAACATTAAGTTTCATGATTTAAGGCCAAGATAAACATGATATAAATATGTAAAAGGGTATTTTTTCATAAAAATATCAAAAAGTCAATGAGAAAAGAAAACACTTTTAGAATTATAATAAACATACTTAAATATGTAACCAGGGGGTTATATAATGTATACAATTCAATTGATTGAATGATTAATACACTCAAGTTTAGATAAAGCATTACAATACCAATACTGAATCATGATCTATAAGATTGGTTTGTAACCTCTTGGGCATGAAGGAACTGTTTCTTCAACAGTAGGGGTTTTGTAGGCTTGTAGCGAGTTCCCAAGAGAGTTGCGCGTCTGCGTTATCAGATCACAGTTTACTTATGAGCCGGTCGAGCCGGCAGCTGTTGTTTACTTCACACGCTTCGCTCAGAAATAAAATCAGTTCATTTCTCTCGCTTCAACTTCTCGCTTCAGTGGTGACACCGACTTCTTTGACGTCTTCAAAGAAGAGCTTCGACAAAGTAAGTTTACAACACGCAACCTTCGAAGAAAGAAAGAAGAAAAAGAAAAAAGAGTAAGTCTTGAGCGATCGTTTAAGTTTAAGCTAAAAGACTTTTGGCTCGTATCGAGTTGCCGAATCGGCGTAAAAGAGAGAAGTTTTTTTTGGCTTTAAACGATCGTTTGAGTTTACTTCGAAGAGTAAGTTTCCGAAGCGCCGTTTAAGTTTAAAAAGACTTTTGGCTCGTATCGAGTTGCCGCATCGGCGTAAAAGAGAAGAGTTTTTTTCGGCTTTAAACGATCGTTTGAGTTTACTTCGAAGAGTAAGTTTCCGAAGCGCCGTAAAAACTTTTGTCTCGTATCAGAACGATCGAGTTGCCGCGTCGGCGTAAAAGAAAAAAAAAGTTTTTTTGGCTTTAAACGATCGTTTAAGTTTACTTAAAAATAGGCGTAACTTTAGTTCCGAACTTTGCCGATAGGGGGCGTTTTAAAAAGAGGCGTTTTTTATTTCCGGTTTGCCTGAGTCAATAGCTGCAAACGATGGCCAAGGTAGAGGAAGAAGCCACAGTAGGCATGCTGTCGGTCAAATTGCCAACATTCTGGCCAGACATGCCGGAAGTATGGTTCGCCCAGGCCGAAGCGAACTTCCGGGCAAGAAGGATCACCAGCCAGAAGTCCAAATTTAACCTGGTTGTGGTGGCGTTGGACGCGGACACGTTGAAGGGCGTACTAGACCTGATCGAACGGGAACCCGATGAGGAGTCATACAACCGGCTGAAGGCAAGGCTGGTGCAGGCCTACAAGTTGTCGACGGTCGACAAGGTCAAGCAGTGCATGGAACTGCCGCTGTTGGCAGAGGAGAACCCGATCAAATTAGCGGACCAGATGATCGCGTTGACCAGGGATGCTACCGCAGAGGATATCGTCAAGACGATGTTCCTGCTTAAGCTACCAGATTCGGTCCGCAAGGCCATGTGGGCGGAGCCGCTAAAGGACTGGGCCGAGATGAAGGCCAGGGCAAAAGGGCTATGGCATGCAGAGAAGACCAAACGCCAGGCTGCCACGTACGAAGTAGCAGGCGCCCGCACCATCAGCCAAGACGACGAAGTAGAGACGAACGCTGTCCGGTTTAAGCCTAAAGGTAAAAATAACCAAAATTCTAAAAAGTTTAAAGACTTCGCAGGTACGTTCTACCAACGACCAAATGGCCCGTGCGTGTTCCACGAGTTCTACGGACAATCTGCAACCAGGTGCCGTTCACCATGCAGTCAGGCGGGAAACGGGAAAGCCGGGCGTCAGTAGCGTCAATCGCGGCCGGCTCACTAACCCTACACGACGCTAGTTCCAACAAAACGTTCCTCATCGACACGGGAGCAGAAGTCAGCGTCGTGCCCGCAACCGAGCAGGAACGGAGAAAGGCACCAATGGAAAAGGAACTGGTCGCAGCTAACGGGTCACGGATCAGGTGCTACGGGGAGAAAAAGGTCAGGTTTCACGTTGGCTCCAGGACGTACGAATGGAAATTTCTGGTGGCAGACGTGAAGAGGTCTCTCATCGGTGCGGATTTCCTGACCCACAGCTCTCTGCTGGTGGATCTGCGCAATAAGCAAATGGTTCATCCCGATGACTTGAACGCAACGCCTCTACAGCAGACGAAGCATAGGTCCCGGATAAGCGGGCTGACGTTCGCAGCAAGTGCAAGGCCGTCCCCGTTGTCCAAGTTGTTCGCCGAGTTCCCGACGGTCACAGTGCCAAACTTCAAGATCGAGCATCCGAAGCACGCGGTTAGGCATACGATCGAAACGCGTGGACAGCCAATCAGGGCCAAAGCAAGGCCATTGCCGCCGCAGAAGCTGGCAGCAGCGAAGGCGAACTTCGCCGAGATGGCGGCCTCAGGCATAGTTAGACGATCAAACGGACCATGGTCGTCGCCGTTGCACGTGGTTACAAAGAAGGACGGTACTTTCAGAATGTGCGGAGACTATCGCAGGCTTAATACCGTCACGACGCCAGACCGGTATTCCATACCGCTCATTGCCGACTTAACCTCACGACTGCAGGGTAAGAAATTTTTTGGCAAAGTCGATCTGGTAAAAGGTTATCATCAGATTCCCGTAGCCGAGCAGGATATCGCTAAAACGGCGATAACGACGCCGTTTGGGACGTACGAGTTCCTTCGAATGCCGTTCGGGCTAAAGAACGCAGGTCAAACATTCCAAAGAATGATGGATGAAATCCTGAGCGACCTCGATTACCTGTTCGTCTATATGGACGACGTGTTGGTAGCCAGCCGTTCCATGGAAGAACATTTGGAACATTTTCGCGAACTATTTCGAAGGCTGACCGCCCACGATTTAGTAGTAAGCCCGGCCAAGTGCCAATTCGGCAAAAAGCAGATCGAATTTCTAGGCCATACTGTCACGAAAGACGGCATACAGCCTCTGCCCGAAAAAGTAGCTGCGATAAACGCGTACCCAGTACCGTCCTCGATGGACGAACTGCGAAGGTTCCTCGGCATGGTTAACTTCTATAACAGATTTATACCAAACGCCGCCAAGATTATGAAGCCATTATATGAGGCCACGACGGCTGAGAACTGCAGAAAGCAGAAAAATGGCAAGGAAAGGGCATGCACAGAGCTCAAAACGAGCAAAAAGCTAATCGAATGGAACGACGAGATGCGGAAAGCGTTTCTAGAGGCCAAAACGGCCCTGGCAAAAGCCACGATCCTCCGCCATCCCAGACCGGGAGCGGAAATCGCGCTGAGCACGGACGCGTCAGGCGAAGCCATAGGCGCTGTATTGCAACAGCGGCCAAAAGAAGGTGGCGATTGGGAGCCATTGGCCTACTTCAGCAAAAAGCTGAACCCGCCCGAAAGAAAATACAGCGCATTCGACCGAGAATTGCTAGCAGTTTATCTGGGAGTTCGCCATTTCCGGCATTATCTCGAAGGACGCGACTTCCCGATTTTTACCGACCATCGACCTCTCACGTTTGCGATGGCAAAGGCTGCCGAACCATGGTCACACAGGCAGGCCAGGCACCTGGAATACATTTCGCAGTATTCGACGGACATCAGGTATGTTGCAGGTGCAGACAATGCCGTCGCAGACGCATTATCAAGGGCTGCCATTGAAGAAATCCGGCTAGGCATTGACTTTAGCAAAATGGCAGAACTGCAGAGACAGGATCCTGAGACGAGGGCCTACAAGACGTCGGTCACGGCGTTGAGATGGGAGGAAATCGAGGTGTCCAATGGCCAGCAAAAGCTGCTATGCGACGTTGCTACGGGTGTTCCAAGGCCACTTGTGCCAGCGGCGATGCGGCGCGAGGTTTTCGATTTGGTGCATGGCCTATCGCATCCAGGAACAACGGCCACGGTAAAGATCATGAAGAACAAGTTCGTGTGGCATGGCATCGCAAAAGACGTCTGGGCTTGGGCAAGAGCCTGCATTGGATGCCAGACGGCGAAGATCCATCGTCATAACCGGGCGCCATTGACCAAGTTCGAGAGAGCGACCGCACGGTTCGCGCACGTTCACGTCGATCTGGTTGGTCCATTGCCAGCGTCAAAGGGACATACGCATCTCTTAACGGTAATCGATAGGTTCACCAGATGGCCGGAAGCGATCCCGCTCGCCCAGACAGATACCGCATCGATAGGCAGAGCCTTCGCACTGCATTGGGTAGCTAGATTCGGCGTACCTTCAGATATCACATCAGACCGAGGAGCTCAGTTCACGTCAGACATGTGGAAAGCTCTCGCAGAATCGCTGGGATCCAAAATCCACCATACCACAGCCTACCATCCACAGTCGAACGGCCTGGTCGAAAGATTCCACAGGTCGTTAAAAGCAGCATTGAGAGCCAGGTTAACGACGCCATCATGGTTGGACGAGCTACCCTGGGTCATGCTGGGACTGAGGACCATGCCGAAGGAGGATTTGGGCACGTCGGTTGCAGAGATGGTCTATGGATCAACGTTGACGGTACCCGGAACCTTTGTGGGGCCTAGCAGCAATTCGGACGCAGCCGAGCATCTGCAGAATATGAGGAACATGGCCGGACGACTTGTGCCAGCACCGGATGCATGGCATGGAACGAAGGCCATAGCCATTACAAAAGGTTTAGACGAAGCAGAGTACGTTTTTGTGAGACGAGATGCTTCGCACAGTCCGCTGCAAACGCCGTACACGGGTCCATATAAAGTCCTACAGAAACAGGGTAAGTACTTCGTCATACAGTGCGGAGAGAGAGAAGAGAGCGTTAGCGTTGACAGATTGAAGCCTATTATACAGCGTATTATACACGGGCGCACATTATACAAGGGTAAATACGGTAATTGGATTGTGATGTCATTTAGCTATTTAGCAAAATTACAGTCCATATTATGTAAATATTTACATAAAAAATAATTCTGTACTCCCCACAACTTCCAATGTAGCATTTATACCATTCCCCACAACGATTTTATACATCTACTTAGTTTATAACATCTTAGGACATACCGAATACATATCCTTGGCTAGGTCAAATAAAAAGAACATTGTCTTTAGAGAAGAAATGTTTCAACCGCTCTTGTGCTCAAAGGGGGAAGATAGACTTGAGAAAATCTGGCAGATGGAGCTGCAGTTGCCTGAGCTGAGTAATATAGTCATTATTTCCTTTCTTCTTTTTTGTATGGGATATGAAAAATGGCTTACTGACATAAAATTTTGCCTAATAAGCTTAAAAAAACTTTTTTGCTAGAAGCTATATCATTTCTAATCCTTTACAGGTTTTTTAAATAAGTTTTCTCTGAAAAATTGATAACAGAAAAAATCATTGTAGTAGGTAGGACAGACTTATGAAGTAAATTGTCCTACCTCAACTATGAGGCGCTATCTATTACATTATCTGCTCATTAAAAAGGGCGGTTTTGCTTAAGAGCTATTCAAAATTTTGTACCATGTTGTTTTATGTATGGGCTACTCAAAGAGATTATAATAGTAACATATAGAAATATGCTATAGCGTACAGCTGTGGTATAAAAGTTAAGTGGAGCTTCAATGCATGGTAGTTTTCTGCCTGAGTACCCTAAGGGCTTGTCTAGACCGAAACGTGTGTGTTTGAAACGAGTGTCATGCTTCACTACAATGTATGTAGTAAAATGATGGAGAAGGGAAGAAACATTTGGCATCCCACATGTTTCTTCCCTTCTCCATCATTTTATTACATACATTGTAGTGAAGCATGACACTTGTTTCAAACACACACGTTTCGGTCTAGACAAGCCCTAAGACCGCAGTCAACCTTTTCCTCCATTCCCACACTTCCCACCAAATTGATATTTCCGTACCCTTGCATAATGCGCACTTTTTTTCCCCAAAATGAACACGTAAATACGAGATGCGTATTATACACGGAGTCCTTTATTTAGTAAAACAAAGAAAATTTTGGTCTGAAATTTGGGGGTGGGTATTATACACGACGGCGCATAGGTGTGTTAGATTTGCCGTTTTTATTTTCCACTGGGCTGTCGTGATATGATTCAGCTACTATGCTTTTAGGCAAAACCCACCTCTGTAAATGTTTCCTTTATTGCCCTGTAAGTTCTCTAATATCTCTGATTATTAGTTATATCATGTCTCAATAATTGAATGCTTAAGTTTTATTAGCAAGAAAAAAAATTATAAAAAAATGTTGAGAAAAAGGCCTCTTTTGATGGCCCAAAAACTCTACTTATTGCCCTATAATATTTAGAGTTTTTGGGCCATCAAAAGAGGCCTTTTTCTCAACATTTTTTTATAAATTTTTTTTCTTGCTAATAAAACTTAAGCATTCAATTATTGAGACATGATATAACTAATAATCAGAGATATTAGAGAACTTATAGGGCAATAAAGGAAACATTTACAGAGGTGGGTTTTGCTTAAAAGCATAGTAGCTGAATCATATCACGACAGCCCAGTGGAAAATAAAAACGGCAAATCTAACACACCTATTATACAAGGGTAAATACGGTAAGTTGCCTGCTGAGTGAAAGAAGAGATGTTATTTTTGACAGCTTGGGAGATTGAGCTGATTCTTGGCATCTTGGGTTGTCAAAAAATTGTATCACATGCTGACCATAATTGGATTTGTGACATCAATTTTATGTAACAAAATTACGCTTCATTTGAAGCACATTTCAACTTAAAAATATAATTATGGTCCATTTAACTTTTTGTTTGACACTACCACTCTCACTTAACTTTTAAAGGGGATTTGGGGCAACTGTACTTTTCACGAAAACACTTCAGTAACTTTTAAGGAGACCTAATAGTTCTTGTGCTCAAAGTGGGGAAAAGAGATTTGAGAAAAACCACCAGATGGAGCTGCAGTTGCCTGAGCTGAGTTATGTAGTTGTTCCGTCCTTTCTTCTTTTCTGTATATGATATGATAAATGGCTTACTTACACAAAATTTTGACTAACAAGGTAAAAATAATTTTTGCTAGAGGATGTATCATTTCCAATCCTTAACAGGCTTTATTAATAAGTTTTCTCTGAAAAACTGATAACAGAAAAGTCATTGTAGTAGTTAGGACAGATTTATGAAGTAAAGTTTCTGCTGACCAAAGACATTATATACACATAGACCTCTACCTAAGAAGCCTGGGAGTCCAGGCCCTATGAAAATTACACCGGGTCGAGTTTGATATACTAATCAACATTTTATCCTTCTTTTGTTTTTGATTTTTGCTGTGTAAGGGGACAGAAAGGGGAGAGAAAAAAAGTGCTGCGTGCTTTGCAACCACCACAACGCAAACTTCAGCTTCACGCAGCTTCAAAAAAAAAAGTGCAGTGTACGGTGCACTTCACTAGGGTGAGTCAAAATTTTCAACCCCTCTTACCATGCAAATATATAATGTGAAATGCTATTTTCTACTAGAAACCCAGGTTTCATCTTATTTCTTGTTGAAATGAGGGTGTGACCAGGCTTTAAAAAATTTTATAAAAAGAGGCAAAATTGAATTTTTTTCAGTAATGCGTGATTTCCCGCAAAATTTCAGGGAAAATTCTTCCTACCAATGCCTGCCAAAAAATGCCTTATTAAGTTAGTAAGTTCCCTTATTAAGTTATTAAGACAAATGTAATGTAGTAAAAAACTACTAATGACTAATATATTTAAAAAATGACTAAGCTATTATTTTTCCGTAAAAAGGAAGCTCAACTTTGAAAAAATTAGCTAGAGAAACTTTTTTTCAGAATTCATTCAAACTCGTGGCGCACCCCCAATACAGCAAAAAATGAGCTGAAACTTGGAACTCTGGTAGAAAATAGCAATTCACATCATATATTTGCGTTGTGGGAAGAGTTGAAAAATTTGACCAACCCTAGCGCTTCACGCAGCTAAATCTAGAAGAAAAACGGGAGAGAAAGGGGATTCCCAGAGATCAACTTAATTAAGCTGCGTGCGTTGCAACGGAACTCATGCAGCTTCAAAATAAATTTCAAATTTAGAAGAAAAAGGGGATGAACGAAGAACCCCCACTACATTCTAACTTAGCAAGTAACTAGATTTTTTGGAAGCGGCCCGTTGAGCTTAATATTAGGTGGGGACCCTTTGGCTAACCCTTAACTAGACATGTGTATATAATGTCTTGGCTGCTGACATTGTGCACCTTATGCATTATAATTTGGCCTTGATTGGTCCTGTAGTTTGTTTGTGACTGATCAAAAACTAACTGCCATAGGTGTGTTAGAAGTGCCGTTTTTATTTTCCACTGGGCTGTAGTGATATGATTCAGCTACTATGCTTTTAAGCAAAACCCACCTCTGTAAATGTTTCCTTTATTGCCCTATAAGTTCTCCAATATCTCTGATTATTAGTCCATTTGCCCAAATTTTACAATAAATTCTCTCAAGTAAAGAGAAGGAAGGAGCATAGATAATTATAGCTAGAGGTGAGTTAAAGAAGCCAAAGCAGGCAGAATCAGAGCAGGCAGAAGGTAGCTTGGGCTGAAATCTGGCAGAAAAAGCACTTTTTACCCTATCTATGCTTTTGCCTTTTACCTATCTATGCCCATCGAAATGCATAGGTAAAGAAGGTGCACCAGCTGTTACCTCGACTGTAATTTCTTTATGCAGTAAAAAAATCTACACACCAAGCAGGCGCGTAGCTGAGAACCCCTTTGGAAAACCTCAGCTACGCGCCTGCTTGGTGTGTAGATTTTTTTACTGCATAAAGAAATTACAGTCGAGGTAACAGCTGGTGCACCTTCTTTACCTATGCATTTCGATGTCTATGCCTTTTACTTTCTACCTTTTAAAGAAGGTGAAGCACACAGAGTACTATTATGTACAGTATAATATATCTATGGCAAAGCAGGCAGGCAGAATAACAGCAGGCAGAAGCTAGCTTGGGCTGAAATTCGGCAGAAATCCTCGCCGGAAATCCGGAAACTCAACGCGGTTGAAAGTATGGCCAACGTGAACGCGAACGGGATCGGAAACTACTACTTACAGCTTTAGATCGTTAAGTATGGCCTACGTTAACGTGAACGGGCGTTGGTCGCTAGGTAAATGCGCCAAAGATTCGGATTCGATCAACGAATATAAAAGCTTCTCTTTTTTAGCGAATCTTATCTGGAAAAGATCCAACTTTTTTACGTGAACCACGTCAACTACTACGTCAACTACTACGTCAACTACTACGTCAACTACTACGTCAACTACTACGTCAACTACTACGTCAACTACTACGTCAACTACTACGTCAACTACTACGTCAACTACTACGTCAACTACTACGTCAACTACTACGTCAACTACTACGTCAACTACTACGTCAACTACTACGTCAACTACTACGTCAACTACTACGTCAACTACTACGTCAACTACTACGTCAACAAACTACGGCAATTGGTCGCTAGGTAAATGTGCCAAAGATTCGGATTTGATCAACGAACTACTACTAAAAGCTTCTCTTTTACGTTTTTTTAGCGAATCTTACCTGGAAAACGATCCAACTTTTTTACGTGAACTAAGCCAAACAGAACAACAACTACTACGAGACTTTGATGACGATGAAATTACCGAAATTCGGACTGTCCATTCTCATTTTTGAAAGCCAAACAGAAGAGACCTTTTAGACTGGTATCCTTCATTTCCTACCTGTTTATTGTCTAAAAATATATTTGAACCAAGTAAACTCTAAAACAAGTTTTCTCCGAATCGGCGTGAAAACGTCTTTTTCTTGTCCATTTTTTAAACTCTTGAAATGAACTCAGCTTAGGTAGCCTTTTTAGACTTCTATGGCCTACGTTGTTCAACCCAGGCCTTATCTTGAAATGAACTCTGCGTGAAGGCCAGCGTTTTTAGACTTCGTAAGCTGCCTTATCTTGAAATGAACTCAGCTTAGGTAGCTTTTTTAGACTTTCGTAAGGCCCACGTTGTTGAACCCAGGCCTTATCTTGAAATGAACTCCGCTTAGGTAGCTTTTTTAGACTTCGTAAGGCCTTATCTTGAAATGAACTCAGCTTAGTTAGTCTTTTTTAACTTCGTAAGGCCTTATCTTGAAATGAACTCGGCTTAGGTAGCTTTTTTAGACTTCGTAAGGCCACGTTGTTGAACCCAGGCCTTATCTTGAAATGAACTCCGCTTAGGTAGCTTTTTTAGACTTCGTAAGGCCTTATCTTGAAATAAACTCAGCTTAGGTAGCTTTTTTAGACTTCGTAAGGCCTTATCTTGAAATGAACTCAGCTTAGGTAGCTTTTTTAGACTTCGTAAGGCCACGTTGTTGAACCCAGGCCTTATCTTGAAATGAACTCAGCTTAGGTAGCTTTTTTAGACTTCGTAAGGCCTTATCTTGAAATGAACTCAGCTTAGGTGGCTTTTTTAGACTTCGTAAGGCCACGTTGTTGAACCCAGGCCTTATCTTGAAATGAACTCAGCTCAGGTAGACTTTTTAGACTTTAAAACGTTGTTGAATCCTGGCCTTATCTTGAAATGAACTCAGCTCAGGTAGCTTAAAAGGATATCTCCCGATCTCCGGACTCTCACTCTTCTCTGAAACTCGTCGTCATTGCCTTTGAACCTTGGGCCAAAAGTGACGAATGCATTCACCTCGGGGAGAGAAAGTCTCCAGGTCCCAAACTTTCAAAGATCGCCTTAAAACTGTACGTAGTTCACGTCCACGTTCGCGTTGGCCTCACTTTCAACGATCGATCAACTTGCCGTACGTAGTTTACTTGAATTCAACGATCGTTAAAAACTTAAAAACCCGAATCTCCGCCATCTTTTTCAGTTGAGTAGGCTCTAGTCCAGGCTAGTAGAGAGAGAAATAGTGAGGGAGAGGGGTTTTTGAGTAATGTGTAATGTTTTGCCCGATCCCAAATATTGAGACTCAGAAAAAATGGAAATTTAGAGTTTTTGGGCCATCAAAAGAGGTCTTTTTCTCAAAATTTTTGTTATAAATTTTTTTTTGTAATAAAACTTAAGCATTCAATTATTGAGACATGATATAACTAATAATCAGAGATATTAGACAACTTATAGGGCAATAAAGGAAACATTTACAGAGGTGGGTTTTGCTTAAAAGCATAGTAGCTGAATCATATCACGACAGACCCAAGGTTGCCAAAAAAAGGCACCAGATGTTGTTTCTAACATACCCATTGGCATAACTCCCTTCAATTCAGGGGTGTCCAAAGTTTTTGCCAGGAGGGCCACATGTGGTGAGATGAGCATCTGGGGGGCCGCCCCACAGATGTTCATTGTAGTCATCTGGCCGCGGGCCATATTCCATTCATTTTATGAATTAAGGTAAAAGCGGATGACAGAAACTTGTTTTTAGATGTTTTCGGCCCGAATTCATCTAAATTCATCTAAATGCGTTCTAAATTCATCTAAATTCATCTAGATGCGTTCTCGTTGCAAGCAAAACGTCAACTGATTCAATCTAAAATCATCTAAATGCACACCGATTTCTGGTGCGTGCACCAAAAGTTTGGTGCCTGCATGGCTGTGTCTAATGCTGGCATGAAAAATTTGGTGCGTGCACGAAAAGTTTGGTGCCTGCATTGCTTCGTCTAATGCTGGCATGAAAAGTTTGGTGCGTGCATGAAAAGTTTGGTGCCTGCATTGCTCCGTCTAATGCTGGCATGAAAAGTTTGGTGCGTGCATGAAAAGTTTGGTGCCTGCATTGCTCTGTCTAATGCAGGCATGAAAAAGTTGGTGCACGCACTAAAAATTTCATGCACGCATCAAAATTTTACTTGTCTGCATTACTTTTTCTGGTGCCGGGATCTCAATTTTGATGCTGGCGTGAAATTTTAGATCCCGGCACCAGAATGTCAGTGGTCCATAGTTGAGTAAATTGGAGAAAAGAAGCAGAGCTTTTTTCTTTTTTACCATAACTGGTGTTGCAATGTCACAATGTTCTTCTTCATTTTGTGTAAATTTTCTTGCTGTAATGGTATCAGTAAACGAGCGATTTTTATCAATAATTTAATGTGATTTTTATCAATAATTTAATTAATTGTGTTTTTTGTTTTTAGCACAAAAAGGTTTTATATAAATTTGATTTCTCGAAAAAGTTGTATGGTTCCTTGGTATTTTTTACCATGCAATTTTAATTTTTTCCAAAAATCACCTTTGAACTGACCGCGATTTTTTCTGGTGTTTTCTACATAATATTTTTGCGCAAAGCAGATGTTTCCTTTTTTGTTCTTTTTATAAATTCTTCCAATTTCTAGAACATTCCTATCATTTAGAAACAATTAGGATTGGAGGTATTTTGTAAAAGAATTTTTTAATTTTTGACAAGATGCATTTTTCAACCTGTCCGCAATTTTTTCTAGGGTTTTCTAGAAAGTTCCTTTGTAATAAGGTATATAAGCAGCCTGAACATCACATTTCATTGCATTTCAAATCCATCACTTGAAAAATCAACATCAACATGACTGACGAAACAGGAATTAGAGACATGTCTGGTTATAGATCCATCATTCCTCCATTCCCAGAAACGCAGATGACCGAGTCCTGGATGAAAAACGATAGTCAGATGACAATAGCAAATTCTTCACCCGTTACAAACGATGAATCGGAAAATAGTGACACGAGTGGTTATAAAACAATCATCCCTCCATTTCCTGAAACTCAGCCGACTGATGCCTGGATTGCCGATGAAAATCAACCAAAAATAGAAACTCCGAATCCATTGTCTTACACCGTACCAAACTGTTTTAATTGGTCACCGTTGACGCACCAAAGGTCTTACCATGTTAAAAACATTCTAGAGAATTTGATGGCAAACGTCTCTTACCTCGTTTTTGAGCTCGAAAAACTAAAGTTGAGTTTTCCCATTGATATGACTCGTGAAGATGCTCACAAAGAAGAAAAGTTATTGGAGAGATCGATTGAAAAATTTCGACAAATGGCTAGACAGGCGAGAAAATTAAAGAGGGAAATTATGGGTATGTTAGAAGATGGGGTGTATGTTAACCCGCAAAATTACAACCGCTCCAAATACTCCGCGGCCGCTTCTCTTGAATTTGAAATACAAGAATGAGTTCCCCCCGCCAAGACAATTATCAAGTGGCAGACGTGACAAACGTTACCGCCGCCCCCAACATCACAACGAACGCCATTAACAAGATTGTAATTAACACCTTGGATAAACTCCTATCGTCGTCAGATAATACAAGAACCTCAACCCCATTTATTATAATGGCATTAATTTTTTTCTTGCTCTTTTCAACCGTAGGAGCATTCTACGCTGCTTGGTCAGAACCAGACAAATCAGAAAATGATAATGTTTAATCGCGTTTAAACTAGAAATACACATCAAAATTTTATTTTAATGTGCTCAAATACAGATCATGTTTTTTATTTAGGGTTTTGTATAGCTAGATTCATCATGATTTTTTCATTTGTTTCAAAATTAATCAATTCTCCGTCAAGTCTTTTTAACTGAAAATGCAACAAATCCAGTCGACTTGTATTACACTTTATGTATTCCAAATTTTCAAAATGCGTCGTCACATAATTGTCTTGTTCCTCGGCTCTATTAATTGGTATAACTTTTAATACAGGGTAAAACTCGTCTCCAATTACCGAGTGATTGACGAAATTGGCATAGCAGATCATCACTCCCGGATATAGATAGTGCGGATCTAGACGTTCGTCACTTATAAATTGATTACTTTCATCCGCCAAAACAATGTCATCATCTTGACTTATTCCTAGCAATAATCTTATTTCATGCGGCACTCTTATCCTTACTACCAAGGAGCGATTGAATTGATTGCCGACCCGTTTTACTTTAAAACGGTCTTTATGCGCGGAAATTTGAATGAGACTTTGTAAATCTTTGCTCATACCATTAGACATGGCCTCGATTAATTCATCCGTTGTTTTGATAAACCTCTTCTCAATGCAAAAGCAAAATTGCATTGTTTCAATCATTACCCCGATTTTCACAGGTGGAAATGTTTCTGTTGGGTCAGGGTTTTGCATGGGCTGTTGCGATATAAATTCTTTTTTCTCCGGTCCCATAACAATATATTCTTCTTTGATTCCCAAAATGTTTTTAAATTCGGGCGGTATCAGCACTTTTACCTCAGGTGATTTAAATTCGGCATCGTACGTCGACGGTCCGGTGTAAATTACTCGAAAAAAGATATCGACCGATTCTTTTGTTTTCTCCGTTTGCCCAAATTCAACAAAATTACGTACTACGCTGTCTCTTCCGTCGTTTAAGCAATTTAATAAATAAGCAAATGTTTTCTGCTGATCAAGTTTGACCTCGATTTCTTGCTTGAACGGGTCTGTACTTACTTTAATTTTCTTATCAAAAACGCTTGACGGAACGCTGTTAACACGATTTGGAAAGGAGATGTCGGCTAAGGCTATTTTAGCTCCTTCGTTCAAATAAATGGGATGGCTCAAATGTACCTCGAAATTGTTGTTTTTCTGCGCAGGTTTTATGTTGTCGCCCATTTTTGAGTCGACGCGAATGTGCTTTGTCAAATATGACATCGCTCGTTTTGTTTTTCGCAAATGAAGTAAAACTAGACTCGGCTGACCCGATTTTAGTTTTAGAAGTTTGTCGGACGCGTCTAGAAACTCAATGCCCACTGATTTTATTGAAGTGTTTTGAATAGGATAATATCGTATGTTGCTTAAAGTATGGTAGAAATATTTCCGTTTTTTGCTTGAAGGCAAGTCGGCCACGCATAAGATGTGAGAATTCTCGTTTGAGCTTGTAGACACAATGTTGGATTTAACCTGCACCACGTCAAAAACAAAATCTTGTTTCACGTTTAAATGCAGACCAAAAGCTACAACCCCAACTTCCCAATCTCTTCTTTTGTTTAATTCTAAATTTTTCGGTAAAAAATTGTTAAAACGCGTTAGCGTGTTTACGTAACAATCAGTGCTGGCGTTTGAAATGCAATATATAAGATGTCCTCCTTTCATACTTGTTACGCCTGATTAATAACGTTATCTTCCGCAATCCAGCTAAGGTTTTTATAGCCTTTCCACTTGACCAACACCAACTTCTGCCCGGTTCTTTTATCTTTCTTCCTTTTAACAATTTTTTCAATGTGAAATAATTCCGGCGGCTTGGCCAGAGTCAGCTCATTAGCATAAAAATTTCCCTCTACCGTCTCGTCACCGTCCAGAGTTTCCAGTTCGTATGTAGGTATGGGTAATCGCGTAAACACCCGTTTGATCTTGTAAATTTCTTCAGTAAATTGCTTATTGTAACCTCTGTCAAATTGAGCTCTGTAGTTACTTATTCTGACCGTCTGGCCTTTCTTAAATTTAGGCGGTCGCCTCTTTATTTTCGCATAAGCCTCTTCTTGTTTCATTCGGACTTTGGGCGCGTTTTTTGCTTTTTCCGCTTCAGCCGGACTCATACCGATCATTCTATGTACGCGCGAGTTATACGTCTTTACTAAAGATTGAAGCACGTGGATAAATCGATCCGTACCCCTAGATGTCATATATTTAAACATTAGACTTTTTAGAGATCTGTTAAATCTTTCCACAAACGGCGCGTGCACAAAGTTGTCGCTGTGTAAAAGAGTAATGCCATTACGTCGACAGTAGTCTTTAAAAAATTTATTTTTGATCTCTAACCCTCTATCAGCTAGAATTTTTCGAGGCGGCTGGCCAGCCTTATTGACAATGGTTTTGAATCCTTGTAAAAAAACCAAAGCTGTCTTGTTTTTTATGGGTTCAACAAAGGCATATCTCGAAAAAATGTCGATCGCTGTCAGCAAGTAACGATAATTGTCATTCGCGCTTGCCATTTTTCCAATTTCAACCAAGTCTATTTGGAATTGATATCTTTTGTAATAAACATAGGTTGGGTTCCTAGGTTTTGGAGCCCTAGGTTGTCGGTGCAGAGTATAGGTGTCTGACGCCTGCAGCCATTTCTTTATTTTATTTATGGGTATGGTCCCGTTAAAATGATTAAAAACGCGGTTCGGCGATGAAAAAGCAAAAGGCGAGCCGGGCGATGTGTAAGCTTTTAAAAATTCGCGTTTAGTAATCATCCTCGTCGTCGTCGTTGTCGTCCTCAACATAAAACAGCGGTTTTTGTTTTGTTTTTCTTCTCTTACCGCTTCCTACCGCATGCGTGCTATTTTTTCTCTTGACCGGTCTCTTGGACGCCTGTGCAGGCCTACTCGCCTTACCAGCCAGTAAGATGTTTCTAGTCGCGGATTTTAATCTCTTTTTCGCAGCGGCTCCAACTGCTTTGCCGTCCAAGGCTTCCAGTGCGGTGTCAATGGCCGCTCGTCCCGCCTCTTTTTTCAAATATCGTCCTGCGGATCTGACACCCTCGCTTCTCGCAATTTTACCGATTGTCTTTGCGGCGCCCTTCGCCACCGGAACCAACGACCGGAAAAGATTGCTAAAAATTGAACCTAATCCCGCCCCAGCTTGCACAGACGGACCGCGGTGGTATCGCATACTTTAACAATTTTCAATTTTTTTGACGCACCTGCTTAAGGCCATCGGACTAACGCCTAATTGCTCGGCTAAACGTGATAAGCTTTTCGGCTTTTCCTGATCAACCCTACTCCGTTGTTCTCTTAAAAAGACGTGCGCGCATGCCGCGATTAGTGTTTTTGGCGAAAAAACAAACTTTTTTTCGTGTTGCTTTACTTTCTCTCTAATTTCCTTCAACTCCTTGTAGCTTAGATTTAAAGAGTGAAGAAAATATTCGCACATTAAATTTGGGCTGTAGAAAGAGTCGTCGTTTTTAAGATATTGCCACACTTTGTCCTGCTTGACGCCGGTTATGGCACATAAATCTTTCATCGGTCGCGGCACCCCCGACTCTATAAGCGCGGAGTAGATGCACATTACCGCTAAACTTTCTAAACAAACACCTCTTTTCCCTCTTTTCCCGCTAGCGTCCCATTTTTTGGCGATGACGCGTTTTAAATCCGCGCATTCGATATTGCACTTATAGCATACCCTTTGCATTGTCTCATCAGTAAAATTGTTTTTGTCGCAAGTCACATCCTCGCTCATTTTCTCCGTTTTAATCGATTCGAGCCGATAGTCATACGAGGCATAGAGCCGATCATGCATCACGAGCCCGCAATCTGTACATACTTCACACCCGTTTGAAAAATCATCCACAATATTGTAATGAGAACAAGTCCTGTTGAAATTATGAAAGCGAGGCATGTTTATTTCTCCGCACGCGCTGCAAAACTGAAACGCAAATCAACTATCGATCGCTTTTATATTGTTTCAAAAAATCTATAATAAAGTCCAAACTATGTTTGACCGCATCTTCGGACTTGGCCCCGATGATTACCATCTTGCCTGTGGAAAATATTAAAACCGTGTTGGCTTCAAAAGTCACAAACATGCCCGGGAAACGTTCGGGATTGAAGCGTACTTTTTTCACGTAGCTCTCCTTTCGAAGTTTATCAAAAACGTCCGGCAGCGGTATCTCAAAGCCCGCACGAAAGGAACAAGTTAAATTGTTTATTTCCCATGTTTGCACAAAGAAACGATTGCTGATAATGTCCGTCAGCAGACTTAACGATATTTTTATATCCGCTCGCGACGGCACTTTGGTAATATTGACATGATATGATTTGTTGTTTCCGCGGGTCTTGAAAATGGTGTAGACGTATTGTTTCCTCACTACAGTAAAATTACTAAAAACTTTTTGTGACACATCTTTATTTAAGGATAACGGCCCCTCATCCGTAAGAATAATTGTGCAGCTAAGCTTTATATTTGTCACAGTGACGTGCTCCGTGTTGTCTAAAAATGTCATCGTTGATTAATGGCGGTGTCGGCGGTTTAAATGTGGATTTCAATGAATTGCAGGGTGATAGTTTGAATGCGCATGCGACCCCCCTCGAAGACACGGATTTAATATCAGGTCGTACTGTGCTATATAATAGCGTGACTCCCGTCGAAGATTTAGAAGATGTTACGTTTTCAATTCCTTCCGACCCCGAATGCGCTTTTGTTTTAAATCAGACGAGGCTAGAGGGTTACTTTGTGGTAAAGACCGACAGCGGCGAGGGTGTAACAGACACTGACACGCCAACAATTACTAACCATTATTGCGCCGCATTATTCTCGCAAATTGAAGTCCACCTTAACGGAACTCAAATATGTGATTTGAGTGCTCCTCTTTCTTATTCGTACAAACACCACATTGACTTTCTCCTGTCCTATAACAATAATGTATTAACAAATGTGGGACGGTCCGAAGGCTTTTGCCGAACGCACCACGACAAATGCTTTGACAATATTACCACGACCGGTAAAATGTGCCAATGCATCGCGGAGAATCGCGCGAAAATAATAAACGACAAAAAAGTTTATTTTAGCTCAACTTTGCCCGCAGATATTTTTTACACCGACAAATATTTACCTCCGAATGTGGAAATCACTGTTGTATTACGCAGGTTCAACCCGTGTTTCGGGCTGCTTCAAGATAATCCGAACAAAGTCTATCGCATTCGTTTAAAGGAATTAAAACTTCGCATGAGAAAAGTGTTACCGTGCGAGCGTGTGCGAAACAGGCTAAACGCCGAACTGCTAAAAGGTCGACCATTTTTTCTGCCTTTTAAAGACACGCAGATGAAGCATTATCTGATCCCGTCTGGTTCCCTTAGTTTCTCTGCAAATCACATCAACAATAGCGAGATGTTGCCGCAACAAATTATTTTCTGCATGCTTCGAAGCGACCTTTTTGCCAAGGGACCGAGCGATCAATTTCCCTTTAAATTTAAACACGCCGATTTAGGATCCGTCATTTTAAAAAACAATGGAAGACTTCTCATGCCTAGACCTATAGAATGCAAGATACTTACAGGCGATTATATGGAATTGTACGACCATTTTCAAAGCAACGTCGGCGGCAGAAATTGTATTTCACCCCAAGCTTTTACAGAGGGTCAGATGTTTCTCGCGTTCGACCTGACTCCGGATAAATGCCTATCCTTTCACAATCACGTCGGAGTGTCCGGAAATTTAGAACTAGACTTGACTTTTAACACCCCCACCAGAACCCCCCTAACCCTGATTTCTTACGCTATTTATAATGCCGCCATTTCCATCGACAGCAACCTTCAGGTTACCAAAATAAAATATTAAAATTGCACACCACCGACTCCCTCTTTTTAAGAAGAACAGAAAACTACAGACTAGCATGCATTTTCGACAATGACTGAAAAGGGTGGCATCGGAGGTCTAGGGTTCGAGCAGGACGATTTGACAGAACAAGCTCTTGATCTGCACGCGCCGCTCGGGGTCGATATAAGCCTTGAAAAAGGCAATGATGTGGTCTACAACAGCGTTTCCAGCGTTTCAAACACCGGACCGATCGAATTCATCATCCCGCGAGACGAAGAGTGTTCCATCATTCTGGATCAGACTAGATTAATAGGGCATTTCGTTGTCAAGACAGCAAAGGATGAAAATGTCGGACCCGACGATCGAGTCTTTCTGGCCAATAATTTCGCGAGCAATCTATTTAGCGCGGTTGAAATCTACATTAACGGTACTCAAGTCTGCGACTTGAGCACGGCAAATTCCTACCCTTTCATAAACTTTATCCAGACCGAGTTGTCGTTTGATAGAGAGGCCAAACAGAGTCAGCTAAGAGCCGAAGGTTATTTTGAAGAAAAAGAAAACGATATTGGAGCTTGCGAGCCCGGTATAAATCAGCGTTTAATACACCGTCGAAATCTTATACTTCACGGCAAAAAAGTTTATTTCTGCTCTCGATTGGGGGCGGATATTATGTATACGGATAAGTATATGCCACCGAATGTCGACATCAAGATTAAGCTTATTAGAAACAGTCCGACATTCGGTATTCTTCACGCCGAAGATGACAAATCTTTTAAAATCGTTTTAAAGGATTTAAAGTTGAAAATGAGAAAAGTTTTGCCGGTCGAGCAGCAGAGAAAGCAATTTAGGATGAAAATGTCTCAACAGCCCTGCTATATACCCTTTAAGCTGAGTCAGTTGAAGGTTTTTGTGATTCCAGCCGGCGTCACATCGTACACCGTTACCAATATTGCCTCACAAATACTGCCCAAACAAGTTATTTTCACCCTAATTCACAACCAAGCCTTGACGCACGATAGCAAATTCAACCCGTTCGACTTTCAACACTTTGATCTTAATTATTTCAATCTTATTAAAAACGGACAATGCGTCTTCCCAAAAGCTTTTCAGCCGGATTTTGATGATGATAACTACATGGACCTGTACAGACACATGTACGACAGCACGGGTTTCGGCATTTCAAATAGTTCTTGCGACATTTCGCCCGCGGTTTTTAAGAGAGGAAGATGTTTTCTAACTGCCGATTTGACCCCCGATCGCTGCAACAGTTTTCACATTCACCCCGACGAAAAAGGCAAGTTGGATTTGGAATTAGGCTTTAAAACAGCCAAGCCTCACCCCATCTACCTGCTAGCCTACAGCATTTTTAATTCCGGAATTAAAATAGAGGAGAACGGCCAAGTTGTTAGGGCCGAAGAGCGATAATGGCCGGTTTGAGCAACGTATTTCTAGATCGGTTTTTATCCCCACTTTGCAAGAATTTCATCGGCACCTTTGCAGTCGACACGATACCTTCAAACTTGTGGAACACTAGCTGTTGCGCCATCGTCAATCTTTCGGTTTCAAGCCATCCCGGCAGTCATTTCATCGCCTTTTTTATTAATAAGCAAAACTATTTGTATTATTTCGACAGCTATGCACTACCCGTGCCCGCCTATAATCACCACCTCATCCATTTTTTGAAAAAATGGGAAAATTGCGGCAGAATAAGACATGTCCTGGACCGATCGATTCAAGCTTTCGATTCATTGTTTTGCGGGTGGTATGCTGCCGCATTCTGCATGTTTGTCAATGCATACGCAAACGCGAATCCGCGGCACTTTTGCACTTTTTTTAATCCCGTTAATTTACGCGAAAATGAAAAACGCGTCAAACATTTAGTTAATTGTTTGCAAGTCAAGCTTTATTAGAATATACAGAATTGCCTATAATGTTTTAGTTAATAAAAAGCCGCAAATCTGATTTCTGTTCTGCAGCAAAGCTGCAGTCGCCGCCGTTGCCGCGGCTGTTGCCGCGGTTGCACACACGCATCTTCACTTGCCGCCGAGTTTGGCATTGATGGGGAAATCCAGACCTTGACACAGCTCCACCATACCCTCGGTAAATTCATCCAACTTGTGCAGAGGAAAATTCATCCTAATTATCTTGGTGCTGTGGCTTTTGTTGTTGTCGTTATACTGCGGGAAAAAAGATTTTTTACGCATTTTTCCGCTCAATTTTTTTCTATTTACATTTTTATTTCGCCTTACCTGCTCTTTAGAGACGTAAAATACCGGCCACACGCTAAGGCCCGCAGCACGCTGGATATGCCTAACGCCGCTAACTCCAATTACCATCCTAGGGTTGGATGCAATCACTTTGCTCATGGGGGCAAAAGGCAAGCTCACCGATCGCGATGACACCTCCTTGTTTTTAAAAGCCTCAATAAACTTTTTCATGGTGGCTGGATTAGGGTAGATGTACTGTTGAGCAAAACAGTGTGAAAAGTTTTTTAATTAAAAATACGCTGAGCTGATTTCAAACTGTTTTACTCACCCCGTCGTCTCCAATAAAATATTGTTCGCGATGGCTGTGGCTTTCAAGCCACTTGGAAAAGTTTACCTCCGCGGTTTTTACGCGCTCGTTAAAATCCCATTTGCAGGGTCGAAACAACTCCTCTTGCTTTTTCCTTGTCAAATTAATCCCATCCACCTTGGACGAAACCGGCTCCGGCTCGACATAATTTTTCCTCTTTGAATCGGGTAATTTCTTTTTGCCTGAATCGGACCTTGGTCTTTTTTTCGCGCAATACGGCTTTCTTTGATCCTCCATCTCCGGTTCTTCAATATCAGTCGGAGCATCGTCATCATCTTCGTCATCATCGTCATCCTCGTTATCATCTTGGGCAGCATCAGACTCAACATCGTTATCATCGTTATCAGAGCCGTCTTGCATGTTCTCTGAGCCGGATTCTTCAGACTCGTCATCGCTTGAATTCTCGTTGTCTCTCATGTCCTCATCCTTCTCCATGTCTGAGTCGGAATCTTCTAATTGCTTATGTCCTTTGTTCGCAGATGACGAACGGGATTTGGCAAGTTTACTACTTTTTTGCTCTTTGGTGTAAACTTTTGACGTTTTTTCAACGTGGCTTTTTTCGAACGGTGTCTTTTTCGCGACCTTTTTATGCGCAGACTTCCCCTTTTTTTTGTACAAGATCGTCTTGCTGCCTTTGCCATTGCTTTCAGATGATGTAGCCAGTTTACCCATGACGCGACCGATGTTTTATCTTAGGTGTGGATGTGATGCTAGTCAAAATATTATTGGTGTTTCACCAAAAGCGCCAATTGGCTTTTATACTATTTTGACTTGTATAATGGCAAATGCTAGAATATTCTCGATGAAATTGTGGTCAACTTTTAACCCATTTTAAGGCAAAAAAAGTTCTAGAAGAAACTAGAAAAATCTAAAAGCAATTATTTTTATAAAAGTTTTTGAAAAAAATTTAAAAATGCTCATTTCTATTTTTTTGTCGGTAAAATGACCTAAAATTAGGGCATCTTTTGTAAAATGGAGAATTTTTTCCTCCTTTTTAGATGCTGCTCCTTGGCACGTGCTTTTTTTTTCTCACTTGAGCTAATGGTTTTTCTGCCTAATGGTTTTCAACGCTAATTTTCCTTCCAGAAAATTGTCATTCTTTATTTCTTTGACCGCAAAAAAGGGTGCAAAGACCCGATTGTTAACCTTTTAATAATTAATCTTTTTTCCTTTTGCTGATTTATTTTAATGGGTGTGCTGCTAAAAAATTGACTGTTGTTTAAAAGAAAAACAATTTTTAGCAAACACGCTGTCTCATATCTTGTCATTAATTTGCTCCAATTTCGGCGCTTTTGCTTTAAGCCTTAATGCATGTGCGGAAAAATGAACAAAAATAAAGGAAAATTGCACGGAAAACACAATCTGACGTCAGGTTGCGGGGATAAAAAGGATTTACAAGAAAGGTTAAAATTTTCTCCAAAATTAATTATCTTTTGAAAAAAACCAGGTTTAATTTTTGCGCCTTTTTCTACTATTAAAAAGTTTACATGAATGACCCTTTTTGAGATAAGGAGTCATTCCAAAATCTAAACTGAAACCGAAAAGATCCTAGTTTTATCTTTTAGACACTTGAAAAAATCGTAAGTAGACAAAAAAGTCTTTACAATTTTTAAACATTGAAGTTTTTTTAAAAATATTTTTAAACATAAAGTTGGTTAAAGTCTAAAAATTTTTTACACAAATTGAGCTTACGCAAAAAAAATTTAACAAGTGCTCAAAGTCTTAAAATTTTTTACCCAAAATTGAGCTTACGCAAAAAATCTTAAACCTGATTTCAACCACCCTGCTTTCTAGACAATGCCAAAAAATAGGGAATCAAGATTGATTGGTTTTAAGAGGTGTGGGCCTTTCCAAATAAAACTGGGAAGAAGGACACCTGTGGAACAAGTCTCGGTCGAGCTCACGTCCGCATCTTCCACCGTCGCGCTGCCTTCGAATTCACCGCCCGCTTCCCTTTCCACTTCCTTTATACGAATTAGAACTGAGCCCCTTTTAACCTCGACACCAAACACGTCGTTCAGACCGGTGTGTTACAGCCCTCCGCCTTCCCCATCGCCCGTGGCATCACCGGTCTATTCAATGCCGGCTCCCTATCGTCCGCTTCAACCTGGTTTGTTTTTGCCGGGCCCCCCAACTCCGGCTCCACCGAGACTACCAATTATGTCTCCAACGGCTGTGCCCCTCCCGCAATCTCCAATGTTGTGTGACATGAGGGCTTTGCGGGCTCAGCTAAGGCCGATCCGTCCGGCACCGATAACAACTCCGCTTCTAGCTGCACCGCCGCGACTCGTCATCCCCGAACCGCAAAGGGTGATAAGATTACCGCGCGCGTCGGTAAATGGTGGGGTCATTAGTGAGGGGCTCGACTTGAGGGTAAACCGCCCCTGTCCGGATCCGCAGGTTTTTGCGGAAAAATTGAAAAAAATTTTAAGTAAGGTGTCCCCCTTGCTCGTATTTTACGAGTCGCAAGGGGAAAATTTATTTTTAAACCCTTCCATACGCGATCTGTATAAAAAAAATTTAACCGAAGTCCAAGAATTTGTAGAAAGTGCAAATAATTTATTGTAAATATAACAATTGTTTGTGTGTGTATATATTTAAGATTATAAGATACATCATTTTTTTCCTTTTTCAGAAAAAGTTTAAAAGCGAGAGAAAAAAAGAATGACGCACAAGTGTGAAACGTGTCACATATCGTTTTCCAGAAAGAGTCGTCTTGTCAATCATTTAAAATTAAAACACAGAAATCAAGCAAATCATAGTGGTCGCGACAAGTTAAGAAAGTGCCCGTTTTGTGAACTTAAATACAGTGATAAGAACGAGTTATCGTCACACGTAGATTCGAATCACGCGGAATCAAGGGTATTTTCTAAAAGGCAAGGAGCCATTGGCGACAAAGTTTGCATTTTCCAACAAGAACTGACTCACCTAAAAAGCTCTTTGCAAGATTTTTGCAACTCTAAGCAAACGATCGAAAATGTGTTGAATCTCGTAAAAAGTCAATTTACACATCGGGTGGTTTGTCGAATAAGTATAACAATCACGGCAGATTACGAGATACAGGGTTTAGATGAAGAAAGTCAGGGAAAAAGCGTCGACATCGATTCTTTCACGTTACGGTCAAAAGGCGTCGCGGTCAACAAATATCAAAGCGATGAGCAGATTCGAGATAGGATAAAGTCACTTTTGGTTGGATCGGTGGAGAGGGAAGACGATTTGTTAACTAGAGGTTCAGGTTGGCGATTTGCTCAACTTCAAAGTTGCAGCGTTTTAATCTATGACTGTAGCAGTATTTTTTAAAAATGAACAGCGACTCTGTAAACGTGTCCGAGTATTTATTAAAGTGTCGAAGTGTTTTATGGAACAGAAAATACGATGAAAAGAACTTTCTATATTGTGTCATACAACATCTTTGGCCGGAAACGGCAAACATCAGACGATGCGAAAAAATTCCCAAGGAGTATGAAAGTAAATTTAACTTGCAAGGTTTAACCTTTCCCCTGCAGTTTAGCCAGATTAGTAAGTTTGTTCGAATTAACAAGCACCTACCGTTACGTATAAGAGTTCTTTTTGAAGGTGAACATCAACTGAGTGTTTTAGACGTTTTCTCCAATAGATCTGGCGAGAAAAATAAGAACAAAAATACGCTAAATTTGCTAATGATTAAAAGTGATTGTCGAATTTCATCGGCCAATAAAGACAGCATTGACGTAAATGGCATTTCCAACGTAAAAGACCTTGAGCATCAGCACCATTTTTTCACTATTGCTAATTTAAATGGCTTTTTGAACAACCGAAAATCTGCTATGACCAAAGGAAGACGGCATAGAAGTCAGTTTTATTTTTGTGACAGCTGTTTAAGAGATTTTCGTTCGCACAAGAAACAAAAATTACACGAAAAAATCTGTCAAATGGATAAACAAGCGGTGATTTATCCGGAAAAGGGCAGTGTCTTGAATTTCGATAAGCAAAGAAATGCATTTAAAGCACCTGTAGTGGGATTTGCCGATTTTGAGTGTTTTATGGAAAAGTCAGAGCAAGAAGCAAAAACATGTAAAACATGCGGAAAAGCGTGGGTGACATGCGAATGTCAAGTGTCGGGATGCACTGAGCTGAGTAAACATCGAGCTTGCGGCTATTCAATTTGTTTTGTTGATTCGGAAAACGAAGTATTTTATCAAGAAACGTACAGTGGAAAAGACGCTGTGGAAAATTTTCTATCAAAGCTGGATTATTTCGAAGAATTAGTGGAAGCGCGAAAGCAACGGTTCAAAAACACATCTCAAATTATAGCGAGCAAACATGATTGGGAAGAGTACCGCGCCGCCACGCTATGTCATATTTGCAAAAAAGAATTTGATTCAGGCTCGCGATTATATAAAAAAGTGGTTGATCATGATCACGTCACCGGAAACATTGTTCAAGCGGCGCATTCTATTTGCAATCTGCAACGACAGGGCCCATTTAGAACACCTATATACTTTCACAACGCCAAAGGGTAAGTACAGACTTTTTTTAATATTTATAATCCTTGACTTGAGGGAAAGTCATTTTAAATTTTTTTAATTTTTAGATATGACATAAATCTACTAGTAGAAAAATTGGACAAAGAGGCTAATTTGATGGCGAGTAACCAAGAAAAGTTTAGGACAATCACTATTGGAAAATTTCAAATTAGGGATTCTCTAGAGCACGTGCCATCCAGTCTTGATGCGCTCATGACCGATTTATGCAAGGATGAGACGTTTACCTTTCCGATTCTCAAACAATTCGAGCCTTACAGGAGGCTGTGGACGCGACAAAAGGCGAAAGGTTTAAAATTATTGAAAAGAAAAGGAGTATATCCGTATGAATACTTTTCATCATATGAGTCAATTAAAAACAGTCAATTTCCACCAAAAGACGCTTTCTACTCGAGATTGAGCGAAGCCCACATCTCAACCGAAGATCATAAGCACGGCTATGAAGTGTACAAGTTTTTTAATTGTAAAAATATGGACGACTACATGAAGTTATATTGCGGACTGGATGTGATTTTGCTGGCTGAGATTTTTGTAAAGTATCGAGAAATGGTGATGAAGCACTTTGAGTTGGATCCCATCTACTATTTAGGTATACCTGGCTTGTCATTTGACATCATGCTGAAAATGTTTCAAAATGAAGAAAGAAAAGACGAAGAAGAGATTAGTGCCGATTTTATGTCGAAACCACCGGGCTCATTGGACTTGTTTCACGATCCGGCAATGGAACAGTTTTTTACACGCGGCATTAGAGGAGGGCAGAGTTTTATAGCTACCAGACAAGCGACGGGTCAGGCCGATCCTAAAGCGAGCGGCGAGCATTTACTATATGTAGATGGTAATATTTTTTATTAAACGTCAAAGAAAAAAAGATTGATTAAAATTACGATACATTTTCAGCTAACAATCTTTACGGCAGCATGGAAACACGCATGCTGCCGGTGGGTGATTTTAAGTGGGTGCCAAAAAAGGTGATAAAAACATGGACGGACAAGGACATTTTGAATTTGCCTTCGCAAAGCAGGATTGGCTATGCTTTTGAAGTGGATTTGCACTATCCAAAAAAATATCATAAGGTAAAAAAATTGTTTTTTGCTAAACACCAACTGCTAGAAAAAATTTTTTTATTTATTTTGCAGAGAGATGATCAATTTCCTTTGGCTCCTTACACTGACACAATAAACTTTGATGATCTGTCACCGTTTAACAAACAACTTTTGAAGAAGCACTGTCCGGCTGATTACAAAAACAAACGTTACAGTTCGCGAAAGCTTCTTGCCACATTCTACCCGCGACGTAAATATGTCGTCTTGTTAGATAATCTAAAGTATTATTTGAGACGAGGGCTGAAGCTTACAAAAATCAGACGAGCGGTCAAGTTTGAGCAAAAAGACTTTTTAAAAAACTTTATCACAAAAATTACAAAATTAAGGTCGGAGGCGAAAACTGATTTTGAATTACGTCTCTTCAAGTTGTTTGCCAATTCCACATTTGGCAAATTTATAGGTAAAAAAAAGTAATGGCTCCCTTTTTTCACAATAAAATGTTTAATTTTTTTTTCAGAGAACGCGCGAAACTACATCGAAATCGTGTTGTGCCACAATGAAAAGAAGCTGAGAAAGACTTGCATGGGTCAGCATGTTTCGAATTTGAAAGTCATAAACGAAAACCTTGTGGCTGTCATGAAAAAACCGGCCGTTATTGAAATGAAGAAACCGTTGGCGGTGGGGTTTGCGATTTTGGAACTATCCAAACTCTACATGTATCGATCGTACGACAAATTTAGACGTTACTTTGGAACGGAGAATCTAAAGTTGTGCTTTTCGGACACAGACTCGTTTCTGTTTCAAGTAAAATGTCAAAATTTAGTTAAAAAGTTAAAAAGAATGGAACACATGTTCGACTTCTCAAAATACGATAAAGATCACGAGTTGTTTGACGATAGCAGAGCCAACCATTTGTTTTACTTCAAAGACGAGCTAAAAGGAAAGGCCGCAATTACTGAATTTATCGGCTTAAGGCCAAAATGTTACAGCATGACGGTCAAGGATTTGAAAACCCGAGGAGCCAGCGTAAAGAAAATTTGTAAGGGCCTTAAAAAAACTAGTATTAAAAATCACTTGACCTTTGAGGATTACAAAAAATGTTTAAACGAATCAGCATTGGTATATAAGCCTCTTGTTAATATTAAATCAAAGAATCACAGAATGTCAACAACCCACCAACGAAAAATTGCTCTATCTGCCATGGACACCAAACGTTATGTGCTTTCTTGCGGAAAGTGCACTTTGGCCTTAGGAAGTTGTCATGTAAAAAAATGTTGTAAACATGAATGTAAGGAAATCAAATAAACGTATTGATAAAAATTGATGGTAATATCTTGTCTCTTTTTTGTGTCAAGAAAAATTAAAAACATGGACGGATTTGATTTGCGCTTTAAGCTTCCATCTAACTTACTCGCGGTAGGTCCCACTTCTTGCGGAAAAACGTCATGGCTAAAAAAACTGGTTGAAGATAGGGCCGTAATGTGCTCGCCCGTTCCGGAATGTATGATTCTATTTTACAAAGAATTTCAACCGGCCTATGCTGATATGGAGCGAGGGATGAACGATGACGCGCGTGAGAAGAGGTTCTGCAAATTTTCATCCATGCCAGAATCGGTTGAAGAGATGAAAGATATACTGGAAACGTTCCCTAGAGCTCTTCCAAAAATTGTAGTATTTGACGATTTTCTTGATGAAGTAGGAACGGTGCTAAAGCACTTTTTCACGGTTTTAACGCATCATTATAATTGTTTGACAGTTTTTTTGTGTCAGAACATGTTTAGCGCCAAAAGCGAACTCAGAATGCTCAGCATCAACTCGCAGTACATGATTTTATTCAACAATCCCAGAGACCGTAGCGCCGTCTCGCACCTGGCTAAACAGGTGTATCCGGGTAACGTGCATCGGCTAAACGATGCATATGCGGCAGCAACCGGTGAAAGACCTTATGGCTATTTACTGCTGGATTTTCATCAGCAGCAGAATAATTTGGTTCGATTAAGAAGTCATATTTTTCCGGACGAACAGCCTACAAGGGCGTACAACGTACGCACGTAAGAATGGCAAAATCGTTAAGTAGAATGGTAAATGACGAAATCACTAGAAAAAGCAGTTTCTCTTTTAAACGCGGTAAAACATTTAAAAGACCGTGACTGTTCCAATTTCATTGGATGTTTAAACGAGGAAGGCATCTATACTCTGTGTCGAATAATACACTACGTTTTGAACGGAGAGCTTACTTTTAGTAAGCGCGTTCGAGCAAGGTTAAGATCGAAAGTCGGGTGTCATCTGCCTGACTTTAAAAAACTGTCAAATTACCCGCGCAATAGTCGAGATATTTGCAAAAAGAAGCGAATACTGCAAAGAGGAGGCATAATCGGGGTTCTGACGGCTATTGCTAGCGCTGTAATACCTCTAATCACTCAACTTATTACAAAATGAAAAAGAAACAGGAAGAGGACGTATCCACCATGTTTTTGGTGCCGAAACGAATTTACCTTGCCTTGAGGGAGGTCATTAGCGAAGATGACAAGCTTAATCAATTAGATCAATTGAATAAAGGTACAAATTATATAGAAGACGCTATTCAATTTAAGCAGCAGAAATCCTACAAGACACAACCGGAAGATTTGAAGAAAACGGTTTCAACTTTGGTAAATACGTTCAATAACATTGAGCAGCCGGCACAGATGGAAATAAACACCTTGCCTGCTCGAAACAGCGAAGAACTCTCGCAAAATGGTTTTACTTCTGTCCCTCCATCAAGCGGAAGCCAGCCCGATGGTCCTAATTTCATCTTTCCACCTGTAAATCCAACGGAAGCGGAAAACGTAAAACATCAAAAGGAAATAACGCTTTCGCATCAGGAAATTGCATCGGAAAATTTACTTAATAACGAGCCTCAGCCTCAACACTGCGAATCATCAAACATCGACTTGAAAAAGAAAAACATCGTTCCGCCAAAACTTAGATGCCCGTTTTGTAACTATGCAACCTACTCAAGGGTATATTTTCTTATGCAACATTTGCGTAATAAACACAACTACCGCGCTAGTTTGGAAGAAGAAAGATTAGCGAGAGAAACATTGGAAAAGGCCAAAATTGAGCGCAATTCAAACAAAACCAAGGAACCTTTGCCATCTTTTCGCGGCAAAAGAAAAAACATTAGTGACGAGGATGAAAGCGGCATTCCATCAAAGCGGCGAAAACGTGATTGTTTAACTAAAAATTACGATGAAAATGAACCACTTTCGAAATTAAGACGCAATGTAAAAAATAAAAAATTAAATGCAAAACCAACAAAGAAAAAGGTAAAAAAGTCAACTTTTGATGAAAACGAGCCACTTTCTAAATTAAGACATCAAGGTGTAAAAACGAAGAAAGAAAAGAAAGAATCAAGAAAATTAACTGTTGATGAAATACCTAAACAAGATGAAAAGGTTTTTAAATTACGAAAAAACCCGTTTTACATGAAGCCTTATAAAAAATACAATACGAAGAAAGAAAAGAAAGAATTAAAAAAGTTGACTGTTGATGAAATACTTAAACAGGATGGTAAGCTTTTTAAATTACGAAAAAACCCGTTTTACAAGAAGCCTTGTGAAAATTTCGATGAAAATGAACCACTTTCAAAATTAAGACGCAATGTAAAAAATAAAAAAATAATTGCAAAACCGACAAAGAGAAAGTTAAAAGAGTCGACTTTTGATGAAAACGAGCCACTTTCTAAATTAAGACATCGAGGTGTAAAAACGAAGAAAGAAAAGAAAGAGTTAAAAAAGTTGACTGATGATGAAATACAGCTTTTTAAATTACGAAAAAACCCATTTTACAAGAAGCCTTATAAAAATTACGATGAAAATGAACCACTTTCAAAATTAAGACGCAATAGTAAAAAAAAAAACCCGTTTTACAAGAAGCCATTTCCTAAATTGATTGTTAGAAAGTTTTAAGAAAAAGAAGATGAAAAGATAAAAATAAAATTTTCATATTTTTTGCAATTTCCTTAACTATTTAGTAACAGCATTCCGTTGAAGTTTATTGCAAAAAAAAAGAAAAGAAAAACCCCCGAGTTATTGAGCACGTTTCTTCGTCTATGGACCGCTGACATTCTGGTGCCGGGATCTAAAATTTCACGCCAGCGTCAAAATTGAGATCCCGGCACCAGAAAAAGTAATGCAGACAAGTAAAATTTTGATGCGTGCATGAAATTTTTAGTGCGTGCACCAACTTTTTCATGCCTGCATTAGACAGAGCAATGCAGGCACCAAACTTTTCATGCACGCACCAAACTTCTCATGCCAGCATTAGACAAAGCAATGCAGGCACCAGATTTTTCGTGCACGCGCCAAACTTTTCATGCCAGCATTAGACGAAGCAATGCAGGCACCAAACTTTTCATGCACGCACCAAACTTTTCATGCCGGCATTAGACGGAGCAATGCAGGCACCAAACTTTTGGTGCACGCACCAAATTTCTCATGCCAGCATTAGACACAGCAATGCACGCACCAAACTTTTGGTGCACGCACCAGAAATCGGTGTGCATTTAGATGATTTTAGATTGAATCAGTTGACGTTTTGCTTGCAACGAGAACGCATCTAGATGAATTTAGATGAATTTAGAACGCATTTAGATGAATTTAGATGAATTCGGGCCGAAAACATCTAAAAACAAGTTTCTGTCATCCGCTTTTACTACAACACCCATAATATCGAGTGACGTTCACAGAAAAATCAAAACAAAACTACAGCTGTAGATGGATATTCCCTTAAAACAGGCCCTTTACAAGCACAAAGCATACTAAAGACCATTTTGGGGACTGGACATCTAGCAATTTCAAGATGCAAAGAACAACTATTACAATGAGGCCTCTCACATCTCTAACAAAAAAAGAGTAGATTTTATGGTCAAAATATTTGGTTTTTGCATCATTACAAAACTCAGGACTTTGATGTCACAAACCGATGGGATGAACACATGGTTGATTCAAAGAATGGGAGGGTCAAGATTTTGCCAAAAAAATCCAGCTTTAAAAAAATATTTTGAAACTTTTGGCAAGTGTCTTTAAATATTTTGATTAAATTGTTTTTCCATCAGAGAGAGACTCAAGGTTCCTTCCTTTCCTGTTATATAGTAACAAGTTGTGCCAATGGAAGTTAGTTTGTTGTCAATTTTGAGTGAACTACCAGGCCAATCAATGTGATGTTAATGCAAAATTGCAGCATTTGTGTGAGGTTAAATTCAAATACTTACTGAGAGTTACTGAAGAGAGGAAAGAATAATGGACTTAGTCAACGATGTTATTTTTTGACATCTAATGGACATTTTCTACAACTTTGGTTCTGTGTGTTCCTGTCAAAAAAGGAAAGAATGAAGTGGACAGCTATCTAAGAAATCGTTTATATGGTAATTCCCTAATTGATTTTCAGCTTTTTTTCATGGCTCACAAGGCTGTAAGATGGCGCTGATTGATTTGATTTGCTTACATCCATCATAATTTAGAATTGTATCAACATTATATCATCAAATAAAAATCCAAGTAGCTAATTTCTTTATAGAAATAAAAGCTTTAAAATGGCAGTAAAAACAGATAAAGTCTTGAAAAAAAATAATTAAATAAATTGCATGTAAAAGATATAGGTTGTGCAACCTCTATTCTAAAAATCTTTACAACTCAGAAGAAAGGAATTGACATTTTTTTATAAGAGCAGCTTATTTGCATTCCTAAAGCTCTTCTGTAGGGTTTTCACATAGACAAAATAATTTGTCTATGGGACAGGAAAAACCTACAAATATTTCAAGCTCCTTGACATGGTCGAAGAACAACAATTTCCCCAGCTTCAAATGCTAAAAAACTACGAATATTTCGATTGTAGCTTCCTGAAGGTCCTCAACTTGGTTGGTGAATGACAATTTCCCCAACTTCAAATGCTAAAAAACTACGAATATTTCAGGCTCCTGGACATGGTCGGAGAGCAAAATTTCCCCAACTTCAAACGCTAAAAAACTACGAACAATTTCCCCTGCTTCAAATGTGAAAAAACTACGAATATTTCGATCATAGCTTCTGGAAGGTCCTCAACGTGGTGTGGTCGGAGAACAATTTCCCCTGCTTCAAATGCGAAAAAACTACAAATATTTCGATCATAGCTTCCTGAAGGTCCTCAACATGGTCGGGGAACAATTTCCCCCACTTCAGATGCGAAAAAACTACGAATATTTCGATCGGAGCTTCCGGAAGGTCCTCAACGTGGTCGGTGAATGACAATTTCCCCAGCTTCGAACGCGAAAAAACTACGAATATTTCGATCCTCAATGTGGTCAGTGAACAACAATTTCCCCAGCTTCAAACGTGAAAAAATATGAATACCGTATTTACCCTTGTATAATGCGCGCCCATGTATAATACGCACCCCCAAATTTCAGACCAAATTTTGAGAAAAAAAGAAAAATACATAAACTCCTCAACAGGAAGGTTCAATTGTATAACATTTATTTTTATTACCATGGGAAACTAACGAAATGATGGTTACAACATCTTTCACCTCCTTAGCTGTCAATAAAGCTTATGATGCCGTATTTACACTGTATTTACCCGTACACAGTATTATATATACACCAGTGGGAATTGAACCCCAGACCTGTCTGGTGAAAAGTCAGCCCTTTACCACTGAGCCATCCTGACAACCCTAAACTTTTACTTCAGTGGGGTAATAAGGGGCTGGAGTTGATAACTTCCCTTAGACAAAGTTCCGATTTTTATAGAGGGCAGCACATGTATTAGCCTTGCAATTGCCTAGCAATTGTATTTGGCGCCACCTATTGGCTTTTTTTGAACGGTTTAAGGAAAATGGAATCAATAAGGGAATTGCTAAAAAAGAACATTTAACTAAAATGCTCATCTTTTGCATACTAAAATGGTATATTTTACTTGCATCCTTTAATCTTCTGATCTTTGAAAAAATTAATATCACTTCCAAATTACCCTCTATAATTATATAGCAGCTTTAATTTCATTGAAAACTATGATGTTAATTGCAACAGCTCTGTCTCTCTCACTAGGAACAAGGATTAACATCGATGGATTTCCAAGTAAAAGCACGCAGTGTAAAAATAACACCATTTACTATAATGCAACATTTGAAACAAAGGTATTTGTTACTGAGGAAGCCAAACAATAACAAACACAATTGCAGGCCAGTGGAAGGTAAACTGTGGAACCACAAATGGGTTGCCCACCCTTACTCTACCAAATTGTGCTTGCCTGGCATCAACTACCAAATTTACAATTAATTACCTTATATAATAACGAATGAAAAAACAAAGGAAACTTTATTATCATAACTTTTTTAAAGCAATTTTCTTTACCTACAATTATTTTTCACAGCTAGCATAGCAAAATGAAACATTGCAATTTCTTCTTTTTTACAGCATACAAAGTATTAAAAGAAAAAAATGAAGGGGGAGCATACAGCTTATTCACAGTTCAAATGAGCTTTTGCTGTACTTTGAACATCGAAATAAGCAAAAAGTATAGAAGTTGCAACTGAAGAATTTTAAAAAGGCAAGCTTGTCCTCTTGCTAGAGATAGAAAGACCTCTTTCTATAAGTCATGTCTTTAGTAAACAATCTGTCTTCTATTTTATCAAGCTGTCTGCATTGTTTTTCTCTTCTCTGATGCTGTATTTGATTTTAATCCATCCCTTCACCAAATTGTGTTATCAAATATTGAAATACCATCATCTTCTTTGCTTGTTTCACAAGTGTTCCATGCACATTCCCCTGTTTCCCTAAATTGATGGTTGTAGCGAGTTCCCAAGAGAGTTGCGCGTCTGCGTTCACGGAGTTCACAGTATACATATGATCTGGTCGATACGGCAGCTGTTTACTTTTTAGTTTACTTCACGCGTTTAGCTCGGAAATATATTCAGTTCATTTCTCTCGCTTCAACGTCTCGCTTCAGTGGTGACCACTCCGTGCAACGAACACGCAACCTTCGAAGAAAAAGTAAGTTGTCACCGAAAGTTTTCGAAGCGCCGTAAAAAAGACTTTTGGCTCGTATCGAGTTGCCGCATCGGCGTAAAAGAGAAAAGTTTTTTTTGGCTTTAAACGATCGTTTAAGTGAGTTTCCGAAGCGCCGTAAAAAGACTTTTGGCTCGTATCATCGAGTTGCCGCATCGGCGTAAAAGAGAAAAGTTTTTTTTGGCTTTAAACGATCGTTTAAGTGAGTTTCCGAAGCGCCGTAAAAAGACTTTTGGCTCGTATCATCGAG
>CBDDTI010000531.1:0-2500 GCA_965233585.1 bacterium
TGATAGTGTTCCTTTAAGGTAATTCCCTTGAAATTGTTCTACTATCAAACTATTTTTCAAACTTGGCGTAATGAACATTCATGATATGAACATTATAAAAATACAATAAAAATATGGGGTCACCGTGCTTGTTTTCACGTCAGCAGGCTCTTGAAATGGGGTATTTTTACTGGTTGCGCGTTAAAAGTTTGAATCACCTTCATACAGAATTAAATCTTGTTTACTTGAAAGGCACAAAGTTTTGTCTTGAAAGTAAAGCTTCATTTATTGACATAAGCAGTATTGCTTCATTTAAGCCGTTTTCGATTGCCTGGTTGCGGCAATATTTCACTTTTTCGGACAGTTCCGTGGTTACCTTATCCGTAATAATTTTCGCGAGGCTTTAATTTCGCGATTTTCGCGATTTGTAAAAAATCGCGAAATTAAAGCCTCGCTAAAATTAGGATACGCGAAAATTAAACACGCGAAATTTAATACACTTCTATAATTACTTTAATCAATGATTAACTGCGTTCACAGCTACATGGTAATTGTCATCAGTCTATTTATCGTCTACTTCAGCACTTTCTTCATCTGAATCACTCATTTCTTCTTCTTGTACATGTAGCTCTTTTAAAACATCTTTCGTGCAGTCATCAAAATGTCCATTTAGGTCAGGCTCTTTATAATTAGCCAACACAAGCTCTTTGTATTTGTCAATTATCAATCTGTTCTTTGCTGTGGCTTCGATTTCAACCGCACGACAGTAATAATATAGACATTGCACAAGGCTGTATCGGAAGACACACTTAAATTGTATTTGATTATTATTCATCTATAGTTTTCTTCTGTTTCAAGGGTGTTAAGCATTTATAATCATTACAGAACTGTGTGGCATAGGTATTTGAAATTATATTTTTACAATTGACTTTTACAATTGACGTTTATTAGTAAAATATTGCAGTAGCATCTGATTGATTTGCAGTATTTGCTTGTTTGTCTGATTATCAAAGCTATTTCTTTTACGTAATTGCAAATCATGATTGTAAATCAATCGTTATTTAAGTGATCAATCAATAAGAAAATCGGTTTTCTAAGTCTGTCTTTTGTCAATTTTCGCGAAATTAAATGCCCTAAATTTATCATTTTTTGCAAAATCGCGAAAATTAATGCTCGCGAAATATTCGTGTTCCAAATTCGCGAAATTAAGTATCCGCGAAAATTAGTACGAATAAGGTAATTTGAAGTCCTCGCGTTGACCAAATACACCCAATTGGGAACTATTTTCCAAAAAAAATCATGTTCTACTATGAAACTTTTTTTCCTTTTCAAATATGTTCTTCATTACACTGTTCTTAGCAAATACCTGAAGAAAAAATCGGGGGTCACCATGCTCGTTTAACAGTCCGGGATCGTTATCAGATTCGATAACCATATGACGTCACAACGTGGCGGCCATTCCAAAATTCGGGAATTTTCGTACTCACTCCTCTTTGCTCGTCATTTGTTCGATTATGCTCGGGTAATTTACCCATAACTCTATTCGATAAGTACCAGAAAGGAAGGAGCCTCACGTGCGTTGAAGACAGCGGTTGAAGACTGGCGTAAACGATGTAAAATGCTACTCGTAGAGTGATACAGCGTTTGCAATTTTGCATCCAAATCAGGTATGTTTTTCATTTTTTCATTAGATTTAAGTTACTTGCAGATTTTTGCGACAATCACAAAAAATATGGCGTTAATCTTCACGCCATATTCTTGGGATTTGACGTGTTTTTAGTGTTGTGCACAATCTGTGAAAAAAGTGCACGGGGGTATTCTGATTTGAGATGTGTTGTTCGTGACGGTGGCCATATTTACATCTGTAATTGATGTGTTCCTAGATATTGAGATGGCGGATGCTGGTACCCATAGAATCAAATTTATGTCGATTTTGCGGCAAGACAGCGTCTTCAAAACACGTCTGCAAGACCTAAAGAAAAAGTCGAGCTTGAATTCGAACGATATAGTGTCAATGTTGCAGACGACAACGATCTTATTCATCCCCCCAATGTTCGCTGACGTGTGTGGGGCCGGTATAATCTTTATCGCCTGAGACGGTCAATCGGCAGGGGTAAGTTGCCCAATGTTTTAGAGTCCAAGAATCAATTTCAACAACTCGCGGTCCTGATATATTTTCCGGAAATGCCGTCCAAACTAGGTCAGTTTTCTGGCACACCAGTCGATATATAAGCTTATTGTTGAATCACAAGTAGCGCGCGAGTGATAACAATGGGGTCCACGCGTAATAGCCGCTTAGGAAATTTTGCTCGAACTAGGATATCCTTTCTATGTTACGATCGGGGGATCTTTGAATATTTCGCTAGGGAATAATCCTGCGTTTTTAGAAGGACATTTCGTCAGAGTAGAGCCGTTAGAGGTCATTATTATGTCTGCATGGCTTCCGCTGTTATCCGCGTGTAATTTGTAGTGTTTGACACCTCTGTTTTTTTTCAGTTATTTCTCTCTCGGCTCATGACCA
>CBDDTI010000532.1:0-13488 GCA_965233585.1 bacterium
TTTTAAACCAAAAAACCGTTGTAATTTTATACCCCTCCACTCATACCGCGTCTATTTATCAGCGTTATGTAGTAATTTTGCAACGCGCGCTTACTACATACGCACTTGCGCGCGCGGAATTTGAATTTGAATTTGAATTTTAACAGTTGCTTGCGCACGGAGCTCGGACTTGAACAATTACTACGCATGTGCGTTTCAAAGACTTAGAAAATTTTCGGCCAAGAATATGACTCTATAGAGAGCAGAGACAGAAAGTTTTGATCTTTCCTGAAACTGTTTACGGAAAACTGTTTGCAGTGTTAAACTGAGTGCACACGCCAAGTTTGACGCTCTGAAACCGTGGTTAAAGTGGTACCTTCGGTTTATAGCCACGTAAGTGTCTTAGAGACCGAAATCTTCGAGAGAAAAAATGACTCTCGTAAGATCTATGAATCTGACTCTCGTAAGAAACGCAAAACTTAATTCCATGGTTTGACCTAAGAGCTTTGTTCGTTTTACGGTCAATTTTTATTGATGCCATGACAGCATTACCAAGTAAAGTTTTTAACAAGTTAAACGTAACTGAAACTGCAGTTATTTTAAAAACGCTATCGATCAAAATGGAGCTTACCTTGTCAGTGCCTTATCGCCGCCACTTATTGACTTATTTACGGTCCACTTCTCTGCGACTCGAGCCAGTCCTCTTTGTTGGCAAAAAGAGAAATTTAGCGTATTGAGGAGACTGAAATGCTAAACCAGCTTTCACTTGGCTTTGAGTTTAGAGAAGCGAAGGAATTTTTCACGCACTTGATAGCCATGTTAATTGAGCCCGCGGGTCTTGGTAAAACCCGTGACGGTCAAAATGTGACAGCTACATGTATGAGCTATCTATAGTGTCAATCTGTCACGGATTATAGCTAGGGCGTCACGGATTCAGTTTCACCAAAAACTTAGATTTTTAAAGCAAATTCAGTCTCCATCCATCACGGATTATAGCCCTCTGTAGGCCTTACTAACAGAGATTTCCTGAAACTCTTTACGGAAAACAGTTCGTAGTGTTAAACTGAGTGCACACACCAAGTTTGACGGTCTGAAACCGTGGTTAAGTGGTACCTCTGATTGGTCAATCAGCTTTAGGTAATTGTGCCGTCAACTTCCACCGAAAAATCGCGCGTCTCCTGAATTATTATATAAAAGCAATAGCCCACAAGTTTCTATGGGTTATAGGCTGATGAACCACTTGGGATGTTGGTAGAACACTCGAAGAACGGCGTAACCCACTCGCCTGGGGCTCGTGGTCTACGAATTCTTCTCGTGTTCTACTAACATCCCGCGTGGTTTATCAGCTTATAACCCATAGAAACTTATGGTCTATTGCTAAACTAATGCATGTTAGTATAAATTTACCGTAGTCTATTGTGAATCCGTGAATTTGATTGGCTATATTATCGTTTTCTATTTAAACAATAGAGTGTTTCTGTCGAGGAACTATCGGCTGATAGTTGCCCCTTGGAAATTTGATGTTCTTAAGACAAATATTTGCCCGAGAAGCGAAGCTTCGAGGGCAAATATGCTAGTCTTAAGAACATCAAATTTCCAAGGGGCAACTATCAGAGCGATAGTTCCGAGACATAAACACTCTATTGTCTTTATTGTTCACCACTAAATTTTTCCGTAGCGGCAAGCCTCAAAACTGAAAAGGACAAGAATTTATTTATCAAAATTTCCAACCGCTATGGAGCGCTTGGGTGTTTCGTATTTTCCATTGCATCTTCGTCACATGATAATACATTTATAAACAATTTTATGTTAACTGATGACTTCTAAAGAAGAAACCTTCTAAAGAGAAACCTCTAATCTTGAACCTCTGCGCCCGCGCTTGCAGGTTTTCAGTCTAAAATATACAGTATGTTGCCCTATTTCCCGGACGCCCCTATTTCCGGACACTTCGACTTTACGATTCTGCATTTCGTTGTAAAAACCAAACAAATTCGAACGATACGATCCAAAGACTTATCGACGAGTCTGCTTTCGTTTGTTCTTTTCGCGGTCGAGCTAAGCTTTGTTTAGGCGGGAAGATTCAAGTTTTCGTAGAGGTAAGTAAAATTTGTTTCTTCTTAAATGTGATTTTTGTCGCGCGTCGAATTACATACTTTCAATTAAGCGGCATGTTCTCGCAAACTGTACCACAGATTTTAATTTTTTTTCTCTATAAGTGAAGCTAAAAGGTCTAGGCTTTTCAGCATAAAGGACTTTTCCTTTTGCAGTTTTGTATCTCCCAGCAAGACTACCAAAGATTTTAACTGCGTTTTTGATGAGGTGTGCGTAATTCCGGACACCGAACGATAGCAAGAAAATTCATGATATAATTGTTGAAAAAACAAGTGTTTTTATGACTGTCTCTCCTAATTTAGCCTTGCCTGTTTTGGTGTTGATTAGACTTCTTCTTTATTGTCCTTTTCAGCGGGTGAAATATGTTTAAGTTACTTAAATCTGATTCAGTTTGATGAAACACTTTGCTCTACGGTACTCACAGTGCTGTCTTAAACCCGTAAGTTCAAACAAACAACTGTATTAGACAGTTTTCTTTTTACTACTGATAACTGTAGCTATTTCATTGCCCTATCCTGTAGTTTTTCATTTGTATATATCAAACTCCGCACTCTCAAGAAATTGGTAGAAGCGCCGAGAAAGAACATCGAAGGTCACAGGTCAAGCAATAAACTGTACGTTGTGAGTTTCACCCAGCGCGTGTCGGCAGGGAAAGGGATAATAGCGTATTACAAGCTTCATACGATTTTCTGCTTAATTTATCTTTTTGAGTGTAAAACCAAAATTGATAATAAAATGCTGTTTTGAGGAATAACGATTCTTGACTCCAGCGCTGCCGAGCTCCGAAATTGAGGACGTTCTGAGTGGTTTCAATACACCTGATTTCTTCGCTAAAATCAAAAGAAAATACTTACAAAATGTAATTTTTTAAAGAAATGTTTCTTTATTTGACTTTCATAAGATGCATTTTGCCATGATCGAGAAGAATATTTCAAAGAAAAGGGAGTATTTATCTCGTAACAATCGTCCGGAAATAGGGCAACCTGTCCGGAATTAGGGCACCGAACTTGACCTACTCTTTCCGTAATTACAAAGAAACCAAAAAGCTTCAGCCGATGAAACTTCACGCCCTACTTACCAGAAGTAGAAGCTACATTGTGGCTAAATTTCAGCTCGTTAGTGCTGTTTTGAGTTAAGATATTACAGTTTTGCAAAAAGTGTCCGGAAATAGGGCAACTAACTGTACTTCTCTTGCTCTCTTCTAACTAAAATCAACATGGGACGATAAATTCTTTTCATCTTACCTAAAAAAACTGTAGGATAAAGCTATCAGTTCAAAAATCAATTGAATTAGTTTCAACTTTTTTAGCCGTGAAAGCCAAATGTAAAATTTGAAAAAGAACGCAGACGAAACCCCATCAATACAAATTCAATTGTTTGTTTTCTACAAACCCGCTTGTTTACGGAAAAATTTTCACGGACGGGCACTATCTATCCGGGCATTTTCCGCGGACAGGCACTATCCATCCGGGTATTTTCGGCGGACGGGCACTATATAAACAATAGTAGCCATTTGGCGCGAAAATATGCTCGGATATTTGGCCGCGGACATTATCTGTTCCGCGAAGCGCACAGTTTTCCGAGAGCGAAGCTCGAGGAAAACTGTGAGCTACGAGGAACAGATAATGTCCAAGGACAAATATCCGAGCATAGTTTCGCCCCAAATGGCAACCATTGTCTTTATTATCCTTCAAATCTTTTTCGCAACGCGCGCAGTTTTGAAAATTGGGGAATATTTAACAATTATCCTGCGAAATCGCGCGGAATATCGTCTGATACTTAGCCGACGAGGCCGTAGGCCGAGTCGGCTAAAATCAGACGATATTCTGCGAGATTGAGCAGGATAATTGTTTTATTATTCAACAAATTGATAACAAAACTCGTAACATTTTTAAATCTTTCTGTCGACATTTTTTCACTTCACTTTTTCTTCCCACGTACGAAGCTACGTATATCGCCGGATATACGTTACCTACGGATGACAGATATCGAGAGCATCATGACCATATTTGGATAGTGTTACAATTTGTTGAATAATAATGTCGGATATTCCCCAGTTTTAGCTGGGGAATATTCGGTCACGTGACGCGTTTAGGCCAATCGCGCGTAAGCAAAAAGATTTGATGGATTATAAGGGCTGATAGTGGCCCTCCGCGGATGAACACTATCGCGCCACGTGATCAATTTAAACCAATAAAAATCGGAGAAAATTTAGTGGTGAACTATAACTGCTGATAGAAAACAGTTACGCATCAGTGCATATCGCGTGTCACGTTTGAACCTGATGTAACACAATAAAACAGTTCTTTTCTACGCGTTACTTGACATCTTTTTTTTTTCCCTTTTATGCAACGAGACTACGGTAAATTTATACTAAAACAATTAGACTACTCGCCCTCGTTTCTACGAGCGATAGTCAACTCGGCTGCGCCTCGTTGACTAACTGCTCGTAGAACTCGGGCTCGTAGTCTAATTGTTAAATACTGTACAATAGTTGAATACTGTTGTATATACTGTTTCATATGGATGGTTGAGAGAAAAAAAGTTCAACCAATTAATAGATTTTTTTTATTAAAATACACGTGATAATAAACCTTTCATTTGGCTTGACTGATTTTGTTCCGACTCAGTCATCATGGCTTGCAGTGGGCCAGCTAAAACCACTAACCCAACATGAGTTATTCGTGAGCAAGACTTATGTTTCCCTTGTCTCAAAACGTTTGACACAGAGGCAATCGCGTTCCCAGTCTTCGTTCCCCTCGACCTGCGACGGGGCGGAAAACAGTCTGCATCTATGGCGCACGCCTCAGTGAAATTATTTGCTCCCAGAGCTTTCATTTTCCGACCGTTGGTGAAGGGGAACAAAGACTGACACAGAGACTAAATACCTCTCATTGTTACCTATTTCACTTGGCTCTACTTACTCGAAAATGGAATCGAGTGTAGGCAAATTTCGTGAGACTGAAAAAATTATCCATTCCATATAGAAAAGTCGTGTTTATAGCCAACTAGATTTTTTTGAAAACTGATTCCAGCAGTGACAATCCGTATTAGCAAACGGGTATTCAGAATCGTGGGTAATCGCGAAAACCGCGTAAATTTAACCCAGCGAAGGGAAGTGACAATACTGAGGGTGTCAACATTATAGATGAATAATAAATCCTGCCTGAAATAATGGAATTAAATTTAACGCAAACTTTTGCTAGCCCTTACAGTGAAAGCTGTTGTCACTTTAAATGAAAGCGACGGAATTCACATTTGTGATGTGCAATCCAGTTGTGTTTAGTTTTGGCGGTAGTGTGGTAAATGTTGAATTTAAGACTTAACAATTTGGAATGATACTACTTTTCTTTGGATCTGATTTAACAATGATGTTATATGACCAACAAAATTACTCCGTTGTTATTGGCTGAGAACACGCCAATTTATCGTTAATTCTTAATTTGCACTACAGTACAAATCAACGCGCGAGCATTTGCAATTTTCCGAGTCATATGATAAATAAGTAATTGTAAGAGAGCTTGAGCAATTAAGGACTTATACCCCATTTACACCAACTAAACATGTTTAATTAAACCAGTTTTAGAAAAATGAAAACTATGAAAGAAAAACTGCAACTCAGGCTTTTATGCAGGATTTAGATGAACTTAAACATGTTTTTTAATTTGTGCTGAATTTCAAGTAAAAAACATCAGTAAGCGGCTTTTATAAAGAAAACAATTTTAAACCGTGTTTAACTAAACAGCTTTTAAACATGTTTAAGCTTTGGTGTGAACGGGGCATTACACTACTCCTGATACTGGAAAATTCTTTCAAATCGCACTCGCCTAAAGGCGTGTGCGATTTCTCGCATTCATACAATTACCGATACCAGGGCTAACGCATCTCAGAGAAACATAGGTAATAATTCTTCTCGGGTAAATGTTTCAGTCGTTATCGCCATCAGAGTCTCGATCAGAGCTTGCTGGTAACGAGGCGTAGAAACGTTTTGCAGTTTCAGATAAATATTTCTGAGCTAACTTTATACAGTCCTGCTTAACATCATCTCGAATGAGTTTCTTTTCTAGTCTCACTGGAACCAGATGCTCAGCCGCGTTCAATTCCACGCCCTGCTTTTTCTTAAGAAACGAAACAATTCTTGGCTTTTCTCTCGTGTCCATTGTAAACCTTATAAATGGGGTTTTCGGATGCCACCTTAGTTGTAAGTTCTCTTCATGATCGGTTATTTCTCCAGAACCAAAATTGATAAACGCGATCTTTCTTACTTCAAATTTCTCGTGTTCAATGTCCTCACTTCTAGCAATGTACTTCATTCTCAGAAAGCTTTTATAGTTCATAATCCAATCCAAATTCACGCAATAACTTCTGACGTTATTTAAACGTCTGTTTCGTAGGGTCGTTTCCCACTCCTGTGGAGTTTCAATTTTTTCTTTGGTGTTGAAGAATTGCTGAATGCAGCCAAACCGCCTGTCACAAATTGAAAATGAGTGCCCCTCCAGTAAGAACTTGAGGTCTACCCTTAGGAAGTCAGCCTTTCTAACAATATGATCCAGATAAAAAAATAGGTAGGATTCTTTAAACTGAGCCTGTGAGTTGTCTGCCCACAGTATAAGGTGATGGAATTTACCGTGTTTTTCCTGAAGGCTTTTCAGAAGATAGTTCAGCAAAGATATTACCTCGTTTGGACCGGTTCCTCCAATCGATTCATCATAAAAGAAGCAGTAAATTATATCTTCATTGGCACAATAAATCCCGAAGAGGTTAGTCCGCAGCTTCCTCGCGTAAAAGCCATCCTGGGAAGAAACTTTTGGTGTCCGTAAGCACTTATGGTAATCCATTTGGAGAGTTAATACCCTCGGTAACATATTTCAGGCAGGATTTATTATTCAGTTGTGTCTTGTCGACTTATTCAGTTGGGTTTGCATACGACAATTCGCGTGCTACGCAAAACGTTAACTGTAGGAGCGCGCACACCACGTTGCGCGCGTAATAACTCCGACGCTAAGGCCGATGGGTCAGATATAGAGATAAGCTCAACCACAGCATTACCCGAGCAGGGAACTTAGAGAGCAAAAGGTAAAGCTATTTAGCAATGCTGGTTACGCCGCGAAACTGCAGAAAAATGCTTTGAAATCTTACTTCCATGTACTTTTGCATTAGACTAAATAAAAGAAGAAAGCCACTAAATTTCCTTTTTGACTTGTTTGGAGCAAGGTTTGAGTAACTTTTTAAGAAATTACGGGCAACTTTTTGGGAAATCTTGAGCAACTCGAGCAAATCCAAAGCTACGCTATTCAAAACGCGTAACTGTAAGAGCACTCGTGCGGCCCTGCGCGTGAAATAACTTCGGGCGTATACGTAACTGCAGTAGCTTCTGTCGACGTAAAGCTCGTTCGGTCGCGTGGGAGATTAGCTCAACCATATACCTGACTTGTGTGCTTAGACAGAAATTAGAACGCCTATAGATTGGTTTTTAACATGCTGCGTTCTACTCATCAAGTAAATGCAGAGCCCAGAGGCACAGAAAGTATAGATTTAAATTTACTTGTGTACAAATTTGATGCCAGAAAGCCATGGCAACAGTTTAAGGAGGATCATCCTGTTGCAAGTTCAGTGGAAAGAGGGAGAAGAAACTTAAACTCTAACAAGTTAAAAAGGGTCTACCTGCCAAAGAAAAAGAAAACGTGGATTAGACGTAAAAATGGAGCTTTTAAAGACTTGAACCAGTTGCAATTCACCTGCTGCGACAGTGCTTGTCTCTTAAAAGAAGGTTTGTATAGTATTAAAGGTATTGCCAGACAGCAAAGAAACTTGCTCTATCAGAAACCATATAATGAACAGAACCACCTTTTGTCAAAGCTCATGGAAGTAGGACTGTCACTCAGAGGCGTACGGAAAATTTCGTACCATGTACCATCGGAAAAGACTGCGTTCCGGAAAGTATACGGTATGTCTGGGAGCAAAATTGAAGTTTTGCTTAAAAAGATCGACTAAGACGGGTTGCTCACAGAACCAGACAGAAGGGGGCGAAAGACTCCTCGCAAACTTCTCCCCGAAGCAAGAGATCATCGACTTCATTCTTTCTTATGACGCTACGGAGTCACACTATAGGAGAGCCAGAAGTGGCTGCAAGAAATACTTTGATTCCAACATTTCGATGCGCCAAATGTGGTCTCAATCCGTTCGTGAACACCCTCATTTAATGACAACCAGCCTTAAGAGCGAATGTCGCTAAGGCTTGAGCAAAATTGGAAATGGTCATCACAAACTTTCCGTCATACTTTGTGTGCAGTTAAACCTTGGTATGTAACTACTTGCTGTGGCATTTGTTTGCTTTCTGATGCAAACCTGTACTGAGCACCAGGGGGGGAAGTTCAGGCCTAAAATTGCAATATTTTTTCCCGTTTTTTACCACAAAATTGAAATTTTGCTATCTAAATTTTTCAAAGAACATACAACTATTTAAAAATTTCTTTCTATCATAGCAAAGCATCACTTTTCGTCTCCATAAAACTTGTGTCACTTTTTCACGAAGCCCCCCCTGACGGCAGCTGGGCATTATCATTGAAAAGGGGGTGAAACGTTTTTAGGCAAAGCTGAAAATAAAACATGTTTGATCAAATTTTTTTCGAACTGGTATTCTGATTTATATCAAAAATGGCAATATATAGGCATATTTCATCCTTTGCGAATCTTTTGATTCTTAAAACTCCGCGGGCAATCCATCAGTTTTTGCACCGCAAGCCATTTCCATGGTACACCTATGAGAAATTTGCATTTTTGTGTGCTTTTTGTTCACCGCTATCTTTTTTCAAAATGACATCATTGCATCAGTTTTAAGCTACATCTTTTGTTTGTTTCCTATAAATTGTGCTTATCGAGGTTTTACTGTCAGATTTTAAGCAGATGAATTATGTGGTACTTTTCAAATACCACATCTTGTGTTTTTTGGATAATTTATGCAGATTACTCTTTTCTTGCAACAAAGCGACTAAAATCTCAAAATTACGCTGTCAAGCAAGATTAACAGATTTGTAGGTATTTATAACAGCCAAATAAAATTGCACAGACCATTAAAAAAGGCAGTTAATGCGAGCTACAAACGTTTCAGAGCCAAACGTACATGACACAAAGAGTTAGTTCTTTGTTGGCGTTTCATCCATTTCATCCATGTAAATGGTGACGCGCATTGGACTCGTGGTTCCCGTTTTCGATGCACACCACAGTAAAACCCTGCAAAAATACTGCAGCTGCTTATGGATGAACAATAAAGTTCGGAGAACCATCATCCTTTGATTTAGCTAACGGATCGACATCTTGGATCGCGGTATTTCGACTACTGATTTCGGGCGCTCTTTATCATGTCGTACTGGCCAGTTTGTCATGCTGTGAGGATTGCTTCAAACGCAACTGTTGCATTAATTGAGGACATCAGGGTGGAGGTGTTGAAATTCCAAATGCCAAGCTTAATTAATTGTCGAATGAAGGTATAAGAGTCGCAAACCTTCGAAATTATATGTTTATGCTTCTTCGCATAACCGCTGACTGTTCCTTAAAGCTGACAATCGGAGGCATGCCTCAAGAGATCATGAATAACATCATCCTTTTCCCTGCCTTTACCACAAGTTCCCTTACTATACTTCGAAGATCCTTGGAATTTTCATTTGAAGGAGGTGTTCCTTTGTTTTCAAATTTAGCTGGTATTTGACACATGTGGAACAAACAGCCTGCGAAGGAAAGTCGACTTCTGGGGGTTGCGAATTTTTTTTTTCTGCTAAAGTAGGAGGCCACTTGTTGAGATGTCAAAAATCCTGACACCTGAGAGACGCGCTCGTTGTTTTCATTTATGACCCTTCTCATGGTCTTTGCAAGAGTATCAGGATTCATCTTGATCTCTGTTCGCACACCATCTACAAAAACTTCGGTGAAAAATTCTTTTTGCCTATCATTAAACGGGGATCTTGAGGATACAACGTTTAAATGCAGGAGACCACGCAACGAATGATTAAACTGCTTGGCTTGTTATTGCCGGAACCTTTGATCAAGAAATGCTCGTACCAGACGTCACTCTAAGTGTTATAAAACCAAATTGATTGCAAGGCTGGTACTACGGCAGAAGGGAAAAATTTATTGGCCAATATTTCAGCTAGCAGAGCTAGTCTTCTTCATGGCCAGTAATTAATACAAGAAAAATAACAGCTCTAAAATTTGAATTTAGAAGATATACAATGACAGTTAATGTTTAACTAATAAAAGTAACATGAATACTGTTAGGCCTGGTTTAAACGTCGCATTTTACATGCGCCGAATCAATACTAATTTTAGTCGACTCGAATGAATACGTTCGGCTGATTTGATTTAAACGTCGCATTGTTTTGCCGAATAAAATTGCTGAGCGCGAGTGATGTGTTTAAAATTCCCATTCGAGCAAACATAAATTATTCAACTTAATTTCAATTCAATTCGGCACATGTAAAATGCGGCGTTTAAATCAACTGTTGAAGTTCAGTCGCATATTCGACTGGATCAGTCGAATATTCGACTGACTCGCATCGAATTGAAATGTGTCGCATTTAATTGATTTAGACGTCGCATTTTACATGCAGTTAATTTGGCAATTCGATTCGGTGCATGTAAAATGCGACGTTTAAACCGGACCTTATGTACATAAATGATATGTATACAACACTGAAACTAATAAAGGTAAACAGTCAACGTTCATGCATTTCGGCTCATGAGGTATTGGATGTTGGATGAAGCTCGAGTGGAAGGTAAAAGGGGTGAAAGGCCGGAAAAAGGATGATGTTATTCAAGTTCTCTTGAGGTCAGCTTTAACGAACGGTCAGCGGTTACGCGAAGAAGCATAAACACATAATTACGAAGGTTTGCGACTCTTACACCTTCATTCGACGATTAATTTCGGCGTAAGTTCTGAAGCTTGGCATCTGGAATTTCAACACCTCCACCCTGATGTCCTCAATTAATGCATCAGTTGCATTTGAACCAATCTTCTGCTCATAGCATGACAAACTAGCCAGTACGACATGATAAAGAGCGCCCGAAATCAGTAGTCGAAACACCGCATTCCAAGATGTCGATCCGTTAGCTAAATCAAAGGATGATGGTTCTCCGAACTTTATTGTTCATCCATAAGCAGCTGCAGTATTTTTGCAGGGTTTTACTGTGGTGTGCATCGAAAACGGGAACCACGAGTCCAATGCGCGTCACCATTTACATGGATGAAATGGATGAAACGTCAACAAAGAACTAACTTTTCGCGTGATGTACGTTTGGCTCTGAAACGTTTGTCGCTCGCATTAACTGCCTTTTTTAATGGTCTGTGCAATTTTATTTGGCTGTTATAAATACCTACAAATCTGTTAATCTTGCTTGACAGCGTAATTTTGAGATTTTAGTCGCTTTGTTGCAAGAAAAGAGTAATCTGCATAAATTATCCAAAAAACACAAGATGTGGTATTTGAAAAGTACCACATAATTCATCTGCTTAAAATCTGACAGTAAAACCTCGATAAGCACAATTTATAGGAAACAAACAAAAGATGTAGCTTAAAACTGATGCAATGATGTCATTTTGAAAAAAGATAGCGGTGAACAAAAAGCACACAAAAATGCAAATTTCTCATAGGTGTACCATGGAAATGGCTTGCGGTGCAAAAACTGATGGATTGCCCGCGGAGTTTTAAGAATCAAAAGATTCGCAAAGGATGAAATATGCCTATATATTGCCATTTTTGATATAAATCAGAATACCAGTTCGAAAAAAATTTGATCAAACATGTTTTATTTTCAGCTTTGCCTAAAAACGTTTCACCCCCTTTTCAATGATAATGCCCAGCTGCCGTCAGGGGGGGCTTCGTGAAAAAGTGACACAAGTTTTATGGAGACGAAAAGTGATGCTTTGCTATGATAGAAAGAAATTTTTAAATAGTTGTATGTTCTTTGAAAAATTTAGATAGCAAAATTTCAATTTTGTGGTAAAAAACGGGAAAAAATATTGCAATTTTAGGCCTGAACTTCCCCCCCCTGGTGCTCAGTACAGGTTTGCATCAGAAAGCAAACAAATGCCACAGCAAGTAGTTTCATACCAAGGTTTATATGCACACAAAGTATGACGGAAAGTTTGTGATGACCATTTCCAATTTTGCTCAAGCCTTAGCGACATTCGTTCTTAAAATTAAAATAAGGGACCTGTAATTAGTTTTTCAACTTTTAGAAATATATTTAACAGGGAACTGAAAGACGTTCTAAGCTTCAGAAAGTTCAGAGTTGATACTTGTCAAGAGTGTGACAAATCTAAGAATAGGCTTGACAAACTACGATCAATGAGGAATCGATCTAGTAGGCAAGACGACGAAATTCGTGATCTCATAACTCATCGGAGCCTACGCCTTCGAGAAAGTGAGGTCAGATTTGCGTCCTTGAGATACGATGTCACAGTTCTAGCAGCAAAAGTGTATTGAATGTAATGAGATAGCTCGGATGAGGAGTTTACTGGACTTCACAAAATAAACAGGAACAAAAAAATTGTATATTGTTGTATTGTCAGTTTTTTTTCCCCAAAAAATAGCCAGATGAAATGTTTGAAATTCATTACAAAGTCGATCGGAGACGAAGGCTATAATCTCAGTGACAAAGTGGTATATTATGACCAAATATTTACTATACGAGCTCACTGACCAGACTCAACATTTGAGACGTTAATTGTCAGCGGTGATATACTGTCAAACAAACTGCAACTCTTTAAACAATGTGTGGCCATAAACTTGCTTTGACTTTTATCTAGAATGCACGGGGGTTAATGTGCCGGACGTCCATAAGTTGCTTACAAGTAATTAGTCAACAAGAATTGTAAGCTTGGTTAATAAGGGATTTATTATGCAACTGAAAATGTTCTGAAAAATGCCACGATCACAAACTGGGGAGACTACAAACTTCAAACGCGCAATTCTGATTAGAGGCCAACTAGTAGGATACTCGCGCCTGATGTTAGACAAAACAGAAGGCATGCTCATACCCAGAGGCCGCGCTTCTTTTGGTCAGCACCAAGAGTCGCGACGTCTGGCCTGGTCCAACACCGGAAGTCCGCGATTCACGGACTCCACGTCACTCTGCCCATGCTCAGAGTCAAGTGTTACAAATCTGATCGGTTCTGCTCTCAATCTATCGTGTTTACAAAGCCATTCAAAACCAGAACGTCGTTGGACCTGGCCAGAGGTCGCGATTCCTGGTGCTGACCAAAAGGAGCGTTGCCTCTGGGGACGAGAATAAACAGAAGAGAAAGAGAGTTGGAAAAAAAATAAAAGGAGTGTTCCGTGTGATCAAAAAAGCTCTTCAGAAACGCCATAACACTAACAGAAATCTTTAATACTGATCGTG
>CBDDTI010000534.1:0-5699 GCA_965233585.1 bacterium
TTCTCACGCTTTCGAGGCAGGTTTCGAATGGGTTGCCGTCGCAAAAACACTCTTTGCTTAAGTTTGGATTTTGGCGCGAACGACGGCACCCTCTTACCCAGGCTTACTCGTTTGGAGACGTCGCCGTCGCCCCAAAAACGTCTGGTGCTTAAGTTCCCTATTAACTAATCAGAGCACGCGCATTGATTTGAATATTTAACAACTATTCACCGAAGTGGAGGTGGCTAGCTACCGACACCGAGGTGAATAGTTGTTTTAGTATATACTGAAACAGGGAGATAATATCGCACAAAAAGATGATCACAAACCACTGTTTTAGTATATGCTAATATATAAAATCTCATAAAACATGGGTCTATGGCCAATCAGAGCGCGATCGGGATCTTATCTATATTGCGATGGCTGAAAGAATGACTATATATCTTCCTTGTCAGTGATTTTGCCGGAAGAAAAATTCTAAATTCAATTCACCGCGCGGTCCCTTTAGAAGAAAGAAAGGAAGAAAGCGAATTTATTTATCATTCTTTACGTCGTTATTCAAGCCTTTTCTTTTTAAACGGTTATTCAATACACTGGAGCTTTCAATATAGAGCCTTCAAGTTAGGGTCGGTCTTGACAAAATGCGCTCGTGTAAGTCTCTTCTACAAGACAAAAGACAAGCTCTCATTCCTCTTGAGGTAACACAGTCAGGCGACTTAATCATCAAACAAACATTTTTTATCTAGAAACAAGAGCTTTATTTTAAGAGCTACGATATCCTAGCAATGGACAATTGTAACAACTACAATATCCTACCGATAATAATAATAACAATAATTTGTATAGCGCAAATTCCACACAATGTTCAAATGCGCTTCACGACAAAATTACAAAGTCCAAAAATTGGATACAATAATCAATACGACTATTAGAATAAAATAAAATGAAAGAACAATTATGAACGCTGCTCACTTCCTTAGCAACTTGATTAGCTAAGTTAACATTGCAGGCGACTAATTAAAGGATTGCGAAATCTATTGCTCTTTCAAACTTAAACTAGGCCTAGACGGCATGTCTTAACAATAAAACTCATTGAACAACTTGCATTTTCGCCCCTCTCAGGCACAAAAGAAACTTAACAGCAACAAATTTTAAACTACCTGCTTACTAACGACAAGTATTGCAAATAAAACTAATCAGACAACCTGTAGTTTCGCGTCTTAGAGACAAATTTGAAACTCCCTGCCAGCAGTCAAGTGGCACCGAACGACAATTGTCTTAAGAAATTTACTTTCCAACAAGCTAAGCGGTGTCTATGGAATCAGAACGGATAACAGACGTCGCTGAGAGATAGACGACGCAAAACTTTAGGAAAGTGAATCAAGTTTTTGGTTTTTGGTTATTGTACTGCAGGCTGAACGGCAACTGCTCGAGAGGCCGTATGCCCTTCATCCAATCTAGGACGGTTGACAGACATCGCTATGTTGGACAATAAGAATGCGACCTATCGTGCAGTTGCATTTTCTAATTACCAGCCACATTCGGGATAATTGTCGGGTTCCATTAGTGGAAGACTGTAGTAGTCTCCGAAAAATGCTGCCCTGACTTTTGAAAACTTTACCCTGCCCGAGGGATAGGTGTAAACTACCGCAAATTCCCTGTAGCGAAGGTAGTTGCGAAGTTGCCTTTTCACTTGGCGGTAACTTTGGTTTCGTTTCAATAAGCTGTAAAAGTTTGGGTGGTCTATACCTTGGGCGAAATGACCAGCGCTTTCCATAAATCCGTTCCTATAAAGCTCGTAAACAAACGCAGGTCCGCTTTCCGATCTACGAACTTCGTCAAGTGAAAGCAAATTTAGCAGAAGGGCGTGTAGGATGTCGCAGTTGATGAGCAGATAACCACAGATTCTTATTAGTGACACTAGGTCGTCTTCTGCGCACAAGTAAAATCGTCTGCGTTCCAGCATATCGAAAAGTAAATCTAGCCCGTCTTTCTGGAACAAATCTGGCAGACACAGCTGATTTCGTGAGTGCTGGCTTAGACAAACACTGCAATTGCGCTCGCTCGGACTATGGCGAAGAAACGCACCGTAAAAGTCACTCACGTAGGTAAAGAGAGGCTGCGATAATGCACGACAATAATTTCTCCACGGCAGCGAAACCACCGTTTTATCATTGCTGGCAAGGAAGTGCTCGTACAACTGTGGAAGTAGGCCGATTTCTCTCAGCACCTCGTCGATGACTTGATATTTCATTCTTTCGGCGAAAAGCGACATCAATCCACTAGCCATGATTTTCTGCGTAAATGCGTATGCCGGCAAGTAAAGAGGACTGAAAAACAAAAGAGAAGATATATAGTTTTCACGTTGACTTTCAATAAATGATCTGTTTCAAAAACAGCTCTAGTTGACAGAATCACTATTTCTTGCAGACCCGTTGGTGAATTTCGTTTTTGGACGTTCTTAACTCATAGACGCCGTTGGAGTGTGAATAGACAACATCGACTGGATAAATCAAGGCATTGGTTGCCTCTCTGTAGCTTTTTCCTGCTTCGAGCTTGAATTTTCCCGGTTCTAGCTCCGAAAATTCCGCGAGATAGGCAGTTTTTCGATCGTCAGAAATCCTCAACACCTTAGCCACAAAAACTTCAGGAACGCTCTTGGTGGAATTGGCTGCCACCAGCGCTACAAAGTCTCCCTGTGCTGGTAGCAATTCGATGTTCAATTCTTCGTCCTCGTCGCTAAGAACGTCTACCGAACCTTCCCCTAAGCTTCTAGAGGCCATGGACCCTAACAAGTGCAAGGCCTTGCTTTTCTTCTGAGCCAAAGGTCTTTCATCATAGTAACGTTTCTGTGTCCTGACCGAATGTTTCATTAACGTGGCAAACGACTCTCTTAAGGAATCATCGCCGCTTTCAGGCAAAGACTTAAAGTGGTTTACCACAGCTTTTCTGATGTACACCGTGGTTAATTTAAAACTGAAATATCTCTCGAACAAGGCGGAAACGTAATGGCCATAAGATGCCTGCGAGAACGGGTCGCCTCTGGTATTGACAAAAAAGTAGTCGTGCTCTTTCCCACATAGCAAAAGGGATCTCAATTTGCTGCAATAAAGCTGCAAATAGTAAGTTAGAAAGGTAAGCGGTGTTAAATCCGTGCGATTTGGACCGTAGGTAGCTCGCGTCTTGTAGTCATCCTCAAACAAAATGACACTGCCGTCCTCGTTGAAACATAAAATTTTGATTTTTTGACTGCTCTGCACTCTGATCCTTATAAATTCGGAGCGTGACGTATTCTTTTACGCGACCCGGATTGGCAGCGCAATATAACAGTAACAGGCATAAATTCATGCAATTCCTTGCCCGAACAATTCCGCTCTGTTCCTGTACTTCCCATTTTAATTCGCGAGAAAGCTCGAGTAATTCTGAATAGACAACTTTCTCCAATTCAGGTTTCTGGGCCTGGGAATCCACGCGCTCTTTTCTGGCTAACCGCTCGAGCTGTCTTTGAATAGCCCTGATTTTCTCGGAGACTTTACGCGGTATTCTTTTACGCGACCCGGATTGGCAGCGCAATATAACAGTAGCAGGCATAAATTCATGCAACTCCTTGCCCGAACAATTCCGCTCTGTTCCTGTACTTCCCATTTTAATTCGCGAGAAAGCTCGAGTAATTCTGAATAGACAACTTTCTCCAATTCAGGTTTCTGGGCCTGGGAATCCACGCGCTCTTTTCTGGCTAACCGCTCGAGCTGTCTTTGAATAGCCCTGATTTTCTCGGAGACTTCGCTCGATACCGTACCGTAAGAATCTAGTGGCACTTTCAGCACATTGATCAAAGCCGAAATATACCGGCTGCAGGTAACAGGTTTCACGCCTCGCTTATTCATCATGAATTGCACAAATTCTTGCACCAACTCCGGATTGGCACAGTGATCCAAGACTGGATCAAGTTTTTTTATGTTTTTCAAAAACCACAGAAATCCAGTAGTTCTTTCCAACATTTTGTCTATGGTCGTATTTTGTAAGGCAATTCCTTCGCGGTTGCAGTTTAGTTCGTCGGAGTAAAATTTTCTTATCTCGCACAACTCCGAACGCAAGTCAGGTGACATTTCGGCTTGACTTAAGGTAATTCCGGGCTTCTTATCTTTCTTCTCTTCCGAAACGTCTACCGATGTAGAATGCTCTTCCCGAAAAAACTCGCTGGACTGGCCATTCTCAGAGGATTCTACCTCAACGCTGGAAACTGCGCTCTCAAGGTCTAGACCACCCGTTTCGCTCAGCTCTATCCTAGAAACGGATTCTAATCTGGACGCGCTATGATCATGGGCGCTGTTATTGTCACGTCTAGACTGGTCTTCAAAAGTTTCATATCTCGGCGTCTCTTCAACACCACTTTGATAGTGCCAAGGCTTTAGCGGCATGCCATGCGAAGGAAATTCGGCTCGCTGATTGGTCGCAAATGGAAACTGAATGTTAACATGACTAGGAGGCGTTCTGCTTTCTACCTCACTGAAATCGAAGAACAGCAGTCGATGCAGTCGTGTTAAATTTTGTTCGCTGAGCAATTTGAAGGGCGCAAATTGAGAGCAGAGTTTCTTCCTAAGAACAAATGTTCTGCTTCAGTGCACGCAAGCGTGTTGATCCCAAGAAAAGTCATAGCATAACTAAGACGATGATCGTTTATGTTAGAAAACAGCTTTACCCTGGCTTCTAAGAAACAGTATAATATTTCCTTTTCTCGCCTGACTGGTACTAAATTGCCAAATAGACAAGACATCTTAACGAACTTACTGGAATCAAAGTTAACAACTGGCTTTCTTAAATTAGCGTATGGTGTGCTTTTTGAATTGTATTCTCTTCAAACTTCTTCTCCTTCTTCTTCTCCTCCTTCTTCTTCTTCTTCTTCTCCTCCTTCTTCTTCTTCTTCTTCTTCTTCTTCTTCTTCTTCTTCTTCTTCTTCTTCTTCTTCTTCTTCTTCTTCTTCTTCAGTGTGAGTTAAGACTTCCTGCTCAATGGGCTGAAATCATAAGACGTTTGCCGAGTCCTGTTTAAAACAAAACAGACGAAACTAGGTCAATAAGGAGAACATCGATGCGATAATTAAAGAGACACTCGATCACTCTTGAGAAACGCGGCTCTGAATAAAATGGTGAAACCTAGGAACAGGGTCTCCATCATTTTTCTAACTGTGACCCATTTTTCTAACTGTGACACATTTTTCTAACTGTGACACATTTTTCTACCTGTGACCCATTTTTCTAAATGTGACCCATTTTTCTAAATGTCACCCATTTTTCTAACTGTAACCCATTTTTCTATCTGTGACCCATTTTTCTAAATGTGACACATTTTTCTAACTGTGACCCATTTTTCTAAATGTGACCCATTTTTCTAACTGTCACCCATTTTTCTAAATGTGACACATTTTTCTAAATCTGACCTATTTTTCTAACTGTCCACAATTTTTCTAACTGTGACCCATTTTTCTAACTGTGACACGTTTTTCTAACTGTGACCCATATTTCTAGCTGTGACACATTTTCCCATCTGTGACCCATTTTTCTAAATGTGACACATTTTTCTAACTGTGAGACATTTCTCTAAATGTGACACATTTTTTCTAACTGTGAGACATTTTTTCACTGTGACCCATTTTTCTAACTGTGAGACCTTTCTCTAAATGTGACACATTTTTCTATCTGTGACCCATATTTCTAACT
>CBDDTI010000535.1:0-5000 GCA_965233585.1 bacterium
CGGCGCCAAAAGACGTGTTGTTGGCTTTCTGTCTGGAGAGTTTTAATGTCGACCGCGTGGGAAACGTTTGGCTACTTTGGAAACGCTGCGAAAAAATAGGGGAGGAACACTGTGAGAGAAAGCGCTTCTCCCTTATTTTTTCCATCACCGTTTTTCACGCTGAGCCCCAACTAACTGAACACCTGGAAGAGGTTAACTCAAGTTATTCGTAGTTCCCCATTTTTCAATTATTTTCCGACCCAAATCATTTTCAGGGCGTCAGAAGCACCTTTCAGGATATTTTTAGTTGTTTTTCGTTAAAATCCTTCATTTGGTGTGCAACAAGCTTACTTTATTTCCAAATTGAAATCACTAATTTTCTACCGGAGAAGATCAGTATTAGCAAAATTAGTTTGGGATTTTCAATCTTGAATTTTGAATTTTGAAATTTTTTTCTTGATCTGGTCCATGGTCCTTTCCGTGGTCCGGTCCGGGGTCCGGTCCGCGATCCGGTCCGCGGTCCAGTCCGCGGTCCGGTCCGTGATCCAGTCTAGGTTGACACCGATTGGTTCATGCCTTTTTAGCTGAGCGTATATCGACTATGGATGCTGCGCCTCGAGCAACTCTTACGCTTCTTTCGTGCTCTCCAACTTCCCGCGTGCATCCATAACTCGATATACGCACGCTAAGCATGAACCAATTTTTAATAGTATGGCGTTTTATACCTTTGTTAAATTCTTCATGCCAAGGATAAGGGGGTTCTGGGGAAGAGAATGGTTCCTAGTACTCCTCGGTTGTCCTTCAGGGCGGCTCCCTACTCTGCTGACTTATTGTTGACATTATTCGAAAACAAACAAGATGGCGGTGCCAATTGCGATCGGTGCAGCGGCAGTTGCTGTACTTTTTGCTGGGAGAAGGTTCTTCCAAGGGCCTCGATGCACCAGCACCAAACGCCTTAATGGAAAAACAGCTGTTATCACTGGTGGAAATACCGGCATCGGCAAAGAAACTGCAGTAGATTTAGCTAAGCGAGGAGCGAGGGTGCTTATCGGCTGTCGCAACCTGGAGAAAGGCAAAGCAGCACTGAAAGAGATACAAGAGCGAAGTGGAAGCAAAGATGTCTTTCTTTTGAAGATAGACCTGGCCTCTTTAGAGTCAGTCCGCAAGTTCGCTGACGAGATCCTGAACAGTGAACCTCGCCTTGACATCCTGATCAACAACGCTGGTGTGATGGCTTGCGATTATCAGAAGACCGAGGATGGATTTGAAATGCAGTTTGGAACCAACCACCTTGGCCATTTTCTGCTAACGATGCTGCTCCTTGATCGGCTGAAAAAATCGGCGCCGAGTCGCATCATCAACGTATCATCGTCAGCTCATGCAATGGGGTCTGGGAAGATAAACTTTGATGACATCCATTGGGAGAAGAATTACAGTGCTTGGCCAGCGTATTTCAACAGCAAGCTTGCAAATGTGCTCTTCACACGAGAGTTGAGCAAACGCCTTGAGGGTAGCCATGTGACTGCCAATTCACTTCACCCGGGTGCAGTCAGTACAGATTTGCAGCGTCATTCCTTTTTGTCCAGTACTCTGGTGGGTCCAATCCGCTGGTATCTATTCAAGGATGTAGAACAGGGAGCCCAGACATCTATTTACTGTGCAGTTGCAGAAGAGATGGAAGGTGTAAGCGGCAAGTATCTGGCAGATTGTGCCTTCAAAGAGCCATGCAAAGGTGCCCAGGATGATGACGCAGCTAAGAAGTTGTGGGATCTCAGCTTGAAGTTGGTTGGATTACAGAAGTGACACTGTTTGACACATGCAGCATCACCAGTCACACAGACCTTTGGTACATAAATCTGATTTGCCTTTTAATTGAAAAGAAGTCAGACTGTCTCATACTCTTTAAACAGGTCAGCAAGAAGGATAATTTTTAAAGTCAGTTTTGGCGATGGGAATTATGCCAAGATTGTCTTGAAAATCATCCTTATTTTCTAACTGCTTACTTGATATGTATAGTGGCTAAGTAGAAGTAAAGTGTTTATCATAAATTCTCAAACTTATTAATAATTCATCAAATTAAAGCAATGAAGTGGGCTGCAAAGGGTTTTTGTGTGACACGTGACGAAGGTAAATGCTACTGTGTGACGTATGAAAAGCAACTAAAAGACATACTTGATTGACTGATTCATAAGTGAATTTTTGAAAATACCATTGTTAGAAGAAGCTGAAAGTATATATGATGCATGAATTGTGTGAATCAAAAACATGTCAGCATATTTTTATGATTCTGGTAGGTCAGTTGTGTAGTATTCACCAATCACAGTCAAGTTCCGGACATGAAAACAAGTCTCAAAACCACAAATGTATTCTTGTGGCACGTTTCATTGGACCAAAAATTCTGGTTTGAATTTCCGAAGTTTCACATGTCGAACAGAATGGTATTTTCCACCAGGCCGAACCGATCTCGTTCTATTCCCGATTGAGCACATTTCCCACCAAGAGATGAAGTGGCTGTCTTAAGTGCCATAAGCTGCTTCATGTGGAGAAGTTTAACACGCATTCCGATTTCATCTCTTCCTTAATATTTTTGAGAGAAACTTAATATGAACTTTTTTTCCCTGGAGAGTATGCAAAGCGGGTTAATTGACCCATAGGAAGTTTGGAATGACCAGTCTAGACAATTTTCCAGGAAACCAGATCCTAACATTTTTATTTTCAATCAAGAACAGGTGCAAACTATGGCAGATCATTTTGCATCCAGTGTAGTGGCAAATGAAAGACTGGCAGCCATTCCTGTAGCTCATGACTAAAGGGACTGGGGTCGATTCATACCAGGTAGAAATGTCAAATGGAACAGGGAATTTCCAGAATTTCCAAATTTCCAGAAAAAAGGACAACCTTGAGAGGTGAACCAATATTTTCAAAACAAATTTCAGGAAAATTTCTGTTCCATTCGATTTTGAACCAGAATTTCTGGAAATTTTGGTTGAATGGAACGTGCCCTTGCTGTCTGTGGTGTTATTTTCTTGTGCCTAATTGGCTGTTTCCTAGCTACACAATGACATCCCATAACTACTTCTGGTGTTTCAGCCTTTAAGTTTCACAGTAAAAATTTTCAGCATGATGTAAGATCACAAACCCCACTTTGCTACTTTCAAGAATATATTTGTAACTTACAGTGGTTAGCTTACAAGGATTTCCTTTGCTATTCTGCACACCTTTAAGTTTCAGTTTTGATTTAGAAGACATTTTTAAGCAACTCATGAAAGTGTTTCATCAGTTTTCCAAACACCCCGAAGTTCATTAAAAATACTCTGTTTTTGCATCATACAACTGACATCAGTGATCCAGTTTTCTGTAGTGAGTCAGATTCTAGTGGCTAACATGATTTGTGTAGTGTGCAGTTTGAAGCTGGTCCAAATAACATATAGATAACACTCATCACTACTTTTATAAAATGGAATTAAAGAGGAATATTGTTGATGTTGTAATGGATATTTGGCTTATTTGTTTCTTGTATTTCACTTTTAGCAAACTTTTAAACTTGTAGATGGAAGAAATTGCAGGTCCTGGTTTCCTCTCTACCTGAAAAATGCAATGATTCAAATTAAATTTAGCACCTGGAGCACTTTTTTTACCTTTGGTTCCTCAAGGGAGGGGGCTTATTCGAGACAGGGCAGTAATTAGGGACAGGTTGCTTATTATGGTATTGAGAAACAAGTGAATATCCAAAACCTAACTTGATACCGTATTGGGGAAAGTTCTTTTAATATGACAAGGGGGGATGAAGATATTGAAACTCAAAGCTTGAAGTTTTAGTAGCCCCCCCCCCCCCCCCCCCCACCTTGCTAGCAGCTCAATTTTTTAGGAGCCCTCCCGCTCCTGTTGATTTTAAAGAATACAGATTTTCGGAGCCCCCCCCCCCTAATTTTTTCAGAGCCCCCCTTTTAGGTGTCTAAAAATTTTCGGAGCCCCCCCTCAATATCTTCATCCCCCCCCCCCCCCCCCCACCACCACCTTGTCATATTCAATGAACTTTCCCTTGGTTAAGAACAACAACAGAAACAGTAACAAATACACACTGGATGCTCAGTTAGGAGGATGACGATACCAGCAGCTTTGACAGTGTCACTTTCAGTAAAAGCTTGCTGGTGCAGCAACTCTGACATCTGGACATAGTTGAGACACTCGGATGAAGACTTATTATTTTGCAATATCAGTACCAATTAAGGAAGATGAACCTCTATTGATACCTGGTCTGACAGTGATGTAATATTACTATAATATTAGAATGGGGGTGGTTATTAGAATGGGGAGCACTTATTGATAAAAGCACATTTGAAGAAGTGCACTTATTCAAAAGGGGGCAGTTATTGGAAGGAGGATGCTAAATCAAATGATTACAGTATCCTAAAATATTTTTTTGTTATAGCCCATAGGCAAAGAACAACAATTTATTGCTTTGTGAGATAGGGTGCGCAATATTGGAAGGGAGTCAAGAATTTCAAACATGCTAGGGTTTATAATTATTACTGGAAGTGATGTTTCTGTGTCAAAAGAAGCTGTCCATTGCTCCACATCCCAAGTGGAGTTTTGTGGAACACCACTCTGGACAGGGAGAAAAGGAAGACAGGCTATCGAATACTGCATGGAAAAAGAAAACAAACAAGCTAAAAGGAATATTCAGTGTCTAGAAAACTTTCCTCTTAGTGATGATTGTTAAATGAGCACATGTTCATGTCTGGGATAGTGGAGCCTATTTAGAATTGACAAGGGGGGAGTTAGTGTTTACAAAATTATAACTTGTAGGCAGGGTTCGTACGGGTCCTGGAAAATCCTGGAATTTTATAGTGGCATTTTCCAGGACTGGAAAGTCCTGGGAAAAGACCACTGGTCCTGGAAAGTTCCGGAAATCTGTTAAACTCGGCCAAAAAATATGAAGTGTATGCAAGGCAGTAAGGAGAATCAACATTGAGATCTTGGGAGTGTAGGGGTTAATGTGAATTTTAGAGCCCTTGAAA
>CBDDTI010000535.1:10000-19102 GCA_965233585.1 bacterium
TCAAGGGTTTTATAGGATATCAAATTTTGGGGACACGTCATAAACATGGTCTACATATGGAAAATCACAGGTATTGGTCCTGAGAGTTTTGGGAAGCAGGCCACACACCATCCGAGTATCAGGGGTAATACAAGGGATGACACAATCATGCACCGATCAATTTAAAGCTTTAACATCCCTCCCCCTCCATCCCCCCCTGGCAAACCATGGGCGTTTGACTGTCACCTGTGCCTCAGTGGAAAGTAGGAAGTTATGCATCAATCAATTTCAGCAGTGCCCATCACCACCCCCGGGCAACCGCGGGGCATTTGCTCACGTTGTCAGTCCCGGAGGTGGGCCATTCGCAATTTTATCGCGGCCCCGGGGGCTGGGCATTAGCATACCCGGCTCGACTCCCGGGCATTTGGCACATGTGTTTTCGAAAATGGGGAAGGACGAGACGTTTGTCAAAGACTGGCTCGTCCATCAGGGACTAGAAAAACTTGTCGATGTTTTTTAGGTATGTTTTCTCAATTTTGGATATTTTTTCATTATATATTTGTAAGCACAAATATAAGCGACAAGGTGAACTATATTTTGTTTATCACAAAGCAATCACCGACGTGAACACTGCGTGAACACGACTATTTTGCATTTCACATTCAAAACTAACCTTATTTTAAATCCACTTTCATGAATTTAAAACTTGCGTAGCAATTTTTATATTCATGGAAGTAGAGTTAAAATACTGAAGATTTGCGAATTCAAATGATCCGATCTTTAAGACAGATCTTGCGAGCCTAAAATATTCAAAACCAATGGCTTTTACACAAGAAAATATTTAATGACACGCTATCTCGCTATCGCAAACTGTTAAAAACAAAATATAAAGAAATACAGAAGTGTTGGAAGGCGACAATACCAGGGGCGGAGCATTTGCCCTCTTTCTTCGCCCCCCCCCCCCCCCCCAAAAAAAAAAAAATTGCTAATGCCCGGGGGTTAGTCCGGGAGGAGGAACGCAGGGGGGTTGATTAAGGGCCGGGCACCGGGCAAATTGACTGGCTGTGAACGAGACTTTTCATAAGAAAAACTAAAAAATTTCCTGCTGGAAAACCCCACTGACCTGCACAAAAACTTAATGAAACCCCTGGGGACGGGCACTGCTGGAATTGACTGATGCATGAATTGACATGAAAGACCTTTCAAGGGATGGGAAATTTGAACTTTGCCTGGGTGTGGTGGGGAATTTCAGCCAGAAGTGTCAAGAACACTTGTGGTTGTTCCAGGGATGGAGAAGTTTAGAGAAAAAGAGGTCGTTTTCGTCAGCAAATGGCTGACTAGCTTGAAGGCTATGAAGCTTTGTAGCATTTTTGAAGGTACAGTATGTTTAGAAACTAGAGTGTATATTTTGACTTGCATGATTTTTAGGTTTTAATGCTTGGATAGTCAAATCAATTGCTAGTCAAAGTGTAGTTGTTTTCCGCAGGAACTGCTATTGAAGAGTGAATGAACAAACGCTGTTAAGGTGGCTTAAAACAGTTTCCAGCACTTTTCAAGACGTAGATTTTGATGGGTCATAATTACCACTCTTTATCAATTGATGCTACAATCATGGTATCAAAAAAACTGCCCAATTACTGGTGAACACAGTATTATTTTTGTTACACAATAGGTTGCCATAGCAACACTATGACCTGCTAAAAACACTCTTAATTTCAGCTTTAAGGGCTTATATTTCAAAAACTGCAAGGTGAAATTTTTCCTTATTATAGGATTTTAATAAGCAAGATGAGATTAACTTTTGGCAAAGTTTAAAAAAAATCTGTACATGGGGTTCAGAACCACCTTAAGTTTTCGAAACTTTACGAAAAGATCAATGAAACTCTTAGGCGTGCTGAGGAAATGCCTCGGGGAAAGTACATCCACCGGCCTCTGCAGGCAATTGAACTGACAAGAAAATGTGAGAGCGATCTGTATAAGTGTTGACAGGCCTACCAAACTTTCACTTTTCCTTTCAGGAACAATAGGCTGTGAACGGGCGCTCTAGCCAATTACAGTCAATTATGGGATGAAGAGAAAAAGGGAAGAGAGAGGACAGGAGGGAGGGGTAGGGAAAGTGAGAGGAGGCGACGCCCCAAACCTCACCCCATTCCCGCCACGTCCAATTCACTCTCAGGCGGTTTCTTCTCAGCCTTCCCGCCATGGCCAGGCTAAGGGGCAAAAACTGACCACTCGTAGTTGAAATTTGCAAGCATCTAAGTTCGCATGGAATTCCCCTCTCCTTCTCCTAAGAATAACAACCCCTAACTAAACAAGTGATATTTGAAAAAGTCATCACATAAAATGCAGGATGGAAAACCGCAACAGTGACATTGAAAAATTAGATTGCAGCCACTTTCGGAACGGATCGAGGAAAATGGCAGTCGAGAGAGGTGGCCGTTATGGTAGGAAGCGGTATATTACGACACCTGTTTCTCCCCCCCCCCCCCTTCTCGCACCCCGCCTACCCCACCCCCACCCCATTTTTACTGGGCTCGCAAACTGGAGTAAGCAACAATTAACAATATGACTGGAGTTTCACTTTACAGCGGGGTATAAAAACACTCGAAATCAAGCTAAACAAACACGAAACTTTAACTGACATAATGTATACCCGAGGGAGTAAGTTAGGAGACGTAACTAATCCTTCGTAAGAAAAACGATGGCAAATGTATTATGGATAAATGTATCAAGCGTGTTGTTGAAGTTATAATGGTTGCCATAGCAACGGTTACCTGCGCGTGTATGATCATTTTCCATCATATTGTGCTACTTTATGAGCCCATTTGTAGTTCAAGAGAACAAACACAATTTACATATCTTCTAATATCGGCAAGACCACAATGACAAACCAATGTAAGAGGGTGCCGGATCTTTGGAGACCTGGATCAGTTAAAATCAAAAGATGCTATGCAAAAAACGGTAGACTGATCCCCACGGCGAAGAGAGGAGAAGAAATAAAACAGCAGTGACGTGAAATTAAAACAAGTACAATACATTTGCCCGATATTTCGGTTTGAAATACAAACCTTCCGCGTAAAAGAAAATGAATCATGAAAAATGAAAATTCATCCTTGATGACCTAGCAGGCTTTATTTACACGCAATTTCCAATAAATGTTTCTTTTAGCCCCCGTAGAAGGTTTATATATTTCAAACCGAAATATCGGGCAAATATATTGTACTTGTTTTAATTTTACTGCTGTTTTATTTCTTTTCCCCTCTTCGCCGTGAGAATCAGTCTACCGCTTTTTATACAATTTACATACCTTCTCAAAATTCATCCTTGATGACCTAACAGGCATGATTTACACGCAATTTCCAATAAGTAATGAAGTAATCGCTTGATCGGCTGATAATCATTTGTTGTGGTTTCTTTTTAATTTTTAGGTCTGTCAGTTGCCGCAGTGGTTTTCTGAAGCTCTCTAATAATAACCCGATTCCTTCTTCCTCTACAAAGTGAAATATTCACCCAAGTTTATTCATTGACGTGTCATGTTATCCTTAGAAGTTGTTTGTAGTGATCACGTGATTGTCGTCTGCAGAAGAGATTCCCCCGTATTAAACTTACTTTTCGTTAGTAGTCTATGAGGGTCAGAATTAAGCCCCGTTGGTGTATAGGTATAGGTATAGGTATAGGTATAGGTATAGGTATAGGTAAGTCATTAATATTCAAACTGTCTAGGTAAAAATGGGTTCCTCCATACTAATGAAGTGTCTAGGTTTACTAATCAGCAACGCTCTAGAACAATAAAAACAATAAACTTGCCTGGGCTCGCCCGCTAATAGTTAACCCTGATTGGCTCAGGTAGAATCTGTTATGTGTTTAAAATAAAAGAGCACTTTCTCTTGGTAGCGTCACTATTGCAATTCGTTTGCTGGGAAAATTTATCTCCGATTTTTCGAAACTTTTAATCGTGAAAATGGCTTACACTAGTATCGATGATTTTCAAACTGCTTTGAACGCTTGCGTATCAGTCCGTGATTGGGAAACGTTGACGGAATCGATCCAAATTCCTGAAGTGATGGTACCAATGGCTTATGCGAGGTTGACCGAGTTGACTCTCGAAGAAATTGAGGTGAGTTTCATAATCATTGGTTTGTTAGCGCCTTTCACTCCATATAATATTGTTTCTCTTCTCTGATGTTTCATCTCTTTTTTTAATAGCTTGGTGAGAACCAGGAATCCACGGATGTGACTACACACCTTGACAATCACTTGTCGGCAGATACGGTAAGTTCAATGTGTTTAAACTTTGGTGTTAAAAACTTTTCACTGATCTCCAGCGCACTAATGTTAATAACTTTCTCTTCTTCCCGTAGATGGGAGCTAATGAGGGCACTATCAGCGCGTTTGATCAACTGATGAATGAATATTCTCAGCGCGAAGTACTTGTAAGTATTGTTAAAATATTTTATGCCTTTCATTTGATTCCTAAACCGTTGGATGAAGTTTTGAATGTTCAACAAGTGTTCAGTTCTCTCTTTAAACAAAACTTTCTCTTCTAATGTAGACATCAAACAACGAGGCACCACCTGAAATTGATATCGTGGAAGCTGATCTGGATTTAAGTAATTCGGTAAGTTAAATTTGGGTTTGTTTAACATATTTTTTAGTATGACTGATTATTGATAACAGATTCTGAACGGTTGCTTTAACACGCACTGTTGAGCAAGTGTAATTATGCGTGTTACTTTGAATTTAATTTGCATCAAAACACTCCGTTTACAACACAATGAAATAAAAGCGATGTGTGAATAAGTCTATTTACTTTCAACCATGTAAATAATCGGAATAAGCAAACTTAATCGAAATATCTTTTGCTTTACAGTTTACGAATACCGATCTGCGAGAAATTGAGGACATGGAACGCCTGGCGCTGGAAAATGTAAGTCACCTTTCATTTATTCAAGAACCCCGAGGCCAAAACAAAGCTTGGATAAAAGGAGGCAGAATTCAAGAAGGATATTCACGACTCCGAGAGTTGTTAATACACCAGCAAAAAGAATTTGAGAGGAAGAGGGCTGAAATTCGGGAAAGAGAGGAAAAAAGAAAGAGAACGTATGCTGAACGACAAGAGAGGGAACGACGGTATTCTGAAAAACTGAGAAATGGAACTCTTGAAGAACGGGAAAGAGAACGTGTATATCAGGAAGAATTAAAGAGAAATGGAGGATGGATCACTGATAGCATGGAAAGACGGCGGTGGGGATTTGAGTGAGATATTACCCGACTGGTTTATGAAAATATCTGTTAAGTTTTTATCTGAACTCTCAGCTTTGCTGAAAAGAGAGAAGTTCGGAGCGCTAATTAATTGTCAACGCACGACAATAAATATTTTTGAACAACACGTTTCTTAAATATTACATTTATTAGCGAAATTATTCAAATACACAGAGATTTGAAATCAATTAAAAACACATTTATTGGCAACGAAAGCTCCAACAACTATGAAGTGTTTAACACAAAGTTAATCAGGAAATTAGGACGCAATGAACAATTAAACTGAAGTCCCCTTAACAAAGAAATAAACTCCAATAGAACAACACACTAGATATCCCGAAACGCAGTGTTTTAAAAGGTTGGTTTTAGCACGCTTCCATTAGACATTTAAAGTTTTCGGTTTTTAGAGTTCTTGTATATAGTTTTTTTCTTGTTTGTAAATAGTTGTATATACCCTTTCACAGATGTTTGTACATAGGAAGATTGTAAATAAATCATTGGCAGAATTGAATGATGACTTGTTTTCTGTTTAGCCACGCTCGTGACTTACACGCGCGCCCAGGGAAAACACAGCGCTATAATGTGGCATTTTTGGCGTTTATGGCTGTCGTTGTGTGTTAAATTATCGATAAATGTCGTGTCATAAACAGTTTCAGCAAATTTTAACCTTTTATGCGAAGGTCAAAAAGGACACAACACAGGACAAAAAGGCCACAACACAGGCCAAAAAGGACTTTTGAGAGTCAAAAGGGACAAAACGAGGCCAATCAGGACAAAAGGGCAGAGAGGGCACCTATTTTGGCTCTTTCTTTTCTGGAAGATCTCTCGCGCGTGCAGTCTTGCGAGGGGCTACCGCGCATCGTTTCAGATTTCTATGGATTATGAACCTTTCACGAAATGAATGACTGATTTGCTTTCGCTTTCATGTCTTTTATTTATATATCCAGGAGACTTGCGTGTTTCTTAACACTCCTTAAAACACTTTGCTGGTTTTCTTCCTGACCTAGTTTCAGTAAATTATCTGTTACGAGCTTTCTCAGTTTTTCACCTATTTTATGATCATTATCAACATCACGGAGATACTTAAAAGGTTGAATAAAGCTCTCCATCGACTTTCCTCTAGCTCTCGCGAATAAGAAAAACAAACCGTAGTGCCCACAAGTATTAGAATCTGTAGCTTGTAATTGCCCAACATTGGAACTAACATCCTGGTAATGTTTGAAGACCCATGTCACAAAGGGCGAGGGTTTATACCAATGGAGTGGTAATCCATAACTGTCAAAGACTTTACATCTATCGTTTTCCACAAGTACGCTTAACCAGTGTGAACCGTGTTTATCATGGGTATCCACATTAACAATGTAGGCAGATCTTGTTTGGATGTCTTTTTCTTTCGGTAGTTGGTCTGACGCAAACACACCTTTGAAGATAGGTTCGAGATAAGGATCTTGCCTAGCCAAATAATCCAGTTGTTGCGTAGTTAATGCCACAAACTCCATATTTACTACTTGTCGTAAATCACAGCTCCGTTTAGGTCAATTTCTAGGGTGGTTTGGAACTCACCTTAGAGAAGGACGTTGTTAATGTGCCCTGGAGCCTCACTAAACTTGAATTTAAACCTTCAATTTCTCGACATGCGCACAACTTACTAATGTTAACTGTGCACAATCTCATTTATAGAAAAAAATGCTTTTGGGTTCAGTCTCTTTGTGATATACGCGAACCATATTGGTGTTGTAGTTTCACCAGTTTGAAATAGATTTAAAATGTACTTCACATGTCAAGAACATAAAACATGCTTTCAATAGCAAGTTTAAAACCCTTTTCTTGGATAGTAATTCATATTAAGAGCTAGAATACATATAGAAGGAGGAGGAGGAGGGGAAAACAATAGAATTGAGGAGGAGGAGGTGGTGGTGGTGGCGGTGGAAAACAATAGAATTGTGGTGGTGGCGTTTTTTGGTGTTTTAGGCTGTCGTTTTGGGTTAAATTAACGATAAATTCCATGTCATAAACAGTTTTTCAGTTGTAATTCAGTTGTTATCAACTTCTATGGATTATTAACCTGTTCATAATTTATCAGACTAAATGTTTCATTATTATTTTCATTTATTTATTCGAACTTGCCTTGCTAGTCAAGACGTTAACCAACTTTAATATCATTTGTCCCAAAAATTGCAGGACGTGGAAACTAATTATTTACTTGACATAAGTTTGAAACCATAACCAAAACGCCTGACACTCGGCCATGGGACAATGGTGAATATTATCATTTAAGTGAAAACCACAACTCGCTAATGGTTCTACAATCGTTTGCTTTAACTGTTCGTATTTGGGGCAACCCCAAGTTTCTAAATCGAGACAAGGAATGTTCAATTTGTTTAACAAGTCTTTTTCAACATGGCCCCCTTTGTAGGCTACCACAGTTCTTTTCTCCGTCTTGAATTGGTTGTATAATCTCAGTAAGACAATATCTACTTCATCATACTCATATGCTCTCTCTTGGTAACGGGGTTGATAAGTGAGTCCGTGTATGTTATGTTTTGCAAAGTTCATTGTCTTTTTATCCTTATGAGACAAGTTTTTCAGTGTTGCTGGCTGGAAGAAAGCATGGCGGTCAAAGTGTTCATCCCAAGAGTAATAACCCATTTCACGCACTTGAAATTTCTTTTTCACAAAGAATCCCTCCAAGTCTATGACTAAACATACGCTGTTCTTGATTCTCAAATCCACCGCAGCATCAGTTTCTTGAAACACACTAATTGTGTCCTCATTAGCTTCATCCACGGTGAATGTAGGTTTAGATGTTGATTCGACTTGCATGTTTGGAAGCTATCCGCTCAAAAATATTAGTTACTGGAGTTTGTGACAAGAATAAAATGCTAAACGGAGAGCGCGCTTTTATTTTAAACACATAATAGATTTCTCATGAGCCAATCAGGGTTAATTATTAACTGGCAAGTTTAGGCAAGTTTATTGTTTGTATTGTTCTAGAGCGACGCTTATTAGTAAACCTATACCGAATTAGTATGCAGGAAATCCACATTATTATGCAGGAACGCATTTTACCTAGACACTTCATTAGTATGGAGGAACGCATTTCTACCTAGACAGTTTGAATATTAATGACTTACCTATACCTATACCTATACCTATACCTATACCTATACACCAACGGGGCTTAATTCTGACCCTCATAGACTACTTTCGTTTTTAGTGATTAGGTAATAAACAAGCATGGAGGGATTCCACCGGATGAGCTTGTATCATCACTTAGTCTTTCTATAGCTTTTCCCGTATTCCGTTTTGACCGATTACAATGAGATGGGGTGTTTATAAAGGTGCTGGACTGTCGGTTCTTACTTATTATTCCAGATATTTCTCAGCTGGGTCCATTTATATTTCAGACTACCCGTAACGTGAGCTTAAGGTGGCCGAACACAGTTTTCAAGAGCCTATGCCTAATTCTCCATAACTTTTAAACTATTTATTCTCTGGCGCCCATTTTTTGCAAGTGTCAAGATTAATTCCAGAAGTATTTATTCTCGCATTTTGAAAAGGGTGCGTGCTGTTGCCATGGCAACGGGGCTGGTTAAAAACAAGGCTTAAATAATGGTTTTTGTTTATTTAAAAAAAATCCAGTCGTTAAATTGTTTTCATCTTTTGCACACTACGAGTTAACATTAAATCCCTTTTGTCAACACTGTTCTAATAAAATTTTGACATAGGCGATTTCCGTAATTCGCCGTTAATCGTTTCCTGTATTATTAAAAATTCCCTATGTCAAAATTCAGATTTTTCGTGCTAGATCATTCACGTGGTCTCTGATCTATTTTTTTGCCAAATTTCTTGAAATTCTAA
>CBDDTI010000536.1:2500-7114 GCA_965233585.1 bacterium
AGTATTTGTCTATATATATATATATACACCCGTTTTCAAAAACGTTGCAATTTCAAAGTATATATAATATATATATGCCTTTTGTTTTCTCATCGGAAAGGTGTTGACAGAAAAAATAATAGGGGACCATTTTTACAAAAGAAAAGAACAATAGCTGCTGTCAAACCTTTGTAGGCTTTGTTTGAATTTCACCATTTTACTTATTTCTGGCATCCACCATACCTCCATCAATTCAAAAGCCCAAAAAACAAAAAGTAGAATGTTAATTATTTTTGGAGAAAGTTAAGTTCTAGGAAGATTTCACGGGACGTCATCGCCGCCATGTTGGTGGACGAAAACGAAAGGTGTCTCGTGAGCGTCTTTTATTCGTCCACCAGAAGTCGTACTTTTCTTTATTGTTATTGCGGAGTATAGATGTTCATTGAAAACGTCCTATATTTCATTGATTATGGCTTGATCTTTCAGTTTTGAAAGATGTGTAACGAATTCATAATCGGAGAAATGTTTGTTCACATTCTCCAAAACACGGCTGGTGTTTAATATGCCCGATCGGAAATGATTAATGTCCATAAAACAAACCAACAAAGCGAACATAACAATACCTAATTAGCAAGGCCTAATAGGAATAACAATGGTTCTTTTGTCCTCCGCCATTTTAGTCTATTATATAAAAGTCTACCGAAAAACAAGTATTGTTTGCAACTACTTGTTATTCCAACAAAGCCACGAGCTATTACCATCCTCCTGATACAATAACGAGGAAGCATGAGTAGACATTTACTCGATCATTGTTTTGTTTTTAATTTCTCGATTTCGGCCTTGCTGGCATGAGCCTCGTGTACATGGTGTATCATTCAAAGGTTTAAATGGTTGGTTCGGAGGTTGTTTAGTTGGCGGTTTTACAGACTACATCTCCTTGTGATGGCTACCCATAAAATATTAGTTCGCGTGCTGAATGATCCTAAAAATAAACGAACATTTAAAAAATTTAGGATTGAAGAGTTCCCAGAGATGGACGTACAGAGTACCACGCGAATGCTTGTTGATACGTATGGAGAACACCTTGGTTTCAATGAGGCAGGAAAGGCGGAAATTGGTTATATCGGCTATTCAAACAAAAAAATTAAAATTAAAACAAATGATGACCTTCAGAGGGCATTTGAAAGTTGCGAACTGCACAAGAATGAGATAGCAGTCTTCTACATATGTAGAAAGCAGGAAGAGAGCACTTCAAAACGAACCGCCCAAGATGTCAGACGTGGTAAGTGCAACTCTATTGCTTCATTTTGTAGATATTTTAAGTTCTTCATTTGCTTTTGTAACATTAATTATTTGAACGTTTTCCTTAGAAAAAACAGCCCCAGCGCAAGTCTCCCCAGACGACAGCGAGACAGATTCGGACGATCCCTCGAAAAACAAGAGGCCACGAAAACAGTCGAAGGGAAAATCACTGGAAAAAACTATCGAACGTTTGCGTTCCATCCACGAAGATAAGTGGGGCCTTGGAGAATACAGGCTGTGGGCAACTGCATTGGTAAATTGTAGGAGATGCGAACATGAACCGTTTTTCATCATGTATTTCTACTTAGTTTCCACGTGTATGATTTTAGGCTTTCATGTTTTTAACTAAGCAAAGCGGAATGAAGAAATGTAGATTGAATATTGGTTTGATGGGAGCTAAATGCGTTTTTGTTTATCTGTTGGGTGAAATGGGTTTATGAAAAATTTACAGTTCAGTGTCATTTCCTTAGTATTTTTTAGCGTTAATTCAGTGCAACTTTGATTCCCACAGGAAAGCTTAAGGGGACATCACAATAGTTATCAAGAGCCACCAGACTATCCTGTATTCTCAAATACCTCTAAGAAACAAACCAAAAACGCATCAGAGCTTACACAAGCATTAACTGAAGTAGCATCTGTATTTCTGAAAAGCAGCAGATCCGATGTAGCTTCCCACGTTGAACAGGTAAATGTCCAAGGTTGTTTGAATTAAATAGTTAAAGATTGATTGACAAACACATGGGCAGTTGCGAGTTTCTTGAAGTCGCTTTCAATATACTTCTTTTATCGCTTATGTTGTGCCGGTGCCACTGGCGTTAACCTGTCGCTTATGGTTAACTAAGACAACTAAAAAATGGATTAAGAATATTTATTTCCCAATGGAAGGAAATGGTTTTATGTTAATTCCGACGGTTTTAGTAACTTCCCAGCTTCCGATTGGGGTTCCTCATTCTCATTCCTTGGTAAAACTTATAAGGCATACAACCAAAGCGTAACTTCTCTTTTATTTCCTTTTACAAGCAAGTAAAGATCACATGTATATGATGGGTCCGGCCTCACCTTTGCTGGGACTACATCTTTTAGATTTGGCTTTTCCAAAGTTACTTTGATGAGTTTTAATAAACGGCCATGCCTATCAGGGCTTGGCCAATATTTATCCATACATATGGTTCAATTATTGTTGTCCTAGCGAACGGAGCTCGCCCTAACGCAACATCTTCCCAAAAGTAGTTATCTTTAGGATAAGTAGCATAAAGCATACAGATAAAAAAAATTTTGTTTACATCTGACCTCCTTAGGCATCCGCTGATAAAGCAGCATACGACAGGACAGAGCTATTAAAACAGATGCAGATGCTAAGCGAGCTATACCAAGCAGGAGCTCTCTCCAAAGAGGAATTTGAAGAACAGAAGAAAAATGTCCTGAGCGACATCTCAAAATGTTAGCTCAAAGTAAAAGATATAATAAATTGTTTGTATTTATTGTGTTATTTAAGAAGTTAAACAGTCCACATTCCTGGACCGATAGGAGATCTTTACTTAAAAAGAACAATTGAAGAGAGAAAAGAAATGATTCTGAAACTGCTGTGAAAAGTGCCTTTTATGAACGTTCCATACCATCTTGACCTCGGCCGATATTCTCCTTGTGTGCAATTTGTCGGCAAGGTAAATCTACTATTTAGTGTTTACGCTTCTTTACTTTTCACCCATCGGGCAAGCTGCTGAGGCATGGAGAACTAAAAACGTGCAACTTTCAAGACATAATTTGCTTAATTTAATGGAGCTTTCCAGGATCTCTGGAAGGCAACGAGCAGTTGAATTTGAATTTTTTTTCATGACTGATTTTTATATTGATAGTTGATTTTAATAATTAAGACAAACTGAAAGAAAGACACAACACAGTATTTATCTGACTTCTGAACAGAGCGGTATAATTGTTCGGAGCCGCGCTTTTAGGCTCGTCAACGTGCAATTAGACTTTGTTGTCAAAGGGAAGTGATAAGAGTAAGTCTTGTAGGATAAGTAATAAATGGTGACGTTACGTTGTTGCTGAATATAGGTAGAGCAATTCTTCACGAATTCTTGAGAATGTCCACTTTATTTTGATACATAATAATAATAACTTTATTTGAGTCTCAAATCATTCTAGCCGAGCACGAGTGCTGTACTAATTGGGGAGACTGTAAATCAAATAAATCAAATCAAATCAAATGTTGGTTTTTGAGGAGAGGGGAAAACCGGAGTTCCCGAAGAAAAACCTCTCGGATCAGAGTAGAGAACCAACAAACTCAGCCCACATATGACGCCGGGTCCGGGAATCGAACCCGGGACACATTGGTTGGAGGCGAGCGCTCTCACCACTACACCAACCCTGCTCCCCTCCCCCCTCTCCCCATCCATCTTTGATCCTTCTTAAACCGCGGTATACACAAATTTCAAGTCTCAGTCGAGTCAATTTATGAGTCAGTTCTAACCCGGTGATTGGGAGACCTGCAAATGAATGTTCACTACGAATAACCACAGTGTGTATAAAGTGATTGTACATCACTTCTAGTGACTTGAAAGAATGCCCTCAATATCATTTCTTGTGGGTCGGGCGTGATAAGAAACATTAAATCGTTAGCGCGAAGCCATCCTTTTACTATAGAAAATATTCCTTCGATTGGATTTAATTCGGGACAATAAGGTGGGAGGTATAAAAGAATTGCCCCAACGGCCTCGACAATCTCCTCTACGCCTGCGACGTGATGGGCTGCATGGTTATCTGTGAAACCAACAGTGGAAGAAGTAAATAAGAGAATTTTAATTTTTTTCAACTGGTGGGATAAGTTTGAGGTCTTTTGTTTCCATCATTTCTTTGACCTAGCCCCAGTATTTCAAAGGGTTGATAGCGCTATTCAGTGGATAAATTATTATCCACTGTTTAACTCAATTGGTTTTGCTACTATTTATCCGCTGGATGGTAATTTATCCGGTGGATAGCTCTATCCATCCTTTGAACAACTGGGCCTGATATTTTGTGTGCGCGAAAACTAAAGATTGTAAATCGTCAGCTATTTTAGACTGGAGTGCCATGATAAAAATTATTTATTTACCTGCAGTACTTTTGATGATCTAATGGTTAATTAAGATTTTTCTTTAAATAGCAAAAGAAGGTCGATCTTAACAGATCGCAGTAAGGTGATAAGGGTAATTTTTCTCGATCACGCCCTCTGAGATCGAGTTCAAACTTTTGCGCAAACTTTTCCGGCCATGCAATCTGCGCTTTATCAGATCACGTCATGAACAGATTGTTACAATCGACACCTACCCATAACAACAACAGATCGGTCAT